>JBAOHN010000007.1:0-137004 GCA_037045385.1 Baekduia sp. | reverse complement strand
GCCCGCCGGTTCGTTCCCAGAGCGTGATCACCACCAGCTCGCTGCCTGCCTGCCGGCAGACGTAGACGAGCCCACGGTCGGTTCTGTCGCTGACGTAGAGGCTTCCTCGCGTCCCAGACGCGCCGGGGGGTGCCGTCTCGCTCGTGCGGCCTGCCTGGACCGCCTCGCCGACACGGCGAGCGATCTCGAGCTTCGGATCGAGCGTCCCTCCGATCCGCTGGCGGTACCGCTCCGCGGCGTGGTCGGTGACGGCGACGAGCATCAGAGGACGCGATCCAGTCGCATCACCGGTGCCGAGCCGCAGCGCGCTGGGATCTCTCGCGCCTCCGCCTCGGTCCAGCCGCGCGCCGCGTAGAACGCCCGGGCCTGCTCGTTGGCCTCGAAGACGAAGAGGTGGCAGCGCCCGGTCCCGTCGCTGCGGAGGCTTTCGAGCACGGCGTCGTGGAGCCGGCCACCGACACCGGCGCCCTGCGCCGGCGGATCGACGTGGAGCACCGACAGCTCGGGGTCGCCGGAGCCGTGGCCCAGAACGAGCGCGACAGCAGCGATCGCGCCGCCCTGTTCGAAGACCCAGCCGGCGGCGCCGGGGGTCCGCAGGTGACGAGCCTGCCCGTCCGCGTCCGGGTGCTCGTCGGGCGCGACGATGTCGGAGTACGAGCGCGCCCAGGAGCGAACCAGGAGGCCGGCGGCCTCCGGCACGTCCGCTTCTCTCAGCTCCCGGATCACTCCGGCCAGAGCAGGCGATCGAGGCCGACGATCAGCGGCTCGTCCTGGTCCGCAACCTTGCGAACGGCCAATAGGACGCCGGGCACGAACGAGGTGCGATCGGTCGAGTCGTGCCGGATCGTGAGCGTCTGCCCCTGGTCGCCGAGCAGCACCTCCTGGTGGGCGACGAGGCCGGGCAGCCGCACCGAGTGGATCGGCACGTCGCCCTCCATCAGCTCGGCCGTGTGCCTGGCCGTGCCCGACGGCGCGTCGAGCTTCGTGTCGTGGTGGAGCTCGATGATCTCCGCCTTCTTCATGTGCCGGGACGCCTCCGCGGCGAACCGCATCATCAGCACGGCGCCGATCGCAAAGTTGGGAGCGAAGAAGGCCTTGCCGGGGCCGGCCGTCCGCAGCGGGTCGAGCTCGAATCCAGTCGTCCCGAAGACGCAGTGCACGCCGGCGTTCATGCATGCCAGCACGTTCTGCTGCCCGGTCGCAGGCGTCGTGAAGTCGACGACGACCTCGCAGGCGGGCAGGATCTCCTCGAGCGTCGCCCCCAGCGACGGGTCGGCCCGCCCAACCAGCTCGAGATCGTCCGCCGCATCGACGCCGGCGCAGATCGCCTGGCCGACCTTGCCTGCCGCTCCGGAGACGCCGACGCGAATCATCGCGCAGAGCCTAGAGGCTCGCCGGCCGCCGGCCGGTTCCGCGGGTGCCTCGAATACGATCGCGGCGTGGGCACGCTCCTGCTGATCGCGATGGCGGGAGCCGGTGGGTTCGCCGTCCGCCGTCACGCGCCATGGGATATTGCGATCCCGGCTGCTGTGGCGGCGCTCGTGCTCTACGCGGTCGTTGTCGCCCTCTTCTCAGCGCTGAGCGGAATCGACATGGTCGGATCGCGGGAGGGTGCCACGGTCGCAGTGATGCTCTGGCTGGGCGGCGCCTGGTGGGTCGCGCACCGGCGTCCGCCCGCCACCCCCGGCGACCCGATCCCGGCTACTCCGATGTCGCTTCTCGCGTTCGCTCCGGCGGCCGCCGCGTTCGTTGCCGCGTTGGCGAACGCGTTCTCGATCACGATCGCCGAGCGCTGGGTCGGGCTCGTCAAGGACACGAGCGAGCACGCCTTCATGGTCCTCGCGATTCAGGACGCCGGCGGACTCGACTACAGCGACCACGGGTACCCGCGCGGTCTGCATGCGGCCGCCGCGATCGCATACAGCGCGGCCGGCCAGGCAAGGACGATCGACGCACAGCTGGAGGCCGTCGGGGCTCTGGTCTGGCTCGCTCTGTCGGTGCTGCTCATCATCGTGAGCGCGGTGGCGTTCCGCATCACGCTGCCCTACGGCGAACGTCCAGCGGCGCTCGCGGGGTTCTCGACCGGCACGCTGCTGCTGGTCGCCAACGCATTCATGGCTCAGTTCGTGATCAGCGGCGGCCATTCCGGCATCCTCGCGCTGGCGCTCGCGCTACTGCTTCCGCTGGCCGTGCTCGCGACACCGGTCGGATCGCGCCCTGGGTTGCTGGCGCTCGCCGTCGCGCTGGTGGCCGTCGAGGCCCATCTCTGGACGGCGTGCGTCGCCGCGGCGGTGCCGGTTGCCGTCTTACTGTTCGCGCAGGTCGTACGGGACGGCGGCCCGGCAGGGCGCCTCGCGAGGCTCCGTCCGGCGCTCATCATCGGGGTCGTAGCCGTCCCCGTGAGCGTCCTTCCCGTCTACGCGATCGCTAGCGGCACGAACGGCGGCGTTGGAGGTGTGGGCAGCGTCGCGTCAGTGGCCGGCGTACCCAATCCCCCCGGTGCGGCGACCCTCGCTCTCGCGACGCTCGGAGCCGTGGGTGTCGTCACGTGGCTCCGGCGTCCTGCGACGACGCCGCTGGCGTTGACAGTCGCCGCCCTGCTCGGCATGACGGCGGTGCTTCTGGTCGCCTCGGGAGATCCCACCGACCTCCGGCAGTGGTACCCGGTCAAGGCACTCTGGTTCGCGATCGTCTGTGTGCTGCCGGCAGGGGTCGCGACCGCCGGCGCGCTCGGCCTGCGCGGTTCCCGCGAACTGACGCGCCTGGCAGCGCGTTTCGGAGATCGCAACGTCTCCGCGGCGATCGTCCTCTGGACCGCATTGGTGCTGGCCGGCTCGCTGATCGCCTGGCCCTCGCTCTACCGGTACACGCATCAGACGCTCCGCGCGACGATCCCCTTCGTCCCGGTCGCCACACCGCCGGTACCGGTCTCGGCTCCGTCGGCATCGGCCGACCGCGGCATCTCGGTTCCGTTCGCCGCGTTGAGCCGAAGGCGCATCGATGTCGGACGGCGTTACGCAACCCGATTCGCCCCGCGGCTCGCGGTCCCGATCTCGATCGGTTTCCATCCGATACTCGACGGCTCCGCGACACAGATCAGCTCTCAGATCATGCGCCTGGAGACACGCCAGGTCCCGAACGGCGGCTCAGCGCTGACCACGTGCACCCAGGTGGCACAGGTCCGTGCCGCGGCCGGCGGTACTGAAGCGGTCGTCGTCACGGCGCTGAGGGTGAACCTCGTGCGATCGATCATGGTCCGGGAGGGCTGCGGCGAGGTCCCTGTCGTTGGCAGCCGTTGGCCCTCGCTCTACCGCGACGACGACGACATCGACTCGATCGCCACGCCGCGCGGTCAGCCCCGCTGAAGCTCGTCGGCGGCCGAACGCACGGCGGTCGCGAGCGGGGCGATCGCAGCCACCGACATCCGTGATGGCACGTAGATCTCGTTCGCGAGCTCCGCGAGGTCGTCCGCTGTCACCGCATCAAGCCTGCCGGTGATCTCGTCGAGCGACAGCAGCGGCATCCCGGCCTGGAGCGTCGAGCCGAGCCGGTTCATCCGTGCGCTCGTCGATTCCATAGCGAGAATCGTCCGGCCCTTGACGCTCTCGCGACCGCGGTCGAGCTCGTCCGCGCCGATGCCCCCGGAACAGAGGCGGTCGAGTTCGCTCTTCAAGACCGCGGCGGTCTCCCCGAGCCGGTCTGGCCGCGTGCCGACATAGGCGCCGACGTGACCGGCATGCTCGTGGAACGAGGCGAAGGAGTAGACCGCGTACGCGAGCGCCCGTTTCTCGCGGATCTCCTGGAACAGCCGCGACGAGCTGCTGCCGCCCACGATCGCATCGAGGATCCTGAGAGCGAAACGGCGCTCGTCGTCACGCGCGAGCCCGGGACCGCTGAGCACGAGATGCGCCTGCTCGGTCGGCTTCTCGACCACGGCGACGGAGCGCTCGGGCGCGACCGCCGCCGGCGCGCCGCTGGACCCTTCGTTCGGCAGGGCCGGCTCGGGCAGGCCGGCGACCGCAGACGCGGTGAGCGTCACGAGTTCGTCGTGGTCGATCGCCCCGGCCCCGGCCACGACGATCCGGCCACGGCGGTATGACCGCTCGTGGAAGTGGCGGAGCCGGTCCGGAGTGGCCGCCGAGACCGTCTCGCGGGTGCCGATGACCGGGCGGCCGAGCGGCCCGTCTCCGAACACCGACACGGCGGCGAGGTCGAAGACGAGCTCCTGCGGGTCGTCCTCGTACATCGCGATCTCCTCGAGGACGATCTCGCGCTCCTGCGCGGTGTCGGCCTCGGTCAGCAGTGGCTGCCAGACCATCTCGGCGCCGATCCGGAATGCCTCCTCGACGTGCGTGTCGAGCACGCGCACATAGACGGAGGTGCCGTCCTTGCCGGTGCCGGCGTTTATCTCGCCGCCGATCGCGTCGAACCGCTGATCGATCTGCTCGGAGCTGTAGCTCGGCGTGCCTCGGAACAGCATGTGTTCGAGCAGGTGCGCGTAGCCGCCCTGACCCGGCGGCTCGTGAGCCGAGCCGACGTCGATGAACCAGCCGATCGCTGCCGACCGCACGTGATCAAGCCGCTCGCTGGCAACGGTAACGCCGCCAGCGAGCTGCGTGATCTCTTCCTGCAAAGCGGGTGCTAGTCCCGGTCGGTGCGGTGGCGCGGACGGCCGGAGCCGCGCGGACGGTCACCACGGTCGCCACCGCGATCGCGGTCGCGATCACGGCCGCCGCCGTCACGGCGAGGCCCGCGGTCGCGGCCACCGCCGCCACCACCGGCCGGGCCGGCGTTGATGCCGGCGAGCTCCTCGACCGACTTGCCCTGGACCTCGGGGTCGGCGGCGAGACGCAGCCCGATGCGGCCACGCTCACGGTCGACCTCGACCACGAGCACGTCGAGCTCGTCGCCCTTGTTGAGCACGTCTTCGACCGACTCGGTCCGGCTGCCCGGCGAGACGTTCGAGATGTGAAGCAGTCCGTCGGTGCCCTTGGCGAGCTCGATGAATGCGCCGAACGTGGTCGTCTTGACGACCTTGCCCTTGAACGCGTCGCCGACCTCGACCTCCTTGGTCATCGTGCGGATCCGCTCGGCGAGCGCCTCGCCCTGCTCACCGTTCGAGCAGTAGACGAGCACCTGGCCGTCGTCGTTGACGTCGATCTGAGCCTCGAACTCCTCGGACAGGCCGCGGATCGTCTCGCCGCCCTTGCCGATCAGCAGGCCGATCTTCGACGGGTCGATCTGCACCGTGATGATGCGCGGCGCGTACGGCGACAGCTCGGCGCGCGGGCCGTCGATCGCGGACTTCATCTGGCCGAGGATGTCGAGGCGGGCCGTCTTGGCCTGCTCGAGCGCGTCCTTGAGGATCTCCAGCGTGACGCCGGTGATCTTGATGTCCATCTGCAGGGCGGTGATGCCCTCGGCTGTACCGGCGACCTTGAAGTCCATGTCGCCGAGGTGATCCTCGACGCCGGCGATGTCGGTCAGCACGACGTAGTCGTCGCCTTCCTTGATCAGACCCATCGCGATGCCGGCGACAGGCGCCTTGATCGGCACACCGGCGTCCATCAGCGACAGCGAGCTGCCGCAGACCGAGGCCATCGACGACGAGCCGTTCGACTCGAAGATGTCGGAGACGACCCGCAGGGTGTACGGGAAGTCCTCGATCGACGGAATCACCGGGACGAGCGCACGCTCGGCGAGAGCACCGTGGCCGATGTCGCGGCGCTTGGGGCCGCGCATGAAGCCTGCTTCACCGACCGAGAAGGGCGGGAAGTTGTAGTGGTGCCAGTAGTACTTCTTGGTCTCGAGGCCGAGCGTGTCGAGGCGCATCTCCTCCTTGAGCGTGCCGAGCGCGGCGACGCTGAAGGCCTGGGTCTGGCCGCGGGTGAACAGCGCCGAGCCGTGCGTGCGCGGGGCGACGCTCGTCTCGATCGTGATCTTGCGGATCTCCTGCGTGCCGCGGCCGTCCGGGCGCTTCTTCCGGACGGCGATGCGCTCGCGGATCGTCTGCTTCTCGAGCTTGTTGAAGATCGCGTTCGCCGCGAACTTCTTCTCGCCGAAGTCCTCGCCGGACGGATCACCGGCGTACTGCGCGATGACCTCGTCCTTGACGGCCTGGGTGGCGTCCTGGCGGGCGAGCTTGTCCTCGACCGAGGTCGCCTCGTCGATCTTCTGGCCGTGCGAGCCCTTGATCTGCGCGAGCAGCGACTCGTCGACGGACGGGGCCTCGATCTGCAGCTTCTCCTTGCCGACCCTGGCGGCGAGGTCGACCTGCGCCTGGACGAGCTTCTTGATCGCGTCGTGCGCGATGTCGAGCGCGTCAAGGATCTCGGCCTCGGGGATGAAGTTCGCGCCGGCCTCGACCATCAGGATCGCCTCGGCGGAGCCGGCGACGATCAGGTCGAGATCGGAGTTCTCGAGCAGGTCTTCCTCGTTCGGGTTGACGACGAAGTTGCCGTCGATCTTGCCGACCCGGACAGCACCGACGAGCGCCGCGAGCGGCACCTCGGTGAGCGCGAGGGCGGCGGAGGCGCCGTTCATCGCGAGGATGTCGTACGGGTGGACGTGGTCGATCGAGAGCGGGATCGCGACGATCTGCGTCTCGTAGTGCCAGCCCTTGGGGAAGAGCGGCCGGATCGGCCTGTCGATCATGCGCGCGGTCAGCGTGGCCTTCTCGCCACTGCGACCCTCGCGCTTGAAGAAGGAGCCGGGGATCTTGCCCGCGGCGTACATGCGCTCCTCGACATCCACCGTCAGCGGCAGGAAGTCGACGTCGCGGAGGTTGCCCACCGTTGCGGTGGTGAGGACCATCGTGTCGCCCTGGCGCACGACGACGGCCCCGGAGGCCTGCTTGGCCATCCGGCCGGTCTCGAAGCTGATCTCCGAACCGGCGATCTCGACGGTGACGGTTGTCACGGCGTCATCAGACATATGTGGTGTCTCCTGTTGGGCCGACGCGTCGGACTCGGCAGGCCCCAATCTTTCGTCTCTGATCCGATACGTAGTTGCGCGACAGCCTAGCGGGCGTACCGGCGCCGCGGTGGGCGCAAGCGTCCGCCTGCGGGCGCTCAGCCCAGAAGAATCCGTGTCGGCACGAATCACGCACCCGTGCAGTCGGTGATCCGTGTCGACACGGATCACCTGAGCGTGTGGCCCGCGCTAGGCGAGGCCGTCGAGCAGCAGCTCGAGCGGCGGCAGGTGGCCGGGCGACTCGGCGAGGTGGCTGAACTTGACCGTCTGGTCCGGGCTCGCGATCACGATTGCGCGGTTCGTCATGCCGGCGGGCTCGAAGTAGGCGCCGAACGCCCGCGCAACCTCGCCCTTTGGCTCGAAGTCGGAGAGCTGAGGGATCGAGACGCCGAGCTGCTCCTTGAACGCGTTCTGCGAGTACCCGGCGTCGGTCGAGACGCCGTAGATCTTCGTGGCCCCGGCCGCCTGCAGCTGATCCCACGCCCTGTCGTAGATCTGCAGCTGGTCGGTGCAAACGCCGCTGAACGCGAACGGGTAGAACACGAGGATCGTCGTCTCACCTGCCAGGTCGTCACGCGTGAACGGGCCCTCGTCGCCCTGCAGGGTGAACTCGGGGACGGCTGTACCGGCTTCGACGATGGTCATGACGGCGAGCCTACTTCGCGGTCGAGCGCGACGAGCCGGTCGTAGGCGTCGGTGATCCAGTAGGCGATAAGCGGCACGACAGCGAGGCACCCGAGCACCGCCGTCGCCCACCACGGGACCTCCGACCCGTCGGTCTCTGCGAACAGGAGGATCACGGCGACGTACGCCACGCCGAGCAGCGCCAGCGTCGGCAAGGTGAGGAACTCGACCGCCGCAGGACGGTGCCGCCACACGAGGCCAACGGACCGCCTGACCGCACCGATCGGTCCGGCCCCCTCGGTCAGCGCGCAAGGCATGACGAGCGATGTGGCCGTCCAGAAGGCGACGATCGGTCCGAACGCGACGACGAGACCGGGGATACCCAGAAGCCCGAGCGTGAAGAGCCCCACCACAATGGCGACGACCGCCGCGAACAGCGTGTAGATGACCAAGAGCATCGAAATGGCGGTCGCGAAAGATCCGACCACAACGATCGTCGGCCCGTGCCGTGCCGCGACCTTGAGTCCGTGAACAGCGTCAGCACCGAGCGGCGCGCGCAGCAGTCCGATCCATGCGGTCACCGCTGTGCCCGAGGTCATCACAACGGCACCGGCGCCGACCCACGTCGGCCCACCAGCAGCTTCGATCCAGATCGAGAGCGCCCAGCCCAGCAACACGAGCGGAACCGACGCCAGCAGCCCGGCACGTAGCCGCGGCCCGAGCGCCGCGCGCATCGGCCTACCGACGCAGGCCGAGCTCAGCGATGAGGGACCGGTACCCCTCGAGGTCCTTCTTGGCCATGTAGTCGAGAAGGCGACGGCGCTGGCCGACGAGCATCAAGAGGCCGCGGCGCGAGGCGTGGTCCTTCTTGTGGTCGCGCAGGTGCTCGGTGAGGTCGGCGATGCGGGCCGACAGCAGCGCGACCTGGACGCGGGTGTTGCCCGTGTCGTTCTCGTTCTCGCCGAACTTGGCGATGATGTCCCTCTTGCGGTCAGCGCTGAGCGTGGTCATGCGGCGGGACAGGCTAGCAGCGGCCGCTCAGGCGCCGACCCGCGCGGCCCACTCGCGCGTGTCCTCAACATCACGCCCCATTTGCTCGACGAGCGCGTCGACGGAGACGAAACGGCGTTCGCCACGAAGGCGCTTGCCGAAGGCGACACGAACATGGCGGCCGTAGAGGTCGCCGTCGAAGTCGAGGATGTACGCCTCGACGAGCTCTCCCCTACCGGTGTGGAACTGCGGCCGAACCCCGACGTTCACCGCAGCCACGTACTGACCCTCGGCCTCCCCGCCCGGCTCGATCTCGACGGTGCAGGCGTAGACCCCGTGCGCAGGCAGAGCGAGCGCCGGGTCGGGCACGAGGTTGGCGGTCGGGAAGCCGAGTTCGCGCCCGCGCTTGTCGCCGTGAACGACCTCTCCGTCGAGCCAGAGCGGCCGGTCGAGCAGCTGCCCGGCGTACTCGACCGCGCCGCCGGCTACGAGCCCGCGGATGTGGCTGGAGCTGACGATCTCACCGTCGACCTCGAGCAACGGCACGATCCGGGCGTCGAACCGCGCGTCGGCGCGCAGCATGTCGACATCACCACGGGCTTTCGTCCCGAAGCGGAAGTTCTCGCCGACCGCCACCTGCGTCGCACCGAGCGCGTCGACGATCGCGCGCTCGATGAAGTCCTCGGCGCTCCAGCTCGAGAAGTCGGTGTCGAAGCCGACCACGACGAGCTCCTCGACACCGAGGTTGTCGATCAGCTCCGCCTTCTGCCCGAGCGTCGTCAACAGCCGCGGCTCCGTTCCGGGCGCGATCACCGACTGCGGGTGCGGCTCGAACGTCACGACCGTATCGGCACCGGAGATCACCTCACGGTGCCCGAGGTGGACGCCGTCGAACGTCCCGATCGCGATCCGGCGTGGACGGGGCGCAGCGTCTGAGAGCGCGGTCAGCCTCACGCCCTGAAGCCTACGGTCGAGACGAGCACACCGTCGATCGGTCGTGCGAGCGCGGCCGGGACGCCGCTCGGATCGACGCACAGCAACTCACAGTCCTCATCGCCTGCGAAGGGGACCCGACGGCCGTGACCGAGCGAGATGGCGTCCTCGTCGCCAAGCGCGATTACGGGCACGACCCGCGCCAGCGCATCTGCAAGCGCCAGCGGCACTGGCCCCGCCTCGGCCAACGCGAACGGGCCGATCTCGGTCCGGCGAAGCTGCTCGCAGTAGGCGTCACCGAGGTCGGCGATCAGCGACCGGACGTAGGTCCCCGAGCCACAGCCGATCGTGAACGCGGCGCGCCCGTCGCGCCGCCAGTCCTCGCGGAACTCGGTCACCTCGACCTCACGCTCGGGCATCTCGACGGTCTCCCCCGCGCGCGCCCGTGCGTACGCCCGGCGGCCGTCGATCTTGACCGCGCTGAAGACCGGCGGACGTTGGCGCAGTAGTCCGGTCGGCAGCACCAGCGGGTCGGGCGGCAGGACGCCGGTCTCGACGAGCTCGCCGTCGCAATCACCGGTGCTGGACGTCCAGCCGAGCCGGGCGACCGTCTCGTACCGCTTCGGCAGCCCGAGCAGCAGGCGCTGGATCTTCGTCGCGCGGCCGATCAGTACGAGCAGCAGGCCGGTCGCGAACGGGTCGAGCGTGCCGGCGTGCCCGACGCGGGTTCCGCGCGGGAGCAGCCGCCGAACGGCGCCGACGACGTCGTGCGACGTCGGGCCCGCCGGCTTGTCGACGAGGAGCACCCCGTCGCCCGGCTCCCAGCCCGGTTCGAGCAGCCGGTCGCGCCAGGCCATCGGCTCAGGCGCGCTGCGCGGCGATCTCCGCGCGGAGGAACGCGAGCAGCTCGGCGTCGTCGAGCTCGGTGCTGAAGCCCGCAGCCTGTCGGTGTCCGCCACCACCGCCGGCGCGGGCGATCGCGGAGACGTCGACCTCGCCGTCCGCCGACCGAAGCGAGACCTTGCGCGTGACGCGACCGTTCCCGTTCGGCCGCTCGCGCGACCGCGCGAACGCTGCGACCTTCGTCCCCTCTATCGCACGCAGGTGGTCGATGATGCCCTCGCTGTCGCTGTCGGCCGCGCCGACGGACTCGAAGTCCTCGCGCTGAAGCGAGACGATCGCGAGCGCGCCGTCGTCGTGGCGCTCGAGCAGGGCGAGTGCCCGTCCCAGCAGTTCGAGCTTGGCGACCGGGACGTCCTCGTAGAGACGGCGGTAGATCGGGTGCGTCTCGACGCCGCTCTCGATCAGCTCGGCCGCCATCCGGTGTGATCGCGCGCTCGAGTTCTCGTACATGAACTTGCCGGTGTCGGTGACGAGGCCAACGTAGAGCGGGACACCGATCGCCCGGTCGATCGTCACGCCGAGATCGTCCGCGATCAGCCACAGCATCTCGGCGGTGCACGCGGCGGCGCCGTCCACGTAGTCGACGTCACCGAAGCGCGTGTTGTCGTGGTGGTGATCGATGTTGAGCACCGGCCCGTGTGCGAGGCCGTCGATCGTGACCGGGTTGCGATCGGCGTTGCCGCAGTCGAGGTAGACGACGGTCCGTTCGGCCAGGTCGGGCGGCATCTCGGTCAGCGCCTGCGAGATGTCGAGGAAGTCGTACTCGTGCGGCAGCGGCAGGTCGGCCGCGTGGACCACCATCACCACGTCCTTGCCCATCGCGAGCAGCAGGTGGTAGGCGCCGAGCAGCGACCCGAGTGCGTCCCCGTCCGGACGCTCGTGCGTCACGAGGCAGAACTTCTCCCCGGCCCTGAGGGCCCTGCAGACCTCGGCGCGCTCGCCGTCGACAGCTGTCATGGGCGCGGCTCCTGCTCTGCGATCAACTCTTCGAGCCTCTCCGCACGGTCGGCCGTCTCGTCGATCTCGAACGCGAGCGCCGGGGTCCGCTTGAGCGTCATCTCGGCTGCGATCCGAGCCTGGATCAGACCCGCTGCCGACGCCAGCCCCTCGAGCGTGAGCGTCCGCTCCTCGTCTGTGCCCAGCACACTTACGAAGACACGCGCGTGCCGCAGATCCGGCGACGTCCGCACCTCGGTGACCGTCACGAAGCCGAGCCGGGGGTCGGCGAGGTCACCGGCGAGCACACCGGCGATCACCTCGCGCATCACCTCGTCGACCCGCCTCATCCGGCCGCCTGAACGCGTCATCTCCCAGAAACCCCTAGAGCGGCTGGAGCTCGCGCTCCACCTGCTTGGTCTCGTAGACCTCGAGGATGTCTCCCTCTTGCACGTCCTGGTTGTTCTGCAGGACGATGCCGCACTCGTAGCCGGCAGCCACCTCACGGGCGTCGTCGTTGAACCGGCGCAGTGTCGCGACGATCGTGTCGGCGATGACGGTGCCGTCGCGAACGATCCGCGCGTGCGAGCCGCGCTTGACGACGCCGTCGGTGACGTAAGAGCCGGCGATCGTGCCGAGCTTCGACGCCTTGAACGTCTGCCGCACCTCGACGGTGCCGAGCGGCTGCTCGACCTCTTCGGGCGCGAGCATTCCGCTCATTGCCGCGCGCAGGTCGTCGAGCGCCTGGTAGATGACCGAGTAGGTCTTGACCGTGACGCCTTCGCGGTCGGCGAGTTCCTGCGCCTGGCCGACCGGCCGGACGTTGAAGCCCATGATCACAGCGCCGGACGCCGACGCGAGCGTCACGTCCGATTCGGTGATCGCACCGACGCCACGCGAGATGATGTCGACGAAGACCTCGTCCTGCGGCAGGCGGGCGATCTCGTCGTCGAGCGCCTCGACCGAGCCGGCGACGTCGGCCTTGATGATGAGCTGCAGCTCGGGGATGTCGGCCTCGCGTGCCTCGGCGAACACGTCCTGGAAGGACTTCTTGCGGCCCGAGCGGCGAGCGATCGCCTCTGCCTTCGTGCGTGTGTCGTGCTCCTGGGCAAGACGGCGTGCTTCGCGATCGTTCTCGACGACGCGAACGTGCTCGCCGGCGCCGGGGACGCCGGAGAAGCCGAGCACCTCGACCGGATCGCCGGGGAGCGCCTCGTCGACGCGCTCACCGAGGTGATCGATCATCGCGCGCACGCGGCCCGACTCGGAGCCGGCGAAGAGCGTGTCGCCGACCCGCAGCGTGCCGCGCTGGACGAGCACGGAGACGACCGGACCACGACCCGGGTCGAGCCGCGACTCGATCACGACACCGGACGCCTCGGCGTCGGGGTTGGCCTCGAGCTCCTCGAGCTCGGCGACGACGAGCAGCGTGTCGAGCAGATCGTCGAGTCCGGTTCCGGCCTTCGCGGAGACGTCAACGAACTCGGTCTCCCCGCCCCAGTCGGACGGCTGCAGGCCGCGCTCGGTCATCTGCGTGCGAACGCGAGTCGGGTCGGCGCCCTCCTTGTCGACCTTGTTGACGGCGACGACGATCGGAACGTCGGCGGCCCTCGCGTGGTCGATCGCCTCGTCGGTCTGCGGGCGCGGGCCGTCGTCGGCGGCGACCACAATCACCGCGATGTCCGTCACGCGGGCGCCGCGGGCACGCATCGCGGTGAACGCCTGGTGGCCGGGCGTGTCGAGGAACGTGATCAGCTGGTCGTTGTGCTCGACCTGGTAGGCGCCGATGTGCTGCGTGATGCCCCCGGCCTCGCCCTCGGTGACGTTGGCCTTGCGGATCGCGTCGAGCAGCGAGGTCTTGCCGTGGTCGACGTGGCCCATGATCGTGATGACCGGGGGCTTCTCGACGAGATCGTCGTCGTCGTCCTCGTAGACCGGATCCTCGTCGACCTCGTCACCGATGTGGACGATCTTGATCTTCTTCTCGAACTCGGAGGCGAGCAGCTCGATGTGATCGTCGGAGAGCGTCTTCGTGAGCGTCGCGAGCTCGCCCATCGACATCATCTTCTTGATCACTTCGGGGACGGGTATCCCGAGGTACTCGGCGACCTCCTTGACGTTCGACCCGGAGTTGATCCGGATCACGTCGGTGCGCGTCATCTGGTCTTCGACCAGGTGCTGCGGCACGTCCTCGATGATCGTGCGGCGACGTCTACGGCGCCGGCGCGGCGGCCTGCTCGGTGCGGGGCCGGGGCCGCCTGGGCCACCGGGGCCGCGGCGGGCGGCCTGGGAGTCGATCACGACGCGGCGCTTGCCGCCCGGGCCGGTCTCGATCCGGCTGCGTCCGCGGCCGGGCTGAGACTGGGTCTCGTCGCGCTTCGGCCGCTTCGGCGGCTCGGGCACGGAGATGATCTTCGGGCCCATCCCGGGCTGCGGCGGCTCGACGTGCGGCTCCGGCTTCTCCTTCGGAGCCGCCTCGGGCGCGGAGGTCTCGGCGACCGGCTCGGTAGCGACCTTCGGCTCTTCGGCGACGGCCTCCGGCTCCGGTGCGGCAGGCGCTGCGGGCGTGGACGAGACGGCCTTCGGCGCGGCGCTCGTGCCGCTCAGTTTGCGCCGGGGATCGACCGGCAGGTCGTCGATCTGCGCGGGGCGGCGGGGTACCGGCCGGGCGGGCTCCTGCTCGCCGGGGCGCTTGATCGCTCCGGCGCGTGAGCGAGCCGGCTGGGTGTTCGGGTTCGACGGACGAATCGGCTGGGCGCGATCGCCGCCGCGGACCGGCTGGCTCCTGCCGGCCGGGGCGCGCACAGGCTGACCACGGCCTTCGGGCGGGCGCACCGGAGCGCCGCGGCCTTCAGGCGCACGGACGGGAGCGCCCCGTCCGGCCGGCGGCGCGGACGCCGCCTTTGCAGGGCGGCTTGCCGGTGCTGCGGTCTTCGCGGACGATGCCGCACCGCCGAGCGCCTTGGCGGCATCGGCCTCCTCGACCGACGACGAGGCCGACTTGGCGTCGATGCCTGCGGCCTGCAGGCGTTCGATGACCTCCTTCGAGGTCAGGTCGTGCGCTTTGGCGATCTCGTGAATCCGCTTCTTAGCCATGCAGTTCCAGGGAGTCTACGAAGTTGGGGGGAATCGTCAGTGGGCGCCGGAACGCCCTGGCGATCGCGCGCCGGGCGACCGCCGTCTCGAGGCAGCCGCGGCCGCACACGTAGGCGCCGCGTCCGGGGAGGCGCCGACCCCGGTCGGCGACGACCGCCTCACCATCCAGCGCGAGCCGCGTAAGCCCGGACTGGCCGGCGACCCGGCCGCAACCGATGCAGCGCCGCTGCGGAGCCGCTACGACCCCTCCTCCTCGGAAAGCTCCGCGTCGGCATCCGTGGCAACCTCAGCTGAAGGGACGGCGTCAGCCGTTCCTTCGACGGAATCGACGTCAGTCGATTCCGCAGGTTCTGCGTCAGGCTCCCCCGGCTCTGAAGAAAGCGCGTCAGCGGTTTCTTCGACGGTAAGCGGATCCGCAGGATCCGCGTCCGCAGGTTCCACGAACAGCTCCTCGGCCCGCGTGACGATGTCGACGACGTCGTCCCAGGTCTTGTCGGGATCGGAGAGGTCTGCGACCTCCTGCTCGGACAGCGGATCGAGGATCGCGACGTACGACGTCGTGAACCGCGACAGCGCCTGGTGCTTGGGCAGGCCGCAGAACGGCGAACCGGGCAGAGCCTCGTTCGGGCAGCGCCGGCCGCCGAGGCCGATCGCGATGCAGCGCCCGCCGAGCTCCTGCTCCTCGTCGCCGTCGTCCTGAGTCGCCGCGCCCTGCGCGAAGTCGGTCTCGGACTTGATGTCGATCCGCCAGCCGGTGAGCCGTGCGGCAAGACGCGCGTTCTGGCCCTCACGGCCGATCGCCAGCGACAGCTGGTCGTCGGGAACGATCACCGTCGCCTGGCGCGACTCGTCGTCGACGAGCACCTCGCGGACGCGCGCGGGCGACAGCGCCTTGGCGACGAACCGGGCCGGCTCGTCGTTGTAAGGGATGATGTCGATCTTCTCGCCGCGCAGCTCGGAGACGACCATCCGTACACGCGAGCCGCGCGGGCCGACGCAGGCGCCGACCGGGTCGACGCCGTCGGCGTAGGAGACGACGGCGATCTTCGAGCGGTAGCCGGGCTCGCGGGCGACGTTGGCGATCTCGACGAGCCCGTCCGCGATCTCGGGGACCTCGAGCTCGAACAGCTGCTTGATCAGCTCGCCGTCGCGACGGCTGACGATGATCGACGGCCCCTTGGCCTGCGGCGTGACCTCGGTGATGACGGCGCGGATCCGCGAGCCGTGGTCGTAGCGCTCGCCGTCGACCTGCTCGGACTTCGGCAGCAGTGCCTCGACGCGCTCGCGCAGCTGCACGAGCGTGTAGCGAGAGTCGGTCTGCTGGACGATCCCCGTGACGAGCTCACCGACGCGGTCCTTGTACTCCTCGTACATGAGGTCGCGCTCGGCCTCGCGAATGCGCTGGAGCATCACCTGCTTGGCCGACTGCGCCGCGATCCGACCGAAGTCCTCGGGCGTGTCGTCGATCTCCTCGATCTGGTCCCGGTACTGCTCGAACTTCGCGGGATCGATCTCCGGATCCTCCGGCTCGACGAGATCGCCGGTCTCGGGGTCGTGGTAGGACTCCTCCTTGATCGTCTCGACGAGCAGCTCCTGCTCGAGCTCCTTCGGGATCCGGAACCGGAAGACAAGGAAGTCGCCGGAGTCGTGGTCGATCTCGACCCGCGCGTAGCGGGCGGCGCCCGGAAGCTTCTTGTACGCCGAAAGCAGGGCGTCCTCGAGCGCGTCGAACAGCTTCTCGGGCGCGATGTTCTTCTCGCGCGCGAGCACTGTCATGGCTTCGAGCATTTCGCGTGACATCTGCGCTCTCTCCTGGTTTACGACTCGACGAGGTTGGATCGGTGGATTGCCTGGAAGGGGATCGCGACGACACCGTCCTGCGTTGCGATCGTCACCTCGTCGGCGCTGGCGCCGACGATCTCCCCCGTGAAGGTCTTGCGGCCGTTCTGCGGCTCGGTCGTCCGGACCCGCGCGCTGCGCCCGATGAACCGGGAGAAGTGCTCGGGTTTGCCCAGCGGCCGCTCGAGCCCGGGCGAGGAGACGGTCAGCGCGTGGTCCTCGCGGAGCTCGGGCAGTGCGTGCGTCACGCGCTCGCAGAGGTCGAGCGTCACGCCTTCGGGATGGTCGATGTAGAGCTCGACCGTGTCGCCACGAAGGTCCGCGGCCAGCACCTCCACGTCGGGCTCGCGCTCTGAGAGCAGGTGCTCGATCTTGTCGTGGAGGGCGGTGTGCTGCATGACTGGTCTCTGAAACGAAGAAAGCGGGCCTCTGCCCGCTTCCCGTACTGCTCCGGCGCCCGAACGGCGACGGCTGGAAGGTGTGGTCTCAGCCTAGCAGCGCAGGGGCCTCAGGCGGCATCGGTCTTGCGCAACGTCTCTTCGAGATAACGCTTGTAGTCGCTGCGCTCCGGCGCGAGATGCAGCGCCTGGGTCAGTGGCGCCCGAGCGTCGGCATGGCGGCCGAGCTGCTGCAACGACCGGCCGAGGCAGAACAGGGCGTAGTGGTTGGTCGGATCGTGCTCTGCGACGGCTCCGAACTCCTCGGCGGCCTCGGTGAACCGCTGGGCTCCGAACAGGGCACGCCCGTACGCCTCGCGGACCGAGTCGAGGTCCGGCTCGCGCTCGCGGACCTGGGCGAGCGCGACGATCGCCGCATGGTTGTCGCCGCGCTCGAGCAGCGCGCTGCCGCGCCTGAAGAGCTCGTAGGTGTCGGGCCGTTCATCGCTCATGGTCTGCCCTCCCGAGAAGATCGGCAGCGACCTCGAGGATCTTGCGGGCGACGACGTCCTTGGCGGCGCGCTCGACAGCGAGCTCACCATCTCCCGTGATGATCGTGACGGCGTTCTCGCCGGAGTCGAAGCCGATCCCCGGCTGCGAGACATCGTTCACGACGATCGCGTCGAGACCCTTGCGTGCCCGCTTCTCGCGCGCGAACGCGACCGCCTGCTCGCCGTGCTCGGCCGCGAAACCGACCAACACCTGTCCTGGCCGGCGCTTTGCGGAGAGGCCGGCCAGCACGTCCGCGGTCGCCTCGAGCTCGATCGTGAGCGATTCGAGCCGGTCTTTCTTCTGCTTGCCCTCGATCGGAGCCGCGGGCCGGAAGTCGGCGACGGCCGCCGCCATCACCAGCAGGTCGGTGCCCGGAAAGGCCCGCGCGCACGCGGCGTCGAGCTCGGCGGCGGTCTCAACGTCGACGTAGTCGACCGCCGCGGCGCGCGGCAGCGACACGTTCGCCGCGACCACCGTGACGTCGGCGCCGAGCCCGGCGGCGGCCTCGGCGACAGCGAAGCCCATACGCCCACTGGAGCGATTGCCGACGAAGCGCACGGCATCGATCGGCTCGCGGGTGCCGCCGGCCGTCACGAGGACACGGCGGCCGGCGAGCGGACCCGGGATCACCGGGGCATCGTCCGACACCGGCTCGGCGCCGGCAGCCTCGAGCGCGGCCGAGAGCAGCGCCTCGGGCGGCGCCAAACGGCCGGTTCCCCACTCGCCCTTCGTCGCTAGGTCGCCGGTCTCGGGCTCGACGATCACGACCCCCCGCTCGCGGAGCAGCGCGATGTTCGCCTCGGTCGCCGGGTGCGACCACATCGCGTCGTTCATCGCCGGCGCGACGACGAGCGGACAACGGGCGGCGAGCGCCGCGGCCGTCAGCAGATTGTCGGCGAGACCGCCAGCGAGCTTGGCGATCGTGTTCGCGGTTGCCGGCGCGATCAGGAACACGCCGGCGTTGCGCACGAGCTCGAGGTGGCTGGCCGGGTCGTGATCGGGCTGCGACTGGTCCGGGAACGACCCGCGCGCGGGGTCGCGCTCGAACTCGGAGGTCAGCACCGGAGCGCCTGTCAGCGCCGCGAACGAGGCGGCGCCGACGAACCGCTGTGAGGACGGGGTTTGGACGACGCGGACCGCGTGTCCGGCCTTGGTGGCCAGCCGCACGACCTCGAGCGCCTTGTAGGCCGCGATGCCGCCGCTGACACCGAGCAGCAGACGGGCCATCCGTGCCGCCTACCGGTAGTGGTACTTCAGCTTGCCCTGCGCCACCTCTTCGAGTGCGATCGTGAGGTAGTTCGAGCTGCGGCTGTCGACCATCGGCGGCGGGTACTCGTCGAACGTGCCCTCACCGAGGTTGTGGTAGTACGAGTTGATCTGCCGGGCGCGCTTGGCCGCGACGAGCACCGAGGCGTAGTCGGAGTCGACATGGTCGAGCAGCTGGTCGATTCGGGGGTTGATCACGCGGCGAGTGTACCGGCCACGATCCGCTCGAGGGCGCCCACCGCCGCGGCGAGATCGTCGTTGACGACGCGATGCTCGAACTCGCCCGCCGCGGCGACCTCGTCGGCCGCGACCTCCATCCTGCGCGCGACCTCGGCCGGCTCATCTGTGCCGCGACCGGTCAGGCGTTCGCGCAGGGCATCCTCGGACGGCGGGCTGATGAAGATCTGAACCGCGCCTGGCATCGTCTCGCGGATCTGGCGTGCGCCCTGAACCTCGATCTCGAGCACTACCGGGCGGCCCTCGGCCGTGTGCCGCTCGAGCTCGGACTTGAGCGTTCCGTAGCGCCGGCCGGAGTACTCGGCCCACTCCGCGAAGTCCCCCGCGTCGACACGGCCGGCGAACTCGTCCTCGCCCAGGAACCAGTAGTCGACGCCGTTGCGCTCGCCGGCACGGGGAGCACGCGTGGTCGCCGAGACGCTGAGCGCGAGCTCGGGGATGCGCTCACGGAGCAGCGCGATCAGTGTGCCCTTGCCGACACCGGACGGCCCGGTGATAACGAAGACGCGCGCTGCGCGGGCGGGCGCGCTCACTTACCGGCGCAGGAGCGACACGAGCTCGCCGCGCTGGCGCTCGGAGAGGCCGCCGATCGTCTTCGACGGCGAGATGCGACAGCTCTGGAGAATGCGATGGGCCTTGACCCGGCCGTACTTGGGAACCGCGAGCAGCATGTCGACGACCTTGGCGGTCTCGAGGTACTCGGGCGGGTCCTGCAGCAGCGAGTGGATCGAGACCCGGCCTGCTTTCAGGTCTTTCTTGAGCGCAGCGCGCTGAGACCTGATGACGTTCGCCTTCTGCAACGCGTCCATCCGCTGATTGAGTGTGCGCTCGGGCGCGACGGCGGACTTTGCGGGCGAGTTCGAGAGCGTCGTCATGGCGGAGGCCGATACTACACAGCGAGCAGCTGCACGACGGCTCAGGCCCGCAATCCGGCTAGACCTCAAGCCGAGGTTGACCGTTGTCAAGGCCGATCGACGGTTTCGTGGACGATGCGGAGTGCTTTTTCCTGCGCCACAGGGCTTTCCGCGGCGCGCAGAGGCCCGTCGCGGCACGCACGACGGAGGCGACCCGCGTAATGAGCCGCGGGCGCTACGACGGATGTCCAGTGGCCGTTACCGATGCGGCGATCACGCGGCGCGGCCAGAGCGGGCCACCGTAAACGAAGCCGGTGTAGGACTGAACGAACGCCGCGCCGCGGTCGAGCCTTTCGCGGATGTCGGCCCCGCTCTCGACACCGCCGGCAGAGATCACGGCGGCGCGTCCCGCGAGCGCATCGACCAGGCGGTCGAGCACGGCGAGCGAGCGCGGCGCCAACGGACGCCCGGAGAGGCCGCCGTCGCCGCACCGCGACACCCGGCCGGCGTCTGTTCGCAGGCCGCTTCGGCCGATCGTCGTGTTCGTCGCCACGATCCCGGCGATCTCGGCTTCGAGCGCGAGCTCCGCGATCCCGTCGATCGCGTCGTCGCTGAGGTCGGGCGCGATCTTGACCAGCAGCGGCAGCGCGGCGGCGCCCGCCGTCGCGGCTCCCTCACGGACGGCCTCGATGATCGGAAGCAGCTCATCACGCGCCTGGAGGTCGCGGAGCCCCGGCGTGTTCGGAGAGCTGACGTTGACGACCATGTAGTCGGCCAGCGCGGCGAGTCGCTCGGCCGACCGGCGGTAGTCGCCGGCTGCCTCTGCCGCCGGCGTGATCTTCGACTTCCCGATGTTGACGCCGACAACCCGGTCCCGGGCACGGCCTCGCTCCCGCCAGGTGCGCAGCCGGGCTGCGACCGCCTCGCAGCCGTCGTTGTTGAATCCCATGCGGTTGATCAACGCGCGATCGGCCGGCAGCCGGAACAGACGTGGCTTCGGATTGCCGGGCTGGGGCAGCGCTGTGACGGTGCCGACCTCGACCGCGCCGAATCCGAGCGCGAACAGCCCGTCGAGGTGCTCTGCGTTCTTGTCGAACCCGGCCGCGAGACCGAGCGGAGATGGCAGCCGGAGCCCGAACGCCTCGACCCCGCCTCCCGGCGACCGGCGACCGGCGAGCGGTGCGGCGAGGTCGATGACGGCCGCGCCGGCGCGGTGCGCCAGCTCGGCGTCCACAGGCGCGAACGCGGTCCTCAGCAGCAGCGGCCAGATCAGGAGGCCGCCCCCGCCTGTGCGATGCCCGCCGCCCGCTCGGCGTGAAGCGCCTGGAGCGCGTAGACCTCGGGCTCGCCTTGAGCCGCCGAGACGATCGCTCGTGCGGCCGATACGCCCGCGCTGAGCGTCGTCAGCACAGGAATGCCGCGCGCCACTGCCTCACGGCGGATCTCCCAGCCATCGGCGCGGGCGCCAGATCCCGTCGGTGTGTTGACGACGAGCGTCACATCGCCCGACTCCATCGCGTCGAGCACGTGCGGCGAACCCTCGGCGATCTTGTTTATCTCACGGACCGGAACACCCATCCGGCGAATCGCCGCGGCCGTCCCGGAAGTGGCGATCACCTCGAAGCCCTGGTCGATCAGCTGCTGCGCGATCGAGACCGCCGCCGGCTTGTCGGCGTCGGTGACGGTGATGAAGACCGAGCCGCCGCTCGGGAGCTTCATCCCGGCTGCCGCCTGAGCCTTCGCGAACGCGGTCGGGAAGTCGCGAGCGACGCCCATCACCTCACCCGTCGAGCGCATCTCGGGGCCGAGCCGAGCGTCGAACCCGTCGAAGCGGTCGAACGGCAGCACCGCCTCCTTGACCGAGACGTGGTTGATCGGGGCGCTGTCGTCGGGCAGCTCGAGGTCGGCGACCGACTCGCCGAGCATCAGCCGGCAGGCGAGCTTCGCGAGCGGCAGGCCGATCGCCTTCGAGACAAACGGGACGGTGCGAGAGGCGCGCGGATTGGCCTCGATCACGTAGAGGCGGCCGTCGTGGACCGCGTACTGCACGTTGATCAGGCCGACCGCGCCGACACCGAGCGCGATCCCGCGGGTGGTCTCGCGGATCTGGTCGAGCATCGAGTCACCGAGCGAATGTGGCGGCAGCACGCAGGCGCTGTCGCCGGAGTGGATGCCGGCCTCCTCGACGTGCTGCATGATCCCGCCGACCCAGACATCGGTGCCATCGCAGAGCGCGTCGACGTCGACCTCGATCGCGTCCTCGAGGAAGCGATCGAGGAACACGTCACCGTCCCCCGGCGCGTTGCGCTCGAGGTAGTCGGCGAGGCCGTCGCGGCTGTAGACGATCTCCATCGCGCGGCCGCCGAGCACGTAGCTCGGCCGCACGAGCAGCGGGTAGCCGACGTCGTCGCCGGCGTCGAGCGCGGCGTCGATGCCCTGCGCCGTGGCGTAGGGCGGCGCGTTGTAGCCGAGCTCCTCGAGCAGCGCGCCGAAGCGGCCGCGGTCCTCGGCGAGGTCGATCGCGTCGAC
This sequence comes from Baekduia sp., assembly GCA_037045385.1. Classification (GTDB taxonomy): domain Bacteria; phylum Actinomycetota; class Thermoleophilia; order Solirubrobacterales; family Solirubrobacteraceae; genus Baekduia. The sequence goes on along the minus strand of JBAOHN010000007.1, from coordinate 114,896 downwards.
GCTCGTCCCAAGGATCGGCACGCCGGCATCGAGCAGCCCCTTGGCCAGCCGCAGCGGCGTCTGGCCACCGAACTGGACGATCACGCCCTCAGGCTTCTCGATCTCGATGACGGCGAGCACGTCCTCGAGCGTCAGCGGCTCGAAGTAGAGCCGGTCGGAGGTGTCGTAGTCCGTCGACACGGTCTCGGGGTTGCAGTTGACCATCACCGCGTCCCGTCCGCTGCCACGGACCGTCATCGCGGCGTGAACGCAGCAGTAGTCGAACTCGATCCCCTGACCGATGCGGTTCGGGCCGGCACCGAGGATCACGACGCTCGGGCGATCACCGCGCTCCACCTCGCCGTGCGGTTCGACGCTGCTCCCGAACTCGGTAGCCGAGTAGAAGTACGGCGTGCTCGCCGGGAACTCCGCGGCGCATGTGTCGACCGACAGGAACGTGCGCGTTCCGTCGAACGGCCCGTCCGGGTCGGCCGCCAGGCGTTCGAGCTCGTGCAGGAACCACGGGTCGATCGAGGTCGCCGCGTGGATCTGCTCGAGCGTGGCGCCCGCGCGGAAGGCAGCGAGCAGCACATCGAAGCGGTCTGGGGCCGGCCGCTCGAGCCGTGCGACGAGCTCGGCTGCCGGCAGGCCCTCGGTCGCCGGCACCTTGTCGAGCTCGCGTGAGCGCATCGCCTTCATGAACGCCTGGCCGAAGGTCCGCCCCATCGCCATCGCCTCGCCGACCGACTTCATGTGCGTCGACAGCACGGCGTCGGCGCCCTCGAACTTCTCGAACGCGAACCGCGGCCACTTCACGACGACGTAGTCGATCGTCGGCTCGAACGAGGCAGGCGTGACCTCGGTGATGTCGTTCGCTATCTCGTCGAGCCTGTATCCGACGGCGAGCCGGGCTGCGATCTTCGCGATCGGGAAGCCGGTCGCCTTCGAGGCGAGCGCGCTCGACCGGGAGACGCGCGGATTCATCTCGATAACGACGATCTCTTCGGTCGCCGGGTTGACTGCGAACTGCACGTTCGAGCCGCCGGTCTCGACACCCACCGCCCGGATCACTGCGATCGCCTGATCGCGCAGCCGCTGGTAGAGCCGGTCGGGCAGCGTCTGCTGAGGCGCGACCGTGACGCTGTCGCCGGTGTGGACGCCCATCGGGTCGACGTTCTCGATCGAGCAGACGATCACCACGTTGTCGTGGTGATCGCGCATCACCTCGAGCTCGAACTCACCCCAGCCGAGCACCGACTGGTCGAGCAGCACCTGGCCGATCGGCGACGCCGCGACGCCGCGCGCGACGATCTCGCGGTACTCCTGCTCACTGCGAGCGATGCCGCCGCCGCGTCCGCCGAGCGTGAACGCCGGCCGGATGATCGCGGGCAGCCCGATTCGGCCGAGCTCGGCCATCGCCTCGTCGACGTCGTGGGCGATCGCGCTCTCGGGCATCTTCAGCCCGGCCTGTTCCATCGTCTCGCGGAACAGCTCGCGGTCCTCGGCCCGGTTGATCGCGCCGTAGTCGGCCCCGATCAGCTCGACGCCGAAGCGCTCGAGCGTGCCGTCCTCGGACAGTGCCTTCGCCAGGTTGAGCGCTGTCTGGCCACCGAGCGTCGGCAGCAGCGCGTCCGGCCGCTCCTTCTCGATGATCTTCGCGACCGGGCCGGGAAGCAGCGGCTCGATGTAGGTCGCGTCGGCGAACTCCGGGTCGGTCATGATCGTCGCCGGGTTCGAGTTGACGAGAACGATCTCGTAGCCCTCCTCGCGCAGGATCTTGCAGGCCTGGGCGCCGGAGTAGTCGAATTCGGCCGCTTGACCGATGACGATCGGCCCCGAGCCGAGGATCATGATCCGCTTCAGGTCATCGCGACGCGGCAAGGCTGACTCCATTCAGGAACTCGTCGAACAAGTGGACGGCGTCGTTGGGACCCGGCCCTGCCTCAGGGTGGTACTGGACCGTTGACGCGGGCACGTCGAGCAGCGCGAGCCCCTCGACAGTCCGGTCGTAGAGGTTGATGTGGGTCAGCTCGGCGGCACCGAAGTCGGTTTCCCAGCGGATCGGCTCGTCGGTGTCGATCCGGCCGCTGCCGTCCGGCGTCTGAACCGCGAAGCCGTGGTTCTGCGAGGTGATCTCGATCCTCCCGGTGCGCAGGTCCTTGACCGGGTGGTTGCCGCCGCGGTGCCCGAACGGAAGCTTGTAGGTGTCAAGCCCGACGGCCTGGCAGAGCAGCTGATGGCCGAGGCAGATCCCCCAGACGGGCCGCTTGCCGATCAGTTCGCGGACGGTCGCGACCACATGGCCGAGCGTCGCCGGGTCGCCGGGGCCGTTCGCGAGAAAGAACGCGTCGGCATCGGATGCCAGCAGCTCATCGGCGCCGACCGTGTACGGGTGGAGTGTGACCTCAGCGCCGCGATCGACGAGGTGATCGACGATCGAGCGCTTGATGCCGGTATCTATAGCCGCAATCCGGACGGTCGTCTCCCCCTCCGGCTGACGGACGATCGCCGACTTCGGCGTGACGAGGCCGGCGAGGTCCTGGCCGGCCATCGCCGGCTCGGCGGCGATCAGCGATCGGGCCTCGTCTTCCGAGGTGGCACCGGGGAAGACGCCGCCGCGCATCGCACCGGCATCACGGATGTGGCGGACGAGCGCGCGCGTGTCGACGCCGGTGATTCCTGGAACTCCCTGATCTGCGAGCCAGTCGAGCCATCCCTGCTCGGCGGCGGGCGCGTCGGCGCGGCCGACCGCGTCGCGCATGATCGCGGCGCGCGCCCAGGCGCGGCTCGACTCCATCGCGCGCTCGCTGACGCCGTAGTTGCCGATGTGCGGGTAGGTGTAGGTGATCAGCTGTCCGGCGAACGAGGGGTCGGTCAGCGACTCCTGATAGCCGGACATGCCGGTCGTGAAGACGATCTCGCCGACGGCGTGGCCGGACGCGCCGACCGCCTTGCCGTCGAAGCGGGTGCCGTCTTCGAGCAGAACGTAGGAGGGTTCATTCATCAGATGATCAACTTCTGGATCGCATTGAATTCGGGAGTGCCGGCCTCGCCGCAGAGTTCGAGCAGCACCGCCTCGACGGTCGTCTCGATGCAACCGGCGGCCGCCAACCGGCGCAGCGCCACTTTGCGGTCGGCCTTGTGCCGTGAGCCGACGGCGTCAACGACGAGCTGGACCTCGCAGCCCTGCTCGACCAGGTCGAGGGCGGTCTGCGCTACGCAGACGTGCGCCTCGATACCGCAGAGCACGACCTGACGCCGGCCGTGGAGGTTGAAGCCTTCGGCGCGGCAGGCGCTGAAGACCGTCTTGGCGAGCGGGGCAACCGCGTCCGGCAGCCCAACCTCGGCCACGGTCGGCCCGAGGCCCTTCGGGTACTGCTCAGTCGCGACGATCGGCAGGCCGAGGATCTCGGCGGCGGCGACAAGCTTGCTGCTCTGCCGCGCGACGCGTTCGAAGCACTTGTAGCCCGAGAAGCCTTGCTGGATGTCGACGACAACGAGCGCCGCCTCCTCGCGAGCGATCACGCACCGACTCCCTCGCGCACCGGGGTGCGGTGGACAACCGCGCCACCGGCGATCGTCATCGCGATCTGGCTGGTGAGCGCCATCCCGTCGAAGCAGCAGTTCTCAGACTTCGACTGGTACCCGTGTTCACCGGCCACCCACTCGGCGTCCAAGTCGATCAGCGTCAGGTCGGCGGGGGCTCCGGTGGCGATCTTCGGCACCGGCATCTCGAACAGCGCGGCTCCGTCGCTCATCCGGCGTACGAGCAGCCCGAGGTCGATCGTGCCGGGCACAACGAGCCCGGTGTAGATCGCGGCGAACGCGGTCTCGAGACCGGTCGATCCCATCGGTGCCTGCTCGAACGGGACCTCCTTCTCGCTGCGCGCGTGCGGCGCGTGGTCGGTCGCGATGCAGTCGATCGTGCCGTCCTTGAGCCCTGCGATCAGCGCCTGCCGGTCGTCCTCGGTCCGCAGCGGGGGGTTCATCTTGCGGCGCGTGTCGAGCCCGCGAACCGCCTCGTCGGTCAGGCAGAGGTGGTGCGGCGACGCCTCGCCGGTGATGCCGATGCCGCGCGCCTTGGCGTCGGCGATCGCCTCGACCGAAGCTCGCGCAGACAGGTGCTGGATGTGGATGCGGCCCTGCTCGTAGCCGGCGATCTGGGCGTCGCGGGCGACCATCGTCGACTCGCTGATCGACGGGATTCCGGCGACCCCGAGCACGGCGCTGACCGCGCCCTCGTGCATCGAGCCGCCGGCCGAGAGCGACGGGTCCTCCTCGTGCAGGGCGAGCGTGCCGCCGCACATGCGCTGGTACTGGAGCGCCTTGCGCAGCATCCCGGCGGAAACGACCGGGCGGCCGTCGTCGGTGAAGCCGGCGGCGCCCGACTCGCGCAGCTCGGCCATCTCGGTCAGCTCGTCGCCCTCGAGCCCGCGCGTGATCGCGGGCACGAACCCAAGCGGAACCCGCGCGCTGCGTCCAGCCTCGTCGAACAGCGAGCGCAGGAGCGGCGCCGAGTCGAGCACCGGGTCGGTGTTCGGCATCGCGAGCACGGCGCAGTAGCCGCCGGCCGCGGCCGAGGCTGTGCCGGTCGCGATCGTCTCCTTGTGCTCCTGGCCGGGGGTGCGGAAGTGGACGTGCGGGTCGACGAACGCCGGGACGAGCAGCCGGCCTGCGGCGTCGATCGTCTCGGCGCCGTCCGGCGCGTCGACGCTGCCGGCCTCGCCGACTGCGGTGATCACGCCGCCGGAGACCGCAACGTCGAGGACGGCGTCGATGCCTTCGCGGGGGTCGAGAACGCGGGCCCCGGTGATGAGCAGCCGGGCCGGGTCGGCCGGGGCGCTGACGAGCAGGGTCGCCATCAGGCGGATACCTCCTGTGTGTCCGAAGCGGGGATCGGCGAGCTGCCGGACGGATCGGCGAGCGCCTCGTAGAGGACGGCCATCCGGACGACGACGCCGGCCGCGACCTGCGCGGTGATCATCGCCTGCGGCGAGTCGACGACCTCGGCGCTCAGCTCGACGCCGCGGTTGACCGGGCCGGGATGGAGCAGCAGCTGGTGGGGCTGGAGCCGCTCGCCGTTGATCTGGTAGAGCGCCGCATACTCGCGCAGCGAGGGCACCCAGCTCTGGGTCATCCGCTCGTGCTGCATCCGCAGGGCGTAGAGCACGTCGGCCTCTTCGTGCCCGTCGAGCGTGTATTGCACGCGGCAGCCGAGCGTCTCGATTGCGCGTGGCACGAGCGTCGGTGGCCCGACGACAGTGACCTCGGCGCCCATCTTGCGGAAGGCGAGGATGTTCGACCGCGCGACGCGGCTGTGCAGGACATCGCCGACGATCCAGATCTTCTTGCCGTCGAGCGTGCCGAGCGCGCGCCGCAGCGTGTGGACGTCAAGCAGCGCCTGGGTCGGATGCTCGTGTTTGCCGTCGCCGGCGTTGACGATCGCAGCGGGCGTCCAGCGCGAGACCAGCTCGGCGGCGCCGGCCCACGGCGTTCGGATCACGATCGCGTCCGGCTTGTGGGCGCCGAGCGTCAGGACCGTGTCCTTGAGCGACTCGCCCTTGTCAACGCTCGATCCGGACGCGCTGAAGTTGACGACGTCGGCGCTGAGTCGCTTGGCGGCGAGCTCGAAGCTCGAGCGCGTGCGGGTCGAGGACTCGTAGAAGAGGTTCAGGACCGTCCGGCCACGGAGCGCCGGGACCTTCTTGACCGGCCTGCCCTGAACCTCCTCGAAGGCGGCGGCGCGGTCGCAGATCCGCTCGATGTCCTCGCGGCTGAGGTCGGCGATCGAGATCAGGTGCTTCATCGGGTTCCAGCCTCCTCAGGGATGGCCTCGACGATCCGGACCTCGTCGTCGCCGTCGAGCTCCGCGACGTGGACGGCGACGAGTTCGTCGCGGGATGTCGGCAGGTTCTTGCCGACGTAGTCGGGGCGAAGCGGCAGCTCACGATGGCCGCGGTCGGCGAGGACGGCGAGCTGCACCCGGCCCGGGCGGCCGTAGTCGAACAGCGCCTCGATCGCCGCCCGCACGGTGCGGCCGGTGTAGAGCACGTCATCGACGAGCACGATCGTGGCGCCCTCGACGTCGAAGTCGATCGTCGAGGCGTGAACGGTCGGCTGCTCGGGCCGCTGACCGACGTCGTCGCGGTAGAAGGAGATGTCGAGCTCGCCGTAGTCGGGCGCCTCGTCGAGCAGCTCGCTGAGCTGGGCGTGGATGCGGCGTGCGAGCACGGCGCCACGGCGGTGGATGCCGACGATCGCGAGCCGCGTTCCTGCGTCGGCGTCTCGTTCGACGATCTCGTGAGCGATCCGCACAAGCGTGCGGCGCATTGCGTCTGCGTCGAGGACGACGTTCTGGTGGCTCACGATGTTTCCTTTCCGGCCTCACGGGACCGGGTTAAAGGAGGCGCCGAGCGGCGCTCTGTCGGCGTTCAAGCTACCACCGTGCCCGGAGCACAAGGTCGTTCGGTCCCGCACCGTGCGCCGATTGCGGCGTCAGCCTGCGGGCACCGGCTGCGGCTGGCCGGTCTTGCGATCCCACCGCAGCAGCACCGGCTCGCCGCGCTCGGGAAACGGGATTTCGATCGTGTCGTGATCACGCGGGACGACGGTGCGTCCGAAGATCGCCGACGCCTCGTCGGCGACCGCGGACGCCGGATAGCGGCTGGAGACGTGGGTCAGCGCGAGCATCCCGACCCCGGCCTCTGCCGCGAGCTCGGCCGCCTGACGCGCGGTGCTGTGGCCGGTCTCGTGGGCGCGCTCACGTTCCTCGTCGAGGAACGTCGCCTCGTGCACGAGCAGGTCGGCGCCCCCGGCGGCGTAGCGGATCATGTCGCAGGGGCCGGTGTCACCGGAAAGGACGATCCGTCGCCCGCGGCGCGTCTCCCCCATCACCTGCTCGGGCCGGACCCCCGCGATGGTCTCGCCGTTCTGCAGCCGGCCGAAGTCAGGTCCCGGGCTGACGCCGAGATCTTCGGCGAGCTCGGCGTCGAAGCGACCGGGACGATCGTGCTCGACGATCGCGTAGCCGTACGCCTCGCCACGGTGCCGGACCCGCAGCGCCTGGATCTCGTAGCCATCGAACTCGACGATCGCGTCCGGTTCGAGGTCGGTGACGGACAGGCGGTAGCGGAGCCCGCCGATGATCGGCTTGAGCGAGGCGATCAGCCGCTCGGTTCCGGGCGGCCCGAGGATCGTCAGCGGGCGCTCGCGATCGCGGAGCTCGAAGCTCTTGAGCATCCCCGGAAGCCCGAGCCAGTGGTCGAGGTGATGGTGGGTGAGGAAGACCTCGGTGATGTCGGGCAGGCCGACGGTGCGGACGAGCTCGCGCTGGGTGCCCTCGCCGCAGTCGAAGAGGATCCGGTCACCGCCGTGGCGAAGCAGCGTCGCGGGAAGGCCGCGGCGCGCGGTCGGCAGCGAGCCGCCGGTTCCGGCGAAGAACAGCGAGCAGTCCACGGGCCGCCAGCGTACCGGCGCTAGTCGGCGCGCCGGCCCGTGGAGTCTGCTGTCAGCTCTGGCGCGAGGCCAGGATGTCGCGGATGTCCTTGAGCAGCGCGGCCTCGTCGGAGAGGTCGACGTCCTCGGGCTCGGCCGTCTTGCGCCGCTCGGCGAGCGCGTTGAGCGGCGCGACCACGACGAAGTAGATGACGCCGGCGACGATCAGGAAGTTGATCAGCGCGTTGATCGTCGAACCGATCACGATCTTCGAGTCGTTGACCGTGAAGCCGGCGCTACCGAAATCGGGCGTCCCTCCGATCGCCCCGATGATGCCGCCGACGAAATCGTTCGCGAACGCAGCGACGACGCTCCCGAACGCCGCGCCGATGACGACCGCAACGGCCAGATCGACGACGTTGCCCCGCATGATGAAGTCCTTGAAACCCTTGAGCATGCGGGCACCCTATGTACCGGAGCGATCCTGAGCAACCTCCGGTACGAATCACCCGCGATAGGCTCAGACACGTTGCGCCCGTAGCTCAGTGGATAGAGCGCTTGCCTCCGGAGCAAGAGGTCGCTGGTTCGAATCCAGCCGGGCGCGTCCCAAGAAGCCCTGCTAATGCGGGGCTTCTGCCGCTTCTGAACTGGCGGCGTCGAGCGGCGACACGTCCGCAGCGACCGTCCACTGCCCGTAACTGCCTGAAAGACGGCCCTCGAGCAACCCGGCCAGGAGGTCGCGGGACTCCTGATCGCGGCGCATCACGGCCGCGTACACCCGGAACGTGACCGACGGGTCCGCGTGCCCGACCTCTGCCATCACGACCGGAACCTCCATGCCGAGGGCCAGCAGCGCCGAGATGTAGGTGCGGCGCAGGCTGTGCGGAGTGAGCTTGGCCGGCAGCGGCGGCAACTCCCGCTCCTCCCTCTTGAGGTTGGCGCGCTTGACTGCCGCGGAGAACACCCGCGACCGGAGGTTCTCGACGGGAAACGGACCGCCTGAGGCTGTGGCAAACACCCGGTCGTCAGGACCCGTGAATGACGCGCTGGCGCGGTGCTGGGCGAGCGCCTGCCGGAGCGCGGGCTGCATCATTACGTACCTGACGCCGGCGGCCGTCTTGGAGTCCTCGACGTTCAGGCGCCCGGATGCGAGGTCTACGTTCCGCCACCGGAGCGCGACCGCCTCCCCAATCCGGAGTCCGCTGAAAGCGAGCGTGGCCAGGAAAGCCTCGCGCGGCACATGCCGCCGGTCGACGCGCGCCTCCCGGTCGAGGTCGCGGGCAGCCTGTAGGAGGTCGGCGACCTGGGCGGCGTCGTCAAGGTACGACCGTGGGACGGCCGCGACGTCGAGCTTGCGCCGGCCCACCCGTACCGGGTTGCGCTCGATGAGGTCGTACTCAACGGCCCGCTCGAGGATCTGCCCGAGACGAGTCAGGGTCTTGTTGATCGAGTACTTGGACAGTCGGCTCTCCGCGAGCTTGTGGTCGCGGTAGCGGTCGACCTCGCGCACCGTGATGCCGCGGAGCGTGTGCTCAGCGAAGAACGGCAGCAGGTGGTCGGTGATCTGCCACCGGTACCCCTCCACAGTCGAGGGCTTGAGGCCAGGGGCGACCGATGCGAGCCACTCAGACGCGAACCGGTGAAAGCCGGGATCCTCCGCGACCACAGGAGCGGTAGCGGCCTCGTCGGGCTGCCACCTCCCGAGTCGCACCTGGGCGAGCACGAGCGCGAGCTCATCCTGAGCCTTCTGATGCGTCCACCCCTCCCCCTCGGTCCCGAGAGTGACGTATCGCCGCTGGCCGTACGCATGGAACCGCAGCGCGAACGAGCTGCCCTTCGCCTTGGTCTCCGAAACGAGCACCTGCCCGGAGGTGCGCCGCGGCGCACCTCTACCGGACATCGTCGGCCTCCTGGTTCGGGGCGGGCCAGCCGAGCGCGTCAACGGTCGACAAGGACTGCAGCACGAGCCCGACCGACAGCCGGGCGTCCGCCACATCGACCGGCGACGGATCCGGCTCGTCGGCGAGGGCGCGTACAAGCGTCGACGACGCCTCAAGGTCGCGCGCGAGCGACTGCAGAACGGATCGCTGCGCCTGATCGAGCTGCTCGGCGGTCAGATTGACGGGGGTCATGCGGTGCCTCCTGACTTGTGGTGGGAGACACCGGGCGCCGAACGAGAAGCGGCTGCACCGAGCTGTACGGTGCGAGGCGCATCGGAGTTGGCGCTCCGGTGCCACGCGGCCGGCCCGTTCACGCGGGCGCGGTCGCACTTCGTTGCTGGCACTGTACCTCCGATCCCGGCCACGATCACCCCTCCCGCCGCCTCATCGCGTCAGGCCCGTACCGCTCAGGCGCCACGACCGACAGGAGCCACGCCTGAGCCCGCCAATCCTTCGAGCGACCAATGAGACGGATCGCGCGCACCTCAGCCTCAGCAGCCGCCTGCTCGACGTCACGAACGAGATCAGCGAACGGACCCGACCGCTCCCGCCGGCCACGAGCAAGCCAGCCCTTCAACGTGCCCGGACGAACCCCAGCGAGCTCCGCGGCGGCGTAGTGCGGGACGCCTGCCTTGAGCAGAGCGATGAGCATGTCCCGCGACCGCTCTGAGAACACAGTCGGTCGACCAACCGGCGCCCCGAGATGAACGGCACACCGGTTCTCCTGGCCGGCCGCGGCCTTCCGGCAGCGCTCTCCCTTCGCGGTCACCGCGACGCACCGCCGAGAGCTGTCAGCGGCCGCGATCACGGCTCCGGTCGCTCCAATATCCGGTCTGAGATTCGGAAAACGAGCGCAATCTCATTTTTGCGCGAACGCCCCCGCAGCACCTGCCCCCAGCGGGCATTGCTGGTTGCAGAGCCCCTGCCCCTAGGCGCACGGGCTCATGCATCCTCGTTGACGCCGGAGATCCAGCCGCGCACGGTCGGCAGTTCGGGGCGGCCTTCTGGTGCGTCGGTCTGAGCATTCTGACGGAGGAGCGGCCACGGCAGTTCGTGCGTCATCGCGTCTTGCAGGGTCCGCGGCTGCTGCACGAGGGCGGAGGTGTCCTCGCCAGCGGCTTGCATGACGTTCTGTAGGGCGGTCGCGTATCCCTTGAGAGCGCCGATGTGCGCGTCGGCGGCGGCTAGCGCGGCTTCGAGGAGCTCGTTCGCTCGCTGGTGTCCGGAGAGGAGCTCGTCGCGCAGCTTGGGGTAGTTGTCCCGTGCGACCGCGTTCATCTCTGCGTCGACGAGCGCGATTGCGCGTTCGGTGCGGGCGGCGAGAGCACGGGTGTTCCCGAGGGATTGCTCGGCCGTCTTGACGCGCTTGTGGTGTTTGGGAGTGGCGCCCTGCCCTCCGAATGCGAGTGCGTGGCTCTCGGCGTTCTCGATGGCGGCGAGAGCTTCGGCGTGCTCGCGTTCGGCGTGGTCGACGGCGAGGAGTGCGTCGCGGTGTTCCTGGCGTAGGCGAATGCGGCGCTGTCGGTGCTCCTCGATGAGGCGTGCCGGTTCGCCTTGGAGAGTTGATGGGAGCTGTTGGTTAGCGAGCATCTAGCGCACGTCCTTCCAGGTGTGGTCGTCGTTGACGGGATTGCCGGCGAGGTCGGTGGTGACCCAGCCGCCAGCGCGGTTGCTGTTGGCTTCCTGGATTTGAGCCAGTAGGTCTCGGGCGCCTCTCTCGTCGGACGTGAATGCGTCGGCGGTGGTTGGCGGTTGCTGGTTGCCGAACATGGCTGTGTGGAGTTCGCCTGGTGTGCGCGGGACTCCGGTTGCGGGGTGATCACTCATGGGGGGTGTCTCCTTAGTTGTTGGTGGTTCGGAGATGAGGAGCGGCCGCCATGCCCAGTGGGCGAGGGATCGCTGGTAGATGCCGGGGTCGGCGTGGAGGGCGTGTTCGACCTGCTCGACGTCCATGCGAGCCCATGCCTGGGCTGGGATTACGTCGGGCGGTGAAGGAGCCCAGGAGCGCACGTCGGTCATTGGCGGCCTCCGATGGGCAACAGGTCCACGGCGCTGGGGCGAGCGCGACGACGAGCAGGTCGCGCGGGCGGCGGAGCCGGCGGTTGCGCCGGGACGCTGGCGGGGGCGGCGCCGACAGCGAGCGCGACGGCGAGGTCGAACCGGAGTCGGGGGCGCGGCCCATCGCCGATGCGGCGGCCTCCGTACCGCTCAGCGTTCTCGCGTACGTGACCGGCGGTGACGCCGAGCGCAGCCGCGACCGTGGCCGCATCGACGAGCCGGTCGCCATTGGTCGGCGGAGCGAGGTGCTCGGCGAGCCTGTCAGCGATCAGATCGGCGAGCGCCTCGAGATCCGCGGGGTCGAGCCGGGCGCTCACGGCGCGACCTCCGTCGCATCGAAATGGGCGGCGAGGCGCTGCTCGCGCGCCGCTCGGTTCTGCCGCTCGAGCGCCAGGAATGCCTCGCGGTCATACCGGACGTCGCGCTCGGCCGGCGGGTCCTTTCGAAGGCGGTGCTCGTGGAACCCGAGGATCGCGCGAAGCGTCGTGTGGCGAGCCGCGCGGGCGGTGACGTGAGCTTCTTCGACGTGGTCGCGGTCGGGGTACTGCGCGACAAGGCGCCTCACCCCGTCGAGCGTCGGGGCCGCGACGCGGTGCTCGGCAGCGAGCGAAGTGAGGACCGCGTGCGCTTCGGCGACCACCGGCGACGACGGACGCGCCGCCGCCCTCCCCTCGCCGCCCTCACCGCCGGGGGTTGGGGTTTCTTGGACGGTTCTAGGGACGGTTTGTAGGCAATCTGCGTCACCAACGGCACGCCGATTGCCTACCTGGCCCTCAGAATGCGCAGCCGCCTTGTGTGCAGATTTTGTCGCGCCATCTTCCGGTAGTTCCTTGTAGGCAAGTTCTGCATCGTCGAGAACGATGCGCCACGACTGAACGCCACGGATCTGCTTCCGCTCCTCGACTATCGCGCCGGCGTCCTTGAGCGACCGGAGGGCCGTCCAAACGGTCCGGCGCGACATGCGCGACTTGCGCGCAATCGTGTCGATGCTCGGCCACGCCCCGGAGCCGTCGGGCCCGGCGTGGTCAGCGAGGACGATGAGCACCAGGGTGTCGCGAGCCGACGTGATCTCGACGGGCAGTCGCCCCTCGAGAACGGCCACCATGACGTTCACGCTCATCGTCCGGCCCCCTTGTCAGCAGCGAGCAGTGCGTGCGCGCGAGTCAGGTGCGCGTGAGCCGTTGCGGAGGCGACGGCGGCAGCGTTGAGATCGGCGCGGAGGCGCCCCAGCGTCCGCTCGTCAAGACAGGAGCTACTGGCGACTGTGAGCGCGAGGAGCCCCCAGGCCGGCCCGTCAACTTGCTCGGCGAGAGCCTCCCGCAAGAGCTCTGCGACGGAGCGAGCCAGGAAAGCGTCACCGAACGTGACGTCCCCCTCATCGAGTCGCGCTGTCACCGAGGCGGCGAAGCCGGAGCCAGCAGGTATGGGCGCTACGCGCTCGACGGCATCGAGGAACCGACGCTCGAGGTCGTAGTCGCGGCCGGTACCGATCATGAGCCAGCTCCCGTGACGAGAGCCGGCGAGCTAGGAGCGGGGTCTCCCCCTCCGTCTAATCCAGAGCCGTCGTCACCGGAGCTGCCCGAGCGTGCGGCGCTACGAACGGTGCGGCGGCCACGTGGACGGCCGGCGCCGCGAGCGCGCGGCACGGCGCTAACCGCGACCGGGCGAGGCACAAGATCGGACCGAATGCCATCAACGGCTTCGGCGTACCGCTCGCCGTAATGCTCTCGGAAGAACGGGTCGCTCTCGACCCGGCGAAGGTGCTCGGCGAGTGCTGCCCTGCGGCGCGAATGGCGGGGGCGGAACCGCGGGTCGTAACCGCAGGACGCGTTCAAACCACGGGGCTGCATGGCTCTGTTGAGTGGGCGAGGATCGTCACGCCGCCAAGGTTGCCTCCTCGTTCGGACGGTACCGACGAAAGAAGGGCCCCAACGCCGTGTACGTCGGGGCCCTTCACCACGGTTTTGTGACGACCTGTGGCGCCCACAGAGCACCTCTGCGGTGAAGTCAGGCTACTCGGCACCGCAGACGGGTCGTGCGCCTAACGCGGACGGCGACACACGCGCACGGTCCGCGACTTGGTAGTCGAGGACTTTCGGAACCGATCACCGCGATAGGAGGCGCTCACGCGGTACGTCCCAGACTTGAGCTTGAACGCGTAACCAGGGTCGTCGCCAAGCGGCAGGCGACGCGTCTTGTCGTATCGCCGCCCAGTGCCCGAGACGCCGCGCACGCGGATCTGGACCTTCCCGAACGGGAACAGATCAACGGGCTCAAGGTCCGGGGTCACCTCGACGGCTACATCGAGCCGGCAGCGCTTAGTGGCGCGCAGTTCGTAGATCGTCAGCTTGCTCGCGACGGGCGCGGGGTCGATCTCCGATGCGCCACCTTTTTCCCCTTTGCACCCCGGATCCAACAGATCCATCACGCCGTCTCCGTCGTCGTCGACACCGTTCGTACAGACCGTGACCGCCTGGGCGGGAGCCGAGGGCGCAGGCCGCGAGGCAGGCTCAAGTCCGGCGAACCAGAACTTCTCGAGCGCATCGCCATCCTGGCTACTGCCGACATACCAGCAGTCGCAGCCAACGCCGTAGTTGCTGTACGGGTTCGAGGCAGTCGACCGGACCCAGGTCGTGAAGCCGGGCGTGACGCATTGGTAGTCCCGACCCGCGAGGTTCGGATTCGAGAACACGGCCGTCGCAGTCAGGTGGTCGGGGCTCCACGAGAACGATGTTGGGGTGAGCTTGCCTTCGAATCCCGAGAGCTGGGCACTACCTGTGCCGTTGATCCCGATTCGACCGGTGAAGTAACCCTTTGACTCCGGGTACGCGATGTAGTCGCAGTCCGTACCGCTCGCGCGGCCCAAGATCCAGCTCACTTCCGTCGCGTGCCACGCAGAAGGCAGTGAGCGCGTGTCCTCAAAGAAACTGACGGTGACCGTCACGGTGCCGGCGTCGTCGTAGGAGACCGACAGCTGGCGCAGGTCGGGCATGTTCGGCGGGCTGATACTCAGCCGTACATCTCGGGCATCGTCGAGGGTCGCTGTTCGAACCGCAGCTTCCGCGGAGTTCGGCGAAACAACGGCGAGCGCGGTCAGGCCGATGGCTAGTCCCAGAAGGAACCTCGTCGCCGAAAGTCGCATCGCTCGCATCTTGACGAATCCGGCTCGGGTCGACAAACCCGGCCGGACCCGTCTGCGCCGTTTTACGCGGCTTCGGCGGCGATCCGCTCGTGGCGTACAACGGACTGATGCACGACCCGGCCGTCCAACGTGGCGGTAAGAGGGATCACGACCTGCAGCGGCGCACCGCGCAACGGTGGCCGCGACGACATAGCCGATGAGGACTGGCGGTGGTCGTAGACCGTCGAGCCGCCAGGCAGCCGGAGCAGCTCAGGCCCACGCTCCCCGACGACCGCCCAACCGGTGCGTGACACCTCGCCGCCGGACGCAAGGCCGACGAACCCTCCCAGCTTCCCAACGGCGTCCTTCACCGGGCCCGGCACGACGCTCATGACCGCGTCCTTGATCTTGCCGGGAGACGACTTGATCAACTCGACGATGCCCGACACGATCTTCGAGCCGAGCGCCTTGCCAGCGTTCAACAGGGCCGTCCCGCCCTTCTTGATGCCGGACACGAGCGCAGAGACAGCCTTCTTCGCGCCGCCGACCATCTTTCCAGGCAGCGACTCGACGGCGTTCATGAACCGGCCGACGAGGTTCAGCGCCGCCCTGCCGACCCGTGCCGGCATCGACGTGAACGTGCCGAGGAACCGCTGCGCGCCGACGAGCAACCTGCCGAACCACGACCACGCCGTTCGGATGCCGGCGACGACGCCGCGGAACGCACCGATCACGAGCCGCATCGGCGCATTGAGGACACGGAAGACGATCCCGAGCTTCGGGATCGTGCCGAGGATCCGAAGGATCGCGGGCCCGAAGACCGTGCCGATCACGAGACCGATGCCGTGGAACACAGGCTTCAGTGGGGCGAGAACCTTCCCGACGGCGCCGAGGACTGTCGCCACGACTTTGATGAGTGGCACGGCGATCTTGAACGCCGCGACGATCCCGAGCACGATGCCCTTCCCGATGCCCGAGAGCAGCGGCAGGAGCACGTTCTGCACGAACGGCATCGCGGGCTTGAACGCGTCGATGAGCTGCCGGCCGATTCGGCGGACGCCGACGACCACGCGGCCAAGCACCGCGCGAACCTTCGCCGCCGCTTGAGGCGTCACGAGCTTCGAGAGCGCCAGAGCACCCCGGCCTGCAAGGTCGTACAACGGCTTGATCAGCTGGCCGCTGCTCGCGGCCAGAGCCTCCCTGAGTGCCTGCACTCGCCCTTCTGTCGTGTCCGCCCAGGCATCCCCGGCCCCACCGAACTGAGACTCGAGCGCCTTCTGGATCGCCGGGATCGCGCGCGCCGCGTCCACCTGCTTGCCAGCCGCAAACGTCTTCTCGAGCTCGCCCGACGTCATTCCGAGCGCCTTCGCGATCTGGTCACGCCCCAGGTTCACCGACTCGGCGAGCTGATTCATCTCCTCCGCGGACAGCTTGCCCTTCGACTGGATCTGGCCGATGGCACGAGCCGCATTCGGCATGACCTCCTGGATCGACCGGCCCGACGCCGCAGACGCGTCCCCAAGAGCCTTCACGAGCCGCATCGAGTCCTTCGCACCCACGTTGAACGCCATCAGCGAAGCGACAGCGTTCCCGGTGGAGGCGGGGTCGAGAACCGGCGACGCCTTCGAGAGCGCAGTGATGTCGCCGACCATCTTCCGCGCCTTGCGGTCGGACCCAAGGAACGTCTTGAAGGCAACCATCTGCCTGTCCTGCGTCTTCAGGAAGTCAACGCCGGCCGTGGCGAGAGCGGCACCACCGGCACCAGCCGCAGCACCAGCCGCGACACCAGCGCCCCGTAGAGCCGCTGTGGAGCCCGCAGCCGAGGTCTTTAGGCGGTTGACAGCCTTCTCCATCCGGGAGGTGTCAGCGGCGCCCGTGCGAAGGCCGGCGCCTGACCTGCGAGCCGCGGCGCCGAGACCGTCAAGGTCACGGCCCGCTTGCCTCGCGCCGGAGCTGAACGCCTGACGGCCAAGGAGCCTGAGCTGAACCTGCACGCTGGACTGAGACACGGCGACGACCTCCCGGCCGAACGTAGTTGCACGCGCAACGATACGGCCCGAGACGGACGTCAGCGCACGACGAGCGGGCTGATTCTGCGGTCATGGAGCATGTAGCACCAAGGGCCGGGGCCGGCCTCGTCGATGACCTCCTCCATCCGGTCCCACAACCGCACCACTCGTTGCAGCCACTCCCAGGTTGCCTGGTCGCGTGAGCCGCCGATAAAGAAAACGCGCAGGCCCGCCTCGCGGAGCATCTCCATCTCGCCGGGCCGACTGCGAATCCGGCGATCTCGCGAGATCACGATCAGGTCACGAGCAGCCACGGCAGCCATCCACTCCGGGTCAGCGATGCCAAAGGGACACTCCGGAATGAGCGGGTGGCCGACGTGGATCGTGTCCTGACGGGCAGCGGCGAGTGCCTTGCCGAGTCCCGTCGCGCTCTCGTCGACGTAGAAGCGCTCCTTGCCTTTGACCGCAGCCATGAACTACCACGCTGGAGCGCGCGTTCACTACCCGGCGCGTCGGAGCTCGAAGCGCAGAGCGGCCTCAACGGACGCCTGATCCAGCTCGTAGGTATCGGCGATGCCCGATGTGGATTCGCCGGCCCGCATGAGCTCGGCGATGACCTCGGTCCGGACTCCGCGAACCACGGGCTCGCCGAAGCCGCGGAGAGGGTCGATCACCACTTGATCAATGTCGGACTCAGGGCGGAGCCGGACGACCGTCGGGTCGCCGTCGGACGTGTCATCGCCGTCGCTCCACTCGAGAGACTTGAGGAACGACTCGACGCTCCGGCTCCATCCGAGCATCTGTCCGGTCCGAACCTCAACTAGCCGCAGCCGGCGCTCAAGTCCGACCTTCTCTTCGATGGCGCGCACGAGCTCCTTGCCTTCCACATGCAGCCACATCTGGGCGGACGCCAGCGGGTACGGGGTCTGCAACTCCTCTCGGAGTCTCTCGATGGCCGGCCGCATGTTCAGCACCGGGACGCCGGCGTCGCGGTACTCGGCGAGCAGACGCGTCTCGACAAACTCGCCCCAGTTGGCGATGAGCTCGCCTGTAGGGGCAGGCCGAATCACGGGGTCGTAGGTCTTGCCGGCACGCTCATATCCCTCGATCCAGCGAGAGGCGGTACCCGCGGGCAGTCCAAGCAGGTGGTCGACCTGCGCGAAGCCGTAGAGCGGCCGCTCGGCTAGGTGGACGACGTTGGGCATGGAACGATCATCGCACGAAGGGCCTCCGGCCCGTAGTGGTGCAATGCGGCGGGCAATCCTGCAACCCCACTGCCCGTTACTGCCTGGAACGGCCGTGATCGACCGATATCCACGAGCATCACGCAGGCGGGGTCAGAGTCCGCGAACCCGACCAAGTACAGCGAATACCGCGCGATCACGGCACATCCGGAGACCGACAGCCTGACCGCGCGGTCGGCCTCCGGAGCAAGAGGTCGCTGGTTCGAATCCAGCCGGGCGCGTGGGCTAGCGCGACCGGACGATTTCCGGGACGGCGCTGCGGATCAGAGCGTCGAGCGCTTTCGCCGCGGGCCTCGGAGCAAAGTGCTCGAGCACCCCTTCCCTGCCGGCGCGAGCGAGATCGCTGCGGAGCCGGGGGTCGTTGTGCATCCGTGTGATCCGCTCGGCGAGCGCCGCGAAGTCCCCCTCCGGGAATGTCAGTCCACCGCCCGACGTCTCGATCACCCACGGGATCTCGCCCGACTCCGACCCGATCACCGGCGTACCGCAAAGCAGGGCCTCGCACAACGCTTTGCCGAACTGCTCGGCCCACGTCGTGGTCGTGCGCGACGGCAGGACAAGCACGTCCATCTCCGCGTAGTTGGCCGGCATCCGGTCGGCGTCGATCCCGGTACGGATCTCGAGCTCGGCCTGGCCGGTGTCCGCGTCGCGGACCCAATCCTCGAGCGGGCCGCCGCCGACGAGCAACAGGCGCGACGGGAAGTCGAGCTGCCTGACCGCGTCGACGAGGTCACGGATGCCCTTCTGCTCCACGAGCCGCCCGGCGAAGCCGATCGTGAACCGCGCGCCGGCAGCCCGCGGGCGCGGAGGCACGTCCCATTCGGGGATCGTGTGCGGCACGATTGCCACCGGGCCCTTCGCGCCCCAGCGGCCGAGATTCTCCGTCGCGCCCGGCGAGCGGGCCGCGAAGAAGTCGATCCGCGGCATCGTCGCCGCGCGGATCGCCCTGGCCGGGAGCGGCAGTGGCCGGTCGATGTTGTCGTCGCCCTGCACGCCCCAGGGCACGCCCTTCGCCTCGCACGCGACCAGCCACTGCGCCGTCGGCAGGCCGTACGGCTCGTTTTCGAGGAACAGCACGTCAGGGCGGGTCTCGTCGATCCACCGCCACGTGCGCGTGACGTAGACGTGCCGCTGGATCGAGCCGGGGTTCAGCACACGGACCCGGACGAAGCGCCCCGCGAACCCTTCGACGGCCTCCGGGGTGTACCCGCCGGAGCGGTACTCGTCACGCCAGCGGGCCGGGACGAGGATCGTCACCTCCCAGCCGAGCTCCGCGAGCCGCACGTAGATCAGCTGGTTGTGCGTCACCACGTTCGGGTGCCCGACGATCGTGATCCTGGGATGCCCGTCCGTGCCCGCGATGGTCGCGAGTCTGACAAACGGCGGGCGTCGGTGGTTGCGGCGGTTGCCCGGCCCGCCGGATTCGGTCTAGATTGGGGCATGACCAGTTCTGAGGATCTCCCCTCCCTCGCCAGCCTGATCGACCTGTCCGGCCGCTGCGCGGTCGTGACGGGCGCGGCGATGGGAATCGGGCTCGGCATCGCGCGCCGGCTGCACGAGGCCGGCGCCTCGGTCGTAGTCGCCGACGTCGACGAAGCCGCCGCCTCGGAGGCCGCGGCCGAGATGAACCGGCAGCGACCGGACAGCGCCGCAGCCGTCGGCTGTGATGTCAGCAGCGCGGAGGACGTCGCTGCCGTACTCGCGGCCGCGGACGAGCGATTCGGCGGCGCGAGCATCGTCGTCAACAACGCCGGCATCTTCCCGATGGCTCCGCTCGCGGACCTCGACGAGCAGCTGTTCCGGCATGTCATCGACGTGAACCTCGTCGGCCTCTTCCTGTGCACGCGGGCGGCGGCCGACGCGATGCTCGGCGCAGGTGGCGGGACGATCGTCAACGTGACGTCGATCGACGCGCTGCACCCGTCGATGGTCGGGCTCGCGCACTACGACGCCTCCAAGCACGGCGCCTGGGGCTTCACCAAGAACATCGCGCTCGAGCTCGCGCCGCACGGCATCCGCGTCAACGCGGTCGCACCGGGCGGCGTGCTGACGCCGGGCGTCGGTGACGTGAGCGCGAACCTCGATGCGTTCGAGGCGGCGATCCCGATGGGCCGGATGGGCGTGCCGGACGACATCGCATGTGCCGTGCTGTTCCTGGTCTCGGACCTCGCCAGCTACGTCACCGGCAGCCAGCTCGTCGTCGACGGAGGGCGCCTGCTGGCGTAGCGCGCCCCGCCCGCGCACGCACGAGCGCATCGACGCCGACCACGAGCGCCGGGAACGTGATCAGCGGCGCCGCCTCACGCAGCCCGATGCCCTGCGTGCCGAAGACCGGCTGCAGCGGCGGCAACCACACGACCAGCGCGGCGATCGCGACCTCGAAGGCGATTCCGGCGAGCAGCAAGGGGTTGGTCCCCCATCCCAGCGACCGCAGCGGCGCGTGCTCGGTTCGGCAGGCAATGCCCGCACCGATCTGGCACGCGACGATCGCCAGGAACGTGGCCGCAGTCGCCCGGTCGTGGAGGCCGTCGGAGACGTCGGCGCCCCAGCTCCAACCGCCGATATGAAGCACCCACAGGAACTGCGCGACGACCAGCACCGCCGATGTCCCGCCGAGCACGAGCCACGCCCGTCGCAGCAGGGCCCGGTCGATCACCCGGTCGGTGTGCCGGCGCGGCGGCCTGGCCATCGCGCCGGGCTCACCCCGCTCGCGGCCGAGCGCGAGCGCCGGCAGCGTCTCGGTACCGAGGTCGATCGCGAGGATCTGCATCACCGTCAGCGGCAGCGGCAGCGCGCCGCCCGACAGTGCGAAGGCGAGGTACGGAACGACCTCGGCCGGCGCGTGAGCGAAGATGTAGGTGACGAACTTGCGGATGTTCGCGTAGACGCGCCGCCCCTCCTCGACCGCGACGACGATGCTGTCGAAGTCGTCGTCGGTCAGCACCATCGCCGATGCCTCTCGCACCGTCTCTGACCCGGTGCGACCCATCGCGACGCCGATGTGCGCAGTGCGCAGCGCGGGGGCGTCGTTGACGCCGTCGCCCGTCATCGCCACGACCTCACCGAGATCGCGCAGCGACTCGGCGACTCGCAGCTTGCCCTCGGGAGAGATGCGCGCGAACACGAGCTCCTCGCCGCCGGACAGCAGAGCATCGAGGTCGCGATCGGGCATCACGTCGACGTCTGCGCCCGCCACGGTGCGCGGGTTCTCGGCTCCGATCCCGACCTGGCGGGCGATCGCCGCGGCCGTAAGCCCGTGATCACCGGTCAGGATATGGATGCGGATGCCGGCGTCATGGCAACGCGCCACCGCCTCGCGAGCCTCTGGGCGCGGTGGGTCGAGCAGCCCGACCAACCCCAGCAGGCACAGATCCCGTTCGGCGTCCTCACGGGCGCGCGGCACCGGGCCGCTCAGCTGCCGCCGGGCGATCGACAGCACGCGCAGGCCGGACGCGGCCATCGCCTCGGCCTGCCGCGCGGCGGCCTCGTGCTCGCCCTGGCCCCCGGCGCAGCGCGGCAGGATCGCGTCGATCGCCCCCTTGACGTGGATGACGGCGCCATCGGGCGAGCTCGCGACGGCGCTCATGATCCGGAGCCGCGGATCGAAGTGGAAGACCGCCGCCTGGCGGTCGCGGCGCCGGGTGGCGTCGACGTCGATGCCGTCCGCTCGCGCGGCCTCGAGCAGCGCGAGCTCCGTCGGGTCGCCGTGCGCCTCGTCGAGGTCGGCGATACAAGCGGCCGCGGCAGACGCGAGCAGGTCGCGCGCTTCCACGCCGCCAGCCGTCCAACGCTCCGTCACCGACATCCGGTTGCGCGTCAGGGTGCCGGTCTTGTCGGTGCAAATGACCGTGGTCGCGCCGAGGGTCTCGACGGCGTTCAGCCGTTTGACCAGCGCGCCGGCGCGCGCGAGCCTCCGCACGCCGACGGCGAGCGCGAGCGTGATCGTCGGCAGCAGGCCCTCGGGGACGTTCGCGACGAGCAAGCCGACCGCGAAGATCAGCGCGTCGCGAAGGCTGAGACCCGCCAGCGCGCCGAGCGGCACGAACGCCGCGCCTGCGCCGACCGCGACCGCCGTGATGATCCAGGCGACCCGGCGAACCTCGATCTGCAGCGGCGTCATCGGCTCGTGCCGGCGCTGCGAGAGCGCCGCGATGCGACCGATCTGCGTCGCCATTCCAGTCGCGAAGACCACTGCCCGCGCCTCACCGGATGTGCAGGCGGTGCCGCTGAAGACGAGCGCCGGCGCGCCGATCAGCGCGTCCGTGGAGGGTCCCTCCTCCGCGGCGCGCACGACCGGCACCGACTCCCCGGTGAGCGCCGAGGCGTCGACCTCGATCCAGCCGTCGAGCAGCCGGGCGTCTGCACTGATCCGTTCGCCCTCCTGGATCTCGATCACATCGCCAGGGACGAGCAGGTCGGCCGTGACCGTCCGGAGCCTGCCATCCCGCATCACACGGGCCTCCGCTGGGAGGAATGCGGCCAATGCCTCGACCGCGCGTTCGGCCTGCTGCTCCTGCCAGAGCGCGAACGCGGCGTTGACGACGATCACCGCGGCGATCGCGACCGCCAGCGGCCGGAGGCCGCCGGCCAGGGCGAGCGCCGCAGCCGCAGCCAGGAGCAGCGCGAGCGGATGCGTGAGCTGGGCCGCTGCCCGCCGGCCCCACGAGCCTTCATGCCGGCGGACGATCGTGTTCGGGCCGCGCAGCACGAGCCGCCGGGCCGCCTCCCGCTCCGAGAGGCCGTCGCCGTCCGAGCCAAGGTGCGCGAGCACGTCCGGGAGCGGGCCGCGCGGGTCCGCTGTCGCGCCGGGTGCCGGTGGTGTGGCCGGCCGGGCCATCGCCCAGACACTACGCGGAGCCGGTCACCAGAATGGTCGATCCCAGGTTGTGGGATCTGGCAGAGTTGGGCTATGGACGGCACGACAGACGACCTGCTAGCCCCCGACGCCGCTGCAACCTTCCCGGACGGTGATTTCGTCCGTCCGTTCGCAGCGCTGCGGCAAGGCGACACCGCATACGCCGGCGGCAAAGGTGCGAACCTCGGCGAGCTGACAGCCGCCGGCTTCCCGGTCCCCTCCGGGGTCGTCGTCGGCGCACCCGCGTACGCGCGGTTCTGCGCAGCGACGGGGCTGCGCGAGCGGCTAGGCGAGCTGCTCGAGGGCGGGGGCATGCATGACACCGCCGCGCTCGACCAGGCCGCGGCCCGCGCCCGCGAGGCGGTCGAGGAGGCGCCGCTGCCGGACGAGGTCGAGGCTGCGATCCGAAGCCACGTATCCGCGCTGACGGAGGACGGTAAGCATCCGGTCGCCGTGCGCTCGTCGGCGACCGCGGAGGACACCGCCGCCGCCTCGTTCGCAGGCATGAACGCTTCGTTCCTCAACGTCGTCGGCGTCGACGAGGTGCTCGCGGCGATCCGCGACTGCTGGGCCTCCCTGTTCGGCGCGCGCTCGATCGCCTACCGCGCCGAGCGCGGCTACGGCCAGGCCGACATGGACATCGCCGTGGTCGTGCAGCGTCAGATCCAGTCGATGACCGCGGGCGTCATGTTCACCGTCGACCCAGCCAGCGGCGCGAGGGACACGATCGTCATCGAGGGGGCGTTCGGCCTCGGAGAGTCGGTCGTATCGGGCAGCGTGTCGCCCGACCGCTACGTCGTCCGCAAGGACGACCTCGAGCTGCTCTCCCGCGACGTCCGCCACAAGGAGCTGGTCATCGACTCGACTGCCGGAGGCGGCACCGTCACGCGGCCGGCCGGCCACGACGCCGACAGCCCGGTCCTGGCCGACCGGCAGATCCACGACGTAGCCGAGCTCGGCCGGCGCGTCGAAGAGCACTACGGCGGCCCCCAGGACACCGAGTGGGCCTTCGATCCCGAGGGAGCGCTCTGGCTGCTTCAGGCGCGACCGGTGACGACCCTGGGCGACGCTCAGGCCACCGGGTCGGGCGGCGCGAACGCACCGCTCGTCCGCGGCCGGGCCGCCGCACCGGGCGTCGCCTCCGGCGTCGTGCGGGTTGTCGCCGACCCGGCCGACGCCGAGCGCATCGCCGACGGCGAGATCCTGGTCGCGCACATGACCTCGCCGGACTGGGTGCCATTCATGCGGCGCGCATCCGCGATCGTCACGGATTCCGGGGGCGTCACGTGCCACGCGGCGATCGTCTCGCGCGAGCTCGGGATCCCGTGCGTTGTCGGCACCGGCGACGGCACGAGCACGCTCCGGGACGGCGCCGAGGTGACGGTCGACGGCGGGCGCGGCGTGGTGCACGCCGGGCGGGTCGCGCCCACGCCGGCGGTGGCCACCCCCGCCGCCGCGGGACCGGTCGTCCAGCACGAATCCGCTCAGGCGACCGCGACGAAACTGCTCGTCAACCTCAGCGAGCCCTCACAGGTCGAGCGCGTCAAGGACCTCCCGGTCGACGGCGTCGGCCTTCTGCGCGCCGAGCTGATGCTGCTCGAAGCGCTCGAAGGAAGCCACCCGCTGGCGCTCCTCGAAGAGGGCAAGGGCGACCAGATCGTCGAGCGGATGGCCGCCGCGCTGCAGACCTTCGCGGACGGGTTCATGCCACGGCCGATCACCTACCGGACGATCGACTTCCGCACGAACGAGTTCCGCGGGCTTCGCGGTGGCGACCGCTTCGAGCCGGAGGAAGCCAACCCGATGATCGGCTACCGCGGCGCCTTCCGTTACACGAAGGAACCCGAGCTGCTCCTGCTCGAGCTGCGGGCGATCGCACAGGTCTGGGACGCCGGCGGCGCCAACATCCACGTGATGCTCCCGTTCGTGAGGACCGAGCGCGAGCTCCGCCGATGCACGGAGATCGTGGCCGAGTCCGGCCTACCCGGGCGAGCCGGATTCGAGCTCTGGATCATGGCCGAGGTGCCGTCGGTCCTGTTCAACCTCGAGCGATACGCCCAGCTCGGAATCGCAGGCATCTCGATCGGCTCCAACGACCTCACCCAGCTGCTGCTCGGCGTCGACCGCGACTCGGAGGTGCTCGCCGACGTCTTCGACGCCCGCGACCCGGCGGTGCTCGCATACCTCAGGCAGCTGATCCCGGCAGCCCAGGAACTCGGCTTGAAGACGTCGATCTGCGGTCAGGCGCCATCACTGCACCCGGAGTACGCCGAGCTGCTGGTCCGCGCAGGGATCGATGCGGTGTCGGTGACGCCGGACGCCGTCGACCGCACCCGCAGGCTGATCGCGTCGGCCGAGGAGGGCCTGCTGCTGGAGGCCGCCCGCGAGCTGCGCCACTGAACACCCGAAGCCCTGGACACATGGTCGGGCTCGAGACGTGTGTCGTATTGCCAGTCCGAGGGCGCGGTGCCACACTGACTGACATGGAGCACGGCAAGGAAGCCAGCGACCCACTCGCCCGACTCGCCGAGCAGCTCGAGAAGCTCGCCGAGGCCCATCTCGCGCTGGGCGAGCAGACCGTGCGGCTGATCCCGCAGGCCGCGCCGGACGAGCGGCGCTTTCTCAGGGAGGCCGCGAGTGCATCGCGCGCCGCAGCCCGCCAAGCGGCGACAACGAGCGCAGAGCTGCTGATCTCCGGACAGCGCTGAACAGCGAAGCTTTTCCCGCAGCGGCGGCCGATCCTGTTTGATTCACTCAGACGCGGCCGACCGGGCCGCCGGGAGAGGAGACAGCTATGGGGTTCTTCAAGCAGATGAAGGACATGAAGAACGTGGTCGACCAGGCGCCTGACATGATCCGCCAGGCGCAGGGCATGCAGCAGCAGGCCACGGAGATGCAGGCCGCTCAGCAGGCGGCGGCTCAGCAGGCGATGGCCCAGCAACAGGCGGCGATGGCAGCAGCGCAGACCCCGGGCGCGGCGGCGCCGGCCGGCGGGGCGGCGGGCGGAGCGGCCGGCGCCGTGTACGGCGGCGTGACGATGGAGCAGTTCGCGACCGTCTGCAGGCGCCTCAACAACGCCGGCGGCACGCCCGACCAGGGCGCCGCCCACGCCGCCGGGCTCGGCATCTCCGCCGAGTCGTGGGCCGAGGCCGAGACCGGCTTCAGCACTCTGATGCAGACCGACCCGAGCGCCGGGACGATCTTCCGCCAGTTCTACGACGCGGCGAGCTGATGGGCTTCTTCAAGAGCCTCAACGAGCTGAACAAGGTCGGGAACGAGATCAACAAGGACTGGGATCCCGGCCAGCAGATGCGCGACGGGATGGCGCAGATGCAGGCAGCTCAGCAGATGATGGCCGACTCCACCGAGGCGGCCAACCTCTCGATGACCGGCACCGACGCGACGGCCAGCGTCGTCTCGGCCGCTCAGACCGGGGCGATGATCAACTACCAGCCGGCGATGGAGATCTCGCTGACGGTGTTCCCGGCCGCCGGGATGCCGTACCCGGCAACGGTCCAGACGATCGTTCCGCAACACCAGCTGATGTACACCGCGCCGGGGACGAAGCTGGCCGTCAAGGTCGACCCCGCGGCTCCCGAGAAGGTCTGGATCGACTGGGCGAGGACCGCGACGGGACAGGTGTGACGAACATCGGGATCGAGGTCGCGCCGGTCGAGCCGGACGGCCTGCCGCGGCGCCCCGGGCCACGGCTCGGGGCGCTCGCCGCGGCGTTCGTGACCGCAGGCCTGTATGCCGCCTGCGTCGCCGTCGTCTACGAGGCGATGCGTTGGGTGATGGTCAACCAGGGCGGCGTCTGCGCGTCCGGCGGCCCGTACGAGATCAGCCCGGGCCAGACCTGCGACGGCACGGCCGTTGCGATGCTGTTCGGCGGCGTCTTCGCCGGCCTCGTCGCAGGCGGACTGGTCCTCGTGGCGGCGCGGCGTACGGGCGGGCCGAACGCCTCGGCGGCAGCGATCGGCCTGCTCTGGGCCGGCCTGTTCGGCGCGCTCGGATGGAACTTCATCGACCTCGGGTTCGATCCGCCGACCGGCGACAGCTCGGCCGGCTGGCTGATCCCCGGCTTCACGTTCTGGCTGATGGCAGCGCCCGGGCTGCTCCCGGTTCTCTGGCTCCGCCGCAAGGTGGTCGAGGAGCCGAGCCGTTCCCCTGCCGCGTCGATCCCGATCGTTCGGGCGAGGCTGCCCGGTCAGGCGCCGGTGACGGCGCCGCGCGGCACCGAGCCCGGCGCAGCGGACGGTGAAACCGCGCCGGCCGCACCGAGCGGCTGGCCGTGGCTGCTCGCGACGCTCGCGGGCGCGGCAGGCGGAGCGGCGGCCGGCTCGGCGCTCGCTGTCAGCTGGCTCTAGAGCGCAGGCAGACGACGGCCGGCGGCCAGCACCGGCGCGAACAGGTCACCGAGCTCCTCGATGCGCGCGGGCATCGACCTGATGTCCTGGCGCAGCGAGTCGGCGTCACGGCCTGCCACCGCCTGCTCGATCTCGTCCCAGGCCACCGGCGCCGAGATCGAGGCCGTTTCGCGAGCCCGCGCCGAGTAGGCGGCGATCGTGGTCCGTCCGGCGAGGTTCTGGTACCAGTCGATCAGGACCTTCCCCCTGCGATCGCTGCGCCTCTGATGGGCGACCACCTTGTCGGCGTGTGCCGCCGCGATGCTCTGCGCGACCTGCTCGGCAAAGCCGCGGCATTCGGCGACGTCATGCGCGCCACGCTCGACCGGCAGATAGAGCTGCAGGCCCTTGCCACCTGAGGTCTTCGCGAACGTTTCGAGCCCGAGCCGCGTGAACAGCTCGCGCAGGATCAGCGCGATCTCGCAGCAGTCGAGCAGCTCCGCGGGCTCACCCGGGTCGAGATCGAAGACGACGTGGTCGGGATGCTGCTCGTGGCCGGCGCGTGCCAGCGGCGCGTGCAGCTCGATCGCCGCGAGCTGGCCGAGCCAGAGCAGCGTGTCCGCCCGGTCGACGACGACCTGGGTCGCCCGTTCGCCCTCGAGCACCACCTCGGCGGTTGTCACCCACTCCGGCCGGTGCGATGGCGAACGCTTCTCGAAGAAGCCCTTCGACTGCGAGCCGTCCGGGTAGCGCTTGAGCGTGATCGCGCGCCCGTCGAGGTGCGGCACCATCACCGGCGCGACCGTCGCCAAGTACTCCAGGTAGTCGCCCTTCGTAGTCCCGTCCGGCCAGAGCGGCTTGTCAAGGTTGGTGAACTTCACCGGACGTCGAGTGTGCAATCAATTGCGTATACCGGCAACGAGCGCACACTCGACGCCGTGGCGGGTCAGCCGCCGGCGACAGCTGGCAGGATCTGGAGTTCTGCGCCGTCGCTGATGCTCGTCTCGAGCCCATCGCCGAAGCGGATGTCCTCGCCGCCGACGTAGACGTTGACGAAACGCCTCAGCGTCCCGTCCTCGTTGCTGAGACTTGCTCGCAGGCCGGGGTGCTGCTCGTACAGCCCTTCGAGCGCCTCGGCGACCGTCGCGGCCGAGGCGACCGAGACCGCCGACTCGCCGTCCGCGGATGCCCGCAGCTGGGTCGGGAGCTTGATCGTGATCGCCATCAGCCGCGCACCTCACTCTTGATCGCTTGCTCGAACTGGTCGTAGTCCGGCGCGATCTCGATCGAGTCGAACGTGCCGCGGACCGCGTCGAGCGTCTTCAGCCCGTCGCCGGTGATGACGACGACGACCGACCTGTCGGGGTCGAGCCTGCCCTCACGCGCCAGCTTCGCGAGCGTCGCCGTCGTGACACCGCCTGCGGTCTCGGTGAAGATGCCGGTCGTGCGGGCGAGCAGCTGGATGCCCTCGCGAATCTCATCGTCGGTCACGGCGCTGACCGAGCCGCCCGTGTTGTTCGCGAGGTCGACGGCGTAGGGGCCGTCGGCCGGGTTCCCGATCGCCAGCGACTTGGCGATCGTGTCGGGCTTGACCGGCTTGCAGAAGTCTGTGCCCTCGGCGAACGCGGTCGCGACCGGCGCGCAGCCCGCCGCCTGGGCGCCGTGCATCGCGGGCGTCTCCCCCTCGATCAGCCCGAGCGACAGCCACTCGTCGAAGCCCTTGGCGATCTTGCCGAACAGCGAGCCCGACGCGATCGGGGCGACGATCTGGCCGGGCGTCTCGAAGCCGAGCTGCTCGGCGATCTCGTACGCAAGGGTCTTCGAGCCCTCCGCGTAATACGGCCTCATGTTGACGTTGACGAACGCCCACGACGGGTGCTCGCCGCTGATCTCCGTGCAGAGGCGGTTGACGTCGTCGTAGTTGCCGTCGACCTTGACGAGGTTCGTGCCATACACGCCGGTGGCGAGGATCTTCTGCTCCTCGAGGTTGGCGGGAATGAACACGTAGCTCGGCATCCCGAGAGCGGCTCCGAAAGCCGCGACCGAGTTCGCGAGGTTGCCGGTCGATGCGCAGGCGAGCGTGTCGAAGCCGAGCTCACGGGCGCGGGCCGTCGCGACGGCTACGACCCGGTCCTTGAAGGAGTGCGTCGGGTTGTGCGCGTCGTTCTTGACCCACACCTCCTTGAGTCCGAGCTCGGCCGCGAGGCGGTCGGCGCGGACGAGCGGCGTGCAGCCGGCCGGCAGCCCGACACGCGAGAGCACACGCGCGCTCGGACCGGGCTGCCCCTCGGCGAGCGGCAGGAAGTCGACGTAGCGCCAGATGTTCTGGGGGCCGACCTGGATCCGGCGGCGCAGGTCCGCCGGGCTGCCGGTCAGCGCGGCGTAGTCGTACTTGACCTCGAGCGGGCCGAAGCACGTTGTGCATACGTACTGAGCGGTCAGCTCGTACTCAGACCCGCATTCGCGACAAGCTAGATGGGTGACGGCCATTTTGGTGAGCTCCTTGGTGTCTTCGTCGTGTGCTGCTGTGTGACGAAGATCTGAGCTCTTGCGCCACACGTCTCCAGGAATTGGCACCTTCCCGCTGATCGCGGGGGTTGCCGGGGCTTCACCGGGCCGGTCCCTCCACCCCTCTGGACGTGTTTCTGGTCTTCCTGATCGACAGGTTATCAGCCTGACTTGATGGCCACAGGACGGAAAACGATCAGGACGGGCGTTCGCCCGATCCTGTCCAGGCAGGGGCCGTTAGCAACGGTAGACTCCTCTTGGTCATGCCCGCTGTCGCCGAAGAGCCCTTCAGTCGTGGTTCGCTTGCCACGCACGCCGCTCCGGCGCGGCCCACGCGACGCTGACCTGCTCGCTGCCGCCACGCTCGAGCCCGAGACGCCGCGGATCGAGACGATCGAGCAGGACGGACTGCGCTGGATCTCGATCGAGAGCCCGCGCCGGATCGAGCGTGCCTGGCTCGAGGAGCACTTCGACTTCCACCCGCTCGACTACGAGGACGTCTACTCCCGCAACCAGCGGCCGAAGGTCGACGAGTACCCCGACTACCTGTTCGTCGTCCTCCACTTCCCCGCGTTCGACAAGCGCGCCGGCCGGCTCAACGCCGCCGAGCTCGACATGTTCGTCGGCCCGGACTTCATCATCACGATTCAGAACCAGCCGCTGCAGCCACTGCAGTACCTGTTCGACCGCTGCCGCTCCTCCGATGAGCTGCGCGAGGAGCTGTTCACGAAGGGCGCCGGCTACCTGCTTTACCGGGTCGTCGACACGTGCGTAGACGCGTCGTTCCCGATGCTGCGCAAGGTCGGCCTGAAGCTCGAGCACCTCGAAGAAACGATCTTCGACGACGAGGAGAACCGCTCGGTCGTCCGCGACATCTCGAACGCCAAGCAGGAGATCATCAACTTCCGCAAGATCGTCCGCCCGCAGCGTGCTGCATTGCGTGATCTCGAGCGCACCAAGCGATACCTGTCAGGCGAGCTCGACATCTACTTCGACGACATCAACGACGCGTCCGAGCGGATCTGGGACATGCTCGAGAACTACAAGGAGGTGATCGAGGCGCTCGAGGCCACCAACGAGGCCGTCCTCTCGCACCGCCTCAACGACATCCTCCGCGTGCTCACCGCCTTCAGCGTGATCATGCTGCCGCTGACGCTGATCGCCTCGATCATGGGCATGAACGTCCACGTCCCGGGCCAGGGCGAGATCGAGGGTTTCTGGGTCGTGATCGGCGTGATCGTCGTTGTGCTCGTCGCGATGGTGGCGTGGTTCCGCAAGAGAGATTGGTTGTGACTTCGGCCGGGCCTTGGTGTACGGATAAGCAGTGACCGAGACGCTCTCCCTCCAGGCGCTGCGCGACCAGGCCCGCGCCGGCAGCGACCGCAAGCGGCTGCTGCTGATCACGAACCCGCACGCGTCGACCGTGACGACGCGGCTCCAGCGGCTCGTCCAGTACGCGCTCGCCGGCGGCTTCGAGCTCGACTGCGTCCGCACGAAGGCGCAGGGCGACGCGACCCGACTCGCCGCCGAGGCCGCCGCCGACGGCGTCGATGCCGTGGTCGTCTTCTCCGGGGACGGGACGATCAACGAGGCCGCCAACGGCCTCCACGGCACGAAGACGGCGCTGACCTGCCTGCCGGGCGGGTCGGGAAACGTCTACAACAAGATGCTCGGGCTGCCGGTCGACGTGATCGACGCGACCGAGCGGCTGCTGCGCCGCGCCGACGAGTGGGAGACGCGCGCCGTGCTGATGGGCGCCGTCAACGACCGGCGCTTCCTCTTCTCCGCCGGGTACGGCCTCGACGCCGCGATCGTCGGCCATGTCGACTCGAACCCGCGTTGGAAGCACAAGCTCAACGAGCGCTACTTCACGTACTCGGCGTTCCGCGTCTACTTCACGCGCTACCTGTCGGATCCGCCGAAGATCGAGACGACGTGGACCGGTTGCGACGCGCCGCTCCAGGGCGTGACGACGCTCGTGCAGAAGGGCGATCCGTACACGTACTTCGACCAGCTGCCGCTGCGGGCGTGCAAAGGCGCGCGGCTCGAGGACCCGGTCTTCTCCGGGATGTCGCTGCGGACGACGCGGCCGACGATCGTTCCCGGCATCGTCTGGCGACTGTTCTCGCAGACGGCCAACCTCACCGACCACCGCCAGATCGACGCGATCCCCGACTCGCCGGAGATCGTCGTCCGCTCGACCGACGGACGCCCCGTCGACCTGATGGTCGACGGCGACAACATCGGCCAGTACACCGAGGCGCGCTTCACGATCGATCCGGTGCCGCTGACGATCCTGGGCTGAACCCAACGTCGCTGTTGCGGCTCATGAAGACCACGATTGTGCTCTGCAGCGTCGCCTTGCTCACCGGCACGGCCGCCGTCGCCAACGCCGGCTCAACCGGCCTGCCGTGGGTTCCATCCGGACAACAACCGGACGCGACCGCCGACAACGGGCATGGCACCACAGCCGAGGTTTGGAGCATCCGTCACGCTACGCATGACAGCCCCGGGCCGGTCAGCCAAATCCTTCGCGCTCGGTGACAACGGCGACGACACGCGCGCGTACGCGGTGGCCGACCGAGACGGTGTGGCCACGATCGTCTGGGAGCAGCACGCCACGGACCTCTACGTCGCTCGCTGCACGATTCGAGCCTGTCGCCGCCCGTGGCATCTCGGCAGCGAGTACGTCTCTCCCCCGACGCCGCTTCCAGTGGACCCGCTTGCGATCGCCGTGGACTCACGCGGCTCAGTGCTCACGCTCTGGCCCGACAAGACCGGCAAGGCATGAGGATCCGCTACCGGACGGTCGGCTGACACCACGCTGGTACCGCATAGCACCGCATACGGTGGCCAGGCGGTACCAACGCCGCGGTGCCACCACGCTGGTACCGCATAGCACCGCATACGGTGGCCAGGCGGTACCAACGCCGCGGTGCCACCACGCTGGTACCGCATAGCACCGCATACGGTGGCCAGGCGGTACCAACGCCGCGGTGCCACCACGCTGGTTGCGCACGACGCGTCGGGTTCCGGCGATCAACCCCCTGGGGTGATGCGATAGGCGTCGAAGACGCCCTCAACGTTCCGCAGCCGCGTCACGATCTGCTTGAGCGACTGCGTGTCCGGGACCTCGACGATGAACTTGTTGTGGATCATCGGACTCGTCGAGCTGCAGCGCGCCTCGACGATGTTGAGGCCGGCCTCGGAGAACACCCGGGCGAGATCCTCGAGCAGCCGGTGGCGATCCCAGCCGTCGACCTGGATCTCGACGCGGAACGAGGACTCGTGATCGCCGTCCCATGAGACCGGCACGAACCGCTCGGGCGCCTTGCGCAGCGCGACCGTGTTCGGGCAGTCGTCGCGGTGGATCGTGATCCCGCGACCGAGCGAGACGTAGCCGACGAT
This sequence comes from Baekduia sp., assembly GCA_037045385.1. Taxonomy (GTDB): domain Bacteria; phylum Actinomycetota; class Thermoleophilia; order Solirubrobacterales; family Solirubrobacteraceae; genus Baekduia. The sequence goes on along the minus strand of JBAOHN010000007.1, from coordinate 81,994 downwards.
CGGGTCGCCGGGCACCGGCCGGCAGCACTTCGCGAGCCGGATCAGCACGTCCTCGACGCCGTCGACGCGGATGCCGTAGGCGCCTGCCTTGCCGGTCGGGCGGCGTGGGCGCCGCGTGCTGACGAGAGCGGCCGCGGGGTCCGGCTCCTCCTCGGCCGCCTCGCCCTGCTTCAGCCGCTGCAGGATCTTGTTGACGACGACCTTCGCCGAGATCTTGCCGCCGCCGAGCGCGATGTAGAAGTCCTCGCCCTTGCGGAACCCCATCTCGCGGATGACGTCGGCGAGCATCGTCGAGGCCGCGATCTTCTGCGGCGGCAGGCCGTGCTTCTTGAGCGTGTCCTGCAGCAGCTCACGGCCCTGGTGCTCGGTATCGACGCGCGTCTCAGCCTTGAAGAAAGCCTTGATCTTGTTGCGGGCACGCGAGGTGCGGACGAGCCCGAGCCAGTCGCGTGACGGCCCGCGCTCACGCTTGCTCGTGAGGATCTCAACGATGTCGCCGGACCGAAGCTGGTAGTTGAGCGGGACGATCCGGCCGCCGACCTTCGCGCCAACGCAGCGGTGGCCGACCTCCGTGTGAACCTCGTAGGCGAAGTCGAGCGGGGTAGCGCCGGCGGCGAGCCGCTTGACCTCCCCGCGCGGGGTGAAGACGAAGACCTCCTCCTCGAAGAGGTTGACCTTCAGCGAGTTCATGAACTCCTGCGCGTCGGAGAGATCGCCCTCCGCGTCGACGACCGAGCGCACCCACGGCAGCGCCTCGCCGCCAGCCTCGGCGCCGGTCTTGTAACGCCAGTGGGCGGCGACGCCGAACTCGGCGAGGTCGTGCATCTCACGCGTCCGGATCTGGATCTCGAGCGGCAGCCCCTCGGGCCCGATCACCGTCGTGTGCAGCGACTGGTACAGGTTCACCTTGGGCATCGCGATGAAATCCTTGAACCTGCCGGGCAGGGGCTTCCAGAGCGCGTGGATGACACCGACGACGCCGTAGCAGTCCTTGACCGAGTCGACGATCACGCGCATCGCAACGAGGTCGTAGATCTCGTTGAACTCGCGCCCCTTCTTCGTCATCTTCGCGTAGATCGAGTAGAAGTGCTTGGCGCGACCGGAGATCTGCGCGTCGATCCCGAGCTTCTGCAGCTCCTCGATCACCGAGCTGCTGGCGGCCTTGACGTAGTCCTCGCGCTCCTCGCGCTGCTGGTTGACGAGACCTTTGATCTCCTGGTACTTGCGCGGGTGCAGCGTCGCGAAGGCGAGGTCCTCGAGCTCCCACTTGATCGCGTGGATACCGAGCCGGTGCGCGATCGGCGCGTAGATGTCGAGTGTCTCGCGCGCCTTGTCGAGCTGCTTTTGCTTGCTCATCGCGCCGAGCGTGCGCATGTTGTGCAGGCGGTCCGCGAGCTTGATCAGGATGACCCGGATGTCCGTGGCCATCGCGACCATCATCTTGCGGAAGTTCTCGGCCTGGGCCTCGTCACGCGACGTGAAGGTGATCCCGGTCAGCTTCGTGACACCGTCGACGAGCTGCGCGACGCCGTCACCGAACTCGGCACGGACCTCGTCGAGCGACGCGCTCGTGTCCTCGACGGTGTCGTGGAGCAGCGCCGCCACCAGCGTGTCGGTGTCGAGCTGCATGCCCGCGCAGATCTTCGCGACGCCGACCGGGTGAATGATGAAGTCCTCGCCGGACTTGCGGAGCTGGTCGGCGTGGTGGTGGCACGAGAACGCGAACGCTGCCCCGACCCGCTCGCGGTCGATCGCGAACCCGCCGCCGGCTTCGTGCTCCTCGACGATCGCGAACAGGTCCGCGAGCAGCCGCTGCTCGGTCTCGGTCAGGTCGGCGCGCCCGACCGCGTCGGTGTGTGCGTGGTGGACCGCGTCGACCGGCTCGCGCGGAGCGATCGGCGCGCTCAGGCCGCCTGGCCCGCCGCGCTGCTCGCCAGCCTGCTCAGCCATGCTGCCCGCTCCTGGGCGCGGCGCTCACCGTCGCGGAACGTCGACGACTGCCGCAGGTCGGTCTGGGCGACGCCGCCGGGTACGACGACCTTCCCGTTCTCGGTGATCTCGACGACGCCGATCTCGAGCAGGATCGCGAGCATCCGGCCCGCCGCGGACGCCGGAATCCGGCCGAAGGCGGCACCGAGGTCGAGGCCGTCGCGCAGCGCCCGGTAGGCGCCGGCAAGCACCTGTCTGGGCGAGAGATCGCGATCCAGTGCATCGCGAGAACAGCGTAGCTCAGCCTCCCCCCACGCAAGATGCACCACGTGCGTTCCTGCGAGTCCGGCGAGCAGCCGGTCGTGGTCCTCGTCGAGCGGCGGATCCAAAGCCACAAGGTGCACGCTGCCGGCGGCGAGATCGGGGTCGCCGGCGAGGGCATCCCAGGAGCAGAGCCCGAAGCCCCCGATCCGCCCGCGGCACTGGTCGAGGCGCAGGATCGCGTCGGCCGCGATGACGAGCACCGGCTCGCCGGACTCGACGAGCGCGCCGATGATGCCCGCTGGCGCGCTGCCGCGACGGTCGACGGCATCCGGCGGCAGCGCGGGCCGGTCGCGCCCGGCCGCAGGCTGCGCGTCCGCCGCGCCACCCGTTGCCGAAGCATCGCTGCCTGCGCCGACCGCAGCGAGGATCGGGCGCCTGGCGGAGACCGCGGCGCGCCGGACCGCCTCTGCCCACGCGGCCGTACCGGGCTCCGGCTCGCCGATCAGCTCCGGGCCGGCCGGCGGTTCGGCTCCGAGATGCCTGAGCACGAGCCGCGGTTCGACGGCGCCCCGGTACTCGTTCAACTCGAGTGTGAACGTCGCGGGCAGCGCCGCGGCCTGGGCTGCCGCCGGGATCGACGTGACGCCGAAGGCAACGCCCTGCGCGCGGCGGCCGCCGGCAACCAGGGTGAAGCGAGTGTGCTTGCCCTCGCCGATCGGACGCGGATCGGTCAGCCGAGCGCCGGCCACCTGCAACGAGACCGAAGGGTTGCCGAACCCGAACGGAGCAAGCCGCTCCAGTTCCTCGGCGAGCTCATGGCCGAGCGCGTCACCGCCGACGACCGCGTCGACGCGCTCGCGCACGATCAGATCGTCTGCGGTCAAGGTGCGCTCGAAGTGACCAACAAACGCCTCGCGCAGCTGTGGGAGCCGGCCGGCGGCGAACGTGCAGCCGGCGGCAGCGCGATGGCCGCCGAAGCGGTCGAGCACCTCGGCGGACGCCTGCAGGCCGGCGAGCAGGTCGACGCCGGGGATCGAGCGTCCCGAGCCGGTACCGACCCCGTCCCGCAGCGAGATCACAAGCGCCGGGCGGTGCCTGCTCTCGGCGATCCTCGACGCCACGATGCCGACGACCCCCGGGTGCCAGCCCTCGCCGGCGACGACGTACGCGGGCTGATCACCCTGGGCCGCGACCTGCGCCTCGGTCTCGTGCAGGACGCGCAGCTCCTCGAACCGCCGCCGCGAGTTGACGTCGTCGAGCTCGGCGGCGATCTGCTCGGCGCGTGCCGGATCGTGGGTCAGCAGAAGCTCTAGCGCGGCGTCGGCACGCGCGACGCGGCCGGCCGCGTTGAGGCGCGGCGCGAGACGGAAGCTGACGTCGCGAGCGGAGACCTTCTGCGGGTTGATCTGCGCGACGCGCATCAGCGCGCGCAGACCGGGCTTCTCGGTGCGCTCGAGCTGGCGCAGCCCGGCCCGGACCAGGCGCCTGTTCTCGCCACGCAGCGCAACACAGTCGGCGATCGTCCCCAGTGCGACGAGATCGAGATCGGTGACGAGAATCGAAGCGTCGTGACCGGTGGCCTCGAGCAGGGCGCCCGCGAACTTGTGGGCGACCCCGGCCGCGCAGAGCTCGGTGAAGGGATAGACGCAGACGACCGGATGGACGATCGGCGCGTCCGGCAGCAGGCCGTCGGCGCGCGGCGTGTGATGGTCGACGACGACGACCTCCATGCCCAGCTCACGTGCCAGAGCGACCTCGCTCACAGCTGTGATGCCGCAGTCGCTGAGGATGATCAGCCCGGTCCCGCGCTCAGCCAGCGCGCGAACCGTGTGCTGGCTGAGCCCGTACCCGTCCTCGGTGCGGCTCGGCAGGAACCAGTCGACGTCGGCGCCGAGCGACCTGAGCGTGCGCACGAGGATCGCGGTCGATGTCACGCCGTCGACGTCGTAGTCGCCGTGGACAGTGATCGTCCGCCCCGACTGCATCGCGGTGAGAACGGTCCCGGTCGCAGCGTCGATGCCGGCGAACGCCGAGGCTGGATGCTGCTCGTCGGCGGCGAGGAAGCTCCGCGCCGACTCGGTGTCCGTGTATCCGCGGCGAGCCAGGACCTGTGCGACGGCGAAGCTGACACCGAGATCACGCTCGAGGCGCAGGACGACTTCGATGTTCACCGCCGCGGCGGTGAATGTGGCAGCTTCACCCACGCGGTCAATGTGGCACCCCGATCCGACGGATCGGCGCTTCCAACCCGCTCAGAGCGGGTTTTTCCGGCGCAGGATGGACGGATGGGCCACGGCTTGCAGCGAGGGCTCTCAGAGCTCTAGCGCTTCGTTCCCGCGCCGGACGCCCTCGGCGTACGCAAGCGCCATGCCGATTAGGGCTCCGGGGATTCCCTCGAGCGCCGTGAGCACGTCGGTGTCGTCTCGCGACGGGATCGAGAACCCGCCGAGCAGCCAGCCGACGAGCACGGCGCCGGCGGTTGCGGCGAGAAACGCGCCGACGATCCCGCCGGCGAAGCGGTCGGGCACCCAGATCGCGAAATGCCAGACGGCGATTCCCATCATCACCCATGCGAAGACGGCCATCAGCGAGGCCTCCCGTGTCGCTTGTTGCGCCCGCCGGGGCGCTTCGGCTTCGGCGGCTTGCGAGGCTCGTCCTTCATCACGAGGTCCTCGGGAGTCGCGTCGTCCGCGCCGCGGGCCGGAGCTTCGGTCGCAGTGTCGGCGATGTCCGCGACCATCGCGGCGAACTCGTCCTGCGAGACGCTGCGCTCGGGATCGTCGGGCGACGTCAGCCGCTGGCGCCGCTTGGCGGGCGCGTCACGCTCGTCCGGCAGCAGCACTCCCTGGCTGCCGGTCGCGTACGCGGGCACGACTCCGCCATGCTCGGCCGCTATCCGCCGGCGCCGGTTCCTGTACTGGGACTCGCGCTCCTTCCAGTGCACGAGCACCGGCGTCGCGATGAAGATCGACGAGTAGGCGCCGGAGAGGACACCGATGAAGAGCGCGAACGCGAAGTCCTGCAGCGTCTCGCCACCGAACAGCAGCAGCGCGAGGATTGGCATCCCGGTCGAGAGCGAGGTCACGAGCGACCGCACCACGACCTCGCTCATCGAGCGGTTGACGACCTGTGAGAAGGCGGCTCTCGGCATCCGCGGAGCGTTCTCGCGGATGCGGTCGAAGACGATGATCGTGTCGTAGAGCGAATAGCCGAGGATCGTGAGCAACGCTGCGACCGTGGCGGTCGTCACCTCCCGCCCGACGAGGGCGTACACGCCTGCGGTGATCAGGAGGTCGTGGACGAGCGCGATCAGGACCGGCACCGCGAACTTCCACTCGAACCGCAGCGCGATGTAGGCGCTGATCACGAGCAGCGACGCGATGATCGCGATGATCGCGCCGCGTGCGACCGTGGCGCCGAAGGTCGGCCCGATCGACTCGATCTGAATCGCCTTGGCGTCACCGAACTCGTCGGTCAGCGTCTGGCGCAGGCCTGCGACCGCGGTGCCGGTCTGCGCGAGCGAGACCTGGATGCCCTCGCCGCCGAGCTCCTTGTCGCCGGTGACGGTCTGGACCTTGGGGTTCTCGAAGCCGGCCTTCCGCAGCGCCTCGGCGACGTCGGTCGTCGACGGCTGCTTCCCGCCCTCGAACGCGACCTTCGCGCGGGTGCCGGACTCGAAGTCGATCCCGAGCTGGATGCCCTTGCCGCCGATCGCGAGCGCGCCGATGATCAGGATCACGCCGGAGATCGAGAACATCCACTTCGACGCGCCGGTGAAGTCGAAGCGGGAGATGCGGCTGTCGGTCTTCTCGGGCCGCGCGCCGAGCGCCGACGGCCGCTGGATCAGCTTCGTGCGCTGCATCGTGCCGAGCACCGCCTGGGTGGCGAGCACGGCGGTGAACAGCGAGGTGATCGTGCCGAGTCCGAGCGTCAGCGCGAAGCCCTTGACGCCCGCGGTCGCGATCACGAACAGGATGAACGCGACCATCACGGTGACGACGTTGGCGTCGATGATCGTCGACAGGCCCTTGCGATAGCCGGCCGCGATCGCCGCGCCGCCCGAGCGACCGGCGCGCACCTCTTCCTTGACGCGTTCGAAGATGACGATGTTCGCGTCGGCGGCGACGCCGAGCGTCAGGATCAGGCCGGCGATCCCGGGAAGCGTCAGCGTGACCGGGATCAGCTTGACGAGCGCGTAGAAGTAGATCGAGTAGATGAACAGCGCGCCGACGGCGATGACGCCGAGAACGCGGTAGAAGACGATCAGGAAGAGCGCGACGAGACCGAAGCCGACGAGGCCGGCCGTGATGCCCTGCCGCAGCGCCTGTTGCCCGAGCGTCGCCGAGACCTGCGACTCGGAGATCAGCTCGAGCCGTAGCGGCAGCGCGCCGGTCTTGATCAGGTTCGCGAGCCGCTGGGCCTCCTCGATCGTGAACGTTCCGGAGATCTGCGATCCGTTGGTGCCGTCGATGCCGTCGGGGTTCTCGGCCGGGTCGATGATCGGGACCGAGATCAGCCGGTTGTCGAGGACGATCGCGAAGTGCCCGGCGACCGTGCGCGAGTCGACGCCGAGGCCGAGCCTGGCGCTGCCGCGCTGCGCAATCGCCCGGGTGACGTCCTGCCACTTGTCCTTGCCGTCGTCGGAGAACGAGAAGGTGACGATCGGCCCGCCGCCGCGGACCTGGGAGTCGAAGTCCTGCTTGGGGTCGCGAATGTCCTTGGCGCCCGAGAGCGCCGGCTCGTCGCGGAGCACGAAGTACGCGTCCTTGGCGGCACGGGCGGCCGCCTCGTCGTTCTCGTCGAACTCGGCCTGGACGACGATGTAGCCGCGCGGAACCTCGACGTAGTCGGTCGGCTTGACGCCCGCGTTCTTGCAGATGTCCTGGACGTCGGCCTTCGACTCCTGCGGGCCGCAGAGCACCTTCTCGGCCTTCTTGTCGATCCCGTACCAGAGCCCGTCGTGCGTGTTGCTCGACCGCGGCCGTGGGTCGAACCCGGCCGCCCTGGTGACCGCCTCGTAGTACGTGAGCGACGCGGCGCCGGGCTGGCCGGCCTGCGAGCCGCCCGTGACGGCATCGTCGTCCGGTGCGGGCTTGCCGTCCGGGCCGACGATGTTCGCCTCCCAGTCGTAGAAGTAGAGCTGGGCGGTCGTCCCGACCTGGTCCTGCGCCTGCTGGGTGTCTTGGACGTCGGGGAGCGAGACCTCGATCTGGTTTTCGCCCGAGCGCTGGATCTCCGGCTCGGAGACACCGAGCGCGTTGACGCGCTCGTTCATGATGTCGATCGTCCGCTGGATCGAGTCGTTGTCGACCTGCGCGCTGCGCGTCGGCTTGGCCTCGTAGACCAGCGAGACGCCGCCCTTCAGATCGAGACCCTGCTTGACGGGCTTGCTGACGATCACCGCGATCGCGCCCGCGAGCAGCAGGAGCACGAACGCGAGGATCACCAGGTTGCGGCGGCGATCGCTCATGGCAGGGCGCGCAGACTAGCGAGTGGACTGGCCGGAACCAGCCGCCTGGTCGCGCGCCGGGGTGAGGACGAGCAGCATCCCGCCGTCGTCGTCGTAGGCCGGGAAGATGTCGGCGATCGCCGCGGCGGGGAGGTCGTCCTCCGCCCGCACGGTGACCGGCTGCCCGAGCTTGCGGACTCCCCACTCGAGCACGGTGGCGACGACGTCTTCGCCGGATGCGAACTCGAGCCCCAGGACCTCGTTCACCGGCCGGCCGATCGCACGCTCGTCGCCGATCCCGGTCAGCTCGAACGCGCCGCGCCCGCAGGCGATCACCGCGCCTCGCCGGTCGCAGACGAAGAAGGCCGCGTTCGGCGCCGGGTAGTAGTCGTCGAGCAGCTCGAAGAGGAACCCGAAGCCGCAGCTCGTGCAGCCGGGATGCCGGCGCCGGAACCCCGCGTTGCGATCCTTCTCGACAGAGCGACGGCCGCAGTTCGGGCAGATGAAGTGATGACCCATCGCCCGGCGCAGGGTATCCGCAGACCCGACGCATCAGTCTGCGCACGCCGAAGGCGACGGGCCGCTCTGGTAGACCCTGGTCCATGGACGACCCCGAGACGCCGGGCGCAGGACCGGCGGGCGGCGACGAGCCGACCGTCTCGCTCGCGGACGCCGCTGTGGCGTCCGCGATCGCGCGCGCGGCGTCCGAGGGCCGGGCTGCCGACCGAGCGCCGACGCTCGAGCAGCTGCTGGCCGCGTTCGGCGAGGCCGACCCGACCGCGTCGGTGCGGGCCCGCGTCGCTGCGGCGCTGGGACTGGCCGGTGTCGAGGTCGAGCCGCCGCTGGCAACGGCCGCGCCGGGGCAGCGTCTTGCCCTTTCCGTCGCGGGCGCGAAGCCCGCAGGCGGGCGCAACCGCTCGCTGACCGCCGCCTACGCGGTGCTCGCGCTGGCCGTGATCTTCGGGACGGCGTTCGCGGTCTCGCGCTTCCTCAGCGATGACGGTGAGCGCGTCTCCGAGGTCCTGACCGACTCGACGTTCACGATCGCCACGGCGACCACCGCGCCGACCACCGTCACCCCGGCCGCGACCGCCACGACCGCGACGGTTGAGACCACCGCGACGGCCACGCAGACGACCACCACGACCGCGAAGCCGAAACCCAAGCCCAAGCCCAAACCGGTTTCGAGCCTGGTCACGGTCCGCGCCGACGCCACCGGCAGACCGACCTTCCTCTGCGTCGAGGACGGCAATGGCAAACAGCTCTTCAACGGCACGCTCGACGGGCGCAAGGTGTTCAAGGCGAAGCGCGTGAAGATGAACATCGGCCTCGCGACGACGCGTGTGACGGTCAACGGCAAGCCGCTCGAGATCACCGGCAGCCCCGCCGGCTTCGACATCACGCGCAAAGCGGTCAAGCCGCTGCCCTTGGGCCAACGGCCCTGCGGCTAGCGACCCCTGTCGGGACGTGATCTCAGAACAACCCGCCGGTCGGCGGCTCGAGCCCCAGGTGCCGGTAGGCGCCGGCAGTCGCGGCGCGGCCGCGCGGCGTCCGCTGGATCAGCCCGCGCTGGAGCAGATACGGCTCGTAGACGTCCTCGATCGTCTGCGGCTCCTCGCCGACCGAGACGGCCAGCGTCGAGAGGCCGACCGGGCCGCCTCCGAAGTGCTCGCAGATCTGACGCAGCAGCTCGCGATCGAGCCGGTCGAGCCCGAGCTCGTCGATCTCGAGCATCGCCAGCGCCGCGTCGGCAGCAGCCGCATCGACCACCCCGCCGGCCCGCACCTCCGCGTAGTCACGGACGCGCTTGAGCAGACGGTTCGCGACGCGCGGCGTTCCGCGAGAGCGCCTCGCGATCGCCTCGGCGCCGCCGTCGTCGGTCCGGCAGTCGAGGATCTCGGCGCTCCGCCGGACGATCGTCGCCAGATGGGCGAGGTCGTAGGGCTCGAGCCGGTGCTGGATTCCGAAGCGGTCGCGAAGCGGGTTCGTCAGCAGGCCGGCTCGGGTCGTCGCTCCGATCAGCGTGAACGAAGGCAGCGGCACGGTCATCACGCGTGCGCCGGCGCCCTGGCCGACCGTGATCGGAAGCTCCCGGTCCTCCATCGCCGGGTAGAAGGTCTCCTCGAGCGCTCTCGGTAGCCGGTGGATCTCGTCGACGAAGAACGCCGCCCCGGGCTCCAGCGCGCTGAGGAAGGCCGCCACGTCGGCCTTGCGCTCGAGTGCAGGGCCGGCGGTCGACACGAACTGGACGCCCAGCTCTGACGCGATGATCTGCGCGAGTGAGGTCTTCCCGAGCCCGGGAGGGCCGGCGAGCAGGACGTGGTCGAGCGCCTCTCCCCTCCCGCGCGCCGCGGCGAGCGAGACCGCGAGCTGCTCGCGGACCGCGTCCTGGCCGACGAACTCGTCGAGGCTCCGGGGACGCAGCGTCCGGTCGTCGTCGCCGGCGGCCTCTGCCGGATCGAGCTCGGCACGGACGACGCTCACGCGCGCGCCGCCTTCAGCGCCTGAGCGAGCAACGCCTCGGGCGTCTCACCGCTCGCCGAGGACAGCAGCCGTTCGGCCTCGTCGATCGCGAAGCCCAGGCCGACGAGCCCCTCACGCGCGATCTGGCGCGGGTCGTCGGCACGGCTGGCGATGATCTCGCCGGCGGGATCGCCCTCGGCGCCGCCCGCTGTGGCGAGCGCTTCGAGCGCCAGCCGCTCGCGCAGCTCGACGACGATCCGGTCGGCCGTCCGTTTGCCGACCCCGGGCACCGCCACGAGCCGTTGCGTGTCACCGGCCGCGATCGCCGCGACGAGGTCGGACGGACGGCCGCCGGAGAGGATCGCGAGCGCGATCTTCGGGCCGACCGACTGGACGCCGATCAGCGCGAGGAAGAGCTCACGCTCGTGCTCGGTCGAAAAGCCGTAGAGCGTCAGTGCATCCTCGCGCACGACGAGGTGCGCGAAGAGCGAGACCGACCCCCCGGCAGGCGGCACCGCCCCGAGCGTCGTCGCAGAGACGCCGAGCCGGTAGCCGACCCCGGAGGCGGTCTCGATCACGACCGAGTCCTCGCCGCGCGCGGCGACGTCGCCTGCGACGAGGGCGATCATCCGGCGAACTCCAGCGCGCGCGCCAGCGGCGCCCGGTCGACGTGGCAGAGCGCCGCGGCGAGCGCGTCGGCCGCGTGATCGGGCAGCGGTCGGTCGGTCAGCGACAGCCGGGTCCTGACCATCTCGATCACCTGCTCCTTGGCGGCGCGCCCCGAGCCGCAGACCGACTGCTTGATCTGCTGCGGCGTGTAGCCGGAAGCGGGGATGCCGCGGATGCCGGCGGACAGCAGGACCACTCCGCGGGCCTGACCGACCGCCATCGCGCTCGACGCGTTCTGGCCGAAGTACAGCTCCTCCAACGCCACGGCCGCGGGTCCGAACTCGGCGAAGAGCTCCTCGAGGTCCCGGTGCAGGCAGGCGAGGCGGCTTTCGAGCGCGTCAGCGGAGGCGGTCTCGATCACCCCGGCGGCGACCGCCGACGGCCTGCCGGCGCAGAGATCGACGACGCCGAAACCGGTGTTGGCGATGCCGGGATCGATGCCGAGAACACGCACTCCCTCGTGATTCTCGACTGCGGGCCGGATGCCTCCCCCGGGGGTAGGCTGGCAGCGGTGTTCGCCGGCGATCTCGACTTCTCCGAGGGTGGCTGGCTCGACGGCCTCGACGGGGATCGCCGCAGCCAGCGGATCGAGCTGCTCGAATGGCTCGCCCAGCAGGGCTTCAGCGAGACCGAGATGCGCTGGGCACACGACCACGGCGTGCTCCAGTTCCTGGCCGCCGACCGTGAGATCGGTGGCCCCCGCCTCTACACCCAGGCGCAGATCGCCGAGCTGTCGGGGATCGAGGCGCCGTTCACAGCGAGGCTGCGCCGCGCGCAGGGCCTGCCGGCACCGTCGAGCCCCGACGAGGTCGCATTCTCGGAGCTCGATCTCCGTGTCGCGACCGAGCTGCACCAGTGGCTCGAGGGCGGGTTCGAGCCCGAGCAGGTGATCAGCTCGACGCGGGCGATCGGCGGCAACCTCGCGCGGGCCGCGGAGGCGATGCGCGCCGCGTTGTTCGACCTCGTCGTCGCACCGGGCGCGACCGAGCGCGAGATCGCAGCCGGATACGCGCAGGCGACGGCGGCGCTGCTGCCGCTCAGCGATGACCTGATCCGCAACCTGACGCGGCAGCACCTGCGCAACATCATGCAGTCGGAGATCGCCGGGGCGATCGAGTTCGCATCCGGCCGCTCGACCGGCGGTCAGGAGCTGGCGGTCGCGTTCGCCGACCTCGTCGGGTTCACGCGGCTCGGCGAGGAGGTCGCCCCGGAGGCGCTCGGCCGCGTCGCCGAACGCCTCGTCGAGATCGTCCAGGACCTCCTGACCGAGGACGTTCGGATGGTCAAGACGATTGGCGACGCGGTGCTCCTGACCTCGCACGACCCGGCCGCCCTGGTCGACTTCGGGCTGCGGCTCTGTGCCCGCGTCGCAGAGCCCGATGGCGACGCGCCGCAGCTGCGCGTCGGCATCGCTTCGGGGCCGGTCGTCTCTCGTTCGGGTGATGTCTTCGGCGGCCCGGTCAACGTCGCCAACCGCGTCACCGCCGTAGCCCGCACGGGCAGCGTGCTGACGACCGTCAGCGTTCGCGACGCCGCGTCGGAGCGGTTCGCCTTCTCACCGGTCGGCGTCCGCAGGTTGAAGGGCCTGCCCCGCCCGATCCCCCTCTTCCGCGCCCGCCCGCCAGTTGAACAGCGAAAAGTGACCGGTTAGCCGGTCGCTTTTCGCTGTTCAACTGAGGAGGCGTTCGATGACCTCGTCGTCGGCGTCGAAGTTCGCGTGCACGGTGTCGACGTCGTCGTTGTCCTCGAGCGCATCGATCAGGCGCAGCAGCTTGGCGGCGCCGTCCTCGTCGACCTCGACGCGGGCCTTCGGCCTCTGCGTCACCTCGCTTGAGACGAACGCGATTCCGGCCTGCTCGAGCGCCGAGCGGACGGCGGTCAGGTCCGACGGGGCACAGAGCACCTCGTAGATCGTTCCGTCCTCGACGACGTCGGTCGCCCCGGCCTCGATCGCGACGAGCAGGTCGTCCTCGTCGTGGGCGCCCGACTCGACGACGATCAGCCCGGTCTTGTCGAAGTTGTAGGCGACCGAGCCTGGCTCGCCGAGCGAGCCGCCGTGCTTGCTGAGCAGGTGGCGGACCTCGGACCCGGTCCGGTTGCGGTTGTCGGTGACCGTCTCGATCAGCAGCGCCACGCCGCCGGGGCCGTAACCCTCGTAGAGCACCGTTTCGAGCGCGTCGGCGTCGGCGCCCTCGCCGGTCCCCTTCGCGATCGCGCGCTCGATGTTGTCCTTGGGCATCGAGGCGTCCTTGGCCTTCTGGATCGCCAGCCCGAGCGCGGGGTTGCCGTCAGGGTCGCCGCCACCTTCCTTCGCCGCGACGGTGATCGCGCGCGCGAGCTTGGTGAAGAGCTTGCCGCGCCGTGCGTCGACGATCGCCTTCTTGTGCTTGATCCCGGCCCACTTGGAATGCCCTGCCATCGCTCGGATGCTAGATGGTCGGGTGCTGCGCGCCGGTGCCGGCGACTACACCGGCGAGACCGTCGCCGAGCGCGACCCGCGGCTTCCAGCCGGTCGCTGAGTGCAGCGCCGAGCTTTCGAGCAGACGCAGCGGCCGGGCCGCTTCGTGCCCGGCACCGAAACGGACCGGGAGCGCGGTCCCGGCCGACTCCTGGGCCGTTGCCACCAGTTCGCCCGCCGTCGTCGCGACGCCGGACCCGGCGTTGAAAGCCGAGCCTGCGACGCCTCGCCGGCCCGCGACCAGCGCGGCGGCGAGGGCCAGGTAGGCAGCGACCGCATCATCGACGTGCAGCAGCTCGAGCTGACGGGACGAGCCCGCGAGCAGCTCGATCGGGCGCCGGTGCCTGATGCTCGATTCGATCACCGGGACGATCCGCCCGCTCCTCGGATCGCCCGGGCCGTAGACGTTCGTAAGACGCAGTGACGCTGCCGGCACATCCCGCGAGGCCATCACGAGCAGGTCCGCGCGCGCTCTCGTCTCGCCGTATCCCGGCGTCGTGACGAACGTGCCGCGTTCGCCGATCGGCCCGGCCCCAGCATCGTGGTCGTAGACGTGCCGTGTCGAGGCGCAGACGAACGCCGGCGGCTGCGCCAGCCTGGCGGCGGCGTCGAGCACGTTGCGGGTACCGCCGACGTGAAGCTCCGCCGCCATGTCCGGGTCGCGAGCGCAGCGGGCGAGGTCCGAATCGCCGGCGAGATGGAAGATCACGCGCGGCTCGAGCGCGACGACCCTGTCACGCACGGCCCGCGCATCGCGAACGTCGAGCTCGCGGCGGCTCGTGCGCTCGACGGCGTTGCCATCACGCAGCAGAGCCGCCGCCAACGCGGTTCCGATCAGCCCGCCGCCACCGGTGATCAGGACCGTTCCGGGTCCCGCCTGCTGCGGATCGTCGGCCTCCATCGCGAGCGAGAGCTTAGGATCCTGCGCCGTGAGCATCCCCAGCGACGTCTTCAAGGCATACGACCTGCGCGGCATCTACGGCGAGGGACTCGACCCCGAGAGCGCCGTGCTGCTCGGACGAGCATTCGCCCGCGTGCTCGCGGCCGAGACCGGCAAGCCAGCGTCCACGCTCCGGCTCGGCCTCGGCCGCGACATGCGCCTGACCGCGCCCGCGATGGCCGCCGGCTACCGCGACGGGATGGTCGCCGAGGGCGCGACCGTCCTAGACGCCGGAGAGGTCGGGACCGAAATGCTCTACTACCTCGTCGGCTCGCGCGGGCTCGACGGCGGCCTGATGTGCACCGCCTCGCACAACCCGAAGGCATACACCGGAGCGAAGCTCGTGCGCGAAGGAGCGATCGCCCTCTCGGGCGACTCCGGCATCGGCGAGATGCGCGATCTGATCGAGGCTGGCCTGCCGGAGCCCTCCGGCCCGAGCGGCGAGGTCGAGAGCGTCGACATCCACGACGAGTTCAGCGCCGCCGCTCTTGCGCTGATCGACCCGGCGGCGATCAGGCCGCTCCGGGTGGTCGTCGACGGCGGCAACGGGATGGCGGGCGCGATGGCCGGCCCGATCCTGTGCGGCCTCGGGCTCGATCTGGTCGAGACGTTCTGGGTGCCGGACGGGAACTTCCCCGGTCACGAGCCGAACCCACTGCTCGAGGAGAACCGGCAGTTCATCATCGACAAGGTCCGCTCGGAGGGCGCCGACCTCGGCATCGCCTGGGACGGCGACGCCGACCGCTGCTTCTTCATCGACGAGACCGGCGAGTTCGTCGACGGCGACTTCCTGACGGCGATCCTCGCCGAGCACCTGTTGAAGAAGCCGGGCAACGCCGGCGCCGACATCCTCTACGACGCGCGCGCGTCACGGGCCGTCGCCGACACGGTCGCGGCCGCCGGAGGCACGGCGCACATCAATCGCGTCGGGCACGCCTTCTTCAAGACACGGATGCGCGACGAGGGCGCGATCTTCGGCGGCGAGGTTTCGGGCCACTACTACTTCCACGACTTCTACAACGCCGACTCGGGCACGCTGCCGGCGCTGCTGATGCTCGAGAAGCTCTCGGTCGAGGGCCTGCGGCTGAGCGAGCTGCTCGCCCCGTTCAAGGCCCGCTACTTCATCAGCGGCGAGATCAACTCGACCGTCGAGGACGCCGCCGCGAAGCTTGCGGAGATCGAGAGCGTCTACGGGGCGATGCCGGGAGCGGTCGTCACGCACGTCGACGGCGTTTCGGTCGACTTCGAGAACTGGCACCTCAACGTGCGCGCCTCCAACACCGAGCCGCTGCTGCGGCTCACGTTGGAGTCTCTTGTCTCGCGCGAGGACATGGAGCGGCGCCGCGACGAGGCGCTCGCGCTGATCCGGGCATGAGCGAGAAGGTCCTTGACATCGGCGATGGCATTACCCGGATCGCGGTCCCGACGCCGTTCGCGGTCGGCCGCGTCAACTGCTACCTCATCGACGACGATCCACTGACGCTGGTCGACACCGGCCCGAACTCGGGCACGTCGCTGACCGAGCTCGAGGCCGGCATCGCTGCCGCCGGCTTCAAGGTCGAGGACCTCGAGCGGATCGTGCTGACCCATCAGCACATCGACCACATCGGTCTCGCATCGATCCTCGCCGAGCGTTCCGGCGCCGAGATTGTCGCGCTCGCCGCGCTCGCGCCGTGGCTGGCGAGCTACCGCGAGTCGATGGATGCCGACGACCGTTTCGGCGAGGCCGTGATGCTGAGGAACGGCGTTCCGCAGGATCTCTCGCTCGGCCTCAGGGCCGTCAGCGCGAGCTTCCGTGCATGGGGCGCAGGGGCGCACGTCGACCGCACCGTCTCGGACGGCGAGACGCTGGAGTTCGGCCGGCGGAGCTGGCACGTCCACCACCGCCCCGGCCATTCGCCCTCCGACACGGTCTTCCTCGACGAGCGCACCGGCGTTCTGATCGGCGGCGACCACCTGCTCGACGTGATCTCCTCGAATCCCCTGATCACCCGCCCACTCGACGCCGAGCCGGGTGACGAGGCCGCACGCAAACGGCCGCCGGCGCTGATCATCTACCTCGACTCGCTCGCGCGGACCCGCGAGCTCGACGTCGCCGTGGTCCACGGCGGCCACGGCGATCAGATCGACGACCACCGCGCGCTGATCGACCAGCGGTTCGAGGGCCACGAGCGGCGCGCCGGGAAGATCGCGAGTCTCCTCGCGCACGGGCCGGCTAATGCATTCGAGCTTGCGCAGCGAATGTGGGGCAACGTCGCGGTCACCCAGGCGTACCTGACGCTGTCGGAGATCCTCGGCCACCTCGACATCCTCGAGCGCGACGGGCGGGTCGAGCGGGTCGCGGGCTCGGACGCCGTCACCTTCCGCGTGCCAACCCCCTGACGTCGAGTGGTCGGTTAGCCCCGGAGGTCCGGGGCTAACCGACCACTCGACGTCAGGGCTGCGGTAGGAGCGCGGCTATCTCGGCGTCGACCGCGCGGGCGGCGCGGTCCCATGTGAACGGCGCGGCGCGTGGCGGCGCGGCGGCGCGCAGCACGCCGCCGTCGTCGATCACGCCGCAGATCGCGTCCGCGAAGCCGCCGGCGTCATCGGGGTCGACGTATACAGCGGCGCCACCGCAGACCTCCCGGAGCGCGGGGATGTCGCTGAGCACGGCCGGCAGCCCGCTGGCAAGAGCCTCGAGCGCCGTCAGGCCGAAGCCCTCGTAGCGCGACGGCAGCACGAACGCGGCCGCACCGGCGTAGAGGCCGGGGAGCAGCGCGTCATCGACGGCGCCGACGTGAATCACGGTGCCGGGCACGTCATCGCCCGCGAACTGCGGTCGCCCACCACCGGCCGCCACGAGGCTGATGCCTCGTTCGGCGAGCACGAGTGCCGCGTGGTCGAGGATGGCGACGTTCTTGCGCGTGGTGCGCGAGCCGACCGTGAGCACGTAGGGCTGCTCGCAGAGCCCGAGCGCAGCACGCACCGGCACCGGGTCGGCCTCCGGCGAGAAGCGCTCGTCGACCCCGCCTGCGACGACGCCGATGCGGCCGCGTTCGACGCCGAGCAGCTCCTCGATCTCCGACGCTGCGAACTCCGAGACGGTGATCACGCGGCGCGCCTTTCGCGCCACCGCCGGGACCATCAGCCGGTTCCAGCGGACGTAGAGCGGCGAGTACCAGGACGGGTCCCGCAGCGGCGCGACGTCGTGGACTATCACGACGTTCCGCCGTGAGGCGAGCGGCGCCGCGTTCGCCGGGCAGAGGATCGTCCCCCGGGCCGTGAGCGGGAGCAGCGCCTGCTCCCAGAGATGCCCGGCGCGGTGCGAGAGCGCTTCGGGCGGCATCGCGACGCGGTAGCGATCCGGGGCGATTTCCGGCAGACGCCGTGTCATCTCCCGCGCCCAGCGCTCGACGCCGCCGAGCTCCGGTCTGGCGGCAGCACGCGCGTCGATCGTCACCTGGGCGTCCACAGGGCGAGTATGGCGCGGGGTCCATCCGTCCAGCTTGGACACGCCGGCTCGGCCCCAGCCGTTGTCCAGCCGAACCGTTTCTTGATGGAGACGGCCGAGATCGACCTCTACGGCGTCCGCGACGGCGACCCGGGCGCGCTCGATGCGCTGGCGAACAGGCGCGGGCCGAGCGTCGTCGCCTACTGCAACCAGGTCTGCGGTCCGTCGGTCGGGCCGGTTGCGGCCACGGAGACGTTCGCCAGGGTGCGGGCCGTACTCCACCACGACGAGAACCTCGGCTCGCTCGACGCCGACCAGCTGCTCAGGCGGGCGACGCGGCACACGGCCGCCGGCGCCGCGCGCGCACCGCAGGGCCCGCCGCCAACCGGCGCGATCACCGGCAGGGCGACGACGACCTGCCTCGACGTGGCGGTCGCGCTCGCGGCCTGCGCGGACGGGCGCGTCAGCCCCGACCAACGTGGCCGGCTGCGGACGCACATCGACGCCTGCGAGCGCTGCTCGGCGCTGGCGGAGATCACACGCCGCGCCGACTCGGCCTACACCGACCCGGCCGCGGACCGGATCGGCAGCGATCTGGCTTCACGGATCAGGACGGCGATGGAGCAGGTCCCGGCTCCGCGCCACGACCCTGCACCGCCGTCGGTGTCCACCGACAGGACTGCCGTGCCGGTCTTCCCGGTGATCCCCGAGCTCGCCGACGAGCTACCGGCCGGTGGCGCGGCGCCTCGCCCGGAGGTCGCGCCTGAGCCGGTCGCCGAGGTCGCCGACATCACGGTCGAGCGGCGTCGCGGGCGCTGGGCCGGCGTGCTGCTGAGGCGCCGCGCCTCAGATCAGGCCGGCGAAGAGATCGCGGCCTGACGGTCGCGCACCTCGCCGAGCCAGGCGGCGTGAATGCGGTCCTCGCCGCTCAGCTCGGGGTGGAAGGCGACGACCGTCGAGGCGGCTTCACGTGCGGCGACCGGCTCGCCGTCGACCGCCGCAAGGATCTCGACGCCGGGGCCGGCGTCGGCGATCCGTGGCGCACGGATGAACACGGCGCGGACCGGCCCGCCGTCGATTCCGGTGATCGTGAGGTCGGACTCGAACGAGTGGATCTGCCGGCCGAACGCGTTGCGCTCGGCGCGGATGTCCATGATCCCGAGATGATCGCGGTCGAGCATGATCAGGCCGGCACATGTGCCGAGGATCGGTGTGCCGGCCTGAGCGAGCTCGCGGAGCGGGCCGGCAAGTCCCTCGCGCTCGATCCCGAGCGTCATCGTTGTCGACTCGCCTCCGGGGATCACGAGGCCGTCGAGGCGGTCGAGGTCGGACGGCGTCTTGACCTGCCGCGTGGACGCCCCGAGGCGAGCGAACACGGCCTCGTGGGCCGCATAACCGCCCTGCAAGGCGAGCACCCCAACGACGAGCGAAGGGACGAAGTCAGTTCGCTCGATGCCTGAACGCAGTTCAGGCACTACCAGCCTCGGGTGGCCAGCACCTGCTCAGGTGCCAGCTTGCGCGCCTCAAGCGACTGCATCGCCTCGCCGAGCCCTTCGGAGACTTCGGCGACCCGCGCCGGATCGTCGAAGTGAGTCGTCGCGGCGACGACGGCCCGCGCCATCGCCTCGGGGTCCGAGCTCTTGAAGATCCCGGAGCCGACGAACACCGACTCGGCGCCGAGCTGCATCATCAGCGAGGCGTCGGCCGGTGTCGCGATGCCGCCGGCCGAGAACAGCGGCACCGGCAGCCTGCCGTCGCGCGCGACCTGGGCGACGATGTCGTACGGCGCCTGTAGATCCTTGGCGGCGACGAACAGCTCGTCGGCTTCGAGCGTCGTCAGTCGGCGGATCTCGCCCCGGATCGAGCGCATGTGCCGAACCGCCTCGACGATGTCGCCGGTGCCGGCCTCGCCCTTGGAGCGGATCATCGCCGCGCCCTCGCCGATCCGGCGCAGTGCCTCGCCGAGGTTCGTCGCTCCGCACACGAACGGGATCTGGAACGCCCACTTGTCGATGTGGTTGGCCTCGTCGGCCGGCGTCAGCACCTCGGACTCGTCGATGTAGTCGACCTCGAGCGCCTGCAGCACCTGCGCCTCGGCGAAGTGGCCGATCCGGGCCTTGGCCATCACCGGAATCGTGACGGCCTCCTGGATGCCCTTGATCATCTCCGGGTCGCTCATTCGCGCGACGCCGCCGTCCCGGCGGATGTCGGCCGGCACGCGCTCGAGCGCCATCACCGCAGCCGCGCCCGCAGCTTCGGCGATCCGGGCCTGCTCGGGGTCGACGACGTCCATGATGACGCCGCCCTTCAGCATCTCCGCCAGGCCGGCCTTCGTCCGAAACGTCGCCTCGTCACGCATGGCCACGATTGTAGGCAGTGGGCAGGTGGCGCGAACCCTGCGGCACGCGCAGGCGCTCGCGACCCATCGCGCGCCGCATCCCTCCATCCCGTCGGGATGCGGAGTGCGCGCTCCGGGTCGCCCGCACCCACGCTCGGCCGGCCTTCTGCGGCACCGCTTCAAGCCAGGACGCACCAGCACGTCTCAGCGTGGCCAACTACTTGAGGCGGAACGCTTTGATTCTGTCCGCGTACTGATCGGTGTCGCGCTGGTAGACGCCGTACGCAAGGCCCTGCAGCGTCGAGAGCAGCGCGGTGTGCGAGCGGATGAAGGCCGGGCTGTCAGACGAGTAGTAGAGCGTCATCTGCGCGAGCTTCGAGACCTCCGACAGCGTCGCGTCGACGATCGCGATCGACGAGGCACGGCGGTGCCGGGCCAGCTTCATCGCGCGGACGACGAGCGGGCTCGGACGACCTGCCGACAGGCCGACGAGCAGCGTGCCCTCGTCGACGCGGGCGAGCTTGGCGAGCGAGTCCTGCGACGGGCTCGCGACGACCTCGGCCCGGAGGTCGAGCAGGACGAGCAGGTGCCGGAAGTAGCTGGCGAAGAAGGCGAGCTGGTCGGTGCCGCAGACGAGCACGCGCTCGGCCGAAGCGAGCGCCTCGATCGCGTGCTCGACCTCGCTGCGCGACACGCGCCGCGCCGTGTCCTCGACGTTCTGGTGGTCGGCGGCGACGACCTGCTCGAAGGCGTTCTGATCGAGCGCGAACAATGGCTCGGAGCTGGGGCCCCCACCGATGGCGCCGGAGGCGACCCGGCGGCGGTACTCCTCGCGGGCAGCGGCCTGGAGCTCGGGGAAGCCCTCGAAGCCGAGCGCCTGCGAGAAGCGGACGACCGTCGAGCTCGAGGTGTTGGCGCGCCGCGCCAGCTCCTCGGCGGTCTGGAAGGCGACCTCGTCGAGGTGGTCGACGATGTACTGGGCGACGTCCTTCTGCGATCGCGAGAACTCGTCGAATCGCGACTGGACGTACGCGGAGAGCGACTGGTGGCCGCGGACCTCGGTCGGCGGCACGGGAAGCGTGGCGGCAGAGCTCTTCATGGGCGCTGCCGTATTTCGCCGGAGCCGGGGCGACTCCTTCTGACGCCGCCTCAGAAGTCGCGGCGGAAGTACCCGAGCTGCGATGGCCTTCCTGCCTCTGAAGACAGGAACGGGTCAGAGCTCGCCGCGGAATGGAACGCCTCGGCGGCGTCGCTCGCGGCCTGCTGGATCGCGTTGCCGGTGTCGAGCGCGACGAGCGCGAGCACGGCGACCGGCTCGGGCGGCATCGCGGCGAGCACCTCGGCCGGAGCGCCGGCCGGGTCGGTGACCTTCTCGAGCCCGCCGACGAAGCTCGCGATCGGCGCGACGATCAGGTGGGCGACGACGGCGAAGACGGCGACCATGAACGAGGTGGCGACGACAAACACCGCCGGGTTGGCGGTTGCGAGCGAGATCAGCGCAGCACAGACGAACGGCAGGACCGCCAATCCGAAGCTGATGCGCTGAGCCCTGATGCTCATGCCACCTCTATCGGATTCCCCGATTCGTCTCCTCACAACCCAATCCGACATGTGTTTAGAAACGGGCGGAGGATGCCCGAGGTTGCGCTATGGGCCCGCCTGGACTCGAACCAGGATCTAACCGATTATGAGTCGGCTGCTCTGACCAATTGAGCTACAGGCCCGTGGTTCGGCTCCGCCGAACCATTCGACGAACGGCTGCGCCGTTCGTTGGGGCGACCAACTCTACGGCGCTACCGCCCGCACCGACGCTTCGAGCTCGGCCGCCGAGAAGGCACCTTCGTAGCGCGCGGAGATCACGCCGCTGCGGTCGATCACGAAGGTCCAGGGCTCAGTCTTCAGCCGGTACGTCTCGAGCTGTGGCCGCAGGCCGCGCGCGGGCTTGTCGTCCTTGTAGACCTCCTGCTGAACGAACGCGGCGCGATCACCGAACTGCGACTGGAGTTGGGCGACGAGGTCGACGACCGGGCCGCAGACCCGCGTCTGGCAGAGCTGGGGCGTCGCGAACGCGATCACGACCGGTTTGTGGCCGAGCACGTCTGCGACGTTCGTGTCGACGAGCGAGCGCAGCGGTGGCTTGCGCGTGGTCAGCTTCGAGATGTCGCCGCCGACGTCGTCGGGGGTCAGCGTCTCGATCTTCGGTGCCTTGTCCCCCACCTCCGGCGGACCGCTGCCGGCCTTGCCGACCGTCACCGGCACCGGCGCGCTCGCAACCAGCTTCCCGGCCCGGCGCACGACCGCGACGAGCCCGTAGCCGCCGGCCTTCGTGAAGGGCACCGACGCGACGTACACGTACGGGGTCGCATCGTTCGCCGTCTGCTCGGAGCGGAACGCCGCACCGACCGCGAGCGATTCGCGCCTGGCCGGGAACGGCCCGCGCGGCTTCGTGCCGTCCGCGTTTGCCGTGTAGAGCGCGACCTGTGCCTCGCGCGGCATCGTGCCGTCCTCGTCGAAGAGGCCGAAGCCGACGCGGTTGCTGCCCGGCCGCAGCTCGGAGACGCTCGGCGCAAGCTCGGGGCCGCCAGCCTCGACGTCAGCGAGCGTCTGCTCGATCCCGTCGTCCGCGGCACGAACGGCCGGGAAGACCGAGGCCGGCGCTGCCGCGGCGCTGTCGACCTTAACGGCAGGTTCGGAGTCCTCGCCCGATCCGCCCCCGCACCCGGCGGCGGCGACCGCGAGGACCAAAACCAACGCGAAGGTGTGGCGTGACGCCATGCGCGGAGCCTAGAAGATGATTGGATACCGGCCCATGCCTGAGCGCGCAGCCATCGTGACCGGAGCCTCGAGCGGGATCGGCCTCGCCATCGCCGGGGTCCTCGGCGAGCTGGGCTACGGGATGACCCTCTCGGCCCGCCGCCCCGACAAGCTCGAAGCCGCGGTCCAACCGTTGATCGACAAGGGCTACGAGGTCGAGGTCATTCCCGCGATGCTGGGCGAAGAGGACGAGGTCAAGCGCGTCGTCGCCGCGCACCGCGAGCGCTTCGGTCGCCTCGACGTGCTCGTCAACAACGCCGGCGTCGGGATCGGCGGCGCCGTCGGCGACACCCAGACCAAGCGGCTCGACATGATGCTCGACCTCAATTTCCGCTCGCCGATCCTCTTCTACCGCGAGACCGTCGACCTGCTCCGCGCCGCCGGCGCCGAGCACAAGAACGCGCTCGTAGTCAACACCGCGTCGATCGCCGGCAAGAGCGGCCAGGCGTGGCTGTCGATCTACGCGGCGACGAAGGGCGCGCTCGTCAACTTCACGGAGGGCATGAACAAGGAGCTGTCGAACGACGGCATCAAGAACACGGCCCTCTGCCCCGCCTTCGTCGACACGCCGATGACCGATTTCGCGAAGGCGAACGGCGTCGACGCCGAGGCGATGATCACGCCGCAGGACATCGCCGAGTCGGTGCGCTTCCTGCTGACGCTCTCCCCCGCCTGCATCGTCCCGGAGATCCAGTTCATCCGGCCGGGCGAGACGGGGCTCTAGCCCGATGAAACTCGGCGTCCACATCGGCTACTGGGGCCTCGGCCTGACGAGCGAGGATCAGCTCGCGATCGTCCAGGAGGCCGAGCGGCTCGGCTACGACAGCGTCTGGACCGCCGAGGCATACGGCTCCGATGCGGCGACGATCCTCGCCTGGATCGCCGCGCAGACGACGACGATCAGGCTCGGTTCGGCGATCTTCCAGATGCCCGGCCGCTCGCCGGCGATGACGGCGATGACCGCGGCGACGATCGACCAGCTCTCCAGCGGCAGAATGATCCTTGGGATCGGCCCGTCCGGTCCGCAGGTCTCGGAGGGCTGGCACGGCGTCCGCTTCCAGCCGCAGCTGAAGCGCACGCGTGAGTACGTCGAGGTCGTGCGCAAAGCGTTCACCCGCGAGCGGCTGACCTACGACGGCGACACGATCACGCTGCCGCTGCCGGACGGCCCCGGTAAGGCGCTGAAGCTGACGATCGAGCCGGTCCAGGAGACGATCCCGATCTACCTCGCGTCGATCGGCCCGAAGAACACCGAGCTGACCGGCGAGATCGCCGACGGCTGGCTGCCGACGATCGTCAGCCCCGAGCACATGGACGTGCTGACCGAGCCGCTGCGTACCGGCGCCGAGCGCGCGGGACGGTCGCTCTCGGACATCGCGATCGCCCCGAACGCGACCGCAAACGTCACCGGGGACGTCGCCGGCGCGCGCGACGCGATGCGTCCGTATCTCGCGCTGTACGTCGGCGGGATGGGCTCGCGCGAGAAGAACTTCTACAACCAGGTCGTGCAGCGCTACGGCTTCGAGGATGCCGCCCGCCGGGTCCAGGACCTCTACCTCGACGGCAAGAAGGAGGAGGCCGCCGCGGCGCTCCCCGACGAGCTGATCGACCTCGTCTCGCTGGTCGGCACCGCCGACGACGTGCGCGAGCGCCTGCGCATGTTCCGCGACGCCGGCACCGACACGCTGATCGTCACGCCGATGGCGTGGACGGCCGACGAGCGGATCGCGCAGCTGCGGAAGCTGGCCGAGCTGAACGCACAGGCCTAGAGGCCGATCTCGTCCGAGAGCCGGTCGGCGTCGGCCAGCGGGCGCGGGCGCCGTGGACCCCAGTCATCATCCTCCTCGTCCGGCGCCGGCGTTCGGGGCGGAAGCGGATCCTTCGGGAGCAGCGGCACCAGCCCGGCGAGCCGGTCGAGTTCGGCCGCGACCAGCTCGGCACCTGGTGCGTCATTGAGCACGGAGACCACGTCTCGCCCGGTCAGGTGAACACCGCGCTTCGGTGTGCGCAGCAGGTAGGCGCGAACCTCCGGCGTCAGCACGAGCGCGGCCGACAGCACGCCCTCTCCGGTGACGCTGAACGCGGCGCTGAATCCGTCGGCGGAGTTCCACCAGTTCTCACCCTTCGGACCGAATCGCCCGTGACGGATCACCCGGGGCGAGATCCACATCTCCACCTGCTCGGCGGGTGCTTCGACGTGGATGGCCGTGCGGGCGATGTCGCCGCCCTGGTCGCTGACCGCACACCGCAACCCGCCCCACGAGCCGGAGATCGAGACCGACCCGTCCTCGAGCGCGGCGTAGACGAGGCCGTTCGCCGCCGCGAACTCCGTCAGTCCGGTGATCCGAGCCGGGTCACCGAGTGCGGCCCGCACCGACCGCCGGCGCGCAGTCTGGACCAGCAGCGGAACCCCGACCCGAACGAAGATGGCAACCGCGACCAGCGCAATGACACCGGCCGTCTGCCAGGTCACGACTCGGGCTCGCCGAAGAACGCAGCCGGCTCCCCGCCTCCCCCGCGCGACCACGGGAAGCGGCCACCGCTCTGTCCGAGGCCAGCGTTGTGCTCGGCGACGGCGGCGTTGTAGGTCTCGGTCGCCTCGCGGATCTCCTTGCGGGCGAAGAACAGCGCGTCCTGCGCCTGCTTGTAGTCGGGCGCGGCCCGCACCTCCGAGTATGCGTCGCCGACGCGCTCAAGGCCACTGAGCGCGATCTGCAGCTCGTCCTCGGACGCATGCCGCTCCTCTGGGCCGGAAGCGCTGGCCGCGGCGATCGTGCGCGTGAGCGTCGCCTCGACGTTGTCGCACGGCGCCTTCTCGTGCGGCGCGTTCACCCGGACTGCGGCGATCAGCGCCGGCACCAGCTCGGCTCGACGCGTCAGCGCCGCGTCGAGCATCGCCCACGCGGTGTCCACAGCCTGCTTGGTGTCCTGCCGCCCCATCGCGCCGGACATTACGCTTGCGGGCGGATGCGCGCTTTTCTCGCCGCGTTCGGCGATGCCGGGCACGTCTTCCCGATCCTCGCCCTCGGCCGCGCGCTCGCAGACCGGGGCGCCGAGGTGACGGTCGAGACCTACACCCGCTGGCAGGACGATGTCGAGCGCGAGGGCCACCGCTTCGTCGCCGCGCCCGAATTCGCTCCTCGCCAGAGCCCGGACGGAGGCTCCTGGTTCCTGCCGCCGTTCGCCGCCGCGCGCGAGGCCGTCCCGCACACGCGCGAGGCGCTGCGCGAACACCGCCCAGATGTCGTCGTCTCGGACATCCTGACGGTCGCGCCGGCGCTCGCTGCGGAGCTGGAGGGAATCGCCACCGCGACGCTGATCCCCCACATCGACCCGCGGCCTCACCGCGACCACCCGCCGTACTCGCTCGGCGCGATGTACCCACGGACGGCCGCAGGCAAGGCGTGGTGGGCGCGCTTCCACCCGCTCGTCGTCAGGGGCGGCGAGATCGGCCGCGACGAGCTGAACGGCGTGCGCGAACGGGTCGGCCTGCCGCCGCAACAGCAGATCCACAACGGGATCTCGAGCCGGCTTGCGATCGTCGCGAGCTTCCCGCAGCTCGAATACCCACGCGAGCAGTGGGAACCCAACACCCACGTCGTCGGCCCGCTGATGTGGGAGCCTCAGACCGACCCGGCCCCGCTGCCCGGCGGCGACCCCTCGTGGCCGCTCGTCCTCGTAGCGCCATCGACCGCGCAGGACCCGGACGCGCGGCTGCTGCAGGCCGCCGCCGGCCTCGCCGAACTACCGATCCGGCTGCTGATCACGACCAACCGCAGACCACCGAAGCACGGGCTCTCGATCGACGTGCCGAACGTGCGCGTCGTCGACTGGCTCTCATACGCGCAGACGATGCCGCACGCCGACGTCGTCGTCTGCCACGGCGGCTTCGGGACGCTGACCAGAGCGCTCGCCTGCGGCGCGGTACCGGTGATCTGGCCGGCCTGGGGCGACATGGCAGAGAACGCCGCCCGTGCCGCCTGGGCGGGCGCTGCGGTGCGGGTGCCCCGGCGCTTCCTGACCGAGGGCACGCTGCGGCTCGCCGTGCAGCGAGCCCTCGACGAGCCGGAGCTCAGAGCCCGCGCGCGCGAACTCGCGGCGTGGAACGACTCGCACGATGCGCCGGGCGACGCGGCGCGGCTGGTAGAGGACCTCGCCGCGTCCTGACTCCGGGGGTGGGACTCGAACCCACAACCCTTCGATTAACAGTCGAATGCTCTGCCATTGAGCTACCCCGGAATGGACATCGCGCGAAGCCGAACGGCTTCGGTGAATGCTCCGGTGCTTCAGCACCGGAGCACCAGCCTAGCCGGTGTATCGGCCGAGGCCGGTGCGCCTTCAGCGCCGGTGCTCAGCCTCCCTGCTCGAGCGCCTCGGTGATCAGCGCGTCGCGTTGATCGACGAGCTCGTCGCGGCGCCGACGCAGGCCGGCGATCCCGCCGTTCTCGCTGTGGCGGGCTGCTTCGATGTCGCGATCGAGAGACGCGATCGCGATCGAGACGAGCTGAGCCTCGATCGCCTGCTTCGCCGGCGGTTGGTCGAGGTCGGATGCGTCGGCGACGATGCCCGCGACCGCCGACGCGAGGCGGCCGTCATCCGGCGGGAGTCCGCGGGCAGGGTCGCGCAGGTTGTCGCGCAGGTACTCCGCTACCCGCCAGGCCCCGGCCGAGCTGAAGCGGTCGGCGCTGAGCGTCCGCAGCACCGCTTCACCGGCGTCCGGGGACGCTACGCAGGCGATCAGCAGGTCGCGCTCGGCGGCGACGACCGGCGGCAGAGCGTGCGCGGCGACCTGGCTCGGCTCGGGCTCGTCGCGCTGGAAGCGCTGCCGGCCCGCCGCGGTCGCCGGAGCTGGGACCGCGCCCGGTGCAGGCAGCCACGACGAGACCAGCGCAGGCTGCAGGTCGAGCCGCGATGAGACGACCTCGAGCAGCTCCTCGCGCAGCGCGCTCGGCGGCACCGCCTCGAAGACCGGGGCGAGCTCCGCGATCGCCTCGTCCTTGCCCTCCGCTGTCGACAGGTCGGCGCGGTCGAGGATCGAGTCGACGCGGAAGCGCACGAACGGCACCGACCGGCCGACCGCCTCCCACATCGCCTCGATCCCGCGCTCGAGCGTGAGCTCATCGGGATCCATCCCCTCCGGCAGCGGCACGACCCGCAGCTGCACGCCCTTGCCGCGAGCGATCGGCTCGGCGCGGAGCATGCCCTTCTGTCCGGCCTCATCGGCGTCGAGCGCGAGCAGCAGCCGCGGCGCCAGCTTCGCGAGCTGCCCGACCTGCTTCTCGGTCAGCGACGTGCCCATCGTGCAGACGACGTTCTCGATCCCGCCCTGGTGCAGCGTCAGCACGTCGACGTAGCCTTCGACGAGGATCACCTCACCGGCCTTCGCCGCGCTCGACTTCGCGAGGTGCTCGCCGTAGACGATCTCGCCCTTGTGGAAGACGTCGTTCTCCGCCGTGTTGATCCACTTCGCGAGCGTCTCCTGACCTGGCCCGTCGAGCTTGCGCGCGGCGAACCCGAGCACGCGGCCGCGGCGGTCGGAGACCGGGAACATCACCTGGTTGCGGAAGAAGTCGTAGGCGCTGTCCGGCCGCTTCGGCGAGCGCCGGGCGAGCCCGGCCGCGATCAGCTCCTCGTCGGTGAAGCCCTGGCGGTGCGCGGCGCCGCGCAGCGTCTCCCAACCTTCCGGCGCGTATCCGACGCGGAAGGCGCGCAGCGTCTCCTCGCGCAGGCCGCGGCCGCTGAGGTAGTCGCGCGCGACGGCCCCGTCGCCGGCGTCCCAGAGCCAGCGCTCGTAGAACTGCGTCGCCCGCTCGAGCAGCGCGAGCAGCCGCTCGTGGCGCTGTCGGCGCTCGGCCGCCTTCGGGTCCTCGTCGGCGACCTGGAGTTCGACGCCGTAGCGCTGCGCGAGGTACTCGAGCGCGCCGACGAAGTCGACGTTCTCGGTCTCCTGGACGAACGTGAAGATGTCGCCGCCGGCGCCGCAGCCGAAGCAGTGGTAGACGCCCTTGTCGACGTCGATCCCGAACGACGGGCTGCGGTCCTCGTGGAACGGGCAAGTGCCGGTGAAGCGGGTCGGGCCCGACCGGCGCAGGTCGGTCCGCGACCCGACGAGATCGACGATGTCGGTCGCCTCACGCACCTTCTCCCTGCTGTCGTCGGCGTAGCGAGGCACCAGCAGCAAGCGTAGCTGCGAACCTCAGTCGGCCGCCATGTGCGGTTCCGACAGATCTCGGAACGCGCGCAGGCAGAAACGGTCGGTCATTCCCGCGAGGTAGTCGACGACGCGCTGGGGCAGGTCGGCGCTGGGCGCGCCGCCACCGTCGGGGATCGACTCGGGGTGGCCGGCGAGGTACTCGAACAGGGTCCGCATCACGTGGACGATGCGGTCCTGCTCGGCGCGGACAGCGGGCCCGAGATAGACGTGCTCGAACATGAACGTCCGCAGCTCGTCCATCGCAGCCGCCGCCTCGTCACCCTGCTCGATCCGCCCGGCGCGATCGGAGTGCTCGACGAGGTCGTGCACCAGTGCGTCGATCCGCTGCGAGCCGGTCGCCCCGAGAACCGCGAGCGGCCGCTCGGGGATCTGTGCCTCGTCGAGGACGCCGGCGCGAAGCGCGTCGTCGATGTCGTGGTTGATGTAGGCGACGCGGTCGACGAGCCGGACGATCGCGCCCTCGTGCGTGCGCGGCTGCCCTGAGCGGCCGGAGTGGGAGACGATCCCGTCGCGAACGTCGGCGGTCAGGTTGAGGCCCTGGTAGTCGCGCTCGAGCACGTCGACGACCCGTAACGAGTGCTCGAAGTGGCGGAAGCCGCGGCCGAAGCGCTCCGTCAGGCATTCGTCGAGGACCGATTCGCCGAGATGCCCGAACGGGGTGTGCCCGAGGTCGTGCCCGAGCCCGATCGCCTCGGTGAGGTCCTCGTTGAGGCGCAGAGCCCGTGCGACCGTCCGTGAGATCTGCGTGACCTCGACGGTGTGGGTCAGCCGGGTGCGGTGGTGGTCGTCCTCGGGCGCGATGAAGACCTGGGTCTTGCCCTTGAGCCGGCGGAACGCCTTCGAGTGGACGATCCGGTCACGGTCGCGCTGGAGCGGAGTCCGCAGCGCGCAGTCGTCCTCCGGCCGCAGGCGGACGGCCGGGTAGCTGCGCGCCGCGTGCGGGGCCAGATCGCGCTCCTCCTGCGCGGCGATTCGCGCGGCGAACGCGTCAGCGACCGGTCCGGGTGCCTGCGATGCGTCCACGACGCGAACCCTAGAGAAGGACGGCCGCCCGTAGCCGGACGTGCGCGTGGTGCTCGGCCGTCTCGCCGATCGCACGCTCGACCATGCGCAGCGTGCGCAGGTCGCCGAGCTCCGGCGCCTCGGCGAGTGGCCGCCCGATCGCGTCGGTCATGAACCGGTGCGCCTCCTCGCCGAGCGGGAAGCCGCCGCTCTCGCACGCCGCGCAGACGACGCCGCCGGCGGCACCGGAAAAGCCGGCCAGCTCGCCCTGCTCACCGCAACCGGCGCAGCGGCCGAGCTGCGGCGTCAGCCCGGCCGCGACGAGCAGCTTGAGCCGGAACGCGAGCTGAGTCGCCTCCGAGCCGTGGCGGGCGGGGTCGGCGTCGAGCAGCGCCAGCAGGTTCGCGAGCAGGTGGAAGACGTGCGGCGCGGGCTCACCGTCGCCGAACAGGCGCGAGACCGCGTCGCATGCGCGCATCGCGGAGTCGAGCGCGCTCGCATCCTCACGCAGGCGCGGGTACGCCGCCTCGGTCGACACGCCGGTGACGGTCATCAGGTCCGAGCGGCCCTCGCGAAGGACGAGCCTGACCCGCATCATCGGTTCGAGCCTGCCGCCGAACCGGCTCTTGCCCTTACGCGCGCCCTTTGCGATCGCGGAGATCCGCCCACGCTCGAGGCTGTAGCAGTGGAGGATCCTGTCGGCCTCTCCGTAGCGGATCGAGCGCAGGACGATCGCCTCGAGGTGAACCGGCGCGCCCACCTACACCGTCCCCCGCCGGGCGGCACTACCTTGTCTGCGGATGGCTGAGGTGACGATGTACACGACCAACATGTGCCCGTACTGCATGCGGGCAAAGCGTCTGCTCGAGAAGCGCGGGATCGCGTTCGAGGAGATCAATCTCGCAGGCGAGCCGGATGCGCGCGAGAAGCTGGTCGAGCGGACCGGCCGGCTCACGTTTCCGCAGATCATCATCGGCGACACCGTCGTCGGCGGTTACGACGAGCTCGCCGCCGCCGACGCGTCGGGCGAGCTTCAGACCCTTATCGCCGCCTAGCGTTCCGAGCCACGGCGACGTGGCCTGGGCTGGCAGCCCTCGCAGACGTAGGTCCCGCGGCCGGCCACGACCATCTTGCGGATCGGTCGCCCACATGCCTCGCACGGTTCTCCCTCGCGCAGATGAACGCGGAAGTCGTGCTGGAAGGAGCCGCTGACGCCGTCGGGGTGGCGGAAGTCGTCGATCGTGGCGCCGCCGGCGGCGAGCCCGCGCTCGAGCGCCTCGCGGACCGTCACCGCGAGGCGGTCGTATTGCACCGGCCGCAGCGCTCCGGCCGGCCGTCGCGGGTGGATCCCGGCGGCGAACAGCGCTTCGTCGGCGTAGATGTTGCCGACCCCGGCGACGTGGCGCTGGTCGAGCAGGAACGCCTTGACCGGCGCCCGGCGCCCGCGTGCGAGCTCGCGCAGCACCGGACCGGTCAGGAGCCCGTCGGCCAGCGGCTCGATGCCGAGCCGCGCGTCCAGGTAGCGGTCGCGCTCGGCATCCCCGAGCGCGAGCATCCCGGTGCCGAACCGCCGCGGGTCGCAGAAGTGCACGTCGCGCCCCGAGAACCGGAACCGGACCCGGCTGTAGCGAACGTCCGGACCGGGCTCGACGAGCAGCGTGCCGGTCATCCGAAGATGCATCAGCAGATGCCGCTCGGAGCCGGTCGAGAGGATCAGGTACTTGCCGCGACGGCCTAGCGACGCCACCGTCTCCCCGGTCAACGCCTCGGAGAGCTCGGCCGGCGCTGCCGGCTCGCACCAGCGCGGGTCGCTGATCTCGAGTTCCTCGATCGTCGCAGCGGCGACCACCGGCTCGAGCGCGCGCCTGATCGTCTCGACCTCAGGGAGTTCCGGCACCGCCGGAGCAGGTTACGCGGCTCTCGGGTGGGCTTCGTAGAACACGTCGCGCAAGCGTTCCGCCGAGAGGTGCGTGTAGATCTGCGTCGTCGAGACGTCAACGTGGCCGAGCATCTCCTGCACCATCCGCAGGTCGCAGCCGCCCGCAAGCATGTGCGTGGCGAACGTGTGCCGCAGCGTGTGCGTCGTCGCACGCCCTTCGAGACCGGCCTGAGCGGCGCAGCGGGTGACCGTCTTGTAGACCACCTGCCGCGTGACCTTGGTCCCGCGCTGCGTGATGAACAGCGACCGGCACTGTCCGTTGCGAGCCAGCGACGGACGGCCGTTGCCGAGGTAGCGGAAGACGGCCTTCAGCGCAGCGCCGCCGACCGGCACGATCCGCTGCTTGCCCCCCTTGCCGGTGACTCGCACGAACCCGGCTTCGAGGTCGACGTCACCGATGTTGAGGTCGGCGAGCTCGGACGCGCGCAGGCCCGAGGAGTAGAGGATCTCCAGCATCGCGCGGTCCCTCAGATCGGCGGGCCCGTCGCCGGAGACCGACGCGATCAGCCGCTCGACCTCGCCCCGGCTCAGCACCTGCGGAAGCTTTTGCGGCAGCTTCGGGGCGCGCAGGTCGGCTGTCGGATCGTGGTCGATGATCTCCTCGAGCCGCAGATGCCGGTAGAAGGTCCGGAGGCAGGCGGTTCGCCGCTGGACCGTCGCCGGGCTCGCGCCGGCGGCGATCATCGTGTCGACGAACGAGCGCAGGTCCTCGAAGGAGGCGGTCGGCGGCTCGAGTCCGCGTTCGGCCGCGTACGTGCCGAACTGGTTCATGTCGTTGCGGTACGCGTCGAGCGTGTTGCGTGCGAGGCCGCGCTCGAACTGAAGGTGATCGAGGAAGTCGGCGACGAGCCGGTCGAACGGCTCCGTCGCGGCGGGGGATCGCGCCTCTGTCATCTGTGGCGGTTTCGCCGGGATCGCGGCCGGTCCTCGTCCTGCAATCGCGTTCGCAGCCGGTCAGTCGCCTGCGAGCAGGAAGAACGTGACTCGGGCCATCTCGGCGAGCGCGGTCCGGGAGACACGTTCGGTCGGCTCGTGCGCCGCCTCCGTGCCGTTGGCGAGGCAGACCGACTCGATTCCGAGCGCGAGGAACGCGTTCGCGTCCGACGCGCCACCGCTCGCTACGAGCCGCGGCGGATGGCCGGCCCGCTCGAGTGCGCGGACGGCCCGGGTCACCGCCGGTGATCCGGGGTCGTGGCGGTAGCCGGTGAAGCGCTGCTCGACGCGGAGCTCGAGGTCGCACTCCTCGGCGGCCGCGGCGTCGTGGAGGCAGTCGCAGATCTCGGCGACGAGCGCCTCGACCTTGGCCCGGTCGAGAGAGCGGGCCTCGATCGCAACGTCGCAGCGGTCGGCGACGATGTTCGTGGTCGTACCGGTGCCGCCGTGGATCTGGCCGGCGTTCGCGGTCGTCTCGTCGTCGAGCCGGCCGTGCGGCATCGCGCTGACCGCACGCGCCGCGGCCCGGATCGCCGGGCGCCCGCGCTCGGGGCAGATGCCGGCGTGCGCAGCTTGGCCGCGGAAGCTCGCGTCGAGCCGGTAGTAGGTCGGCGAAGCGACGATCAGCTCACCGATCGGTGTTGCGTGGTCGAACACGTAGACGACGGCACCTTCGAGTCCGGCCGGGTCGATCGCGGCGGCGCCGGCGAGCGCCTCCTCCTCTTCGACGGTGAAGAGCAGCTCTACACCGTCGAGACCAGGGTCGCCCTGCTCATCGAGGCGCTCGATGCACGCGAGCATCACGGCGACCGCGGCCTTGTTGTCGGCGCCGAGAATCGCGTCGTTCTCGTTCTCCCAGCCATCGTCGACGAGCACCGGGACGATCGGCAGGTCGTGGCCGACGGTGTCCATGTGCGCGCAGAGCACGGTCCGGCCCCGGGCGTGCGGCGCCGGCGTCCGCCGGGCCCAAAGATTGCCTTTGGGATCGGTGCGCTGATCGCCGAAGCCGGCCGCGCGGCTCAGCTCGGCAACGCGCTCGCGCACCGCGTGCTCGCTACCAGATGGCGATGCGATCGCGCAGAGCTCGCGGAAGAGCTCGTCCAGCCGGTCGCGGAGCCGGTCGTCGACCTGCGCCGCCATTCCTCAGTGGCTCTCGGCCGTCTCCCGGTCGCCGTGGTGCTCAGCGCCGGCGTCGATTGCGCGGGCGAGCGCGGCGCCGACGAATGCGCCGAACAGCGGCGCCGGGCGCTCTGGGCGTGACTTGAACTCCGGGTGGTACTGGGAGGCGACGAAGAACGGGTGATCCTTGAGCTCGACCATCTCGACGAGCCGCTCGTCCGGCGAAGTGCCGGAGACGACGAGCCCGGCCGACTCGAGCCGCTTGCGCAGGCTGATCGAGACCTCGTAGCGGTGGCGATGGCGCTCGTAGACGACGCCCTCGCCGTAGATCGCCCGGGCCCGAGTGCCCTCGTGGACCTTGACCGGGTCGGCGCCGAGCCGCATCGTGCCGCCGAGGTCGGCGACCTCCTTCTGCTCGGGCAGCAGGTCGATGACCGGCCACTCCGTCTCGGGGTCGAACTCGGTCGAGTTGGCGCCCGGCATGTCGGCCATGTTGCGCGCGTACTCGCAGACGGCGATCTGCATCCCGAGGCAGATGCCGAGGAAGGGAACCTCGTGCTCGCGGGCGACCGCGACGGCGCGGATCTTGCCCTCGACCCCGCGCCCGCCGAAGCCACCCGGGACGAGGATGCCGTCCGCGTTCGCGATCCGCTCGACGGCGCTGCGATCGTCCTTAAGCGACTCGGAGTCGACCCAGTCGACCTCGACCCGGCAGCGATGGTGCATTCCGGCGTGCGCGAGCGCTTCGGTGACCGACTTGTAGGCGTCCTCGAGCTCGACGTACTTGCCGACGAGCGCGATCCTGACGGTCTGCTCGGCGCTGCCTGCGCGGTCCATCAGCTCGCGCCAGGCGGTCAGGTCGGCGGCCGGGGCGTCCTCGATTCCGAAGTGCTCGCAGATGAAGTGGTCGACGCCCTGCTCGGCGTACCAGAGCGGCACCTTGTAGATGTTGTCGACGTCGATCGCGGAGATGACCGCGTCGGTCGGGAGCGAGGCGAAGAGCGCGATCTTCTTGCGGATCGAGAGGTCGAGCTCGTTCTCGGCGCGGCAGAGCAGCATGTCCGGCTGGATGCCGATGCGGCGCAGCTCGTTGACCGAGTGCTGCGTCGGCTTGGTCTTGAGTTCCCCGGCGTGCCCGATGTACGGGACGAGCGTCAGGTGCAGGAACATGCAGTTGCGTCGGCCAGCCTCGACCGGGAACTGACGGATCGCCTCGAGGAACGGCAGCGACTCGATGTCGCCGACCGTGCCGCCGATCTCGGTGATGACGAAGTCGACGTCGTTGGTCTCGCCGATCACGCGGATCCGGTGCTTGATCTCGTCGGTGATGTGCGGGACGACCTGGACGGTGGCGCCGAGGTAGTCGCCGCGGCGCTCGCGCTTGATCACCGAGTTGTAGATGCCACCGGCGGTGACGTTCGAGGCGCGTGACGCGTTGGCGTCGGTGTAGCGCTCGTAGTGGCCGAGGTCGAGGTCGGTCTCGGCGCCGTCCTCGGTGACGAAGACCTCACCGTGCTGGTAGGGCGACATCGTGCCCGGGTCGACGTTGATGTACGGGTCGAACTTCTGGATCGCCACCGTGAAGCCCTTTGCGACGAGCAATCGTCCGATCGAGGCGGCGGCGATTCCCTTGCCGAGCGAGGAGACGACTCCACCCGTGACGAAGATGTACTTGGTCTTCCGAGGGCTGGTCGGCATGCGTCTCCTGTGAGTCTAGGCAGCTCGGGATGCCGCCGTTCGGAGCAAGGTAGTCAGGCTCGCGGACGGCGTACCCTGTCCCGGGACCCCGACGCTGGAGGTTCCCTGCATCATGCGGAAAGTCGTTCGCAGTGACGAGGAGTGGAGGGCGCAGCTGACGCCCGAGCAGTACGAGGTGCTGCGCCGTCAAGGGACCGAGCGCCCGTTCACCGGCGAGTACGTCGACACGACCGAGCCCGGCGTCTACCGGTGCGCCGGTTGCGGCACCGAGCTGTTCACGTCCGGCGACAAGTTCGACCACGGATGCGGCTGGCCGAGCTTCAGCGACGTGATCGACGCCGGTGCGGTCGAGACGCGCGAGGACAACTCCCACTTCATGCGCCGCACCGAGGTCGTCTGCGCCGCCTGCGGTGGCCACTTGGGCCACGTCTTCGACGACGGCCCCCGCGAGCGCGGCGGTCTGCGGTACTGCATCAATTCGGTAGCGATCGACCTCGAACGCGAGTAGCGCCACGAGCCGCAGCCCCGCTCGGCTGGCACTCCCTCGTGCTCGTGGCAGCTCAGGCTGCGAGCAGCGTCTTCGCGTGACGGCGAGCCGCGAGGTCGTCGTCCTCGGCGCCGAGCATCCGGACCAGCTCGGCTTCAACGGCACCGCGCTCGAGCGCGGTGACCGTCGTCCGCGCGGTGCCTGAAGTCGTGTCCTTGGCGATCGAGAAGTGGCGGTCGGCCTGCGCGGCGACCTGCGGCAGGTGGGTGATGCAGAGGACCTGACGGTCGGCGGCGAGCGCGCGCAACTGCTCGCCGACCGCGCGCGCGGTGCGGCCGCCGATGCCCGCGTCGATCTCATCGAACACGAGGGCGGCCGACGAGCCGGTGTTGACCGACGTCAGCAGCGCGAGCATCACGCGCGACAGCTCGCCGCCGGACGCGGTGTCACCGAGCGGCGCCTGCGGCACGCCAGGGTTCGGCGCAAGCAGGAACTCGACCTGGTCGGCGCCGTCCGGCCCAGCCACCTTCTCGCCAAGCGACACGGCGAAGCCGGCGTCGGGCATCGCGAGGGCGGCAAGGCGATCGCGAACTTCATGCTCGAGCCCGGGTGCCGCGCCCCGTCGCGCCTCCGAGATATCCGCCGCCAGCTCCGCTCGCCGCGCGATTGCCTCGGACAGCGCCGCGGACGCCTCCTCCATCGCAACCTCGGCGCCGAGCAGCTCGTCGCGGCGCGCACGGCAGACTGCGGCGTGATCGAGCACCGACGAGACCGACCCCCCGTGCTTGCGCTTGAGCCGGTCGATCGCCGCGAGCCGGTCCTCGACCAGTTCGAGCTCCGCCGGGTCGCCGTCTAGCGCCTCGCCGTAGCCGCGCAGCTCGCCGGCGAGGTCGGATGCCTCGATCAGCAGCGTCTGCATCCTCGCCGCAAGCGCATCGAGCGCCGGATCCAATCGATCGGCTGTCTGGAGCGCACCGCCGCCGGCCGCGAGAGCACTCGCTGCGCCCCCGTCGTCGGCGCTGATCGCCTCGACCGCCGTTCCTGCCGCAGCGCGCAGCGCATCGACATGCCGCAAGCGTTCGCGGCGCCCAAGCAGCTCGATCTCCTCGTCTATGCCCGGATCGACGCTCTCGATCTCGGCAAGCTCGAAGGCGACGAGGTCAAGTTCGCGCTCACGGGCACCCGCGAGCTCCCGCAGTGAGTCGAGCCGATTCTCCGCCCCACGAACGTCGTCGTGCGCCGCCGCACATCCGGCGAGCCGAAAAGCCTGGTCCGGCCCGCATGCCGCATCGAGCAGCGCACGCTGCGCACCCGCGAGCGTCAGCTTCTGATGCTCGTGCTGGCCGTAGAACAACAGCACCCGCTCGGCTACCTCACGCAGCTCGGCGACCGTCACCGTCCGGCCGTTCAGCAGCGCCCGCGAGCGACCGCTCGCCGACACCTTCCGCGCCAGCACCACCTCCTCGCCGTCGTACTCGACGACGCCCTCGACGTACGCCTCGTCAGCTCCCGGCCGCACGACCGACGGCGACGCGCGCCCGCCGAGCAGCAGATCGAGCGCCGAGGCCAGCACCGTCTTCCCCGCCCCGGTCTCGCCGGTCAGGACGTTGAGCCCTTCGCCGAGCCGCAGCTCTGCCCGCTCGATCAGCAACAGGTTCTCTACACGCAGCTCCGTCAACACGCGCCGGGTTCTACACGGCGCCCCGGACGAACACATGTTCGTGCTCGGCAGGGCCGAGCATTGGTCGAAGACGAGCCTTCGTCCGCTCCAGCTAGGACGCGAGGCGTCCGAACCGCTCGCGCAGCCGCTGGTAGAACGACGAGCCCGGCAGCTGCGCCAGATCCGCCGCGTCACGGGAGAAGCGGGCGCCGATCGACTCGCCCGGACCGAGCTCCCCGCAGGGACGGCCGTCGATCGAGATGTCGACCGGGTCGAAGCCGCGGTTGTGGACCTCGAGCACGTCCTCCGGCGATACCACGAGCGCCCGCGCCGTCAGCGAGTGCGGAGCGATGAACGAGACGACGAAGCCCTCGACGCCCCACGCCATCACCGGTCCGCCGTTGGCGAGGTTGTAGCCGGTCGACCCGGCGGGCGTGGCGATGACGACGCCGTCGCAGCGCACCGACCCGACCTCCTGGCCGCCGACGCCGTAGGCCAGCGTTGCGACGCGTCCACCGACCTTGCGGTGGAACGCCACGTCGTTGATCGCCGCCTTCGTCTCCGACAGCAGGTCGATCCCCAGCGCCGGCAGCTTCAGAACGTCGAAGTCGCCGTCGAGTGCCCGCGCGAACCCTTCGCCGACCTCGTCGGGGTCGATCGTCGCCAGGAACCCGACCTCGCCGAAGTTGACGGCGAACACCGGCACACCCGTGCGCGCGTAGCTCCGCAGGCCACGCAGGATCGTGCCGTCACCACCGA
Source organism: Baekduia sp. (assembly GCA_037045385.1). Lineage (GTDB taxonomy): Bacteria > Actinomycetota > Thermoleophilia > Solirubrobacterales > Solirubrobacteraceae > Baekduia. Next base: position 43,426 of record JBAOHN010000007.1, on the reverse strand, counting down.
GCGCGATGCAGAGGTCGACCGCATCGGAGACCGGCTCACCGAGGACGAGGCCGTCGGCCTGCTGAAGGCCGTGCTTGGCCACCTCCTCCTCGTCGAAGCGAAGCAGCCAGCCGCGATCGACTGCTGTGCGGCGCAGCAACTCGAGCGCCGCGGCGGTCTGGTTCGGCCGTCCGTGCGTCAGCACGGTTGCGACGCGGTCAGCCACCGTCGCCCTCGATCTCGAGCAGCAAGGCGTCGAGCGCCTCCGCGCTCAACGCGCCGGCGCGGGCCGCCTCGCCCAGCCAGAGGAAGGTCTCGCGGTTGCCCCTCGGCCCGGGCAGTCCCGACGAAGCGGCTCCCAGGACGACCGAGCCGGTTGTCGCACAGACCTCGCGTGCGACCGTCGCGACCGCCTCACGGCGGAGCGCCGGATCGCGGACGACCCCGCCCGAACCGACGCGCCCCTTCCCGACCTCGAACTGCGGCTTGACCATCGCCAGCACATCATGGCGGTCCGCGGCGCAGGCGATCACCGCGGGCAAGACCTTGACGAGCGAGATGAACGACAGGTCGCAGACGATCAGATCGGGCGAGTACGGCAGCTGAGACGGCGCGAGCGCCCGCGCGTTGACCCGTTCGAGCACCGTCACGCGGTCATCGCTGCGCAGCGACCACGCCAACTCACCGTACGCGACGTCGACGGCGGCGACGTGCTCGGCACCGCGCTGCAGCAAGCAATCGGTGAAGCCTCCGGTCGAGGCGCCGGCATCGAGGCAGCGGCGGCCCGCGACAGGGACCCCGAGCTCGTCGAGCGCGTTCGCGAGCTTGCGTCCGCCACGTGAGACGAACTCGGGCCGCTCGGCCAGCTCGATCTCGACATCCTCGGCGACCGACTGCCCCGGCTTCCTGGCGACGAGACCACGCGGCCCGACCCGCACGTCACCGGCCATCACCGCCGCGGCCGCACGTGAGCGCGACGGGAACAGCCCGCGGCGGTGAAGCACTGCGTCGAGCCGCTCGCCGGCCATCTCGTGACGATAGCCAGAGCGAGGGATCAGCGGCAAAGCGCCGGAGGCGGCCCTGTGTCCACGCTCACAGACATACGAACGTGTGTACGCCATAGTCCCCTTCACAAGGCGATGACCGCGAAGGATCGCGGAGCAGGATCAAGACTTCACTCATCGCCCGCCGGCCCACAGGCCGGTCCTACATACGACACATAGCAGTATCTCTCCTCCCCGGAAACGGCTCGTGGTCTCGATCACGGGCCGTTTTCTTTTCTGCGCTCAATTGCGCAGCACCCTGGCCGAATATCGGGTCGCATGGGTCTCGCGGCCGAAATGACGCCCGACGCGCCTGAGCCTCGTCCCGAGGTCCTCTTCGCACGCCAGCCGATCATCGATTCCGAGGGCCGGCTGGCCGGATACGAGCTCTTCTACAGGGGCGAGACACCGAAGAACCCGCATGCCGCGACCTCGCAGATCGCCGTCTCGGCACTGAGCGATCTCGGCCTCGAGGTCGCGACCGGCGGTGCCCCGGCGTTCCTCAACGTCACGAGCGAGTTCCTGATCGAGATGGACCCGCTCCCCTTCGGGCCCGACCGGGTCGTGCTCGAGATCTCCGCCGAGCGGACCCCCACCGAGGAGCTGCTAGAGCGTCTCGGCCGCCTCCGCGAGCACGGCTACCAGATCGCGCTCGACGGTTACGCCGCGCAACCGACCGCGACCGCGCTGATCGGGTTCTGCTCGATGGTCAAGATGGACGCGCGGTCGCTCACACCGATGCAGATGAAGACGGTGATGCCGTTCCTGCAGGGCAAGGGCGTGCGCCCGGTGGCGATCGGCGTCGAGACCCACGCGCTTCGCGACCGTTGCGCAGAAGCCGGCTTCGAGTACTTCCAGGGCGACTTCATCTGCAGCCCGCGCGAGGTGATCGGCACGGTCCCCGAGTCGAGCCTCGGCGCCGTCCGGCTCGCCGCCGCGATCACGCAGGCGCCGGAGGGCGACGTCAACGCGCTCGAGAAGGCGATCGCGCTCGACCCCGGCCTCAGCGTCCGCCTGCTGCGGTTCGTCAACTCCGCCGCGTTCTCCCTGCGCCACCAGATCCGGTCGGTCCGCCAGGCGATCGTCCTGCTCGGCCCCCGCACCGTACGCCAGTGGGCGACGATGCTCGTGCTCTCGGGGCTCTCGGACTCCAAGGGACCGCTGCTGGCGACCGCCCTGTCGCGCGGCCGCTTCTGCGAGATCGTCGCGACCAAGCTCCGCGCCGACGACCCGAACTCCTACTTCTTCGCCGGGATGATGTCGGTCGTCGACGCGCTCCTCGGCATGCCGATGGAGCAGGCGATCTCCGACCTCCCGCTCGCCGACGACGTCATCGCCGCGCTCCTCAGCCGCGAGGGCGGCAAGGGCCGCACGCTCGTGATGGCCGAGGCATGTGAACGCGGCGCCTGGGACGAGGTCGAGCTCCCGGACCTGCCGGCAGCCGAGTTGGCGGTGATGCACGTCGAGGCGCTCGCCTGGGCCGATGCGAACCTGCGCGGCATGATCTGAGCCGAGCGATGGCGCCTTCAGCACACGCCGCCGCGCACTCCGGTGAACCGGACCATCCGCTCACCGTCCTCTTCGCGCGCCAGGCGATCATGGACGAGCAGGGCAAGGTGCGCGGCTACGAGCTGCTCTACCGCGGCCGCCGCGACGATCACGGCGAGGTCCCCGACGCCGAGCACGCAACCTGCCAGGTGCTCGCCGCAGCGTTCGCCGAGGTCGGTCTCGAGACCGCGGTCGGGTCCGTTCCGGCGTGGATCAACGTCACCGAGCGCTTCCTGACCGAGTTCGACCCGCTCCCGTTCCCGCCCGGACAGACCGTCCTCGAGCTGCTCGAGGATCAAGAGGTATCCCCGCAGCTGATCGACCGCATCCGCGACCTGCGCGTCGCCGGCTTCAAAATCGCGCTCGACGACTTCCTGCTCGACGACCGCAACCACGAGCTGCTCGAGATCGCCGACTTCGTGAAGGTCGACCTCCGCTCGGCGCCACGCGAGATCCTCGAGCCGATGATCCGGGCGCTGGTCCAGCGCGAGCTGACCGTCTTGGCCGAGAAGGTCGAGGATCGCGACGAGCACCGCTGGGCCTACGAGGCCGGCGCCACGCTCTTCCAGGGCTTCTACTTCTGCCACCCGACCGAGGTCGAGGGCGCTGTGCCGCAGGCGGCATCGGTGTCGCGCCTGCGCGCGGCGGCCGATCTCGCCGACGTCGACGCCGGCTTCGAGGCGGTCGAGTTCGCGCTGAAGACAGACCCAGAGCTGAGCCTGCGGCTGCTGCGCTACCTCAACAGCGCCGCGCTCTCGCTCCCCCACCGGATCACGTCGGTCCGCCACGCGATGACGCTGCTTGGGCTGCGCGCCGTGCGTCAATGGGCGCTCGTCCTGCTGATGGGCGGGATCGGCGAACAGCGCGGCCCGCTGCTCCCGACCGCGCTGATCCGCGCACGGACCTGTGAGCTGCTCGCCACCGAGACCGGTCGCGCCGAGCCCGACGCCTGCTTCTCCGTCGGCCTGCTCTCGATCTGCGACGCGCTCGCCGGTCGCCCGATGGCCGATGTGCTCGCCGAACTCCCGCTCGACAAGAGCGTCACCGAGGCGCTGCTCGAGCGAACAGGACCGATGGGCGCGGCGCTGACCGCCGCGATCGCCTGTGAGCGCGGCGAGCTACCCGAGCAGGACGCCGACCTCACGCTTGCCTGCTATGCCGACGCAGTCGCGTGGACTGAGGCGCAAGGTTTGTTCTAGGCGCAACGCCCGCTCAGGGCGTTGGTGGTCCTACGCCGTCACGCCGGCGTCGAGGGCGACTCGCACCCGATCTGCGATCGCAGACCCGGTGAAGCCGATCTCGTGGTGGAGGAGGGCCGGCTTGCCGTGGGTGATGAATCGGTCGGGGATGCCGATGCGGAGGACTGGCGGGGTGCGGTCGCCGGCGTCTGAGAGCAGCTCGAGCACGCCGCTGCCGAAGCCGCCGGGCAGGCAGCCCTCCTCGACGGTGACGAGCAGCTCGTGCTCAGCAGCAAGCGTGCGCAGCAGCTCAGCGTCGAGTGGCTTGGCGAAGCGAGCGTCGACGACGGTCGGTGCCGGGCCGTCCTCTGCAAGCAGGTCGGCCGCATCGAGCGCCTTCTGGACGCCGGAGCCGTAGCCGATCAGGGCGACGCGCTCGCCGCTGCGGAGCAGCTCGCCGCGGCCGACTGGGATCGCAGCGATCTCGCTCTCCGAGGGCAGTGCGACGCCGACACCCTCGCCGCGCGGGTAGCGCAGCCCGAACGGGCCGCCGTGCGTCAGCGCGGTCCGCAGCAGATGGCGCAGCTGGGCCTCATCGCGCGGCGCGGCGAGCGTGATGTTCGGCAGGCAGCGCAGGTAAGCGATGTCGTACGCGCCGTGGTGCGTCGGGCCGTCGTCGCCGACGAGGCCAGCACGGTCCATCGCAAGCGTGACGTCGAGCTCCTGCAGGCAGATGTCGTGGACGATCTGGTCGAACGCGCGCTGGAGGAACGTCGAGTAGACCGCTGCGACCGGCTTCAAGCCCTCGAGCGCCAGCCCGGAGGCGAACAGCAGCGCCTGTTGCTCGGCGATACCGACGTCGAAGTAGTGGTCGGGCTCGGCCGCCTGGAGCAGGTTGAGGCCGGTGCCGGAGTTCATCGCCGCGGTGATACCGACGACGCGCCGGTCCCTCCTCACCTCGGCGATCATCGCATCGCCGAACACCTGGGTGTACTGCGGCACGGCCGGCTTCGAAACGACCTGCGGAGCGATCGGCTTGGGGGCCGGCGCGCGATCGACGATCGACCCCGGCTTCGCCGCGTGCCACGTCTCCATCCCTTCGAGACCGCCCTGCTCCGCCGGCGCGAAGCCCTTGCCCTTGACGGTCGCGCAGTGGACAACGACCGGCCGGTCCGCCTCCAGCGCCTGCGCCAGCGCCTCGCGGAGGGCGTGGACGTCGTGCCCGTCGACGACGCCGACATAGGCCCAGTCGAGCTCCTCCCAGAACAGGCCGGGCGCCCAGAACGACTTGATCGACTCCTTGAACTGCGGTCCGAAGCGGTCGAACGCGGCACCGATGCCCTTGGGCAGGGCGGACAGTTTGTCCTCCATCCCCTCCCGCTTGTGCCACCACTTCGGGTTGAGGCGGACGCGGTTGAAGTAGCGCGACAGCGCGCCGACGTTCGGCGCGATCGACATGCCGTTGTCGTTCAGCACGACGACGATCGGCGTCCCGAGGCCGCCGGCCTGGTGGATCGCTTCGAATGCGACGCCACCGGTCATCGAGCCGTCGCCGATCACCGCGACGACCTTGCCCGCGTCGACGTCACCGGCGAGGCGCATGCCCTCCTTGAGCCCGACCGCGTAGCCGATCGAGGTCGAGGCGTGGCCGGCGCCCATGATGTCGTGCTCGGACTCGAAGCGAGCGCAGAACGGGGCGAGCCCCTCGTACTGGCGGATCGTCGCCAGCTCGTCGCGACGGCCGGTGAGGATCTTGTGCGGGTAGGCCTGGTGGCCGACGTCCCAGAGGATCTTGTCGCGCGGGCTGTCGAGCAGCGAGTGCAGCGCGACCGCGATCTCGCATGTGCCGAGGTTGGCGCCGAAGTGGCCGCCGATCTCGCCAACGGTGTCGACGATGTGCTCACGTACCTCCTGCGCGACCTGGGCGAGCTGCGGCTCGCTGAGGCCGTGGAGGTCCTGCGGTCGGTCGATCCGGTCGAGGAGGCGGTCGCTGCTCATGAGGTGCGGGTGTAGATGAAGTCGGTGATCGCCTCGAGCGAGGTCGCACCGGCCGGTGCACAGGATGACAGCGTAGCCCGGGTCTGCGCATGGATTTCGCCTGCGAGTGCCCGCGCACCGTCGAGTCCGTGCGCGCTGACGTACGTGTCCTTGCCGTGACGCTCGTCGCTGCCCTGCGGCTTGCCGGTCTCGGCGCTGTCGCCGGTGACGTCGATGATGTCGTCGACGATCTGGAAGAGGACGCCGAGCCGGCCGGCGAACTCGCGCCAGCGCCCGATCTCGTCCTCGTCGGCCCCGGCGAGCAGGAGCACGCATACGACCGACGCCGAGATCAGGCGGCCGGTCTTGAGTTCGTGGACGCGGCGCAGATCGGTGGTCTGGCCGGTCACGTCGAGGTATTGGCCGCCGACCATGCCGTCGACGCCGGTCGCGCGAGCGAGCTCGCGCGCGGCTGCGAGCAGCGCCACGGGCTCACCCTCCTGATCTGAGAGCAGGTGCGCGAACGCCTCGGCGTAGAGCGCATCGCCGGCGAGGATCGCGACGTCCTCGCCGAACGCGACGTGGCAGGTCTGCTTACCGCGGCGCAGGTCGTCGTCGTCCATCGCCGGCAGGTCGTCGTGGATCAACGAGTAGGTGTGGATCAGCTCGATCGCCGCACCGAGCGGGAGAACCGACTCCGGCACGCTTCCGGTCGCCTCGGCGGTCGCGAGTGAGAGCACCGGCCGCACCCGCTTGCCGCCGGCCAGCAGCGCGTAGCGCATCGCCTCCTCGAGGCCCGACGTGGGCCCACCCGCCCAGCGAAGCTGCTCGAGGTAGCGGTTGACAGCCAGCCGCAGGTGATCGGGGTAAGGCATCCGCCGGCTAGAGCAGCGCGTCCTGGCCGGGGTGGGCGCCGGTGCCGTCATCGCGGGCAGCACGCTCCAGCTCACCGGACGCCTGCGACGCGAGCGCCGCAGCATCCTCGACGATCGTCGCGGCAGCGTCGCTCGACACCTCTCCGGACCGCAGCTGCTCTGCCGCGCGTTCGAGTCGCGAGACGAGCAGGTCGAGCTGCGGGACGATCTCGTCGATGCTCACGAGGCCATTGTGCCTGTTCGAGGCTCTCACTGGCAGCTCACGATGCGAGAGAGGTTCGTGAGAACGCCTTCACCGGCTATCCGGGTTCCGGGCATTCTGCCGATCAGGTCCTCACACGGTCGACAGGAGAACGATCACATGGCACTTCGCACAACCACTCTCGCAGCGCTCGGCGCCGCGGCTCTCATCCCCGCCACGGCGCTCGCAGCCGACATCACCGGCACCGACGCGAGCGAGAAGCTCCGCGGCACCGCAAGTGCCGACGCCATCAACGCGCTGGCCGGCAACGACTTCGTGATCGCGTTCGCCGGAGACGACATCGTCGATGCCGGAGCCGGCAACGACCGCGTCTGGGGCGGCCCCGGCAACGACACGCTGCGTGGAGTCCAGGGCAACGATCGCCTCTTCGGCGGCTCCGGCGACGACACCGTGATCGGCGACGCGAACGGCACCGGAGATCTGACGAGCTTCGACCGTATCCACGGCGGCGCCGGGAACGACACGCTCCGCGGCGGCGACTCGCACGACCGTATCGACGGCGGCAGCGGCGACGACAGCTCTGACGGCGAGAACGGCAACGACCGGATGACGGGCGGCAGCGGCAACGACACCCAGGCCGGAGGCCCGGGCAACGACGTGATCTTCGCCAACGCCGGCGCCGACGTCAGTTCAGGCGGTGACGGAAATGACGTGCTCTGGGCGATGGCCCGCGTCGACGCCACGAGCGACGGCTCGGCGACCTTCGACACGCTCGACGGTGGCGCCGGGAACGACCGATTCCGGACCCGTGACGGCGAGGCCGACCGGATCACCTGCGGCGACGGGATCGACCGCGCCGAGCTCGACTCGGCCGACGTGATCACCGATGCGACGCCCGAGAACGCCAACGGCTCCTGCGAGCGCGTGGTGCGCCGCGACCCGAAGCCGCGCGCCGACCACGACGAGACCAGCGCCTCTGACGACGCGGCAAAGGCCGACGTCGCCGCCGCCCGCGAGGCGGTGAGGGCCGCACGTGAGGCGCTGCGCGAGGCCCGGCGCGAGTCGCACGGCCGCCACCACTAGAACGTCCCCTCCCTCCCCACGTCCCCTCCCCCACACCGGCCGGTGGTCCGCTCCCCCTCGGACCACCGGCCCCGGGGGTTGATTCGGGGGCCTGTTCAGCGCTGGTGCTCGGCGAGGATCGCAGCGAGCACACCGTTGACGAAGCCGGGCGACTGCTCGCCGCAGAACGTCTTCGCGGACTCGACCGCCTCGTCGATCGCGCCCGCGGCCGGGATCGGCTGATCGGCCGGGACGAGGTCGGAATGGAGCATCTCGAGCAAGGCGACGCGCATGATCGCCTTCTCGAGCGGGGCGATCCGGTCGATCGTCCAGCCCTTCGCGTGCCGCTCGATCAGCGCGTCGAGCTCGTCCTCGCGGTCGGCGGTCGCATGCGCGAGCGCGCGGGTGAAGATCGTCGCGTCCCGTTCGAAGAGGTCGCCGAGCTCGCGGCCGGTCAGCTCGCGCTGGTAGATCGCGAACGCCGCGGCCCGGCGCTGGTCGCTGCGGCGTGAGATCGCCGGCCCCTATGCCCGCGACATGTAGGCGCCGGTCTCGGTCTGCACCTTGACCCGGTCGCCGATGTTGACGAACAGCGGCACCTGGACGACGGCGCCGGTCTCGAGCGTCGCCGGCTTGTTGCCGCCGCCTGAGGCGGTGTTGCCGCGCTCGCCGGGCTCGGTCTGCGTAACCTCGAGCTCGACCGAGGCCGGCAGCTGGAGCGAAGAGGGCTCGCCGTCGACGAACAGCACGTCGACCTCCTCGTTGGGCTTCGTCCACTGCAGCGGCTCGACGATCACGCCCTCGGGGATCGCGAGCTGCTCGAAGCTCTCGGAGTCCATGAAGTGCGCGTCCGTGCCGTCGCTGTAGAGGAACTGCATCTTGCGCGCCTCGGTGCGTACGGCCCGGAACTTCTCCCCGGCGCGGAAGGTCTTGTCGATCACATTGCCGTCGCTGACGCGGCGCAGCTTCGTCCGCACGAACGCAGCACCCTTGCCCGGTTTGACGTGCTGGAACTCGACCACTTTGAAGATCGTGCCGTCGACCTCGATGTGGTTTCCGTTCTTGAGCTGATTGGTGGAGATCATCGCGGCGGCGGAGTCTAGTCGCGGCCGCCGGACGGCCGTTGGTACCGGTTAGCCACCGTAAGCGGTGCTATCCGGTACCAACGCCGCGGGATCGGAACGTTGGTACCGGATCACCACCGTATGCGGTGCTACCTGGTACCAGCGCTGGGTGTGGAACCGTGCGAGATCGCGACGCCCGACTCCTAGTCCGGCTGAGCGTCCTGCTCGATCGACGCCAGCCGTTCGTGCAGGCGGGCACGCAGCTCGTCCGGCGGCACGGCCTCCTCGGCGTCGCGGCGTTTGCGCGCGACGACGACGCCGGTCGCGGCGACACCGGCGACACCGGCGACGCCGAGCAGCTTCCAGGGGATCCTCACCGGGCCGTAGGGTACGCGCCGTGCCGGAGGCTGAGAGCACGATCACGCTCGACGAGGCGATCGCGACCGCTGCGACCGGCGACCTCTGGCTGTTCCGCGGCCGGTCCCGAGCCGACCGGATGATTCAGACGCTGACCAACAGTCCGGTCAACCACGTCGGGATGGTCGTCGCGATCGACGACCTGCCGCCGCTGATCTGGCACGCGGAGCTCGGCCGCTCGCTGCCGGACGTCTGGACCGGCGAACGCCAGCGCGGCGTCCAGCTGCACATCCTCCGTGACGCGGTCGAGACCTGGCGCGACAAGTACGGGCAGCGGGCGTGGGTCCGGCTGCTCGAGGGCGGCACGATCACCCACGCCCACGAGAACCGGCTGATGCAGACGATCGCCAGACTCGACGGCAAGGCCTTCCCGAGCTCGAACGTGCTGCTGCGCGAGTGGTTCCGTGGCCGCGTGGCCCGCGAGGAGCACGACAAGGAGACGACCTACTGCGCCGAGCTCGTCGCGATGACCTATCAGCAGATGGGCCTGCTCGGGCGGCGCCGTCCGTCGTCCTGGTACGACCCCGGCGCGTTCTGGAGCGGCGACGGGATCGAGCTGACGCCGCCGTTCAGGCTCGGTGGCGAGATCGCCATTTCCTGAGACCCAGGTGAACGGTTCAGTTGCCGGCGACGCTGGCGATGTACTTCGCCAGCGTGTCGATCTGCGCGTCGCTCAGCCGTCCGTCGTAGGCGGGCATCCCGCCGCCACCCGAGCGGACCTGGTCGGCGATCTCGCCGGCATCGGGGCGACGCTTGTCGAGGTCCGGCCCGGTCACGCCCTCGGCGTCCGCATCGGCAAGGCGGTGGCACGAAGCGCACGACGAGTCGAGGAAGATCTGCTTGCCGGTCATCGCTTCTGTCACCGGTCGCGAGGGCTCGCCCGCGGTGTCCCCTCCCGAGTCGCCGCACCCGGCGATCAGGGCGAGACCGGACAGGACGGGCAGCAGAACGCGGCGCATTGAGGCGATCCTAGCCATCCCGCCTACCCTGGCCGCGAGATGCTCAGGATCCCCACTGCTCTCGTCGCCGGTACCGGCCTAATCGCCGGCTACGCCGTCGCCGCGGGCACCGGTATCCGCCCGCTCGGCGGCGTCGTCCTCGTCGCCGCCTGCGGCTGGTGCGCCCGGCGATGGTGGTCCGAGCGTGGCCCGCTCGTGGCGGTCGCCCTGGCCGCGCTCTTCACCGTCGCGTTCGTGCTCTCACACCCGCTCGGCCACGCGATCGGCGCCTGGCCCGCCGTCCTCTGCGTCAGCGCGGTCGTCGCCGCCGTCACCTGGATCGCCGGGGACAGGCCCGCCCGCTGAACGCAGCCAGCGATAAGTCACAAACGCGGTCAGGCCGAACAGCGGCACGCCCATCGCCGTCCGGGCGATGCCGAGCGCGACGACCGCGCCCGCGAGATACATCGGAACCTGGACGACGAGCCGTGCGATGAACATCCCGGCCCACATCAGCGTCGCCCGCCGCATCAAGGCCCGGTGCGGCGCGTCGTCGCGCCAGCCGACGTAGCGGCGGTCGAACTGCTCGGCGACGATGCCGACCGCCGGCCAGCCGGCCGCGACCGACACGAGCAGTGCGCCCGCGTAGGCGCCGTTGAGCAGCAGCCCGGGCAGGAAGAAGTCCTCGGCCTTGCCGGTGCGGGTCGCGAACCACGCTGCGACCGCGACGCCGAGCAAGCCGGTCAGCGCCATCCGCGGCGACTCGCGCCGGACGACCCGCACGATCGCCAGCGCCGCGGTCACCGCGACCGCGATCGTCGCCGAGAGCTCGAGGTCGTTGCCCGACGCCGTGTAAGCGACGACGAAGACGATCGCCGACGCGCTCGACTCGGCCATCCCCCACGGGCCGCCCATGCTCTCGACGAGCGTCGGCAGATGCTCGTCGCGCTGCCGCGCGGTGAGCTCGTTCTCGGAGGTCTCGGGATCGGTCACCGAAGGTAAGGTAGGTCAGGCGGCGTGCAGCCGCACCGTGATCCTGGCGCCGCCGAGCCGCGGACTCCTGTCGATGATCACCGCTGCCCCGTGCTGTTTGGCCTGCTGGTCGACGATCGCAAGGCCGAGGCCCGACCCCGGTCTGCTGCCGTCCCCGGCCCGCGCGAACGGTTGGAAGACGCGCTCGTAGTCGGCCTCGTCGATCCCGGGGCCGTCGTCCTCGACGACGAGCTCGACGGCGACGCCCTGGCGGACGAGCGACACGGCGATACGGGGTGGCATGCCGCCGTGAACGATCGCGTTGCCGACGAGGTTGCCGGCCAGCATCCGCAGGCCCGGTTCCCAGCCGATAACAGTCAGTGCGCCATCGGGCAGGTCGGCGGCAAGCTCGGCCTCCGGATGGGAGACGGCGGCCTCGGCGACCACCTGGTCGACCACCTCGGCCAGATCGACAGGCTCCCGTGCCACCGGCCCGCCCTCGCCTCGAGCGAGTGCCGACAGGCCGTCGAGCAGCGCGACGAACCGCGTCTGCTGGGCCTGAGCCTCGGTGGCCAGCTCGGCGCGCTGCTCGTCGGGGAGGTCGGAGCGCCCGAGCAGCGAGATCGTCGCGCCGAGCGCGGTCATCGGCGTCCGCAGTTCGTGGCCGGCGTCGGCGGTGAACCGGCGGGTCGCCTGATGTGCGCGCTCGCGCGCCGACGCCGACCTCTGGAGCCGCCCGAGCATCGCGTTGAAGGACTCGGCGAGCGTGCGGATCTCGGTCGGACCGCCGCCGATCGGCAACCGCCGGTCGAGGTCACGCTCGGCTGCGATCTCGCTGGTCATCGAACGCAGGCGCGAGAGCGGACGCAGGACGACATCGGCCGCGAGCACGGTGCCGAGGCCCGCCAGGACGAGAGTGAGGGCGAGCACGATCACGATCCGGCCACGGCGGGTCCGCTCCCTGCGCTCCAGCGTCTCGAGGTTGGCGAGCAGGTCGAGACGCGCGAGGCTGCCGAGCGACTGGTCGTCGAGCGCCGTCCCGAGCGCCCGGTAGTCCTGTCCGCCCAGAGTCACCGTCGAGAGACCGTCGGGCACGGTCGAGGGAGCCCCGCGAGGAAGGTCCGATCCCGACCGGTAGAGCACGCGCCCGGCGAGCGTCAGCCGCAGCGTCGTGTCGTCCGCACGGAGGACGGCGTCGAGCCGCCTGTCCCGGTCGGGCAGCTCCTCGAGAACGGCGGAGGCGGCGGTCACCTGTGAGAGCTCGAGCGTCCGCTTCAGGCGCGTGTCGAACGCCTGGCGCTCGGTGCGGCTGATCTGGCGGTCGAGCGCGAACCCGGCAGAGCCGAGCACGATCACGAGGACGGCGACTACCAGGGTCGTGAGGCGGCCGCGGACGCTGTTCACAGCGCGTTACGGTCGCAGAACGAAGCCGACGCCGCGGACCGTGTGCAGCACGCGCGGCTCGCCACCGGCCTCGAGCTTCCGCCGCAGATAGCCGACGAAGACGTCACAGACGTTGGTCTGCGGGTCGAACGTGTAGCCCCACACCTCCTCGTGGAGGCGCGGCCGGTCGAGCACCTCACCGGGGTTCTCCATCAGCACCTTGAGCAGCTCGAACTCACGGCGGGTCAGCTCGAGGTCGCGCTCGCCACGGAGCGCGCGATGCCCTGCCGGGTCGAGCGTCAGCTCGCCGGCGACGAGCGGCCCATCGCCGGTCCGCGGCCGGCGGCGGAGCAGAGCATGAAGCCTGGCGACGACCTCCTGCAGCGCGAACGGCTTGACGACGTAGTCGTCGGCGCCGGCCTCGAGTCCGCCGACGCGATCGTCGATCTCGTCGCGCGCCGACAGGATGCAGACCGGCGTCTCGTCGCCCGCGCCCCGGAGCTGGCGCAGTACCTCGAGCCCGTCGAGATCCGGCATCCCGAGGTCGAGGAGGATCACGTCGGGCGAGATCCGAGGGACAGCCTCGAGCGCGGCCTTGCCGCCGGAAGCCGGGATGACCTCGAAGCCCTCGAGGCCGAGTCCGGCACCTACGACGCGGCGGATCGCCGGGTCGTCGTCGACCAGCAGGACGACCGGCTTCCCGGCCGGTACCTCATTGGGCACGCACGACCTCGCACTCGCCGGTGATCGTGTCCGCGCGATCGGCCTGGACGACGTCGCGGCCGCGCCCACAGGCGATCGTGTCGGCCTCGCCGTCGCGGGCGAAGATCTTGTCGTTGCCGGCGCCGCCGAGCAGGACGTCGCGCCCCGCGCCGCCGCGGATCACGTCGTTTCCGCCATCGCCGGAGACGGTGTCGTCGCCGGCACCGCCGTCGAGCGTGTCGTTGCCGCTCTTGCCGCGGATGACGTCGGCGTTCGCGGTCCCGTCGAGCGTGTCGGAGCCCGAGGTACCGGCGATCTGAGTCGCACGCGGCTTTTCGCGGCGGTTTTCGCGCGCAGCGGCGACCCCGACCGGAAGAGACAGGACGAGGACCAGAAGTGCGCCGGTGACGCGGCGGGTGCCCATACCGATGAGCATCGGCAGAGCATGACGCAGAGTGCAGATCGAGAGCAACGCCCGTGGACGCCATCTCAGTCATTCCTCACGACGGGCGGCGATTTGCGACGATCCCGCCGATGCCCAATACAGCGACGATCCCGCCCGCCTACCGGGCAGTGATGCGGCTCACCGGCCCTTACATCCGCGGTTGGGGCCGGCTCGAGGTATCCGGGCTCGACGCGATCCCGGAGTCGGGGCCGACGCTGCTCTGCGGCAACCACGACAGCTACTGGGACCCGCTCGCGATCGGCAACGCCGCCTTCCCCCGCCGCCAGATCCGTGCCCTCGCCAAGGCGTCGTTGTGGGACGTGCCGGTCGTCGGCACCGTCCTCACGCATGCAGGCCACATCCCGATCGATCGCGGCAAGGCCGACCGCGGCGCGCTCGACCGGGCCGCCGCCGAGCTGCGCGAGGGGGCATGCATCGGCGTCTTCCTCGAGGGGACCCGCTCGCTCGGGCGTCCGCTGCGGGCGCGGAGCGGGCTCGCCCACCTCGCGATGCAGGTTCCCGAGGCACAGATCGTCTGCGCCAGGGTCAACGGGGCCGTCGACCTGCCGCGGCTCGTGGTCAGGCCGTCGGTGTCGGTCGAGTTCTTCCGGCCGCAAGGCGGCGGCCTTCAGCCCGGCGAGGAGGCGCAGGCGTTCTGCCAGCGGCTGCTCGACGAGATCCGTGAGGGCGCTCCGCGCGAGATCGCCGGCCGCAAGCGCCGCAAGGCGGCGGCGCGGGGTGAGCTGACGCCGATGCCGGAGTAGGCTCTAGCCCTTGCCCCAGACGCGACACCAGGAGCATCTCGAGGGCGCGCCCGACATCCGCGTCCGACGCAGTCCTGCGGCGCCGACCACCTGCATGGACCTGACCGAGGGCGAGGCGCGTTATCTGCTCGCCCTGCACGACATCGGCCATGCGGAGCAGGCCCCGTCCCAGGCCGGCCTCGCGCGGCGCGTGGGCGTCTCACACCCGACCGCGCTCGAGATGGTCCGGCGCCTGCGCCGCGTCGGCCTGATCGAGCCGGAGAGCCTCACGCTGACAGCCCGTGGGATGAGCGCAGCGCTCGTGCTCGCCTCCCGTCGGCAGGCGGCCGAGGTACTCGCGCGTGACCTCCTCGCGGTTCCCGAGGACCGCGTCCACGCCGAGGCCGAGGCGCTCGCGACGACGCTCTCCCCGCTCCTCGCGCAGCACCTCGTCGCCTGGCGCGCCCAACACGCGGCCGGTAGCGATGCTGACCACTGAGCACGACCTCGGCGTCACCTGGACCGTCGACGACGAGGGGATGGCGCGCAGCTGGCACGTCGTCGCACTCGAAGGCGGCGTCTGGATAATCGACCCGGTCGACTGCGCCGGCACGATCGAGGCGGCGACGAGCCGGGGCACGGTCCGTGGCGTGATCCAGCTGCTCGACCGCCATCAGCGCAGCAACCGCGCGATCGCCGACCAACTGGGCGTCCCGCATCACCGCCTGCCCGACGAGCTGCCGGACACGCCGTTCACAGTCGAGACCCCGCTCGATAAACCCGGTTGGCGCGAGCGCGCGCTCTGGATCGCCGGCCGCAGGGCGCTGATCGTCGCCGAGGTCGTCGGCGCCGGCCCGCAGTACCTCGTCGGCCCGGGCCGTGTCGGCGTCCACCCGATGCTGCGCCTCAAGCCACCCGGCCGCCTGTCGCGCTTCGCCGATGCCGAGCACCTCCTGATGGGCCACGGCCCGCCGCTGTCGGGCCCCGACGCCGGAACCGAGCTCGTCGCCGCGCTCGACCGCACGCGCCGGGACATCGTGAGGATGCCGGCGGCGATGCTGCGGATGCCGAAGCCGTTCCGGCGCGGCCGGCTCGACTAGGGTCGTTCCTGAGCGGGTTGCTCGCGAACCCCCGGCCAGGAGGCTGGTGCGTACGCGGGCGTCGACGGAGATAACGGCGGGCAATCAGGAACAACCTGCTCGGGACGTATAGGGGTCAGGGAGCAGACGGGTCGAGGTCGGCGAGCTCGGAGAAGTCGTCGTCCTCGTCGTGCAGGAGGAACCCGGCCGCGGCGAGCACGCCGCGGTCGCGCAGCCTGCCAAGGCGGCCGGTGAGCTCGTCGTCCTCGGCGCTCCAGGCGGCGACCGTCGCCGTGTCGTCGAGCGGCGTCAGGCCGTAGCTCTCGGGCTCGTCGACCGCCTGACGGAACCACGCGAGGTCGTCGCTGATACGACGCGGCCTGACGCCTTCGCCCTGCTCACGGCCTGCCCAGGGGTCCTCGCCGCCGCGTCGCTCCGGGACGCCCGGCGGGCGGCTGAGCGCGACGCCTAGCGCGCCCATCCAGTCCGGCGTCGGCTGGACGAGTTCCAGGATCGTGGCCATCGCCCCATTGTGCCCGAGCATCCGGCGGCGAGCACGGGTTCTAGACGATCGTCTGGAGCTGCTTCGGCAGTCCGGTGAGCAGCTCGGCCGCCCCGGGACCGAGCACGACGAGGTCCTCGATCCGCACGCCGCATACGCCGGGCAGGTAAACGCCGGGCTCGATCGTCACGACCTGGCCGGCCCTGAGCTCCTCGTCGCTGCGCTGCGAGAGCCGAGGACCTTCATGAACCTCGATGCCGACGCCGTGGCCGAGTCCGTGCCCGAAGCGCTCACCGTGCCCGGCCGCCCCGATCAGCTCGCGCGCGACACTGTCGAGGTCGCGTGAGGACATCCCTGCGCGGGCGGCGACGAGCGCGGCCTCCTCGGCGGCGAGCACCAGCTCGTAGACCTCGCGCTCGGTGCTGCCGACTTCGCCTGTCGCGAACGTGCGGGTGCAGTCCGAGCAGTAGCCGTCGAGCTCGGCGCCCCAGTCGATTGTCACGAGCACCCCGCCTGGGATCTTCACGTCGCGCGGCTCGGCGTGCGGTAGCGCGCCGTGCGCGCCGGAGGCGACGATCGGCGGGAAGGCAATCGCCTGGGCACCGGCCCGGCGCATCTCGATCTCCAGGTCGGTCGCGACCTCACGCTCGGTGCGTCCGGCGAGCCCGCGCTCGAGCACTGCGAGCAGAGCCGCGTCGGCGAGCGCGGCGGAGGCCCGGATCGCCGCGATCTCTTCATCGTCCTTGACGGTCCGCAGGTCCTCGACGATGCCGCCGGCAGCGGCGAGCTCGACTCCGTCACCAGCTGCCTCAACGAGCGTCCGATGCGTCGCGATCGTGATGTCGCGGTCGTCGAAGCCGACCCGGAGCGGCCGGCCGCTCTGAAGCTCGTGCAGCAGCTCGCCGGAGGCGCGGTGGAGGTCGGCGACTATGTGCCGCTCCCAGCCCTTGCCGAGCTGGGCGGCGGACTGCTCGTCGTAGCGGAAATCGGTGAAGAAGTGGCGCGCTTTTCCAGGCCCGACGATCGCGAGGCCGCTCGAACCTGTGAAGCCCGTCAGCCAACGGAGGTTCGCGGAGCCGGACACGACCAGCGCGCCGAGCTCGCGGGCGGCGAGCCGGTCGGCGACCTGTGCGTCACGCGCCGGCATCTAGCTGACGCCGAGCTCCGCGGCGAGGCGGTCGAGCGCGTCCGTGTAGCCGTCCGGACCGCGGCCGCTGACCGTCGCGACGCAGAGGTCGGATATCACCGATGCCCGGCGGAACTCCTCACGCGCGGTGACGTCCGACAGGTGGACTTCGACGGCGGGGATCGCGGCGATCTCGAGCGCATCGCGAATCGCCCACGAGTAGTGGGTCCACGCGCCTGGATTGAGGATCAGGCCGTCGGCGACCATCCCTGCCTCGTGGAGCTGCTCGACGAACGCCCCCTCGTGGTCGGTCTGGAAGAAGCGCGGCTCGAGCCCGCGGGCACGTGCGTCCTCCTCGATCCGGCGCGTCAGCTGGTCGTAGGTGACGGTTCCGTAGTGCTGGGCCGGACGCCGTCCGAGAACGCCGAGGTTGACGCCGTGCAGCACCTCGATTCTGTTGCTGGCGACGGTCACGCGGCCAACTCTCTCACGGCGGCCTCGATCTCGGCGGCGGTCACCTCGCAACCGTGCTCGACCTGACCCGGCGCACGGACGAGGACGAACGGCGTCGGCGCGCCACCGACGCGCTTCTTGTCGCGTGTGATCGCAGACATGACGGCATCGAGGTCGGCCCTGTGCTCACCGAGGGTCGTGGGCAGGCCGTGAGTGTTGAGCAGCTCGGCGACGTGGGCTCTGAGCTCGTCCTGGCCGCTCAGGCGCAACGCCGCCATCAGGCCGAGGCCGACCGCTTCGCCGTGGCGCAACGTCCCGTATCCGAGGACGGTCTCGAGCGCGTGTCCGATCGTGTGGCCGAGGTTGAGGACCTGGCGACGGCCGCCGTCGCGCTCGTCCTCTGCGACGACCGCGAGCTTGGTCCGGACGCAACCGAAGATCACGTCCGCATCGACCGGTGCGCCTGCCGAGACCGCGTCCCAGAGGCTGCCGCCGGCGATCAGCGCCGTCTTCAGCACCTCGGCGTACCCGGCGGCGTGCTCCTCCGGCGGCAGCGTCGCGAGCGTCGAGGTGTCGCTCAGCACGCACGCCGGCTGGTGGTAGGCGCCGACGTAGTTCTTGGCCTCGGGCAGGTCGACGCCGGTCTTGCCGCCGTAGGCCGAGTCGACCTGGCTGACAACGGTGGTCGGCGCCTGCACGACGGAGATCCCTCGCTGGAAGCAGGCGGCCGCGAAGCCTGCGAGGTCACCGACCACGCCGCCACCGAGCGCGAGCACGTGGTCGGCGCGGGTCACGCCCTGGGCGACCATCGCCTGCCAGACGCGTTCGGTCGTCGCAAGCGTCTTGTGCTCCTCGCCGGGCGCGATCTCGATCAGGCCGGCCATCTCGCCGGCGAGCCCGGCGTGGAGCGCGGCGACGGTCTCGTCGGTCACGACTATGCGCCGGCCTGGGGCGCCGGGCGCCGCGAGCCCGAGCGCACCAGGCCCGACGAACGCCGGGTAGGAGCCCGACGCGGCAGCACCCCATGCCATCCGGACCTCGGGCGCTGCGCCCGCCAACACGCGCAGCGCCTCGTCGGCGCCGGCGAGTGTGTCCAGTGAAGCCGGTGGGAGCACGGCTCGCGCGAGGCGGTCGTAAACGGCCGTGCGCTCGCGATGGAGCACCGTGAAGGCGGTCTCGTCCTTGGCAAGCGGGCGATCAGAGCCGCGGACGCGTTCCCAGGCCGTGGCGGCGCTCACGTCGAGCCAGACGACGGTGTGGCCGGTGAGCGCCTGCGCTACCTCGGGCGTCAGAGGCGCGCCGCCGCCGAGCGCGACCACCTTGTCGTCGCCGCGACCGAGCGCCTCGATCACGACGTCGCGCTCGCGCTGCCGGAACGCCGCCTCGCCCTGCTCGGCGAAGATGTCGCTGGCCGGCCGGCCGGCGCGCTGCTCGACGACGAGGTCGGTGTCGGTGAACGCGACGCCGCGCCTCTCGGCGAGCCTGCGCCCGAGCGCCGACTTGCCGGCGCCCATGAAGCCGATCAGGACGAGCGGGCCGGGCATCGCCTGCTACGCCGAGACGCCGGCGGCGGCGATGCGCGCGCGGTAGGCGTCGACTGCGCCGCGGACGTCGTCGATGTGGTCGCCGGCGAACTTCTCGCGGTACGCGCTTGCGAGCACGAAGCACAGCATCGCTTCGCCGACGACGCCGGCCGCCGGGACGACGCAGGAGTCGGTTCGCTCGCGCAGCGCCTGGGCGGACTCGCCGGTGGCTATGTCGATCGAGCGCAGCGGCTTGGTCAGCGTCGGGATCGGCTTCATCGCGACGCGGACGACGAGCGGCAGGCCGTTCGTCATCCCGCCCTCGAGGCCGCCGGCGTGGTTGGTCTCGCGGAAGAGGCCGCGCTCGTCGTCGCGGAAGATCTCGTCGTGGCTGCCCGACCCCGGCGTCGCCGGGAGGTCGAAGCCATCGCCGAAGGCAACGCCCTTCGCCGCCTGGATCGAGCAAAGCGCGCCGGCGATCTTGCCGTCGAGCCGCTGCTCCCACGAGACGTGCGAGCCGAGCCCGGGGACGAGCCCGAATGCGACGGCCTCGAAGACGCCTCCGATCGACTCGTTGGCCTTCCGTTGGGCGGTGATGTGGGCGACCATCGCCTTCGACGCCTCGGCGTCGAGGCAGCGGACGGGATCGTCGTCGACGTCGTCGAAGTCCTGAAGCCCGGTCGACTGCCTGGGCGGCGCGTACACGTCGCCGATCTGGACGACGTGGCTGCGCACCTCGACGCCGACCGCCGACAGGAACGCACGGCATAGCGCGCCGCCGGCCACGCGTGCCGCCGTTTCGCGGGCGCTGGCACGCTCGAGCACGTTGCGTACGTCGCTGAAGCCGAACTTCTGGACGCCGGCGAGGTCGGCGTGCCCGGGACGCGGCAGATGGACCTCGTCAACATGGCCGTCGATCGGCCACGGGTTCATCCGCTCCTCCCAGTTCTGGTAGTCGCGGTTCGGCACCTGCAGCGCGACCGGCCCCCCGAGCGTCCGACCGTGCCGGACACCGGCGGTGACGTCGGCGTGGTCGCGCTCGATCTTCATCCGGCCGCCGCGCCCGTGCCCGAGCTGCCGCCGCGCCATGTCGTGATCGATCGCATCCCGGTCGAGCTCGAGCCCCGCGGGCAGCCCCTCGACGATCGTCGTCAGTCCCGGCCCATGCGACTCACCCGCGGTGATCAGCCTCAGCGTCATACGCCGAGGGAATATATGTGGTGCCTACCCGATGCTGAGGATCTTCAGCTCGTACTGGGTGATCCCGCCGGTACCGCTCGGCACGTCGAAGTACTCGACCTGGTCCTTCTTGATCGTCAGCTTCTGGCAGTCATTGCCGGCCGGCTCGCACTTGCCGTCGCCGCTCGGGACCGCCTCTGTCGAGATCAGGAAGACCGCGGCATCACCGTCGGTGTTGACGCCCTGGTAGACGAACAGCGGGTTGTCCTCGCTCGGCAGCGGCGTCAGCTTCGTGATGTTCGAGTAGCGCTTGACCGAGCCGGTCTGACCGAACTCGAGCGTCACACGCTTGGTCGCAGGCTTGGGCTTCGCGGCGGTCGTCTGGGTGCCGCCGGTGCTCTTGGAGGTCGTCGAGGTGCCGCTGTCGCCCCCGCCGAGCGCCTTGCCGACGCTGGCAGCGGCGTCGGTCGCGGTCTGAGCCTTCTTCTTGACCTTCTCGCGCGCGAACGGGTCGCGCCGCTTGGCCTCGCGCTGGATGAACTCGGGGCTCGCCCCATCTGGGTCGAGCGTCACCTTGCCGGGGCTGGTGACGTCATCGGTCGACGCGATCTGCTCGGCCGGCGCCGGCGTCTCCGGATCCTTGGCGCGGCCCAGGACGACCGGGACAGCGATCAGGGCTGCGATCAGGATCGCGACGACCGGAAGCAACCGCTTGTCGACGAGGTCCGACCAGAGGTTCTGCAGGAAGTTCATCGCGCGGCTCCATCGGTGTCGATCGGTGACTGTGCAGGCGGCGTAGCGGCCCCGCTCGGATTCGACGGTGTCGCCCCGGCCGTCAGGCCCTGGTCCTCGGGCAGCACGTAGGCAGTCGCGGCGATCTTGGCCTCGACGTAGGGGAAGCCGAGCTCGCCCGGCTGAAGGCCGACGCCGTCGATCTGCAGCAGACGGCCTCGCACGCGAACCCGGCCGTCCTTGCGGACCGTGGTCAGCGCGTTGACGTCTGCGAGGAACTTCTGCAGCGTGAAGAACGAGCCCTGGAAGACGAAGCTGAACGGCATCGTCGGGAAGCCGGCAGCGCCGACGGCGGCCCCGGGCGGCAGGGTGGCCGTCACGGAGGCGGTCGGGGTCGCCGGGGCCGTCGGCGCCGCGGCGGCGCTCGCCTTGAGCTCGAACGACTGGAACTTGACGCCGTTGTTCCTGGCGATCGTCTCCAGCTGGTAGACCATCGTGTCGACGTTGTCGTCGACCGGCACGGCCTTGCCGAGATTCGCGACCGTCGCGAAGTTCTTCTGGTAGCTGGCCTTCGACTCACGGGCGTTCGCCAGCGCCTGATCGGCCTCCGCGACCTTCGCCTGTGCATCGCTGATCCGTGTCTCGGCCGCGCTGACCTCTTCGCGCTTCGGCTTGAGCGCCAAGAACCAGTAGCCCCCGAGGATCGCGACTGCGGCGACGACGATGATGACGATGCGATCGCGCTGGGTCATTGCGTGCCTCCAGGCGCCGTCGTGGCGCTCGTCGTCGGGGTGGGCGTCGTGGTCGTCCCGGTGGTCGTGGGGGTGCTGTTCGTGGCCGGGGCGGGCGTGGCGCCCGCCGCCGGAGCCGCCTGCTGGCCTTGCAGCTCAGGTTTGCCGGTCTTGCCGGGGGGCGTGATCAGCCCGCGGAAGAAGACCACGAGGCTGAACGTCGGCCGGGTCTGGGTGCAGGGCTCCTTGCGGGCCACCTTGCCACTGCTGAGCGCGGCCGAGTCGATCGGGCCGGTCGTGTCGCTCTTCGGCTTCACGGTCGTCGCCTTCTTCGCGCTCGAGATCGAGACGCGGTCGACGCCGTTGATCAGGCGCAGGCGTGCGATCAGGCGTGTGATCTCGGTCTGGCTGGTCGAGCAGCCTGCCATCTCGATCGCTGGGACGGGCCGGGCCGCGCGGAGCGGGTCGGTGGTGCCGCCGACGTCGGTGGCGACCCCGGGAGCGATCGTTCCGGTCATCGCCGTCAGCCACGTCCTGGCAGGAAGCACCCGCGAGACCTCACCCATCGCGTGGGCCCAGTCGAAACGGCTGTCTACGAGCTTCTTGACCGTCTGGACGCGGTTGGCGCGGATGTCGGCGAACTTCTTGAAGCTGCCGAGCGCGGACGCCTGCGCGGTCTTGATCTGGGCCTGCTGCTCGAGCGAGCTCGCCTCGGCGGTCTTCTCGGTGATCTGCTTGTTCGTGAGCGTCCACGAGCCGAAGAGGATCAGGGCGATCGCAAGCAGCCCGACGATCGCGTACGCCGCGCCGCCGGTGCGGCCTGCGGCGCCGCCGGCGCCCCGCCGTTGGTCGGCGGGGATGAGGTTGATGGCCTTCACGACGGCACCTCCTCGACGGCAAGTCCGGCCGCGACGGTCAAGAGGTGGGCATCGAAACCGCCGGTCTGGCCGGCGACGACACCGGAGGTGACCGGCATGTGCAGCTCGGCGGAGAGCGCGTCGGCGAAGCCCGGGATCGCTCCGGCGGCGCCTGTGAGCACAGCACGTTCGACGCGCAGGCTCATCCCGCCCTGAGCATGGTGGAAGTCGAGCGAGTTGCGGACTTCGCCGCCGATCCGGCGGACACCGTCCTGCAGCACCGCGCGGGCGTCACGGACGATCTCGCTGTGGTCGCCGGAGGCGATCTCCTCGATCGGCGTCATCAGCCCGACATGGCGCAGCCAGTCGCGGGCGTGTTCGAGCGTCAGGCCCTGGCGCTCGGCGAGAACGGAGGCGATCGCCTCGGTGCCGCCACCGACGACGCGGGTGAAGAGACAGGACTGGCCCTCGGCGACCGCGAGGTTCGTGATCCCGCCGATCGACAGGTAGAGGACCGGAGTGTTGTCGGTGCCGCCCTGGCCGAGCGCGCGGATCATCGCGAAGGCCGAGAGGTCGACGCCTTCGGGCTTGAGCCCCGCGTCGCGGCAGACCTGCAGGATCTGCTCGATCATCTCGCGGCGCGCCGCGACGATCAGCACGCGCTGGCGCCGGCCGGCCTCGGTATCGACTATGTCAAGCGGCTGAAAGTCGATCAGGGCCTGCTCGAGCGGCATCGGAATGTGATCCTGGGCGGTGAACCGCACCGCCGCCTCGAGCTCCTTCTCGCTCTCGACCGGCGGCAGGTCGAGCACGCGGACGACGATCTTCTGGTTGGCGACGCCGATCCGGACCTTGCGGTCTAGGCCGTTCTTGTCGGCGAACATCGCGCGCAGCGCGTTGGTCAGGGCAACCGGGTCGTGGATCTCGCCGTCGCGGATCACTCCGACCTCGAGCGGCGCGACCGCCGCGTGCTTGACCTCGATCGACCCGTTCACCGACACCGCCGCGGCATGCACGGCGGCCGGCTCGATCTCGAGCCCGACCAGGGTTGGTTTGCGTCGTGCCATTGAGTTCTCTTGCGTTGTGGGGAGCAGCTCGCCGTCGGGCGAGCGCCTTACGGCTTGGTGTCGGCGGGGAAGCACGGACCCTCAACGCAGGGCCCCGACACCCTCAGTTGTTCGTCCAAACGGCGCTTGCCTTGAACGCTGCAGACGAGCCGCCGCAGTCTGGCAGAGGCCCTTTCGCCGCGTGCCAATTCTCCGTGCAAACTCGCCGCTCAGAAACGACCGACGTACGCATCGACGATTGGGGTGCCAGCAAAGATGCTGACGACGGCGCCGAGCGCGAGGAACGGCCCGAACGGGACGGCGGTCTTTCGCCCCGACGAGACGCCCTTCTTGAGGATCACGACGACGCCGATCAGCGTGCCGCTGACGAGCGCGATCAGGATCGCGGGCGCGACGGCCGCGCCGAGGTAGAGGCCCATCACTCCGGCGAGCTTGACGTCTCCCATCCCCATGCCCTTGCGGGAGATCAGGGCCGGAAGCAGGAAGAAGAAGGTGGCGGCGGCGCCGGCGATCAGCTGCTCTGGGATGAACGAGGGCTCGGTGAGAGCGGCGATCGGGAGCGCGAGCAGGGCGGCGGGAGCGGTGATCGCGTTCGGGATCCGCTTGACGTCGAGGTCGATCGCGGTGATCGGGATCAGTGCGGTCACGAGGACGATCCCGAGCGCCAGCTCGCGCCAGTCCTCCCACCAGTAGGCGGCGATCGCTACGTAGAGCGCGCCGGTCGTGAGCTCGATCAGCGGGTAGCGGATCGAGATTCGGGTCTTGCAGGTGCGACAGCGGCCGCGGAGCACGAGCCACGAGAACACCGGGATGTTCTCGTATGCCTTGAGCGGCCGGTCACAGCCGGGGCAGTGCGAACCGGGCCTTACTACCGATTCATTGCGCGGGAGGCGCCAGGCGACGACGTTCAGGAACGAACCGACACAGAGGCCGGCGAACGCGGTGAAGATGAGTGCGGCGACCGGCATGCGATGAGGTTTCGCCGGGTCACCACTGGTTGCCTGCCGCGTCGGCCGGCTTGCATCCCGCGGTGCGGCCGCCACCGCCGTCGTCGCAGGTGCGGATCACGCGCGCCCCGAAGGTGGCGCGGGTGGCGTGGAAGAAGCCACCCGAGTTCGACGCGGCTGTCACCTCGTACCCCGCCCCCGACGAGATCGGCACCGCCGATACCTCCCCCTTCTGCGTGCCGACGGGAAGATCGGTCGAGATCAGGCTCGAGTCGCACTGCGCATAGCCGTTCTCGGCCGTGCGACATGCCTCGACCTCGGTGACCATGTGACGGGCGAGCGTCTTCGCATCGGCGTCCTGCGCCTTCTGCTCGTTGCGGAGAAGTGCCGGCAACGCGACAGCGGCGAGAATGCCAATGATCATCATCACCACGAGCAGCTCGATCAGGCTAAAGCCACGATCGCTCGGGAAGCGGTTGCCTAGAGGGGTCGGGGTCATCTCGCTCGACGGGAAGATACGGGCCGGAACAACAGGAGGCGGGCCGTAGCCCGCCTCCCGAAGCACTGACTGGTCGCCGTCCCGGCTACCAGGTGCTCGTTCCGGAGCACGGACCAGTGGTCTTGCACCGGATCGACTTGCCGGACGCAGCGCGCGTGATGCTGAACGTTGCTCCGCTCTGCGAGTACCCGGTCACCGTGAACGTCCCGGCGCCACCGCCAGAGACCTGAACCTGACCGTTCGACGTACCAACCTCGAGGCCGGAATCAGCCGAGATCGTGCAGGTCGTGAAATTCAGGTTCGAATCGGTGCCGCAGGCGTAGATATCGGTGTACGCATTGCGGGCATCCGACTTCGCCGACGAATCCTGACCCTTCTTCTGCTGGTTCAGGAACGACGGAAGCGCGATCGCGGCAAGAATGCCAATGATCAAAATGACAACGAGGAGCTCAATGAGGGTAAAGCCCTCGTCCTCAGACTTAAAACGATTCAGCACGGAAGATCCTCCTCAGGACCGATGGACTCTGTGTTGCTGTGCGACTTTGGCCCACCTGGCAGCACGCCCGAGAAGCCTGCCCGCATACTCACGGGCCACACAGTGCTCATCATCGGACGGCTGCGCCCTCGCGTGTAGGCGGAATCTTGCAGCCTGGACGGATGTTCTAGGGCCGGAACCCCAGGGACGGACAGCCGTCGAACGCCCGAACGAGGGAGAGGCGGGCCGTAGCCCGCCTCCCCGGAACAGTTCGTATTTGATCCGCTCTACCAGGTGCTCGTTCCGGAGCACGGACCAGTGGTCTTGCACCGGATCGACTTGCCGGACGCAGCGCGCGTGATGCTGAATCGTGCTCCGCTCTGCGAGTACCCGGTCACCGTGAACGTCCCGGCGCCACCGCCAGAGACCTGAACCTGACCGTTCGACGTACCGACCTCAAGCCCAGAATCAGCCGAGATCGTGCAGGTCGTGAAGTTCAGGTTGGAATCGGTGCCACACGCGTAGATATCGGTGTACGCATTGCGGGCATCCGACTTCGCCGACGAATCCTGACCCTTCTTCTGCTGGTTCAGGAACGACGGAAGAGCGATCGCGGCAAGAATGCCAATGATCAAAATGACAACGAGGAGCTCAATGAGGGTAAAGCCCTCGTCCTCAGACTTGAAACGATTCAACACGGAACAGGTTCTCCTGGGGTTTCCGACAACGGGTTGGCCGCCGGCCTTCCAGCGGTGGTCCTCAGTTCTTCGGCCGCGCAGCCGCCGTTTGTAGGCAATGCCTTGCGGCCGGACGATCGTCGTAGGGTCCGGACCTGAGCCGCGCGGTCAGGCGCCGCTGCGAGCGGCTTGCGCGTCGTGCTCTGGCAGGAACACACGGCTGCCCTCGCACCAGGGGCATTGCTGCTCGCTCAAACTGCCGCCGAGGTTCGAGAGCACGGTCCCGGTGCCCCGGCAGACGGTGCAGGCCCTTGGTTCAGCGGCGTCCGCTGGCGTCTGCTCCTGATCGCTCATCGCGGCGAGGCTACAGCGGATCGCGCGGGTAGCCTCGCCGGACATGGCCTCCGGCGCCGGCCGCTACGCCCCCTCCCCCTCCGGTCCGCTTCACGTCGGCAACCTGCGCACCGCGCTGCTCGCCTGGCTCTCCGCGCGCTCACAGGGCCTCGATTTCGCGCTGCGGATCGACGACCTCGACCGCGCCCGCTGCCGTGCCGAGCACGAGCGCTCGCAACTGGAGGATCTGTCGGCGCTCGGGCTCGTTCACGACGGCACGCCGCTGCGCCAGTCAGAGCGCAGCGCGGCCTACACCGCCGCGATCGCCGAGCTCGAGGCGCAGGACCTCATCTACCGCTGCTGGTGCACGCGCGCGGAGATCCGCGAGGCCGCGTCAGCGCCGCACGGCGCGACCGATCGCTACCCCGGCACATGCCGTGAGCTCACTGCGGCACAACGGTCAGAACGGGAGCGATCAGGGCGCCCGCCGGCGCTGCGAATCGACTCCGGGTCCGCGAAGCTCGGCTTCACCGACCGCCACCACGGACCTCAGCAGCAGATCGCCGATGACGTCGTCGTCCGGCGGAACGACGGCACGCACGGCTACCAGCTCGCGACCGTCGTCGACGACCACGCGCAGGCTGTCACCGAGGTTGTCCGCGGCGACGACCTGCTGCCGTCGACGGCCGCTCAGCTCTGGCTGATCGACCGCCTCGGTCTGGCCCGACCCACGTACGCGCACGTGCCGCTCGTGCTGAACTCCACCGGAACGCGGCTCGCCAAGCGTGAAGGCGCCGTGACCCTCGCCGAGCGCCGCGCGCTAGGCGAGACGCCGGAAGACGTGCTCGGGATGCTCGCCGCGTCGGTCGGGCTGTGGGAGAGCGGCAGGCCGGCGACCGCCGGTGAGCTGCTCGACCGTTACGACCCCGCCTCGTTCACGCCGCCGCCGTCCGGCCAGCTCCCGCTCTGAGCCGACCGCCGCGGCCGGTAGCGTCGCCGGCGATGGACGACTTCGTGCGCGAACTGGCCGATCGCGCCCGCGCGGCCGGCCGCCTCGGTCTCGACACCGAGTTCGTCGGCGAAGGCCGCTACCAGCCGCTGCTCTGCCTCGTCCAGATCGCGCTCCCGGACGGTGAGATCGTGCTGCTCGACCCGATCGCCGAGCCGTTCGACCCGGCACCGCTCGCGGACGTGCTCGGCGACTCCGACATCGAGGTCGTCCTCCACGCCGCGCGCCAGGACGTCGCCCTGATCCGGCGCGACTGGGGCACGCCGGTCCGCTGCGTCTTCGACACACAGATCGCAGCAGGCTTCGCCGGTCTACGGGCGCAGATGGGCTACGACGCACTGCTCAAGGCGACGGTCCGCAAGCAGGTCCACAAGGGTGCCTCGTTCACCCGCTGGGACAGGCGGCCGTTGACCGAGGAGCAGCTCAGCTACGCGCGTGGCGACGTCGAGCATCTGCTCGCGGTGGCCGACGAGCTTCAGTCGCGTCTGCTCGCAGCGGGCCGGCTCGAGTGGGCTCGTGAGGAGTGCCGCTATCTCGAAGAGATCGACGACGGGCGCGAAATCGACGCTCTGTTCGCCAAGCTGCCGAAGATCGGCACGCTTGATCCCGTGCAGCGAGCGATCGCACGCGAGCTCGTCGTCTGGCGCGAAGACACGGCGCAGCAGGCCGACCGGCCGCCGTCGACGGTGCTGATGGACGCGACGCTCGTCGAGATCGCGAAGCGGCGACCGAACACGACCGAGAAGCTGAGCCACATCCGCGGCGTCGGCGAGGCGACGCTCCACCGCCGCGGCCGCTCGCTGATGGAGGCGATCGAGCGCGGCGCCGCGAGCGACCCGATCCCGGCCGAACCGGTCCCGAAGCAGGATCAGGGCAACGTCGATGCGCCGGTGATCGCGCTCACCGAGGCGTTCGTGCGGACGCGCGCCCGCGCGGCCGGGCTCGCCTACGAGCTGCTCGCGACGCGCTCGGAGCTGCAGCGGATCGCCGGCTGGGCCGTGAACGGCGCGAAGGGCACCGAGCCTGACGTGCGCGCCCTCCACGGCTGGCGCCGCGAGCTCGTCGGCGAAGAGCTGCTCGAGCTGCTCGAAGGCAACCGCTCGCTGCGGGTCGGCAGCGGCGGCCGGCTGCTCATCGAGCGCTGACCTGCTCGCGGTCGGGAGCCTGCGCCCACCAGAGCCGCAGGACTCCCGCGATCTCGCCGATCGCCTCACGCGTCGCGCCGCCGACGCCGAGCGCGTTGATGAAGCCGTGGACCTGACCGGGGTACCGGCGCATGTGGACCGGGGCGCCACTTGCGGAGAGCGCCCGTGCGTACGCCTCGCCCTCGTCGCGGAGCGGATCGAACCCGGCCGTGAGCACGAACGCCGGCGCGAGACCGTCCGGCAGCTCGGCATAGAGCGGCGACGCATCCCTGCGGGCCGCGACGTCGGGGACGAAGTTGTCCTTGAACCACTGCATCTCGCGCTCGGTCAGGAGCAGCCCGTCGGAGAAGAGGTGGTAGGAGCGGCTCTGCTCGACGAGATCGGTCACCGGGTAGATCAGCACCTGCGCCGATGGCTGCGGGATGCCTTCGGCCGCTGCTCGCAGGCAGACCATCGCCGCGAGCCAGCCACCGGCGCTGTCGCCGGCGACGGCGATCCGCTCAGGGTCGGCGCCGAACTCGCCGGCGCGTGCGCGGAGGTCGGCGTAGGCGGCAAAGGCGTCGTCGAGCGCGGCCGGGTACGGGCTCTCGGGCGCGAGCCGGTAGTCGACGGCGACAACGGTCGCGCCGGTCGCGTCGGCGATCGCCCGGCATGTGTTGTCATGCGTGTCGAGGTCGCCGCAGACCCAGCCGCCGCCGTGGAAGTAGGCGACGAGCGGGCCGGCATCCGGCCGCTCGGCGGTCAGCGGGACGTACCGCCTCGCTGGGATCGTGTGGCCATCCGGGCCGGCGAGCAGCTCGTTCCGGACAACCGCTACCGGCTGCCTGCGCCCGGCGACCGCGAACGCGCCCGCCGCCATCCCGTCACGTGCCGAGGCGGCGGTGCCGTCATCGGAGTCGAGCGCGCCGCCTAGCAGCTGGTCGAGCCGCGCCAGGACCTGCGCGTCGAGATCGAGGCTTTGCCCGTCCTCCGTGCGCTCGGGACCGGCGATCAGGCGTCGCACGGGTCGCGGCAGAGAGAGAATCGCGGTCAGCGCCGCGCGCTGGGCAATGGCCTTTGGCTGCATCGGCCGAGCGTACCGACCGGCTACCCCAGGGGGGTATGCTGACAGCATGACCGAGCGTCTCGACATTCCGATCGGCGGTATGACCTGCGCCGGATGCGCACGGAGCGTCGAACGCGCGCTCAACGAGCTCGACGGCGTGACGGCGACGGTCAACTTCGCGACCGAGACCGCTACCGCCGAGTTCGACGGCTCGGTCGTGTCCCCCGGGCGGCTTGCGGCAGCGATCGGCTCGGCCGGCTACACCGCGAACCTGCCGGCAGCAGACAGCGGCCCGGGCGCTGACGGGCACGAGCACCACGACCCCGACGCGCTCGGGATGCGGCTCCTCGTCTCGACGCTGCTCGCATTGCCGGTCCTCTTGATGTCGATGATCCCGGCGCTCCAGTTCGACCGCTGGCAGTGGCTTGCGCTTCAGCTTGCTACGGCCGTCGTGTTCTGGGGCGCCTGGCCGATCCATCGCGGAGCACTCGCGGCGCTCCGCCATCGCAGCGCGAACATGGACAGCCTGATCAGCATCGGCACGCTCGCCGCGTGGGGCTGGTCGATGTACGCGCTCTTCTTCGGACATGCGGGCATGGAGGGCATGACGATGCCGTTCAGCCTCACGTCAAGCCGGGAAGACGCCGGCGGCGAGCTCTACCTCGAGGTCGCCGCGGTCGTGCCGGTGTTCGTGCTGCTCGGGCGCAGGCTCGAAGCGCGGGCCAAGGGACGTGCCGCGAGCGCGCTGCACGCGTTGCTGGAGCTCGGCGCGAAAGAGGCGACGCTGATCTCCGGGGATGGAGCCGAGACGCTCGTGCCGATCGACCGGCTCGCGGTCGGCGACCTGTTCGTAGTCCGCCCCGGCGAGAAGGTCGCAACCGACGGCGTCGTGACCGAGGGCGTCTCCGCGGTCGACGAGTCGCTGATCAGCGGCGAGCCGGTGCCGGTCGAGAAGCACGCCGGCGACCCGGTCACCGGTGGGTCGATCAACGCGGGCGGCCGGCTCGTCGTCGAAGCGACCGCTGTCGGAGCCGACACAATGCTCGCCGGAATCGCGCGGCTCGTGACCGAGGCCCAGACCGGCAAGGCGCCGATCGAGCGGCTCGCCGACCGTGTCGCTGCGGTCTTCGTGCCGGTCGTGATCGTGCTCTCGCTCGCGACGCTCGGCTTCTGGCTAGCCGCCGGCGAGCCTGCGACGTTCGCCTTCTCCGCGGCGGTCGCGGTCCTGGTGGTCGCCTGTCCGTGCGCGCTCGGCCTCGCCACCCCGACCGCCCTGCTCGTCGGGACCGGGCGCGGCGCCCAGCTCGGGCTCCTGATCCGCGGGCCGGAGATCCTCGAGCGGACCAAGCGCGCGGACACGATCGTGCTCGACAAGACCGGAACGCTGACCGAGGGCCGGATGACCGTCAGCGGGCTCTTCCCCGTCGCCGGCGTCTCCGAGGAGGAGCTGCTCGATCTGGCCGCTGCGGCCGAGACCGGCTCCGAGCATCCGATCGGCCGGGCGATCGTGTCAGCGGCGCAGAGCCGCGGCATCCAGCCGGCGCCGGCGTCACGCTTCTCCGCACTCGCGGGCGCCGGCGTCGAGGCGACCGTCGGCGAGATCCAGATCGCGATCGGCGCGGCGGACACGAGCCGGACGGAGGTCGCGGACGCGCTTGCAGGCGGAGCGACGGTCGTGGCGGTCGAGCGAGACGGCGAGCAGATCGGCGCGATCGCGCTGAGCGACCGGATCAAGCCGACCGCGGCCGCGGCGATCGGCCGGTTCCGGCATCTCGGCCTCGAGCCGGTGCTGCTGACCGGCGACCACGAATTGCCGGCTACGGCCGTGGCCCACTCACTCGGGATCGACCGCGTACTCGCCGGTGTCGCGCCCGAGGGCAAGGCGGCGGCCGTTGCCTCGCTGCAGCGGGGCGGCCGGGTCGTGGCGATGGTCGGCGACGGCGTCAACGACGCCCCGGCGCTCGCGCAGGCCGATCTCGGCATCTCGATCGGCACCGGCACCGACGTCGCGATCGAGGCATCGGACCTGACGCTCGTCTCCGGCGACCCTGAAGCGGCCGCGGACGCGATCGCGCTCAGCCGCCGGACACTGAGGACGATCCGTCAGAACCTCGCTTGGGCGCTCGGATACAACGTCCTGATGCTGCCGCTGGCCGCGGCCGGCATCCTCGGCCCGGTACCGGCTGCCGCCGCGATGGCGCTCTCGAGCGTCTCGGTCGTGGCGAACGCTCTGCGCCTGCGACGGTTCGAGCCGGTCGCCACGACCAGGAGCGCAGCGTGACCGCCCCGGGCTATCACGAGGACCGCGACCGGTTGACCGCGAGGCTGCGGAAGATCGAAGGCCAGGTCCGCGGCGTCGAGCGCATGATCGAGGAGGACCGCTATTGCATCGACGTCCTGACGCAGATCAGCGCCGCTCAGGCGGCTCTCGACAAGGTCGCGCTCGGCCTGCTCGAGCAACACGTCGCACACTGCGTAGCGGGCGCGACCGGTGAAGACAGAGCCGAGAAGCTGGCTGAGCTGAACGCGGCAACGGCACGGCTGCTGCGCCGCGGCTGAGTCAGGCGGCGCCGCGATCCCTGGCGGCAGCCTGCGGCCAGAGCTCGTGCTCGGCGGCGCGTACCGCTGCGGCGGGAGCCGGCCGCCCCAGGTAGAAGCCCTGCGCCATGTCGACGCCGAGCTCCCGCAGGAGCTCGACCGTCGTGCCGTCGCCGACGCATTCCGCGACCGTCAGCGTCCCTGTCGCCCGCGCGAGGTGGACGAGCGCCTCGACCACAGCACGGTCCCTGGTGCTCGTGGCGAGCCCACCGATGAAGTCGCCGTCGATCTTGATGATCCCGTACGGCAGGTGCTTGACGTGGGTGAACGACCCGAACCCGGTCCCGAAATCGTCGAGCGCGAACGCGCACCCGAGCGCGCGCAGCCGGTCCCCGAACGCCTTCGCCGACTCGAGCTTGCTGATCGCGATCGACTCCGTGACCTCGAAGCAGAGCCGGCTCGGGTCGACCCCGGCCTCGTCGAGCAGTCGTTCGACCAGGTCGAGCAGTGACGAGTCGGCGAGCGAGTACGCCGAGACGTTGAGCGCGATCGTCGCCTTCGGGTGGAACTCGTCCTCGGCGAGCGCCCGGATCACCTCGGTCGCGACCCAGCGGTCGACGGCCGGCATCAGCCCGTAACGCTCGGCGACCGGCAGGAAGAGGCCGGGTAGCGCGAGCGACGGGAGCGCCGGGTCGGCCAGGCGGATCAGCGCCTCGTAGTGCGGGACACCCTCCTCGTGCAGTCCGACGATCGCCTGGTAATGGAGCACGAACCCCTCACCGTCGAGTGCCTGACGGATCCGGTGCGACCAGTTGAGTCGCTCGGATGCCAGATGGCGCCCGTCGGCCGACGGGTCGTGGACGGCGTAACGGTCGCGGCCGGCCTCCTTGGCCTCGTACATCGCCAGGTCGGCTGCGGCCAGCATCGAGTCGGCGTCCGGCTCGGCGAGCTCGGTCGCGCAGACCACGCCGGCGCTCGCGGAGATGTGGAGCTCGCGGTCGCCGGCCTGGACGGTGACCGTCCGGACGACGTCCATCAGCTCGGCGGCGACGCCCTCGGCGGCGTCGTGATCGGTGCGCGCCAGCACGCAGGCGAACTCGTCGCCGCCGAGCCGGGCGACGAGGTCGGTGGCGGCGAGCCGGCCACGTAGGGCGTCGGCCACGGCGCAGAGGACCTGGTCACCGACGTTGTGGCCGAGGCTGTCGTTGATGTACTTGAAGTGGTCGAGGTCGAGCAGGACGAGCGAGAACGACTGCCCGTGACGATCCAGCTCGGCGACTCGCCGCGTCATGTCGGCGGTCAGCTGACGGCGGTTGGCCAGGCCGGTCAGCGAGTCGTGATCCGACAGGTACTGGAGTTCGTGCTCGTGGCGTTTTCTGTCGGAGATGTCCTGGACCTGCGTGACGAAGTAGCGGGCCTCGCCGCCGTCGCCGCGGACCGGTGAGACCGCGAGGTGGACCCAGATCGGCTCGCCGTCGGCGCGGACGTAGCGCTTCTCGGTGTGGAAGGTCTCGATTCCCCCGGCGAGCAGGCGCTCGAGCGCGGCGTCGCCGTCGGCCATGTCGTCGGGATGCGTGATCTCCTGAAAGCCGAGCTCCGTCAACCGGCGCTCGTCGTAGCCGGTCATCTCGCAGAGGGCGCGGTTGACACGCTGGAAGCGCCCATCGGTGCCGACCAGTGCCATCCCGATCGGGGCGTCCTCGAACGAGCGCTGGAAGCGCTCGCGCGCCTCGGCCAGTTCGAGCTCCTGCCGGCGCCGGTCGGTGATGTCGGCAAACGACAGGATCACCTGGTGCGGGGCCGGACCGCCCCCCAGCCGGCGTGTCGAGAACCGCAGCCACCGGGTCTCGCCGCCCGGCTCGGGGAAGCCGAGGATCGCGTCGTCGATCTCCTCGCCGGTCACGCGCGTCTTCTCTCCGGGGAGCTGGTCGAAGGCGATCAGCTCCCCGCTCTCGTCGATGATCCGATACTCGTCGCGATGGCCCGGCCAGCTCGTCACACGCCGCGTGACGTCTGCCATGATCGCCTCGCTGGCCTCGTTCTGGTGCAGGAAGCTGCCGTCGGCGTCTCGTACTGCGACGGCCTCGGCAATCCGGTCGACCACCCGCGCCGTCGCCTCCTCGGCCGCGCGCCGGTCGGTGATGTCGAGCACCGACCCGATGT
Source organism: Baekduia sp. (assembly GCA_037045385.1). GTDB lineage: Bacteria > Actinomycetota > Thermoleophilia > Solirubrobacterales > Solirubrobacteraceae > Baekduia. The sequence continues at coordinate 8,818 of JBAOHN010000007.1, read as the reverse complement.
AGCCGCTGAGCTCACCGGCGTCGTCGACGAGCGCGCTCGCGCTGCCGAACAGCCAGCGAACCTCCCCGTCGGGCCGGACGATGCGGTACTCGCCTTCGAAGTCGAGCGGGCGATCCGGCCGCTCGAGGTGAGCTGCGACCCAGCCGCCGTCCTCGGGGTGAAGGACCGAGCGCCAGCCCGCGCCGAGCGAAGAGCTGATCGTCAGGCCGGTGATCTCGCACCAGCGCTCGTTGACGAACACGCACTGCCCTTGGGCGTCGGTCTCGAAGATCGCCACGGGAGACCGGGTCGTCAGGAGCCCGAAGCGGCGTAGGTGAGCCCGGCTCTGGCGTTCGGCCTCGAACACGACCTGCTCGTTCGCCCGGACATCGCGGACGACGACGCGGAGCAGGACGAGCGCCGTTGCGGCGGTGCCGACGACCATCAGCGCGAGCGAAAAGCGATCGTCCCACCAGCCGAGCGCCGACGCCGCGGCCACGAGCGCGCCACCTGCGACCGGGAGCACGAGGGCGAGCGGCGCCGTCCTGCGGGCTGCACGCTCGCCGGAACCGTCCTGTGCCCACCAGACGGCGGGCGCGTAGCCCGGCCTGAACGCGTACGCAGCGGCATAGAGCGCGATCAGCCCGGCCGCGCTTGGAAGCGCCATCGCCGCTGAGGAGCTGAGGTTGCGAACCGCGCCGGCACCGAGCAGATGCCCCACGACGGCCGTACCGGTGACGATCGCGCCGGTCGTGGTGACGATGTGCGCAGCGAGCCCGCGCCAGTCGAACCGGAAGCGCGTCGTCGACAGCGCGACGGCGAGCAGCAGGAAGCTGACCGACGAGTGCAGCGAGGGCCGGCCAGGGTGCGGACCCCCGTGGTCGCCGCCGAGCAGCCGGTCGATGCCGAGGTCGACGCCGGCGAGGTACTCGGCGGTCACGAGCGCAGCGACGAGGCCGAGCACGGCGAGCAGCGGCCGGCGGAGCAGCTCCACCTGCCCGCCCGTCACCTTCGACATGACCACCAAGCCGAACCCGATCAGCAGGACGGCCGAGAGCGGCGCCGTCGGCGGGAGCCCGGGCACGATCTCGGACAGCACCGGCATCCCGAGCACGACGCCGACCAGCGGCACGACACCGCAGCCGATCGCGATCAGCCCACAGACGCGGACGAACCTGCTCAGCCCGAACGGCAGTTCGGACGCAGGCAGCAACCCAGGAGCAGGACCCTCCCCCACCCATCACCTATCGGCCGAAACAACCGCCGACTAAACCCCAACAGGCCTTAGTGCCACCGAGCCAGCTAGTACGCGAAATGAGTCGGCCGAAGCGCTGGGGTCAGGCGCAGTGCAGTACGTCGCCGGGCGAGCGGCAAAGCGAGTCCGGCGATGCACAGCGATGCGCCGAAACCACGGCGAACCGAAGCGTCACTTGATGGAGTCGTACACCTTGAACATCGGCATGTACATCGCCACGACGATGAAGCCCACCATGCCGCCGACCAGGATGATCATGATCGGCTCGAGGATCGAGGTCAGCTGCTTGACGGCGGCTGCGACCTGGTCCTCGTAGAACTCGGCGATCTTGGTCAGCATCGTGTCGAGCGCGCCGGTGTCCTCGCCGACGGAGACCATGTGCGTGACCATGCCCGGGAAGACCGGGCTGTTCTTGAGCGGATCGGCGATCGTGCCGCCGGAGCGGACGCTCTCGACGACGTCGTCCATCGCCTTCTCGACGACCCAGTTGCCCGATGTCTTGCCGGTGATCTCGATCGCCTGCATCAGCGGGACGCCCGCGGTGACGAGGCCCGACAGCGTGCGCGACCAGCGGGCGAGCGCGACCTTCTGGACGATGTCGCCGATCTTCATCGGCACCCGCAGCTTGAACTTGTCGAAGCTCTGGCGTCCGCCCTCGGTCGCCTTCCACTTCTTGAAGCCGTACCAGGCCCCACCGGCAACCAGCATCACGATGTACCAGTAGCTCGTCATCGCGTTCGACATCGAGACCGTCATCCGCGTGATCGCGGGCAGCTCACCGCCGAAGGTCTTGAAGACGTTCTCGAAGACCGGGACGAGCCAGACGAGCAGCGCGATCAGCACCATCACCGAGAAAGAGAGCACGACGATCGGGTAGGCCATCGCCGACTTGACCTGGCGCCGGAGCGAGTCGGCCGATTCGAGCTGGTCGGCGATCCGCAGCAGCGCTTGGTCGAGCATGCCGCCGGTCTCGCCGGCGCGTGTCATCGCCGTGAACAGCTGATTGAAGGTGTCGGGGTGCCGCTCGAACGCGTCGGACAGCGCGATACCGGCCTCAACGTCCTTGCGGATCTCGCCGATCGTCCCCGCCAGCTTCTTGTTCTCGGTCTGCGTCTCGAGGATGTAGAGCGCGCGCAGGATCGTCATGCCGCTGTTGACCATCGTCGCCAGCTGGCGCGTCATGATCGTCAGGTCGGCGGCCTTCGTCTTGTTGAAGAACGGGAGCTCGATCTCCTTCGAGCCGCCCTTGTCGGCGATGTCGAGGACGATCAGGCCGCGCTGGCGGAGCTGGTCGGCGACCGCCTGCTTGGTCTCGGCCTCGATCTCGCCGGCCGCCTTTGAGCCGGCCGCATCCATCGCCTTGAAGACATAGGTGGCCATGCGCTACGCCACCATCCCCACGCCGCCGCCGGTTCCCGCGAGCCTTCTCAGCTCCTCGGGGTTCGACGACCTCGACTCGGCGAGCTGCATCGAGATCTTGCCCTGCCTGACGAGCGAGATCAGAGCGGTGTCGAGCGTCTGCATCCCCGATGCGCCGCCGGTCTGCATCGCCGAGAAAATCTGATGCGTCTTGCCCTCGCGGATCAGGTTGCGGACGGCCGGCGTCGGCACAAGCGACTCGCAGGCGACCACGCGGGACTGGCCGTCCATCGTCGGCAGCAGCGTCTGGGTCATGATCCCCTGGAGCGCGACCGAGAGCTGCACGCGGACCTGGTCCTGCTGGTGGGCCGGGAACGCGTCGATGATGCGGTCGACCGTCTGCGGCGCCGACTGCGTGTGCAGCGTCGCGAAGACGAGGTGGCCGGTCTCGGCCGCAGTCAGCGCGGTCGAGATCGTCTCGAGGTCTCTCATCTCGCCGACGAGGATCACGTCGGGGTCCTGGCGCAGCGCCGCCTTCAGCGCCGCGGCGAAGCCCTGGGCGTCGGCGCCGAGCTCGCGCTGGTTGACGAGGCAGTTCTTGTGCCCGTGAAGGAACTCGATCGGGTCCTCGATCGTGAGGATGTGCTCGTGGCGCTCCTCGTTGATCTGGTCGAGCATCGCGGCGAGCGACGTCGACTTGCCCGAACCGGTCGGGCCGGTCACGAGCACGAGGCCTCGCGGCTTCTTGCAGAAGTCGTGGACGACCGGCGGCAGGCCGAGGCTGTCGATCGGCGGGATGATCGACGGGATCAGGCGGAACGCGGCGCTGAACGCGGAGCGCTGCAGGTAGGCGTTGACACGGAACCGGGCCTGGTTGGGCACGGAGTACGCGAAGTCGAGCTGCAGATCGTTCTCGAGCCGCTGGCGCTGGTCGTTGCTGAGGATCCCGTAGACGATCTCGCGCGTGTCCGTCGGGTCGAGCACCGGGTAGTCGTCGAGCGGCTTGAGGCCGCCGCGGACTCGAACCATCGGCTTGGAGCCGGCAGCGAGGTGGAGGTCGGACGCGGAGCCTTCGACGACGTCCGTGAGGAGCTGGGCGAAATCGATTCGCATTGTCTGTGTGGTCGGTTCGGGGCCTGGGACTCTTGAGAACAGGAGCAGATCTTCGAACGGACGCTCGTCAGCCCGTTCCGGTGACGCGAGCGATCTCGGCGATCGACGTCCGCCCGTCGAGCACCTTGTCGAAACCGTCTTCGCGCAAATTACGCATTCCGTCGCGGTTTGCAACCGCGGCAATGCGGTCTGCGGGCGCGCGCTCGATTGCGAGGTTGCGGATCTCGTCGCTGACCGTCATCACCTCGTAGAGGCCGACCCGGCCCTTGTAGCCGGAGCCGCCGCAGCGGGTGCAGCCGTCGCCGGGGTCGAAGGCCGTGATGTCGCCGCTCGCCTTGAAGCCGTGATCGATCAGGATCGCCTTCGTCACCTCACGCTCGACCTTGCAGTTCGGGCAGAGCGTCCGGGCGAGCCGCTGCGCGACGACGCAGTCGACGGCCGACGCGACGAGAAACGGCTCGATCCCCATCTCGACGAGCCGCGTGATCGCCGTCGGCGCATCGTTCGTGTGCAGCGTCGACAGCACGAGGTGGCCGGTCAGCGCCGCCTCGATCGCGATCTTCGCGGTCTCCTGGTCGCGGATCTCGCCGACCATGATCACGTCGGGGTCGGCGCGCATCATCGCTCGCAGGCCGTTCGCGAACGTCAGCCCGGCCTTGTTGTTGGTTTGGACCTGGGTGATCCCGCCGATCTGGTACTCGATCGGGTCCTCGATCGTGATGATGTTCTTCTCGATCGTGTTGAGCTCGGAGACGGCGGTGTAGAGCGACGTCGACTTGCCCGACCCGGTCGGACCGGTGACGAGCACGGCGCCGTAAGCCTGATGGAACGCCTTCGAGAAGCGCTGCTCGTTCTCCTCGCTCATGCCGAGCTTGCCGAGGTCGAAGGCGACGTTCGACTTGTCGAGGATGCGAATGACGATGTTCTCGCCGAAGCCTGACGGGAGCGTGACGACACGCAGGTCGATGTGACGCCCTTCGAGGCTGAGTCCGACGCGGCCATCCTGCGGGATCCGGCGCTCGGCGATGTCGAGGTCGGCGATGATCTTCACCCGCGAGACGACGCCCGAGATCATCTTCCGCGGGATCGTCATGGCCTCGATCAGCACGCCGTCGATCCGGTATCGGATCCGCATCCCGTTCTCTTCGGGCTCGAAGTGGATGTCGGAGGCGCCCTGGTCGGCGGCCTGGGCGAGGATCTGGTTTACGAGCTTGATCGTCGGCGCGTCGTCGGCAGACTCGCGCAGGTCGACGAGCTCGACGACCTGATATTCGTCGTCGGCGTCGACGGAGATGTTCGCCGAGTCGGCGAGCATGTCGAGCCGGCTCTGTTTGGCGGTGAGCGCGAGGATGTCCTCGCGCGAGGCGACCGCGACCTTGATGTCGAAGCCGGTCATCAGCGCGATGTCGTCGATCGCGAGGACGTTCGCGGGGTCCGCCATCGCCAGCAGGATGCCCCGCTCGCCGACGAACGCGACCGGGATCGCCTCGTAGCGCTTGGAGGCGGCCGGGGTGATCAGGTTCGCTGCGGCGAGGTCGGGCGTGAAGACCGACAGGTCGAGGTGGTCGACGCCGTGCCGTTCGGCGATCGCGCGCGAGATCTGCTCTTGGTTCGCGAGTCCGGTGTCGAGCAGGACGACGTCAGCGGTCTTGCCGACCTGGCGCGCGGTCTCGATCGCGTCGTCGGCCTGCTGTGGGGTCAGCAGCTCCATCTCGACGAGGATCTCGACGAGCGACTTCGAGGCGCTGCCGCTGCCTCGCGGTGGCGTCACGCCGGGGTTCGCCGCGACCGGGGCGTCCGCTACCACCGCGAGCTTCGGGCTCTCGGATTGCTCAGGGGGCGCGCTCTGCGCGGTCACGTGGGGAACGGGTTCGCTTGACATGTCGGTCGACCGGACAACGGCCTCCCATGCAGGCCGGTAGGCCACATTGCCCTTCGCGTCGGCCTTCCGCGCCCGTTCCTTGACGTTTTCCGGTGGATCCGGACACGGATTTGCTCAACACGCGGCGCGCATGACGTCGAGGTCGGGCTGCCGTCCGGTCCAGTGCTCGAGGCTGAGCGCGCCCTGGCGGACGAGCAGCTCGAGGCCGTCAACCGTGGCGCAGCCTGCCGCGGCGGCAGCCTCGATCAGCTCCGTGCCGCCCTGCCGGTAGACGAAGTCGACGACGGTCGTTCCCGGCACGAGCAGGCCGTCAACCGGGAGCGCGCCGAGCGGCTCCCCGCTGAGGCCGACGCTCGTCGTGTTGATGACGATGTCGGCCGGCGCCGGCGTGGTGACGGACTCGGCGCCGAACCGGTCGGCCAGCTCCTCTGCGCGCGCCGCAGTCCTGTTCCAGACGGACACGCGGCCGGCCCCGGCGCCGGCCAGCGCCCAGACCGCGGCGCGCGCCGTCCCGCCGGCGCCGAGCACGGTGACGCTGCGGCCGGCGGCGCTGTCGGGCAGCGCGGCGAGGAGCCCCGGTGCGTCGGTGTTGTCCGCCGCGATCTCGCCGCCCGGCAGGAACGTGAGCGTGTTCGCCGCCCCGATCGCGCGCGCGGCAGCGGTCGCTTCGGTCGCGATCGCGAGCGCGGCCTGTTTGTGCGGGATCGTCACGTTGATCCCGTGGAAACCCTGCTGCGGAAGTGCGCGGACGATCTCCTCGAACAGCTCCGGCGGCACCGGCAGACGCTGGTAGTGCCACGTGCCCGCGAGGCCGAGCGCCGCGATCGCGGCGTTCTGCATTTGCGGCGAGCGGCTGTGCGCCACCGGCCAGCCGGCGACACCCAGCCGCTGCGGGCTCGCCTCAGCAGGTCGAGGGGTCGCGGCCGAGCTCATCGCGCTTCTTGTTGTACGCGGCGACGTCCTTCTGGAACTGCGCGTCCGAGCTGCTGAACGCGTGCGCGCCGTTCGCGCACGGCTTGACGACGTAGAACAGGTACTTGGTGCGGCGGGGCTTCAGCGCAGCTTCGAGGGCGGCCGCGCCGGGCGAGCCGATCGGCGTCGGCGGCAGCCCCTTGTACTTGCGGGTGTTGAACCTCGAGTCGATCTCGAGCTCCGACTGCTTGAGCGGGCTGTCCCAGTTGCGGACCTTGTAGCGGATCGTCGCGTCGATCCCGAGCGGGATGCCCTGGTCGAGTCGGTTGCAGATGACGCTGGCGACGACCGCCCGCTCGCGGGCGAGTGTCGCCTCGCGCTCGACCATCGACGCGACGATCACGACCTCGTAGGGCGTCAGCTCGCTGCGCGGGCAGGCCCGCGCGGCCTGAGCGCGCGTCGGGCTGAACTCGCGGTCGAACGCCGCGATCTGACGCCGGACGAGCTGGCGGGCCGTGCCGCTGACCGGCAGTTCGTAGGTCGCCGGGAACAGCACGCCTTCGAGCGTGCGCAGCCGGGACGGAGCACCGAGCCGGTCGAGGACGGGGTCGCGGTCCTTCGGTATCGCCGCCTGCCGGTAGGGCCCGCGCACCCCCGCGTCGCGGACGATCGGCCGTGCCTCACGGATCGACTTGCCTTCGGGGATCACGACGCGCAGAACCTTCGGCGTCAGCGGGTTGCCGGTCAGGGCGTCGATCGCCGCGCCGTAGCTCATGTTCTTGCGCAGGAAGTACGACCCCGCCTTGAGATCGGAGCGGTGATCCGAGACGAACGCCCGGATCCTGAAGTTCCGGGCCGAGTCGACGACGCCGCGCGCTTCGAGCAGCTCTGCGATCTGCGAGACGGTCGCGCCCTTCGGGATCGTCACCCGGATCGTCTCGTCCCCCTTGCCGTGGAACGGCTGGAACACGGCGATCACGAACCAGAGCAGCGCGATCAGGAGGATCGCCGGCACGACGAGCAGTGTCCGGCGGATCCGGCGCCGGCGCTTGGGCCCGCGAACGAGGATCGTCGGACGGCCACCGGCGGCCGCGGCCTGCTCGGGCAGGTCTGCGGCGTCCGCCGCGGGCGCGGCGGCCGGACGGCCGCTGCGAACCACTCCGGAGGGTTCGTCGGGGCTCGGAGCCTGCGGCTCCTCGCGCGGCGGCCGCGGCGGCCTGGTGACCGGCGCCGGCTCCGCGGGCACCGCTGCGGGCGGCCCTGGTGTGGCCGGCGGCGGTGGCGCCTCTCCGCGCAGCTCGGCGCGCTTGCGTAGACGCTCGAGTCGCGCCGCCTCACGCTCCTCGGGTGTCCGCTCGTGGGGCGTCACCGCTCGCCTCCGTGGACCGACAACCACTCTTCGAGCAGCACCGCCGCGGCGCGCGAGTCCTCACCGGTCCGGGCGTCAGCGCTGCCCCGCGCCGCGATCTGCGTCGTGAAGCGCTCGTCGTACAGCTCGACCGGGACCGGCCGAATCCGATCGGCAAGCCGCTCGGCCCATTCGCGCGACTCACGCGTCTGGTCGCTGTCCTCGCCGCGGAGCGTCAGCGGCAGCCCGACCAGCACGAGCTCGGCCTCCACGTCTCGGACGAGTTCGGCGACCCGCGCGAGGCCGCGCCGGGTCCCGGGGCGCTCGATCTGCTCGATCGGTGTCGCGATCGTGCCGGTCGGGTCACTGACCGCGCAGCCACAGCGGGCAGCGCCGTAATCGAGCGCGAGCACTCGGCGGGCGCCGCGCGCACTGCTTGTCATGACTCCAGGCACGCGACGACAGCTTGCCGCGCCGACTGGACGGCCTCGCTCAGCTTCGAGGGGTCGCGGCCCCCGGCCTGAGCCATCGTGTCCTTGCCGCCGCCACCGCCGCCGACGATCCCGGCCGCCACCTTGACCAGCTCCCCTGCCCGCACGCCGCGCGCGACGACCGCGGGATCCACCGCTGCGATCAGCGCGACCTTGCCCTCCTCGGCGGTGCCGAGCACGACAACCGAAGGTCCGAGCTTGTTCTTGCAGTGGTCGGCCAGCTCCGGCAGCTGCTTGGCGCCGACGCCGTCGACGACGGCGGTCAGCACCGGAACGTCCGCGACCGGCTCTGCCTTGGCCGTCAGCGCGTCGAGATCGACTTCTGCCCCGCGCCCGGCGCTGGCCGCCGCCTTCTTGGCCTGCTCGCGGAGCTGCTCGACCCTGGCCGGCACCTCCTCGGGGGTGGTGCGCAGCGTGTCGGCCGCTGCCCGAAGCGCCCGGTCGCGCCCACGCAGCAGCGCGACGGCCTCGCGCCCGGT
>JBAOHN010000006.1:0-206907 GCA_037045385.1 Baekduia sp. | reverse complement strand
CTGCAGAGCCACGCGTGCCGAGGCGCTTCACCGACGCGCTCAGGGACTAGAATCACGCCTATGGGGTTCATGGACAAGGCAAAGCAGATGGCGCAGCAGGTGCAGCAGGAGGCCAAGGACGGGACGCTCAAGGAGCGGGCCAAGCAGATGGCCGACCAAGCACAGCAGAAGCTCGACGACGTGCAGGGTCAGTTCAATGCCGGCCAGCAGGGTGGCGGCCAGGCTGGAGCGGGAGCCGGTGCTCCGGTCGAGTACGACCAGCAGGGCCGCCCCGTTCAGGGCGCCGCTGCGCCTCAGCCGATGGCCGACCCGGACCCGGCTCCGGCCGCCGCTCAGCCAGAGCCGGTGGCCGAAGCCGAGAGCGCGACTCCGCCCGCCGGTGATCCGCTTGCCGACGAGGCCGGGCATCCGCCCGCGCCGAAGGAGCCGCCGTCCTCGGGCTCAGGAATGACGAGCGGCGATCCGCTGGCAGGCTGACCGATCTAGACTGAGCGCGTGGCCGCGCTCGGAACCATCATCACCGCGATCGTCACGCCGTTCACGGCGGACGGCCGGGTCGACGAAACTGCCTTCGTCGACCTCATGTCCCATCTGGCCGCACACGGCTCGGACGGGCTCGTCGTCTGCGGCACGACCGGTGAGGCCTCGACCCTGAGCGACGACGAGCACGTCGCTGTGATCGAACTCGCAGTCGCTCAGCGCCCGGAGGGGATGACGGTCATCGCCGGAGTCGGCTCCAACGACACACGCCACGCCGTCTGGCTGACCGAGCAGGCGTGCGCCGCAGGCGCCGACGGCCTGCTCTCGGTCAACCCGTACTACAACCGGCCGAACCGGCGCGGGATCGTCGCCCACTACCGGGAGGTGTCTCGCGCAGCCGACCGTCCGATCGTTCTCTACAACATCCCGCAGCGCACCGGTTCCGACATGGACAACGAGCTGCTCGCCGAGCTCGCCCAGCTCGACCACGTCAGCGCCGTCAAGCAGGCCAACAACGACAGCCTCGCCCTGATCGACGGGCTAGACCTCTACGCCGGCAACGACGACATCCTCGCCAAGGTGTTCGGGATGGGGGGCGCCGGAGGCATCCTCGTCGCCAGCCACATCGTCGGCCCCGAGATGCGCGCGATGGCCGACCACCGCGACGACCACGCGAAGCTCGCCGAGCTGCACGCCGACCTCGTGCCGGTCTTCGAGGCGCTGTCGATCGGCCCGGCCGCGATGACGACGAAGGCGGCGCTGAACCTGATCGGCATCACCGCAGGCATTCCCCGGCTTCCGTACGTCGAGGCCGACGAGGACGAGAAGCAGCAGCTCCAGCAGATGCTCGAGACCCGCGGCCTGATCGGCGCCGCTGCGTAATGAGCGACTCCACGTTGAGGGTCCTGCCGCTGGGTGGCTTGGGCGAGATCGGCAAGAACATGACGGTCGTCGAGTACGACGGCTCGATCCTGGTCGTCGACACCGGCCTGCGCTTCCCGACGGCGGAGCAGGTCGGGATCGACCTCGTCCTTCCGGACTTCTCCTACCTGCGTGAGCGCTCGGACGACATCGAGGCGATCGTGATCACGCACGGCCACGAGGACCACCTCGGCGCGCTGCCGTGGGTGCTGCGGGAGCTCGGCCAGGACATTCCCGTCTACGGCGGCCCGTTGACGATGGCGATGGCCCGCAGCAAACTCGACGAACACCGGCTCAAAGAGACCGACCTCACCGATGTCGAGGCCGGCGAGACGCTCGAGCTCGGACCGTTCTCGGTCGAGCTCGTCCATCTGACGCACTCGATCCCGGACATGATGGCCGTCGCGATCACCTGCGAGCTCGGGACGACGCTGATCACCGGCGACTACAAGTTCGACCAGACGCCGGTCGACGGACGGCCCGCGGACGTCAGCCGGCTCGCCGAGCTCGGCTCCGACGGCATCCTGCTGCTGTGCGGTGACTCGACGAACGCCGACCGCCCCGGCTTCTCACCGAGCGAGTCGGTCGCCGGACCGAACCTCGAAGCGCTGTTCGGGCGCTGCGAGGGCCGGATCGTCGTCACCTGCTTCGCCTCAAACATCCATCGCGTCCAGCAGGTGATCGACGCGGCCGTCGTTCACGGACGCCGCGTCGTCCTCGTCGGCCGCTCGATGCGCAAGAACATCAACATCGGCCGGACGCTCGGGCACATCGACGTGCCCGACGGGGTTCTGGTCCAGCCGCGCGAGGCGACCGACTTCCCCGATCACAAGCTCGTGATCGTCTCGACCGGCAGCCAGGGCGAGCCGCTCAGCGCGCTGCGGCGGATGGCCTACAAGGACCATCCCCAGGTCCAGCTCCACGACGGCGACACGATCGTCTTCGCCGCGACCCCGATCCCAGGCAACGAGCGCGCGGTCAATGACACGATCGACCGGCTCTACCACATCGGCTGCACGGTCGTGACGCCGACGGACACTCCGATCCACGCTTCGGGCCACGGCTACCAGGAGGAGCTGAAGCTGATGCTCAACCTGACGCGGCCGCGCTACGTGATGCCTTTCCACGGCGACCACAAGCGGATCCGTCTGCACGGGGAGCTAGCCGAGCAGGTCGGCATTCCGCCCGAGAACGTCTTCCGCGGTGAGAACGGCCTGCCGCTCGAGATCAGCCCAGACGGCGCCCGCTTCGGCGCACCTGAGCGTGCCGGGATGATCTACGTCGACGGCGTCGACATCGGCGACCCGGCCGACGTCGCACTGCGCGACCGCCGGATGCTGAGCGCCGACGGCATCTTCGTAGTCGTCGCGACGATCTCCGAGCAGACCGGCGAGTCGGTCGCCGACCCGGAGATCATCTTCCGCGGTGTCCCGTACTCGACAGGCGACGACGGCCTCGTCGAGGAGCTCCGCGACGAGGTCGAGCGCTCGCTCGAGCGTGCGGCAGGGGAGGGGATCCGCGAGATCGACCTGCTGCAGCAGGCGCTCCACGACGATCTCGGGAAGTTCGTCTACGACCGGCTCAAGCGCCGCCCGATGGTCCTGCCGGTCGTTGTCGAGGTGTAGCGACGAAGCAGTCCGCGGGTGCCCGGGTCGCCCCGGTCTCCCGGCTCGTGCTCCGATGCCGGCGGTGGCTGGCCGCCGGCCGAGAGCGGCAGCGCGACGGTGAAGATCGTGCCGCCGTCGGCCCGCCCGAACACCTGCACGCCGCCGCCATGTGCCCGGGCGACCGCCTGGACGATCGCGAGGCCGAGTCCGGTCGAGCCGCCGCGGTCTCCTGCTCCGCGGACGAAGCGGTCGAAGATGCGCTCACGCAGTTCGGGCTCGATCCCGGGGCCGTCGTCGGCGACCTCGACGATCGCCGTCTCGTCCGATGAGCGTGTGCGGAGCTGGATGGTCGTCCCGGCCGGGGTGTGCTCGAGTGCGTTCGAGACGAGGTTGAGCACCATCCTGTGGAGCTGATCGCGGACACCGTCGATCAGCACCGGCTCGGTGTCGAGCCGGAGCCGGTGACCGGCGAGCATCGGATCGATCTCGGCGGCGACGTCGAGCGCGACCTGGCTGAGGTCGACCGGCCGGTGCGGCGGTTGCTGGCTGGCGTCTGCGCGGGCGAGGATCAGGAGGTCGCTGACGAGCCGCCGCATCCGCTGCGTCGAGCGAAGCGCCGACTGCGCTGCCTCCTGAGGGTCTCCTTCGAGCACATCTTCGAGCAGCTCGAGGTTCGCGAGCACGCTTGTCAGCGGCGTTCGCAACTCGTGGCTGGCGTCGGCGACGAACTCGCGCTGGCGCTCGAGCAGCTCCTCGCGCGCAGCCCGTTCGGTCTCGAGGCGCATCAGCATCTGATCGAGGGTGCGGGCGAGTTCGGCGACCTCGTCCTGGGTGTCGGGAACCGGTACACGGCGGCTCGGATCGGCTGTCAGCTCGACGTCCCGCGCCGTTCGTGTGAGACGGGTTATCGGCGCCATCGCCCGGGCGAGCAGGCCGTGGGCGAGCAGCAGCGCGAACAGCGTGCCGGCGACGACACCGACCGAGAGCACGACCTTGACCCGTGCGATCGTCGCCTCCGACGGACCTGTCCGCCGTGCGTACTGGATCCATGCGGGGAAGCGGTCGCCGGTCGCCGGCGCCTGCAGGTAGGTCCGACGCTGGAGCACGTGGTAGCCGGCCGCCTCGCCGCCGTCGCCGAGTTCGAGGCCGGCGGCGGTGAAGTCCGGCGCTCCCGGCGTCTCGGCGAAGAGCGTGCCATCCGGGTACAGGATCCGCAGCACGCTTCCGCTCGAACTGGCGTACTGCTGAAGGACCTCGGGGTCAATCGTCATCCTGCTTCCGGAGGCGCGCAGCTGGAAGTCCTCGACGCGCAGGCGCTCGACGGCCCGGCGCATCTCGGCGTTGAGATCGCCGCGGATCCTCGTCGCCGTGACCTGGCCGATCAGGACCGCGAAGACACAGAGCACGGCGAAGGTGACGCCGCCGGAAAGGAGCGAGAGCCGCCAGCGGAGCGGTAGGCGCGACAGCCAGCGGCGTGGCCTGCTCATGGGCGCAGCACGTACCCGGCGCCGCGGATCGTGTGCAGCAGCCTGTCCTCGCCGCCGGACTCGAGCTTGCGCCTCAGGTTCGACACGAAGACCTCGATCGTGTTCGTCGTCGCGAACGGGTCATACCCCCAGACGTCCTCGAGCAGACGCTGCCGGGCGACGACGATCCGCTCGTTGCGCATCAGGTACTCGAGCAGCTCGAACTCCCGCTGGGTCAGCTCGATCGCGCGCTCACCGCGGAAGACCTCGTGCGTCGCCGGGTTGAGCGACAGGTCGGAGACGACGAGCGACGCCGAGCCTCGCGGCGGGCGGCGTCTGAGCAGCGCGCGCAGGCGGGCCAGCAGCTCCTGCCGTTCGTATGGCTTGACGAGGTAGTCGTCGGCACCGACATCGAGGCCGTCGACGCGTGATTCGATCGCGTCCCGGGCGGTCAGCATCAGGATCGGAACGTCGTCGCCGGCGCGCAGTCTGCGGGCGACCTCCATGCCGTCGATCTTCGGCAGGCCGAGGTCGAGGACGACGAGATCGGGGATGTACTCGGCCGCCATCTCGAGCGCCTGCTCGCCGTCGCGGGCCACGCGAGTCTGGTAGCCCTCCATTCGCAGCGAGCGCTGCAGCACCTCGGCGATGTCCTCGTCGTCCTCGACGATCAGGACCCGCGCGTCGTACTCGAGGTCTGCCATGGGACAAGACGCTAGGGCGCGAGCCTTTGCAGAAGCTCAAGATCGGGTGCAGGTACAGGGGTTTCGGCGTCGAACGACGGGCTACGAACATGCCTCCTGCGAAGAAGCGTCCGAAGCCAGCGGCCCGCAGGGCCGCACCGAAGCCTGTCGCGGCCCGCAAGCCGCCGGCGCGGAAAGCCGCGGTCCGCGGCCGGACCGGCACGCGCGCTCGGCGCTCGTCGGCCTCCTGGGTACCCCGGATGCCGCACCTCAGCCAGCGCCAGTACGACCAGATCGGCCTCGGCCTGATCGCGCTCGGCCTGCTGCTTGCGTTGCCGCTCTATCTGAGCAGCTCCGACGGGCTCGTCGTCACCGCGATCGTCGACGGCCTGGCGTACGCGATCGGCAGCCTCCGCCAGATCGCGCCGTTCGCGCTCGTGGCCGCCGGTTCGCTCTTCATCGCACGTCCGATGCTTCCCGCCGTCCGCCCACTTCGCTCGGGCGGCTTGCTGCTGTTCCTCGCGCTCGCGCTGATGCTGGCCGCCGGCACGTTCGGACTCGGCGCCGACGGCTCCCGCGACCAGCTCTGGCAGGCCGACCTGCTCCGTGATCGCGGCGGCTACCTAGGCGACGCCGAGTTTGCGCTCGCACGGGCCGTCGCCGGCAATCTCGGCGCTCACATTCTCGGGATCTTCATGTTGCTCGGGTCGGTGCTGCTGTTGACCGGGGCCACGGTCGCCGGAGTCGTGCGGGCGACCGGCCGCGGCGTTGCTGACACGACGCGGGTGCTGCGACCGACGGCGACCGTCGCGCCTACGCCGCCGCCCAAGAAGCGCAAGGCCGCGCCGGTCAGCGTCCCCGAGCCCGAAAACGATGACGTCATCGTCCACGCGACGCACATCGAGGCCGGCCCCCCTGCGCCGATCGAGGTGCTGCCGGAGCCCGAGAGCGAGCCGGGTGAAGAGTTGGCCGTCGACGAGAACGAAGAGCCAGAGCCCGCGAGTTCGCACAGCGAACTCGCAATGCTCGACGAAGTCGAGCACGAACTCGCAATGCTCGACGGGGTCGAGCAGGAGTACGTCCTGCCCGAGCCGGGCGTGCTGACCCAGTCGAGCGGCGACGAGCTCAAACCGGACACGAGCTCGAACGACAGGACCGGCGAGCAGCTCGTCGAGGCGCTGCGGCATTTCAAGATCGACGCCGAGGTCGTCGGCACCGTCTCCGGGCCGCACATCACCCGCTACGAGCTGCGCCTGGCGCCCGGCGTCAAGATGAGCCGCGTCTCGCAGCTCAAGGACGACCTCGCCTACGCGCTCGCGGCGACCGAGATCCGGATCCTCGCGCCGATCCCGGGCAAGACCGCGGTCGGGATCGAGGTCCCGAACCGGACCCGCAGGACCGTCCACCTCGGTGACGTCTTCCGCCGCGGAGGCGCCGACAGCTCGCCGCTGACGGTCTGGCTCGGCAAGGACGTCTCCGGCAAGGCGATCGGCGCCGACCTCGCGAAGATGCCGCACCTGCTCGTCGCCGGCACGACCGGCGCCGGCAAGTCCGGCTGCATCAACGCGATGCTGTCGTCGATCCTGCTCAACGCGACGCCCGACGAGGTCCGGCTTGTGCTCGTCGACCCCAAGCAGGTCGAGCTCAACCACTACGAGGAGGTCCCGCACCTCCTGACGCCGGTGATCACCAGCCCGCGGCTGGCCGCGAACGCGCTTCAGAACCTCGTCCGCGAGATGGAGTGGCGCTACGGGATCATGGCGATGAAGCGGACCCGGAACATCAAGGAGCTGAACAAGGTCCGCGAGGACGAGGGCGACGCGCCGCTGCCGTACATCCTCTGCGTGATCGATGAGCTCGCGGACCTGATGATGATCGCCTCGAACGACGTCGAGGAGGCGATCATCCGGATCGCGCAGAAGGCGCGCGCCGTCGGCATCCACCTCGTGCTCGCGACGCAGTCACCGCGGGTCGACGTGATCACGGGGATGATCAAGGCGAACGTCCCGTCGCGGATCGCTTTCGCCGTCGGCTCGCAGACCGACTCGCGCGTGATCCTCGACCAGAACGGCGCCGAGTCGCTGCTCGGGATGGGCGACATGCTGTTCGCGCCGCTCGGCTCGTCCAAGCTCCAGCGGATTCAGGGCGCCTACATCGACGAGGCGCAGATCGCCGAAATCACCGCGTATTGGGCCCGCCAGGGCGAGCCGGACCTCCGTGAGGAGCTGCTCGAGCAGGCCGAGCCCGAGCTGCCTGAGAACTCCGAGGAGGAGGAGCGGATGAGCGCCGAGGATCCGCTGCTCGCCGAGGCGGTCCGTCTCGTAGTCGAGATGAACACCGCCTCGACCTCGATGCTCCAGAGGCGGATGAGGCTCGGCTACGCGCGGGCGGGCAGAATGATGGACATGCTCGAGCGGCGTGGCGTCATCTCCGGCTACGAAGGCAGCAAGCCGCGACAGGTTCTGCTCTCGGAAGCAGAGCTTCCTCGTGTCCTCGACGCGATCAGCGGCGGGCCGGGCGGTGAGGACCACGAGGCTCCGGTCGCGGTCGCAGCGCCTGTGCCATTCGGGGACCGGGAGCCCGATGACGACGGCTCGGAGGACCTCACGATGATCGCGCCGCCCGCGCCTCCGCGGACGTAGACTCGCGCTCGCGATGGCGGAGATCGGAGCCACCCTCCAGAGCGCGCGCACCGGCGCAGGGCTCGACATCGCCGATCTCGAGGCCGAGACGAAGATCCGTGCCAAGTACCTGCGGGCGCTCGAGCAGGAGGACTGGGACCAGCTCCCGGGCCCGACGTACGTTCGCTCGTTCCTGCGGACCTACGCCGATGCGCTCGGCCTCGACGGTCGGATGTTGGTCGAGCAGTACCGCCTGCGCCACGAGAACCTCACCGACCAGGACCTCCAGCCGATCTCCCCGGTCAGGCGGCGCGCGCCGCGCGAGCGCAGGCCCGGGCCTCCGCGGGGAGCGGTGATCGCCGCGCTGGTGCTGCTGCTGATCGCCTCGCTCTGGTGGCTCGGCAGCCGCGGCGCGGACGAGCCGGCGCCGGCTGGGACCCAGACCGCAGCGACGACACCGGCGAGCCGCACGACGACGACGAAACGCGAGCCGAAGGCGCGCGCCAAGCCGGCAACGGTTGGCCTTCAGCTTCGGGCGACCGGCACCGTCTTCGTCTGCGTGCAGGACGCTCGCGGCCGGATCGTCGTTGACGGCAGGACACTCGACGCCGGCCAACGGACCCGCACCCTGCGGTCACGGGCGTTCCGGATCAGGCTCGGGAACGGCGAGGTCCGCATGTTCGTCAACGGCGAGGAACGGCGCCTCTCCGATCGCAGCCCGCAGGCATACCGCGTCTCCGGCTCGGGCGTCCGGGCGATCGGCCTCGACCGGTCGCCGTCCTGTGCCGCCGGCTGAGGCCGTTCTCTAGGGTGGCGTCGATGGGCGCCAGCGCAGCGATCGTGGTCACCGGGACCGAGGTCCTGACCGCACGGGTCACCGACCGCAACGGCCCCTGGCTGTCCGAGCGTCTCGCCGAGCACGGGTTCGACGTGACGGGGATCGTCGTCGTCGGCGACCGCCCCGAGGAGATCCACGAAGCGCTTGGGTGGCTTGCGAGCCGAGGCACCGACCTGATCTGCACGAGCGGCGGGCTCGGGCCGACCGAGGACGATCTGACCGCCGAGGTCGTCGCCCGCTTCCAGGAACGGGCGATGTCGCTCGACAGCGCGCTGGAGGACCGGATCTGGCGCGTGCTCGAGCCGATGATGAAGCGCTGGCCGCATCTCGACGAGAGCGCCGTGCGGCACGCGAACCGGAAGCAGGCGATGGTTCCACAGGGCGCGGCCGTGCTCGAGCCGGCCGGCACCGCGCCGGGGCTCGTCGTCCCACCGCCCGACGCCCGCCCGGACGGTCCGGTCGTCGTCGTACTGCCCGGCCCACCGCGGGAGCTGCACGCGATGTGGCCGGCTGCGGTTGCGACCGAGCAGTTCGCTGCCGCGCGAGCGGGCGCCGTCGAGCACCGCCGCTCGATGCTGAGGCTCTTCGGCCTGCCCGAGTCCGAGATCGCAGCGACGATGCGGAGCGCCCGCGAGTCCGGCATCCCGATCGACGACCTCGAGATCACGACCTGCATGCGGCGCGGCGAGATTGAGATCGTCACGAGGTCGGCGCCGGGCGGCGACGCGGCCCACGACGGCTGGATCGGCTTCGTCCGCGACGCCCATTCGGACACGCTCTTCTCCGACGACTTCTCGACCGTCGACGAGCAGGTGGCGGGCCTGCTCGACGACAAGAGCTGGAAGATCGCCACGGCCGAGTCCTGCACCGGAGGCCAGCTCGCAGCCCGTCTGACGGAGCGGCCGGGATCGGGCGACCGGATGCGTGGCGGGCTCGTCGTCTACGAGAACGACGTCAAGACGACCGTGGCCCGGATCGACGCCGCGTTGATCGAGCAGCACGGAGCGGTTTCCAAGGAGGTCGCCGAGGCACTCGCCGACGCTGCGCGCGAGGTCGTCGGCGCGGAGGTCGGCGTCGGCATCACCGGTATCGCCGGCCCGACCGGTGGCGCCAAGGAGAAGCCGGTCGGCACCGTCTGGTTCTCGGTCGCCGGGCCGGACGGACGCCGGATCACGCGTCACGTGAGGCTTCCGGGCGACCGCGTGGAGGTCCGCGACCGCTCGACGACCGTCGCGATGCACCTCGTCAGGCGGCTCTTGCTCGACGGCTGATTCGGTTTCTTCTCGCGTCCTCCGCAGGTCCGCCACTGTTGCGTGGTAGCTCGCCGCAGACTCGTCGATAGGTTCGGGTTCCGTCCGATCTGACCCGCAGACTCGGGCCAAGCACTTCGAGCAGAGGACGAACCAGCGATGGCCGCTACAGCAGACGAGAAGGCCCTTAAGGCCCGTGATGAGGCGCTCAAGGGCGCACTGAGCCAGATCGACCGGCAGTTCGGCGCCGGCACGATCATGCGGATGGGCGACGAGGGTGCCCAGGTCAAGGTCGCTGCGATCCCGACCGGGGCCCTGTCGCTCGACCTCGCGCTCGGGATCGGTGGGATGCCGCGCGGCCGGATCGTCGAGGTCTACGGGCCCGAGTCCTCGGGCAAGACGACGCTCGTCTACCACGTGCTCGCGCAGGCGCAGAAGCTCGGCGGGACGTGCGCGTTCATCGACGCCGAGCACGCGATGGACCCGCTCTACGCCCAGCAGATCGGCGTCGACATCGACAAGCTGCTCGTCTCGCAGCCCGATTACGGCGAGCAGGCGCTCGAGATCGCCGACATGCTCGTCCGGTCGGGCGCCGTCGACCTCGTCGCCGTCGACTCGGTCGCCGCGCTGACGCCTCGTGCAGAGCTCGAGGGTCAGATGGGCGACCAGACCGTCGGTCTTCAGGCGCGGATGATGAGCCAGGCGATGCGCAAGCTCGCCGGCAACCTCAACCGCACGCAGACGCTCTGCCTGTTCACGAACCAGATCCGCGAGAAGGTCGGTGTGATGTTCGGCTCGCCGGAGACGCAGCCGGGTGGTCGCGCGCTCAAGTTCTACTCGTCGCAGCGACTCGACGTGCGCCGGATCGAGACCCTCAAGGACGGAACCGAGGCGGTCGGAAACCGCGTCCGCGTCAAGGTCGTCAAGAACAAGGTCGCGGCGCCCTTCCGCCAGGCCGAGTTCGACATCGAATTCGGTCGCGGCATCTCGACGTCGGGCTGCATCCTCGACCTCGGGATCGAGCACGACATCGTGCAGAAGTCAGGCTCGTTCTTCTCCTATGACGGTGAGCGGCTCGGCCAGGGGCGCAACAACGCCAAAGCGTTCCTCGACGAGAATCAGGACATCCGCGATGCGATCGAGAACAAGATCTACGCTGCGCTCGGTATCGACCGCGACGGCGTCGCACCGGAGCCGATCGCCGTGCCCGAAGGGGTCGATCCCGAGACCGGCGAGATCGTCGCCTCGCGCGGCGCTGTCGAAGCAAAGGCCTGACGACAACGATGGGTGAGCTGCGCGATGCCCAGCGTCTCGACGAGGCGCTGGGCATCGCGTACCGCTTCCTCTCTCGCCGTGAGCGCACGGTTGCAGAGGTCGAGCAGCGTCTCGCCGAGCGCGAGGTCGACGCGGAGACGATCCCGGCGGCGATCGCGGAACTCGAGCAGCTCGGGTACCTCGACGACACGGGCTATGCCAGGCGGTTCACCCATGACCGTCGCAAGCTCGACGGGTGGGGCGACGAGCGGATCGAGCGCAGGCTTCGCGAGCGTGGGATCGACCGCCATCACATCACCGCCGCGCTCGGTCGCGACGAGGGTGAGCCGACAGCGGTGGAGGCTGCCGTCGAGCTTGTGCGGCGACGCTTCCCGGTCCCGCCGGAGACGGCTCGGGACCGTGAGCGCGTGATCGGCATGCTCGCCCGCAAGGGCTACAGCTCAGATGAGGCGCACACGGCCCTTCGCAGCGTACTCGGCAGCTCAGCGCGGTCCGGCTAAAGTCCTGCATCCGGCCTAGAAGACCGAGTCTTCGAACGCCGCTCAACCGGCAGGATCGAAACCCGGGCGGAACGTTCAAGCCGCTCGGGGGAGAGGACACCAATTGGACATCCTGATCGGCGCGGCCATCATCGGCCTCGCCATCGTCGTCGCGGGCGCGCTGTTCGGTCGCCGCGGCATGCACGCTCCCGGAGGCGAGGGGGGCCGTCAGGTGAACGGAGCGCGCCGCGGTGCCGGCCTCGACGAACGTGAGGCCGAGCTCGAGCGTCGCGAGCAGCACCTCGCCGCACGCGAACGTGAAGCCGACGCGCTCGCTGCACGCAGGGCACGGGCGCTGGAGTCGGTTGCGGGCATGGACGCCGCTGAGGCCGAGGCCGCCCTTCTGGCCGACGTCGAGCAGCAGGCTGGGCTGCAGCGTGCACGCAGGCTCCGCCAGATCGAGGAGGAGACCCGCCGTGACGCCGACAGGGTCGCACGCTCGATCCTCGCAACCGCGATGCAGCGCGCCGCAGCGGCGAACGTGCAGCAGGCGACGATCTCCGTCGTCCAGCTCCCCGACGACTCGATGAAAGGCCGGGTGATCGGCCGCGAAGGCCGCAACATCCGAGCCTTCGAGTCGGTGACCGGCGTCGACCTGATCATCGACGAGACTCCGGGTGCCGTCGTGTTGAGCTCGTTCGACGGCGTACGCCGCGAGGTCGCGAGACGCACGCTCGAGCATCTGATCGCCGACGGCCGCATCCACCCGGCCAAGATCGAGGAGGCGTTCTACCGGTCGAAATCGGAGCTGGAGTCGGTGATCGACAAGGCCGGCGAGGATGCAGCCGTCGAAGCCGGCGTGCCCGGTCTCGACGCGGAGCTCCTACGAACGCTCGGCCGGCTCAGATTCCGTACCAGCTACAGCCAGAACGTTCTCGCACACTCGGTCGAGTGCGCGCAGCTCGCGGCGATGCTCGCGCACGAGCTCGGCGCCGACGTCGCCGTCGCCCGCCGCGCCGCCCTGCTCCACGACATCGGTAAGGCGCTGCCACAGGACGCAGGCGGGCCGCATGCGTTGGCCGGCGCCGACCACGCACGCCGTCATGGCGAGGAGGAGGCGGTCGCGCACGCGATGGCGGCCCACCACAACGAGGTCGAACCGGGGTCGGTCGAGGCTGTGATCGTGCAGACCGCCGACGCGATCTCGGGCGCCCGCCCCGGCGCGCGCGGCGAGTCACTGGAGCAGTACGTGACCCGGCTCCGGGACCTCGAGCAGATCGCCGAGCGGCATCCCGGCGTAGACCGCGTCTATGCGATGCAGGCCGGCCGGGACCTGCGGGTGATCGTCGAGCCGGAGGCGATCTCCGACGACCAGGCGGCGCTGCTCGCGTCGGAGATCGCCCGCGAGATCGAACGTGACGTCACCTACCCGGGCCAGATCAAGGTGACCGTGATCCGTGAATCGCGCTCGTCCGATTTCGCGCGCTGAGCACGGATACCCTGACGGCGTGACAAGGCGCTTTCACCTGACCACGTTCGGGTGCCAGATGAACGAGCACGACTCCGAGCGGATGAAGGGGATGCTCGATTCGCTCGGCTACGAGGAGGCAGCGGCGGCCGGCGACGCCGAACTGCTGCTCTTCAACACCTGCTCGATTCGCGAGAAGGCCGACAGCCGCTTCATCGCCCACCTCCGTCAGGCCGCCGCCCAGAAGCGCTCCCGTCCGGGCACGGTGATCGGCGTAGGCGGCTGCTGGGCGCAGTCCGTCAAGGACCAGGTCTTCCGCGACTTCCCGTTCGTCGACGTCGCCTTCGGGCCCGGGCAGGTCCACAAGCTGGGCGAGTTCCTGACAACTGACCAGATCACGGCGCAGGGCTACTTCGAGTTCGAAGGCTTCACCGGCCACCTGCCGGCCAAGCGCGAGCGCGACTTCTCGGCGTGGATGCAGATCGCGGTCGGGTGCAACATGGCCTGCTCGTACTGCATCGTCCCGTCGACCCGCGGCAGGCAGGTCTCGCGTCCGGGGCCCGAGCTCGTCGCCGAGGCCCGCGAGCTCGTCGCCGACGGCGTCCGCGAGATCACGCTCCTCGGGCAGAACGTCAACGCCTACGGGCGTGACCTCGAGGCCGGGCCGGCGCGGACCACGTTCGCCGGGCTGCTCGGCGAGCTCGACGCGATCGACGGGCTCGCGCGGATTCGCTACACGAGCCCGCACCCCCAGGACTTCAAGGAGGACGTCGTCCGCGCCCACGCCGAGCTCGAGTCGCTCGCGCCGCATCTGCATCTCCCGCTCCAGTCCGGCTCGAGCACGGTGCTCAAGGC
The DNA here is from genome assembly GCA_037045385.1 of Baekduia sp. Classification (GTDB taxonomy): domain Bacteria; phylum Actinomycetota; class Thermoleophilia; order Solirubrobacterales; family Solirubrobacteraceae; genus Baekduia. Next base: position 192,964 of record JBAOHN010000006.1, on the reverse strand, counting down.
GATGCGGCGCACGTACGACCGCGGGCGCTTCATGGATCGGGTCGCGCTGATCCGCGAGCACTGCCCGGACATCGCGATCACGACCGACATCATCGTCGGCTTCCCGGGCGAGACCGACGCGGACTTCGCCGAGACGCTCGAGGTCTGCGAGAAGGTCGGCTTCGACGGGGCGTTCACGTTCGTCTACTCGCCGCGGCGCGAGACCGAGGCCGCGACCTTCGCCGATCGCTTCGTCGACGAGCAGGTCGCGTCCGAGCGGATCGCCGCGCTCGTCGAGCTGATCCAGCGGCGGGCACGTGACCGCGCTCAGCGGTTCGTCGGGCGCACGCTCGACGTCCTCGTCGAGGGGACGTCACGGACCGATCCATCGCGGCTGCGCGGGCGGACCGGACACAACAAGGTCGTCAACTTCGAGGGCGTCGCGAGCCCGGGCCAGATCGTCCCCGTGACGATCACGTCGGCCAGCTCGCAGACCCTGTCCGGCGAGCTCTCGCTGCTCGCTTCGGCTGCGGCCCGCTGAGCGTCAGCGCAGGTGCGCCTGTCCGCGGGCCACGTCGGCCGACACGCGGTCGCCACCGCTGATCCGCGCCACCCGCAGGGCAAGGTCGGGCGCGAGCCCGCCGAGCCGTGATCCGATCCGCATCATCGCCGGCGCGACGACGATCTCGGCCTTGTCGCGGACGATCCCGCGCAGGACCGCCTCCGCGACCTGCCCGGGGGTCGAGGTGCCGACTCCACGCGGAAGCTCGGCGCCTGTCTCGTGGAACATGCCGGCGTCCCGGATGAAGCCGGGGAAGACGGTCGTGACGCCGACGCCGCTGCCCGCCAGGTCACCCCGCAGGCCCTGGCCGAGACCGCGCAGGCCGAACTTCGTCGCGCTGTAGACGGCGGAGCCGGCCTGTCCGGTCAGGCCCGAGAGCGACGAGACGAAGACGATGTGGCCGCGCCCGCGGGCGACCATCTCCGGCGCGATCGTCCGTGCCAGGATCGCCGGCGCGCGCAGGTTGACGTCGATCGCCCGGTCGATCTGCTCGTCGCTGTACTCGATCAGCGGTCCGCTCCCGGGTAGACCGGCGTTCGCGATCAGGACGTCCGCATCGCGCTGGCCCTCGGCGAGCGCGGCAACGGCGTCGCGGTCGCTCAGGTCACACGCGACGACCGCCGCTCCGAGCTCGGCGGCAAGCGGTTCCAGCACCCCCGTTCGCCGGCCTGTCAGGACGAGCGATGCGCCGCGGCCGTGCAGGATCCGGGCGATCGCATGCCCGAGCCCTCCGCTTGCGCCCGTGAGCAGGACCTTTGCGCCGCGCAGCTCCATACGGCCATCATGGCATCCTGCGGCGCGATGGATGTCATCGCCATCTTCGGCCCGACGGCGGTCGGGAAGACGGCCGTCGCGATCGCGGTCGCCGAGCACCTGCGGGCAGAGGGCCAGCAGGCGGTCGCGGTGTCGGTCGACGCGATCCAGGTCTACAAAGGCCTCGAGGTGCTCTCCGGCGCCGCAACGGCTGCGGAGCAGCAGCGGCTCGAAACCCGCCTGATCTCGTTCGTCCCGGTGACGGAGACATGGTCCGCAGGCTCCCACGCAGCACGGGCCCATCAGGAGATCGATGGCCTGCTGGCCGCCGGCGTTGTACCGATCGTCGTCGGCGGCACAGGCCTCTACCTCCGTTCCGCGCTCGCCGAGCTGTCGCTCGCGCCACCGCCCGACGCGGCCCTACGCGCGCGGCTGACCGCCGAGTACGACGCTGACCCGGGCGCGGCCCGGGCGCGTCTGGAGGCGCTGGCGCCCGCGCGGGCGGCTGCGATCGCCCCCGGTGACCGGCACCGCGTGATCCGCGCGCTCGAGATCGTCGAGGGCGGCGGCGGCGACCGGCCGCAGAACGAGCTCTGGACCGGTGTAACGCGCCACCCGACGCGCCTGATCGGCCTGACGATGGAGCGGGACGCGCTGCGCGCGCGGATCGAGCGGCGCTGCGCGGCGATGGTCGAGGCCGGTGCTGCCGACGAGGTCAGGAAGGCCGACGCGGCCGGTGCCTCCGTCACAGCACGGCGTGCGCTCGGGTTCGCCGAGTTGCTCGCAGATGATCCCGAGCGGATGGCCACACGGACCTCTCAGTACGCGCGCCGTCAGATGACCTGGATGCGGCGGACCCCGGGGATCGTGCAGATCGACGTGACCGCCGGCACGCCACACGAGGTCGCCACTGCGGTGCTCGATCGCTCCGGTCGTTAGCCTCGTCGGCGATGCGCTGCGAGAAGTGGCACTCGCTCGGGAACGACTACCTCGTGATCGAGGAGGGGGTGCTGCCCTGGGATCTCTCACCCGAGCGGGTCCGACGGCTCTGTGATCGCCACACCGGCTTCGGGGCCGATGGCGTTCTCGGAATCACGGTCGCGACCGAGCCCGGAACGGTCGCGCGCCTACGCGTCTTCAACCCCGACGGATCCGAGGCGGAGCTGTCGGGCAATGGCGCGCGCCAGGCGGCCGTCTACCTGCACAGATCGGGCTGGACGGAGCGCCGCGAGTTCTCGATCCAGACCCGTGCAGGCGAGCTGCGAGCGCAGATCGCGCCGGACGGGCGGACCTGCACGATGGCGATGGGCCGGGCAAGACTCGCGTCGGGCGATTTCCCTGGAGGCCCGGACAACGGCATCGCAACGATCGACAGCGGTGGCCGCCGTTGGGCCGGCCAGCACGTGCAGGTCGGCAATCCTCAGTTCTCGATCCGCGTCGACAGCGAGTCGGCGCTGGACGAGCTCGATCTGCAGGAGGTCGGCCCCGGGATCGAGCGCCACGAGGCGTTTCCGAACCGCACCAACGTCTCGTTCTACTGCGAGACCGGCCCGGACCGGATCCGCGCCAGGATCTTCGAGCGCGGCGTCGGCGAGACCAGCGCCTCGGGGACCGGTGCCAGCGGCGCGGCGATCGCGCATGTACTCCGTGGCGGTGACAACCCGGTCACCGTTGCGCTCGACGGCGGCGAGCTGATCGTCGACGCCGACGAAAGCCTGCTCTACTCGCTGACCGGCTGGGCCGAGCCGGTCTACGGCGCCCAGCTCAGCGATGAGCTGATGGCTACCCTTGCCGCGTGCTGAAGCTCGAACCCGTGACCGGCGGCGCCTGGGCTGCCGGAGTAGCAACGCTCGACACCGCCGACCGCGTGCTGGCCGTTCGCTATCCCAGCCCGGCGCTGGGGACGGACGGGGCGCCGGCCGGGTCCCAGGCCGGCACCCGCCGGCTACGCACCGCAGAGGCAACCGAGATCGGTGGCGGCGCGTTCGCAGCCGCCGCCCGCGCGGACGAGCTGCTGGGCACGACGGGCATCCCGGTGCTGTGCCTGATCGCCGACTTGCAGGCCCCGCCCGAGACCGTCGAGGATGCCTACCTGCGGCTCCATCTCCTGAGCCACCGGCTCGTCCGGCCGAACACGATCAACCTCGACGGCCTCTTCGGCGTCCTCCACAACAACGCCTGGACGACCGCCGGACCGATCACGCCCGAGGCCGTCTCCGAGGTTCTGCTCCGCGCGCGGGCACAGGGCCGATCGCTGGCTGTGACCTCGGTCGACAAGTTTCCTCGGATGACCGACTACGTCGTGCCCAGCGGTGTCCGGATCGCCGACGCCGACAGGGTCCGCCTCGGCGCGCACCTCGCCGAAGGCACGACCGTGATGCACGAGGGCTTCGTGAACTTCAACGCCGGGACGCTCGGCCACTCGATGGTCGAGGGGCGGATCAGCCAGGGCGTCGTCGTCGGCGACGGCACCGATCTCGGCGGCGGTTGCTCGATCATGGGCACGCTTTCCGGAGGGGGCACGGAGATCATCTCGCTGGGCGAGCATTGCCTCGTCGGCGCGAACTCCGGGCTCGGGATCTCGCTCGGTGACGGCTGCGTGATCGAAGCCGGCCTGTACGTGACCGGCGGAACCGTCGTGCAGACCCCCGAGGGCGAGCACGTCAAGGCGCGGTCGCTGTCGGGCGCCGAACGTCTGCTCTTCCGCCGCAACTCCGTGTCGGGCGGCGTCGAGGTGCTGCCCGCGAAGGGCGCGTGGCAGGGGCTGAACTCGGTCCTCCACCTCAATTAGGCGCTGGACGCTGCGACGCTAAAAAAGTAGGCGTTCGAGCGCGCGGTAGCACTCGACGAGCGCCTGCTCGCCGACCTGCTCGTCGCGGCGATGGGCGTATGCCGGGTCGCCCGGTCCGAAGTTGACGGCTTCGATGCCGGCCAGTGCGAACTCGGCAACCGGGGTCCATGCCTGCTTCGGCTCGGCTGGGCGCGCGGTGATCGCGATCAGGCGCTCGGCGATCGCGTTGCCGGACGGCACCGCGCCTGAGGGCGCGTTGCCGTCGATCGTCAGCGTGCCGTGCGGTTCGCACCAGCCGCGCAACGCAGCCTCGGCATCTGCGGCCGACGTCCCGGGGGCGTAGCGGTGGTTGAGCTCGACGGTGCACGAGTCGGGGATCACGTTCCGGGCGATGCCGCCGCGGACCATCACGGGGGAGACGACCTCGCGGTAGGTGAGGCCGGCGAATACGTGATCGGCCGGTTCGGCGGGCAGAGCCGCGATCGCCCGCGCGGCGCGCTCGATCGCGTTGTCGGCGAGCCACGGACGGGCGCTGTGCCCGGCGCTGCCGCCGATCGTCCACGTCGCGTTGAGGTTGCCGAGGCAACCGAGCTGGACGGCACCGGCCGTCGGCTCCATCACGATCGCGAGGTCGGCTGTCCGCAGACCGGGCTCTCGATCGAGCAGCGGCGAGAGCGCGGTATCCCCGAACGGAAGCTCCTCACGCGGGAAGAAGACCAGCCCGAGGTCGAACACGGAGTTCTCCGGTGCGGTGAGCGCGAGCTCGATCATCACCGCCAGCGCGCCCTTCATGTCGGCGGCGCCGAGGCCGAAGACGGTCCCGCCGGCGCGATGCGACGGCAGGTTGCCCTGCTCTGGAACCGTGTCGAGGTGTCCGGCGAGCAGCACCAGCGGGCGATTGCCGCGGGTCTGCGGCCCGGTGACGACGCAGCGGTCGCCGGCATCCCGGGCGAGCTGGCCGAGCGCCTCGAGCACGTATGCCGCGAGCGCGCCCTCGTCGCGGGACGGCGACGGGATGTCGATCAGGGCCGTGAGCCGGCCCGCGAGCCTGGCGGCGAGCGCCGCGTCGTCGGCATCCTGTCGGTCTGCCATCGCGCACCATCTTCCCAGGCGAACCGGACCGGCCGGGCGGGTCCTAGACTCGGCGCCACACCGGATGAGTGGAAGATCACCGCAGCAGATTCGCCCGCGCGCGAGGCACCGCGCGCTCTGCATCGCAGCGCTCGCGCAGGGCGACGACCTCGAGGAGCTGCACGAGCTGCTGAGGACTGCGGGCGTCGTGGTCGTCGGCGACATCGTCCAGCACCGGGAGTCGCCCCATCCGAACACGTACCTCGGTCCGGGCAAGATCGACGAGGTCAAGGCCGCGGCCAAGGCAACCGACGCGACGATGATCGTCTGCGACGACGAGCTGACCCCGCGCCAGGAGCGCAACCTCGAGCAGCAGCTCGGGATCTCGGTCGTCGACCGGACCGCGACGATCCTCGACATTTTCGCGACTCACGCCGGCAGCGCCGAGGGCAAGCTCCAGGTCGAGCTGGCACAGCTCGAGTACAACCTCGCCCGGATGCGCGGGCTGTGGACGCATCTCGAGCGTCTCGGTGGCGTCTCGAGCGGCGGCTTCGCCACGCGTGGACCCGGCGAGTCCCAGATCGAGACCGACCGGCGGCTCGCCCGTGATCGCATCGCGGCGCTCAGGCGCCGGATCGACCGGGTCAAACGGACACGAGCGACGCAGCGCGCCGAGCGCGACCGGGCCCGGCTTCCTCAGATCGCGCTGGCGGGCTACACAAACGCCGGGAAGTCGACGCTGCTCAACGAGCTCTGCGGCTCCGACGTGGTCGTGCGCGACCGCCTGTTCGAGACGCTCGACCCGACCACCAGGCAATTCGAGCACGGCGGCCGCACCTACCTGATCAGCGACACCGTCGGCTTCATCCGCAAGCTGCCGCACCAGCTCGTCGACGCGTTCGGAGCGACGCTCGAGGAGACGCGGTTCGCGGACCTGATCGTTCACGTCGTCGACGCGTCGGCCTCTGACGAGGAGCGCGCGATGATGCTCGGTGCCGTCGAGGAGACGCTCGAGCAGATCGGGGCCGGCGACCGCCCGCAGCTCCTCGTCCTCAACAAGATCGACGCGATCGGCGACGATCGTCGCCGGGAGCTGCGCCACCGCCATCCGGACGCGGTCCAGATCAGCGCGATGACCGGTGAGGGTGTCGACCTGTTGCGTGACGCGATCGAGCGCTCGTTCGCCTCGACGCTGCGCTCGGTCGAGCTGCTGTTGCCGTACGCCGAAGGCGCCCGCCTCGCCGAGTTGCACGAGATCGCCGGCGACCTTCATCGTGAGGACACCGCCGAGGGGGTCCGCGTCGTCGCCCGCCTTCCGCACGCGGTCGCCGACCGGTTCGAGCGGTTCGCAGCCGGCGCCTAGCGCCCGGAGGACCCGAATCCCGCGGTGTCGCGATCGTCCGGCGCCTGCGGCAGCTCGTCGACGACGGCCACGGCGGGAGCGCCGAGCGGTACCAGCAGCAGCTGGGCGATCCGGTGCCCGGCCTCGACGTCGTATGCGTCCTCGCCCTGGTTGCGGAGTGTGATCCGAAGCTCGCCGCGGTAGTTCGGGTCGATCAGGCCCAGCACCGGGACGACGCCGTCGCGCGCCGCGAGGCCGGACCGGGGGACGATCAGGCCGCACCAGCCGGCCGGGATCGCGACCGCGACCCCGGTCCCGACGAGCGAGCGGGCGCCGGGCTCGATCCTGCAGTCGTCGAGCGCGGCGAGATCGTAGGCCGCATCACCGGAGCGCGTCCGCGAGGGCGGCACCGCCCGTGGGTCGAGCAGCTTCGTCGGCAGCGTGTCGAACGGCTGCATCACGTCCTGCTCCATGGCCGCGGACGGACGCCGGCAGCGGCGCATGCCTCGCCGTGCGCTCGGACCTCGAGCCGGTCGTCGAGCGGGGCCAGGTCGGCGGGCGCCACGCCGAGCGCCGTTGCGATCAGCCAGTCGGCGAACCAGGCGTTCTTGGGCAGCAGCGGGCCGTGGAGGTAGGTGCCAAGGACCGTGCCGGACCGCGCGCCCTCGAAACCGGAGCGGCCGTCGTTGCCGTGCCCCTTGAGAACTCGGCCGAGCGGCGCCGCGCCGGGGCCGAGCAGCGTCCGTCCTCCGTGGTTCTCGAAACCGGCGAGGACCCGCGGCCCGTCGCCGTCGAGATCGACCTCGATTGCGACGTTGCCGATCAGCCGGTCGCCGGCGGGAGCCCGGACGGTGACGAGGTCGAGCAGGCCGGCACCGGGGATCTCACGGTCGTCGAGTTCGTAGCGGTGTCCGAGAAGCTGGATTCCGCCGCAGATGCCGAGCACGATCGCCTCTCCTGCCACCGCCTCGTGGAGGGCCGCCGCCTTGGTCGTCACGAGGTCGGCGGCTACCAGCTCCTGGTCGCGGTCCTGGCCACCGCCGAGGTAGTACAGGTGGTGCGCAGAGGGATCGACCCGATCACCGATCGTCGCGGAGCTCACGGTCACGCTGATTCCGCGCCAGCGGCAGCGGCGTTCGAGCATCGCGATGTTGCCGCGGTCGGCATAGATGTTCATCAGCTCCGGATAGAGCGCGCAGATCCGGAGCCCACCGCCGCTCTCAGGCACGGCCTATCACCACCGTCGAACCGACGTAGTCGCGGGTCTCGGCGATCGAACGCCGCGGCCTGGGCCGGTACCCCGCGATCGCGAGCTCGGACTCGAGCGTCTCGGGGTCGAGCAGGTCGAGCGTCACCTCGTCGTGCTCGCCGGCGGGATCGTCGCCGACCGTGCGCACGCGGTGGATCGTCGCCCGGCCGCCGTCCTCGGTGATCGCGAGCGTCTGGCTGCGATAACGCCGCCCGGCGACCGTCAGCTCGTCCGCCGGCGGGAGCCCGTCGAACTCACTGTCGAATGCGCTCAGGGCGTCGGCGATCGCGATCGCGATCAGCCCACCCCGAGCGATCAGCGGTTTCACCGAGCGGATGAAGGCGCGCCTTCCGGCCGCGCCGCCGAGCAGCTGGACCGTCTGCATCGGCACGATCACGAGAGCGAATGGGCCGGCCTCACCCAGATCTGACAGGTCGCGTGCGTCGGCCTCGAAGGTGCGGACGCCGAGCTCCTGTTCACCTGCTCGGCTACGAAGCGCGCCGAGCAGCCGGGGGTCGACGTCGACCGCCACGACGTCGTGGCCCGCGGCCGCGAGGTCGAGCGCGACCCTGCCGGTACCGCAGCCGACGTCGAGGACCGGGCCGTCGCATGCATCGGCGAGCGTTCGCCAGAGAGGCAGGTCCTGCTCGTAGGCGCCGCATTCGACGTCGTGCCAGATCGCCGCCGAGGACACAGTGAGCTCCGGACTCACGAGAAGCTCCCCTCGGCTGCTCCGCGGCGTACGAGCTCCTCACGCAGCGCGAGCATCGCCGTGTACGTCGGGATCGCCGCCAGCCGCCCATCACGCCCCGGGGCGCCGGCGAGCAGCGTGTCGAGGGCGTCCTCGAGGTCGGGGACGACGACAATCCGGCCCGGGTCGACGCCGGCGTACTTGAGCCGGAGCGCCATCTCGGCCGCGCGGCTGCCGCTGCAGACGGCGCGGCCGACGTGCGACTCGAGCAGCTCGTAGTCGGCGTCCCAGATCCACGAGATGTCGCGACCGTCGGCGATCTGGTCGTTGAGAATGGCGAGCAGGTGGTGATCGCCCGGCTCGAGCGCGAGCGTTCGCAGCACCTCGTTGGCGCCGGCCGGGTTCTTGACGAGCAGCAGCAACAGCTCCTGCCCGCCGATCGAAACCGACTCACCGCGGCCGAAGGCCGGCGCGACGCCGGTCAGGCCCGCTTGGATCTGCTCGGTGCGCGCACCGAGCGCGACCCCGAGCGCCGCAGCCGCGAGCGCGTTGTAGATGTTGTAGAGCCCGGGTATCGGGAGCTCGACGCGGCACGACCCGGCCGGCGTCTCGATCGTCAGCGCAGAGCCGGCGAGGCCCCGCAGCTCGATGTCCTTCGCCACGACCGCCGGCCGTGGCCGCGCGGCGCCGCACGCGTCGCAGTGGTAATGGCCGAGGTGGGCGAGCATCACGGCGTCGTACCGGTAAGGAGCGCCGCAGCGACGGCAATGCTTCGCGTCGGCCGCGTGCGCAAGCCCCTCGCGGGCCACCGAGGTGTCCTCGATGCCGTAGAAGCAGACGCTTTCGGGGGCGATGCGGACTCTGCCGAGGTCGGCGACCAGCGGATCGTCGGCGTTGAGGATCACCATCGTTTCGGGGTGGCGGTCGACCATCTCCTGCCAGCGTGCGGCGATCGTCTCGAGCTCGCCGTAGCGGTCGAGCTGGTCGCGGAACAGGTTGCCGAGCAGCACGACGCGCGGTTCGAGTTGGTCGACGAGGCCCGGCAGCCAGAACTCGTCGATCTCCAGCAGTCCGAGATCGGCGTCGCGCGCCCGGGCCATCAGCGCGCCCGCGAGCCCCCCGGCCATGTTCGCTCCGGTCCGGTTGTGGACGAGCCGGTGACCGGCATTCTCGAGGATCGAGGCCGCCATCGCCGCCGTCGTCGTCTTGCCGTTTGTCGCCGAGATGACGGCAGTGCCGAGCGGCAGCTCGGAGGCCAGCCTGCCCACGGCATCCGGCTCCATCGCGAGCAGCAGCTTGCCGGGCAGCGACGTCCCGCCCCGGCCGAGCGCGCGCGACCCTGCGCCGGCGACCCGCGCCGCGGCGACCTTCGCCCGCAGCGGCAGCGGCCTTCTCTTGGGGAGGGTCGTCGGCTCGGCCATGCGCCGCCGCCAATGTACCGGCAGGGCGTCAGCGAGCCTGGATCTCGAAGACCCGGCGCTCGCCGGAATCGAGCGTGTGCCGCATCCCGGCCGATGCCAGGACATGGTGGCTCGCGTGGTTGGCGACGTCGGATTCCGCCCGCACCACCCGGATCTCCGGTTGCTCCATCGCCCAGCCGAGGAGCGCGCGGACTGCTTCGGTCGCGTATCCGCGCCCGCGCTCGGACGGAACGACGCCGTAGCTGATCGTCGCTTCGCCGAGCTCGTCGGGCGGCCCGTGGAAGCCGATGTCGCCGATCACCTGGCGGTCCGAGAGCCGCACGATCTGGAAGTGCCCGAAGACGGCAGCGCTCGGTTCGGACCGCGCATCGGACTGCATCGCCAGCGTCAGCAACGTGCCCTCCATCGGGTACCCGGGCGCGAAGTTGCCGCTGCCACCCGGCAGCCGGCCGCCGGCGAGGATCGTGCGAACCTCGGTCGGCGTCAGGCGGCGCAGGCAGATCCGGTCGGCGGTCAGTACCACGGCGCGACACTAACCGGCCCGCGCCGCTCGTGCACGGGATCCTCAGACGGTGTCGAAGAGCGTGCCCTGCGGATCGGGCGGTGCATCGTCGAGGCACTCCGGGCCGTCGAACCCGGCATCGCTGACCGCGTATCCGACCGGCCTGGCGACGATGCCGTCAGGTCTCTGCGCCATCAGCGAGACGACCTCTTCGCGGCTCGACTCGCGGTCGAGCCAGCGCCGCTCGGCCTGCTCGCCGTCGAGGATCACCGGCTCGCGGTCGTGGATCCCTTCGAGTTCGGGCCCGGCCGCGCGGGTGAGGATTGTGCAGGTGCGGATCGGCTCACCGCCGTCCGGCGGACGCCACGATGCCTCGATACCGGCGAAGGCGAAGAGCCTGCCGCCATCGACCGTGATGTGGAACGGGCGCCTTCTGCCGGTGCGAGCCGGCGCCCACTCGTAGAAACCGTCGGCGGGGATCAGGATCCGGGCGTGCTCGAGGCCCGGTGCGAACGCCGGCTTCGAGGGAGCAGTCTCTGAGCGCGCGTTGATCATCCGCGAGCCGATCGACGGATCTTTCGTCCAGTGCGGCACGAGTCCCCAGGAGCGCCAGACCGGCTCACGACCGTCCTCGCGTGGCCGGATCGCAAGGATCGCCTCGCCCGGGCAGATGTTGAAGCGCGGCGCGGCGACGAACTCCTCGCGCAGACCGAAGCGCGACCCGAGTTCGAGCTGACCGCTGGAGGCCAGCGAGTAGCGGCCGCACATACTCAGCTCAGGACGGGCCTGCGCGCTTGGCTTGAGCCGCGCGCTGGCGACGGCGGCCGAGGAGCGTGAGGACGCCCAGCGCCGCTATCACGACGAGAACGCCGATCCAGAACGCGTTCAGCGTCGACACCGGACCGCCGAGCGGCCAGGAGACGAGCATCACGAGCAGTGCGGCGACCGCCAGCAGCACGATTACGAAGACGATCACCGATACGACGCCGCGAGCGCGCTTCCAGAACGGTGCGGTCTTGCCGGGGGCGATGAAGCCGAGCAGCCGCAGCATTCGGAGCTGGCCGGCCGACGGCGCCTCCTGCCCGAGCCGCTCGACGGCGGCCTTGAGATCGTCGGGGCGACGCTCGGCGAACGCGAGCGATGCATCGGCCATCCGGCGGATCGCCATCCGCTCCTGCGGCCTCGAGGCGGCAACCGCCTTGCGGAAGTGCTCTCGCGCCGCAGCGGCGTCATAGCGCTCGGCGGCCCGTGACCCGAGGATCGCCTGTGCGGCGGCGCGATGCCGCTGTTCGCGCTCTAGCTCCTCGTCCGAGCGCTGCTCGAGCTGCGACATCGCCTGCATCATGCCGGCCTGCTGGGCCTTGACCTGGCTCTTGACCTGGCGCGCTTTCGGGGGCATCGGCTCGTCAGGCTACCCCGTCTGTCGTTCGGCCCGCACGGGATGGCACCATGCAGCGGATGCGAACAGCAGCCGCTGCTCTTCTGATCGCGCTGACCGTGCTCGCGGGCGCTCCTGTGACCGGTTCGGCTCAGAGCCCGTTCGGTGGCAGCAACCTCCCGGCGGCGCCCGCCGACGAGCCGAAGGCGACCACGCAACCCGACCAGCAGGGCCTCGAAACCTGGCAGCTGCTGCTGATCTTCGGCGGTGGCGGCTTGCTGCTCGCAGGAATCGCAGCCGCGATCATGCGCGACGCCCGCTCGAGGGCGGTCGCCGCGGACGACGGCCACGACGAGCAGCGGGCCCGTTCGCGGGCCGAGCGCGAGGCGGAGCATCACCGCCGTAAGCAGACCTCACGGCGCAAGGGCAAGGCGGCACGGAAGGCCCGCCGCCACAACCGCCCACACTGACCGGCGTCTGCTTCGCGCAGACGCCGCTCGCGGCTAGGGCAGCGGCGGGTCGGGAACGCTGGCGTAACCGCTGCCGACCGGCTTGCCGCGCGCGGCGAGGCAGGCGCGAGCGAGCCGAACCTTGACCAGCGCCACGCCGCGCTCGCCCTGGGCAGGCATGTTGCGGCAGTAGACGTAGGTCATCGTGCGGAAGTCGAGCGCCGCGACGTATGCGTGGCCGAAGACCGCGACGCGGCGGCCGCTGCCGGCGACCACGTCCCGGACCCGTGCGGTGCAGGAGTAGCGGCCGATCGGCTTGCTCAGATCGAGGTCGTCGGTCGGTGTCCGCGAATCACCGGACAGGGCCTTGCACGAGACCGATCGCACCGGTCCGTCGAGCTCGCCCGCGCGGTCGCGGCGCCGCGCGTCGCGCAGGATCGCCTGCTCGACACGCCCGACGAGCGCAGCACGCGCCTCGAGCCGGGCGGCCGGCGTGGAACCAGCGCCGGGCACGAGCTCCGGTTCCGATCCGCGGTGTGGAGCCTGGATCCGTTCGACGCGCGCTCGCAGTACCGCAGCGGTCGACCGGCGCTCGCGCGCGCGGTCGGCTGCACGGTCACGTTCGGAGAGCGTCACGGCGACAGCGGCGGCTGCGAGCACCAGGAGCAGCGCGGCCGCGACCGCGAGCAGCCGGCCGTGGCGGCGGATCTCGGATCGAGCCGTCATCCTGGTGAGGATGCTCTCACCCGCAGGCCCGGCGCGCCCCGCTCTGCTCGCACTCCGGGTCGGAGGAGACGTAGCCGCGTGGCGCAGGTGCGGGTTCTCGGTCGGCGAGGGCGGGCTGCTGCGGGCCGGGGAGGTGGTGATCGCACTCGACAACTCGGCAGGGGAGGGCGTCACCGGCTGGCAGACGGTCCCGGCGGTCGAAGGTCTGCCTAGGTTCTCCTGCCCGGACACCGGTGAGATTGCGGCCGTCCACGACAACGCGGTCACCGGAGTCGACCACGTCGTGATCACAACGCCCGACATCAATGCGACTACCGGGGCGCTCGTCGCGGCCGGCTGCGAGCTGCGCCGCGAGCGGACCGCCAGGATCGGCGGCGCCGATGTGATCCAGCGCTTCCTGCCGATGACCGGCGCGCTCGCGGAGTTGGTCACCGCTGTTCCACCGGCCGGGGATGCTGCGGGTCTCTGGGGAATCACGTTCGCCTGTCGTGACATGAGCGCGCTTCCGGCGGTGGCGGGCCGACCGCGGCCGGCCGTCCAGCCAGGCCGGCAGATCGCCGTCGCGACGGCCGCTGCAGGGCTCGGCGCGCACGTTGCCTTCATCACCGAGCGGTGAGACTGCTAGCCTCGCGCTCGAACGCCGGGTCATCAGGCCCGGGAAAGCAGTGCCAGTGTGTCCGCAGGTCGTTGCCCATTACCCGTTGAGGGCGCATCCTCCGCGTACGCAGTGCACGAACGGAGGAGTCTCCAACCATGGCAACCGGAACCGTCAAGTGGTTCAGCGACGAGAAGGGCTTCGGCTTCATCACTCCCGATGAGGGCGGCAAGGACCTGTTCGTCCATTTCTCGTCGATCGCGGCCGAAGGCTTTCGCACGCTGCCCGAGGGCTCGCGCGTGAGCTACGAGGCCGAGCAGGGCCCCAAGGGCCCGAACGCGGTCAACGTCACGACGATCTAGCGGACCGCCGCGCAAGCGGCGACCGCCTTCTCGAGGGCCCGCCCGGCACATGCCGGGCGGGCCCTCGTTCGTTCGGGACCACCTTCTAGAGTTGCGGCGATGAGCGCGACCAGCGACGGCCCGTCCCAACTGCCGGGCGAGACGATGATCTGGACCGACGGCGCGTGCAGCGGCAATCCGGGGCCCGGGGGCTGGGCGGCGATCGTCGTCGCGCCCGACAGCGCGACGACCGAGCTGAGCGGCGGCGAGCCGCACACGACGAACAACCGGATGGAGTTCACCGCTGCGATCGAGGGCCTGCGCTCGTTGCCCGAGGCGACGCAGATCTGCCTCGTCACCGATTCGAAGCTGATGATCGACTCGATGACGAAGTGGCTCGCCGGCTGGCGGCGCAAGAACTGGCGCACCGCGGCCGGCAAGCCGGTCAAGAACCAGGACCTGATCGAGGCGCTCGACGCCGAGCTCGCCCGTCATCCGAACCTGCGCTGGCATTGGGTCAAGGGCCACACGACGGCGCGCGAGACGGCGCTCAACGATCGCGCCGACGAGCTCGCGGTCGAGGCGGCACGAGAGGCGGCGCTGAGCCGGACGTGACGACGAAGGCGACAACTCCGGAGGTCCTGCTCGACCTGGTTCCGCCGCGTGCGGACCTGATCGTCCCGCTCGCCAACGGCGAGCCGCCGAGCCTGATCGACACTCTCGACCAGCACCGCGAGCGGCTCAACGGCGTGCGTATCCACCAGATGCACGCGCTCTATGACCACGAGTACCTGCAGGGCGCCTACCGCGAGCATCTCGGGCACGTCAGCTACTTCCTCTCGCCGGTGACGCGCAAGCCCTACTGGGAGGGCAGCATCGACCTCGTACCGGCGAACTTCTCGGAGATGCCGAGGACGCTCCGCGACCACACTCAGTGCTCGATGGTGCTCGCCGCGGCGAGCCCGCCCGACCGCCACGGCTACTTCAGCCTCGGCACGAACTCCGACTACGTCGCGCCGCTGATCGGCCACGTGCCGTTCTTCCTCGAAGTGATGGAGGGGATGCCGCGGACCGCTGGGCAGAACCAGCTCCATCACTCCCAGGTCGCGGGCTGGGTCGAGTGCGGACGCTCGCCGCTCGAGGTGCCGCCGGCCCCGACCGACGCGCGCGACGAGGCGATCGCCGAGCTCGTCGCGGCCGAGATCCCCGACGGCGCCACGATCCAGGTCGGAATCGGCGGGATCCCGAACGCGCTGCTGGCCCGTCTCTCGGGTCACCGCAACCTCGGCGTTCACACCGAGCTCGTCTCGGACGGGATCATGGATCTCGTCGAGCAGGGCGTGATCACGGGGACCGCGAAGCAAATGTGGGTCGACAAGATCGTCGCGACGTTCGCGATGGGCACGAGCGCGCTCTACGACTGGCTCCACGAGAACGCGGCGATCCAGATGATGCCGGTCGACCTGGTCAACGACCCGCGCCGGATCGCACGCGAGCACGACTTCATGTCGATCAACGCCACGACGGAGGTCGACCTCTACGGGCAGTGCGCATCGGAGACGGTCGCCGGCCGCTACTGGTCCTCGTCGGGCGGTCAGGCCGACTTCGCACGTGGCGCGATGTACGCCGAGCGTGGCAAGGCGTTCGTGGTCCTTCACTCGACGACCCGCACGGGCGAGAGCAAGATCAGTGCGCAGCTCACGCCGGGGTCGATCGTCACGACGCACAAGAACACGATCGACCACGTCGTCACCGAGTACGGGATCGCACGCCTTCGCGGTCGCTCCTACGCCGAGCGGGCCCACGCGCTGATCGCGATCGCCCACCCCGATCACCGCGAGGAACTCGAGCGGGCAGCCCACGCGCAAGGGCTGATCGGCAGATAGGGTTCGGCCGCGATGCGCTGGAACCGGGTCGAGAACGCCGAGGATGTCATCGATGCGCGTGGGGCCGGCGGCAGCGGCGGCGGAAGGATGTCCGGCCTGCCCGGCGGCATGGCGCTCCCGACCGGCGGCGTCGGGCTTGTCGCGGTCTTGGTCCTGCTTGGGATCCAACTGCTCGGCGGCGGCACGAGCTTCGACGTGCCGACGGCGCTCGACGATCAGGCAGCGCAGGTCGAGCCCGATCCGCTCCCTGCTACCAATGACCCGGACGCCAAGCTCAAAGACTTCACAGTCGCCGTCTTCACCGACGTGCAGTCGATGTGGCGTGAGGTCTTCACGGGCTCTTCGCTGGGCTACGACCGGGCGAAGCTCGTCCTATACCGACGCGGAGTGAACTCCGGCTGCGGTGCGGCATCGTCGGCCGTCGGGCCGTTCTACTGCCCCGCCGACAAGCGCGTCTACCTCGACCTCTCGTTCCAGAGCGACATGCGCAGCCAGCTCGGCGCCGACGGCGACTTCGCCTGGGCCTACGTGATCGCTCACGAGATGGGCCATCACGCGCAGCAGGAGCTGGGGACCGACGACCGTGTCCGTGACCTGGCACGGCAGTCACCCGACCAGGCCAATGCGCTCTCGGTACGCCAGGAGCTGCAGGCCGACTGCTACGCCGGCGTCTGGGCCCAGCGGGCGTACCGCGCCGGCGCGCTAGAGGAAGGCGACATCGACGAGGCTCTGAACGCGGCCGCTGCCGTCGGTGACGATCGCCTGCAGAGCCGGGGAGGCGGCGGCGTCAATCCCGACTCGTTCACGCACGGCACGAGCGAGCAGCGCAGCCGCTGGTTCAAGAAGGGCTACGAGAGCGGCGACGCCGACGCCTGCGACACGTTCGCGGCCGAGGACATCTGACCCGGCGTCACGACGCCAGCAGAGCCGGGGTCTGCTCGGCGCGGACCTTCTCGCGATGCCAGCGGGCGACGAGCGCACCGATCTGGTTGCGCGACTCCTCGGCACAGCCGATCGTCAGTGCCGACCAACGGTCGTTGCTCCAAGCGAGGGCGCCGGGAACCTGGACGACGTTCTCGGGCCCGAGCGTGAGCTCGATCCTGGTCAGCTCGCCCGGAACGAGGATCCCTCGGTCAGCGACCTTGATGCCGCCGGCGCTGATGTCGGTGCACTGCCCCGACCAGCTGCTGAGCTCGCTGCCAGAGGTGTCGAGCGTGGTGACGGCGACCTTGATCGGCAGCGGCGCGCGGCTGTACTCGCGGCGGTTGCCGTCGACGAAGCGGTCGGCGCTGATGAAGCCGAGGATGTCCTCGTGGCCGGTGTCGAAGATCAGGCCGCGCTGGGCGCGAAACTTCGTGCCGTCCTCGTACATCAGCATCGCTTTGGGCGTTGCGTCGATCGCGTCGCGCATCGCGTCGTCCATCGGGCGGGTCGTGTGCAGATGCAGCGTGCGCCCGTGGAAGACGACGATCTCGACCGGCAGCTTCTCGAGCGGGTAGATCGTCTCGCCGAGACGGCACGGGTGACCCTCGAAGATCATCGCGAAGGCCGCTCCTGTGCGGGATGGATGGGGGAACCCGTCCGAGACACTGTGCTGGAGCATCGGTTGGTCGCGGGTGGCGCTCCAGTTTTCGGCGTCCCGCTGGACGCCTTTGGACAGGCAATACCCTTGCCGCCGTGTCTGCCGCCCCTGAAACGCCGCTCTTCACCGGGACCGACGAGTACATCGCCGACGACGCGTTGCTCGTCGCCGTCAACGCCTCGATCGCGCTCGAGCGCCCGCTGCTCGTCAAGGGCGAGCCGGGGACCGGCAAGACCGAGCTGGCACGGCAGATCGCCTCAGCGCTCGATCTGCGCCTGATCGAGTGGACGGTGAAGTCGACCTCCCGCGCCCAGCACGGGCTCTACGAGTACGACGCCGTCAGCCGCCTGCGCGACAGCCAACTCGGCGAGGATCGCGTCCACGACGTCGGCAACTACATCCGCAAGGGCCGGATCTGGGAGGCGTTCGAGGCGGGAGAGAAGGTCGTCCTCCTGATCGACGAGATCGACAAGGCCGACATCGAGTTCCCGAACGATCTGCTGCAGGAGCTCGACCGGATGAGCTTCCACGTCCACGAGACGGGGGAGACGGTCGAGGCGCGCGTGCGGCCGATCGTGATCATCACCTCGAACAACGAGAAGGAGCTGCCGGACGCGTTCCTGCGCCGCTGCTTCTTCCACTACATCGCGTTCCCCGAGCAGGAGACGCTCGAGCGGATCGTCGAGGCCCACCATCCGGGCGTCCACGAGGAGCTGATGCGTGCCGCGCTAGTGCAGTTCTACGCGCTGCGCGACACGCCCGGTGTCAAGAAGAAGCCGTCGACCTCCGAGGCGCTCGACTGGATCCGTCTGCTCGCCGGCGAGGGCCGCGACCCGGCCGCCCTCTCTGACCCCGAGTCCGGCTTGCCGCACCTCCACGGGGCTTTGCTCAAGAACGAGCAGGACGTCGCGATCGTCGAGAGCGGCATGTTCCGGCGTCCGGTCCGGTAGGGAAGAGCGGTCGTGCTGCTCGCCTTCTTCCTGGCGCTGCGCGATGAGCGCGTGCCGGTGACGCTGCGCGAGCACCTGGCCCTGCTCGACGCGCTCGTCACGCTCGAGGACCTGACCGTCGAGCGCTTCTACCACCTCTCGCGCGCTGCGCTGATCAAGGACGAGCGCTACTACGACCGTTTCGACCGGGTCTTCGCACGGCGATTCGGCGGTGCGGAGGGCGACTTACCGCTGAGCGAGGTCGAGGAGCAGGCAATTCCCGAGGAGTGGCTGCGCCGCCTCGCCGAGCGCTACTTCACGCCCGAGGAGATGGCCGAGGTCGAGGCGCTCGGCGGCTTCGACGAGCTGATGAAGACGCTCGCCGAGCGGCTCGCCGAGCAGCAGGAGCGTCATCAGGGCGGCTCGAAATGGATCGGCACGGCCGGGACGTCGCCCTTCGGCGCCTACGGCTACAACCCCGAGGGAGTTCGGATCGGCCAGCACGAGAGCCGCCATCGCCGTGCGGTCAAGGTCTGGGACAAGCGCGAGTTCCGCGACTACGACGGCGACGTGGAGATCGGCACGCGCTCGATGCGGGTCGCGCTGAGGCGACTACGGCGCTGGGCTCGCGACGGCGCACTCGAGGAGCTCGATCTCGACGAGACGATCGCCGCAACCGCGCGCCAGGGATTCATCGACGTGCGGACGAGGCCCGAGCGTCGCAACGCGGTCAGCGTCCTCTTGCTGCTCGATGTCGGCGGCTCGATGGACGACCACGTCCATCGCGTCGAGGAGCTGTTCAGCGCCGCACGGATGTCGTTCGGCCACTTCGAGCACTACTACTTCCACAACTGCCTCTACGAGGGCGTCTGGAAGGAGAACCCGAGGCGCCGAGACCAAATCATCCCGACCTGGGACGTCCTTCATCGCTTCGGTCCTGAGTGGCGCTGCATCTTCGTCGGTGATGCGACGATGTCGCCGTACGAGATCGCTCACCCGGGTGGCGCCGTCGAGCACTGGAACGACGAGCCCGGAGCGGTCTGGATCGAGCGCGCGACCGGCCACTTCACCCAGCACGCATGGATCAATCCGGTGCCCGAGCCGTACTGGGGCCACTCGATGAGCACGCGGATGATGTACGAGCTCGTCGGCGGCCGGATGTTCCCGCTGACGCTGTCCGGGCTCGAGCGCGCGATGCGCGCGCTGACCTGAGTTGTCTCGGGCCGCCCCGGCTCGTTGGTCCCCGTTGACTGCCATATGCGGCGTCAGGTGGGACCAACGCGCGCACGTTCCTCGTTGACGCTCCCCGCCGAAATGCGGTTCACTGTGGCGATGCTGCGCGTCTGGGGGATGGCAGGGGCGATCGCAACGACCGGCACGATGCTGCTCGGCGCTGCCGGGGTCGCGATCGCCGCGCCGACCTGTGCGCCCGCCGGCGGGCAGTCGACGTGCTCGGTCGCGCTCGGTCCCGCGTCGCTCGGCGCCCCCGGTCAGTACGCCCGCATGACCTTCACCGTCCCGGCAGGGGTCAACCGGATCGACGCGGCGTTCCCGGCCGGCGAGACGCGCAAGATCGGGCTCGGCCTGTTCGACGAGCGCGGCAGCGGCTTCCAGTCGGCCGGATTCCGCGGAATCGCGGGGGAGGAGCGGAAGTCGGTCTTCCTCGCGAACGGGACGGCTACGCCCGGCTTCGTCGCTGGACCGATCGGTGCCGGCGACTGGACCGCGATCGTCCCGAACTTCCTCGCGCTCGGCGACATCCGCGTCACGGTCACGCTGACATTCGGCCCCGCGACAGTGGCTCCGGAACGTCAGCCCGTCCCGGAGCGGGTGGCGCGTGGCGCAGGCTGGTTCAAGGGCGACCTTCACGTCCACACGACCTTCTCGTCGGATGCCGCCTCGTCGGGCAACTCGCTGACCCCGGCGCAGATGGCGCTGCGCGCGCAGGCTCGAGGACTCGACTTCATCAACGTCTCAGACCACAACGTCACGACCCAGAACGACCGTCTCCGCGACGCGACGCCCGGCGGCCGCCCGTTCCTGCTGCTTGGTGGAGAGGAGGTCACCTCGTGGCAGGGTGGGCCCGGCCACATGACCGCTGCCGGGCTCCAGTCCGGGCGATGGATGGACTGGCGTTTCAAGCCGCGGCTCGGGCGCTACGCGAACTGGCAGGCATGGACCGCCGATGACAGGCCGGTGCAGGACGCGATCGCCGTCGGCCGCTCGCTCGGCGCATACGTCGCTGCCAACCACCCGTTCGTGGCGCCGGGGTTCGGGTCGGACTGGGGCTTCTTCGAGGACTCCGACGCCGACATCCGCGCGCTGCCCGACGGGCTCGAGGTCTGGAACGACGACTTTTGGTTGACGTTCAGCTTCGCCGCGATCGCTCGCTGGGACCAGGAAATCGCGCGCGGCCGTCGCCTCTGCGGCAATGGCGGGTCGGACGTGCACGGCGTCGGAGGCAAGACCGAGGTCGGTACGCCGACGACCGTCGTCTACGCGCCGGAGCTCTCTCGCGCCGCGATCGTGGACGCGATGAAGCGATGCCGGATGTTCATCACCGACCGGCCGACCGACATGAGCCTGACGCTGACCGCGAACACGCCGCAGGGCCGGGCGATGCTCGGATCGACTGTCAGCGGAAGCGCGGGGACGCAGGTTCCCGTGACCGCCCGCGCCCAGCACGCGAGCGGCAAGTTCCTGCACTGGATCCGCAACGGCGAGACGGTCTGGGTCGACGTGATCCAGGGCGACGACTTCCGCTCGACGCGATCGTTCGCGATCGGCGGTGGGGGAGGCGTTCGCGCCCAGATCCACGACTTCCCGCTCAACCTCAAGCCGCGCGCGCTGACGAACCCGATCTTCTTCCGCCAGGGCACGCCGGGGCTCGACTTCTGACTCGAGCATCGCTGAGCGCCGACGAGGCGCGCCGCGTCGCGCTCGCGGCGCAGGGCTTCTGCGAGCGGCCGCTCGGGCGTGCCGTCGACGCACGAGCGCTGAACGCGCGGATCGTGCGGCGCCTGCGCGTGATCCAGCTCGACTCGGTCAACGTGCTCGAGCGTGCTCACTACCTGCCGGCGTTCTCACGGCTGGGGCCTTACGAGCGGTCGCTCCTCGACCGGCTCGCGCATCGCGCTCCGCGAACGCTGTTCGAGTACTGGGGGCACGAGGCGTCGCTGATCGACGTGCGCCTTCAGCCCTCGCTGCGCTGGCGGATGGCGCGTGCCCGCGACGAGGCATGGGGCGGGATGCGGCGGATCGCCCACGAGCGGCCGGAGCTGGTCGCCGCGGTTCTCGATGAGGTCCGCGAGCGCGGTCCGCTGCGCGCAGCGGATCTGGCCCACCACGAGGGGCGTGAGCACGTGCGCGGCGACTGGTGGTCGTGGTCGGATGTCAAGCGCTCGCTCGAGTACCTGTTCTGGGCCGGTGAGATCACGAGTGCCCGGCGCGTGCACTTCGAGCGCCGCTACGACCTGCCCGAACGGGTGCTTCCGCGCGCGGCGATCGAGGCACCGACTCCCGACCTGGCCGATGCCCAGCGGACGCTGCTGGCCGCTGCGGCGGACGCCCTCGGCGTGGCGACCGCCGCCGACCTGCGTGACTACTTTCGGATCTCCGCGGCCGATGCCGCGCCGCGGATCGCCGAGCTCGTCGAATCCGGTGCGATCACTCCCGTCCGGGTCGAGGGCTGGCGCCAGCAAGCATTTCTCGTTGCGGGCGCCCGGATTCCGCGCCGCGCGAGCGCCTCGGCGCTGCTGTGCCCGTTCGACCCCCTGATCTGGAGCCGCGACCGCGCGGAGCGACTCTTCGGCTTCCGCTACCGGATCGAGATCTACGTCCCCGAGCACAAGCGGCAGCACGGGTACTACGTGTTCCCGTTCATGCTCGACGGCAGCATCGTCGCCCGCGTCGACCTGAAGGCCGACCGGGCCGGCAGTGCCCTGATCGTGAAGGCCGCGCACGCGGAGCCGCACTCTCCCGTGAAGACGGGAGAGCTGCTGGCCGCGGAGCTGGAGTCGCTCGCCGGGTGGCTCGGGCTCAGTGCGATCCGCTGGCAAGCGGACTCGTCGATTGACAGCCTGTCGAGCCCCGGATAGCTTCGTCGGTCCGGAAAATGAGTCAAGGGGAGCAGCAATGAACAAGAAGACAGCCGTCGTGGCGGGCCTGACGGTCGCCGGCACGCTCGCCGGAGCGGCGCCCGCGTCGGCCGCCTGGTCGGAGGCGGTCCCGGACGTCTCCTGGGGCGCTAAGAGCTGCAAGAACAACTCGGTCCAGGTCCGCCGCGACAAAGGCGCCGTCGATGTCGTCTGGGGCGAGTTCATCGTCAACTGCACGGGCCGGGCGAACTTGCGGCTCGAGTTCTACGGGCCCGGTGGCCTCAAGAAGATCGTCGACGGCTATGCGACCGCCGGCAGGACGACCACGCAGGGCGCGTTCGGCTTCTACAAGGCCGGCTACTGGTCGGCCTGCGGCTCTTTCCGCAACGACAACTGGTCGCTTGTGCCCGGCACGCGCGTCTGCGCGACCGATTACAAGTAGCCGCCCCCTCCGTGCAAGATAATGCACATTATGTATTGCTAGCGCCGTGTCCCAGGGCTGCCGCTAGCGTCAGGCTGCAACCCCATGCGGCTCGCAACCTGGAACGTCAACTCGGTCAAGCAGCGCGCCCCGCTGCTGCTCAACTGGCTCGACGAACGCCGGCCTGACGTCGTCTGCCTGCAGGAGACGAAGCTTGCCGACGACGCGTTCGAGGCGCTGCTCGGCCAGGAGCTCGATGGGCGGGGTTATGAGCGTGCCCTCCACGGTGGCGGCGGACGCTGGAACGGCGTCGCGATCCTCTCGAAGGCGGGTCTCGATGCGGTCGAGCGCGAGATTCCCGGCCTGCCGCAGTGGGAGGACGAGAACGAGCCGCGCTTTGTCTCAGCCCGCTGCGGTGGCATCCGCGTGGCCTCGGTCTACGTGCCGAACGGCCGCGAGCCCGGGTCTGCTCACTACGCCTACAAGCTCGACTGGCTCGCCGCACTACGGCATTGGGCGGCCGGCGACCCGGCGAGCACAGCGGTCTGCGGCGACGTCAACGTCGCGCCAGACGACGCAGACGTCTTCGATCCGGCCGCCTTCGCCGGCGACACCCACGTGAGCGCGCCCGAGCGCGCCGCGATCGCTGCGCTCGGCAGCCTCGGCCTTCGCGACGTCGTCCGCGACCGCTGGCCGGACGAACGCGTCTTCACCTACTGGGACTACCGCGCCGGCATGTTCCACAAGGATCTCGGCATGCGGATCGACCTGATCCTCGCCGGTGAGCAGATCAGCTCGAGAACAGCGGCGGCGTGGGTTGACCGGCAGGCCCGCAAGGGCAAGGGAACAAGCGACCACGCCCCGGTCATCGTCGACCTCGACGAGGCCCCCGACGGCGACATCGGGCCGGTCGTGCCGCCTCCGTCCGCCCCCGCTGCCAGCGGCGCGCAGCCGCGTTTCGCATGAGCGTCGATCAGCTGCTCGCGACGCTCCTCGCGGCGTTCGCCCCGGCCGTTCCCGCGCAGTCGAGCGCGACTGCGGCCGCGGAGGCGAGACGACCGCCGATCGTTCAGCGGCCGATCCCCTACGGCGCCGAGCGAAAGCGTCAGATGGCCGCGTACTCCCAGCGCCACTACGGTCACCGCCACGCCCGGCTGTCGGAGGTCAAGGTCATCGTCGAGCACTACACGGTGACGCGTACGTTCTCGGCCGCCTGGAACACGTTCGCTGCCAACGCCCGCGACCCGGAGCTCGGCGAGCTGCCCGGCGTCTGCGCGCACTTCATCGTCGACCGTGATGGCACGATCTACCAGCTTGTGCCGCTGAACCTCATGTGCCGGCACACGATCGGCCTCAACGACCGGTCGATCGGGATCGAGCAGGTCGGCATGAGCGCCGCGGAGATCCTCGCCCGGCCGAGCCAGCGGCGCGCGATCGTCCGTCTCAGCGCGTGGCTGCGCTGCCGTTACGACGTAGCCATGACCGATCTGATCGGCCATGCGATGAGCCTGTCCTCGCCGTGGCATCACGAGCGTGTCGCAGCGTTGCGGAACCGGACCCACGGCGACTGGACGGCGGCCGAGCTGCGCCCGGTCCGGCGCGAGATCGACGAGATCGCTTGCCCCTAGGGCTGAAGATCAGGCGGAAGGAGCCGCGGCAGAGGCCGTCGGCTGTCGTCCTCATCCTTCACGGCGGCAAGCCCCGTTCGACCGCTCCCGTGCGGGTGACGTCGCTCGCTTGGCTGCGGATGGCGCTGATGCAGGAGGAGCTCGCTGCTGATCTCCGTGAGCTCGGTGCGGCGAGCTGGCTGCTGCGCTTCGGCGTGCGCGGATGGAACGGTTCTGCCGAGGGCGGTCCCTCCCCCGTCATCGACGCGCGCCGCGCGCTCGACCGAGTCCGCGAAGATCATCCTGGGGTCCCGGTCGTCCTGCTCGGCCATTCGATGGGCGCGCGCACAGCGATCGCCGTGGCCGGGAACCCGGCGGTCACCGGGGTAGTGGCGCTCGCGCCGTGGATCGAGCCTGGAGACAGCGACAGGCATCTGGCAGGCCGGCGACTGATCGCGGCGCACGCCCGGGCCGACCGCGTGACCAGCTTCGGCAACACCGCCGCGTTCGTCGAACGCGCCCGGACCGTCGCGCGATCCGCGCAGATGGTCGACATGGGGCCGCTCGACCACGCGATGCTCCGCGAGCGGCGGCGCTGGAACGAGTTCGCGGCCGGTGCCGTGGCCGAGATCATCGGCTCCCCTACCCTCTGAGGCGATGAAGCACCAACTTCGTCCGCTCTTCGACCGGATCGTGATCAAGGAGCTCGAGCCGGAGCGCTTCCGCAACTCGGGGCTGCTCGTGCCGCCCGGAGTCAACGAGCCGCCGCCGCAGCACGGGATCGTCCTCAGCGTCGGGCAGGGCCTCGACTGGTGGGAGCACGTGGGTGTCCGGATGCCTGTCTCCCCCGGCGACCACGTCGTGTTCCCGGCCTCGGCCGGTGTCTGGATCGAGGTCGACGAGGAACGGCTGCTTGTCTGCCGCGTCGGCGAGATCCTCGGTGTGATCGAGGAGTCCCGCGAGGGACAGCCGGTAGTCCAGATATAGGGATTTCGCTCAATGCGCCGGCGGCCGTCGCCGATGCCGGCCATATGTCATCGATCGATGCCGCCGCCGGCGTGCGCAATGCGCAAACGAGCTTCGACCTCGCCGCGACGCGTGCGACGCAGGCGGCCGCTGGCCTCGCCGCGCCGCTCGATCCGCAGCCGCAGAGCCCGGCCCAGGCCCCGGCCGCTCCGCCCGAGCTCGCCGACGCCATGGTCGGCCTGATGTCGGCTCAGCTCGCCTACACGGCCTCGGCCAAGGTTCTGCAGATGACGCTCGACCACGAGCGCTCTGTGCTCGATCTGCTCGCCTGAGCGGTCCTTTCCGGCCGCTAGCGTGCCGTGGCGGCGATGCGCTTCCGTCTCGGCCTCAGATCTCCCGAGCAACGGCTCTGGCTGCCGCTGATAACGGCGCTGGCGGTGGCCAACGTCAACGGCGCGCTGATCCTCGCAGTCTTCCTTGCGTTCCTGCTGCCGCTGCCCGAGCTCGGATCGCAGGAAAACGCCCTCCGGACCAACCTGATCGCGCTCGCCGGCATGTTTGCGATCGCGACCCCGATCGGCCTGATCTGGGTCAGGGCGCTGTGGTGGCCGATCCTGCGCTGGCTGCGCTCTGGAGCGCCCGCGACCGACAAGGACCGTCGCCGCGTGATCCGCGCACCGGCCAAGGTGCTGCTCGTACCGGCGGTCTTCTGGGCGTCCGGCGTCGTCCTGTTCTCCCTGCTGAACACCGCCTACTCCTGGCAGCTGTCGCTGTCGGTCGGGATCGCCGTCGCGCTGGGCGGATTCGGGACCGGGATCTTCACCTACCTGATGATCCAGCGGATCCTGCGGCCGGTCGCGGCGATCGCGCTCGCCGACGGGCTGCCCGACAACATCTCGCTGCCGGGGATGTCATGGCGCATCGTCCTGTCCTGGGGGCTCGGGACCGGCGTCCCCGTGCTCGGGATCGTCCTCGTCTCGGCGGCCGTCCTCAGCGGGATGCTGCCATCGTCGGCACGTCAGGTCGCCGGGACGGGCGTGTTCCTCGGCCTCGTCGCTCTGATCACCGGCGCCGGCGTGATGTGGATCAGCGTGCGCTCGCTGTCCGAGCCGCTGAACGAGCTGCGGCTCGCGATGACGCGCGTCCGCGAGGGCGATCACGAGGCGCGTGTGAGCATCTACGACGGCACCGAGATCGGCCTTCTCCAGACCGGTTTCAACACGATGGTCGTCGGTCTCGCCGAGCGCGAGCGGCTGCGGGACCTCTTCGGCCGTCAGGTAGGTGAGGAGGTCGCCGAGCACGCGCTCGAGCGTGGGCCCGAGCTCGGCGGCGAGGAGCGTGAGGTCGCGGTGCTCTTCTGCGATCTCGTCGGCTCGACGCGTCTTGCGCTCGACCGTCCGGCGCACGAGGTCGTCGAGCTGCTCAACAGGTTCTTCGCGATCATCGTCGACGTCGTCGCGTCGGAGGGCGGGACGGTCAACAAGTTCCTCGGTGACGCCGGTCTCTGCATCTTCGGCGCGCCGCTCCCTCACGACCAGGCGGAAGCGGCCGCGCTACGTTCGGCGCTCGAGATCCGGCGGCGTCTGCGCGCCGAGCTGCCCGGATACGACGCCGGCATCGGCGTGTCCGCCGGCTCGGTCGTCGCGGGCAACGTGGGAAGCGCGGAGCGCTTCGAGTACACCGTGATCGGCGATGCTGTCAACGAGGCGGCGCGGCTGACCGATTTGGCCAAGCGCGAACGCGAGCGGATCCTCGTCTCCGATGCTGTGATCGTCCGGGTGCCCGGTGCGGAGCAGATCTGGAGCCGGGCGGGTCGCGAACGCCTGCGAGGGCGCGCTGAGCCGACCGCGATCTACAAGCCGGCGCCGGACCCTGAGGCCGGTCAACGGTCGCGGATGCCCTGGACCAGCACCGCGCCCCAGCGCTCGAGGTCCGACGGTGGCGGCACCCGGTAGCCGAGCACGGCTCCGGCCTGCGCTCCGATGTCTCCGGTCGACCACTTCGAGTAGCCCTCGGCGAAACGCTCGCGCTCGTTGGCGCAGGCGCCGCCGACGCCGTCCTCGCAGCCGTATCCACGCGGCGTCATCGCATCGATCTCGGTGTCGAGCGGCGCGGGCGTCAGCATCCAGTCCACCACGTGCCCGAGCTCGTGCAGCACCAGACGGTCGGTCCCCTGACGGCCGAGCAGGCGGTAGATCAGGCCGAGGTTGAGCTCGACCGTAAACCGGTCGCCCCGCTGTCGGGCCTCCCCTGCCACGCCCTCGGCGGGGCTGCCGATCTGGATCGTGACCGCTCCGAGCACCGAGTTCAGGATCTCCCGGGATTCCGGCCTGGCGCGAGCGATTGCGCCGGAGACGAGCTCGCGGTCGGTTGCCGACGCCTCCGGTCCGTACCGGAGATCGCCGCGGGCGCTGGGATAACCGCCTTCGGCCGGCTCGGTCGGCCTGAGCCCGGCCGCGCCCGCCGCCAGGCCGACAGCGATCAAGACCAGCAGGACTGTTCTCGCTACCGGGCTCATCGTCACGGGTATCGGCACCCCGGGCTGTAGGTTGCAGTCGTGCGCCACGACGCCCGACGACGGTCCGAGGTGGGATGCGCCGTCGCCTGAGTGGACGGCTCGCCCGCAGGATGGCGATGATCGCCGTCACCGCGATGCTGCTGTACGTGTTCGCGCCCGCGCTGATCGCCGTCGGCGCCAGCTGGGAACGCGTCAGCGAGATCCAGCCCTGGTGGCTGGCCGCAATGGCGGTGTCGCAAGCGCTCTCGATCTGGTGCCTCTGGCGGCTCCAGGCGATCGCGATCGGGACCGAGGACCACTTCGCCGTCGCTACATCGCAGCTGACAGGGGGCGCGCTCGGACGCGTGATCCCCGGAGGCTCGGCGACCGCGGCCGCTGCGCAGTACGGGATGTTCGCGGCCGCGACCGACGACGAGGTCAGGCGCTCGGCGGTCGCGACCGGCCTGGCGATGGCGACCGCGCTGCAGGTCGCCGGCCTCTGCGCGCTGCCGCTGCTGGCGCTGCCGGCGGTGCTGCTCGGCCTCAAGCTGCCGGGCACGTTCGCCCAGACCGCGCTCCTGGGGCTCGCCGTCTTCGCCGGCATGGCTCTGATCACAGCGCTCGCGAATCGCAGCGAGCCGATCCTCCACGCCGCCGGCGACGTGATCGGCTGGATCGGCGCCCGGATCCCGCACTTCAACCCCCCGGAGCATCTCGGAGACCTCCTGGTATCGGTCCGCAACGACGCTCGCGAGCGCCTCGGCTCGAAACTGCCAGAGGCGGTCGCGGCGACGCTGGGCCGTTGGATATTCGACTTCCTCGTTCTCGTCTCGGCCGTGCTCGCGGTCGGAGCGAGCCCCGACCTCTGGCTCCTCCTGCTCGCGTTCTTCACGGCCCAGCTGCTGGCCCAGGTGGCGATCACCCCGGGCGGCATCGGCGTCGTCGAGGCCGGCCTCACCGGCGCGCTGGCGGTCGCCGGCCTGACCGGACCGCAAGCGGCGATCGCAACGCTCGCCTACCGGCTCTTCAACTACGGGCTGATGCTGCCCGCCGGTCTCGTCGGCTGGGCCCTGCACCGCCGCCGGCTCGCGCTCGCAGGACGCGAAGAGTTCGATCCCGACGAGCTGCTCGGCCCGTCGTCCTAGCCGGCTCCGACGACGAGCTGCTCGCCGTCCGCGTCAATGGCATCCCCGGCGACGATCCGCCGCCCGCGACGCGTCTCGAGCTCACCGTTCACGAGCACGAGGCCGGCGGCGAGCATCTGCTTGGCGTCGGCCCCGGAGCCGGCGCTGCCCGCCAGCTTCAGGAACTGCCCGAGCCGGATCTCACCGTCGCGAACCACCACGGCCCGCCGAGCGCCGGGACCGGTCACATCAACGTGTCTTCTTCGGAGATCGACTTCTCGACGACCTCGAACTGCTGGTGCAGCTTGCGCGTCCGGGGGTCCATGATCGTGAAAGCGATCCGCTCGCCGTCACGGGCGCGGCTGACGATCATCACGCGCTCGCCGGGTGCGGAGCTCCTCGCGATCCGCTCGGCGTGCTGCATCGCCGGCCGGAGCGCCGCGTAGACCATCGGCTCGACCGCGTTGCCCTCGGCGTCGGCCACCACGATCCCGTAAGCAGGGTTGCCAGCTGCCTCGAGCTCGATGCGGGCGCTGTTGACGACACGTTGGTACTCGCCGAGGTCTGACACGCCGACAGTATCGCGCAGCGGAGAGCAGAATCAGGGCGAGAGCCGCTCGACGATCCAGCCGCCGTCGGCCGCGCGGCTGAAGCGAAGACGGTCGTGCAACCTGTCCGGCCGGCCCTGCCAGAACTCGATCGTCGCCGGGGCCACCCGGTACCCACCCCAGTTGTGCGGCCGGGGAACGGCCTGCCCCTCGTGATGGGCGGCCGCCAGCTCGGCGGCGCGGCGCTCCAGCTGCTCACGCGAGCCGATCGGTTCGGACTGCTCACTCGCGAGCGCGCCGATCTGCGAACCGTGCGGACGCGTCGCGAAGTATGCGTCGGCCTCGTCATCCGTGCCCCGGCGCGCGCGACCGGTGATCGTCACCTGCCGCCCGAGGCCGATCCATGGGAACGTCACCGAGCAGCACGGGTTCTGCGCCAGCTCCCGGCCCTTCCGCGAGCTGTAGTTCGTGTAGAAGACGAGCTCGCCGTCCTCGACGGCCTTGAGCAGCACGGTCCTGGTGCTCGGTTGGCAACCGTCGCCCGCCGTCGCGAGCACCATCGCATTCGGCTCGGGGACTCCTGCCCGCTGGGCATCGGCGAGCCAGGCGGCGAACTGCTCCTCCCACGTGGCGGCGAGGCTCGCCCGTCGTAACGGCGTCGGCTCGTACTGGGTCCGCATCTTCGACAGGTCGAGGTGATCGCCACTCATCTGAGCCCCTCATCTTCGGCCATCTGGGCGATCGCACGCGAGATCGCTCCACCCTGCCAGGCGAGCGGGCGCTCCCCGGGCGGCTCGACGAGCAGACCGGCCCTCGGAATCGCTGCGGCCCACTGCTCGGCGATCGCCAGCGGATGGCCCGGGTCGAGCTCGTCACGGTCGCCGACGACGAGAACCGGGACCTGGATCGAACTGAGCTCGGCGATCGACCCGAAGGGCTTCGAGCGCGGGACCGCGACCAGTGCGTCCGCGACCGCGCCTGGATGCCGGTGCAGGGAGAGCCGCTGGCGCACGACCTGGGTGACGAGATCCTGCATCGGCCCGAGCCGCCGGAGCTCGTCGTCGGCAGCGATGAACCCGTCGACCCCGCCGGACCGCAGCCCCTCGGCGCGAGCGTCCCAGCGCGAGTAGTCCTCGCCTCCCGGCGTACCGGGAACGTATGCCGGGGTGATCAGCACCAGCCCGGACACACGATCGGGCCGGTCGAGGGCGAACCTCACCGCCGTGTGCGCTCCCATCGACGAGCCGACGAGCAGAGCCGCGCGGAACTCCGCAGCATCCATCTGGCGTCCGACATCGCCTGCGAGGTCCGCGTAGGTGTACGCCGAGCGGTCGGCGGGCGGGTCGGACTCGCCGTGACCACGGGCGTCGTAGGCGAGCACGTCGTGGCCGGAGCGCTGCAGCGTCTTCGACCCCATCACGACGTACTTACGGGTAGCCGTCAGCCCATGAAGAAGAACCGTCGGCAGTCCCTCTCCGGTGCGCTCGGAGGCGAGCCTCACCGGTCAGACCTCGAGCGCCATCTGCGAGCTCTCCCGGCGATCCGCGGCCGGTTCCGACGGCTCCTGGCCGGTCAGCGAAGCGACGCGCACGCCGATCAGCCTGACCGGTCCCTCGGGGCGGTTCTCCTCAAGCAGATCGAGCGCCGCCGCGACGATTCGCTGCTCGTCCGCGGTCGGCGCAGCCAGGGTCCGCACGCGGGTCGTGGTCGTCCAGTCGCCGAGCCGCACCTTGATGCCGACGTTGCGCGTTAGGATGCCGCTGCGCGCGAGACCCTCGGAGAGCTTCCGCGCCATCCGCTCAACCACGCCGGCGAGCTCGGCGATGTCGTCGATGTCGAAGTCGAATGTCGTCTCGGTGGATCGTGACTTCGCCTCGCGGGCCGTCGTCACCGGTGAGTCGTCGTGCAGCCACGCTCGACGGTGAAGGTCACGCCCGTGGCGCGGCCCGAACGAGTCGACCAGCAGCTGCTCGGGTAGCTGCTGCAGAAGCCCGAGTGTCGGAGCGCCGAGCTCGGCCAGTCGCTGTGCCGTCTTCGGACCGATCCCGGGAACGATCCGAACGCTCGCGCCGGCGAGCTGTTGCGCAGCGTCCTCACGTCCGATCGCGACGAACCCGGCCGGCTTTCCCCAATCGCTGGCGATCTTGGCGACGAGGCGATTGGGAGCGACACCGGCAGAGACCTGGACCCCTGTCTGTTCGCGGATCTCCGCGATCGTCTCGCGCAGCAGCGGTATCGGGCGCGGATCATCGCTCAAGTCGGCATACGCCTCGTCGAGCCCGAGCCGCTGCAGCACCGGCAACCGCGAGCCCGCGATCGCCCACACCTCGCCGGAGACGCGCTTGTACTCGGACATGTCGGGCGCGATCACGACCGCCTCCGGGCAACGCCGTCTCGCCTCCGCAGCGCTCATCGCCGAGCCGACGCCGTGCACCCGGGCCTCGTAGCTTGCGGTCGTGACGACCGCCCGCGGGCCGCTGCCCGAGACGATCACCGGCAGCCCGCGCAGCTCCGGCCGGCGCTGAAGCTCCACCGACACGTAGAACGCGTCGCAGTCGAGATGGGCGATCACCCGCTTGGTCACTGGACGCTCCAGTCTCGCAGCCACCACCGACCGACTGTCTGCGACGATGACGGTGTGACCGATCGCCTGTCCGCCCTCGACACGTCCTTCCTCCACCTCGAGGACCAGGGCTCGCACATGCACATCGCCGCGCTGATGTTGTTCGACGGGGCGGCGCCCGCCCATGACGAGCTCTGCCGCCAGATCACATCCCGACTCCCACTCGCGCCCCGCTACCGGCAGCGCCTCGCCCCGGTTCCGTTCGGCCAAGGCCGGCCGCGCTGGGTCGACGACGTGCACTTTCACATCGAGTACCACGTCCGTCACACGGCGCTCCCAGCACCCGGTGGAGAGGCCGAGCTGCAGAACCTCGCTGCGAGGCTGCTCAGCCAACGACTCGACCGCAGCAAACCGCTCTGGGAGATGTGGCTGATCGAAGGGCTCGAGGACGGCGGCTTCGCGCTGCTGACGAAGACCCACCACGCGCTGGTCGACGGGGTCAGCGGCGTCGATGTCGGCTCGCTGATGCTCGACGTCGACCCCGACGCGCGGGCTCCGGAGCCGGGGTCCAGGGAGCTGGCCTGGCAGCCGCAGCCGCCCCCGACCGGCACGCAGCTGCTCGGCGAGGCGTTGCGCGAGCGCGCGACGCTGCCGTCCGAGATCGGGCGCGGCCTGCGAGCGTTGACCCGGCGGCCGCGCCGTACCACGCAGGCGGTGATCGGCGCCGCGTCGAGCGTGGGCGCACTCGTCGCGGGCGGTCTGCAGCCGGCTCCCCGGTCGCCGCTCAACGTCCCGATCGGGCCTCACCGTCGCTACACGTGGATCGATGCCGACCTGCGGCGCCTCAAGGCGATCAAGGATGCGCTCGGCGGGACGGTCAACGACGTCGTCCTGACGACGGTCGCGCTCGGCCTCGGCTCCTGGATGCGCGACCGCGGCCGCCGGACCGATCACCTCGTCCTACGAGCGATGGTCCCGGTCTCGGTCCGCGGGCCCGACCAGCACGACGGTCAGGGCAACCAGGTCGCGACGATGTGGGTCCCGCTCGTGGTCGGCGAGCCCGATCCGCTGCTCTGCTACGCCCACGTCCGCGAGGCCAGCGGGCACATCAAGCGCAGCTCGCAATCGGTCGGTGCACAGACGATCACCGAGCTCGCCAATTTCGCGCCGCCGACGATCCTGAGCCAGGCGGCGCGGCTTCAGCCACGCCAGCGGTACGTGAACCTCGTCGTGACGAACATCCCGGGGCCCCAGTCACAGCTCTACCTGCTCGGCAGGCCGTTGCGGCGGGTCTTCCCGGTCGTGCCGCTCGCTCAGAACCTCGCGCTCGGGATCGCGGTCGTCAGCTACAACGGGCATCTCGGCTTCGGGTTGACCGGCGACTACGACGCGCTGCCTGATCTGGACGACATCGCAGCCGCGCTTGCGCGCTCGCTCGACGAGCTCAGCACGGCCGCAGGTGCGGCCGGCGGCCGGCGGCGCTTCGCGCGCACGAGCACACCGGCCCAGATCGCCCGGCGGTAGCTTCGACCTGTGCGGATCGCACTGCAGCAGCGAAACCCGACGGTCGGCGACATCGCGGGCAACGAACGGATGATCGCGGCCGGCATCGACGAGGCCCACGGCGCCGGCGCGCGGCTGGTCGCGTTCGGTGAGCTGGTCGTCTGTGGGTACCCGCCGGAAGATCTCCTGCTCAAGCGCCACTTCATCGACGACTGCCGCGAGGCGGTCGAGCGCTTGGCCGAACGAACGGGCGAGATCGTCGCGATCGTCGGCTTCCCCGAGCGCGACGGCGAGGTGCTGCACAACGCGGTCGCCGTGCTCGCCGAAGGCCGGGTTCAGGGCGTCTACCGCAAGATGCGGCTGCCGAACTACGGCGTCTTCGACGAGCTGCGCTACTTCGAGCCGGGCGCCGGCGCGGCGCTGGTCGAGATCGACGACGTCCCGATCGGTCTCACGATCTGCGAGGACGACTGGCGCCCGGACGGGCCCGGCATCGCCGCCGCCCGCGACGGCGCCGAGCTCGTCGTGAACGTGTCGGCGTCGCCCTACCACGGACGCAAGCCGGCCGAGCGCGAGCGCATGTTCTCCGAGCGCGCACGCGAGGCCGGCTGCGCGTACGCCTTCTGCGCCCAGGTCGGCGGCCAGGACGAGTTGGTCTTCGACGGCAGCTCGGCGATCATCGATCACCGCGGCGGGATCATCGGGCGGGCCGCGCAGTTCCGCGAGCAGATGCTGCTGGCGGACGTCGACTTCGACGCCGCTCGCGCCGCGCGAGCCCCTGTCGAGCGTCCCGGCCCGGCGACGACGGTCTACCGCATCGAGTTCGGCGGGCCCGCACCGGCGCCGCTCGATGACGGGCCGCTGATCGCCACCGTTCCCGACCACGACCAAGAGGTCTACGACGCGCTCGTCTGCGGCACCCACGACTACGTCCGGAAGAACCGGTTCGAGCATGTCGTGCTCGGGCTCTCCGGCGGCATCGACTCCGCGCTAGTGCTCGCCATCGCCGTCGATGCACTCGGCCCGGAACGCGTCACCGCCGTCGTGATGCCCTCGCCGTACTCGACGTCGGGTACACAGGACGACGCACGCTCGCTCGCGCTGAACAGCGGGGCATCGCTGGTCGAGATCGGGATCGCACCGGCGATGGAGGCATTCGCCGAGATCCTGCGTGAGCCGACGTCCGGCGGCCCTTCGGGCCTGACCGAGGAGAACCTGCAGTCCCGGATTCGCGGCAACCTCCTGATGGCGCTCTCCAACACCTACGGCTGGCTCGTGCTCACGACCGGGAACAAGTCCGAGCTTGCGGTCGGGTACTCGACGCTCTACGGCGACAGCGCCGGTGGCTTCGCTGTCATCAAGGACGTGCCGAAGACGCTCGTCTACCGGCTGATGCGCCTACGCGCCGCTCGCGGCGGGATCCCACCCGAGATCCTGACGAGACCTCCGTCCGCAGAGCTGAGGCCCGATCAGAAGGACAGCGACTCCCTACCCGACTACGACACGCTCGACGCAATCCTCGAGGGATACATCGAGCAGGACCTCGAGCGCTCACAGCTGATCGAACGGGGGCTTCCCGCGGAGGCAGTCGACCGGACGATCCGCCTGGTCGACATCGCCGAGTACAAGCGCCGCCAGAACCCCCCGGGCATCAAGATCACCTCGAAGGCGTTCGGCCGTGACCGGCGGATGCCGATCACGAACAGGTACAACGGCTAGCGCTAGCCGGCCATCGGCCTGACGGCGATCGTCATTCGAATCAGCGCGCAGAGCCGCTCGTCGTCGTCCGTGATCTCGACCTCCCAGACCCAGGTGGTCCGGCCGCGGTGGCGGACGCGGGCGAGCGCGTGGATCGTGCCCGCGAGCAGCGGCCGCAGGAACGACGTCTGGTTGCTGAGGCCCTGAGCCGAGTTGCCGTCGCCGCTGACCGCCATCCACGTCCCCATCGAAGTGATCGACTCGGCGATCGACGCGAGCAGCCCACCGTGGACGAGCCCGGCCGGCTGAAGATGCTTCGGCTCGATCTCGACCTCGGCCCGGATCTCGCCGGCATCGATGTCGGCCGCCGTCACGACCAGCCCGTAGAGCCCGTCGAAACCCTCGGTGATCGCTACCGGCAACGACGGATCCATCGGCTGGACCCTATCCTCCCGCCCGTGTCAGAGCGCCGTGAACTCGCCGCAGACCAGCTCGCCGTGCTGAAGCTCCTGCTCGTGCGCGGCCGCAGCTACGAGCAGATCGGCGAGGCGCTCAAGACCGACGCGCCCGGCGTCAGGCGACGTGCCACCGATGCGCTGTCCGCGCTCGCCGGTGAGCGGGCGTCGGCTGGGCTCGCGGCGTCCGACCGTGAGCTGCTCAGCGACGCGATAGTGCTCGGCGCTCCCGACCCGGCGGCGACGGCATTGCTCGACAGCTCTCCCGAGGCTCGTGCCTTCACACGTCAGGCCAAAGAGGCGCTCGTGGCCGAGGGCCTGTTGCCGGCGGAGGAGACCGGCGCGAGCCGCAGCGAGCGGGTTGACCGGGAAGCCGAGAAGCCCCGCACCGAGGACGCGTCCGCATCGCCTGCCCCGAGCGTTTCCCGCACAGGCGGCGCGATCCTGCTCGGGGTCCTGGCCGCGGCGGCGGTCCTGCTCGTGCTCTGGCAGACCGGCGTGCTCGGCGGTGAGGACGACAAGGGCTCGAGCGGTTCGACGACGACCGCGACGGCCACGAGCGGCCTGAGGGTGCTCAAACAGGTGAACCTGCTGCCGCCAGGAGGCGGCAGCGCGAAGGGCATCGCCCAGGTCGCCGAGCAGGACGGCCAGCGCGGGATCTCCGTCATCGGACAGGGGCTTCCGGCCAGCTCGTTCTACGCGCTCTGGATCAGCAAGGGCGGGCGCTGGAGCCGGCTCGGCTTCTTCCCGGTGGTCAGGGCGAGCGGTTCGGCCGCTGGGCGCCTCTCCGGATTCGTGGCCGGGATTCCGGCCGGCATTCTTGGCTACGACCGGATCGTCGTCTCCCGCGAGAAGCAGTCGGACCCGCGGTCACCGGCGCAGATCGTGCTCGCCGGCCGGATCTCGGGCTAGTCCTCCGCGATCGCGGCCAGGCGCTCGAGCGCGCCGTTCAGCGCCCGCCGCACCCCACCGCGGTTCAGCTGTGGGCTGAACCGGGCGGCGCCGCGGAGCTGCTGCTCGACGGTCAGGGTGACGCGGGTGCCGTCACCGGCGGGCTCCAGCTCGATCACGATCGCACGCTGCTCGAAGACCGCTGCGAAAGGCGTGCCTTCGACGCGCTGGTCCCAGCGCAACGATCGCGGTTCGTTGCTCTCGCTGCGGTCGAAGTCGGCCCGCACGACCGCACCGCGGCTCGATCTCAGCAGCTGTGTGAACCGCTGTCGCGTGACGCCCTCGACGCGCTCGATTCCGGGCCACCACTCCGGCAGCGTGCGCGGGTCGGCGATCACGCGCCAGACCTCGGCCGGCGGCCTGGTGATCTGCCCCGACCGGCTGATCCGCGCCATCAGCGCAGGAGGTTGCGGAGATCCCTGACGAGCAGCAGGTGCTTGAGGTGCGCTCGTGACCGTCGCCAGGTTCTCGAGCGCCTCGACGGCCTCGGTTCGGCGCTGCTGGTTCTTGGACCGCAGCGACGGCGCCAGGATCTGCTGGAGCAGCGCAGCCTCACGGTCGGCCGAGGTGCGGAAGACGCGGAGATTGCGGCCCCCGACGCCGTATCGGGCCAGCTCGGCGGCGGCGCGAACGATCTCCCGGTCTGTGTCGTCGAAGAACGGCTCTCCGTCCTCGATCTGTGGCCTGCACGACGCCGAACTCCTGTAGTTCCTTGATCAGGCCGGCATCGGCACGCGTGTCGTCGAGAACCTCGTCGAGGCTGTAGCGGGCGTGTCCGGGCGAGCCGACGGTCGGCATCCGCCGCGGCCGCGCGTCAGCGCTCTTCTCATCACCGGCGCCGGCTCCCTCCGCCCGCCCCGCGGCGAGCTCCTGGCGGATGACGCGCAGCGGCAGGAACTCGTCGCGCTGCATCCGCAGGATCGCGCGCAGCCGGTCGACGTCCGCAGGCCCGTAGAGGCGGTACCCGCCGGGCGTGCGGCGTGGCTCGAGCAGCTTCTGGTGCTCCAGGTAGCGCAGCTTGGAGATCGATATGTCGGGGAACTCACGGCTCAGCGCCTGGCAGACGGCACCGATCGTCATCGCCTTCCCCGGGCGCAACGGCTGCAGCTCGCTGGCGCCGGGCTCGGCCACGTGCTCAGCGGGCGACGTAGACGAGCTTGTACTTGCCGATCTGCAGCTCGTCACCGTCGGCGAGCTGCTGCGAATCGATCCGCCGGCGATTCACGTACGTGCCGTTGAGCGAGCC
Organism: Baekduia sp.; assembly: GCA_037045385.1. Lineage (GTDB taxonomy): Bacteria > Actinomycetota > Thermoleophilia > Solirubrobacterales > Solirubrobacteraceae > Baekduia. Next base: position 155,041 of record JBAOHN010000006.1, on the reverse strand, counting down.
GAGGTCGTCGAGGTGATGGGCATCTCCCCGGCGCACGACCATCGCGTGATCCCGAGACACGGTCACATCGTCGAGGAACACGTCCGAGTCGGGCCGGCGCCCGATCGCCATCCGCTCGGAGTCGAGCGGGAACGACTCGCCGACATGGCCGCCGCCGCCGCGAACGACGAGCGCGGCTCCGCCTTCGCCGCTGACGACGTCCTCGAGGTCGACCGGGACGAGATCACCGGACTCGGAGTCGACCATGTAGCTGGCCGTGATCGCCTCCGGGCGCTCCTCGACCGGCGCGAGCGCCGTGCCGCAGTTCTGGCAGAAGTTGGCCCCGTCGCCGTTCTCGGCGCCACAGGCCGGGCATGTGATCGGCATCGGCTCCTCCCCCGTCGCCGCAGCCGCCGGTCAGCTCTCGCTGTCGTCCTCGCCGCCGGCACGGCCGGCGAGGATGTCGGTCAGACGCTGAACATCGGCGCCGGTGATCACGTCCTCGCCGCCCTCGTGACGCTTGCGAAGACGGTTGACGAGTTCGGCCCGGAGGATGTCGATCTTGCCGTGAAGAATGCGCCGCCGGTAGGAGATCTCGACCTCCTCGTCGGTGAGCTGCTGGATCAGATCTTTGAGTTCCTGGTCGGACAGGGAGCCGAGGTCGGGAAACGAGTCCATTGGGGCCTTTGCGGTCTTGGTACGGGCGGCGCGAGCATACCAATCAACCTCTGGTTCAGGGTCGGAGTGCCGCGGCCGCAGCTCATCCGTCTAGGCTCGCCCTGACCGCGCGGCGTGCGTCGCGGGTGTACTGGGCGGCCGCGACGACGCCCATCGCCAGACCGATGTAGAGCAGCGTCGTCGCGAGCGTCCTCCAGTCGAGCATCGCGAAGAAGATCGCCGACATCGTCGGCCAGACACCGAGTCGCCCCGCCCAGTTGATCGACAGCGAGACCCCGCGGTCGAGCACGCACTTGGCCGCAGCCATGACGTACAGCTCCCTCAGCGCGACCGCGATTATCGCCCAGTGCGGCAGCAGGTCCGCATACCAGCAGATCGCCAGGCCTGAGAGGACGAGCAGGCGATCGACGAACGGGTCGAGCAGCGCCCCGAAGCGGCTGTACTGGCCGGTAACGCGCGCGACGATCCCGTCGAGGTAGTCGCTCCACGCGACGATCGCGAAGATCGTCGCGGCCCACCCGTCGCCGCCGTCGTGGCGCAGGCCGAGCCAGAGCATCAGCGGAATCAGCGCCAGCCTCACGATCCCGATCGCGTTCGGGATCGTCCAGACGTTCCAGGGAGCGCCGGCGAGCGTCTGCGGCGGGGGTGGCCCCGAGCGGTCGAGGCCGAACAGGCGCCGGAACGTGAGACGCGGGTTGCGCCAGGCTTCCTGGGCGGCCTCGGCCGCCTGCTGGCGGCGCTCGTCGAACCGCTGGCGCCGCTCGCTCAGGGCGCCTGCTCCAGCAGCTCGCGGACCCGCTCTGCGCCGCCGACGAGCGGCACGCCGCCCTCGACCTCGGCCGAACCCCGGCGGATCTGTGCCTCGGCGCTGCCGGAGTCGAGCGAGCGCCTGCCGACCGTCAGCCGCAGCGGCACACCGAGCAGCTCGGCATCGGCGAACTTCTCACCGGCACCGCGTTCGCGGTCGTCGCGAAGGACGTCGATGCCGGCCTCGATCAGCTCGGTCTCGAGTGCCGCAGCGGCGTCGGCCTCTGGCGTGCCGGGCTTGCCGAGCGCGATCAGATGGACGTCCCACGGCGCGATCGCCCTCGGCCACGAGATCCCGTTCTCATCGGCGTACTGCTCGACCGCCGCCGCGACCACTCGAGCCGGGCCGATGCCGTAAGAGCCCATCACGACGGGATGGGACTGACCGGATGCGTCGAGGTATGTGCAGTCGAGCGGCTCGCTGTAGCGCGTACCGAGCTTGAAGATGTTGCCGATCTCGATCGCAGGCTCGATTGTGACCGGCGTCCCGTCGATCGTGTCGCCGGGCTCGACCGTGCGAACGTCGGATCGCGGGCCGTCGCCGATCACGACGACGGCGTGGTAGTCGCTCTCACCGCCACCGACGACGTAGCGGCCTGGCGTGATCGCTTCGTCGTAGACGGATGGGACGTCGTCGCGTGGTCCGAGGTATCCGGCAGGGCCGGCGATCTCATCGGCGCCGGCCGGGCGGAATGCCTCGCCTAGCGCGGTCTGCAGCTTGATCTCGTTGACCTTGTGGTCGCCGCGGACGAACACGTTGACGAGCCCGCGCGACTCGGTTACGACCGGAAACGCCTTGATCAGGCAGCTCTGGTCGACGCCGAGCGAACCTGCGACCTGCTCGACGGTGATCAGGCCGGGCGTGTGCAGACGACCGTCGATCGTGTCCGGAAGGCGCTCGCCGGGGCGACTATCTGCGCTCGCGACCTCAATGTTCGCGCTGTAGCCGCCGGGGCCGACGACGACGTCGTTCTCGCCGGCCGGACAGGGCGCCATGAACTCGTGCGCGCCCGAGCCGCCCATCATGCCGACGTCGGAATGGCTCTCGTAGAACGTCAGGCCGCAGCGCTCGAAGATCCGGTGATAGGCGAGCCGGTGGCGCTCGTATGCCTCGTCGAGGCCGGCCTCGTCGGCATCGAAGCTGTAGGAGTCCTTCATGATGAACTCGCGGGTGCGCAGGACGCCGGCGCGGGGCCGTGGCTCGTCGCGCTCCTTGATCTGGAAGTGGTAGAGGCAGAGCGGCAGGTCGCGGTAGGAGCGGATCACCTGCGCGGCGTGCTGGGTCACCGCCTCCTCGTGGGTCATCGCGAGGACCATGTCGGCGCCCTTGCGGTCCTGGAGGCGCATCAGCTCGTCGCCGACCGTCTCGTAGCGGCCACTGCGACGCCAGAGGTCGGCCGGTTGCAGAACCGGCATCAGCATCTCCTGCCCACCGATCGCGTCGATCTCCTCGCGGATGATCTGCACGACCTTCTCGTGCACCCGCCAGCCTGCCGGCAGCCAGGTCCAGAGGCCGGCGCCGAGCTGGCGCACGAGCCCGGCACGGACCATCAGCTTGTGCGAGATCGCCTCGGCGTCGGCCGGGGGCTGCCGCTCGGTCGGGAGGAACAGGGACGACTGACGCATCCGCCGGAGCCTACTGACGACCGGAATACAGACCTCTCGGGTCGGATATGGTGGGGCGAGTCAGACGATCCCCAGCGAGGAGTCCCACCGATGGCCTACGAAGTCCCCGCCCTCCCCTACGCCTACGACGCGCTCGAGCCGACGATCGACGAGGCGACGATGAAGCTGCACCACGACAAGCATCATCAGGCCTACGTGGACAAGGCCAACGCCGCCATCTCGGGGACCGATCTGGAAGGCAAGCCGGTCGACGAGGTCCTCGCGAACCTGTCGAGCCTGCCGGCCGACCAGCAGGGACCGTTCCGCAACAACGGCGGCGGCCACGCCAACCACACCCTCTTCTGGGAGTCGATGTCGCCGGACGGCGGCGGCGCGCCCGACGGTGACCTCGGCGCCGCGATCGACGCGGCGTTCGGCTCGTTCGACGCCTTCAAGGAGCAGTTCGAGGCCAACGGTGTCGGCCAGTTCGGCTCCGGCTGGACGTGGCTCGTGCTCGACGGCGGCGAGCTCAAGCTGACGAAGACGGCCAACCAGGACTCACCGATCCTCGAGGGCCAGACGCCGCTGCTCGGCAACGACGTCTGGGAGCACGCCTACTACCTCAACTACAACAACCGCCGCCCCGACTACCTCAAGGCCTGGTGGAACGTCGTCGACTGGGGCAAGGTCGCCGAGCGATACGCGGCCGCCAAGTAGCAGCGAGCCCGCCAGTCACCGATCTCCGGGATGTCCGGAGATCGGTGACCAGTTCGGTATTCGCTCGTATGCGCTCAGGCGCGGGTGATCACGTTGCCGGAGATGCGAATCCACATGCATCCGGTAGCGAGTCGCACGGTGCGCGTCGCGTTCTCCACGGCGGCGCAGAACAGCCAGCCACCGTTGGTCGTCGGCCACAGGTCACCGAACCGCTGCATGCTGCCGTACTCGATCGTCCATGGGTTCTGCCACATCCCGCCGGACAACGTCATCGGCTTCGGCGTCCCCGCATAAGTCACCGATCCGTTTGTGACGTACGGGTAGTACACCGGTGCGAAGATCCCGCCGTACCAGTAGCTGCACTGGGCGTGCATGAACATCTTCGTCTCCGGATGCCCGAAGAACCCGTAGTACCCGCCGCGGTTCTCGATGCGGTAGGTGCCCTGGCAGTTCGCCGACGGCGACCCTTGGTAGAAGCCGTTCTCGAGTGCCTGGGCGGAGTTCGCCGTCCCGAGCAACAGCACACCGACTGCGCCTGCTGCCAGCAGGAGTCTTCTCATGGCCTTCCCCCTGAATGCTGCCGGGCCCCCATGACCTGGCTGAACACTGGAAACTAGCGATCTGTGGCGGACCGTGCGCTCAGCTGCGGCTGAAGCGGCGCCGTCGCGGGACCCCAGGCGTGTTCAGGCCCAGTTCAGCCATGTGCCCCAGAGGGCGGAGTTCTTGACCGCGAACCTGCACGTGTCGAGCAGCACACGACCGTTGCTCGTGATCAGGGCGCACGCGTCGAAGAACGACCAGGAGTGCCAGAAGACGCCGAACTGGCGGAAGCCGTCGGTCACGTACGACTTTCCGTCAGCTGTGCGTCGCATCGTCTTGGGGTTGCCGATCTGGTACCGCACAGTCCCGTCGAGCGGGTAGAACTTCATGTACGCCAGATAGGCTGGCGCGGCTCCGACGCCGGTCGAGCAGTACGCGGAGAGGTACGGGCTCAGGTTGCTCGAGTTGTTGTTCTCGACCCTGAGGACGCCGGCACAGCCACCGCCGCTCACGTTGGTGTCGATCGCTTCGGCGGGCGTGCTTCCCAGCGCCAGGGCACAGAGCGAGGAGGACAGGACAGACAGTGCGCGGATTCTCATCGCAGCCACCGTACTGGTTTGCGGTGTCACGTGCGCGTGAAGCGCCTGCCGTCGACCGGCGAGATCGCCTCGTCGATCGGCGTCACGACGTCGGCCTCTCGGGCGGCCTGCTCGGCCTCGAGCGCAGCGAGCCGCTCGGGCGTCATCGCCGAGTCGTCCTCGTTCTCTGACAGCCACTGTGCGGCCTCGCGGACCGATGCCTCGTCGCGGACGACCGTCTTGCCGGCTGCGTAGTACCTGTCGATCTCCGCGAACAGCTCGTCAACGAGCCGCTCGGTCGGCACCTTCTTGAGCGGTTCGCCCTTCGAGAAGATCATCGCCGCGTCCTTGGCGCCGGTGATGCCGAAGTCGGCGTGCCGCGCTTCGCCGATGCCGTTGACGGCGCAGCCGAGGATCGAGACCTCAATCGGGTCCTCGTATGCCTCGAGCCGCTTCTCGACCTCGATCACGACCGAGTCCATGTCGAACTGGAGCCGGCCGCAGGTCGGGCAGGCGATCAGCACCGGCCCCTTCTCGCGCAGCTTCAGTGCTTTGAGGATCTCCCAGGCGACCTTGACCTCTTCCTCGGCGTGGAAGGTCGAGAGCGAGATCCGGATCGTGTCGCCGATCCCGTCGGCGAGCAGCGTGCCGAGGCCGACGGCGCTTTTCAGCGAGCCCGACCACTTCGTCCCGGCCTCGGTCACGCCGAGGTGGAGCGGATGGTCGATCTTCTCGGCGAGCAGCCGGTTCGAGGCGATCGTGTTCGGGACCGACGTCGACTTCATCGACACCTTGAAGTCGCGGTAGTCGAGCCGGTGCATCAGCTCAACGAACTCGGTCGCGGCGGTGACGAGGGCATCGACGGGGTTCTCGTACTCGAGCTCGCGCAGGTGCTTCGGCAGCGAGCCGGAGTTGACGCCGATCCGCATCGGGACGGAGTGCAGCTTCGCCACCGCGACGACCTCGGCGACCTTGTCCGGGCCGCCGATGTTGCCCGGGTTGATCCGGATGCAGTGAGCGCCGGCCTCGATCGCCTTGATCGCGAGCGTGTGGTTGAAGTGGATGTCGGCGATTACCGGTATCGGCGACTCGACGACGATCGTCTTCAGCGCCTCGACGTCCTCGTCCCGCGGAACCGCGACGCGGACGAGATCGGCGCCGGCATCGGCGACGCGCCGGATCTGGTCCATCGTGGCGGTCAGGTTCGCCGTCTCGGTCTTCGTCATCGTCTGGACGGCGACGGGCGCGCCGCCGCCGATCGGCACCGAGCCGACCTGGATCCCGAGTTTCGAGGCCATGCGATCAGTCTAGGAACGATTGCCGGATACCCTCGTGGCGTGCCCGGGCCGGCGGTCTATGGCAGTTCCGATGCGCGCCTGCGCGGCCGGATCCTCTCGATGTTGGCGGGCCGCACCCGTGCGGCGCGGCACCACCGCTTCTTCGAGCTGCTGGAGCTAGCGGACGACGCCAGGATCCTCGACGTCGGCTGTGGCCGCCTCGGGCTCCGCGCCTTCGAGCCCGGGCGCTACATCACCGGCGTCGACATGCTCGCGATCGACGACTACCCAGGGCCGTTCGTCCAGGCCGACGTGCTCGCCGGGCTGCCGTTCGAGGACGGCGAGTTCGACCTCGTGCACTGCTCGAGCGTGATCGAACACGTGGCGCCGGAGCACCGCGCCGCCTTCGTGGGGGAGCTTCGCCGCGTCGGTCGCCGGCTCTTCCTCCAGACCCCGGCCTACTCGTTCCCGATCGAGCCACACGCCGCCCTCCCCTTCGCGCACTGGCTGCCACCCGGGATCCGAAGGCGCTACTGGAAGCTCGGGGTGCAGGGTGTGTGGGAGGACCTTCGGCTCATGCGACGCCGCGAGGTCGAGGGGCTGACCGGTGTCGACCCGAAGGCAGAGCGGGTCGGGCCGTTCGTCAAGAGCTGGGTCTCGATCGACCCCTCGCCAGGCGTCCAGCGCCCTCAAGTCGGGGCCGCAGCGCTCGATTGACCGGGGGGAGCCCGTGCCCGGTCCATCTCCCCTGCCCGACGCCGCATCGCTCCGCGTTCTGCTGACCCGGGCGCGGTCGGCGCGTACCGCCGACGAGGCGAAGGCCGTGCTCTCGGACGTCGCGGAGTACGCAGCGGCGAAGTCGTTGATGGGGTTCGCGATGATCGACGTCCACCGGCCGCAGTGGGACGACTTCGAGACGGTCGCGATCGCCGGCCCCGAGCACGTCCGCGAAGCGCTGATCGACACGACGACGCAGTGGTCGTTCTGGGCGTCGAAGCTGCACCCCCGCTTCCGGCGGGGGGCGGTTCACCACGTCGGGCCCGGTGAGAAGCCGGGCGCAGAGCTCGATGGGCCCTGGCAACCGGGTGAGGTCCTCTTCTGCACGCTCCAGCGATCGGGCGGCGACATCCTCGGCCTCCTACGAGCGGGGGCGCCGTTGTCCGGCGAGCGCCCGACCGACGAGCAGCTCGAGGCGCTCGCCCTCTGCGCCGAGTTCGCGACGACCGCGATCGAGGCGGTGCTGCTGAACCGAGCGATCGCCGGCTCGAGAGCCGCATTCGACGGCCTCGCCGAGACGGCTTCGCGCGCGCCCGACCGCCGTGCGGCTGCGAGCTCAATCACCGATGTCTGCCGGCAGGTTCAGGCCGGGCTCGGATTCGGGCGCGTCGCGGTCCTCGCCGCCGAGGGGACCGGCCTCCTGCGCCCGGTCGCGACGGTCGGCTGGGACGAGGGCAGTGCGCTCCTCGATCACCCCTGGCTCTCGCTGGCACAGTTGCCGCTGTTGTTCGCTGGTCCCTACCAACGCCACGGCTGCGCGCTGCTCGAGCGCAGCGACGTGGTCCAGCTGCTCGACCTCCGCGTCCCGGTCCCGATCTGCCGCCGCAACGGCGACGGACCGTATGCCTGGCGTGACCACTGGCTGCTCGTGCCGCTGACTGACGCTGCCGGCAGGACGATCGGCATCCTTTGGCCCGACGAGCCCGCCGATCGCCTGCTGCCCGACCGCGAGCGGCTGGCCGCGCTCCGGGTGTTCGCGGGCCAAGCTGCCGCCGCACTTGCCCTGTCCGGGCACGAGGGCGCGGCGACGACCCAGGACATCCTCACGGGGCTGCCCACCCGGGGCACGCTCGCCGACCGCCTCAGCCATGCGTTGAGGCGTGAGCAACGATCCGGCACCGGCGTCGCGGTGATCTTCCTCGACCTCGACCGCTTCCGCGAGATCAACGACGCCGGCGGACACAGTGCCGGCGATGCCCTGCTCCAGCGGATCGCCGCCCGCATCGACGACACGCTGCGGCCGTCCGACACCGTCGCACGCTTCGGCGGCGACGAGTTCGTGATCGTCTGCGAGGACGTTGGCGGCACCGAGCAGGCGCTCGAGGTCGCCGAGCGGCTTCGCGCCGCGATCGCGTCGCCGGCCGAGGTCGAAGGCCGGACGATGACGGTGACCGCGAGCATCGGCGTCGCCGTCGCCGGCCAAACCGCCACCGAGGCTGACGCCCTCCTCCAAGCCGCCGACCGCGCGATGTACGAGGTCAAGGCTTCCGGGCGGGACGCCACCCGCCTCGCCTCCCCCGGCACCTCCTGGCCGTAGGCCAGGGCGCGGGGCTACTGCGCCTCCGCGTACATCGCCTCGATCGCGTCTGCGTACTTCTCGTCGATCGGCTTGCGCCGCAGCTTCATCGTCGGGGTCAGCTCGTCGCCGCCGGGCAGCCACTCGCCTTCGACGATCGTGAAGCGCTTGATCTGCTCGACCCGCGACAGCTTGGCGTTGGCGTGCTCGACCGCCTCGGCGACGACCTCTCGGACCTTCTCCTCGCCGGCCAGCTGCTCGATGCTCGCGCCCTCGAGGCCGTTCTGTGCGGCCCAGACCGGGGCGAAGTCGCTGTCGAGGACGATCAGCGCGGTGTTGTACGACCGCCCGTCGCCGATGCAGACGGCGCTGCCGATCAGCGGCGACGCCGTCTTCAGCTCGGCCTCGATGTTCGAGGGCGACATGTTCTTGCCGGCCGCGTTGATGATCAGTTCCTTCTTGCGGTCGACGAGGGTGATGAACCCGTCGTCGTCGATCGTCGCGACGTCACCCGTGTGGAGCCAGCCGTCCTCGTCGAGCGCCTCGGCCGTCTTGTCGGGGGCGTTGCGGTAACCGGGAAACACGAACGGAGCGCGGATCAGCAGCTCGCCGTCGTCTGCGAGCTTGATCTCACAGCCCGGCGATGCCTGGCCGACGGTCCCGATCTTGATGTTGCCGGGCCGGTTGACCGCACCGGCGCCGCAGGACTCGCTCATGCCCCAGAGTTCGGCGACCGGCAGGCCGATCGCGTGGAAGAATTCGAGCACGGCGACCGGCGTCGGTGCGGCACCTGTGTTGATCGCGATCACCTGGTCGAGCCCGAGCGCGTAGCGGATGCCGCCGAACAGCTGCTCGTCGGCCGCCTGAACCGCCGCTTCGAGCTCGTCAGGGACCGGCTCGCCCGCCTGCTGGAGCCGGACGCGCTGGATCGCGGCCTGCAGCGCCGCCTCGGCCTTGGTCCGCTGCTCCTCCGGTAGCCCGTGGACCATCGCCTCGAGGCCGGCCTTCATCTTTTCCCAGACGCGCGGGACTGCGAAGAACCAGTTCGGCCGGACCTGCGTCAGGGTCGCGGTGATCTGCTTCGGATCGGGGCAGGTCGTGATCTCGCCGGCGAAGATGATCGGGATGTACAGGTGCGCGGCGCGCTCGGCAATGTGCGCGTTCGGAAGCCACGAGATCACCTTCGCGCCGGTCGGGAAGGCGATCACCTCCTGGATCGCGCTACACGCGGCCATGATGTTGCCGTGGGTGATCTCGACGCCCTTCGGCGGACCGGTCGTCCCGGAGGTGTAGATCAGGGTGACGACGTCGGCTGGCTCGATCTGCTCGAGCGCTGCGTCGACGTCGAAGCCGGCGGAGAGGTCCGCGAGCGCGGTCGTGCCCTCGGGCGCGTCGCCGTCGACGACGACGATGTGCTCGAGGCCGGGGATCGACTGCTTGGCGGCCAGCACCCTGTCGAGGAACGCCTGCTCGGTGATCAGGATCGAGGAACCGGCGTCGTTCATCACGAACTCGATCTGCTCCGGCGACGCGGTCAGATAGATCGAGAACGGCGTTGCGCCGACGAGCGTCCCGGCGATGTCGCAGAGATGGAACTCCGGACGCGAGCTGAGCAGCATCCCGTAGCGGTCACCCCGGCTCAAACCGAGCTCGACCAGCCCTCCGGCAACCTCGCCGGCGCGCTCGTACAGCTCACCCCATGTCCACGACGTCGCGTCGTCGATCGTGCGGATCGCTGTGCTGTCGGGAAACTGCTCGGCGGTCGCCTTGATCGCGTGCGCCATCGTCGGCGCTGCAACGGCGGAAGGGGTCGTCGTCATGCCCGGACCCTACAGAAGCCGACAGGGTGTCAAGGTGTCATCGGCATACCGTCGCGGAACCAGGAGATGTCGTTCGACAACCCGATCGCGAACAGCATCAGGACGAGCGCGAAACCGACGACGCTCGCGCGCTCCATCAGCCGGAAGTCGATCGCGCGCCCGCGGATCTTCTCGGCCAAGGCCCAGAAGACGTGGCCACCGTCGAGTGGCAGAAACGGGAACAGGTTGATGATCGCGAGCGAGAGCGAGATCACGGCGAGCAGCCATATCGCCGATGCGATCTCGTCCTTCTCGATCACGTTGCGGGTGCGCACGTATGCACCGGCGACGCTCGAGACCTCCTTGCGGGCGGCGCTGTCGTAGACGAGCCGCGTGATCGCACCGACCGTGCGGTGAGTCACGAACCACATCTGATCGACGGCGCCGCGGGCCCCTTCGACCGGTCCGGCGTGGACCTTCTGCTGCCCCGGTAGGTAGCCGATCAGCATCCGTCCGGCCTCGGCGCTGTAGGCCGGCGTGATCGCGAGCGTGCGCGTCTCTCCCCCGCGCTCGATCGTCACAGCGGCCGCGGTCGCGGCCCGGCAGCCGTCACGCTGCGCGCCTGCGGCGCAGCGATGTGTCCCGATCTGCCTGCGCAGCGTCTCGAAGTCGCCGCGGACCCCGTCGACGGCGATGATCGCGTCGCCCGGCTTCAGCACGCCCTCGGCGGCGCCGCCCTTCGACACCTGCTCGATCGTGTTCGTCGGCTCGAACGTTCCGTGGACCACGTAGAGCCCCCAGATCAGCACGAACGCGACGATCACGTTCATGACCGGGCCGGCGAGGATGACGACGATCCGCTTCCAAGGCGGCTGGCGGTAGTAGGCGCGGGGCTGGACCTCCTCGGGCAGTTCCTCGTAAGGGTTCATGCCGCTGATCCGGACGTAGCCGCCGAGCGGGATCGCCCCGATGCCGTACTCCGTCTCGCCACGCGTCGTCTTCCACAGCAGTGGCGGGAAGAACAGGGCGAACCGCTCGACGCGCATCCCGACCGCTTTCGCGGCGAGGAAGTGCCCGAGCTCGTGCAGCACGATCAGCAGCGCGAACCCGGCGAACGCCAGGAACCAGCTCACGCAAGCGCCCCGATCAGCTCGCTCGCGGCGGCGCGGGCCTCGCGGTCGGCCTCGTAGAGCGACTCGAACGCGCGAACCGGTGCGCCAGGGACGCGGTCGAGCGTCCGCTCGATCAGCTCGGCGATCTCGGTGTAGCCGATCCGGCTGTCGAGGAACGCGTGGACGGCAATCTCGTTGGCCGCGTTGAGCACGCAGGGTGCTGTGCCGCCGGCCTCTGCGGCCTGGCGGCACAGCGACAGGCACGGGAAGGCGTCGTCGTCGACCGCCTCGAAGGTCAGCGACCCCGCCGCCGCCAGATCGAGCCGGCGGGTCGGAAGATCGGCGATGTCGGGATGGTGGAGCGCGTAGGCGATCGCGATCCGCATGTCGGGAATCCCGAGGTGGGCGAGCTGCGCCCCGTCGGTCGTCTCAACGAGCGCGTGGACGATCGACTGCGGATGGACGACGACGTCGATCTCGGAGTAGGGGATCGCGAACAGATGGTGGGCCTCGATCACCTCGAGCCCCTTGTTCATCAGCGTCGCCGAGTCGATCGTGATCTTGCCGCCCATCGCCCAGGTCGGATGGGCCAGCGCCTGCTCGACGGTCACCTCACGCAATCGCTCCCGGGAGTAGCCGCGGAACGGCCCACCCGATGCGGTCAGCGTGACACGGGACCGGGCCCCCACCGGGACCGCTCCCATCAGGTGGTGAAGCGCGGCATGTTCGGAGTCGACCGGCAAGATCCTCGCGCCGGTCGCCTCGGCGAGCTGCGTCACGAGCTCGCCGCCGACAACGAGCGACTCCTTGTTGGCAAGCGCCAGATCGATGCCCTCGCCGAGCGCCGCGACGGTCGGGCCGAGCCCGGCGGAGCCGACGAGCGCGTTGAGGACGAGATCGGCACCGGACTCGACGACGAGCCGGACGAGACCTTCGGGGCCGGCGAGCACCTCGCCCTCCGGCCACGCGGCGACGGCACGCACGGCTGCCTCGGGGTCGACGAGCGCGATCCGGCCGACGCCGTGCTCGATCGCCTGGTCGACGAGCGCCTCCCACGAGCGGTCCGCGCTGAGGCCGGCGAGCTCGAACTCATCGCCGGCGCGCGCGACGACATCGAGCGCCTGCGTGCCGATCGAGCCGGTCGATCCGAGGATGAGGAGCCGCCGCGCCATCGAGCCAGGGTACCGGCCCCTGCCGGGACAGGATCGAGCGCAGCTCGATCCTGAGTCGTCTTCCTAGACGAGCACTTGCCAGACGTAGAACGTCGTGACGACCGAGAACATCACCGCGTCGATCCGGTCGAGCGCGCCGCCGTGAGCCCCGAACATGACGCCACTGTCCTTGACCCCGGCATCGCGCTTGAGATACGACTCGAACAGGTCGCCGAGCGGCGCCGCGATGCCGATCGCGAGGCCGAGCATTGCGCCCTTCGAACCGCCGAGCCAGTCGTCGTAGCTGAGCCCGATCCACCAGACCACGAGCACGCACGTCAGCAGGCCGATCACCAGGCCTTCGACCGTCTTGTTCGGCGAGATCGCCGGTGCGAGCTTCGTGCGCCCGAACCAGCGACCGCCGACGTACGCGCCGGTGTCGCCGATGAACGTGCCGAGCGCCGCGGCGACGACGAGCGCGGCGCCGTGCTCGAGGTCGCGCAGCAGCACTGCATGCGCGAGCGCGAGTCCGACCCAGATGATCCCGAGCATCGTCACCGAGACTCCGGCCGCGCCACCGCCTCCGGCCTGGAACGCCACGAGCAGGAAGACGAGCGGGATCGTCGCCATGAACACGAGCAGGACGGTGTTCTCGTCACCGAGCGAGGCGGCGGCCACAACTGCGACGAGGCCAACCATGCCCGCGAGCCGCGACGGTCGCGCGTGATCGAACATGCGGAAGAGCTCGTGCAGGCAGACGAGGCCGAGAAGTGCCAAGCCGGCGGCGAACAGATCGCCACCGGCGGCGATCAGCCCGATCGCGATCACGCCCGCAGGGATCGCCACGAGCACCCGCGCGAGCATGTCCTGCCGGTCCACCGAACCGGTTCTGGCGGGGCCGCTGGGGCCTGATCTCCTGCGTGGCATGTCTGTCAGCGTCCTCCGAAGCGCCGCCGCCGCGAGCCGAACTCCGCCAGCGAGCGCTCGAAGGCCTCGCGCGTGTAGTCGGGCCAGAGCTCGTCGGCGAACACGAGCTCCGAGTAGGCAGTCTGCCAGAGCAGGTAGTTGCTGAGCCGTTGCTCGCCGCTCGTGCGGATCACGAGGTCGGGATCGTGCATCTCGGGGGCATAGAGGAGCGCGCGGAAGTGCTCGTCGCCACCGCCCTCGTAACGAGCCGCGGCCTCGAGGATTTCGTCGCGGCCGCCGTAGTCGAAGGCGACGAACAGGGTGATCCGGTCGTTGGCGGCGGTCAGCTCCTCGGCGATGTCCATCCGTTCGAGGAGGGTAGGTGCGACGCGGTCGCGTCGTCCGATGAACCGCATCCGCACGCCCTGCTCGTGGAGCTCGGGAGTCTCGGTCCGCAGCCGCTCTCCGAACATCGCCATCAGCGCATCGACCTCGGCCTGCGGCCGCGACCAGTTCTCGGTCGAGAACGAGTACACGGTCAGCTCCTCGATCCCGAGCTCCGCAGCGTCCCGGAGCCGCGCCTTCACCACGTCGGCGCCGGCGGCATGCCCCTCGGCGACAGACAGCCCTCGCTCCTGAGCCCAGCGACCGTTCCCGTCGGTGATGATCGCCACGTATTTCGCCATTTCAGCCATTACGCCAAAGAAGATGCGAGCAGGTTGTTGCGCCCACTTGGTCGAGCCGCTGGTCAGTCACGATCGATTCGGGGAGGGTGTTGTCCCCCGATGAGGAGACTCGGGCCCCTCCGAATCGGGGGACAACACCCTCCCCCAACCACCAGCGTCAGCAGCTCAGACCTCCATGATCTCCGCTTCTTTGACCTTCAGGTGGTCCTCGACCGACGCCACATGAGCGTCCGTCAACTTCTGCAGCTCCTGCTCGCCACGGCGCTCGTCGTCGGCGCCGACGTCGCCGTCGTCCTTCAGCGACTTCAGGTCGTGCATGATGTCGCGGCGGACGTTGCGGATCGAGATCCGGCCTTCCTCTGCGAGATGACGGGCCACCTTGACCATCTCGCGGCGGCGCTCCTCGTTGAGTTCGGGAATCCCGAGCCGGATGATCTTGCCGTCGTTGTTCGGGGTCAGGCCGACATCGGACTCGAGGATCGCCTTCTCGATCAACTTGATCGATGAGACGTCGAACGGCTGGATCGTGAGCAGGCGCGCCTCGGGGACGTTGATCGTCGCGAGCTGGTTGAGCGGCGTCTGCGCTCCGTAGTAGTCGACCATCACGCGCTCGACGAGCGCCGGGCTCGCCCGCCCGGTCCGGACCGTGCCGAACTGGTGCTGGGTTGCCGAGACCGAGGCGTCCATCCGCTCGGCGGCGTCCTCGAGAAGTGCGTCGATCAGTTCGCTCACGACTGGTCCTTTGTCCTGACGATCGTGCCGACGCGTTCGCCGGACACGATCCGCTCGATGTTGTGCTCGTCGTCCATGTTGAAGACGTGGATCGGAAGCCCGTTCTCCATGCAGAGGGTCAGCGCCGTCGCATCCATGACGCGTAGCCGCCGTTCGATCGCCTCCATGTGGCTGATCTCGTCGATCAGCTCCGCAGACGGGTCGGTCCTCGGGTCGGCTGTCAGCACTCCCTCGACGCCGTTCTTCGCCATCAACAGCGCGTCGGCGCGGATCTCGATCGACCGGAGCGCGGCAGCGGTGTCGGTCGTGAAGAACGGGTTGCCGGTGCCGGCCGCGAAGATCACGACTCGGCCCTTTTCGAGATGGCGCATCGCCCGGCGCCGGATGTACGGCTCGGCGACCTCGGCGACCGAGATCGCGCTCATCACCCGCGTGTAGACACCGAGCTTCTCGAGCGCGTCCTGAAGGGGCAGAGCGTTGAGAACGGTGGCTAGCATCCCGAGGTAATCGGCCGTGGCGCGATCCATCCCGGCGGCGGCACCGCTCATGCCGCGGTAGATGTTGCCGGCGCCGACGACGACCGCGACCTCGACGCCGCGGTCGTGCACCGCCTTGATCGCCTCGGCGACTGCCTTCACGCGCTCTGGGTCGGTGCCGTACTCGAGCGAGCCCAGGAGCGACTCGCCGGAGAGCTTCAACAACACACGTTGGAACGCCGGCCGGTCCATGGGGTCGCACCCTAGCGGGGCCAGAGGGTGCCGGAGGCCGCCACGTGGCGGCCGCAGGCGGGCCCCTCCTCGTTACTCGCCGATCGCGTAGCGCACGAAGCGCTTGATGACGACGTTCTCGCCGGTCTTGGCCGACAGGTCGCCGCGCAGCTGCTCGATCGTCTTGCCGTCGTGCTTGTCGGGGTTGACGTGCTCCTGCTCGAGCAGGACGACCTCCGACAGCCACTTCTTGAGCATCCCCTCGACGATCTTCGGGCGGATGTTCTCGGGCTTGTCGGCGGCCTGCTGCTCGAACACGGCCGTCTCCTTGTCCTTGGCCTCCTGCGGCACCTCGTCCTCGGAGACGTACAGCGTCTGCGGGCTCGCGGCGATGTGCATCGCGATCTCGCGGGCGAAGGCGACGAAGTCGTCGTTCTTGGCGACGAAGTCGGTGTTGCACTCGACCTGGACGAGCACGCCGACCTTGCCGGTCGCGTGGACGTAGTGGCCGATCGTCCCCTCGCTCGTCTCGCGGCCTGCGAGCTTGCCGAGTTTGTTGCCCATCTTGACGCGGAGGATCTCCTCGGCCTTCTCGGCGTCGCCGCCGGCTTCGGAGAGGGCGCTCTTGCAGTCCATCATCCCGGCGCCCGTGCGTTCACGCAGGGCCTTGACGTCGGCGGCGCTGATCGTGGCGGTCATCTTCTTTGCTCCTCTTGCTCAGGACTCGGCGGGTGTCTCGGCTTCCGCGGCCGGCTCAGCCGGCTCGGCGGGTACGGCGTTCGGATGCGCAGCCGCCGGAGCGGCCGGCTCGGCCGGCTCGGCGGGAACGGCGTTGGGGTGCGCGGCCTGCTCGGCGGCGGCCTGCTCGGCGGCCTTCTTGACCTCTTCGCTCTCGCGGCGGGCCTGCTCTTCGGCTTCGCGGCGCGCGGCCTCCTCGGCAGCGAGCCGGGCGGCCTCCTCGGCCTCGCGGGCCATCCGCTCGGCCTCGGCGGCGCGCCAGACCGACGCCCCGTCGGTGATCGCGTCGCCGAGCGCCTTGGCGATCAGCGAGCAGGACGACATCGAGTCGTCGTTGCCCGGGATCACGAAGTCGATGCCGTCGGGGTCGCAGTTGGTGTCGACTAGGCCGATCAGCGGGATCCGCAGCCGCTGCGCCTCCTTGACGCCGATCGTCTCGCTCTTGAGATCGACGACGAAGACGGCATCGGGGGTGCGGGTCATGTTCTTGACGCCGCCGAGGTTCGCGCGCAGTTTCGCAAGGTCGGCCTCGGCCGACAGGCGCTCGCGGGTCGGCAGCAGCGCGAGCTGGCCGTCCGCCTCGTAGCGCTCGAGGTCGTGGAGCCGCTTGATCCGCTGGTTGATCGTCTGGAAGTTCGTCAGCAGCCCGCCGAGCCAGCGGTGGTTGATGTACGGCATCCCGCATGCCTCGGCGACCTCCTTGACGGAGTCGCGCGCCTGCTTCTTGGTGCCGACGAACAGGATCACGCCACCGCGCGAGGCGAGGTCGGAGACGAACTCCTGCGCCTGCTTGAGCAGCCGCTCGGTCTGCATCAGGTCGACGATGTAGATACCGCCGCGCTCGCCCCAGATGAAGCGACGCATCTTCGGGTTCCAGCGGCGGGTCTGGTGCCCGAAATGGACGCCGGACTCCAGCAGCTCGCGAATGCCGACTTCGGCCATGGTGGTACTCCCTTGGTGGTACTAAAGACGAGGATGCCTGCGGCCCGGTCGCCGCAGACCTTCGGGAAGGCAGGGAGCGGCGCCCGCGTTCTCCGCAGGGGAGAAGGAAAACGGACCGTCTCAATGTAGCGCGCGGCTCAGGCCAGCGCCCGCAGCACGAACGGGGCCAGCAGCGCCCGGATCTCGCCGGCGACGTCACGCTCGGCAGACGACGGGAAGACGGCGAAGCTGATCGCGAGCCGCACGAGCGCATCTGAAAGCAGCGCTACGTCGGCGTCGGCCGCCTGCGGCCAGAGCGCGCCGATCGCGCCGCCGAGCCGCGCGGACGCGTAGCCGACGACGTTGATCCCCTGCTCGATCAGGAGGGCGAGCAGGTCCGGGTCCTCGTCGACGACGATCGCCCTGACGAGCGGGTTCTGCTCGATTCCTCGCAGGTACGCGGCGAACGCCCGCTCGAGCGCGGCCTCCGGATCGTCAGATGCCGCATGGAGCTCGGTCTCGACATCGCTGAGGAACGACTCGACCTCGCGCAGCAGCAGCGCCTGGGCGAGCTGCCGGCGCGTGCCGAACGCGTTGTAGAGCGTCTGCCGGCTCACGCCGGCGTTCTCGGCAACTGCCGCCATGCTCAGGTCGGACCAGGTGGCGTCACCGAGCAGCACGGCCGCCGAGTCGAGCAGGCGCTCGCCGGCCGTGCGGGCGGCGTCAGGCACCGCTCGCTGCCGGCGGCTGCCACCTGGCGAGCAGCTTCTCGCGCTTGCTCGGCATTATGTTGGCCTTCGTCACGTCTCCCCCGTAGTGCTCGACGAGCCGCCTGTCCATCACACGGAACCAGACCGGCGGGAGCACGGCGAGCAGGATCATCCCGGCGTACCCGGTCGGCAGCTGCGGCGACTCGTCGAAGTGGCGCAGCGCCTGGTAGCGGCGGAGCGGGTTGGCGTGGTGGTCGCTGTGGCGCTGCAGGTGGTAGAGCAGCACGTTCGAGACCGTGTTGTTCGCGTTCCAGCTGTGCTGCGGCGTGGTCAGCTCGTACTTGCCGTCGGGCCGCTTCTGCCGCGCGAGGCCGTAGTGCTCGAGGTAGTTGACGACCTCGAGCAGCGAGAAGCCGAGAACGGCCTGGACCAGGAGCCACGGCAGGATCTCGATGCCGAAGACGACGCAGAGACCGGCGAAGAGCACGACCGACATCAGCCAGGAGCCCAAGTTGTCGTTGCCGATCGACCAGACAGCCTTGCCGGCACGGCGACGGTGGGCGGCCTCGATCTTCCAGGCAGAGGTGAAGCTGCCGGCGACCGTACGCGGCAGGAAGCGCCAGAAGCTCTCGCCCATGCGCGAGCTGGCCGGATCCTCGGGCGTCGAGACGCGCACGTGGTGGCCGCGGTTGTGCTCGACGAAGAAGTGCCCGTATCCCGTCGGGGCAAGCGCGATCTTGCTGAGCCAGCGCTCGACCGACTCGCGCTTGTGGCCGAGCTCGTGCGCGGTGGCGATCGCGATCCCGTTGACCATGCCGACGGTGGTCGCCAGCCCGAACTCGGCCACCGTCGAGAGCTCGCCCGAGCCCCATTTCCAGCACGAGAAGATCAGGCCTGCGAACTGCACCGGCAGGAAGAGGTAGGTGCACCAGCGGTAGTAGCGGTCCTGCTCGAGCCAGGCCATCACGCTCGCCGGTGGGTTCGTGTCGTCGAAGCCGCCGAGGTAGTCGAGCGACGGGAAGATCACGAAGATCAGGCCGACGCCGGTGAACCAGAAGAGGTCCCAGCCGGTCAGCTCGACGAGTCCCCAAGCGAGGAACGGGAAGGTCGGGACGAAGATCCCGAGCAGCCAGGCATAGCGCTTGCCGTCCTTCCAGGTCGCGGGGGTGACATCGACGTCGTCCGAGGTGAACTCGGCGTGGCGATGGGTGCCGGTGTCGCCGTCTTCGCCGAGCGCGTGCTCGAGGTCCTCGCTGACATAGGCGTCGTCGTACGCGGTGTGTTTCGACATGGTGTCAGGCGACTTTACAACCCGGGGCGGATGTGTCAAGCCGGTGGACTGTGCGAGCGCGCACGTCCAAGCGCCTCCGCCAAGTCGGTCGGCAGCTCGCTCGAGAAGTCGAGCACTTCATCCGTGCGCGGCTGTGTGAACCGCAGGCGCGCGGCATGCAGGAACTGGCGTGAGAGGCCCAGCACTCCCTCGCGACCGTAGACGCGGTCACCCGCAACCGGATGGCCGATTGCCTGCATGTGAACGCGGATCTGGTGCGTGCGACCGGTTTCGAGCCCGACGTCGAGGAGCGTGAACCGCGGCGTCATCTCCGCGATCTCGAAGTGAGTTCGCGCCTCCCTCGGCTTGTCGGTGTCGGTCGAGTGCCGGGTCCGGTCGCGGCGGTCGCGCCCGATCGGAGCGTCGACCGTGCCGGTGCGCGACGGCGGCCTGCCCTCCACGAGCGCCAGGTAGCGCCGCTCTACCGTCCGTGCCTCGATCTGAGCTTTGAGCGCGGCATGGGCCGCTTCGTTCTTGGCCAGCACGAGCAGCCCCGACGTGTCCCGGTCGAGCCGGTGGACGAGACCGGCTCGCCAATCCTCGTCGCCCCCGGCGACGCGCCCTGCGAGCAGCTGCACGAGTGTTCCCTCGCGGTGCCCCGGCGCCGGGTGGACCACCAGCCCCGCCGGCTTGTCGACGACGATCAGGTCGGCGTCCTCGTAGACGACGGGAACCTCGGCCGGCGCCGTGACGACCGCCGGCGCAGCCGGTTCGCCGGGCTCGACTATCCGCACCGTCTCCCCTGCCGCGAGGATGTGGCGTTTGACGACCGGCGCCCCGTCGACGGTCACGTGGCCCGCGGCGAGCCACTGCTGCGCACGCGTCCGCGAGCCGGCCAGCTCACCGACGACGATGTCGATCCGCGAGCCCGCCTGCCCGGCGTCCACCTCGAACTCATGCTGGGGCATCGGATGCCGAAGAACGCTCGGAGAACCAGACGAGTGCCACTCCACCGCAGACGATCGCTGCGTCCGCGAGGTTGAACGCCGGCCAACGCGAGACCTTGACGTAGTCGGTCACGGCCCCGAACAGCACCCGGTCGGTGAGATTGCCCGCTGCGCCGCCGGCGATCATGCCGGCGGCGACCCAAAGCCCTGTGCGGTTGCTGCCGCGGACCACGAGCACG
This sequence comes from Baekduia sp., assembly GCA_037045385.1. Taxonomy (GTDB): domain Bacteria; phylum Actinomycetota; class Thermoleophilia; order Solirubrobacterales; family Solirubrobacteraceae; genus Baekduia. The sequence goes on along the minus strand of JBAOHN010000006.1, from coordinate 134,649 downwards.
AGCACCACGAGGATCGCCGCTCCGATCGCGACGAGCGCTAGCGGCGGAAGCCCACCGAGTGCTCCGAAGGCGACACCGTCGTTCCGTGCCGAGACGATCGCAAGCGGCCCGGCGAGGTCGACCCGCTGGCCTTCGTCCATCATCGCCCTGACGAGCGCCTTGACCGCCTGGTCAGCGGCAAGGACGCCGATCGCGACCGCGAGCGCCCGTAGCCGCATCAGCCGGCGATCAGAGCGGCGATCAGGTTGCCGACGAGGCCGACGCCGATCAGCGCGACGAGCGGGCTGAGGTCGAGCGGGCCGATCGGCGGGATCACGCGCCGCAGCCTGCCGAGCAGCGGCTCGGTCAGGCTCTCGACGAAGTCGATCGCCGCGCGCATCGGCCGGCTGTACGGGATCCGCCCGCCGATCGACTGGTACATCGAGATCAGCACCTGGACGAGGATCAACAACGAGTAGATCACCGTCAGGGCGACGACGAAGTCCGCGATCCGGCCTCGGACAGTTGCGAGGACGAGCAGGTCAGGCATCGAGAACGGCGTCGATCGCGTCGTGGAACGCAGCCCGGATCCCGCCGCGCTCGAGCGCCGCGAGGCCGCGCGCGGTCAGTCCGCCGGGCGATGTCACCGCCGCCCTGACGGCGTGCGTGTCGCCGCCTCGCTCGCGCAGCAGCGCGGCGGTCCCGGCCATCGTCTCGATCACCATCTCGGTTGCAAGGTCCGGCGGCAGGCCGCGGCGCACGCCGGCCTCGATCTGCGCCTCGGCGACGAGCGAGTCGTATGCAGGCCCGCAGCTCATCAGCTGCATCGCCGCGTCGACCTGGTGCTCGGGCAGCTCGATCAGCGTGCCGAGCTCTCCGAGCAGGCCCCGCACCGTGTCGCGATGCAGTCCGGGCGTATCGGCCGCGGCGAGCACGACGACACCCTGCCGCAGCTCCACCGGGGTGCTCGGCATCGCCCGGTACACCTCGGCATCCGGGTAGGCGGCACGGACATCGGCGATCGCCACCCCGCCGAGGATCGAAATCACGACCTGAGCCTTCGGGTGGATCTCCGACGCCACCGCGGCGAGCTGCGCAGGCTTGTGGCAGAGCACGATCACCTCGGCCGCCTCGGCTACGTCCGAATTCGACCCCACAGCCTCCCCGCCGACCGCCTCCGCGAGCGCGGAGGCCCGTCCACGGTCGGGATCCGAGACGACCAACGGCCGCCCCCACCCCACCGCCATCGCCCGCGCCATGTTGCCGGCGCCTATCAGTCCGATCAGCATTGTGAATCCTCGCTCGGCCCATGGGCTTCGCATCTGGCGACGATCCTTCGCTCGGGGCGGCAGTCACGTGCAGGAGCACGCTCCTTTGCCCCTCGCTCGCCTCCCCGCCACCTGCTTTGCCCATGAACCTCGGGCCGGTGGTGCGTCACCTGCGGCACCCTAAGACTGATTGAAAAATCCTTTTTCTATGAGTTGAGCGCGCTCTTCGGCCGAGATCTCGACGTTCTGCGGCGTCAGCATGAAGACGCGATCGGCGACCTTCTGCATGCCGCCGTCGAGGCCGTAGGTGAGGCCGCTGGCGAAGTCGATCAGGCGCTTGTTGAGCTCTCCGTCGCTGTTCTGCAGGTTGAGGACGACCGGGATGTCGTCCTTGAACCGATCGGCGACCTGCTGGGCGTCGTTGAACGACTTCGGGATCACCAGGTGCATGCGCACGCTGCCACCATTGCGGCCCGCTTTGCGGCCCCCTGCCGCGATCTCGTCTGCCGACGGGACCGGGCGCAGGATCGCGCGGGTCGGCGCCGGCTCTTCGCCGAAGATGTCGTCGAAGTCCTCGGAGGGCGCGGATTCCGCGCGCCGGCCCGCCCTGCGCGGCTCGCTGCGCACACGATCGCGACGACGCGCCGCAGGGGCCGTCTCCTCGAGCGCGGGATCGCGTTCCTCGGCGAGACCGAAGTAGACGAGGGCTTTGTTCCAGCTCAGAGCCACATCGTCAGTGTACGGGCAGGCCGACCGGTCTGCCACGACTCAGGACATAAACCCGTTTTCAGGCGTACAACCTGGTCCCGATTCGCACGAACGTCGCGCCCTCCTCGACGGCGACGACGAAGTCCTGGGTCGTTCCCATCGACAGATGCTCCAGCCCGTGGCGCCGTGCGAGAGCCGCCAGCTCGCGGAACCACGGCCTGCTCGCCTCGGGGTCGGCTGCGAGCGGCGGCATCGTCATCAGCCCGCGGACGTCTGCGCCTGCGACCGACCTGCAGCGGCCGAGGAACGGCTCGAGCTCGTGGGGAGCGATCCCGCTCTTGCCCTCTTCGCCACTGACGTTGACCTCGACCAGGATCGGGAATTGCTCGGGAGCATGCCTCGCGAGCTGCTCGAGAACCGAGTCGCTGCTGACCGCGTGGATCAGCGAAACGCGCGGCACGATCTGCTTGACCTTGCGGCTCTGGACGTGGCCGATGAAGTGCCAGTCGAGGCTCGGCGCCAGTTGCTGCTTCTCGACCAGCGCCTGAGCCCGGTTCTCGCCGGCATGGCGGATGCCGGCCGCTTCGAGGACTCCGAGCTCGCCCGGCCCGACGTACTTGACGGCGGCGACCACCTCGACGCTCGCCGGCGGCCTGCCGGCACGCTCGCAGGCGGCCTCGACCTCGGCCTCGACCTCCAGCATGTTCGCCCTGACCCGCTCGACCGTCAGCCCCTCGAAGATCATCGCCATATGAGCCCTGCCTGCCTGCCGGTCACGGGACCGCTGCGCCGGTGCGAGAAGAACAGCTCGGGCTCGCAGATCGTGCAGCGGCCGACGTCGCGGGCCGTTTCGGCGCCCGCAGCGAGCAGGCGGCGCCTGGCCGCTGACTTGAGGTCTACCGTGCCGCTCGCTGTCGCGTCGTCGGGGAAGAGCCCTGCTACATCGGCGTTCACCTGGTAGCAGCAGGCGCCTGCGCCCGGACCGATGACAGCAGCGATCGATCCAGATGCGTCGAGTGCGCGGAGAGCCTTGACGCCCGCCTCGATGACTCCGTTCGCAAGGCCGCGCCAGCCGGCGTGCACGATCCCGATCGCTGCAGGGGTGGCGATCGCCACCGGCAGGCAGTCGGCGGTCAGCGCGGCGAGCGCGAGGTCACGCCCCGTCGTCACGAGCCCGTCGCCTTCGCGCAGCTCCGCCTCGGCGTCCGCGGACGCGGCCGTGTGAACCGACACGCCGTGCACCTGCCGGAGTCTCGCCACGGGCAGCCCGCCGGCGGCTCGCCTGACGTTCTCCCGTACCAAAGCCGGGTCGTCGGCTGTACCGGGTCCGAGGTTGAGCGTCTCGTACGGAGCTTCCGAGACACCGCCGGCGCGGCCGGTGAACAGCACGGTGGCGCCGTTCAGCTCCAGTTCGATGACGGCGACCGTCACGATCCCGATGCTAGAGGTCGGCGAGCGCGGCGAGCGCGTAGGCGATCTGCGTTCCGGCATCGGCGTCGGGGGGCAGCTCGCCGTCGAGCAGCGCGTCACGGACGGCGGCGAGCGCGATGCCGACGTCACGGCCCTCGGGCACGCCTGCCGCCTTGAGCGAATCGCCGTCGATTGCGGGCGCCCGCCGGCGCCAGTCGCCGAGCCACAGCCGTGCCGCGGCGCTGCTGCCTCGCGCTCCCGCGACAGCGACGGCCTCGACCGGCTCTCCGGCAAGAGAGCGGTCGACATCGGACGGGCGCAGAGGAGGAACCGTGCCGAGCGGAGCGATAGCGGCGCACCGATCGAGGATCCGTCGCTCGGCAGCGGGGAACGCGAACGCATCGCTCCAATTGCTGTCCGCCAGGCAGCTTCCGAGGATCGTCAGCGCCGTGCTGCCGTGGCCGTCGACGAGGTTGACGGCTGCCGCGGTCACGACCGGATCGAGCACGAGGCCCTCGGTCAGACCGAGATTCTGCGCCGCGTGAAGGACGTCGAGCGGTGACGGCTCGACCAGCGCCAGCCGCAGCTCCGCGGTGAGCCGCTCCCGGGAGACGGTCGACAGCGCACCTGCTGCCACCGCCTCGTGCGCCCAGCGGTCGGTCTCCGGCTCGGGCAGGAAGCCGAAGCGGACCGCGTAGCGGACGAGCCTCCAGAGCCGGGTCGGGTCGTCGCGGAACGACCGCTCGTGCAGGACGCGCAGCCGCCCATCCCTGAGATCCGCGAGCGCGCCGTCGGCGGAGTGCAGGACGCCGTCGGCGCCGAGGGCAATCGCGTTGACCGTGAAGTCGCGCCGCATGAGGTCCTCCTCGAGCGAGGCCGGCTCGACCTCCGGCAGCGAGCCCGGCTCTGGGTAGCGCTCGCGACGGGCGCCGACGACATCGCATCGCAGCTCGCCCGATGAGGCGATGACGACGCCGAAGCGCGGGTGCTCGGCGGCGACGGTGCCGATCGCCTCCGCGACCGCGAGCGGCTCACCCTCGACGACCAGGTCGCACTCCGTGGGAATCGTCCCGCGCAAGAGGTCGCGGACAGCGCCGCCGACCAGCCGCGCCTCCGGATGGTCGCCGAGGACCGCGAGCAGCCGCTGGCCTCCCGGAGCCCGGGCGAGCAGAGCCAGTGCCTGGGCGGCGTCGAGCACGAGGCGATCGTCGCACGAGGGCCGGATCGCCGTACGGGGCCCTAGCCTTTCGCGACGATGTTTAGCCGCGACGGCGGAACCACACGCGTGCTCGCGCTGGTCGCGATCGTGCTCGCCGCGATCCTGGCGTTCGCCACCGCGTACCTGTTCCTGGCCACCCCGGGCAATGTCAACAACGCGGACGTCGAGTTCGACGAGCGTGCTCCGACCATTGAGACGCCAGCTCCTGAGGGAACCGGAGGACAGCCGTCCGGCGACGCGTTTCACTGGCCGTTCTACGGCCTGACGGCTCAACGCACCAAGTACCTGCCGCTCAAGCGGAAGCTGAAGCCGCCTTTCGTCGAGCGCTGGCGGATGACGGGACGGATCCTGCTCGAGTTCACGCCGTCGCTCTGCGGACGCAGGCTGTTCCTGCTCAAGAACAACGGCGCCCTGTACGGGCTCTCACGTCAGACCGGCAAGATTCTCTGGAAGCGCAAGCTCGGCTACCTCGCCGCCTCGTCGCCGGCGTGCAACGAGAAGACCGTCTACGCGGTCCTGCTGAGCCGCCGCAAGGGCGTCAACGCCGGGCGGGTCGTCGCCGTCTCCTCGACCAGCGGGCGCACGATCTGGTCGCGCAACCTGGCAAGCAGGAGTGAGAGCAGCCCATTGCTGCTCGACGGCCGGCTCTACTTCGGATCCGAGAACGGCACGATCTACAACCTCCGCGCCCGTGACGGCCAGGTGCGCTGGAAGACGCGGAACGGAGGCGCCGTGAAGGGAGGGCTTGCAGCGGACGGCGGGCGGCTCTTCTACGGCGACTACTCCGGCGCCGTCACCGCGATCGACCGCGGGACCGGCAAGCGCGTCTGGCGCACCGGTACCAGCGGCGGCCGGTTCGGGCTCTCCTCGGGCACCTTCTACGGCACGCCCGCGATCGCCTACGGGCGGCTCTACATCGGCAACACCGACGGCTTCGCCTATTCATTCGGGCTGCGCAGCGGCAAGCTCGCCTGGCGCCACAAGACCGGCGGCTACGTGTACTCCTCCCCCGCCGTCTCCGATGCCCAGGGCGGCACCGTGTTCATCGGCTCATACGACCGTTCGATCTACGCGCTCAACGCCCGCTCCGGAGCCGTCCGCTGGCGCCACCGGACCAAGGGCCGCGTCGTCGGCGGTCCGGCGGTGATCGGGAACCTCGTCTTCTACTCCGACCTCGGGGCGACCGCGACCTACGCGCTCGGTGTCAACACCGGCAAGATGCTCTGGTCGGTCGACCGCGGCGCGTTCAACCCGGTCATCTCCGACGGCACCCGGATCTACCTCAACGGCTACTCGTCGCTCTACATGTACACCGAGCGCGGGCGCCGGCCCGACGGCAGCCTGACGACGGCGGGACGGAAGCGGATCGCGGCGCTCGCGCTGGCCCGAGCCGCCGAGCGCCGCCAGCGGTACGTCGGTAGGCGCGTCGAGCAGCGCAGGCAGGCCGTGCGCGAGGCGAGCAGGCTGAGACGAGCCGGCACCAAGGTCTGCTTCCGCTCGAACGGGAAGACCGTCTGCCGGGTCCCGCGCCCGGTCGTCTGCTTCCAGCCCCAGGACGGGCGCGTCGTCTGCCGCGCCCGTGCGGCTCGAAAACGCTGATCAGACGCGCACGGGGAGTCCGGCCTCGGCCAGCGCGGCCTTGGCTTCGGCGACCGTGATCTCGCCGAAGTGGAGCAGCGAGGCGAGCAGAACGGCGTCGGCCCCCGACTCGAGCGCCTCGGCGAGATGTCTCAGCCGGCCGGCGCCTCCGGAGGCGATCACCGGGACCGGCACCGCACCGCTCACCGCGGCGGTCAGCGGCAGGTCGTAGCCGTCCTTCGTGCCGTCGCGGTCCATGCTCGTGAGCAGGATCTCCCCCGCTCCGCGCCCGGTGCCCTCCCGGACCCAGTCGAGCGCATCACGGCCGGTGTCGGTCCGGCCGCCGGCTCGATAGACGCGCCAGGTACCACCGGCCCCGCGTTTGCAATCAACGGCCAGAACGACGCACTGCGACCCGAAGTGCGCCGCCAGCTCGTCGATCAGCTCGGGCCTGTCGAGCGCTGCGGAGTTGATCGAGACCTTGTCGGCACCGGCGTCGAGAACGGCCTGCGCGTCAGCGAGCGACCGGATGCCACCGCCGATCGTGAAGGGGATGAAGACGTTGTCGGCGGCCCGGCGCGCGAGCTCGACGACGGTGTCCCGGCGCTCATGGGTTGCGGTGATGTCGAGGAAGACGAGCTCGTCTGCGCCGGCCTCGTCGTAGCGCGCAGCGAGCTCGACCGGATCACCGGCGTCCCGGAGGTCGACGAAGTTCGTGCCCTTGACGACACGGCCTCCGTCGACGTCGAGGCACGGGATCACCCGCTTGAGATGCACGCGGCCTCAGTCTCCGGCCGGCGCCGGGCGGTACGGGCCGCGATGCCGGCGGACCGGCTGGAGAGCCTCATGTGCCTCGGCAATCGTGAAGCGGCCTTCGTACAGAGCCTTGCCGGAGATCACTCCGCCGAGGTTCACCTGGCGAAGGTCGCGCAGCGCGCGCAGATCGTCGAGCGAGCCGATGCCGCCCGAGTAGAGGAACCGGCCCCGGACCGCCCCGGCGACCTTGCGGACGGTGTCGAGATCGATGCCGCCCAACATCCCGTCACGGTCGACGTCGGTGTAGATGAACGAGTGGACGCCGCGCTGCTGGAGCCGCTGGATCACTCCCTCGGCGTCGAGGTCGATCGTCTCCTGCCAGCCGGAGGTCGACACCTTGCCGCCGCGCGTGTCGACGGACACGATCACGCGGTCTCGGTAGAGACCGAGCACGTCGTCGAGAAAGTCGATGTCGGTGAACGCGGCGGTACCGAGGATGACGCGCTCGGCGCCGGCGTTGAGCGCGTCCCTGACAGCGCCGACGCTCCGCAGCCCACCGCCGTACTGGACCGGCACCGGAAGCTCGGAGACGATCTGCTCGAGGTGGCCGAGTGAAGCGGGCGCGCCGTCCTTGGCGCCGTCGAGATCGACGATGTGAAGGAAACGTGCGCCGGCCTCGACCCAGGCCCGTGCAGCCTCGAGCGGCGAGTCGCGATAGACGGTGGCCTGCTCGAAGTCGCCCTTCACAAGCCGAACGGCGCGGCCCTCGCGGATGTCGATCGCGGGATAGAGGATCATGCGGCCAGCTCCGCATCCGCCCCGCGGCAGACCGAGACGAAGTTGGCGAGCAGCGTGATCCCGTCGCGCGAGGACTTCTCAGGGTGGAACTGGGTGCCCATGATGTTTCCGCGACCGACAACGCTCGCGAACCTCTCACCGTAGTCGCTCGTGCCGAGCACGATCTCTGGCTCTCTCGGCCGCGGGACGAAGCTGTGGACGTGGTAGAAGGGCCTGCCGTCCTGAAGCCCTTGTGCGAGCGGCGTCGGACGCTCCCAGCGGACGGCGTTCCAGCCGATGTGAGGCAGGTTGAGGCCGCCGCTGTCGAGCTGCGTGACGGTGCCGGGCAGAAGCCCGAGGCCGTCGGCGCCGCCGAGCTCCTCGCTCTCCTCGAAGAGGAGCTGCATCCCGAGGCATGCGCCGAGCAGCGGCACCTCGGCGCCCGCGCGTGCCCGGACGAGCTCGTCGAGGCCGCTCTCGCGCAGGAGTGTCATCCCGGCGGGAAACGCTCCGACGCCCGGCAGCACGAGCCCGTCCGCGAGCGAGAGCCGCTCAGGATCGCCTGTCAGCTCGACGCGAGCGCCGGCGCGGATCAGCGACTTCTCCATCGATCGCCTGTTGCCGACGCCGTAGTCGATCAGGCCGATCAGCGGCGCCGAGGCGTCGCCGATCACGTGGTGAGAGTCCCCTTCGTCGACGGCACGCCCTCTTGCCGCGGATCGATCGCGACCGCCTCGCGCAACGCCCGTGCGAGCGCCTTGAAGCACGCCTCGATGATGTGGTGCGCGTTGGTTCCGGCCTCGACCGACACGTGAAGGGTCAACCGCGCCGTCGTGCTGACCGCGCGCAGGAACTCCTCGCAGAGCTCGTGCTCGAAGTCACCGGTCACGCCGGCCGGCAGTTCGGCTTCGAAGACGAGGAACGGACGGCCGGACAGGTCAACGGCCGCCGCCGCACGCGCCTCGTCCATCGGCACCACGGCGTGGCCGTAGCGCGTGATGCCGGCGCGGTCGCCGAGCGCGTCGTTGATCGCATGCCCGAGCACGAGCCCCGTGTCCTCGACGGTGTGGTGCGCGCCGGTCGCGAGGTCGCCCTCGACCTTGACGTCGAGGTCGAGGCCCCCGTGACGAGCCAACAGATCGAGCATGTGGTCGAAGAAGCCAACGCCGGTGGTCCGCGAGCCGGAGCCGTCGCCGTCGAGGTCGAGCGTGAGCCGCACGTCGGTCTCGGCGGTCTGGCGGTGAAGCGTCGCGCTGCGGCTCATGTGCCGTGATTCTGGCGAAGTCTCAGCGATGCCGCGTGCCGGGTGAAGCCCTCGGCCTCCGCGATCGCGATCGCGGGAGCGGCAAGCCCGGCTGCGGCCTCGCCGCTCAGCTCGACGACGCTCATCAGCCGGCGGAAGCTGCGCGCGCTCAGCACGGACGCGAAGCGCGCGGCACCGGCCGTCGGCAGAGTGTGGTTTGCACCGGCGATGTAGTCGCCGAAGGCGACACCGGTGGCGGCGCCGACGAACACACAGCCGGCCCGTGTGACGCGCGTCGCCAACGCCTCCATCTCGGCGCCCACAAGCTCGAGGTGCTCGGGAGCGAACGCCTCCGCGACGGCAAGCGCCTCGTCGGCTCCCGAGACGCGACCTAGGGCGACGGCGCCGCCGGTCTCGACACCTTCGATCTCCCCGGCGACCGCCTCGAGCAGCTGCGGATCCGGGCTCACAAGCGCGACGACGCTGCCCACGCCGTGCTCGGCCTGGGCGAGAAGATCCGCTGCGACTATGGCCGGATCGGAGCCGGAGCCTGCGAGGACCAGCAGATCGCTCGGGCCGGCGAAACCGTCGACGCCGAAGCTGGCGCCGGCGAGCAGCCGCTTGGCTTCCTGTACGTAGAGGTTCCCCGGGCCGGCGACGACGTCGACCGGCCGCAGCTCCTCGGTGCCGTAGGCGAGCGCGGCGATCGCGTGCGCGCCGCCGACCCGCCAGACCTCGCAGTCGCCACAGAGCGCGCAGGCGGCGAGCATCACGGGGTGCCCGCCCGGGACACAGACGACGACCTCCTCGACGCCGGCCGCCCGCGCGGTCACGGCGCCCATCAGGACGGTTGACGGATAGGGGTTCCGGCCTCCCGGCGCGTAGATCCCGGCACGGCCGACGGCCACTTCGCGCATCGTCACGCGATGCCCGGAACCGATCTCGACGGTGCGGTCTTCGCCGGTGGTCGCCGATGCGACGGCCGCGATGTTGGCACGGGCCTGCTCGAGGCTCGACCGGAGCAGCGGGTCGAGGTCTGCGAGAGCTGCATCGAGCTCGTCCCTCGGCACGCGGATCGCGGTGCCCTTCGGCAGCCCGTCGAGCCTCTCTGCGTGCTCCTGGAGCGCGGTCTGGCCACCGTCTCGCACCGCCCTGACGATCTCCTCGACGGTGGCCGTCACCGACGCGGCGACCGGGGCCAGCGCGCGGATCTCGGCGGCCAGCTGCTCCGGGCCTGCAGGGGCGAGCCGCACGAGGCTCATGTCGCGCCTGCCGCGGTCGCCTCCTGCAGGGCGCTCAGGAAGGCGTCGACCGCTGCGGCCTTCAGCCGGTAGGCGGCGGGGTTCGCGATCAGCCGCGCCGTCGAGCGCTGAAGCTGCTCGCGGACGACGAGCCCGTTTTCACGCAGCGTCGTCCCGGTAGCCGTGAGGTCCACGATCGCATCGACCATCCCGGTCAGCGGTGCCAGCTCGACCGAGCCTTTGACGGCGACGATCTCGGCCTGCCTGCCGGTCGCCTTGAAGTGGCGCAGGGCGGTGCGGTCGTACTTCGTCGCGATCCGCAGGTAGCCGTGCCGGCGCAACGCCTCCTCGATCGGGTCCGGGTCGCGGTCGATGCAGGCGAGCACCATCGTGCATCCGCCGTAGCCGAGGTCGAGCAGCTCGAGCACGTCGCGCTCGTCGTGCTCGGTCAGCACATCCTTGCCGGTGATGCCGACGTCGGCGGCGCCGGACTCCACGTACGTCGGCACGTCCGACGGACGGGTGGTGACGATCCCGATGTCGGAGAACAGCAGCTTGCGATCGTTGGCGCGAACTTCCGAGACGTCGATCCCGGTCCGCTCGAGCAGGTCGAGCGTGGCCGGGAATAGCGCGCCACGCGGAACCGCGATCGTCAGTGCGGGGCCGGTTGTCATGGCCCCGGCTCCTCCGCCATCAGCGCGCCGTGGAGCTGGTCGACCTCGATCGCAAACCCGGCCGCGGGCATCTCGCGGCCAAAACGGCCGACGAGCTCGTCGTAGCGGCCGCCGCCGCCGATCGGAGCGCCGAGCGCGGGATGGAGCACGTCGAACACGGCGCCGGTGTAGTAGCCGAGGTCGCGGGTCAGGCCGAGGTCGACCACGACTCGGTCGCGGACGGCCTGGTCGGCGGCTTCGAGCACACCACGTAGCGCGGCGGCGGCGTCGCCCGGGACACCGTCGACGACCTCCAGGCCACCACGCAGCCGGCTGATCGACACCAGCTCTCTGGCGAGTCCGTTGTCGCCGACCGCGCCCGCCAACCTCACGAAGTCGCCCGCGGCGAGGGCTGCGAGCAGGTCGGGCCTGAGACGCTCGTCGACTCCGAGCGCCTCTAGGACGCGCGGGAAGACCGCCGCCGAGCCGAGCGCGATCCGGTAGTCGCGGAGCCCGGCCTGGTCGAGCGCGGCGCAGAGCACCGACAGGACCTCGGCGGTCCCGTCAGGGCCCGGTGCCCCAAGCAGCTCGATCCCGGACTGCTGGATCTCGCGGGCCTCGCCACGATGCGGGCGCACGCTGCGATAAACGTGCGCGAGGTAGGAGAAGCGCAGCGGCGGCTCGGCACCGGCGAACCGCGTCGCCCCGAGACGAGCGATCGGCACGGTCATGTCGGGCCGCAGCGCCATCACGTTGCCGTGGTCGTCCAAGACGCGGTAGCCGGGCTCGATCGACGAGCCGCGGCGGATGACGTCGTCGACCTCGATCGCCGGGGTCCTGACCTCGCCGTAGCCCCGGCCCTCGTAGACGCGGCACAGGGCGTCGGTGATCGCGCGCAGCTCACGGAGCTCGCTGTGCAGGACGTCGCGCGTGCCTGTCGGAGTGGCGTACATCATCGGCAAGCGTAGGGCCGCTCAGACGACGTCCGGGACGCGCACGCGGTCGATCTGCGCGCCGAGGTCGGCGAGCCGCTCGTCGATCCGCTCGTAACCGCGGTCGATCTGCCGGATGTTGCCGATCTGGGTCTCCCCGTCGGCGGTCAGAGCGGCAAGCAGCACCGCCATCCCGGCGCGGATGTCGGGCGACTCGACACTGGCGCCCCGCAGCTGTCGTGGCCCCGTTACCAGCGCGCGGTGGACGTCGGCGATCAGGATGTTCGCCCCCATCGCGATCAGCTTGTCGCAGAAGAAGAGCCGCGACTCGAACATCCACTCGTGGACGAGCACCTCACCCCGGCACTGCGTCGCGAGCGCGACCGCGATCGACGTCAGGTCGGCAGGGAACGCCGGCCAGGGACCGTCCTGGACCTTGGTCGTGTGATCGCCCATGTCCCGCTGCACCTCGAGCCGCTGCCCCCCGGGGACGAGCACGTCGGCGCCGTCGATCTCGGTGTGGAGGCCCATCCGGCCGAACACGAGCCGGATCATCCGCAGATCCTCGGGCTCGGTGTCGCGGATGCGCAGCTCACCACCGGTCATCCCGGCGGCTGCCATGAACGATCCGATCTCGATGTGATCGGGCCCGATGTCGTGGTGCGCGCCGCCGAGTGCGTCGGCGCCGCTGACGAGCATCACGTTCGAGCCGATTCCGCGGATGTCGGCGCCCATCTTGACGAGCAGGCGTGCGAGGTCGACGACGTGCGGTTCGGAGGCCGCGTTGCCGATCCGGGTCTCGCCCGGCGTCAGCACCGCCGCCATCAGGGCGTTCTCGGTCGCCATCACCGACGGCTCGTCCATGAAGACCTCGCCCGGAGCGAGGCGTCCGGAGATCGTGATCCGACCCTCTTCGTCGGTCTCGTCACGCGCACCGAGCGCACGGAAGGCGTCGAGGTGCGGGTCGAGCCGGCGGCGGCCGATCACGTCGCCGCCGGGCGCCGGCATTTCGGCACGGCCGAAGCGCGCCAGCAGCGGACCTGCGAGCAGGAACGACGCCCGGATGCGCTCGGCCGCCTCGGCGTCGATCCCGGACTCGGCGGTCACGCCCGCCGCACAGACGACGACCTCGTTCTCGTCTTCCCAGTGAACGCTCGCGCCGAGCTGCTCGAGCAGCTCGAGCATCGCTTCGACGTCACGGATCCGCGGGACGTTGCGGAGGACAACCTCCTCCTCGGTCAGGACGGTCGCTGCGAGGCACGGCAGGGCGCCGTTCTTGTTTCCGGCCGGCGTGACGGTGCCGGACAGCGGGACCCCGCCTTCGATGACGAATTTCTCCATGGAATATCGCTGCTCAGCGCAGCGTCCTGGCCGCGATGGAGAGCTCGGCTAGGGTAACAGTCGTGGGAGCCGTGACCACACGGGAAGAGGCGTTCGGCCTGCTCTGCGACTGGGTCGGCTCGGAGTCCCTGCGCCGCCATTGCCTGGCAGTCGAGGCGGCGATGGTGTGGTACGCCGAGAACTCCGGCGAAGACGCTGAGCGCTGGGCGATCGCCGGCCTGCTCCACGACGCCGACTACGAGCAGCACCCGGACATGGACGACCTCGTCTCCGGCCACCCGCGCACGATCATCGCCCACCTGCAGGCCACCGGCGGAGACGACGACGTGATCGACGCGATCGCCGGCCACGCGCCATTCCTCGGAGTCGCCCGTAGCTCCGCGATGGCCAAGACGCTGTTCGCCGTCGACGAGCTGGCCGGGTTCATCGTCGCCTGCTGCGCCGTTCGGCCGGGCGGCATCGAAGGCCTGACCGCGAAGTCGGTCAAGAAGAAGCTGAAGTCGCCGGCGTTCGCTGCCGCCGTCAGCCGCGAGGACATCTCACTCGGCGCCGAGCAGCTCGGCCTTCCGCTCGACGAGCACATCACGAACGTGATCGCGGCGCTCGCGGCACGATCGGCCGAGCTCGGGCTCGATCCTGCTCAGGCCGGCTCCGGGACGTGATGGTCCGCGCCGCCGCGAGCGGCGCCCGGGCACGCTACGGCGCCGTATTGCGTCTGCCGCATGCCAAGGCGCTGCTGCTGGCCGAGATTCCCGCACGCGCACCGATCACCGTTCTCGCGCTCGCGACCGTGCTGTTCGTCCGCGAGCATGCCGGCTCCTACCTGTTGGCCGGAATCGCGGCCGGCTCGCTGGGGCTCTCGTTCGCCGTGACCGCGCCGCTCGTCGGACGGCTGATCGACCGGGTCGGCCTCGTCAGGGTCGTCGTGCCCGCAACTGCGTTGCACGGCGCCGGGGTTCTCTCGCTCGTCGCCTGCGGCCTGTGGAGCGGGCCGGACGTCGCGATCGTTGCCTCTGCGGCGCTCTCCGGCGCGGCGCTGCCGCCTGTCGGCTCGATCACCCGCGCACTCTGGCCACGAATCATCGAGGAGGGTGGCGGTGATCCGGACCTGCTTTCGACGGCGCTTGCGATCGAAGGCGTCCTGATCGAAGCGCTGTTCACGATCGGGCCGGTCTTCGTCGCCGCGACGACGCTGCTGGTCGATCCGGCCGTCGCGCTTCTGACCGCTCCGGCCCTGCTCGTCGCCGGACTCCTCGCGCTGCTGCCGCTTCATCCGGTGCGCACCTGGCGCACAGCCGGGGCAGACCACGGCCACGGGCTGCTCGGAGCGCTCAGATCGCGCGGGATCCGGGTGCTGATGCTCTGCATCCTGCCGCTCGGCTTCTGCTTCGGCGCCGTCGAGGTGACGCTCCCGGCCTTCGCCGAGGAGACGGCCTCGCGGGCGCTCGGTGGGATCCTGATCGCGAGCTGGTCACTCGGCAGCGTGCTCGGCGGCCTGCTCTACGGCGCGATCGACTGGCGGGGTCCGCTCGCGCGCCGCTACGCGGTGCTTGCGACCTTGGTCCCGCTGGGCTTCCTCCCGCTGCTGCTGACGCCGTCCTTCGGGCTGATGATCCCCCTCTCCCTGGCGGCGGGCCTGTCGGTCGCTCCTGTCCTGACGGCCGGAAACCAGGTTGTCGGCGACGTCGCCGCCAGAGGCACCGAGACCGAGGCCTACACGTGGCCGACCACGGCGCTCGTGACCGGCGTCGCGTCCGGGAACGCAGCCGCGGGCGGGCTCGTGACCCACACCAGCATCGAAGCCGCCCTGGCCGCGGCGGCCGCAGCCGCCGCTCTCGCGGCCCTCGTCGCATGGGCGCTGTGGCCGCGGCTACGCCCGGCCGGCCCCACCTGAGCAGCGGTTCCGCGCGCGCCGGTAGGTTGCGACGATGAGTTCCGCCGACCTGACGATCACCGTGCTCGAGGGCGACGAGACCGGCCAGGAGCTGCTCGAGCAGTCTCTGAGGCTGCTCGACCCCGAGGTCATCGGCGTCGCCGCGGCGCTCGAGCGCTTCGACCTGTCGTTGGAATCACGCCGCGCCACCGGCAACGCCGTGGTCGAGCAGGCGGCCGCCGCGATGCGGCGCTCCGGCCTCGGCATCAAAGCGGCGACGATCACCCCGGAGGGCAAGGACGACGTCGGCTCGCCGAACCGGCTCGTCCGCGAAGGCGTCGGCGGCAAGGTCATCATCCGCACCGGCAGGCGGATCCCCGGGATCACACCGGTCGCGGGCGTCCACCAGCCGATCTCGGTCGTCCGGATGGCGATCGAGGATGCCTACGGCGCTGAGCAGTGGCGCGAGGGCGCCGAAGGCTCACCGGACGAGGTCGCGTTCCGCACCGAGCGGATCACACGCTCGGTCTGCCGCGCCGTCGCCGAGTACTCGTTCGCAACCGCTCAGCGGATCGGCGGCAAGGTCTACGGCGGACCGAAGTGGACCGTGTCACCGGTGTACGAAGGGATGCTCAAGGAGGAGCTCGACGCCGCCGCCTCGCGCCATCCGGAGATCCCGTACCAACCGGTGCTGATCGACGCGCTGTACGCGGGATTGATCTCCGGGCCGGCCGAGCTGCCGCTCGTCATCCCAGCACTCAATCGCGACGGCGACTGCCTGTCCGATCTCGTGATGCCGATGTTCGGGTCGATCGCGGGCTCGGAGTCCGTCCTGCTCGCCTTCGGCGACGACTTCGCCACCGAGGTGGCGATGGCGGAAGCGCCGCACGGGACCGCTCCCGCCCTTCACGGCAAGGACGTCGCCAACCCGATGGCGATGATCTTGGCCGTCGCCGCCGTCCTCTACTACGCCTCGGAGCGCCGCGATCCGGTGCCCGGCGCGACCCAGGCGTCGCGGGCCATCTACGAGGGCGTGCTCGAGGCGGTGGCGGGCGGCGTTCGAACGCACGACCTCGGTGGCCACACCGGGACCGTGGCCTTCACCGACGCCGTGATCGAGCGTGTGAAGGCCAAACTCGACGCATGGGACTCGCTCGGCGGCCGTTAGGCGACGCCGCTCCCGCAAGATCTGTTGCACCCAGACGGTTCCGTCCGGACCCGTCCTTAGCGTACGAACACATGTTCCCGTCGTCGCGCCGCCCGACCAGCCCGACCCTCGCCGCCTCGGCGTTCCGCACCGCGCGGCTGCTGAAGGCACTCGCGACGCTCGACATGCGGCCGCTCGACGCCGACGGACGCCCCGTAGACCTGGCGGCCGGCGGTGATCGCCATGAGGCGCCCCGGCGCCTCACCCGCACGCCGCGCGCGCGGCGCCCCGGCGCCGTGCGCCGGCCGGAGCACTGCTGCTCGTCGCCGCACGGCGGCGGCGATTCGGGCGACACGCCGGCGGTCCTCGCCTGAACGACGAAAGGCCGCCCGCTGTGCGGACGGCCTTTCTGACATTAAACCGGCGGCGACCTACTCTCCCGGGCCCTTGCGAGCCAAGTACCATCGGCGCTGAGAGGCTTAACTGCTCTGTTCGGAATGGGAAGAGGTGTTTCCCTCTCGCCATAGCCACCGGAACTCACGAGAGCTCGGCGACCCCTCAAAACCGCACAGCGCCACGGGTACCACCTGAAGATCATCCGTCAAGCCCTCGAGCAATTAGTACCAGTCTCCTACACGCCTCACGGCGCTTCCAGATCTGGCCTATCAACCTGGTGGTCTCCCAGGGCTCTTACTCCCTCAAGGGGATGGGAGAGCTCATCTTGAGGCCGGCTTCCCGCTTAGATGCCTTCAGCGGTTATCCGATCCGGACGTAGCTAACCTGCGGTGCCCTTGGCAGGACAACAGATACACCAGAGGTCCGTTCACCCCGGTCCTCTCGTACTAGGGGCAAATCCTCTCAACTCTCCAACGCCCACGGCAGATAGGGACCGAACTGTCTCACGACGTTCTGAACCCAGCTCGCGTACCGCTTTAATGGGCGAACAGCCCAACCCTTGGGACCTACTTCAGCCCCAGGATGCGACGAGCCGACATCGAGGTGCCAAACCGGGCCGTCGATGTGGACTCTTGGGCCCGATAAGCCTGTTATCCCCGGAGTACCTTTTATCCGTTGAGCGACGGCACTTCCACTTGCTACCGCCGGATCACTAAGACCTGCTTTCGCACCTGCTCGAGATGTCTCTCTCGCAGTCAAGCTCCCTTACTGCCTTTGCACTCTACGCACGATTTCCGACCGTGCTGAGGGAACCTTTGTGCGCCTCCGTTACATTTTGGGAGGCGACCGCCCCAGTCAAACTACCCGCCTGGCACTGTTCCCTGCCCGGATTCACGGAGCAAGGTTAGATGTCCAATACACCAAGGGTGGTATCTCAAGGTTGGCTCCACACCAGCCGCAGCCGGTGCTTCAAAGCCTCCCACCTATCCTGAGCGAAATGGACCGAACACCAATACCAAGTTGTAGTAAAGGTTCACGGGGTCTTTCCGTCTAGCCGCGGGTACTCGGCATCTTCACCGAGACTGCAATTTCACCGAGCCCCTCGCTGAGACAGCGCGCAAGTCGTTACGCCATTCGTGCAGGTCGGAACTTACCCGACAAGGAATTTCGCTACCTTAGGACCGTTATAGTTACGGCCGCCGTTTACCGGGGCTTAGCTTCGCTGCTTCGGGTCAAGCCCTAACAACTCCACGTAACCTTCCGGCACCGGGCAGGCGTCAGCCCCTATACGTCGTCTTTCGACTTAGCAGAGACCTGTGTTTTTGGTAAACAGTCGCTTGCGCCTATTCACTGCGGCCCCCTCGAGCTCCGGCCGTAAAGACCTTCACCCTACCGGGGCGCCCCTTCTCCCGAAGTTACGGGGCAATTTTGCCGAGTTCCTTAGCGAGGGTTATCTCGATCACCTTAGTATTCTCTACTCGCCCACCTGTGTCGGTTTTGGTACAGGCACGCGAGTTCTCCCTAGAGGCTTTTCTAGGAGGCATGGCGTTCGGGACTCGCCGGCCCTTGGGCCAGCTGACATCACGTCTCAGGTTAAGAAGGCCCGGATTTGCCTAGGCCCTCCCCTACACGCTTGTCCCAGGGCAACCATCGCCTGGGTTCCCATAGCCTTCCTCGTCCCCCCATCGGTCAAACGAACTCGACGTGGTACAGGAATATCAACCTGTTGGCCATCGACTACGCCTTTCGGCCTCGCCTTAGGTCCTGACTAACCCTGAGCCGACGAACGTTGCTCAGGAATCCTTGGGCAATCGGTGGAATGGATTCTCACCATTCTTTCGTTACTCATGCCGGCATTCTCACTTCCCAGGCCTCCACGACTGGCTTCCGCCGCCGCTTCACTGGCCAGGGAACGCTCTCCTACCGCTCGTGATAAATCACGAACCCGCAGCTTCGGTGACTTGCTTGAGCCCCGTTACATTATCCGCGCCCGAACACTTGACCAGTGAGCTGTTACGCACTCTTTCAAGGGTGGCTGCCTCTAAGCCAACCTCCTGGTTGTCTATGCACTCGGACATCGTTTCCCACTTAGCAAGTACTTTGGGACCTTAGCTGGCGGTCTGGGCTGTTTCCCTTTCGACGCTGAAGTTTATCCCCCAGCAACTGACTCCCGCGAAACACGTAACGGTCTTCGGAGTTTGCCTTCTTTCGGTAAGCTGGTAGGCCCCCTAGAGAAAACAGTGCTCTACGGCCGCCACGCTCTAACGCGAGGCTATACCTAAATATATTTCGGAGAGAACCAGATATCACTGAGCTTGATTAGCCTTTCACTCCGACCCACAGGTCATCCGCCCAGTTTTCAACCTAGGTCGGTTCGGTCCTCCACGAGGTCTTACCCTCGCTTCAACCTGCCCATGGGTAGCTCGCTCAGTTTCGGGTCTACCGCCTACGACTATGTTCGCCCTGTTCGGACTCGCTTTCGCTTCGGCTCCGCTCATCGCTTAACCTTGCCGCAGACGAGTAACTCGCCGGCTCGTTATGCAAAAAGCACGCGGTCACAGAACAAGTCTGCTCCCACCGCTTGTAGGCACGCGGTTTCAGGTACTATTTCACTCCCCTTCCGGGGTACTTTTCACCTTTCCCTCACGGTACTAGTCCGCTATCGGTCACCTAGGAGTACTTAGCCTTGGAGGGTGGTCCCCCCAGATTCAGTCCGCGTTTCACGGGTGCGGACCTACTCAGGAACGCTTGACAGGAGGCTGCAAGGTTTCGGCTACGGGACGGTTGCCCTCTTTGGTGCACGGTTCCACGTGCTTCGCCTACCAAACAGCTTTGTAACTCCTGCCGGGCCAGCGACGGCCCGGAACAAGCGCCCTACAACACCGGATGTGCAACGAGTCGCTTCTTACACACACCCGGTTTGGGCTGATCCCTTTTCGCTCGCCACTACTCAGGGAGTCTCGGTTGATTTACTTTCCTCGGGGTACTGAGATGTTTCACTTCCCCCGCTTGCCGCCGGACAGCCTATGTGTTCAGCTGCCGGAGACGCCGCATTACCGGCGTCGGGTTTCCCCATTCGGAAATCCACGGGTCAAAGGCTGTTCAACGCCTCACCGTGGCTTATCGCAGTCGTCCACGTCCTTCATCGGCTCTAGGTGCCAAGGCATCCACCATGTGCCCTTACTATCTTGACGGATCTCTGAAGCGGCCGATTGACCCGCTCCAGCAAAATCCAATTCTGGTGATCGCGGCATTCGATCTCTGATCGAAAGCCGTCCGAGCTTGGCTTGCGCCAAGCTCGAGGGCTGTTGACCAGAGTCCCAATGCCGCCACGAGCTCCGAAGAGCTCGCGGAGGACAGGCCGCCAGGCACTGTCCTCGGTGATACCCGTGTGTCCCCTGGCTCATCGAAGATGAGGGGACACAACTGACCTGGTCCGCGTTGGAATGGACCAGGTCTGTGGCTGCTGTGCGGTTTTCAAGGGTCGCCGAGATGGGCGCCGGCGGGGATTCCGCCGGATGCCGGTCTCTCAAAACGCAACAGCATGCTCGGCTCAGAGCCGCTCGGTATTGAGCGGCTGCCCGAGCCAGGTTCGGTCGACGTACTAGGCCGCATGGCCGACGGGCCACCGGTCGTCCCTGACGCGCAGCACCGAGGTGCGGGGCGTCAGGCGCCGGCTTGGCCGATCCATGCGGGTCCCTGTATGGGACTCCCTAGAAAGGAGGTGATCCAGCCGCAGCTTCCGCTACGGCTACCTTGTTACGACTTCACCCCAGTCACAAGCCCCACCTTCGACGGCTCCCTCCCGTAAGGGTTAGGCCACCGGCTTCGGGTGTTGCTTACTCCCGTGGTGTGACGGGCGGTGTGTACAAGGCCCGGGAACGTATTCACCGCGGCAATGCTGATCCGCGATTACTAGCAACTCCACCTTCATGCAGGCGAGTTTCAGCCTGCAATCCGAACCGAGACGCGCTTTAAGGGATTCGCTCCACCTCGCGGTATCGCAGCCCTCTGTACGCGCCAATGTAGCACGTGTGTAGCCCTGGACATAAGGGGCATGATGACTTGACGTCATCCCCACCTTCCTCCGGTTTGTCACCGGCAGTCTCGCATGAGTCCCCAACTAAATGCTGGCAACATGCGACGGGGGTTGCGCTCGTTGCGGGACTTAACCCAACATCTCACGACACGAGCTGACGACAGCCATGCACCACCTGTGAACCTGCTCCGAAGAGAAACCATATTTCTATGGCGATCAGGCACATGTCAAGCCCAGGTAAGGTTCTTCGCGTTGCGTCGAATTAAACCACATGCTCCGCTGCTTGTGCGGGCCCCCGTCAATTCCTTTGAGTTTTAGCCTTGCGGCCGTACTCCCCAGGCGGGGCACTTAATGCGTTAGCTTCGGCACGGGAGGAGTCGACACCTCCCACACCTAGTGCCCATCGTTTACGGCGTGGACTACCAGGGTATCTAATCCTGTTTGCTCCCCACGCTTTCGTGTCTCAGCGTCAGTCACGTCCCAGCGAGCTGCCTTCGCCATAGGTGTTCCTCCCGATATCTGCGCATTTCACCGCTACACCGGGAATTCCACTCGCCTCTTCCGGACTCAAGCTTGACAGTATCCACCCGCCTCCTGGGGTTGAGCCCCAGGCTTTCAGAGCGGACTTACCAAGCCGCCTACACACTCTTTACGCCCAATGATTCCGGACAACGCTTGCCCCCTACGTATTACCGCGGCTGCTGGCACGTAGTTAGCCGGGGCTTCTTGTGAAGGTACCGTCACCTCGTACGGGTATTAGCCGCAGAGGCTTCGTCCCAACTGAAAGAGGTTTACAACCCGAAGGCCGTCTTCCCTCACGCGGCGTTGCTGCGTCACGCTTTCGCGCATTGCGCAAGATTCCCCACTGCTGCCTCCCGTAGGAGTCTGGGCCGTGTCTCAGTCCCAGTGTGGCTGATCGTCCTCTCAGACCAGCTACCCATCGAAGCCTTGGTGAGCCGTTACCTCACCAACAAGCTAATGGGCCGCGGGCCCATCCCGTTGCGGAAGCCGAAGCCTCCTTTCCTCGAAGAACTGATGTTCCAAGAGCACATTTGGTATTAGCCCCGGTTTCCCGGGGTTGTCCCAATCAACAGGGCAGGTTACCCACGTGTTACTCACCCGTTCGCGGCTCTGCCCCGGGGCAAGCCCCGGTTCGTCGCTCCACTTGCATGTGTTAAGCACGCCGCCAGCGTTCGTCCTGAGCCAGGATCAAACTCTCCGTGAAGGTGCTTCAGCAGAGCTGAAGCATGCACCGAACCGCTTCGCGCTTCGGTGGTGCCGAGCATCGCCCAACACCGTGAACCGCTACGCGCCTCGGTGGGTGGGATCGCGGCTGGAACCGCAATCCCGGAGAGGTTGTCATTCCAAACGAGATGCGACGTACACGTCGCGTCTCAAGAATGACGGGATTTCTTTCTCAGACCGCCACGCATCCGAGGATGCCGGCGGGTCGAACCTGGACGCGCACAACGACACCCGGCTGGGGTCGTGTGTGCGCATGCTGTTGCGTTTTCAAAGACCGTCGCGCCCGTTTCGGGAAGGTGATGCCTTCTCCTGAGGACGCATCAGCAGGGCTGATGTGCGCGTCAACAGAGCCGACGTGCACAACGACCGGAGCCGATGTCCCGCTCAGCAGCACAGGGCCGCCGCGCGGACCGAGGATCATAGCAGCTCGGCGTCAGCCCCTCCGGAGCCTCACGAAACGCCGCTTGCCCGCCTGCAGCACACGCCCGTCGAGCTCGCTGAAATCGACGTCGAACCGGTCTGCCGCGACCGGTTCCCCGTCGAGGCGCACCCCACCCTGCTCGAGCAGGCGCCGCGCCTCGCCACGCGACTGCCCGAAGGCATCGGCGATCAGCGCCGGCAGGTGTACGCGCCCGCCGTCGGTCGTGACGGCGTGCTCGGCGATCTCGTCAGGCAGGTCACGCTCGACGAAGAGGCGGTCGAAGGCGGCCTCGGCACCCGCTGCCGCCTGGTGCCCGTGGAAGCGGGCGACGATCTCGCGCGCGAGATGACGCTTGCGGTCGCGTGGCAGCGTTCCGTCCGGAGCCGGGGCAACAGCGAGCAGCGAGAACCAGCCATCCATCGCCTCGTCCGGAAGCCGCATCGTCTTTCCGAACTGCTCGGCCGGCGCCTCCGTCACGCCGACGTGGTTGCCGAGCGACTTCGACATCTTCTGCTCGCCGTCGATGCCGACGAGCAGGGGCATCGTCAGGATCGTCTGTTCCGGAAGGCCGTAGCTGCGCTGGATATCGCGGCCGAGCAGCAGGTTGAAGGTCTGATCAGTGCCGCCGAGCTCGACGTCGGCCTCGATCGCCACCGAGTCGTAGCCCTGAAGCAACGGATAGAGCAGCTCGAGCACGGAGATCGGTTTCTGCTCGGCGAACCGGGCCGCGAAGTCCTCGCGCTCGAGGATCTGCGCGACCGTCGCCCGCCTGGCGAGGGCGAAGAGTTCGTCGGCCTCCATCGCCAGCCACTCGCCGTTCCGTCGCACCTCGAGCAGCTCGGGGTCAGCACGCAGGACCGTGAACGCCTGCTCCTGGTACGTGGCTGCGTTTGCGTCGATCTCCTCGCCCGACAGCGCCGGGCGCGTCTGTGATCGCCCACTTGGATCGCCCACGCGGGCCGTGTAGTCACCGACGATCAGAACGACGCGGTGGCCGAGCTCCTGGAACTCGCGCAGCTTGCCGAGCACGACGGTGTGGCCGAGATGGATGTCGGGCGCGGTCGGATCGAGCCCGAGCTTGACCCGCAGCGGCCGTCGCTCCGCGGCTGCCTTCTCTAGCTTCTGCTCGAGCCCGCCGGCCGGCAACGACTCGTGTGCGTTGGCCGTCAGCTGCGCTGCGATCTGCGAAGGGGTCGGCATCAGGGCCAATGCTAGAGTCCGGTCCCGGCGCCGGGCGTCCAGCCGCCTGCAGCGCCCGAGCCCGTGCCGGACCGCACGGGCACACCGAGATGAGCGACGCACCCGCATCGTCCGAGGCCGCAGACAGCGGCTCCGCCGCCCCGAGACCGGGCGCGAAGGCGCGTGTGCGGATCAAGAAGCGGCGCGTCCTCGCCGTCGGCATCCCGCTCCTGGCTCTGGCCGGCATCTCGCTCGTCTTCGGGATGATGATGGCCGTCGCTGCCGACCTGCCGGCGCTCGAGCAGATCCCCCAGGTCGCCAAAAGCAAGAACTCAATCCTCTATGACGTCCAGAAGCGCCCGTTGACGACGCTGCGCTCGAACGACGGTCGCGTGCTGGTCTCATCACGCCAGATCTCCCCGAACCTCAAGAACGCGGTGATCGCGATCGAGGACGAGCGCTTCTACAGCAACGCCGGCGTCGACCTCCAGGGCATCGCCCGCGCGTTCTACCAGGACGTCATCAAGGGCGGTGCGGTTCAGGGCGGCTCGACGATCACGCAGCAGTTCATCAAGTACGCACGCAGGGCTCAGAACGACCGCACCCTGTTCGAGAAGGCGCGTGAGGCTGCGCTGGCCTTCCACATGACGAGGAACTGGTCAAAGGACAAGATCCTCACCGAGTACCTCAACTCGATCTACTTCGGCAACGGCGCATACGGGATCGAGGCGGCGGCCAAGACCTACTTCGGTTCGGTCCCGGCCAACGCAGGGTGCTCACCGCGCAAGAGCCGCGCCTGCGCGAGCCTCCTGACTCCGGCGGAGTCGGCGATGCTCGCGGCGATCATCGCATCGCCGTCTGCGTTCGACCCGATCGCTCATCCGGTGGCCGCCAAGCAGCGCCGCGACGTCGTCCTGCGGAAGATGCTCGAGCAGGGCAAGATCGGAGTCGCGGAGTACCGCTCGGCGGTGCTCGAGCCGGTGCCCAGCCAGCTGACGCTGCCGCGCCTCGAGACCCCGGAGGGCAGCGAGTACTTCGTCACCTGGGTGCGCCAGAGCCTCGTCGACCGCGTCGGCGCCAGACGCGCGTTCGAAGGCAACCTCCGCGTCCGCACGACGCTCGACCTCGACATGCAGAAGGCAGCGGAGCGCGCCGTGCAGTCGCAGCTCTCGTGGAGTGGAGGGCCGTCGGCCGCGGTCGTCGTGATCGACAACTCCAGCGGCGAGGTCCGGGCGATGGTCGGCGGACGCGATTACAACGATCGCCCGTTCAACCTCGCCACACAAGGCCAGCGCCAGCCCGGATCGTCGATCAAGCCGTTCATCCTCGCCGAGGCACTCGCTCGCGGCTACAGCCCCGGACGGACCTACCCATCGAGAAAGCGCGAGTTCAAGGTGCCTAACGGGGGCGGTGAGTACTTCGTCGTCAACAACTTCGACAACAAGTACCTCGGCTCCGCGTCGATCGCGGACGCGCTCACGTTCTCCGACAACTCGGTCTTCGCTGCGCTCGGCATCGAACTCGGGACGAAGAGCGTTGCGGCCCGCGCCAAGCGGATGGGGATCCGGACCCCGATCTCGACCAACTACGCGATGACGCTCGGTGGCCTCGAGCAGGGCGTGACGCCGCTCGACATGGCTCACGCCTACGAGACCTTCGCGACCGGTGGCAACCGCATCGAGGGGACGCTCGGAACCGCAAACGGCGGTCCGGTGGCGATCGACTCGATCAGCAAGGTCGATGGGGACGGCAAGCTCGTACTGATCGAACGCAACAAGCGTCGCACCGAGCGGGCGCTGTCGGCAGGGGCCGCGCAGACGGCGACGACGCTGCTCACCGGTCCGGTCCGTTCGGGATCGGCCAGGCGCGCGCAGTACGGCGGCTTCGCGGCCGGCAAGACCGGCACGACCGAGAACTCGGGCGACGCCTGGTTCGTCGGCTTCACCGAGCGGTTCACGATCGCCGTCTGGGTCGGGTACCCCGATGGACTCAAGC
The DNA here is from genome assembly GCA_037045385.1 of Baekduia sp. GTDB lineage: Bacteria > Actinomycetota > Thermoleophilia > Solirubrobacterales > Solirubrobacteraceae > Baekduia. The sequence goes on along the minus strand of JBAOHN010000006.1, from coordinate 109,249 downwards.
CGATGCTCACCGAGTTCGGCGGCGACGAGGTGACAGGCGGCACCTTCCCGGCGCTGATCTGGCGTGCGTTCGTGCTCGAGGCGAACCGGATCCTCGACGCGCGCCGCGCGAAGCGCGACCGGGACGCCGCTGGGGACGGCGGCGACGGTGACACGACGACAGAGCCGCTCCCCGGCGAGGGCGGTGCCCCGGCCGACGGCTCGCCGACATCGACCGAGCCGTCGACGGACACGCCTGCGAGCCGCGACGGGACCGGTCAGGACTCGCCCGCGCCGAAGGAGGCACCGGCGTCGAAGACGCCCGCGACACCGAAGCCGGCTCCTGCTCCGGCCCCGTCCCCTGCACCAGCGGCGCCGTCAGGCGGGACCGGAACCGGCGGCGGCGCGGCCGCGCCGACCGGCTGAGCCACAGTTCAGTGTGGGCGCGGACGGGACACGTCCGCACACCCGGCGATCGCGAACCGCCACGGCAGCTCGGTCGCCTTCGTGATGCCGACGCGCGTCCCGAAGACGATCGGTGGCGGTTCGCCGGTACGTGCCGAGATCAGGACAGGCCCGCGGGCGAGTGAGCTGCCGTTGTGCGAGAGCCCGATCCCGAGTGCCTCGGTCAGCTTTCCCGGACCGTTCGTCAGCTCCCTGCGGCTCCGGCCGCGGCGCCGCACGGTCATCAGCTCGATCCCCTGGCCCGGGATCAGCGCGCGGATCAGGACGGCTGCGGCGACGCCCTCCGGTTCGCAGACGGCGTTGACGAGCGCGTGGATGCCGTACGAGCGGTAGACGTAGGCCGTCCCGGGCACCGCGAACAGCGTCTCCGTGCGAGCGGTGCGGCCGATGAAGGCGTGGCAGGCCGGCTCGGAGGCGTGGTACGCCTCGGTCTCGGCGATCGTTCCCGACGTGTCGCCGAGACGGAGTGTGCAGCCGATCAGATCGCGGGCGACCTCGAGCACCGGCCGGTCGTAGAACGCCGCCGGAAGACCGGACCCGGGCTCAGCCGTCACCGACCCGTTCGCGCGCCAGCGCGAGCTGCTCGCGAACACGGGCAAGTGCCGTGCCGCCCTCGGAATCCTTGGACTCGAGCCACGAGGACTGGGACAAGACGGCGCGCGCGTCCTCGCCCAGCGCCGGAACCGCGACGTCGGCCAGCGAGCGCCCCGACTCGACCGCTTCGCGCACGAGGCCTGCGACGATCCCGTGGCTCTCACGGAACGGCGTCCCGTGCTTGACGAGCAGGTCGGCGAGGTCGGTCGCGGCGATCAGCTCGTCGGAGGCCGCAGCGCTCATGCGCTCGCGGTCGAAGCGCGCGCCCGCGAGCATGCCCGTCGCGGCGGCGAGGCAGAGGCGGAGCGTGTCGACGGTGTCGAACAGATGCTCCTTGTCCTCCTGAAGATCCTTGTTGTAGGTCAGCGGCAGCGCATGCATGACCCCGTGGAGCGCGTGGAGGTGCGCAGTGATGCGCGGCGCCTTCGCGCGCAGCAGCTCAGCGGCGTCCGGGTTCTTCTTCTGGGGCATGATCGAGCTGCCCGAGGACCACGCGTCCGGAAGTGTGAGGAACCCGAACTCCGAGCTCGACCAGAGCACGATCTCGGCGCCGAGCCGTGACAGGTGGGTGGCGCAGGTCGCCGCGGCGCTGAGGTAGTCGAGCAGGAAATCGCGGTTCGCGACCCCGTCGAGCGAGTTCGGGCTGACGTCGCTGAACCCGAGTTCGGCTGCGACGGCGCGGCGGTCGGTGTCGAAGTTAACTCCGGCGAGGGCACCCGAACCGAGCGGCATCACGCTCGCGGCACGCTCGGCTGCGGCGAACCGCTCGCGGTCGCGGAGCGCCATCCAGCACCACGCGAGCAGGTGATGGCCGAGGTAGACCGGCTGGGCGCGCTGGAGGTGCGTGTAGCCGGGGAGCGGCCAGTCGATGTGCCGCTCGGCGACCTCGATCGCGGTCAGGCAGAACGCGGTCAGGTCGCGCTGGGCGGCCTGGGCGGCCTCGCGCGTGAACATCGCGACGTCGGTGACGACCTGGTCGTTGCGCGACCGCGCCGTGTGGACACGGCCACCCGCCGTGCCGACGAGCTCCGTGAGACGCCGCTCGATCGCCATGTGGATGTCCTCGTCGCCGTCCTCGAACGGGAACGTCCCGTCCTGCAGCTCGGCCTCGACGAGATCGAGCCCGCGGTGGATCTCGCTGACGTCCGCCGGCTCGATGATGCCCTGCGCGCCGAGCATCCGTGCGTGCGCCCGGGACTGCGCGATGTCCTGGGGCCAGAGCCGCCGGTCGAAGCCGAGCGACGTGTTCATCTCCGCGAACGCGGGGTGCTGCGGCTCAGAGAAGCGTCCCATCGGCCGCGGAGTCTAAGGGGCGCCCGGGGAGCCGTCCTGGAGCGCACCGAGGACGCTGAGCACGCGCTCCAGATCCGCGTCGCTCATGCCGCTCCCCGACGGGAGGCAGACACCGCTCGAGAACAGTGCGTCGGCGGTCCCGTCGAGCCGGCTCCGGCAGCCGGCGAAGACCGGCTGCGCGTGCATCGGCTTCCAGAGCGGGCGGGCTTCGATGTCGGCTCGTTCGAGCGCATCGATCACGTCCTGCGGACCGAGACCGGCCAGCTCTTCCTCGACGGTGACGCACGTGAGCCAGTGGTTCGGCTCCTGGCCGGGGGCGACCGGCGCGAGTTCGACGCCCTCCCACCCCGCCACTAGCTGCGCGTACCGGTCGTGGATCGCGCGGCGGCGCGCGATCCGCGAGTCGAGGCCCGCGAGCTGAGCCCGTCCGAGCGCGGCGAGAAGGTTCGAGAGCCGGTAGTTGAATCCGACCTCGCGGTGCTCGTAATGCGCCACCGGATCTCGCGCCTGAGCGGCGCGGGAGCGTGCCCGGCGGGCAACGTCCTCGTCGTCGGTCACGAGCGCCCCGCCACCGGAGGTCGTAATCAGCTTGTTGCCGTTGAAGCTGAGCGCAGCGGTCGCGCCGAAGCTGCCGGCAGCCCGCCCGTCGCAGCGCGCGCCGATCGCCTCCGCGGCGTCCTCGATCAGCGCGACGCCATGCTCGTTCAGAAGCGGCTCGATCTTCCGGTACTCCGCGCACTGCCCGTAGAGGTCGACCACGATCGCCGCCTTCGGCATCGCGACCCCACGAGCGGCGCGAGCTGCGAGCTCTTCGGCGAGCAGCTCGGGGGACATGTTCCAGTCGGAATCGCCGCTGTCGATGAAGACCGGCTCGGCGCCGACGTACCGGACCGGGAACACCGAACCGGCGAACGTGAAGGTCGAGACGAGCACCTCGTCGCCGCGGCCGACGCCAAGCTCGACCAGTGCTAGGTGGATCGCTGCGGTGCCGCTCGAGAGGGCGACTGCGTGCTTGCGGCCGCTGGCGTCTGCCAGCTCCTGCTCGAAGGCGTCGAGCTCGGGCCCGACAGGCGCGACCCAGCCGGAGTCGATCGCTGCCAGCACCGCCTCGCGCTCGCCGCCGCGCAGGTCAGGAGCGGAGAGGAAGATCCGGCTCACGGCTCGGGCCCTACCGCTTCTGCTCGGCGAACTCGAGCGAGTCGACCAGCGCCTGCCAGGAGGCCGCGATGACGTTCTCCGCCACACCGGTCGAGCCCCAGACCGAGTCGCCGTCGGATGCGTCGATGAAGACGCGGGTCGTGGCATCGGTGCCGTGGGCCTCGTCGAGAATCCGGACCTTGTAGTTGACGAGCTCGACGTCGGCGAGGTGCGGGTGGGCCTGCACGATCGCGGCGCGCAGCGCGGCGTCGAGCGCGTTGACCGGCCCATTGCCCTCGGCCGTCTCGACGTAGCGCTCACCGTCGACGACGACCTTGACGGTCGCCTCGGTCTCGGTGCGGCCGTCCGGACGCGACTCGGCGATGACCCGCCAGGACTCGAGCTTCACGAGCGGCCGGTAGTCGCCGGACTCGCGGCGGAGCAAGAGCTCGAACGAGGCGTCGGCCGCCTCGAACTGGTAGCCCTGATGTTCGAGTTCCTTGACCCGGGCGAGCACGTTCTGCGCCTGCGCGTCGGTCAGCTCGATCCCGGCCTGTTCGGCCTTCTCGACGACGGTGTGCTTGCCGGCAAGCTCGGATATCAGCAGTGAGCGCTCGTTGCCCACCGCCTCGGGCTCGTGGTGCTCGTAGAGCGAGCCGTCGGCTCGCACGCCCGCGACGTGGAGGCCGCCCTTGTGCGCGAAGGCACTACGGCCGACCCATGGCTGGTGCGGGTCGGGATTCCGGTTGAGCAGCTCGTCGACCATTCGTGCGGTCGTCGTCAGCCGCTTGAGCCGCTCGGCTCCGACGGTCTCGTAGCCCAGCCCGAGTTCGAGATCGGCGATGATCGTGACGAGGTTGGCGTTGCCGGTCCGCTCGCCGATCCCGTTCATCGTGCCCTGGACCTGCGTGGCGCCCTCGAGCACCGCCGACAGGCTGTTCGCAACGCCGCAGCCGCGGTCGTTGTGGCAATGGATCCCCAGCTCGGTCTCGGGCAGCTGCTCGCGGACGTGACGGACCGCCTCGGTGATCTGATGGGGCAGCGAGGATCCGTTGGTGTCGCAGAGGACGAGCCGTTCGGCGCCTGCGTCGCGCGCTGCCCGAAGGCATTGGAGTGCGTAGCCGGGGTCATCGCGGAACGCGTCGAAGAAGTGCTCGGCGTCGTAGATGACGTGTTTGCCGCCGCCTGTGAGGAACGACAGCGTGTCGCCGATCAGCTCGAGGTTCTCCTCGCGCGAGACGTGGACGATCTTCTCGAGGTGGGCAGCCCAGGTCTTGCCGACGATCGTGCAGACCGGTGCGAAGCACTCGGCGAGAACGACGACGCCGGGATCGTCAGACGCCTGCACGCCACGCCGACGGGTCATCCCGAACGCGGCGATCCGAGCGTGCTCGAGCTGCTCGGACGCAAGGAGGCCGAACAGCTCGGCCTCCTTTGGATTGGAGGCCGGGAAGCCGGCCTCGATCAGGTCGATACCGAGCCGGTCGAGCGCGTGTACGACACGAACCTTCTCGGCAGCGGTCAGCGAGAGCCCTTCCCCCTGCATGCCATCGCGCAGGGTCGCGTCGTAGGTCTCGATTCGCGTCACGCGGGCCCGGCCACCGCGTAGTGGTGCGCAGGGACGGGATCGAGCCACTTGCGGTACTGCTCGTTGCGTCCGTGCAGCGCGTCCTCGAACGCGGCCTGCACCACCTTAGTGACCTGCCCGACGGACCCGCCGCCGACCGCATGGCCGTCGACCTCGCGGATCGGCGTCAGCTCGGCGGCCGTGCCGGTGCAGAAGAGCTCGTCTGCGAGATAGAGCTCGGAGCGGGCGATGTCGCGTTCGACCACCTTGTAGCCGAGGTTGCCGGCGACCTCGATCGCCGAGCGGCGGTTGATCCCGTCGAGGATCGATGCGGTCTGCGGCGGGGTGTGGATGACCGAGTCCTTGACGATGAAGAGGTTCTCGCCGGTGCCTTCGCAGACCAGCCCACGCTCGTCGAGCAGGATCGCCTCCTCGACGCCGGCGCGCTCGGCCTCGAGCTTCGCGAGCACCGAGTTGAGGTACTGGCCCGACGCCTTGGCGTGCGGGATCAGCGACTGCGGGCTGATCCGGCGCCATGAGGAGACGGCGGCGCGGATGCCGTTCTGCTTGCCCTCGTCGCCGAGGTAGCTGCCCCACTCCCAGGTCGCGATCGCGACCTCGACCGGTGCGGCAGACGGGTACAGCCCCATCGTGCCGTAGCCGCGGTAGACGAGTGGCCTGATGTAGCAGGCACGCAGTCCGTTCCTGCCGATCAGCTCGAGCGTGGCCTCGCGGATCTGCTCGCGCTCGAAAGGGATCGGCATGTAGTAGAGCTCGCAGCTATTGAACAACCGGTCGAGGTGCTCGGGGTGACGGAAGATCGCCGGGCCGTCCGACTCGGTGTCGTAGCAGCGGACGCCCTCGAAGACCCCGGTGCCGTAGTGCAGCCCGTGCGTGAGGACGTGGATCTTCGCCTCGTCCCACGGCACGAACTCGCCGTTCATCCAGATCAGTTCGGAAGGCTGCACGACTCTCCTAGACGTTGAGTGCGGCGCGGACGGCCGCGGTCGCTTCGGCGGTCCCGGCGGAGCCGCCGAGATCGCGCGTCCGCAGGCCATTCGCGAGCGCACGATCGACCGCGGATTCTAGGGCCGCGGCCTCGTTCTCCAAGTTCAGCCCATGCCGGAGCATGAGTGCTGCGGACAGGAACATCGCCAGCGGATTCGCCGCCCCCTGCCCCGCGATGTCAGGCGCGGAGCCGTGAACCGGTTCGAACAGGCCAGGTGCGCCGTCCGTACCGAGCGATGCCGACGGGAGCATCCCGATCGAACCGGTGAGCATCGCGGCCTCATCGCTGAGGATGTCGCCGAAGAGGTTCTCGGTGACGATCACATCGAAGCTCGTCGGGTTCGAGACGAGCTGCATCGCCGCGTTGTCGACGAGCAGATGCTCGAGCGGCACGTCGGGGAACTCGCTGTCATGGACGCGGACGACGGTCTCGCGCCAGAGTCGGCTCGTCTCGAGGACGTTGGCCTTGTCCACCGAGGTCACCTTCGTGCGCGCCGCCTGGAAGGCAGCGCGCACGATCCGCTCGATCTCCTCGGTCGAATACGCGCAGAGGTCGGACGCGGTCGTCTCGGTGCGGGTCTTGTCGCCGAAATAGATGCCGCCGGTGAGCTCGCGAACGACGAGTAGGTCGGTGCCGTCGATCACATCTCGCCGCAGAGGGCTCGAGTCGTAGAGCGCCGGGATCGGCTTGACCGGCCGGAGGTTCGCGTAGAGGCCGAGCTCCTTGCGCAGACCGAGAAGGCCCTGCTCCGGGCGGGGCTTGCCCGGGTCGGTCGTGTCCCACTTCGGGCCGCCGACTGCGGCTAGCAGTACGGCGTCCGCGCTCTTGCAGGCCGCGATGACCTCGTCGGTCAGGGCGGTTCCGTGAGCGTCGATCGAGGCGCCGCCGAAGAGGTGCTCCTCGAACTCGATGCCGGGAACGAGGCCGGAGAGGATCTCGGTCGCGGGCGCGAGGATCTCCGGGCCGATCCCGTCTCCGGGCAGGGTGACGATGCGCGGGCTCATGTGGCGCTGGACGTTAGGCGATCGCTGTCACGGCGGCCGCGACGGTAGAGAGCGACATCGCAGTGAACGAGGCGATGCTCACGCCACGGAACAGCACGTGATCGCGGACTTCGGGACGGAACGCCATCGGAACGAACAGCGCCGGGTTGACGATCGTCCCGGCGACGAGCAGGACCTGCCAGACCGTGCCGAGCTCCGGCACGGCAAGACCGACGGCGATCAGGATCAGCGCCATCAGGATCCAGTCGATGTGCGCCTGCCGGAAGCGCCCGGGCGCCCGGACACCGGCTCGCGAGAGCCACTCAGGACGCTCGACGACGACCACCATCAGCCAGCCTGAGAGCGTCGCGAACGCAAGGTAGGCGACGCCGGTCTGCGCGACCCAGCTCAAGACGCGCCGGCCGCGATCGCGATCGTGTCCGGGCCGCGGCGCTGGCGCTCGGCCTCGTAGGCGTCGATCTTCTCGGTCTCGTGCAGCGTCAGGCCGATGTCGTCGAGTCCGTTCAGCAGCCGGTGCTTGGTGTCGGGATCGATCTCGAACGAGGCGCTGCCGCCGTCCCAGCGGACCTCCTGCGCAGCGAGATCGACCTGGCAGTGCCCGGCCTCGGCGATCGCCTCGACATCGCCGGCCGCGAGCTGCACCGGGAGCATTCCGATCTTGGTGCAGTTCGAGCGGAAGATGTCGGCGAACGACTCGGCGATCACGACCTTGAAGCCGTAGTCCTCGAGCGCCCACGGCGCGTGCTCGCGCGATGAGCCACAGCCGAAGTTGCGGCCGGTCACGAGGATTCGGTTGACCGGCAGCTCCCAACCCGGTTCCTTGGCCCAGTCGTAGAACAGGAACTCGCCGAAGCCGGTCCGTTCGACCCGCTTGAGGAACTGCTTCGGGATGATCTGATCGGTGTCGATGTCATCGCGCATCAGCACGGACACCGGGCCGGTGATTGTTTCGAGTGGCTGCATGACTAGTTCCAGTTCCTGATGTCGACGAAGTGGCCGGCGATCGCCGCGGCCGCAGCCATCTGGGGTGAGACCAGATGCGTCCGCCCGCCTGCTCCCTGCCGGCCTTCGAAGTTGCGGTTCGAGGTCGACGCGCAGCGCTCCTCGGGGTCGAGTTTGTCGGGGTTCATCGCCAGACACATCGAGCAGCCGGCACCGCGCCAGTCGAAGCCGGCGTCGGTGAAGACCTTGTCGAGACCCTCGGCCTCGGCCTGCGCCTTCACCTTGACCGAGCCGGGCACGACCATCGCGTACACGGAATCCGCGACCTTGCGGCCCTGGATCATGCTCGCGGCGGCCCGCAGGTCGCCGATCCGCGAGTTGGTGCAGGAGCCGATGAACACGCGGTCGAGCTTGATCTGCTCGATCGGCGTGCCGCCTTCGAGGCCCATGTAGTGCAGCGCGCGCTCCTCACCCTCGCTCTGCGGCTGCGGCACGACATCCGTGACCTGCGCGACCTGGGCCGGGTTCGTGCCCCACGAGACCATCGGGCTGATCTGCGAGACGTCGACGACGATCTCCTTGTCGAACTCGGCGCCCGCGTCGGTCTTCAATCCTGCCCACGCCGGATCGACCTCGCCACCGTGGTCACGGACCCACTCGAACGTCGTCTCGTCGGGAGCGATCATGCCGGCCCGCCCGCCGCCCTCGATCGTCATGTTGCAGATCGTCATCCGTCCCTCCATCGAGAGACCCTCGATCGCCGGGCCGGCGAACTCGACGACGTGGCCAACGGCGCCATCGACGCCCATCTGGCCGATCGTCGCGAGGATCAGGTCCTTGGCGGTGACGCCGGGCCCCATCTCCCCCTCGTAACGAATCCGCATCGACTTCGGCTTGCGCTGCACGAGGCACTGCGTCGCGAGGACGTGCTCGACCTCACTCGTGCCGATCCCGAACGCGAGCGCGCCGAACGCTCCGTGCGTCGCGGTGTGGCTGTCACCGCAGACGATCGTCATCCCGGGCTGCGTCAGGCCGAGCTCCGGCCCGATCACGTGGACGATGCCCTGACGCTCGGAGCCGAGGCTGAAGACCGGGATCCCGAACTCGGCACAGTTCTTCTCGAGCGTCTCGACCTGGGTGCGGCTGAGCGCATCCTTGATCAGCGCGGCGGTCGGCGTGCCGTCGGTCGGCACGTTGTGATCGGCAGTCGCGATCGTGCGGTCGGGACGGCGGACCGTGCGCCCGGCCATCCGAAGGCCGTCGAACGCCTGCGGGCTCGTGACCTCGTGAACGAGGTGCAGATCGATGTAGATCAACCCGTCCTCGACCTCGTGGAGATCCCAGATCTTGTCGAACAGCGTCTTCGGCACAGCTAGCTCCTTCGCAGGCCGGCGCTGACAACGGCGAGCAGAACCGCGTCCTCCGGTCCGTGGTTTTCAAAGTGGTGGGCGAGGTCGGCGTCGAACGTGACGGTGTCGCCGGCCCCGAGCTCGTAGGTCAGGTCCTCGACCGTGAGGACGACCGAGCCGGACTCGACGACCGCGATCTCGCGACTGCCGGGCTCGTGCATCGGCGGGTCGCCCTCGCCGCCGGTGCGGGCGCCCGAGCCGAGGACGTGCCTGCTGACCTCGGCGCGCTGGCCTGGCATCGGCGAGGTGAGGACCTCGAACCGGTGGCCCTTCGCGCCCTTCCCCGACCGGCGCTCTCCCGCTCGGACGATCGACACCGCCCCGGCCTCATCGAGCCGCAGCAGCTGGCTGAGGCGCAGTTCAAGTCCGTCGGCGATCTTGCCGGCGACCGTCAGCGTCGGTGAGGTCTCGCCGCGCTCGACCTGGCTCAGCATCGGCGCGCTGACGCCACTGCGGTCGGCGAGATCGCGCAGCGAGAGGTCCATCCCCTCCCTCAGGGCGCGGACCCTCGGCCCGATCGCGATCGCCTGCTCCATACGGACGTACGTTATCACGTACAGCCCGTCCGCGCGCTGGGGTCGCGGTTTCGCGCCCGGGCGCGCCGGGCAACGAACTGTCAGATCCGTGCCGGTCGGATCGACTCGACCGCACTCAGCACAACAAGCAATTGGGGAGGAACTCCATGCGATTCACACTCGGAGCGGTCGCGACCGGACTCGCGGCGGCCTGCATCGGTGCGCCGGCCGCCACCGCGGCCACGATCAACGTCCCGGATCTCCAGGGCGATTTCCGCGCCACCAACTCGACGGTGACGATGACGCCCGACGGCATCCACTTCGGCACTTACGCCGACGGCGGCAACCTCGGCGGCACCGCGATCACCCATCTGTTCGACGGACAGCCGCTGAGCGCGATCACCGGTCTCTCCTACACGTTCAAGTACCGGGCACTCGGCGAGCCGACCGATGGTGCGACCTACTGGTACTCCGCCGCGCCGTACCTTCGCGTCTTCCTCGATACATCCGGTGACGGCGCCGTCGACGAGGACGTGATCCTCGACCCCGGCTATTGCACGAAGGAGCAGGTCGCGCAATCCACGGACCTGACGTTCCAAATGGTCGGTAACGCCCGCCTGCGCTATTCCGACGACGGCTGCGACTCGCTCGCAAACCAGGCAACCTGGGCGAGCATCGTCGCGGCTCATGGGAGCGAAAAGATCGTCGGGATCCTCGTCAGCCAGGGCTTCAGCGTCGGGAACGACGTCTCCGGCCTGCTGCGGAAGATCACGCTGAACGGCGACACGTACCTGTTCGGATCCGCGCTCCAGGGCCCCAGCGGACCGGCAGGCGCCGCGGGCCCGGCCGGTGGCACCGGCGCAACCGGCCCTGCCGGCCCCGCCGGCTCGAACGGCCAGCCCGGGCAGACGGTGACGATCATCCAGCAGGTCCCGGCCACGACTGTGACCGCTACCTCGGGCTCGCAGTGCCGCGGCGACTCGCTGCGGACGCTCCGGATCGCTCAGCGCAAGGGCTGGACGTTCGTCAGCGCACGGGCCGTCCTTCGTGGCAGGAGCCTCAAGATCTCGGGACGGACCATCAGCGTCGACCTCCGCGGGCGCTCCGAGTCCAACTACAACGTCGCGGTCGTCGCGAAGTACAAGCGGAACGGAGTCATCAAGACGGTCCGCACGCAGCGCAACCTCTCGGTCGTCTGCGCGTAGGGAGGCACTGCGGTCGCGCTCGCTCCTGCGTCCTGGACGCGGGAGCGAGCGGCCGCGTCCGCCGCACGGAGCCGGCACGTCCGTCCGTGGGGTACGGCGCGCCGGACCGGCGACCTGCCTACGATCGGCAACCGTCCTCGTTCAGCACAACGGAGATCCTGCTTTGCCCTTCCCCCGCCTCGCCAGCACCCTGATCGCCGCGATCGCAAGTGCCGCCGTAATCGTGACCGCTGCCCATGCGGCGAGCAAACCGAAGACCGGGGCCTACAAGGCGGCTAAGGGTCAGGTCCAGCTCGGATGCAGCGTCACCGCCTACACGACGCTCCGGGGCCGATTCGTCTCAGCGACCACGGCCAAGGGCGTGATCCGGCAGGAGACGATCGTCGCCGGTTCGGTCTGCGACACGCTCGAGCTGAAGTTCACCGCCAAGCGAAGCTAGTCAGGGCTTGGCGGTCGCGCTCGCTTCTGCGTCCACGGACGCCGCCGCCCTGGCGGCCGCGTTGCCGAGCGCACGTACGTACGCGATCGCTGCGGCCTCGATGATGTCGGTCGCGACGCCCTGCCCGGCTCCGGTGACGCGGTCACCGCTCGCGGTGTCCGACAGGTCGCTGCGGATCGGCGACCCGTCGGCGCCGAGCTCGACGACGACCGTGACCTCGCCGAGAGCGTCCTGGCCGCCGGTCACCGCGCCGACGCGGAACTCACGTAGACGCACGTCTATCCCCGTGGCGGAGTTGATCGCACGGAACGTGGCGTCGACCGGTCCGTCTCCGGAGAACTCACCGTGGACGACCTCACCCTCGGGCGACCGGACCGAAACACTCGCGTGCGGCGGACGAGCGCTGCTGGCCTCGACGGCGTACGAAACGAGCTGCCAGTCCCCTCCGGCGCTCTCGCGCAGCTCGTCGGTGACGAGCGCCTCGAGGTCGAGCGCCGATACGTCGCTCTTGCGATCGGCCAGCTCCTTGAAACGTGTGAATGCCTGGTTGAGCTGCTGGCCGTCGAGCCTGTAGCCGAGCTCCTCGAGCGCCGCCCGCAGGGCGGCGCGGCCGGAGTGCTTGCCGAGGACCAGCTTGTTGTGCGCGAGGCCGACCGAGCGCGCATCCATGATCTCGAACGTCTCACGGTTCTTGAGCACGCCGTCCTGATGGATCCCGGACTCGTGCGCGAACGCGTTCGCACCGACGATCGCCTTGTTCGGCTGCACCGGGTAGCCGGTCAGCCGCGAGACGAGCCGGCTGGTGCGGGAGATCTCGGTCGAGACGCCGGCCGTGTGCAGTCCGAGCTGCCGGCCGCGTACCTGCAGCGCCATGATGATCTCCTCGGTCGAGGCGTTCCCCGCACGTTCGCCGATGCCGTTGACTGCGCACTCAATCTGCCGCGCCCCGGCCTGGGCGCCGGCGATCGAGTTGGCGACGGCCAGCCCGAGATCGTTGTGGCAGTGCGTCGAGAGCACGGCACCGCGCAGGTCGGCGACCAGCTCGTAGAGGCGCGTCAGAAAGGCGGCGTACTCCTCCGGGACCGCGTAGCCGACGGTGTCCGGGATGTTGATCGTCGTCGCACCCTCGTCGAGCGCGATCTGAATCACCTGCGCGGTGAACTCGGCCTCCGAGCGGGTCGCGTCCATCGGCGAGAACTCGACGTCGTCGCACAGCTCACGCGCCTGCGAGACGGACGCGCGGACGAGCCCGAGCACGTCCTCGCGCGTGTTCTGCATCTGATGCTCGATGTGGATGTCGGAGGTCGAGCAGAACGTGTGTATCCGTGGGCGCTCCGAGTCCTTGACCGCTTCCCAGCAGCGGTCGATGTCGGCCGGAACCGCGCGTGCGAGGCCGCAGATGACCGGTCCATGGACCTCGCGCGCGATCGTCTGGACGGCCTCGAAGTCCCCTGGAGAGGCGATCGGGAAGCCGGCTTCGATGATGTCGACCCCGAGCCGTGCGAGCTGCTGCGCGATCTCGAGCTTCTCGGCACCGCTGAGCGAGATGCCAGGCGACTGCTCGCCGTCTCGAAGTGTCGTGTCGAAGAGGCGGACATGATCCTTGGGATCGTGTCCGTCGGAGGTTTGCTGGTTCTCGGGCATGGCGTGGTTCCTCGGTTCTTCTCGCTGTCTGGGACTCCTTCGGCTGGTTCGCGGCTTCAGGCGGCCGCCACGCGCAGATGCTTCCCCCTAGCGGGGGAGGAGGAGAAGAAGACCGAGGGGGGCCAGCGAGGCCGAGGGCGTCATGCGGGTTCCCAGCCTACCAGCAGCTATTCGTTGCGGACGACGAGCACCGGCCGCTCGGAGAGGTGCAGGAGCCGCGACGGCGTCGAGCCGATCAGCACGCTCTTGAGCGGTCGCTCCCCGTAGGAGCCGACGACGATGTAGCGGGCGTCGGTCTTGTCGGCCGCCTCGACCAGCGCCTCGGCAACCGAGCCCTCGACGACGACGGGCCGGACCGTGACCCCGGCGGTCTCGCCCTCGCTGACCGCGTCGCCGAGGATCTCGTGCGCCTGCGCGAGGATGATGTCGTCGAGATCCTTCATCTCCGTCGCGAGGCGGCTGCGTTCGTAGGCGAAGACCGCCGTCACATCGCTGCCGAGCTCGCGGCCGAGCCGCAGCGCCTCGGCGAAGCCGGCGTGCGAGCCGGGCGTTCCGTCGTATCCGCAGACGAGCATCTCAGTCCTCCAGGTCGCTGGTGTCGGTGGTCGCTGCCACGGGCGTGACGACGCCGTCGAGGAAGCCGGGCGTTGCGACCTCGGGCTTGCGGCTGAAGAACGCCGGGCTCGACGCGAAGCGCCACACGAGCATGATCACCGCGCCCATCAGCAGGAAACCGAGGCCGATGACGAGCGGCACGCCCAGGCCGAACACGGCGCCGGATTCGGCCTCCGCCGGATCGGAAAGGTCGATACACGACTTGACGAAGACGTAGAACAGCATCGCTGCGCCGAGCAGCGGCGCTACGCCGACCATCAAGAAGTTGCGCACCGACTTGGTCAGCTCACGCCGGTAGTAGATGACGCAGGCGAGACCGGTCAGCCCGTAGTAGAAGCAGATCATCAGGCCCAGAGCCGCGATCGAGTCGTAGAGGATGCTCTGCGAGATCAGCGTCAGCAGCACGTACCAGGCGATCGCGAGAATGCCGAACGTGATCGTCGCGACGTGCGGCGTCTGAAAGCGAGGGCTGACTTCGCCGAGCTGTTTGGGGAACGCGCCCTGGCGTGCCATCGAGAGGTAGGTCCGGGCGTTCGGGAGGATCGTTGTCTGGCACGACGCGGCGGCCGATGTCAGGACCGCGATGATCACGATCTTGTCCCAGGAGCCGAAGACCGAGGTCGCGAGCTCCGACAGCGCGTCGTCCTTGTCGGCGAGTGCCGCCGGACCGTTGTAAGCCTGGGCGGCGACGGAGACGATCACGTAGATCAGAACGAGGATGATCGTCGCCAGGACCGCCGCCTTGCCCGGAGTGGTCGCGGAGTCGGTCGACTCCTCGTTGACGGTCACAGTCGAGTCCCAGCCCCAGTAGATGAACACGGCTATGACCACGCCGTTGACGAGTGCCGATATCGAGTCGATCGCGAACGGGTTGAACCACTCGAACGTCGGCTTGATCGCGTCCGGTCCGGCGTCGCCGCCGTAGACCTTGACAATCGCCACCACTGCGAAAAGCAGAAGCGTGATCAGCTCGGCGCCGAGCAGCCCGACCTGCGTCGCCGCGCTGAGCTCGATGCCGATCACGCAGATCCACGTCATCGCTGCGATGAAGAGGACACCGAGGACCGTGACCCAGAACGTCGACGGGTCGTCGTTGCCGAAGAGGATGAAGGTGTAGAGGCCGGCGATCTCGGCGAGGTTCGCCATCACGATCGTGCCGGCGACAGCGATGCCCCAGCCGCCCATCCAGCCGAGGTAGGGACCCATCGCGCGTGTCACCCACGTGAACGTCGTGCCGCAGTCCGGGTCGGCGCGGTTCATGTAGTAGTACGCCGCCGCGATGAACAGCATCGGCAGGAACGCGACGATCATGATTGCCGGCGAGCTGACGCCGATCCCAGCGATCCCGATCACGAAGCCGAGGCTCGCCGCGAGCGAGTAGCCGGGCGCCGTCGACGCGACGCCGATCACGACGTTCGAGACGAAGCCGATCGCACCGGTCTTGAGGCCCTTCTCCCCCGCCGCCGAACCCCATTCCGGGCCCGGCCCGGCTGCATCAACCTCTGTGGTTGCCATCGGTTCCTCCTACCGCGCGGACGACTGAGCGGGCCGACTCTCGCACCATTCGCTGCTCAAAGGCAAGGCCCGCAGCAGACCTCGCAGCCGGACGGCGGCGTCAGAGGTCGACGGCACGGCCTTCGATCGGCCCGTCGCCTGCTCCCGCAAGCTCGGCCAGAACCGCATCTGGAACGGTCCGGTCGGTCGTGACGATCATGACCGCTCGGTCGGCCCCGCCGGGCTGCTCGTCACGGCGACCGACCGCTGCCGACACGATGTTGACGCCGGCGTCACCGAACGTCTGGCCGATCCGGCCGATGACGCCGGGTCGGTCCTGGTAGCGGAAGACGGCGAGGTGCTCGTCGAGCTGGACGTCGAACCGCTGGCTCCAGGCTTCGAGCAGATGCGGCCGGTGGCGGCGGCCGAACGTCGTGCCGACGACCCGCTCGCGGACGTCGCCGCAGACCACCGAGACACGGACGAGGTTCTCGAAATCGCGCGCCTGCGCGTTCTTGGTCTCGACGATCTCGATCCCGCGCTCGGTGGCGATCTGAGGCGCATTGACGGCGTTGATCTGCTCCTCGGTCTTGCCCGAGAGCGCACCGAGCAGGGTCGCGGTCGTCAGCGGCCGCGTGTCACGCTCGGCGATCCGGCCGAGCAGCTCGACCTCGACCCGGTCGACCGAGCTGCCCTCGGCGAGCGTCATCGCCAGCCGGCCGAGCGACTGGCAGAGCGGCAGGAACGGCCCGAGCACCTCGAGGTCCTCGGGCTTGATCGCCGGCACGTTCACGGCCGTCAGGACCGCCCCGCCTGTGAGCGCGGCGACGACCTGCTCGGCGGCCTGATAGCCGGCGCGGTCGGTCGCCTCCGCGGTCGAGGCGCCGAGGTGGGGAGTCACGATCACGTTGGGGCGACCGAAGAGCGCGCTCTCGGTCATCGGTTCCGAGCGGAACACGTCGAGCGCGGCGCCGCCGACCTTGCCCGAGTCGAGTGCGGCGACGAGATCGTCCTCGACGATCAGCGGCCCGCGAGCGACGTTGAGGATCCGCACACCGTCCTTGCACTTGGCGAGCGCCTCAGCGTTGAGCCAGCCCTCGGTCTCCGGCGTCTTCGGCAGGTGCAGCGTGATGAAGTCGGCCTGTGCGTAGATGTCATCGCTCGACTCGGCCTTGTCGACGCCGAGCGCCTTGTAGCGCTCGGCTGAGACGAACGGGTCGAACCCGAGAACACGCATCCCGAAGCCCTTCGCGCGCGTCGCGACGAGCTGGCCGATCCGCCCGAACCCGAGCACGCCGAGCGTCTTGCCCTCGAGCTCGACGCCCGACCACTTCGAGCGCTCCCACTGACCCGCGCCGGACAGCGCGCCGTGCGCCTGCGGGATGTTGCGGGCAAGCGCGAGGAGCAGCGCCATCGTGTGCTCGGCGGCGGTGACGACGTTCGACTCGGGCGCGTTGGCGACGACGATGCCGCGCTTGGTCGCTTCGGGGACGTCAACGTTGTCGACGCCGACGCCGGCGCGGCCGATCGCCTTGAGGCTCGTCGCCTTCGAGAGCAGATCGGCGTCGAGCGTGGTCGCCGACCGGATCAGGATTCCGTCGTAGTCGCCGATCCTGGCCGCGAGATCGAAGCCGTCGATCTCCCCCGCGACGTCGACGTCGAAGTGCTGCTTGAGCAGATCGATGCCGGACGTGCCGATGTTCTCTGCGACGAGCACCTTTGTCATGCGATCTCTCCGAGCGTGTAGTCGATGCAGGCGGTGAGCGCCTCGATGTCTTCGGGGTCGATCGCCGGGAACATCGCGATCCGGAGCTGGTTTCGCCCGAGTTTCCGGTAGGGCTCGGTGTCGACGATCCCGTTCGCCCGCAGCGCGGCGGCGACCGCCGCGGCGTCGACGGTCTCGTCGAAGTCGATCGTCGCGACGACGTTCGAGCGCTGCGCCGAGTCGGTGACGAACGGCGTCGCGTGTCGGTGCGCCTCGGCCCAGCCGTACAGGTGCGATGCAGAGGCGCCGGTCCGGCCGGTCGCGAACTCGAGCCCGCCGTTTCCGTTGAGCCATTTGAGCTGAGCGTCGAGCAGTATCAGCGTCGTCAGTGCCGGCGTGTTGTAGGTCTGGTTCTTGACGCTGTTGGCGAGCGCTGTCGTCAGCGACAGCGACTCCGGGATCCAGCGGTCGCTGGGCTTCGCCTCGCCGATCTGAGCGATCCGGTCGAGCGCCGCGGGGCTGACAGCTGCGAGCCAGAGCCCGCCGTCGGACGCCAGGCATTTCTGCGGCGCGAAGTAGTAGACGTCGGTCTCGCTGACGTTGACGTCGAGGCCGCCGGCAGCGGACGTCGCGTCGATCAGGACGAGAGCGTCGCCGCTCGGACGGGTGACCGGCGTTGCGACGCCGGTCGAGGTCTCGTTCTGCGCCCAGCAGACGACGTCGCAGCTCGGGTCGCTAGCCGTGACGATCGCGGCGGTGCCCGCCGCGGCCGTGGTCACGACCGGCTCGGCGAGCCAGGGCGCGCCGGCGGTTACGGTCGCGAACTTCTGGCTGAACTCGCCGCAGGCGGCGTGATGGGCACGGTCGCGGACGAAGCCCGCGGCCAGCGCGTCCCAGAACGCCGTCGTGCCGCCGTTCCCGAGGATGATCTCGTAGCCGTCGGGGACGTTCAACAGCGAGCGAAGACCGTCACGGACACTGCCGACGAGGTTCTTGACCGGCGCCTGCCGGTGGCTTGTGCCGAGGTAGCGCTCGTGACGGCGCAGCGCCTCGATCTGCTCGTGCCGCACCTTCGATGGCCCACAGCCGAAGCGGCCGTCTGTGGGCTTGATGCTCTCTGGGATCTGGATCTCTATCGCGCTCGTCATTGGGCCTCGTGTCCAGCGCTTCGCGCTGGACAGTGCGAGAACGGTCCCCGTTCTCGCGGGATGGGGAACGGGAGTGCCCAGGCGCGCGGCGGTCTGCCCCGTCGCTTCCCGGTGGTGAGCTCCACCCTGGGCGCCAGTCGCGACGGGATGTGGAGGCTAGCGAAGGACGCGAACCCACAACCCGAGGGAGCGATCGTGATCGCTCGCAAGGACGCAGGCCGCGACGCGTACCAGCGGTACGCGAGTCGGCCGAGGACGCCGCGAGCGGCCGCGAGCGCCCCGACGCTCAGGCGAGCTCAGCGTCAGAGATCCAGTCCATGTGGGACCGAAGCTCCTTGCCGACCGTCTCGACCTGCGTCTTGGCCTGCTCGTCGCGCATCCGCTTGAAGTTCTCTTGGCCGGCGTTGTTCTCGGCGATCCACTCGCGCGCGAACGTGCCGTCCTGGATCTCGCCGAGGATGCGCTTCATCTCGGCGCGAGTCTCGTCGTTGACAACACGCGGACCGCGCGTGTAGTCGCCGTATTCCGCCGTGTTCGAGATCGAGTAGCGCATGCCGGCCATGCCCTTCTCGTACATCAGGTCGACGATCAGCTTGAGTTCGTGGAGGCACTCGAAGTAAGCCATCTGCGGGTCGTAGCCGGCCTCGACGAGCGTGTCGAAACCTGCCTGGACGAGTGCCGAAGCGCCGCCGCAGAGCACTGCCTGCTCGCCGAACAGGTCGGTCTCGGTCTCCTCTTTGAAGGTTGTCTCGAACACGCCGCCACGCGTGCAGCCGATGCCCTTTGCGTAGGCGAGTGCGAGCGCTTTGGCGTTGCCGGTCGCGTCCTGGTGGATCGCAATCAGGCCCGGGACGCCTGAGCCCTCGGTGTACTGGCGGCGGACGAGGTGGCCGGGGCCCTTGGGCGCGGCGAGCGCGACGTCGACGCCGGCCGGTGGCTCGACCTCGCCGTAGAGGACCGAGAAGCCGTGGCCGAACAGCAGCAGGTTGCCCTCGGCGATGCCGTCGCGGACGTCGGCCTCGTAGATCTCGCGGTGCTTCTCGTCGGGCACGAGCAGCATCACGATGTCGCCCTTGGATGCGGCGTCGGCGACCGGGAGCACCTCGAGGCCGGCGTCCTTGGCCTGCTGGACCGAGGCGGAGTCGGGACGCAGCCCGACGACGACGTCGACGCCGGAGTCCTTGAGGTTCTGCGCGTGGGCGTGGCCTTGGGACCCGAAGCCGATGATCGCGACGGTCTTGCCGTCGAGGAGGGTCAGGTCTGCGTCGTCGTCGTAGTACATGCGGCGGCGCAGTCTAGAGAACCTCAGGTGACGCAGACCTCGTCGTAGTTCCGCTGGTTGTTGCTCTCGTTGCTCTCCGCGACCGCTCCTGCCGCGTCGGCGACCGCAACGCGGACCGGCTCCTCGCATGCGCTCGTGTACGGCACCTTTAGCGACGCGCCCTGCGCGAGCGCCGGGATCGCGAACGTCCCGTGGCCGGTCACCGACACGCCGAACGGGCCTGCTGCGCCCGCGCCCTGGTTCGTCACGACGAAGTACCAGTTCGCCGCGTCCCCGTCGTAGCCCATCGCCGAGATCACGAGGTCGGGTTTCGGCGGATCGGGGGCCGGCGGGTCAGGCGCCGGCGCGGGAGCGACCGGAACGACGGCGACCGGCTCTGCGAGTGGCGGCACGATCGGGGCGGCGACCGGATCGATCGTGTCCACCCGATATTGGATCGAGGCCTCCTCCCCGTCGCCGAGCCGTCCACCGAGCCTGTTCCCGCCGGCCACCCAGCGCCGGATCGTGGCGCCCGGCGTGTAGAGCAGGGCGTGGGTGCGCCGCATCCCGAACGGGTCGATGTCGCCGTGGTCGTCACCCCCGTACGGGCCGTAGTCGTCGTCGTAGAGGTCGAATGTGATCGGGATCGCGGTCGTGCTCGGGTTGCTGGGCCGGAAGTCCGGGGCCGTCCATGCGCGCCGTTCGTCCTCGAGCCAGCGTTCGATCGCGTCGCGCGCGTAAACGACGCGCCCGTTGACCGTCAGCTTCACGCCACGCAGCTTCCATCCACCGGCGACGCCGTCGGGCGACTTCTCGATCCTGACGGTCCTGATGTCGGCGACGCGGAGGCCGGCCTTGATGGCCTCGTCGACCGGGACGCTGTAGGTGTCGCGGTCGCCACGCTCGAAGTCGTTGTAGAGGCGCTTGTCGAGCGAGAACCGCTGCCTGCCGTTGATCCGCAGGTAGACGTCGTCATCGGTTCCCGCGTATCGCGCCGAGCTGGTCCTGACCTCGACCTGCATCGACACCACCGGCTCGAAGTAGCTTGCACCGGCCGGAATCGCCTTGATCCACTCATACGGCGCGTTCGGCAGCGGGAAGTCGTAGTTGTCGTAGCTGTTGATCGTGCCCGATTGGTAGCGACGCTGGCCGCCGATCGTCGCGCGGGCGTAGAGATCGCCGTCGTCGGGGCCGACGTCGCTGAGGTCACGCGAGCGCGTCTTCATCACGCGAACGCGCACGAACCGCGTCGTGCGCTGGAGGTCCTCGCTCGAGACGATCGGCATCGCCTCGCCACCCGGGTCCTTGACCAGCTCGACGACGCCCTGCTGGAACTGCTTGCGGAACGTCGACTTCGGCCAATCCTCGAAGTAGTGCTTGTTCGCGGCGCGGAGCTCGAGCAGGTTGCCGCCCGGGCCGTTGCGGTCACCGCACACGTTCGTCGACCACTGAGGGTTGCAGGGTTCGCCCTGGCCCTGCCAATGCCCGGAGTGGGCTCCGATCCAGAGAGCGCCCCAGAGGTCGCGGTCGAGCTGGGATCCTCCCCGGTCGCTCCAGGCCTGCGCCCGCCGCCAGAGCCCGTCGTCGGTGATGAAGGTCCTGATCGAACGCAGCCACTGGCGGGTGGCGAAGTACGCGGCGATGTGAGCGTTGTCGTAGCCGGGCCGTCCGGGCCAGTCCTTGTTCACGCCGCCGAAGACGTTCCTGTTGCCATCCTTGTTCCAGCCGGCGTGACCACGCGCCTCGTGTCCCGGAGTTCCACCCGCGTAGATGTTGTACGAGCGACGCGTGGCCTCGTCGACGTCGAACCACGTCGGCGTGCGCCCGAACGCAAGGCTCGGCCAGTCCGGCCCGTCGGCTCCCTGGAAACCGAGCGCGTCGACCCAGTTCGTGTGCGAATAGAAGTCCTGCAGCTCGTGGAGACTCATCCCGATCAGCGAGAGGAGGCCGCGCGGATTGCCGGTCTGCTTGGCGAGCAGCGCCTGACGGCCGACCGCGCGCCGGAGCCTCGCCCATTCGCCGTCGAGGCCGCTCGCGTTCGCGAACGTGTCGAACCCGGAGTCGAAGTGCGAGTCGACCGCCGCGTCGATGACGTCCTTGGGCCAGTGCTCGCGGTCGCCGTAGGAGAAGGCGAGGATCTCGTTGATCGTGTCGGCGTGACCGGAGTGCGGGACGGCACTCGCGTTTGAGTACAGGTCGACGAACCAGTTGTTGACAACGCCGATGTCAGCCGCGGTCTCACTGAAGCCCTCGGCGATCATCGCGTCGCGCGTGATGTCCGAGTGCGGCCCGGTGTCAAAGGCAGCCGCCGGCGCCGCACCGAAAACAGCGATCGAGACCGAGAGTGCGACGGTCCGGATGGCGCAGCGGAGCCTCATCGGCCGACTCTACGCCGGGTCTCGCACGCGGTGCAATCGCTAGTGGAAGCCGACGCGCGCGAGCGGCTCGATCAGCTCGCGTTCCTCGTAGGAAAGGTGCGAGAGCAGCGCGTCGCTCATCTCGTCGACGGCGCGGCGGACGTCGACGAACGCCGACGCGTCGCCGGCGAAGCGCACGAGCGCGGCGTCGATCGCGTCGACCGAGGCCGCGATGACCTCGTGCTCGGCGAACAGGCACGTCAGCACCGGACCGAGCTCGGGCGCACGTTGCTCGAGGTGCGGGAAGACGCTCGCATCCTCGAGCGTGTGGTGGCCGGTCAGCGCCCGGCAGTACTGCATGCAGATCGCGCCGAAGGTCCACGCGTTTTGGCGGACCGTCATCTTCGCGAGGTGCCCGCGTGCGGCCTGCGCGTCGATCTTGCCGCGTTCGAGCTGCGCGATCACGTCGTGCAGCTGCGTGAGCTCGGAGCGCAGCGCGTCGTGAACGTCGATCAGATGCTGGCCCTGGGCCTGCTCGACCGGCGTGTAACGACGCCCGGGATCGGGCGCCGGGCCGATCGGTCGCGCTGTCTCGTCGAGCAACGGATCGCTCTCCGAATAGCGCTGCTCCGGTGGCGGGGTCGGGCGCGGTGCAAACGGTGTCAGCTCGTCGGTCATCGCTCCGCCAGATGCTCGGCACCGACGACGGCCTGGAGCTTCAGAACGTGCCCGAGCACGCGCCCGATCATCGTCTCGATCTGGCCGCCGATCAGCGGCACGCGAACCTTGATCTCGGCATCGACGGCTTGCACCGTCTCCGCCCCGCGCTGCTCGAGCGTGACGGTGCCGCGGACGTGGAGCGGGGTCCCGGGGACCGTCACATCGAGGTCGGCGTGATCGTGAGAGGTCCAGCGCTCGACCTGCCGGATGTGCAGCTCCGAGCCGATGAACTTCTTCGCCACGCCGGGCAGACCGTCGGCTGGCTGCCTGGAATCGACCGTGGCGACGACAACACCGTCCTCCTCGGTCCTCGTCGCATCGACGTCGTGCGCGCCGGCGCGCTCAGCGACGGCCCGGCGGAACTTCTCGTCGGCGAGCAGCTCGGCGACGTCATCGAGCCGGCCGGGAAACACGATCTCCTTGTGGAAGCGCACGACCGCTTCCTACCAGGCCGGGGAGCGGAGATCACAGACGGCGCTCGTGCCGGGGTCGAGCGCGGCGCCACCACCATCGAATGTGGTCGCCGCCACGTCCGGGCTGACCTGACGGTTCTCACCGGCGCTGACAAACACGCGCAGGCCGCCGGGACCGGTCGCGGGAGTTCCCTCGTCGGTCGTGTAGGCGAGCGAGTTCCCATCCCCGGAGAGCTGCGGCTGCCCGGACCAGGCGGACACGCCCGATCTGCGAACCGCCGGTCCGCCGCCGGAGGCCGAACGGACAAAGATCGATTGCAGCGGGCGCCCGAGCGGGCTCGTCCTGGCCCCCGCGCCACTGCGCGTGTACGCAAGGACAGCACCGTCCCCTGAGATAGCAGGAGCGTCGACGAAGCCCGCGGAGACCGGCGTGATCGCCACCGCCGCCTTCTCGTCCATGTCCCGGAGCCAGATCCGCGAGCGTCCCGGATGCGTGGAGGCCGCGTAGGCAACTCGGCGGCCACTGTCTGAGACCGCCGGCGCCCATGCCTCGCCGGCGCCCGAGCTGACCTGGCTCACCGTCCGCGTCGCGCGTTCGAACCGCCAGACCTGAGGCGGACCGTCCGCGGCGAACGCGGTGAAGACGACGTAGCGCCCGTTTCCGGACACCTCCGGCTCGTAGGCGCCGGCGACCGGGATCACCGTCGTCGTGCCTGCCGAACCGTCGTAGATCCGGACCCGCGTCGCGGTGTCCGAGTCCATCGCCATCGGATCGGCGCTGACCGACACGTAAGCGACGACGCGGCCGTCAGCAGAGACCGACGGGTTGTAGGCCGTCGTCACGCGCTTGCCGCGCGCCCCGCCGGCGACTCGGCGCAGGGCGTGGGTCTGCAGGTTCCCGAGCGCGACCGCGACGTTGCCGTACCGCTTGGCGAACGTGCGGTTGCCGGACCCGATCTCGTACGCGATCGTCTGCCCGTCTGCGGAGACGTCCGCGTTGAAGCTCGAGCAGGGCGCGTCGGCCTGAGCGGTCGCCGAGACATCACGCGGGGTCAGGGCGGTCTGAGAGCCGAGATCCATGCCCGCGAGGTTGACCTCGCCAAACTTGACCGCGAGCGGTGGCGTCGGCTGCGCAGCGTCGAAGAAGACGGTCGACGCATCACCGCTCAGCGCCGGCGATGCGAACGAGGCGCGGAACGGGTACTTCGGCTTGCCAGCGACCGTCTGCGGCGGGCCGTTGTAGTGCTCCTCGCCGAGCCAGCGCGGCACCTGGCGGAGCTGCCGATGGAGCAACGTCATCCCCTGCCGCTCGGATATCTCGCCCATCTCGATGCCGTGATGGATCGCGTGCTCGAGCCTGTCCTCGAGGCCGGATTGCATCTGCGCGCGGGTCCGTCCGTGCATACGCCCGATCTGAAGCGGGCTGATGTCGAGCCGCCGCAGCGCCTGAAAGCGCCCGGGAGCGACGCCGAACAGCCGCTTGGCCGCACTCGGCCCGGATTCCTGGTGCAGCGAGTGGAAGATGATGTGCTGGGAGAGGTGCCCCTGCCGCAGGATCCGGATGGTCCGCGCGAGCAGCTCCTGTGTTATCGCTTCATCGATCTGGTTCTGGCGGTTCTCGATCAGCCTCACCGCCAGCGCCCTCGTGTCCTGCCAGCCCTTGGTCCTCGCCAGCTCTTCGATCGTGTGGTTGTCGTCGCGCAGCCACTTCCAGAGCCCGTCGCGGGAGGTGCGCAGCACGGTGTAGAGCCGCGCCTCGTCGAACGGGAGGTAGTGGTCGTGGACCCAGTGCTCGTTGGGAAGCCAGTGCGGCGGCGAGCCGGCGGGCGCGTCGGAGTCCGGTGCGCGCGGGATCGGGAATTCACCGCCGAGTGCCTGCGAAGCCTGGAAGCCGAGCGCCGCGAGCGCTACGAGAACGAGCGAGGCGTAGCGATGCATCGGGCGATCCTCCCAGACCCGGGGCGCGACGCTACGCCTCGGCGAGCGCGACGTGCGCCCGACCGGGGAACGCGACCGTGCCATCGGCCTGGACGTACGCGCCCCACGCCTCGTCGATCGCGTCCCGAAGACGGAAGTGATCGGCCGGCGACAGCTCCCGCAGTGCCGCCCGCATCGTCATCGACACCCGTTCGACGTGCTCCCACGCCGCGTCGAGCGAGGGCGCGGTGATCCTCAGGTCGACGGTCGAGAGCTCTGGCGCGACGAAGCCGGCGTCCGCGAGCAGGCCGACCAACACTCCGGGCGCGCCGAGGACGAACGGGCCGGGGGTGCCCGGAGGCGGCGCCTGTGCGTGGCCGCCGGCGATCAGCGCCCGGTGCGGGACGGCCAGCCAAGGGTTCGCGTCGGCGACGTCCCAGACGGCGAGGACGAGCCGGCCGCCGGGCCGTAGGACTCGGCGCGCCTCGCGCAGCGCGGCTTCGGGATCGACGCAGAGCATGTAGCCGAAGCGGCAGGCGATCGCGTCGAACGAGGCGGCGCCGGCGTCAACCCACTCGAGCTCCATCTGACGGTGCGTGACGTTTGCTGCGGTCACGAACCGCTTGGCCGCCTCGACCATCGCGTCGGCGCCGTCGGTGCAGACGACTTCTCCGTCCGCGCCGACCCGCTCGGCCATCAGCGCAGAGAGGTCGCCACGTCCGGCCGCCAGCTCGAGCGCTCGCGCCCCCGGCCGCAGGTCGAGCAGATCGACCATCGTGCGGGTGAGCCCTTCGGTGGCGCCGTAGAACGCGTCGTTGTCGGATTCCCACGCGGCGGCGCTCTCCTCCCAGGTCGCGCGCTGCGCGGCGCGTGTCTCGTCCGGGTCCGGGCTGCTCATGGGAGGCGGATGCTACGGCGCAGCAGCTTGCCGGACGCAGTGCGCGGCAGCGGCTTCTCGGTGATCACGATCCGTTTCGGCACCTCGTGTGGCGCGAGCCGCTCGCGGCACCATGCGGTCAGCTCTGCTGTCTTCGTCGGCGCGCCCAGGCGCACGAGTGCCCAGACCGACTCGCCCCATTCGGGATCTGGCTCGCCAAGCACCGCCGTCTCGATCACGCCCGGATGCTGATCGAGCACAGCTTCGACCTCCGCCGGGGCGACGTTCTCTCCGCCGGTGATGATCGTGTCGGCCTTGCGGCCGAAGATCCGCAGACGCCCGTCGTCGCCCCAGCTTCCGAGATCGCCGGTGTGCAGCCGGCCACCGCAGGCCGGGCTGACGGTCGGCCCGGAGACGACGACCTCGCCGTCGTCTGCGAGTTCGACCGTGGTGCAGAAGAGCGGGCGGCCGTCGGTGGCGACCTGCGAGCACGCCTCCGTGAGGCCGTAGGTCGGGGTCACCGGCACGCCGGCCTGCACGGCTCGCTCCAGCAGCACAGGTGGGATCGGCGCGCCGCCGAGCAGGATCGTGCGCAGCGTGGGTGGTGTTGCAAGCCCCGCGTCGAGCAGCCTGGCGAGCGTCGTCGGGACGAGCGAGACGAGCGTCACCCCGCCGGGCCGCATCAGCTCCTCGAGCACCGCGCCCGTCTCGAACCGCTCGTGGACGATCGCCGTCGTGCCGTAGATGGCAGAGCGGATCAGGATCGAGAGCCCGCCGACGTGGGTCAGCGGCATCGCGCAGAGCCATCGCTCGTTCGGGTCGACGCCGAGCGCGGCAGCCGAGCCGAGCGCGCTCCAGAGCCAGTTGCCGTAGGTCAACGGCACCGTCCTCGGCTCCGCCGTCGTCCCGGACGTTCGGACCTCGACCGCAACACGGTCCAGATCGTGCTCTCCCGGAGTTGGTCCGGCAAGCAGATGCGCGTGGAGCTCGATCGCGAACGCTGTCCCGGGCGGGAGGGCGATCTCGACGTGTGAACCCGGCTCGAGCTCGCGTGCGCGGGCAGCCGCCGCAGCGAAGAGCTCCTTGTAGGTCAGCTCGTTGACGGCGAGGCGATCAGGGTTGGCGCGCGCGGCGCGAGCGAGCCAGGACTCGACGAGCACGGCGTGACCGTAGCCTGTGCATTCGATGCCCGTCACCTGGACCGCCGCCGGCGGCGACTACACCGACATCCGCTACGAGCACTCGTCCGGGCCGGACGGGATCGCCAAGATCACGATCGACCGCCCCGAGGTCCGCAACGCGTTCCGCCCGCAGACGCTGATCGAGGTAGCCGACGCGCTGGCACGGGCCCGGGAGGACCACTCGATCGGTGTGATCGTGCTCGCCGGGGAGGGCCCGCACGCATTCTGCTCAGGCGGCGACCAGAACGTCCGCGGCGACACCGGCTATCTGGTCGAGCCCGGCAAGGAGGGCGCGGTCGGCAGCTTCCACGTCACCGACCTGCAGGTGGCACTACGCCGTTGCCCGAAGCCGATCGTGGCGATGGTCGCGGGGTTCGCAGTCGGCGGCGGCCACGTGCTCCACCTCTGCTGCGACCTGACGATCGCGGCCGACAACGCGCGCTTCGGCCAGACCGGCCCGCGCGTCGGCTCTTGGGACGGCGGCTTCGGCGCCTCGCTCCTGCGTGATCTCGTCGGTACGAAGAAGGCGAAGGAGATCTGGCTGCTGTGCCGCCAGTACGACGCCCAGCAGGCGCTCGAGATGGGGCTCGTCAATACGGTCGTGCCGCTCGACCAGCTCGAAGCCGAGACCGTGCGCTGGTGCGAGGAGATGCTCGCCCTCTCCCCCTTCGCGCTGCGGCTAGTCAAGTCGAGCTTCCATGCGCACGAGGACGGCTACGCCGGGATCCAGCAGCTCGCGCATGACGCCAACCTCCTCTTCTACGGCTCCGACGAGGCCGCCGAGGGTCGCGACGCCTACAAGGAGAAGCGGGCGCCCGACTTCTCGAAGTTCCCGCGGAGGTCGTAAGCGATGGTGCGAATCTGGTTGATGGCAGCCCGGCCGCGGACGTTGCCGGCGGGCATCGCGCCGGTGCTCGTCGGCACGGCGTTGGCGGCGGCCGAGGGCGATTTCGACCTGCTCGTGTTCCTCGCGGCGCTCCTCGGCGCGCTGTTCATCCAGGTCGGCGCGAACCTCTCGAACGACTACTCGGACGCGCGTCGCGGCGCCGACACCGAGGACCGGCTCGGTCCGGTACGGGTGACGGCGGGCGGACTCGTGCCGCCGCGGACGGTGTTGATCGCGACCTACGTGACGTTCGCGCTCGCGGTGCTCTGCGGCGTCTACCTGATCTACGTCGCAGGCTGGGGCATCCTCGCGATCGGCGCCGCGTCGATCCTCGCCGGGGTGCTCTACACCGGCGGACCGCGCCCCTACGGGTACGACGGCCTCGGCGACCTGTTCGTCTTCCTGTTCTTCGGCGTGGTCGCGGTCGCGGGCTCGTACTACGTGCAGACTGAGACGCTGACGTGGACGTCGCTGGCGCTCGCGGTTCCGGTCGGTCTGATGGCATCGGCGATCCTCGCGGTCAACAACATCCGCGACGCAGCGACCGATGCTCGTGCCGGCAAACGAACGCTGGCCGTGCGGCTCGGGCGCGATCGGGTCCGGGCGCTGTACGCACTGGAACTCGCGGGCGCGCAGGTCGCGCCGCTGCTGATCTGGGCGGCCGGAGAGGCCAGCGCGTGGACGCTCCTGACGCTCGCGACCGTGCCGATGGCGGCCGGGCTGGCCCGCACCGTCGCCGAGCACGACGACGGGCCGACGCTCAACGGCGCGCTCGCGCAGACCGGGCTGCTGCAGCTGCTGTTCTGCGTGCTGCTGGCGGCGGCGCTGCTCCTGGGGCGCTGAGCGAGGTGGCCGGACTGCACGTCGAGCGCGTGGTCCGGCGGTTCCGTGAGCCGCTCGTGACCGCGTTCGGCGCGATCGCCGAGCGCGAGACGCTTACGGTCACGCTGACCGGCGATGACGGTGCGGTCGGAGTCGGCGAGGCCGCGCCGCTCGAGCCGTACGATGGCGTTTCGATTGAAGCGGTCGAGGCCGCGCTCGCCGCATACGCGCAGGCGATCTCGGGCCTCGACGATGGGCAGCAGGTCCTCGATGCCTGCATCGAGGTCGCGCCGCTGCCGCAGGCGCTAGCCGCGGTCGACCTCGCGCTCTGGGATCGGGCCTCGCGACGCGAGTCGCGGCCGATCGCGGCGATGCTGTCGGACACGCCGCTCGACCGCGTGGGGGTCAACGCGACGATCGGAGCGCTCGATCCCGACGCCGCAGGCGAGGCCGCGGACCGTGCCGTGGCGGCGGGGTTCTCCTGCCTGAAGGTCAAGGTCGGCACGGGCGACGACGAACCCCGGCTCGCGGCCGTCCGCGCCGCCGCCGGGCCGGGGGTTGCGATTCGCGTGGACGCCAACGGCGCCTGGACGGTCGAGCAGGCTGCCGATCTGTTGCCGCGCATCGACGAAGCTGCCGGCGGCCTCGAGCTCTGCGAGGAGCCCGTTCACGGCACCGCCGCGCTGAAGCGGGTCGCGGCGCTCGTGCCGTCGGTGACGATCGCCTCTGACGAGAGCGGGCTCGACGGTGCGCCGACTGTCTGCCTGAAGCTCTCGCGCTCGGGCGGGATCAGCACGCTCTGCGCACAGGCGACCTTCGTCGACGCGCAGGGCGGAAAGGTCTACCTCTCCTCGACCTTCGACGGGCCAATCGGAATCACCGCGGCGCTGCACTGCGCGGCGGCGCTGGAGGTCGAGCTTGCCTGCGGGCTCGCGACGCTCGACGTGTTCGACGGGCCGGTACCGGAC
This sequence comes from Baekduia sp., assembly GCA_037045385.1. Classification (GTDB taxonomy): domain Bacteria; phylum Actinomycetota; class Thermoleophilia; order Solirubrobacterales; family Solirubrobacteraceae; genus Baekduia. The sequence continues at coordinate 79,684 of JBAOHN010000006.1, read as the reverse complement.
GCACTGGTGCCGGTGGACGGGACGATCGCGCTACCGGCCGGGCTCGGACTCCACTGACGCGAACGTGTCGCGCAGCACGTCCGCGACCGCTGTCGGCCGCCACTCGGCGTCGAACGCGGCCGAGTTCCACGTCTCCGCGCCCCAGCCGAGGTGGTAGTAGCCGAACACTCTGACGCCGGCCTGACGGGATGCCCCGATCGCCTGCTGGAGTCGCTCTGCCCGCAGCGGTTCCGCGATTCCGGTGCCGGACTTGCCGCAACGGAACCCGGCGACGCACTCGCCGTACTCGGTGATCGCGATACCAGGGGTCGCACCGTCCGCGGTGTGCAGCCGCGTCATCGCGATGAGGCGCCGGGGCCAATCGGTCAGCCGGCCGATGCCGCGACAATGGTCGCCCTGCAGCGGGCTCGTCACTGGGAGGTCGGTGGCCATCTGGTACGGATGGATCGCGACCGCGTCGGTCGTGGTCTCCTCGTCGCCCGCCACGGCACGTTCGAGGTACCGGCAGGCACCGTCCCCGCGCGGGCCGTTCGCGAGCTCGCCGATCAGCACCCTCGCGTCCGGATCGGCGCGGCGGATCGCCCGTTCGCACGCGCGGTACAACGCGCCGTAGCCGGCGCCGCGAAGCCCGCGGCCGTCCGCGTCGACCCAGAGGTTCGGCTCGTTCCAGACGCCGTAGCCCCAGATCCGGCCTCGGTAGCGAGCGGCGACCTCACTACACCGCTCCGCGAAGGCGTCCGGCGCCGGCTGCGCGACAGCCCGGCGCCGGTATGTGATCGTGAGGTAGACGCCGAATCCCGCCCTGCGAGCGCCAGCGACGAACCGGTCGGTCGGCTCGAGCCCGCGGTCGATCACCGCCCAACCCCGGAGCAGCCGCGCGCCGACCCGGCGTGCAGCCGCCAGCGCGGCCGGATCTGGAGCCCCGGGCGCGAACACGAGCGCCCAGGGGCTGTCGATCATCAACGCGGGCCCGGCGCTCCGGACCGGTTCGGGGGCGTCGTCGCGCCCGAGCAGCGCGAGCAGGCCGGCACCGGCGAGCGCCAGAACCAGCAACGCCACCACGACACCGGTGCGACTAGCCAATCGCCTCCGCGACCGCCGCCGGCGCTTCTCGTAGAAGGCCGTGCCCGGCACCGGGAACTACGATCGCATCCGGGCCGGCCAGCGCCCGGTACCTGGCGTCGCGCTCTCCGACGAGGCGGATCACCGGCATCGCGAACGCTTCAGCGCCGAAGACGTGCATCCGCCCGCTGGTGAGACCGCGCAGCGCGGCGGCAAGATCGGCCGGCGGCGTCCGCATCAGATCGTCGCGCCAGGCCACGAGCGCATCGTCGGGGGTGCCGTCGAACACCGGCAGCGACCGCCAGCGGTCGGCAAACTGCTCCGCCGTCATCGGTTCGATCTCTTCCGCGAGCTCGTCGTCGGCGGCCGCGCGCGCCGCGCGCTCGCCGGGATCCTCGATCCCCGACGACGCGGAGACCAGCACGAGCCGCGACACGCGCTCGGGCGCCTCCAGCGCGACGTGTTGCGCCACCCGCCCGCCGAGCGAGTAGCCACAGAGCACGAACGGCCCCGGTGGCGCGTCTGCAAGCACCGCGCGGACGCAGGCGTCGAACGTAACCGGCCTCTCGGCGCGCCGAGCACCATGGCCGGGCAGGTCGGGCGCGACCACCGGGCGGTAGCGTTCGGCCGGCAGCTGCGCGAGCACCTGATCCCACGAGCGGTGTGTGCCACCGAAACCGTGCAGGAGAACGAGCGGCTCGGCCACCTGTCCGATCATCGCATGACTTCCTCCGACGACCAGCACCGGCTCCTGCGCGCACTCGCCGACGAGCTTGCGCGCAGCGGCGTCGCCGGCATCGCCACCTCGCCAGGCTCTCGCTCGGTTCCGATCGTGCTGGCGCTCACGTCGCACCCGTCGCTGACGTCGTACTCGCTGATCGACGAGCGCGCCGCCGGGTTCTTCGCCGTCGGCCTCGCTCGGCAGACCGGCAGGCCGGCCGTCGTCGTCTGCACCTCCGGCACGGCGGCGGTGAACCTCCACCCCGCCGTCGTCGAGGCACACGAGGCCGGCGTGCCACTGATCGCGATCACCGCCGACCGCCCGGCCGAGCTGCGTGACGTCGGCGCCGGCCAAGCGATCGACCAGCTCGGTCTCTACGGCCGTTCGACGCGCTGGTTCCAGCAGCTGGACCCTGGGCCGGCGACCGACGAGCGCCTGGCGTGGATTCGGCAGCTCGGCTGTCGCGCCGTAGCGGTAGCTACCGGCGCCACGGGCGACCAGCCCGGGCCAGTGCACCTGAACGTGCCGCTGCGCGAACCGCTCGTGCCGCCGGCGGGCCTCCCCCCACACGAGGAAGGTGGCCGCGCGGGCGGCGAGCCGTGGACGCGCTTCGCGACCGCAGCCGATGATGCGGACCAGATCGCCGCGTGGCTCGGCGATAGCGCGCCCAAGGGCGGCGGCGTGATCGTCGCCGGTCAAGGCGCACCGCACGGTGCGGCAGCGCTCGCCGGCGCCCTCGAATGGCCGCTGCTCGCCGACCCGTTGTCGGGCGAGCGCCGCGGCGATGCCGCGATCGCGCACTACGACCTGCTGCTGCGCGCCGAGCGCTGGGCGCACGTCCACCGGCCGAGCGCCGTCCTGCGCCTCGGCGGCCTTCCGACCAGCAAGCCGCTGCGCCGCTGGCTCGCGTCGCTCGATTGCCCGCAGGCCGTCGTGCCGGGAACCGGCGTCTGGGCCGACCCCGACGGCGCCTGCACCGAGGTTCTGCGGGCCGGCGCGCTGCCGCTGCATGCTGCCTCCGACGCAGCCGACGCAACCTGGTTGGCGGCCTGGCGCAGCGCCGACGAGCACGCGGCGGCCGTCATCACCCGCGAACTCGGTGACGTCCTGTCCGAGCCGGCCGCCGCGCTTGCGGTCGCCGCCGCCCGCGGACCGGTCGTGGTCGCATCGTCGATGCCGATCCGCGATTGCGAGAGCTTCTGGCCGGTCGCCGAACACCCGACGCACGCGATTGCCAACCGCGGCGCGAACGGCATCGACGGGACGATCGCGACCGCGCTCGGCGTCGCCGCCGGGTCCGGCGAGCGAACGACGCTTCTGATCGGTGACGTCGCGTTCAGCCACGACCTCAGCGGCCTCGCCGCAGGTGCGCGCCTCGGCCTCCCGCTCACGATCGTGCTGGTCGACAACGGCGGCGGCGGCATCTTCGACTTCCTGCCGGTCGGCGACGCAGCGCCCGACGGCTACGAGCGGCACATCGGTACTCCGCCCGGACTCGATCTCGGCGGCATCGCCCGGGCGTGCGGGGCCGAACACGCCGCCGCCGAGACCATCGAGGCGCTGACCGAGCTGATCGGCACCGATCACGACGGAGTCGTCGTCGCCGAAGTGCAGAGCGACCGGGCCGCCAACGTCGCGCTGCACCGGCGAGTCGCCGAGTCCGTCATCACGGCGCTCGGCGCGTGATCCACTACTTGCGGTTGTCGACCGCCTTCCGCAGCTGCTCCTTGTTCATCTTCGAACGGCCGGGAACGCCGAGCTTCGACGCCTCCGCGTAGAGCTGGTCGCGGGTGCGGCCGCGGGGCCGGTTCGTCCCTGACCGCTGCCCACCGCGGCGACCCGACGAGATGTCGTCGGTCGATGTCCGCGATCGGGTGCGCGACTCCCCGCTGCGCGCCCGCTCCTTGTTGACGGTCCGGGCCGCGATCTCCTCGGCGCGATCCTCCGAACGGCCCTGATCTCGCTCGGACTTCTTGATGTGCTCGTACTGACGAGCACGCTTGCTGCCCTTCTTGACTCCGCGCGGCGGCATGTGGAATCGGTGCCCGGTCCCTGCAGCGACGAAACGCGGCCGTGCCTCAGATTGTCAGCACCGGCAGAAGCGCCCCAAGCTTGATCTCGGTCTCGGCCAGCTCCGCCGCCGGGTCCGACGCACCGACGACGCCGACGCCGGCGTAGCAGCGAGCCGCCGCGCCGCGCAACAGCGCGCTGCGCAGTCCGACGACGAACTCGCCGTCCTCGGCGGCGTCGAGCCACCCGACCGGCCCGGCGTACCAGCCGCGATCGAGCCCCTCGAGCGCCGGGATCACCGGCAGCGCGGCCTCACGCGGCTCGCCGCCGACGGCGGGCGTCGGGTGCAGGAGCCCGGCGAGCTCGAGCGCGCCGACCGGCTCGGCGAGCTGCGCGCGGACGGGGGTCGCGAGGTGCTGGATGTTCGCGATCTTCGCCAGCGACGGCTCATCCGCAGCCGTCACCCAGACCGACACCGGCGTCAGTGCCCGCACGATCCGCCGCGTGACGACGTCGTGTTCCGCGCGGTCCTTCGCCGATTGGAGCAGCTGCTCGCCGATGTGGTCGTCGACGGCCGGATCAGAGCTGCGGCGCGCGGAGCCCGCGAGAGCGATCGTCGAGGCACGAAGCCCCTCGCGACGTATCAGCAGCTCCGGCGAGGCCGCCACGAACGCGGCGTCGCCGCGCGCGACGACCGTCAGGTGGCACTCCGGGAACCCCTCGCGCAGCACGCCGAGGATCGCCTCCGGGCGGTATGCCTCCGGCGCTGTGACGTCGACCGCGCGGGCGAGCACGATCTTCTCGAACGAGCCTCCTGCGATCCGCTCGACGGCGCGTGAGACGGCCTCGACGTAGTGCTCGGGCGGCATCGCGCCGTGGACGTCGTGGCGGCCGGCGATCTGCGGATCCGGCGCGGGAAGCCGTGCAGCGGCGTCGAGCCCGGCGACGCGATCGGCTACGTGCTGCGCGACCGCGTCGGGGTCGTCGCCCGCGCCGACGAGCGCCGAGACGGTCATCCGGGTGACGCCGGCGCGCCGCGTGATCGCGATCTCGGGTACGTGCAGCGACGCGGACCCGAACCCCGACCACGCTGGCGTCACCCCGCCGTCGTCGGCGAACGCGAGCCCGCCGAACGCGACCGGTCCGCTGCCGGGGATCGCGCCGGTCGGCCCCTCGAAGCTCGCCGCGCCGATCAGCGAGCGCCAGCTACGGGCGAGCTCGGCGAACCGGCCAGAGCCGGCGGACGACAGCTCGACGACGGCGCCCAGGCCCGCGACGACGGCGCCGTCACGCTCGGGTTGCTCGAGCGCGCACCACGCCTCCCCCGGAGCCCGTGCCGCGACAAGCACGGCGGTCGGGTCGATCGGCACCGGGACCGGCACCGTCAACGCGGCCAGCACCGGCTCGCCGCGCCGGCGGGCGCGGCGATGCGCGCGACGGACGTGGCGAAGTAGACGCCGTTGCTGGAGCGCATTGAGCGTGAGCGACCCGCTGGAGCCGCCCGTCACGCTCGCCGAGGTCATCGGCCCGTGCTCAGGTCTCGCCGCGGCCGCGCGCGATCGCGATCTCGCCGGTGCGCATCATCTCGACGAGGCCGAAGGGGCGCAGCTGCGCCTCCAAGGCTTCGATCTTCTCGACGGAGCCGGTCAGCTCGACGATCAGTGACTTGCGCGTGACGTCGACAACCTTGCCGCGGAAGATTTCGCAGAGCTGGAGCACCTCGGCGCGCTGCGAGCCGTCGCAGGCAACCTTGAACAGCGCCAGCTGGCGGTTGACCGCGTCGCCGGGCTCGAGGTCTCGGATCTTGAGCACGTTGACGAGCTTGTGAAGCTGTTTGGTGACCTGATCGATCGGGTGCACGGCGCCGTCGACGGTCAACGTCAGGCGCGAGAAGCCGGGATCATCGGTCGGGCCGACCGTCAGCGTGTCGATGTTGAAGCCGCGGCGCGCGAACAGGCCGGAGATCCGGCTGAGGACGCCCGGCTTGTTCTCGACGAGGATCGAGAGGACGTGCTTTCGCCCCGTCCGGTAGACCTCGTGAGCCTCGAGCTCCTCGAGGCTCAGCGTCTCCGCCTTGGTTCCTGGATCACCCATCATCGTGCTCATCCCACCATGTCACGCGCGGCGGCGCCGGGCGCGATCATCGGGTACACGTTCTCCTCGCGACTGACCGTGATGTCGCAGATCACCGGGCCGTCGGTCGCAAGCGCCTGCTTGAGGCCGGCCATCAGCGAGTCGCGCTCGGTGATGCGGATGCCGGTCATGCCATACGCCTCGGCGAGCTTGACGAAGTCCGGCACCTGGCCCATGTCGACGTGCGAGTAGCGGTTGTCCCAGAACAGCTCTTGCCACTGGCGGACCATGCCGAGGTAGCCGTTGTTGATGATGAAGACCTTCACCGGGATGCCGTTCTCGGTCAGCGTCGCCAGCTCCTGGATGTTCATCTGGACCGAGCCGTCGCCGGTGATGCAGACGACCGGCGTGTCCGGGCAGCCGACGGCGGCCCCCATCGCGGCCGGCATTCCGAAGCCCATCGTCCCGAGTCCGCCGGAGTTGATCCAGCGACGCGGGGCCGGGAAGTCGTAGAACTGCGCCGTCCACATCTGGTGCTGGCCGACGTCGGAGGTGACGATCGCCTTGCCCTCGGTCGCCTCGTAGATCGCGCGGATCGCTCGCTGGGGCTTGATCTCCTGACCAGGCGCGTCCTCCCACTTCAGCGGGTAACGCTCCTGCCAGTCCTTGATCCGCGTCCACCAGGCGTCGAGCCGGGCGCTGTCGGCCGTCTGGCCGCGGTACTCGGCTGCCAGCCGCGGGAGGATGTTCTTGACGTCACCGACGATCGGGATGTGCGCCGGCACGTTCTTGGAGATCTCGGCCGGGTCGATGTCGATGTGGATGAACTTGGCGCGCGGTGCGAACTCGCTCAGCTTGCCGGTGATCCTGTCATCGAAGCGCGCCCCGATCGCGCAGATCAGGTCGGCCTCGTCCATCGCGTAGTTGGCGGCGCGGGTGCCGTGCATCCCGAGCATCCCGAGCCACTGCTCGTGCGGGGCCGGGAAGGCCCCGAGCCCGTTGAGCGTGCAGGTGACCGGGAAGTTGTCGGAGCTCGCCAACGAGACGAGCTCGTCCGATGCGTCTCCCAGGACGACGCCCCCGCCGACGTAGAGCACAGGCCGCTTGGCCGCGGCGAGCGCCTTTGCCGCCTGCTTGATCTGCTTGGCGTTGCCCTCGGTCGTCGGCTGGTAGCCGGGCAGGTGGACCTTGGTGACCGGCTCGTAATCGATCTCGGCGCGGCTGAGGTCGGTCGGGATGTCGACGACAACCGGGCCGGGACGGCCGGTACGGGCGACGTGGAACGCCTCGTGCAGCACCTGCGGGATCTCGAGCGGGGTGCGGATCATCCAGCTGTGCTTGACCGCCGGCATCGTGATGCCGAGCGTGTCGGCCTCCTGGAAACCGTCGGTGCCGAGCAGGTCGGTTCGGACCTGGCCGGTGATGAAGACCACCGGGACCGAGTCCATCATCGCGTCCATGATCGGCGTGACGAGGTTGGTCGCGCCGGGACCGCTCGTACCGAGCGCGACGCCGACCCTGCCGGTCGCCTTGGCGTAGCCGGTCGCGGCGTGGCCGCCGCCGGCCTCGTGGCGGACGAGGATGTGCCGGATCCCGGCATCGACGAAGGCGTCGTAGGTCGGGAGGTTCGCGCCGCCTGGGTAGCCGAATACGACCTCGACACCCTCGGCCTTCAGGCATTCCATCACTGCGTCAACTGCACGCATTGCGCGTCCCTCCTTTCGCTGCTCGGGATCAGGGCGAAGGAGTGTACCGGCGGGGGTCCGCAGCTCGAAACGCGTCGAGTGGTCGGTTGCTCTCAACCGTTTGAGAGCAACCGACCACTCGACGCCGCAGGGCTGCCTGGGACGTCGCGCAGGTCGAGCTCGGCGCCGCAGCGCATGCAGACCGCGTCGTGGACCTTGCACTGCTTGCCGCAGCGCGGACACGCTATCTCGGGGACGTCGGACTCGAAGCGGTAGAGCAGCGCGGTGATCAGCCCGAAGATGTTGAGCACGAGGCCGATCAGGAACCAGATGAAGAACGAGCTGCCCTTGATCCGCCCGATCACGCCGCAGGCGAGGCCGAAGCCGATGCAGGTCGTGATGTAGGTCGCGCCGACCACGCGTTCAGAGCCCGAGTTGGGAGCGCACGAGCTTCGTGACCTCACCGCCATCGGCGCGGCCCTTGGTCTCCTTCATCACGAAGCCGACGATCACTCCGATCGGCTTCATGTCGCCGGTGCGCAGCTTGGCGGCGACGTCCGGGTTGGCCTCGAGCGCAGCGGCGACGATCGGCGCGAGCGTGTCCTCGCCGCCGACCGCTCCGAGGCCCTCGGCCTCGACGATCGAGGCGGGATCGCCCCCCGAGGCGACGAGCTCATCGAGCACCTTGCGGCCTGCGGCGCCGGTCACCTTCCCGTCGGCGATCAGACGAACCAGCGACGCCATCGCCGCCGGGCTCACGCGCGAGGAAGCGGGGTCGACATCGGCGTCGAGCCGCGCGACGAGCTCGTTGCAGATCCAGTTCGCGAGCTGAACGGGATCGGGGTCGCCGTGCCCGAGCGCCGCCTCGTAGTAGTCCCCAAGCTCGGTCCGGAACCCGAGCATCCGTGCCGATTCGGCCGGCAGGCCGGACTGCTCGAAGCGCTCGGCGCGTGCGCTCGGCAGCTCCGGCAGCGCCGCGCGGGCGCGGTCGAGCATCTCGGTCGTGATCGTCACCGGCGTCAGGTCGGGCTCGGGGAAGTAGCGGTAGTCGTGCGCCTCTTCTTTGGAGCGCAGCGAGGTGATCGACTCGGTTCGCGGGTCGAAGTGCAGCGTCTCCTGCTCGACCTTGCCGCCGGCGCGGACGATCGCCTCCTGGCGCGCCGCCTCGGCACGGATCCCGCGCTCGATGAACCTGAACGAGTTCATGTTCTTGAGCTCGGTCTTGGTGCCAAGCTCGTCGGACCCTTCTAGCCGGATCGAGATGTTGGCGTCGCAGCGCAGCGAACCCTCCTCCATGTTCACGTCGCTGACCCCGAGCGCGCGGAGCGTCGCGCGCAGCAGCCGCAGCCACTCGGCAGCCGCCGTCGCGTCACGGAGGTCCGGTTCGGTGACGATCTCCGCGAGCGGCGTGCCGGCGCGGTTGAAGTCAACGACCGACGCCGACGAGGCGTGTAGCCGCCCCGAGGAGCCGGTGTGGACGAGCTTCGCCGCGTCGTTCTCGAGGTGCACGCGGTTCATCCGCACGTCGCCGAGCCGGCCGCCGGAGCAGAGCGGCTCGTCGAACTGGCTGATCTGGTAACCGGCCGGGCTGTCGGGATAGAAGTAGTTCTTGCGGTGGAAGACCGATCGCGGCGCCAGCTCCGAGCCGAGCGCCATCCCGATCATCAGGCCGAAGTGGATCGCCTCGGCGTTCGGCACCGGCAGCGCCCCAGGCAGCGCCAGGCAGACCGGGCAGGTGCGGGTGTTCGGCGGCTCACCGAAGCCGAGCGCGCACGAGCAGAACATCTTCGTCCGTGTCGCGAGCTGTACGTGGATCTCCAACCCGATCACGGTCTCGTAACGGTCGCTCATGCTCGTACCGCCGAGTTGTCGAAGCCAAGGGAGCGTTCGAGCGCATGCGCGGCGCCGAGCAGCCGGTTCTCGCTGAACGCCGGGCCGGCGAGCTGGAGGCCGACCGGCAGCCCCTCCGACAGCCCGCATGGCAGCGAGATCGCCGGGATCCCGGCGAGCGAGATCGGCACGGTGAAGATGTCGGCGAGGTACATCGAGAGCGGGTCGGCGGTCTTCTCGCCGAGACCGAACGCGACGGTCGGGCTCGTCGGCGTCGCGATCACGTCGGCCGACTCGAACGCGGTGCGGTAGTCCTCGACGACCTTCGTCCGCACCTTCTGAGCGGTCCCGTAGTAGGCGTCGTAGTAGCCGGAGCTGAGCACGTACGTGCCGAGCATGATCCGGCGCTTGACCTCCGCACCGAAGCCGTCGTGACGGGTTCGGGTGTACAGCTCGGCCAACGTCGACGCTTCCTCGGCACGGAGGCCGTAGCGAACGCCGTCGAAACGGGCGAGGTTTGCCGACGCTTCGGCCGGCGCGATCACGTAGTAGGCGCTGAGCGCGTGCGCTGCGTGCGGGAGCGCGACCTGCTCGACGGTCGCCCCGAGCCCGCGCGCGGTTTCCAGCGCTGCCTCGAAGGCGGCGAACACACCCGGCTCGATGCCCTCGCCAGTGAGGTCGTCGGGGATGCCGATCGTCAGGCCATCGAGGCGCTCGCCGGAGGGCTGGACGATCTCCTCAGGGTGCGCGATCGATGTTGCGTCCCGGGGGTCCTGGCCGACCATGTGCCGGTAGAGGAGCGCGGTGTCGGCGACGTCGCGGGCGAACGGCCCGGCCTGATCGAGCGAGCTGGCGAACGCGATCATCCCGTACCGGCTGACGGAGCCGTACGTCGGCTTGAGCCCGACGATCCCGCAGAGGGCAGCCGGCTGACGGACCGAACCGCCGGTGTCGGTGCCGAGCGCCCAGAGCGCCGACCCGGCGGCGACGGCGGCAGCGCTGCCGCCCGACGACCCGCCAGGAACGCGGCTCGTGTCCCACGGGTTGCGCACCGGTCCGAACGCGGAGTTCTCGTTCGACGAGCCCATCGCGAACTCGTCCTGGTTGGTCTTGCCGAGTACGGTCGCGCCGGCCTCCTGCAGCCGGGCGACGACGCCTGCCGTGTACGGCGGCCGGTAGCCCTCGAGGATCTTCGAGCCGGCCTGCGACGGCTGCCCCTCGACGCAGAAGAGGTCCTTGACGGCGACCGGCAGGCCGGCGAGCGCCCCGGACGACGGCGCCGGTGCCTCGTCGGGCAGATAGGTGAACGCGTTCAGCTCGTCGGCGGCGGCACGCGCGTGGTAGGCGCCCACGAACTCGGCGGCGTCGAGATCACCGGCCGCGATCGCGGCGGACGCGTCGACGGCGCTGAGCGCGATCAGGTCGGTCATGTCGACTGCGGGCTCGGTACGAGGAAGCCGTCGTCCGCGGTTTCGGGCGCGGCGGCGAGGATCACGGCACGCGGGAGCGACTCGTGGGGCTCGTCCCCGCGAAGCGCGTTGCCGGGGTCGACGATCCGCGCAGTCGGCTCGACGCCGTCGAGGTCAAGCGCGGAGATCGCCTCGATGTGGTCGAGGATCGTCGACAGCTCGGTGGCCATCGCCTCGGTCTCCTCGTCGTCGAGGCGAAGCCGCGCGAGCGCGGCGACGTGCTTGACCTGAGCGGCGTCGATCATCGGCGCCAAGTCTAAGAAGTGACAGGCGGAACGGAATCGTCACCGGTATCCGGGATCGGCCTCGCCGGCGGCGGGTCGTACGCGGACTCCGGCGCGTCGGTGCGTTCGTCGCGGAGCGTCCAGAGGGCAGCGATCGGAATCAGCGTCATCGCGGCGAAGCCGACGTAGCCGGGCCAGCGGAGCGTGACCTGCGCAGGTCCGAGGCCGATGCCGAGCCCAGGCTCGTCGAGCAGGCGCAGCGCCAGGACCGACCAGGCGATCGCGCCGAAGACCCATGTGATGACGCCGAGCGCGACCGGCAGTGCCGGCGAGCGCCGGGTCAGGGTCGTGGCGACGAGCGCCAGCGCGAGCGTGATCGCGATCCCGAGGACGACAGCGATCACCGGCCCGACCGCGCCCCAGCCGCTCGTGTGGGCGCCGCCGGCGTTGTACGCGTCGACGGAGTACCAGCTCAGGAACAGCGAGACCAGCAAGGCGACCGCGGCGATGCAGGTCAGCGTCTCGGGCAGGCGCGGGCGGTTCATGCCGCCGCCCCAGTCCGGGCGAGCCGCAGTTCGGCGGCCTCGAGCGTGTTGCGCAGCAGCATCGCGATCGTCATCGGCCCGACGCCGCCGGGGACCGGCGTGATCGCGCCAGCTACCTCGGCGACCTCGTCGAACGCGACGTCGCCGTTGAGGCCGTCCTCTGAGCGGTTCATGCCGACATCGATCACGGTCGCTCCTGGGGCGACCCAATCGGCGCGAACCATCCGGTCGCGGCCGACGGCGACGATCAGCACATCAGCACCGCGGCAGACCGCCGCCAGATCGCGGGTCCGCGAGTGCGCGACCGTGACGGTCGCATCGGCGGCGAGCAGCAGCTGCGCCATCGGCTTGCCGAACAGGTTCGACCGTCCGACGACTACGGCGCGGGCGCCGGTGAGCGAGACGCCGGCCTCGTCGAGCAGCACCATCACGCCGGCAGGCGTGCAAGGTCGCAGCCCGGGAAGGCCGAGCGCGAGCCGTCCGGCGCTGGCGGTCGTGAGGCCGTCGACGTCCTTGTCGGGGTCAATCAGCCCGGTCAGAGCGACGCCGTCGAGGTGCTCGGGAACCGGCAGCTGGCAGAGGATGCCGTCGACCGCGTCGTCGTCGTTCAGCCGCTCGATCAGCGCCTCGACGTCGGTCGCGGGCGCATCGGCGGCGAGGACGTGGCCGAACGGAGTGATTCCCGCCTCCTCGCAGGCGCGGTGCTTGCCGGCGACGTAGATCCGGCTGGCCTCGTCCTCACCGACGAGGACCGTCGCGAGCCCGGGCGGACGCCCGTGCTGCTGCTCGAACGCGGCGACATCGGCTGCGACCTGCTCGCGCGTCCGCGCAGCGATCGCCTTGCCGTCGATCAGTTTGGCCACGGGCCGCAGCCTACCGCCGACTCAACGGCGCGTACTCCGCCATCAGCTTGCGCTCACCGGCGTCACCCTTGAAGCGCACGACGACGACTCCGCCACCCTCGACGCCGGTCACGACGCCATCGCCGAATGCGGCGTGGCGGACCTCATCACCTGGCGTGAACGACTGCCCCAACCCGCCGCTCGGTGGGTCAGCGTCCTTCGCCTCGCTGCGCATCGCCGCCCACGACGAGATCGCGCGCGGGCGCGTCGAGCCACCGAGGCCGCCCTGGGCGAGCAGGCCAGGTGCGTTCTGGCGGTCGGTGACCGAGTCCGGGATCTCCGCAAGGAAGCGGCTCGGGACGGCGTACCCGGTCTGGCCGAAGATGCTCCGCCGCTGGGCGTGCGTGAGCGTGAGCGACCGCATCGCGCGGGTCATGCCGACGTAGCAGAGCCGCCGCTCCTCCTCGACGTCGCCCTGCTCGATCGAGCGCGCGTGCGGGAACAGCTGCTCCTCGCAGCCGATGATGAAGACGTGCGGATACTCGAGCCCCTTGGCGTTGTGAAGCGTCATCAGCGTCACGAGGCCCGCGTCATCGCGGCGGCCGTCGCTGTCTGACTGGAGCGCGGTCTGCTGGAGGAAGGCGTCGAGCGGCGCCTCTTCTTCAGCACTGGCGCGAATGTAGGCCGAGTCGAACTCGCGCGCGACCGTCACGAGTTCCTCGAGGTTCTCAAGCCGGCCTTGGGCCTCGATCGTGCGCTCGTTCTCGAGCGCCTCGCGGTAGCCGCTGTCGTCGAGCAGCGCGTCGAGCAGGTCGCCAACCGGCACTTCTTCAAGCGCCTTCTCGCGTAGCTCCCCCATCGTCGTCATGAACCGCGTCAGCGACCTGACCGCTGCTGTACCGAGTCCGGGAATCGACCCCGGCTCGGAGGCGACATCGAAGACCGGCCGATCGAGTGTCTGGGCGTAGCCGAGGATGCGCTGGACGGAGGTGTCACCGAGGCCGCGCTTCGGGCTGTTGACGACGCGCGCGAACGAGACCGCGTCGGCCGGATTCGCGAGCAGCGTCAGGTACGCCATCGCGTCCTTGATCTCGGCGCGTTCGTAGAACTTCGTCCCGCCGATCACCTGATACGGGACGTCGTGGCGGACGAGCGTGTCTTCCAGGACACGGGACTGCGCGTTCGTGCGGTAGAAGCAGGCGATCTCGGTGCGGCTCGCGGGCTGGGCGGGATCGGTCATCAAACGCTCGATCTCGCCGAGCACGTAGCGCGCCTCGGCGTGCTCGTCCGGCAGCTCGCGGACGACGACCGGAACGCCGTCGCCGATGTCGGTCCACAGCTCCTTGGCGAGCTGGCCGCGGTTGTGGGCGATCACACCGTTGCTGGCGGTGAGGATGTCCTGCGTCGAGCGGTAGTTGCGCTCGAGCTTGATGACCGTGACCGGCTGATCGGCAGTCGCGAAGTCGTCTTGGAAGTCGAGGATGTTGCGGACATCGGCTCCGCGGAAGCCGAAAATCGACTGGAAATCGTCCCCGACGACAAAGAGGTGTTTTGTGTCCCCCGAGAGCAGTTGCAGCAGCCGGTACTGCGCGTGGTTCGTGTCCTGGTACTCGTCGACAAGGACGTGGCGGAAAGTCGCCTGATAGCGCGCGAGCACCTCGGGGAACAGCTCGAGGACGTTGACGGTCCGCATCAGCAGATCGTCGAAGTCCATCGCGTTCATCCGCATCAGCTCGGTCTCGTAGAGCGCGTACGCCTCGGCGACCGTGCGTTCCCACCAGTCGCCCTGAGCGTCCGAGAAGTCGGCGGCCGATTGGAGTTTGTTCTTGGCCTCGGAGATACGGCCGGCGACCGCCGACGGCGTGAACCGCTTGGGGTCGGCGCCGATCTGGTCGAGGCAGCGCTTGACGAGCCGGCGGGCGTCGGCAGCGTCGTAGATCGTGAACTGGCGCGTGTAGCCGAGCCGTGGCGCCTCGGCGCGCAGGATCCGCGCGCAGGCGGAGTGGAAGGTCATCACCCACATGCCGCGCGTCGAGTGCCCGAGCAGCCGCTCGGTGCGCTCGCGCATCTCGTTCGCGGCCTTGTTCGTGAACGTGATCGCGAGGATCTCGCCGCTGCGGGCGCGTCCGCTGTGGACGAGGTAGGCGATCCGGTGCGTCAGGACGCGCGTCTTGCCGGAGCCGGCGCCGGCGAGCACGAGCAGCGGCCCGTCGCCGTGCAGGACGGCGGCGCGCTGCTCGTCGTTGAGCCCTTCGAGCAGGTCGATCGCACGCTGCTCGCTGGCGGTGTCCGGGGCCACGACCCCAGGATAGAAATCGGGCCGGTCGCGGCTACCTGGCGATGCGGAACCGGGCGGTCGCGACCTTCGAGGTGTTGTTCGCCGCGTCCTTCGCGGTCACCTCGGCGCGGTAGCTGCCCGGAGCGAGCGCCTTCGTCCCGATCCGTCCGGTGAATGCGACCGTCGCCTGTCCGGCGGGCAGGTTCGCGCGTGTCAGTGCCTTGCCGGTGCGCGCCCAGCGCGTGCAGGCCTTCTTAGAGCGATTGGCCTTCGTCTGCTTCTTGCACGTCTTGCCGACCTTGCGCCCGGTCTGCGGCTTGGCGAAAGCGATCGTCACGTTCGCCTGCTCGGAGAGGACGAAGCGGATCTGGGTGCCCTGCGGGGTCGCGGCGGCGGCAATCGGGGTCGCCGCCCGGCCGACGCGGAAGAGGTTCGGCCGGACCACTGGTTGCGCGATCTGCGGGAGCGTCACGTCGGTGGCTCCGCCGCCACCACCGCCGCCGCCGCCACCACCACCACCACCACCGCCGGGCGCAGCCGTGATGCCGCAGGCAGCTTCCTGCCCCCTGGCGCAGAACTGATCCTGCAGCAGAACCTCGTAGCCGCCGACGCCCCCTGGTCGGACCCCGCTGCCGCTGTCGCTCGCCGACGATAGGCGCGGGTAGGTCCAGCTCGCGCTCAGCGCGGGATTGATCGGATCGAGAGCGTTGTGCCGGCCGTTGTCGAACACCGGCAGCGTCCCGGTGCCCGCCGCCGCCGAGACGCCCAGGTTGTCCTGTGAGATCACCTGGGTCGCCGGGTTCGTGTTGCGCTCGACCGGAAGGTTGACGTTGAAGCTCTGCACGCTGTTCGGCGTCGGCTGCGAGACCGATGTCTCGGCGACGAAGAAGCAGCAGAAGCTGCCCTGGCCGGGCTGTGCGAGGGTCCGCAGCACGACGAATCGGATCGGTGCCGGATTCGGTCCCGACTTGATCGTGATCTGCGTAACCGTGCCATCACCCGGGACCGTGCCGCCCCCGGTGTTGAACCATGTGCAGTCCGGTTGCCCAGACGCGGCCGGTTGGAAGTCACCCCACGTCGGCACGCTCGTGTTGGTCGGAATCGCCTCGCACCCGAACGCGAGGTTCGACGGGTTGGCGAGGGTCGACCCGAACGTCTGCAGCTGAGCGGTCGCTGGCGCAGCGATTGCCAACAGCACGGTGACGACAAGGACGATCGCGCGGCGCATGCGCCGATACTACGCCCGCTGGGTAGGTTGAGTCCCCGATGGGGCTCTGCGACGACGTCCGTGCGTACACAGCCGAGGTCGTCGCCTCGGCCCGCCACGTGCGTATCGACGACGACGCCCTCGTCGCCTACGACCCGGGTGCCTCGCCCGAGCCCACGCTCGACCCAGTCGAGCGCTATCTCGAGGGCAACCGGGCCGACGTCTCGCAGTACCTGCTGACGCTCGACGCACTCAACTTCGGCTCGGGCTGGGCGCCGACGCTGAACAAGCGGCGCGATCCGGCGAGCGGCAGGGCGGTGTCGGCGGCGCGGACGACCGCGTGGAACCTGGCCGACCACGTCCGCGCCGACGGCCCTTGGAACGCCGCGGCGCTCCGCGCGATGCGGACCGAGACGATCGCCGCCGTCCTCGGCCAGCGTCCCGATCACGAGCTGATGGCGCTCTACGCCCAGGCGCTGCGTGACCTCGGTCGTTTCCTCGGCGACCGGTCCGCAACCGATCTCGTCGCCGAGGCCGGCGGCAACGCGGAACGGTTCGCGGAGCTGCTCGCGTCCGGCATGGCGCTGTTCGACGACGACGGCTTCTTCAAACGCGCGCAGATCGCGGCCGCTGACCAGGTGCTCGGCGGCTGCGCCCGCTTCACAGACCTAGATCGCCTCACGGCATTCGCCGACAACCTCGTTCCGCACGTCCTGCGCTGCGACGGCGTCCTGATCTACGACGACGCGCTCGCCGCCGCGATCGACGCCGGCGACCTGCTCCCGCCCGGCCCCGACGAGCGCGAGATCCGCGCCGCCGCCGTCCAGGTCTGCGAATCGCTGGCGCCCCGCCTGGGCCTCACGCCGATGGCGATCGACATGGCACTCTGGAACCGCGGCCAGTCGCCGGACTACAAAGCGCGTCCGCGCCACCGCACGCGGTCCGTCTTCTACTAGGACCCGCCACCCGCTGGTACCCGTTAACCACGCATATGGTGGCAATCCGGTACCAGCCCGCGACCGGCCGCCCACTGGTACCCGTCAACCACGCACATGGCGGCAATCCGGTACCAGCCCGCTCATCAGGTTGGCGCGAAGAAGGGCGCCGACGCGTACCGCTCGCCCGAGTCGGGCAGCATCGTCACGATCCGCTTGCCCTGGGACTCGGGCCGGCGGGCGACCTCGATCGCGGCCCAGAGCGCGGCGCCGCCGGACATGCCGGTGAGGACGCCCTGCTTGGCGGCGACGGCGTGGGCGGTGTCGATCGCGTCGTCGTCGGTGCAGGCGATGATCTCGTCGACGACTGAGCGGTCGAAGACCGGCGGCACGAAGCCGGCGCCGATCCCCTGGATCCGGTGGATGCCGGGTCGGCCACCGCTGAGAACCGGCGATCCAGCCGGCTCGACGGCGACGATCTGCACCGCCGGGTCGTGCTCCTTGAGGACGCGGCCGACGCCGGTGATCGTGCCGCCGGTACCGACACCGGCGACGAACACGTCGACCTCGCCGTCGAGCGCAGCGACGATCTCGGGCCCCGTCGTCCGGACGTGCGCATCGGGGTTCGCCGGGTTCTCGAACTGCCCGGGCATCCACGTGTCCGGCTCGGCGGCCGCTCGCTTCGCCTCAGCGACAGCCTCGTTCATCCCGCCCATCGACTCGACGATCTCGACCGTCGCGCCGTAGAGCTTCAGGAGGACTTCGCGCTCGCGCGACATCCCCTGCGGCAGGTACACGGTTAGGTCATAGCCCTTGGCGGCGCAGACGAAGGCAAGGCCGATCCCGGTGTTGCCGCTGGTGGCCTCGACGACTCGCGTTCGTCCCGGCGCGATCTCACCGCCGGCCTCGGCCGCCTCGATCATCGCGAGCGCGATCCGGTCCTTGACCGAGCCGCCGGGGTTGCCCTGCTCGAGCTTCGCGTAGAGCTGGGTCCCCTCCGGTTCCAGAGTTCCCATCCTCAAAAGTGGTGTGTCGCCGATCAGATCTGCGACATCTGTTGAAAACCCTGGCATTTGCGGAAAACGAGCCTAGCGATCTGTCGATACCGCTTGCCAAACGTCGTGCCAACCGGCACGATGTACTTGTAGCAATCGACACATCGTCAGGTCAGCCATGGCTCCTTCCTCTCCCTCGCAGCTCGATCTCACCCGCCGCTACGCACGCGAGCTGCGCCGATTGCAGGGAGAGGCCCGAAGCGCGTTCGGCAAGAGCGGAACCCGCCTCCGCCAGACGGCGAGCGACCTGTCGCTCGGCATCCTGCCGTCGGCCGAGCGCGACGAGAAGACCGTCGAGGACGAGGTCCGTCCCGGCGTCGGCCACGCCTGAGCGCGTCCCTCAGATGTAGTACATCGCCACGCCGGCCTCGCTCTGCTCAGCGAGGACGAGGTCCGCGATCGTCTTGCCGGCGAGGACCTCCCGAGCCGCAACGGCCGCGTCTCCGAACAGTCCCGTCGATCCGGCGCCGACCGGCCCGTCGAGCAGCTCGACGACCTCGAGCACCGTGACTTCCGCCGGGTCGCGTGCGAACCGGTAACCGCCCTTCACCCCGCGCTGGCTGTGCAGCACGCCTGCACGCCGCAGCACGGCGAAGAGCTGCTCGAGGAACTGCGGCGGAATCTCCCGCCGTCTCCCCAGCTCCGCGATCGAAACCGGAGCATCTCCCCCATGCAACCCAAGCTCGACCAGAGCGGCAACCGCGTACGGCGACTTGCTCGTGATCGACAGCACGGCCCCAGCGTACCGGCGCACCTACCGCTGCGCCGCGACGGACGGGGTAGAGCCCATTGGATGGCGCCCGGGCGCGGCTACGTGTGCCGCTCGCGACGAGATCGGCGCGGGTGTGAGCGCCCCCGGAACCTGGGCGCGCGGGGACATCGCCCGAAGCGGCACTCCGCTCGCCGACGGGATGGAGGCGAGCGGCCGCGCAGGGCGGTGTCCCCGCGCGCCCCCGCACTGCCAAGAGACCGATCAGACCGCCTACAGGCGGTCTGTCCTGCCAGGGGGCGTTACCTACAGCCAGCCGCGCTCAGTCGCCATCAAGACAGCCTGAGCACGATCCACAGCGCCGAGCTTGCCGTAGATGTTGTGCAAATGCGTCCGCACCGTCGACGTCGAAAGCGTCAGCTCGAGCGCGATCTGCTTGTAGACCTTGCCCTCGGCGAGCCGCTTGAGCACCTCGACCTCGCGCGCCGACAGCGGGCACGGGTCGACGTGGCGGGTGCGGCCGCCCTGGGCGGCGTACGGAAGGTCGTACATGACCGAGCGCAGCTCGGCCGGGCCCATCCCGATCTGACGGGCGCAGCGCAGCAGCTCGGTCGGCGAGACCGGCGAGCCCTGCGAGTAGTGGGCGAGCATGTCCGCGAGGCGGACGAATGCGGTCTCACCGTCGCCGTCCTCGGCGTGGTGACGCTCGATCACGGCGGCGATCGCCTTCGGCAGGCCCCAGCGACGGGCGAGAACACCGCCGACTAGGGCGTGGTCGACGCCGAGCTCGCGGCGCTCGCGGTGGATGCGCTCCTCCGGCGTGCGCGCGTTCTGGTGCACCTGGCCGGGGTAGCCCGGGTAGGCGTGCATCAGGACGAGCTTGCCGATGTCGTGGAGCAGCGACGTGACCATCAGACGGTCACGGTTCTCGTAGCCGGTCTCCGTCGCGAGACGGTCGGCAGCGCGCTGCGTGGCGATGCCGTGCAGGCGGAAGCGCTCGGGAGCGGCGTCCCAGACGGTCGTGCGCTCGAAGAAGTCGAAGGTGCGGGTGCGCGAGGCGAGCGCGTGAACGGCATCCGGCGAGAGCAGCTCGACGGCCTGGACGACCGACTCGACGCGGCCCTGGTTCTTGCCCTCGACCTGGTTGCCGAGGCGAAGCACGGAGATGACGAGCGCGACGTCCGATTCGACGGCGGCGACGACCTCGCCTGTCGAGACGCGCTCCTGGCCGACGACGGCGAGCAGGCGGTTGCGGGACTCGGCGAGCGCCGGGAACGCTTCGAGCGCCTCGAAGGCGGCGGTCAGGCGGCGCCCGTGGCCTTCGTTGTGGCGGCGCTGGACCTCGGCGTTGGGCCCTCCGGGGGCGTCGGGCTGCTGCGAGAGAGCTTCGGCAGGCGTCATGAGCGGTGGCGTCTTCCTGGTGGACTCGTCGGGCGGCATCCGTCCACCCGTCTGCCCGGTTATCGGCGGGCCCGCGTCCGGATTGAACGGAGGTTCGCCCACCAGGTCCGCCTACGGGCTGCCGGCCAGCGCGATGTCGATCCTCTGCAGGGATTCTTCGCGACCGAGGACGGCAAGCGACTCGAACACGCCGGGCGACACCGCGGCCCCGGCGATCGCGACGCGCAGCGGCTGGAAGACGTCTTTCGGCTTCGCATCTCCGCGTTCGACCTGTTCCCGGAGCGTCGCATCGATGTGCTCGGCGGAGAACGAGTCGAGCGCCGCGAGCCGCTCCCGGCTGGTAGCGAGGTTCGCGCGCTGGTCGGCCCCGAGCCACTTCTCGCGAGCGGCTGGGTCGTCGGTCGGTCCGTCGTAGAGGAAGCCGGCGAGCGGCCAGAACTCGGCCAGCGTCGCGAACTTCTCTTGCGAGATCGTGACGCCTTCGGCGAGGCCGCTGCGCCCGGTGAACGCTTCGACACGCTCGGTCAGCTCGGCCGGCGTCATCGAGCGGATGTAGAGCCCGTTGAGCCAGCGGAGCTTCTTCTCGTCGAACTGCGCCGGGTTCTTCTGGACCTTGGCGATGTCGAACTGCGCGATCAGCTCGTCGGTCGAGATGACGGTCTGGTCGTCGGCGGCGCCCCAGCCGAGCAGCGCGATGTAGTTGCGGATCGCCTCGGGCAGGTAGCCCGCGTCGCGCAGCTCCTGAACCGACGCGGCGCCGTGGCGCTTCGAGAGCTTCTTGCCGTCGGGGCCGTGCAGCAGCGGCAGGTGTGCGAACCGCGGCGGCTCGGCGCCGAGCGCCTCGTAGACGAGCAGCTGCTTTGGCGTGTTCGAAATGTGATCCTCACCCCGGACCACGTCGGTGATGCCGGCGTCGAGGTCGTCGACGGCGACCGCGAAGTTGTAGAGCACCGAACCATCGGCGCGGGCGATGACCGGGTCGTCGAGATGGACGTGTTGGAAGGCGGTGCGCCCGCGGATCAGGTCGTCCCAGGCTGTCTCGCCCTCGTCGGGAACCCGTAGCCGGATGGCCCCCTCCCCTTCGTCTTGTCCGCGGAAGCCACGGTCGCTGCCGTGCTCAGCCTTGTAGGCCTTGACGTCGTCGGCGGTCGCGGTCGTGCGGTAGGCCCTGCCGTCCGCGAGCAGCTTGGAGAGAACCTCTGCGTGGCGGTCGGCCCGCTCGAACTGAGAGACCGGCCCCTCGTCCCAGTCGAGCTCCAGCCAGCGAAGTGCGTCGAGAATCTGCTCAACGTTCTCCGGCGTCGAGCGCTCACGATCGGTGTCCTCGATCCGCAAGACGAACGTCGCGCCCGGCGTGCCGCGCGCCATCAGCCAGTTGTACAGCGCAGTTCGCGCACCGCCAATGTGGAGGGCGCCTGTCGGCGACGGGGCGAATCGAACGCGCATCGGAGCGATCCTATTGCTGCTAAGACACCAGCGATGCTCATCGGCGCACACGTATCCCCCGCAGGCGGCCCCGCACGAGCAGTCGAACGCGGCGAGGCGATCGGTGCCGAGGCGATTCAGATCTTCAATCAGTCGCCGCGGATGTGGAAGCCGTACTCATACTCGGACGAACAGGTGGCGGAGTACCACGAGGTCTTGGCGTCAAGTGGGGTGAAGGCGCTGATGATCCACGCGGTCTACCTGCTCAACGCCGGGTCCGACGACCCTGAGATCCGCGAGAAGACGCTGGCGTCGCTGATCACCTCGTTACGGGTCGGCGATGCGCTCGGCGCGGTCGGCGTAGTCCTCCACCCGGGGTCGGCGAAGACCGGTCCTGTCGGGCCCGCGATCGACCGTGCAGGCGCACTGATCGCGGAGGCGCTGGCCGAGTCCGACTCCTGCCCGCTTCATCTGGAGAACACCGCCGGCGCCGGCGGCACGCTCGGCCGTTCGTTCTCTGAGCTTGCAGCGCTGATCGACGCGGCGGGCGGCGACGAGCGGCTCGGGCTCTGCCTCGACTCCTGCCACCTGTACGCATCCGGATACGACATCAGGACGGCCGACGGGCTCGACGCGGTGCTCGCCGAGTGTGTCGACAGGGTCGGCCTCGAACGGATCGGGTCGCTTCACTTGAACGATTCACAGGTCGGGCTCGGCTCTAACCGCGACCGCCATGCCGACATCGGCGAGGGTGAGCTCGGCGACAGCGGCTGCGCTGTCTTCCTTTCGGAACCCCGTTTCCAGGGGCTCGCGTGTGTGCTCGAGACTCCGGGCCCAGACCGCAAGGGTCCGACCGCAGAGCAGCTCGCCCACTGCCGCGAGCTTCAGCTCGCCGGCGCCGGCTCGCGCGCCTGACGGACCGCTTCGGGCCCAAGGATTCGCGACAGCTCAGCCTTCAAGGAAGGGCACGGCGAGACGCGGAACTCCGGGCCGAGCCTCAGCGTTCGCTCCCCCGCTGAGGTGAGCAGCTCGAGCACGACGTCCGAATCACCGCTGTGGGTGCCAAAGACGTGCTTGAGCTCGTCGATGATCCCGTGCGGGAGCGACTGCGCGTTCAACTTCACGGTGAAGGCCGTCGACTCGGCCTCGGCCGCGGCTGTCGCGGCCGCCCGCGCCCTCTCGACCTCCGCCGCCGACGGCTCGAAGACCTCGCACTTCTGGAGCTTGAGCGTCGTGCCGCGGTCGTCGATGCTCATCTGCCCCTGGACGATCACGATCGTGTCGACCGCGAGGATTTCCTTGTACTCCTCGATCGACCGCTCGAACAGCATCATCTCGAGCTGTCCTTCGAGATCGTCGATCGTGACGAACATCAGCGGGTTGCCGGCCCTGGTCTTGATCCGGCGCGCCGCGGTGATGATGCCGCCGACCGTCACCCACGAGCCGTCGGCGACCTGCTTGACCTGGTCGAGACGGTGGTCGACGCGGGCGTGCAGCGCCTCGCGCACCTCTTTGAGCGGGTGCGTCGAGAGGAAGAGGCCGATCGCCTCCTTCTCGGCGGCGAGCAGCTCGTTCTGCTCGAACTCCTCTTCCGGCACCGGCGGGTGTGACGGGCTGAACGCGGCCGCCGAGCCCGCCACCGGCGTCTCCTCGACGAGGTCGAAGATCGAGCCCTGACCGATCTCGGCGTCCTGCTGCGACTTCTGACCCGCCGACTGGGCCTGCTCGAGGACGGCAAGCATGCCCTTGCGCGTGTCTCCGGTCGAGCCGAACGCGCCGCACTTGATCAGCGCTTCGATCGCGCGCTTGTTGACAGAGCGCGAATCGACCCGCTCGCAGAAGTCCCAGATCGACGCGAACGGCGATTCCTCGCGGGCCGCCTTGATCGCCTCGACCGCCGAATGGCCAACGCCCTTGACGGCGTCGAGCCCGAAGCGGACGTTGCCTTCGGTGACGACGAACGTGTGATCGGAGGTGTTGACGTCCGGCGGCAGGATCTCGATCCCCATCTCCTCGCAACGCGCGACGAAGAACGGGACCTTGTCCTTGGTGTCCATGACCGAGCTGATCAGCGCGGCCATGTACTCGGCCGGATGATTGGCCTTGAGCCAGGCCGTGCGGTAGGCGATCAGCGCGTAGCAGGCGGCGTGCGACTTGTTGAACGAGTAGTCGGCCGAGGCCTCGTTGGTCGCCCAGAGCCAATCGACCGTGCCCGGCGCGACGCCGTTGCGCGAACAGCCCTCGCGGAACAGCGGCTCGAGCTTCGCCATCGCAGCGCGGTTCTTCTTGCCGATCGCCTTGCGGAGGTCGTCGGCCTGCGCTCCCGAGAAGCCTGCGAGCTCCTTGGAGATCTGCATCGCCTGCTCCTGGTACAGGATCACGCCGTACGTCGGGCCGATGATCGGGACGAGCCGGTCGTCGGCGATCTCGACCGCGTCGGGGTTGCGCTTGCCGCGCGCATATGTCGGGATCTGCGCCATCGCGCCCGGTCGGTAGAGCGAGACGAGTGCGACGAGATCGTCGAACTCGGTCGGGCCGACCTTCCGCAGCGCCTCCTGCATCCCGTCGGACTCGAACTGGAAGACGCCGACCGAGTCGCCGCGGCGCAGCATCTCGAACGTCGGGGCGTCGTCCATCGGCAGCGTCGCCATCTCGGGCCGCGTGCCCGAGGACCGCTCGATGATGTCGAGCGCGTCCTCGATCACGTCGAGGTTGCGCAGCCCTAGGAAGTCCATCTTCAGCAGGCCGAGCGCCTCGACCGGCTTCATCGGGAAAGCCGTGACCTGCTTGTAGACGGCGTTGCCGTCGGCGTCCTTCTCGCTTGCCGCTGCGACCTGGAGCGGGACGACGTCGGTCAGCGGCATCCCGGCGATCACGACCGCCGCGGCGTGGATCGAGCTGTTGCGAACGATGCCCTCGAGGCCCTTGGCGACGTCGATGACCTGGCGCGCCTCCTGCTCGGAGTCGTAGGCCTGGCGCAGCGGCTGCCCAGGGGCCAGGCAGCTCTCGAAGCTCGGGGCGCGGCCCTGCTCGGGGTCCGGGATCAGTTGCGCGAGCTTGTCGCCGACCGACGCCGGGTGGCCGAGCACGCGGGCCGCGTCCCGGGTCGCGTTGCGCGGGAACATGCGGCCGAAGGTGATGATCTGCGCGACCGACTCGCGCCCGTACTTCTCGACGACGTACTGCATCACGCGCTCGCGGCCGCGGACCGAGAAGTCGATGTCGATATCCGGCATCGACACGCGCTCGGGGTTGAGGAACCGCTCGAACAGCAGGTCGTGCTCGAGCGGGTCGAGGTCGGTGATGTTGAGCGAGTAGGCGATGATCGAGCCGGCTGCCGACCCGCGGCCCGGGCCGACCGAGATGCCGTGGTCCTTCGCCCAGCGGACGAAGTCCCAGACGATCAGGAAGTAGGCGTTGAAGCCCATGTTGTCGATCACGCCGAGCTCGTACTCGGCGCGCTCGACGGCGGCGGCGGGGATCGGGTCGCCGTAGCGGGCGCGGAGACCGTCCATGACGCGATCGCGGAGGTAGACGCGCTCGTCCTCGCCCTCTGGCAGGAAGCGCGGGATCAGCTGGCCACCGAGCTCGAGCTCGACGTTGCAGCGGCCGGCGATCTCGAGCGTCGAGGCGACCGCCTCGGGCCACTCGGCGAACGCGGCGACCATCTCGCCGTTGTCGCGGAGGTAGAACTCGTTCGTCTCGAACGTGAACTTCGGGGCCGCGAGCGTCGACTTCGTCTGCACGCACAGCAGCGCGGCGTGGTGGTTGTAGTCCTCGCGGCGCAGGTAGTGGACGTCGCCGGTGCCGGTCAGCGTGCCGCCGAACTCGCGCGCGATCCGAACGGTGCCCTCGTTGACCAGATCCTGATCGGCAAGGCCGTTCTTCTGCACCTCGAAGTACACGTTCTCGGCGCCGAAGACGCCACGCATCTCATCGGCGTGCTCGCGGGCGTCATCGATCCGCCCGTTGAGGAGATGCTGGGAGAAGCGCGACTGCAGGCAGCCCGTGAGCGCGATCACGCCCTCGCTGTGGGCCGCGATCTGCCCCATGTCGACCGTCGGGAACTTCCCGCGGTGCAGCCCCTCGAGCCAGCCGGCCGAGGACAGCTTGACGAGGTTGCGGTAGCCCTCGTTGGTCGAGGCGATCAGCGTCAGGTGGTTGCGGACCGTGCGCGCGGTCAGCTGCGTGTGGTCGTCGACGAGGTAGATCTCACAGCCGAGGATCGGGTTGATCCCGGCCTTGCGGCACGCCTGGTAGTGCTCGACCGCGCCGCTCATCGTGCCGTGGTCGGTGAGGCCGAGCGCCGGCTGGCCCATCTCTGCGGCGCGCTGCGCGAGCGCGTCGATGTTGGCCGCCCCATCGAGTAGCGAGTACTCGGAATGGACGTGGAGGTGGGCGCAGCAGGCGGTGCTCACAGCTGCGGCCCAGATTAGGCCGGGGGCCGGACGCAGCCCGGGGCTATCCCCGCACGTTGCGGGCGCCGGTCACGTGCCCGCCGGCGCGTGACCGGCCGGCAGCCTCACGGTGAACCGGGCGCCTCCGAGCGGCCCGTCGCAGACGTCGATCCGCCCCTCCCCGGCCCGCACGAGGCCGTCGGCGATCGCCAGTCCGAGCCCGGTGCCGTCGCTGCTGCGTGCCCGGTCGCCGCGGTAGAACGGCTCGAGCACGCGGCCCTGATCGCGGGCCGGGACGCCCGGCCCGTCGTCGTCGACCGACAGCACGACAACGTCACCGTCGAGCCGGGCACCGAGCTCGACGGCGCCGCCCGGCGGGGCGTGCCGGACCGCGTTGGCGGCGATGTTGACGAGCGCACGCTCGATCGATGCTGCATTGCAGACCATCGGCGGGCACTCGGTCGCGCTGCACGTTACGGTCACGCCCCGGGCGCCGGCCTGGGCGCCGACGTGCTCGGCGACCACCCGCAGCAGCGCGTCGGCGGCGACCTCCGAGCGGCCCTCTCCAGGGACGCGGGCGTCGAGCGTCGCGAACGCGAGCAGGTCCTCGGCAAGCGCGGTCATGCGGGCGACCTGCGCCATCATCTGCGGCCGGTACTCCTCCGGCCCGGCGATGCCGTCCTCGACCGCCTCGAGCATCGCCTGCATCGAGGCGAGCGGCGTCCGCAGGTCGTGGCTTGCCCAGGAGACGAGCTGGGCGCGCGCGTCGAACAGTCGCTCGACGGCCAGCGCCATCTCGTCGAACGCCGACGCCAGCGCGTCGGTCTCCCGGAGACCGGTCCGCTCGGCGCGGGCGGAGAGATCACCGGCGGCGACCCGCGACGCGGTGCGCTCGAGCTCGCGCAGCGGCTGGGAGACGCCTCGGATCAAGATCGCCAGCGAGAACCCGGCGATCACGACCGCACCGGCCGACACGAGCAGCAGCGGGGTCTGCGGCACGTCGTGGAGGCGGACCGCACCGGAGGCGACCAGCGCGGCGAACGGGACGACCGTGGCCAGCGCGAGGGCGACGGCGATCCGGGACCGGAGCGACGGCAGCCGCGCCGTCGCGAGCGCCGCGCCGACCCCGAGCAGCAGCGTCGCGATCAGGATCGACAGCGCGACCTGCTGGACCGGCTCCATCGCCGCGGTCACGCCGGTACGCTCCGGTACCCCACACCCCAGACCGTCTCGACGTACCGCGGCACCGCCGGATCGGGCTCGATCTTCAGCCGCAGGCGCCGGACGTGGACGGCCACGGTGCCGGTCTCGACGGCCGCCCGGTAGCCCCACACAGCGCCCATCAGCTGGTCGCGCGAGAAGACCTCCCCGGGATGGCGGGCCAGGAAGTAGAGGAGGTCGAACTCGCGCGCGGTCAGCCGCAGCGGCTCGCCGCCGCGGTCGACCGACCGCGCCGCGGGATCGATCTCGAGGTCGCCGATCCGGGCGACCGCCGCCACCGCGCCGGCGAACGGAGTCCGGGCGGCGTCGCTTCGCCGCAGGATCGCCCGCACCCGGGCCACGACCTCGCGTGGGGAGAACGGCTTCGTCACGTAGTCGTCGGCACCGAGCTCGAGTCCGACGATGCGATCGGTCTCCTCGGCGCGGGCGGTCAGCAGCAGTACCGGCAGGTCCCCGCGGGCGCGCGCGTAGCGGCAGAGATCAAGGCCGTCGATCCCGGGGAGCATCAGGTCGAGCACGGCGAGCGCGAGGTCGTCTGCGTGCTCGTCGATCAGCCGCCGCCCCTCGATCCCATCCGCGGCGACCAGCGTCCGGTAGCCCGCACGCTGGAGGTAGCGGACGACGACGTCCCGGACGATCTCCTCATCGTCGACGACCAGCACCGTCTGCCCCGCTCCGCTCATCGGCTCATCCTCCCATCGTCCCCTTAGCCGAACGTGAAGACGTAGCCACGGACGCCGTCCGCGAACCGGAGCTCAAGCTCGCCCGAACCGGGCCGGCGAAGGTCGACCAGCTCGTACAGCCGCTGGCGGTCGACCGTCACGACCCCCGAACGAACGTCGCGACCGGCCGACGCTGCGCGGACCGGGCGGCCTCCGAGCAGCACGCGGACCGCCCCGCTGCCGCCCCCCGGCGGCGGGGCGAGCACGAGAAACACCCGCCGCCCACGGAATCGCAGGCGCAGCGACGCGCCGGTCCGGGCCGCCGCCGACTCGCCGTCGACCGACCAGCTCCCCGTGTAGGCCAGCTCGTCGGCGACGAGCCGGCTGCGAGCCCGGTACTCGCGCACGCCCGGCGTGATCGTGCCGTTCGCGAACCGGGCCGCGCGATCGGAGCCGAGATAGCTCTCCGGGGTCGTCTCGTAGTCGGGAGGCGACCCCGCGAGCCCCACCGTCGTCGCCGGCTCACCGCGAGGAGCCGATCGGCCGGCCTCGCCGAGCAGTGCGTCGATTGCCCGTTCGAGTTCGCGCTCACCGCCCTCCCCGACGTGGGTGTAGCGGATTCGGCCGTTCGCATCGATCAGGTACTGCGCGGGCCAGTACTCGTTGTCGAATGCCTCCCAGGTGCGGTACCGGTTGTCCTGCGCGACCGGATAGGTCAGGCCGTTCTGTCGGATCGCGGCCGCGACGTTGCCGGCACTCCGCTCGAACGCGAACTCGGGCGAGTGCACGCCGATCAGGACGAAGCCGCGGTCGCGATACCGCTGCCACGTCTCCTCGAGGTGCGGGAGCGTACGGATGCAGTTGATGCAGGTGTAGGTCCAGAAGTCGATCAGGACGACCTTGCCGCGCTGGCCGCGGATCGTCAGCGGCCGGCCACCGGCGGTGTTGAACCAGCGCTCGTTCCCGACGAGCTCCGGCGCCGCACCGACGTCTTCGAGCCCGGAGGTCCGTGAGCTGCTCGAGCCGGTGCCGAGCCGCTCGCGGACGTCGGCGTCCTGCTCGAGCGCGTTCGAGGGATTGACGAGGGTTTGCGGCAAGCTGCTCGCGATCGCGGTCTGGAACCGCGTGTCGAGGTTCGCGAACATCGCGACGCCGACCAGCACCATCACGACGCCCATCGCGGCCTGCAGCCGCCCCGACCGCCGGGCCAGCGGGGTGATCAGCCGGCGGCCGCCGAGCATGAGCGCCAGGAACGCCGACGCCGAGCCGAGGCCATACGCGGCTGCGACGACGAGGCGTTGCGCGCTCAGCGGCTGCGATGCCGTGGTCGTGATCACCCCGGCGAGGATCGGACCGGCGCACGGCGCGTAGACGAACCCGAGGCCGGCCCCGACGAGCAGCCCGGACGCGAACCCGTCCCGTTCGGTCTCGCCCGACCGGACCCGACCGAGGATGCGGCCGGCGAGACCGGCCGAGATCGACGACAGGAACGCCTCGACGGCATGGGCGCCGCGCGGCCAGGCGAGCGTCGCCCCGAACCCGATCAGCACGACGATCGCCAGCGTGCGAATCAGCGAGTCCGGCAGCCCCAGCGCCGAGATCACGTAGACCAGCAGGACGACCGAGACCGTGAAGCTCGCCGCCAGGCCGAGCGCGATCCCGAGCGGGCGACGGCGCCCGCCGGTGCTGCCCGCCGCGAACACGACAGGCAGCACCGGGAGCGCACACGGAGACAGCGCGGTCGCGACGCCCGAGACGAACGCCAGAACGATCAGCAGCAACACGAGCCGGCTCCTTCCGCCGCTACTTCTTCATCGCCATCGCCTGTTCCTTGCACTTCTTCCGCGCCATCGCGGACTTCTTCTTCTTGCACTTCTTCATGGCTGCGGTCGAGCTGCCTGCATGGGCAGCCGGAACGACGACGGCGCCGGTGCCGCCGATCAGCACGGCGGTCGTTGCGAGCGCTGCGGCACCTCGGGTACGGAGTGTGAGCACGGGTCCCTCCTCGGGAGTCGGTTGGTACCCGATCAGGCTGCCGGGCCGCGCGCGACAGCCGATGAACGTCCGATTACGAAAGCGTTACGCGGCGCCCGCGGCGATCCAGCCGAGCAGCGCCCCCGCAAGGCTGGCGTCGCCGTCGACGGCGACAGCGCGTTGCCCGGCGAGCTGCTCGGGAAGCTCGCGCACCCCGGAGCTGATCGTGACGCCCGCGGGGCCGGAGTCGGCCGCGGTCAGGTGCGGGCATGCTCCGCGCCGCAGCTCGATGCGATGGACCTCATCACCGACGACGACATCGACGACGCCGTCGCGGTCGACTCGTGCGGGGTCGACCGCCAGCAGCGCCAGCTCGAGCACGAGGCCCGGTTCGAGCGGATGGAGCAGCCGCCCGAGGTCGCCGAGTTGGAGTGGCGCCCGCCGGGCCGCGAGCAGCGGCCGCAACGCCTGGCGCCCCCGAACGCGGGCGCCGCTGAGCCTGCCGGTCGCGCCACCGGCGGCGAGCGGGATGATCGCGTCGAGCGGCCCGCTGACCCGCCCGTCGAGCCCGACGTCGTCGAGCGGCGCTACGGCGGCACCCTGGTGCATCACGCTCACGCGCCGACGTGCCCCGCCCCGGATCTCGAGGCCATAGGTGATCGGAAGCGGCGCGCACCCGGCCTGAGCGCGCAGCAGACCGAGGACGAGTCGCTCGGCCCGCTCCGGCTCCTCGGCGGCGAGCTCCCGGAGCCGATCGCGTAGCCATGGGGTCTGCGGGTCGGGGCCGAGCCGCGGAGCGAGCTCGACGGCGGGCCGGGCGGCGAGCCGCGCGTGCTCGGCGCGTTTGCGGAGCCGTGCGGCGGCGGCGTCGAAGTCCTCGTCGCGGGCGGTGACCGGCCGGCCGCGGTCTCCCTGGCCGGAGAGCTCGGCAAGCGCCTCGCGGAGTTCGGCGACCGCGCCCGGGTCCGGTCGCTGCGGCTCGCCGGCGACCGGCCGCTCGCGTAGCCGCTCGAGTTCGGTACGCATCTGCTCGAGCTCGAGTTCGGCGCGCCGGCGCAGCGCGCGCTCCTGGTCGAGCGCGCGCTCCTTCAGCTCGATCGCGGCCGCGGTCTGGGTGTCTGCGGGATCGGCGACCACCTCTGTCAGCGACGAGAGCGCCGCGCGCAAATGCTCCTCGGTGTCCTCGCGGCGGCGCAGCTCGGCCTCGAGGAACGCGGCCTGCATGCGGGCGCGCCGTGAGGCGACCCGTTCGGCGGAGAGCTCGGCCTGGGCGGCCCGCAGCTCCTCGCGCAGCGCCGCGACGACGTCGCGTGCGGCGATCAGCTCGTCGCGGATCTCTTGGGCGCTGTCGACGCGCTCGCGCAGGTCGGCGACGGCTTCCTGCAGGCTGCTGAGCGCCGGAGGCTCAACGGCGTCGGTCACGCGGCGGCTGAACCGGCGCCGGTCCTCCGCACGGAGCTGCTGGCCGGCTTCGAGCGCGGCGAGCTCACCGGTCACCGACCTCTGATCGTCGATCCGCGGACTCATCCCGCGCGGACGCTACGGGCGCTCCCGGACGGAGCGGCGGCAGCGTCAGACGGTCGGGACGGTGCGCCGCGAGCGCACCAGCAGGCCGAGCGCGCCGACGACCGCGAGAGCGGCGACCCCGGCACCGGCGGCGGCACCGACCTGGCGCCCGGTCGGCAGCTTGCGTGCCAGGTACCAGCGAATCGCGTTGTGGGTCAGGTAGCCGAGGGCCTTGTAGTACATCGCTGTCGAGCGTACTCCCCGTCAGCGCGCGGCCGCAAACTCAAAGCCGGTCGAGCACGCGCATCAGCCGCGCGAGCGCGTCGTCGAGTTCGGTCGGCTCGATCGTCAGCGCCGGCAACAGCCGGATCGTCGTCGGCCGCGGCGCGTTGAGGAGCAGGCGCTCCTCGGCGAGCGCGAGCCGGACGGCCGCCCGTGCGTCAAGCCGGGGGTCGAGCTCGACGCCGAGCATGTGGCCACGCCCGCGCACACCGGTGACCGCCGGGTGCTCAGAGAGCCGGGCGGCGGCCTCGACACCGTTCTCCCGGACCTGGGCCAGCACCGTCTCGTCGGAGACGATGTCGAGCACCGCCAGGCCGGCCGCGCACTGCACCGGGCCGCCGGCGAACGTCGAGCCGTGATCTCCGGGCTCGAAGCCCGCGGCGAAGCGCTCGTTCGTGACGACGGCGCCGATCGGGAGTCCGCCTCCCAGCGCCTTGGCGATCGTCATCAGGTCCGGCACGACGCCGTCGTGCTGGTGGGCCCAAAGCGTGCCGGTCCGCCCAAGCCCGACCTGGACCTCGTCGAAGATCAATGCCGCACCGTGCCGGTCGCAGGCCGCTCGCGCCGCTCGCAGCACGTCGGACCCGAGCGGCCAAACACCGCCCTCGCCCTGGACCGGTTCGAGGATCACCGCAGCGGTCTGGTCGCCGATCGCTGCGGTCAGGGCGTCGACGGTCGGCTCGACGGCGACAAACCCGGGCACGAGCGGCGCGAACGGCGCCTGCTTCGACTCCTGCGGCGTCGCTGACAGCGAGCCGTACGTGCGGCCGTGGAAGGCGTTGTGAACGGAGACGATCTCGCCGCCGGGCTTTGCCTTGCGTGCCATCTTGATCGCGGCCTCGTTGGCTTCGGTGCCGCTGTTGGCGTAGTGGAGCGCGCCGCCGAGCGAGGAGGCAACGAGCCTGCGCGCCAGCTCCTCACCTGGGTTCGTGTGGAAGACGTTGCCGACGTGGATCAGCTCGGCCGCCTGTTCAGTGATCGCCTCGACCACCGCCGGGTGACAGTGGCCGACGCTGTTGACGGCGAGGCCGGTCTGGAGGTCGAGGTACTCGATGCCCTCGTCGTCCCAGAGCCGCGACCCTCGGCCGCGGACGAAGCGGACCGGCATCCGCGCGTAGGCCGGGACCAGCGTCACCGTGCCACCCTCAGATGCGTCGAGTGGTCGGTTGCTCTCGAACGGTTGAGAGCAACCGACCACTCGACGTTGGGGTGCGGGTTACTGCGGGGCGACAATCTTGGTGCCGATCCCTTCGTCGGTGAACAGCTCGAGCAGCAGCGAGTGCGGTTCGCGACCGTCGATGATGTGTGCGGCACCGACGCCGCCCTGGATCGCCTCGACACAGGCCCGAAGCTTCGGGTTCATCCCGCCGGCCACACCATGGAGCGCCCGCTGGACCTCGTCGGTGTCGATCGCCGAGATCGTCGACGCCGGATCGTCGGGGTCACTGAGCCAGCCCGCGACATCGGTCAAGAACACGACCTTGTAGGCCTTCAGCGCACGTGCGACGGCGCCAGCGGCCTCGTCAGCGTTGACGTTGTAGCTCTGCCCGTCGATGTCGGAGCCGGTCGATGCGATCACCGGGATGTAGTCGCCCAGCAGGTGGTGGAGCACGTCGACGTTGACGCGCTCGATCGAGCCGACGTAGCCGACGTCCTCGCCGCCCGGGCCGGCCGTCTGGGCGCAGGTGAAGAGCGCGCCGTCGTCGCCGCAGAGGCCGATCGCCGGCTGGCCGTGGCGGCCGACGCGCAGCACGATGTCCTTGTTGACCTTGCCGACGAGCACCATCTTCGCGACCTCGACGGTGTCCGCGTCGCTGACGCGCAGCCCGCCGATGAACTCGACCGGCATGTCGAGCCGGTCCATGTGCGAGCTGATCGCCGGGCCGCCGCCGTGGACGATCACGGGGTTCATGCCGACGTACTTGAGCAGCACGACGTCGCGCGCGAACTCCTCGCGCAGCGTCGGGTCGCTCATCGCAGCGCCGCCGTACTTGATGACGACGGTGCGGCCGTGGAACTGCCGGATGTACGGCAACGCTTGGAGGAGCAGGCTGACGTCTCTCATGTCGTGTACTCCGCGTTGATGGTCACGTAGCCATGGCCGAGGTCGCTGAACAGCACCTCGGTCTCGTAGCCGCCGCCGGGCAGGGTGATCTCGTACTCGACCTCGGTACCGGAGACAGCCGCGACGAGCGCTTCACGCTCGACCGGGACCGCCGCCCCGGCCGAGCAGACGAGCGTCCCTTCGATCGCGATGTCGACCGGGATCGACTGCGGGCCGGGCAACGCCCCGCCAACCGCCTGGAGGATCCGGCCCCAGTTCGGGTCTCCCCCGTTCATCGCCGTCTTCACGAGCGGAGAATTGGCGACTGCGCGCGCTACCCGCTCGACCGCCGGACCATCGCCGCCGCGTGCGATCACCCGCCCGATCCGGGCGGCACCCTCGCCGTCGGCGATCATCGCGATCGCGAGCTGGCGCAGGACCGCGTCGAGCGCCTGCCCGAAGATCGCCTCGGCCTGCGACTCCGGCTCGACTTCAACGCCGGAGTAGCCAGAGGCCTGGACTATCACCGTGTCGTTGGTCGAGAGCTGGCCGTCAACCGTGACGCGGTCGAACGAGCGCTGCACGCAGACGCCGAGCAGGAGGTCGGCGGTCTCCGCGCTGATGACCGCGTCGGTCTGGACGAAGCACAGCATCGTCGCGAAGTTCGGCTGGATCATGCCTGCGCCCTTGCACTGCGCGGTAATCGTCACCGTGCCGTCCGGCAGCTCGACCTCGATCCGGCAGCGCTTCTCGGTCCGGTCGGTCGTCATCATCGCCTGTTGGAAGAGCTGCGCACCGTCGCGCTTCATCTCGCTCTTCGCGAGCAGCACACCGCGCATCACGGCCTGACCGTCAAGCTGCACGCCGATCACGCCGGTCGAGCAGACGGCGACGCGGTCCTCGCTCGTGCCGGTCGCGATCGCGGCAGCGCCCTGCATCCGTGCGGCCTCGTCGAGCCCGGGCCGGCCGGTCGCGGCGTTGGCGTTGCCGGAGTTGACGACGATCGCCTGGATCGCATCGATCCGGCAGCGCTCGCGCGTCACGAGCACCGGTGCGGCGGGCGCCGAGCTCGCCGTCAGCCGGATCGCGCTCGTCGTCTCCGCCGGCCCGGCGATCAGGCCGACGTCGAGCCCGCCCGACGGCTTGATCCCGGCCGCGGCGCCACCGGCGATGAAGCCGGGCGCCAGCTCATCGCCACCGAGGTCAGTGACCGAATCGGGCACGTCCACCCAACGCGAGCTGAAGAATCCACTCATGTGAGACCTGCCGTCTCGTCGAATCCGAACATCAGGTTGAGCGACTGCACCGCCTGCGAGGCCGTGCCCTTCCAGAGGTTGTCGATCGCAGCGAAGACGATCAGCCGGCCGCTGCGCGCGTCCTCGGTGACGTGGATCCGGCAGCGGTTGGTCTCGCGCACGTCGCGGACCCCGGGCGGCGCATCGACGAGGTCGATGAACGGCTCGCCGGCGTAGGCCTCGGCGTACTGCGCCTTGACGTCATCCAGCGACACCCCGTCGGGCCTGCGCGCGTAGCAGGAGACGAGCTCCCCTTGGTCGAGCGGAACGAGGTGCGGGGTGAACGTCGTCGTCAGCTCGTAGCCCGCAGACAGCGTCAGCTGCTGGTCGATCTCTGGCGCGTGGCGGTGCGAGCCGACCTTGTAGGCCCGCACGTTCTCCGCAACCGAGACGAAGTGCGTCGTCTCGGTCGCCGCACGACCTGCACCTGAGACGCCGGACTTGGCGTCGATGACCACGTCGTCGAGCGCGCCCAGCGGCCCGAGCGGGTCGAGTGCGACTATCGCCGCGGTCGGGTAGCAGCCGGGCCCGGCGACGAGGTCGGCGCTTCGGATCTGCTCGCGGTAGAGCTCCGGCAGGCCGTAGACGGCGTCCGCGATCAGCTCGGGTGCCGGATGCGGCCCGTAGTACTGCTCGTACGTGGCCAGGTCCTTCAGCCGGAAGTCGGCCGACAGGTCGATCACGCGGACGCCGCGATCACGCAGCTCCTTGACGAGGGGCGCGGACGCGGCGTGCGGGTAGCCGACGATCGCGGCGTCCACGTCACCATGCGCACCGCCTGTGTCGAGTTCCTCGAGCACACGGTCGACCCGGTGGTGCGGGTAGAGGTCAGAGAGCCGCCGCCCGGCATCGGCACGGGCCGTGATCGGGCCGAGCTCGAACTGCGGGTGGGCGTCGATCAGCCGCGCGGCGATTGCCCCGGCGAAGCCGGACGCGCCGGCGATCAGAACCGTGGGCGCGCTCACGTCCGCAGCTCCCCGCCGAGCGCGGCGACCGCGGAGACGATCGCCTCCCGGGCCGGTGCGATCTCTTCCTGGGAGAGCGTCCGGTCGGGTGCCTGGAACTCGAGCGCGAAGGCGAGCGAGCAGCGGCCCTCGCCGATCTGGGCGCCGCGGTAGACGTCGAACAGCCGGGCGGCCGCGAGCAGCTCACCGCCCGCGCCGGTGATCGCGGCCAGCACCTCACCGGCGGTGACCTCGTCGGGAAGCACGAACGCGAGGTCCTCGCGGACCGGCGGGTGCGAGGAGACATGCGCGTAGCGCGGCACCTCGGGTGCGTGCGCGCAGACGGCGCCGAGGTCGAGTTCGAACGCGGCGACCGGCCCAGGCAACTCCCACGACCGCGCCACGAGCGGATGGATCTCGCCGATCCAACCGAGGACGGTGTCGTCGGCCAGCACCTTGCCGGCGCGACCGGGGTGCAGGAACGGCGCGGTCGTCTGCTCGACCCGCCAGTGGACCCGCAGCACGTCGAGCACGGCAGCGAGCAGCGCCTTCGCGGTGAAGACATCGGCGGTCTCCGGCTGTGCGCCCGGCCCCCAGGAGACCGGCCGGACGCGGCCGGTCTGGAGCAGGCCGAGCGCCCGGTGCTCGTCGGGCAGCGGCGAATCGTCACGCGCGATGTAGACGGTGCCCTGCTCGGCGAGGGTCAGGTCGGTGGCACCGCGGGCGTGGTTGTGCGCGGCGGCGTCGAGCAGCGACCCGAGCAGCGACGTGCGCAAGACGCGCTGCTCGCTCGCCATCGGGTTCTCGAGCTCGACGAAGCGGCGGCCGAGGCTGTCGTCTTCGAGCCGCAGGCGGTCGGCGATCTCCGGTGTGGTGAAGGACCAGCCGACGATCTCGTGCGCGCCACGGTCGACGAGTGCGTCGAGTGCGCGACGGCGGACCTTCTGCTCGTGGCTGAGCCGGCCGGCGGCGCCGCGCCGTTTGGGCAGCGTCGCGGGCAGCTCGGGGAGATGGAAGCGGCCGATCTCCTCGATCACGTCCGCCGGGCGCGTGACGTCGCCGCGGCGCCAGAACGGCACGGTCACGTCGATGCCGTCTTGCGCGGCAGCAACGCCGAAGCCGAGCGACTCGAGCCGTGTCCGCTGGACCGCCGGATCGATCGCCAGGCCGAGCAGGCGCTCGGCTGCGCCGGCGGCGAGATGGATGACGGCGGGCTCGCGTGGATGCTGCGCGAACGGGCCGGCGTCGATCGTCTCGCCGACGAGGCTTGCGCCGGTCAGCTCGAGCATGAGCGCGGTGCCGAGGTCCTGGGCGGTGGTCGCCTGCTCGGGGTCGAGACCCTTGGCG
The DNA here is from genome assembly GCA_037045385.1 of Baekduia sp. GTDB lineage: Bacteria > Actinomycetota > Thermoleophilia > Solirubrobacterales > Solirubrobacteraceae > Baekduia. The sequence goes on along the minus strand of JBAOHN010000006.1, from coordinate 42,541 downwards.
AACCGCGTCGACGCTTCCGACCAGAGCGCGAGCTTCGACGCTGTGCGGTGAACGTTCGGCCCGATCCAGGAGGCGACCTCGAACAGCACCAGCGTCGTCTGCTCGGAGACCTCCGAGCGCGAACCGCCCATCACGCCGCCGATCGATGTCGGCCCGTCGGCATCGTCGATCACGACCATCTCGCTGTCGAGCGTCCGCGAGACGCCGTCGAGCGTCTCGATCTGCTCGCCGTCACGGGCGCGCCGGATGACGAGCCGCTCGCCGCCGACCCGATCGAGGTCGAACGCGTGCGACGGGTAGCCGCTCAGCAGCATCACGTAGTTGGTGATGTCGACGACGTTGTTGATCGGGCGCATGCCCGCAGCGGTCAGCCGCGCGCGCAGCCACAGCGGCGATGGGCCGATCGTGACGTTCTCGAAGACCCGAGCGGTGAAGCGCGGGCAGAGGTCGGGGCACTCGATCTCGACCGCCGCCCCGTGGCTGCCGGCGCCGATCGCAGTCGCGCCGTCCCACGGCGCCGGCGCGAGCGGCGCGCCGGTCGCAGCATGCAGCTCCCGCGCGATGCCGTAGACGCCGAGGCAGTCAGGCCGGTTCGGCGTGATCTCGAACTCGATCACGTCGTCTGAGACCGGGAGCACGTCGAGCGCGGGCGTGCCGGGCACGAGCGAGTCGTCGTCGAGCGCGAGGATGCCGTCTGATTCGAGGCTGAGACCGAGTTCGGACTCCGAGCAGATCATTCCCTCGCTCGTGACACCCCGGAGCTTGGCGCGGCCGATCTCCATCCCGTTCGGCATCACGGCACCGGGCCGGGCGACGACGACGGTCTGCCCCGCGGCGACATTCGGTGCGCCGCAGACGATCGTGGCCGGATCGGCCTCACCGACGTCGACGGTCGTCACCCGCAGGCGGTCGGCGTCGGGATGCTGCTCGCAGGTGAGCACCTTGCCGATGACGACGTGCTCGGCATTCGAGACGCCGTGATGATGGATCGCCTCGACCTTCGTGCCGGGCACGGTGAACGCCTGCTCCAGCGCGGCAAGGTCGAGGCCAGGGTCGCAGTACTCGGTGATCCAGCTGAGCGGCGCCTTCATCCGAACTGCTCCAGCAGCCGCAGATCGTTCTCGTAGAAGAGCCGCAAGTCGGCGACGCCGTGCTTGAGGAAGGCGATCCGTTCGATCCCCATCCCCCACGCGAAGCCCTGTACCTTCGCCGGGTCGTAGCGATCGTCGCCGACGGCGGTGAGCACGTTCGGGTCGACCTCGCCGGCACCGAGGATCTCGATCCAGCCCTCGCCCTTGCAGAGGTGGCAGCGTTGTGCGCCGATCCAGCCGGTGCCTTCGCAGGCAAAGCAGGAGACGTCGACCTCGACGCTCGGCTCGGTGAACGGGAAGAAGTGGCCGCGCAGCCGCACGTCACGCTCGTCGCCGAAGATCGCCTGCGAGAACGAGAGGAGCGTGCCCTTGAGGTCGGCGAGCGTGATGTCCTCGTCGACGGCAAGTCCCTCGACCTGGTGGAACTGGGGTGTGTGCGTCGCGTCCGAGTCGCGCCGGTAGACCCGGCCCGGGATCACGACGTAGAGCGGCGGCGGGTGCTCGCGCATCGCCCGGATCTGCATCGGCGAGGTGTGCGTGCGCAGGACGACGTCATCTGAGACGTAGAACGTGTCCGAGCGGTCACGCGCCGGGTGCGTGATGTCGTGGTTCAGCGCATCGAAGTTGAGCTCGACCGTTTCGACCTCGGGGCCCTCCATGACCGTGAAGCCGAGGCCGAGGAAGACGTCCTCGATCTCGCGCCAGGTCTGGGTGATCAGATGACGGCGGCCGACCGGCTGGACCGGAGTTCCCGGCAGCGTCATGTCGACCCGGTCAGCGGCGAGCGTGGCGTCGAGCTGCGCGGCGTCGAGCGTCGCCGACGCCTGCTCGATCCGCGCCTCGAGGGCCTGGCGCACCTGGTTGGCCCGCTTGCCGACCGCGCCGCGCTGCTCGGGCGGCAAGTCGGCGACGCCGCGGAGCAGGTTCGGCAGCTCGGCCTTGCGGCCGAGCAGGCCGACGCGAACCTCTTCCAGCTCGGCGGTTGTTGCGGCCGCGTCGATCTGAGCGAGGCCGTCCGTTTCGAGGCTGTCGATCCGTTCCAGCATCAGGCCTCTCGCACCCTAGATGACACCTCGTACAGAGCGACCGTCGCGGCCATCGCCGCGTTCAGTGACTCGCTCGCGATCGGGATCCGGCGTAGCTCGTCGCACGCCGCGGCGGTCGCGGGCGGGAGCCCAGCGCGTTCTGCGCCGACGACGAACGTGATGTCACTTGCTGGGAGCGCTGTGCCGAGGTCAGTATCGGCGTGGGCGTCGAGGCCGATCGTCGTCCCGGCAAGCTGGTCGATCGCGCTTGCCCGGGCAACGTCGACGGCGAAGATCGCACCCATCGAGGCCCGCACGGCCTTCGGGCCGTACGGGTCGGTGGTCTCCGGGCCGATCACGACCGACGTCGCGCCGAACGCGAGCGCGCTACGGATCACGGTGCCGACGTTGCCGGGGTCCTTGATGCCCCAGAGCGCGACGCTGACCGGCCCGGTCGGCTCGGTCCAGCGCTCCTCGAAGACCCCCAGTTGGCGGGTGCCCGACGCGAGGCCGGAGACCTTCGCGAGCGTGCCGGCGTCGATCTCGATGCCCGCCCGGAGCAGGTGCTGGGGCCGCCAGCCTTGCGCCGCCGCCTCGGCGAGCAGGTCCTCACCCTCGGCGACGAAGCGCCCAGGCACCTTCCGCGCCTGGATGCGGCGAATCTCCTTGAGCAGTGGGTTGGTGGTCGAACTAATCATGGGTCCTGGAACAACAAAGGGCACGTCCTCCGGCTACGCCGGAGGATTGCGAGTTTCCTTCAGAAACTCGCGCCCGAATAACAAAGGGCGCCTCGGTGGGCGCCCTTTGGAAACTCGTCTGGCCGGTTGGTTCTTACGCAGCGGCCTGCGACGCCTCCTGGGCTGCCTCGGCAAATCGGCGGAACGCCTCGGGGTCGCGCACGGCGATGTCGGCGAGGACCTTGCGGTCGAGCTCGATGCCGGCCAGCTTGAGGCCGTGCATGAACTGCCCGTAGGTCATGCCGTTCTGACGCGCAGCGGCGTTGATCCGGGTGATCCAGAGCCGGCGGAAGTCACGCTTGCGGTTGCGCCGGTCGCGGTACGCGTAGGAGTCCGCCTTGGTCAGGGCCTCCTTCGCGCGCTTGTAGTTGGAGTTGGCCTCGCCGCGGAAGCCCTTCGTCAACTCGAGGGTCTTCTTGCGCTTCTTGCGTGCGGCGACGCCGCGCTTGACACGGGTCATTTCTTCTTGGCTCCGAGCAGGACCTTGACCCGCGGCTCATCGTGGCTCGAGAGCACGAAGTCGTTTCCGAGGCGACGCTTGCGCTTCGGTGACTTCTTCTCGAGGATGTGGCTCGTGTGGCTGTGACGCGCCTTGACCTTGCCCTTGGCGGTCAGCTTGAAGCGCTTCTTGGCACCCGAGTGGGTCTTCATCTTGGGCATGCGAACGCAGCAGTATGCCAAAGACGGACCGGCACCCCGAGGGCCGGCTCAGACGGCGACCGCGGCGCGGGTCTTCGCGTCCAGCTGCGCGAGCAGCGGTTTGGCGATCTGCAGCAGCGTCTTGTCGGCGCGGAGCGCCGCCGACAGCGCGTCGTGGTGGGCCGGCCCGAGCCGGGAGAGGCTGGCGGCGAAGCGCTTCTGCTGCGTTCCGCCGAGGCCGGCGAGCAGCGCGAGCGACTCCTCCCAGAGATCGTGCTCGAGCGCGGCGCGGTGAAGCTCGTCGAGACGATCGTCGGGCAGGTTCTCGACGAGCGCGTCGATCCGGTGGGCCTCTTCGATCAGGAACGCCGCGCGGAGCAGCGTTCCGGCATCGAAGACCTCGAGCAGCCCGCGCAGCACCGAAAGCTCCAGGTAACCGACGAAGGCAGCGAGGACGACGTACTCCTCACGTGCCGCGAGCTCGGCTCCGGCAGCGCGCAGTTTGTCCTCCGGAAGCGTGCCGATCAGCGGCGCCGCGCGACGGAGATCGAGATGGACGGCGATCTCGGCGAGGAAAGACGCCGGCAACCGCCCGCCGATCGCGACGACCGTGCCGGAGTCCATCAAGGGAACGGTGCGAGCGCTGAGCACCGGCCCGAGCGCGTTCTGCGCGAGTTTCGCCACCACCGGACCGGGCAGCATCCCGGCCAGCTTCGCGGCGCTGCGCAGCCCGGCACTCGCCTGCTCGAAGAGGTGGTCGGTGACGGCGAGGCGCAGGTCGCGGAGCGCTTGCTCGTCGGCGCCGTCGAGGAACGCCAGCTCGCGTTCGTCGACCGAGAGGGCGCGCGCGAGGCGCACGACCTCAGCGTCCCGGTGCAGACGGGCACGAGCGCCAGCTGCGGGGTCGGTCGCTCGTTTGGGGCGGCTCATGCACCCACGACCTTTCGGATCATCGGGCGAAGCGGGCGCGGGACCATCCCGAGCGCACTGTCGAGCGCCTCCATGCCCTCGCGGATCTGGCGGCGTTCTGCCTCACGCACCAGCTCACCCACGCGCCTCTCGGTGTCCGCCCCCAGGCCGCTGATCGCGGCAGGCGGCGCAAACGAATGACCGGCCATGGGCAAAAACTACACCCAAGCCGGACGGAACGCTCTGCTATCCGGCGTCTTCGACGGCGTCGTCGGCCGGAACGTCGTCGCCGGCCTCGGCCGCTTCGTCCTCGAAGGCATCGGCCTCGGGGGCATCCGCGTCAACTTGGCCGTCCCCGGCGGACTCAGCCGCTTCAGCAGCCGCGTCTTCCTCGGCGAGCGCGGCGAGGCGCGCCTTCTCCTCGAGCACCTTGTCGATCGTGCCGTTCAGCACCTCCTTGGAGGGACCGAACAGCATCGTCATGTTCTTGCCTTCGAGGTTCGGGTACTGCTCGACGGTGCCGAAGTCCTCGAGCTCGGCTGCGAGCCGGTCGAGGATCTTCTTGCCCAACTCCGGGTGCGTGATCTCGCGGCCGCGGAACATGATCGTGACCTTGACTTTGTCCTTGTGGCGCAGGAAGCGCTCGACATGGCCCTTCTTGGTCGCGTAGTCGTGCTCGGCGATCTTCGGGCGGAACTTGATCTCGCGGACGTTGATCGTCGTCTGGTGCTTCTTGGCGGCCTTCGCCTTCTGCGCCTGCTCGTACTTGTACTTCGAGTAGTCGAGCACGCGGCAGACCGGCGGCTTGGCCTGCGCGGCGACCTCGACCAGATCGAGGTCACGCTCCTGGGCGTAGCGCAGCGCCTCGTCGGTCTTCATCACGCCGATCTGCCCGCCATCCTCGGCGATCACGCGCACCTCGGGCACACGGATCCGCTCGTTGATGCGCGTGTTGTCGCGCTCCGGCATTCGCCGGTCGAACCTGCGCGGGACCGGCACTAGGCGTTCATTTCGCGCACGTGCGTGCGGGCGCGACTGTCAGATACGAGAGTGGTCAACGCGCGCGAGTATACGCAGCCCCAGCGGATCCTCGGCACCCACAGCGTCGAGTGGTCGGTTGCTCTCAACCGTTCGAGAGCAACCGACCACTCGACGTCAGGCGTGCGAGCAGGCCGAAGGGATCCTCGTTGAGATCGCGCTTCGTGACCCGCTCCACGTCGAGCCCGAGCGCGCGGAGGCCGTCGTCGCGCTCGCGATCTTGCTTCGCGAACGCCGGCAGCTGATGGTGTTCTTCGTCCACCTCGACGACGAGTCCGGCGCTGCGCCAGAAGAAGTCCACCCTGATCTGCCGCGGGGGAGCGCCGACGACGAACAGCGCCTGGCACTCCGGTTCATCGAGTCCGGCGGCGCGCACGAAGTCGTAGAAGCGCCATTCGAGCCCAGTCTCCGGGTAGCTCCCGACCGGCATTTCGAGCAGTGCTCGCAGCCGACGAACGCCACGCGGCCGCGCAATCCCGGCCAGCACCCGCGCGATCTCGCCCCGATCGAGGCGCCGCTGGAATTCCGCTTGCCTGATGGCCTTTGCGAGTGCCACGTCACCGAGGTCGGGCGCTCCGGCCAGGTCGACCAGCGTGCGCGCGACGGACGTGCACCGGACATCGCGCTCAACGATGACGTGCTCCGGCCGCAACGATGCGAGCCGCAGAACCTTGATGTCGGTTCGCCGTCCGGCCTCCCGCGTGTCTGCGGCGACCTCGACGAGGCCGTGGCGCGGGCGCCAACGGCCGAGCTCGAGGTGGTTGGCGGCCGAGAACCGGCCAACCGGTGCACCGTCCCTCACGGACAGCGAGGCCGCGCTCCGAGCACCGTCCGCCGACAGGCGCCGGTGGCCGACGGCGTAGATCCCGCGGTGGACCGGGAGCAGGTAGTGGCTCGCGCACAGCCGCCCGATGCCGGCATCAGATTCCCCGAGCGCATGCATCTGCGCGTGCGTGACAACGCCGTGCTGGCCGGCCGCTAAGCGTGCGATCGCATCCACACCCTCCATAGGGCGAGCGCGACCAGTTCTCTCCCCCCGCTGTGTCCGCCAACAGACACCGGGGCCCTCACCCTCGCGTCGAGTGGTCGGTTGCTCTCACCCGTTTGAGAGCAACCGACCACTCGACGTTCAGGGGGTTGGCGTCGGGACTGCCTCGGCGCTCAGGCGGTCCACCAGCGCCGCCACCGCGATCGCGCCCTCGTCGGCGCCGCCGTGGCGGCGGACGGAGACCGTGCCCTCATCGGCCTCGCGATCGCCGATCACGAGGATGTACGGCACCTTGCGCAGCTCGGCCTCGCGGATCTTGCGGCCGACCGACTCGGTGCGGGCGTCGAGCTCGGCGCGGATGCCGGCGGCCTGGAGCGCCGCCAGCGCCGATGCCGCCGCCGGCTCGTGGCGGTCGGAGATCGTCATCACGAGCGCCTGCACCGGGGTGAGCCAGAACGGGAAGTCCCCGCCGTAGTGCTCGATCAGGATCCCGATGAAGCGCTCGAAGCTGCCGAGCATCGCGCGGTGGATCATCACCGGCCGGTGCTCGGCGTTGTCGGCGCCCGTGTACGTCAGGTCGAACAGCTCGGGCATCGAGTAGTCGAGCTGACAGGTGCCGAGCTGCCACGAACGCCCGAGCGAGTCGCGCATGTGGAGGTCGATCTTCGGCCCGTAGAAGGCGCCGTCGCCGGGGTTCACGACGTACTCGAGCCCTGCCTTCTCGAGCGCGGACTGCAACGCCGCCTCCGAGCGGTCCCAGGTCTCATCGGACCCAACGCGCTTCTCCGGCCGCGTCGACAGCTCGAGCACCGGCTCGAAGCCGAACAGCTCGTAGAGCGCGAAGCCGAAGTCGAGAACCGCCTGGACCTCGGCCTCGATCTGCTCCTCGGTGCAGAAGATGTGGGCGTCGTCCTGGGTGATGTGGCGGACTCGCATCAGCCCGTGCAGCGTCCCTGACGGCTCGTGGCGGTGGACGAGGCCCTGCTCGGAGTAGCGGATCGGCAGGTCGCGGTAGGAGCGGCGCTCGGACTTGTAGAGCCGCGTATGGCCGGGGCAGTTCATCGGCTTGAGCCCCATCGGACGGTCCTCGACGTCCGTGAAGTACATGTTGTCGCGGTAGTTGTCCCAGTGACCGGACTGCTTGAAGAGGTCGACGTCGAAGAGGATCGGCGTCTTGACCTCGCGGTAGCCCCGCTGGAGGTTCTCGGCGCGCCAGAGCCGCGTCAGCTCGTTCCAGACCGCCATCCCGTTCGGCTGCCAGAACGGCATCCCCGGCGAACACTCGTCGAAGAGGAAGAGGTCCAGCTCGCGGCCGAGCTTGCGATGGTCGCGGGCGCGCGCCTCCTCGAGCAGCTCGAGGTGCGCCTCGAGCTCCTTCTTCTTGAAGAACGCGGTGCCGTAGATGCGGGTCAGCATCTGGTTGTCGGCATTGCCGCGCCAGTAGGCGCCCGCGACCGACTGGATCTTGAACGCGCCGATCCGACCGGTGCCGGGCGCGTGCGGGCCGCGGCAGAGGTCGGTAAAGGGCCCGTTCGTGTAGAGGCTGACGTGATCGAGCGCGGGGTCGGCGGCGACGAGGTCCTCGATCAGCTCGACCTTGTAGTCCTGGTCCTCGCCCTTGAAGAGGTCGATCGCCGCGGCCGGCGTGAGCTCGTCACGATCGAATCCCTCGTCGGCGGCGATGTGTTCGGCCATCTTCGCCTCGATCGCGGCGAAGTCGGCGTCGCTGATCGCGACGCCGTCGGGGAAGTCGAAGTCGTAATAGAAGCCGTGCTCGATCGGCGGCCCGATCGAGATCTTGACGCCCGGGTAGAGCTCCATCACCGCAGCGGCGAGCACGTGCGCGCAGTCGTGTCGGATCAGGTCGAGCGCGTCCTGCCCCGAGCGGTCGGTGACGATCTCGAGCGCGGCACCCTCGGGCAGCGGGCGCGCGAGGTCGCGGACCTCCCCGTCGGCTTTGACGGCGAGCGCGGCCTTCGCGAGCCCCGGACCAATCGCCGCGGCGGCATCGGCGCCGGTCGCCCCATCGGGGAGCTCGAGAACCTTGCCGTCGGGAAGCGTGACCTGCATCGCCGCCCATCCTAGGGAGGCGGTCTGCCGACCCCGCCCCGCCCGCTACTTGAGCGCGGGCGTGCAGGTGGTCTGGATCACCGTCGCCCAGCGGTACACATCGGCGCAGGCCTGGAACGAGCCGGTGTTGCGGTTCGGGTAGGCGAGGTTGTTGACGGAGACGACCTTGCTCACCGGCGCACTGCCAGCCGGCCCGTTGTAGAGGAACTCCCACGAGGTATCCGAGGGGCTCGACACGAGCCCGTTGTTCCGCAGAAGGCGACCACGGAGCGAGAGGCTCGTGGTCGTCGATTTCGTCGGGCAGTACGCGGCCGCGAAGTAGCGCCAGAGATTGGCCGTGAAAGGAGACTGCACGGTCGTCCCGGCGGCGAGGTCCCCACTGAGCCAGCCGGTGACCCGGCACGTCTGGCCGCTGTCGGCTGCGAAGTAGGCGTCCGTCATGTTCCCGCTAACGGCAGACGCTCCCGGAGCGGTTGCGAGAACACAGACAGCCGATGCGATCCCGGCGGTGGTGGCGCGAGCCATGGGTCTCCCTTTCGTATGCGACCGCCCCCTGCGGTCGTCCGCGGCAACCGTACCCCCTAGAGGGCGGTCTTCGCCCGCGGCATCTTCAGATCGACCTGCGCGGTGCAGGTCTTGGCAGGGCCACCGGTGGGCATCTTCGCTGTGCTCGTCCCGGTCAGGCGCGCGGACTTGGCGGTGAACGACGCTGTGCCCTGGAGCGTCACCGGCACCTCGTCCTGCCCGTTCAGGATGTAGGTCGCCTCGTCGGTGAACGTGTACGACTTGCCGGTCTTGACCGCCTTGTCGATCGCGGACTCGGCGGTGCCGATGTCGAACACCCACGCCGCGGTCGTCCCGTCCTCGCACGCGCCGCTCTTGACGATCAGGTCCTGAACGTTGAAGCCCTCGCGCAGGATGTCGATCCCGCCCTTGTTCTTGGCGATGTACTGCTCGCCCTGCTTGAGCTTGCAGCCCGCCTTCTCGAAGTAGCGAGCGCACTTGGCCCGCTTCTTGCCGTCTGCGCCGGCAATCGGCAGCGCGACGATCGCGAGCGGGACGAGCACGACGGCGGCAGCGCGGCGGATCATCATGATCCGTGTATACCTGAACGACCCTTCGCGCCGCGCCTACTTGATTCCGAGCGCCGTGTCGCTGCCGAGCGCTTGAAGACCTGCGGGCAGCGCCTTGACGAGATCGATCCGCTGACACGCCGGGCACGCGTTGTAACCACGCTGGCGCTCGCGGTTCGCCTGCGCCTCGGCGCGCGCCGACTGGACCTTCGCCTGCGCCTGGGAGACCTGCGCGAACGCCGACTGCGCCTCGTTGATCGCGGCCTGGATCTGCTCGGGTAGGACGACGCGGCTGAGCCGGAACTGGACGTTGCCGAAGTAGTTCTGCCGCAGGGTCTCGTCGAGGTCCTCGGTTAGGCCCTCCTGCACGGTCTTCTGGATTCGCGCCACGTTCGACTGCGTATCGCCCTTGGTCACGACGCGCGCACCGCCGTTCTGCACGAGCGCGCACGAGGCGACGAGGTCGGCGCAGGGCACGCCGGCGATGCTCTCGCGAAGGTTGTTGACGACGATCGGCTCGACGATCGCCGCGAGGAACTTCTCCCAGCCGAGCGTTCCCTCGTACGCGTGGCTGCCCTGGAAGGTGCGGGTCGCGAACTGCGTGTCGAACGCTTTGAGCGCATTGCGACCGGCCTTCGAGTTGTTGAAGACCGTGTTGAGGTAGAAGGTTCCCTCGATCGTCACGTCGACGCCGTCGGAGGTCGGGACGGTGACGGCGAGCCCGTCGGCGCCCTGGCATACACCACCGCCGCAGGTCGCCATCCGGAAGAACCGCTGCTGGCTGTCGACCGGGTAGTAGTGGACGGTGCTGTAGAGGCCGGTGTAGGTCAGCCCTGCGCCGTTGTCGATCACGCCGCGGATGTTCTTGTTGTCGAGCGGTCCACCGTTGCGGACGACGCCGATCTCACCGGCGTTGGGCTTGCTGAAACAGCCCGAGAAGGTCGCGGTGACGATGATCAGCCCGATCAGGACGGCGACACCCAGGACGACACGGCGGACGGTCACGACGTTGGCGCTCACAGCCGCGATGTTCGCCTGCCGACCGGCGGAACCGGCCGGCAGGCGACGCGCGGGGAGCTAGCGACGGGCGCAGGCGCGCCGGGCGGCGGCCGACCCGTAGACCTCGGTGAACGCGGCCTTGACGACGTTCACGTCCTTCCCGAGCTTCGCGGCGACAGCCGCGAAGAAGGCGTCGGCTCGCTGGCGCTTGTATGCCTTCTTGGCGGCGCGCATGTCGGCGCGCACCTTCGCGTCAGCAGCCTCCACCTCGGCGACGCTCTTGCCGAGGGCGGCAGCGAACGCAGTCCGTCTGGCGTCACGGCCCTGTGCGGCTCGAGCTGCTTCGCGGGCGCGCTCCAGGTCAGCGGTGGTCACGCCCAGAGCGGCGGCGAGTGCCGAGTTGTAGGCGGCTCTGCTGAGATCGGGCCGCGTGACGGCGGCCTGGGCGCGGGCGCCGTCCCTGATAGCTGCCCGGAGATCCGCATTGCTGACGCCGAGCTTCTCGGCGACGGCTGCAAGCCGCGACGCCTGGCGGTCGTGGCCGCGCTTTCCGTGATGGCGGTCCCCGGCCTGGCGATGATCCTGGTGGGAGCCGTGATCGCGGCCGTGTGCCGACGCCGCTGGCGCCCACGCGCCGAGGCCGGCAGCCAGCGAAGCTGCGATCGCGATCGTCGTCTGACGTTTCGTCTTCATGCCAGCGAGTGTTCCCCGCGCCGGGTGTGCCCGAGAAGCCCTCTCGGAGATCGTTCATGTTCGGCACGCTCAGAGCGATGCGAGCACGATATCCGCGAGGTCTGCGTCGCTCGGCTCGACCGGCGCGATCTCGAGCAGCCGTTGCTGCTTGCGCGCCCCGGCGACGATCGCGTCGACATCGTCCTCGCGATAGCCCAGCTCGGCGAGGCCGGTCGGCGCGCCGACGTCACGCATCAGCGCAGAGAGGGCGTCCGGCAGCGCGTCTGCGCCCGCGGAGCGGTCGCCGCCGAGTAGCGCGGCTGCGTGCTCGTGCTTGGCGGCGTCGGCTCGGTACGTGAAGCGGAAAGCGGCGGGCGCTGTGACGATGACCGAGTGCCCGTGCGGCACGAACGGATGGTCGTCCGGGTAGCCCGGCGGCTGGTAGACGTGCTTGAGCCCGGCGATCGGATACGCGAGCGCGTGCGGAAGGTGCACGCCCGCCGAGCCGAAGCCGACGCCGGCCATCGTCGCCGCGAGCATCATGAAGCCGCGCGCCTCGACGTCAGCGCCGTCGGCGACGGCGCGGCGTAGATAGCGCCCGCCGAGCTCCAGCGCCTTCTCCGACCAGACGTCGGCGACGGGGTTCGAGCCCTGGTATGGCGGCCGGGCATCCGGTGATTCGGCAGCCGGTCGCGAGCCGAACGGCCTCGCCAACAGCGATTCGGCGGCATGACAGACAACATCGAGTCCGGTCGCGCTCGTGACCTCGGGTGGAAGGGTCCGCGTCAGCTCGGGGTCGACGATCGCCTGGGCGGGACGCAGGTACCGGTGCGAGATCCCGGACTTGATCCCGAGTCCCGGGAGGTCGAGCACGGCAACAGTCGTCGCCTCGCTGCCGGTGCCGGAGGTCGTCGGGATCGCGAGGTGTGGCTTCAGCGGCGTGGGCGGCTTCTGGCCGCCGCCGACCGGAGCGTTGACATAGTCGATCAGCGGCGCGGGGTGCGTGACGAGCAGGTTCGCGACCTTGGCCGTGTCGATCGCCGAGCCGCCTCCGACCGACACGAACCCGTCGACCTCGTGCTCGCGCGCCGCATCCGCTGCACGCTCCATCGAGGCGTCGGTGGGCTCGACCCGGACGCCGTCGAAGATCACGACCTCGATCCCCTCCGCGCGGATCTGCGCGGCCACCTGCTCGGGCACGCCGAGTGCTGCGACGCCGGGGTCGGTGACGAGCAGTACCCGGTTCGCCCCGAGCCGCCGTATCTCCCAGCCGGCCTCGCGCGCGGCCCCGGCTCCGTACTTGACGGGGGTCCCCTCGAACGTAAACACGGTCTCGCCCGGCATCGCGGCGTAGCATCGCAGGCCCATGTCGCTCGAGCAGGCGCTCGCCGAGGTCGTCGGCCCCGATCACGTCCTCACCGACGCAGACATCCGCGCGGGGTACGAACGCGACTGGACCGGGCGCTTCGGCGCGCCCGCCCGCTGCGTCGTCCGGCCGGCGGATACCGCCGAGGTCGCCGCCGTCCTCCGTGCCTGCACCGAGCACGGCGTGCCGGTCGTCCCGCAGGGTGGCAACACCGGGCTCGTCGGCGGCGGCGTCCCGCGCGGCGGCGAGGTCGTGCTCTCGTTTGCGCGGCTGACAGAGATCGGAGCGGTCGACGAGGCCACCGGCCAGATCAGCTGCGGCGCCGGCGTCACACTCACCGCGCTGCAGCAAGCGTGCCGTGAGCACGGCGCCGATGCCGGGCTCGACTTCGGCGCCCGCGACACCGCGACACTTGGCGGCATCGCCGCGTGCAACGCGGGCGGGCCGCGGGCGATCCGCTACGGGACGGCTCGTGCCCGGATCGCCGGCCTCGAAGCGGTGCTTGCGGACGGCACCGTGATCTCGCGGATGAACGGGCTGCTCAAGGACAACGCCGGCTACGACCTATCGCAGCTGTTGATCGGCTCCGAAGGGACGCTCGGCGTCATCACGGCGGTCCGCTGGCGCAGCGTCCCGGCCACAGCCGGGGGTGTGTCGGCACTGCTGCCGGTCGACTCGGTCGGCGAGGCGACCGCCGTGCTCGCGGCGCTGCGCCGGCACGCGCCGACGCTCGAAGCGTGCGAAATCATCGACGCGCGGTCGCTCGCGGCCGGTTGCGCCCACGTCGGCGTCACCTCCCCCGTCGCCGATGCACCGTTCGTGCTGCTGATCGACTGCGGCTCGACCGAGGAACTGGCGGCCGCGCTCGGCGATACATCCGACCGGGCCGCGATCGCCGACGACAGCGCAGGCCGGGCCGCGTTGTGGGCGCCGCGCGACCGTGTGAACGAGGCGATCTCGGCGCTCGGCACGCCGATCAAACTCGACGTCGGCGTGCCGGTCGGCCGGCTCGGAGAGTTCCTCGACCGCCTTCGCGAGGACGCATACGTCTTCGGTCACCTCGGTGACGGCAACCTCCACGTCAACGTGGTCGGCCCCGATCCATCCGATCACACAGTCGACGACGAGATCCTCGCGCTCGCGCTGGCGTGTAGCGGCACGATCAGCGCCGAGCATGGCGTTGGCGTGGCGAAGACCGCGTGGCTCGAACGGTGTCGCGGGCACGCGGAGGTCACAGCGATGCGCGCGATCAAGCGCTGCCTCGACCCGGCCGGGCTGCTCAACCCGGGTGCCGTGCTTGGCCGCAACAGCCCGGATTGTGGTTAGCTCTTTTTGAGTGAAAGTGCGCAACACGCTGAAGTGCTCGATGCTCGCCGCCGCGGCCGCCTTCGCCGTTGCTCCCGGTGCGTCGGCGCTGACCGTCCGGTCGCAGGGAAGCTCGATCATCAGGAACTGGCCGAGCCATGCCGGGTACACGGTCATGAACGCCGAGCTCACGCCCTTGGCAGTCACCACGGACGCCCCGTACTTCTGGGCGCACCAGGTCACCCTTCACCATGGTGGTGGGGGCTACATCGGTCTCCAGTCCAACGGCAGCCGCTGGGTCGGCCCACCGGGCAAGACGGTGATCTTCAGCCTCTGGGAGGCCGAAGGCTGGAAGCAATACCAGTACGACACCTGCATGCCGTTCTGGGAGGACGGTGAGGGCTACTCCTGCCGGATGGCGTACGACTGGCAGTTCGGCCACAAGTACCGGCTGTCGATCAGCTTCGCCGGCACCGACGCCTCCGGCACGTGGTGGGCCGGATCGGTCGTCGACACCACGATTGGCGTCGCGACGAAGATCGGCGACCTGCACGTCCCGACGAAGGACCTGCTCGGTTGGTGGACGGCGACCTTCACCGAGTACTTCGGGCCGACACCGGCGTCGTGCGCCGCGCTCCCGTACTCGAAGGTGCAGTGGGGACGCCTCTCAGCGACCGCCAACCAGACGCCATCGAACGAGCTCTACTACTACGGCGGCGAACACTGCGGGGACGCGAAACTCACCGACCTGGGAGCCGGCAACATCCTGCAGGAGGCCGGTCCGGCGCCAGTGACGACCACCACGAACACGAACACGACCGGGACGGGCACGGTGACGAACACCGGAACGATTTCCCCGCCGGTCCACGACTCCAGCAGCATCCCGGTCACCCCGACCGCCCCTCAGCAGACCGTCACGACGAAGCCCGCCTCGAAGGCAAAGACCAAGCCGAAGCGGCGCTGCAAGCGGGTCGTTCGCCGCCATCGCAGCGCACGGACAGGCAAGATAGTGCGCCGCACGGTTGCCGTCTGTCCCAAGAAGTCCACGAAGCGCTGACGGCGGCGACCGGAGGGAAACGGCGCCCGGCGCGGAATCCCCGGTGCATGTCCGATACCGCTGCATCGCAGAAACTCCCCGCCGGCGCCGGCCCGAACGGCTGGCTCGCCTTCGCCGGGATCCTGCTCTTCCTCAACGGCATGTTCTCCGCGATGTGGGGGCTGGCCGCGATCACCGACAGCAAGGTCGTCACCATCGGCGGCGGCGGCGACGTGACGATCTGGGACTTCACGCTCTGGGGCTGGGCGGCGCTCGTCATCGGCGTGCTGATGGCGGCGACCGGTGTCGGCCTGTTCCTCGGCAACACCGCGGCACGGATGGCGGCGGTCGTCTTTACCGTCCTCCACGCGCTCAGCCAGTTCGGCTCGATCAGCGCGTTCCCACTCTGGTCGATCCTCGTGGTCGCGCTCGACGTCGTGATCCTCTACCAGCTCGTCGCGCGCTGGCAACTCGAGGAGTAGCGATTCTGGCCGGGTCGTGGCCGGGTACACCGCCTAAGCCAAGCCAACCCCCGCGCACTGGTACCGGCTGGCACCGCATACGGTGGCTATCCGGTACCAACGCATCCGCACCCCGCGCGTTGGTACCGGATAGCACCACATACGGTGGCTATCCGGTACCAACGGGCCGGGGTCCGGAGCGACGAAAGCCCCCTGGCGAGAGGGGGCTTCCAGTGGGCGATACTGGGCTCGAACCAGTGACCTCCTGCTTGTCGAGCAGGCGCTCTCCCAGCTGAGCTAATCGCCCTGGGAGATGCGCAGCCTAGCAGCCGAAACGTGGCTCGAATCTCGGAGCCACTAGGCTGCACAGCGCCCTCGGCGCCGTGGCGGAGTGGCTACGCAGCGGCCTGCAAAGCCGTCTACACCGGTTCGATTCCGGTCGGCGCCTTCCGCATCACACGCGGAAGCTGAGCAGCGGCCCGAGCCGCACACGGCCGGGCGCGTAGAAGCGAACGCCGTACACCCCGCGGCCGTGGCTGCGGAAGGCCTTGCGCCACTCCACCTCCGCGACGTAGAGGCCGCCGTCCCCCACCGTCAGCTGTTTGCGCACGCACTCGACGGGCCCCCGAGGCGGCGTGACGCAGAAGCTCGCCTTGCCGGTGAACGAGAAGGTGCCGAGCCAGAGCGTTCGGACGCCGTCCTGGAGAGCGACGGACGTGCAGTAGTCGCCGGACGGTGAGCAGTAGCCCTGGCGCGCCGAGGCGGCTGCGCTCGGCAACAGCCCTCCCGCGACGACGAGCGAGATCAGCAATCCACACGCGCGCACTCTGGGCATGGCGTGGACCGTACCGGTCGCCGCCGACCTCACTCAGCGGCGTTTCGCGAAAGCAGTCGGTGGGGACGCGGACGAGCCACGAGGGAGCGACCTTGTGGTCGTGACCGAAGTGGCGAGGACAGCGGCGTCGCCGAATGCGAACGTGAAACGCCTCTGGAAGCGGATGATGGGACTCGAACCCACGACCTTCTGCATGGCAAGCAGACGCTCTAGCCAACTGAGCTACATCCGCGTGGTCGGGCGGCACGATAGCAATCGCACCGCGGGCTACTCGTGGAGCGGGGGCATCTCCGCCGCCATCGGCGGCTTGCGACGGTCGCGCAGCTCGCGCCGCGATTCGTCGACCTGAGCCTCGTCGCCTCGCCGCCCGCCCTTGCGGCGATCGACGATCACCGTCACCTGCGGGTCGTCGGCGTAGTAGGCGGACAGGCGGTCGAAGAGCTCAGGGCCGAACTCCTCGGGTACGACACAGTAGATCACGCTGCACTCCTCATCTCTCAGTGGTCGGCGCTCGCCATCGGCGCCTCGTAGCGGATGATGCCGTCAGCGCCGGCCGTGCCGTTCGCCTCGCGATCGGCCTCATCGAGTTCCTCCAGCTCCGTTCCCTGGCCGACGACGCGCACGCCAGCGCCCTCGTCACCCAGGTCGACTTCGAAGCGGTACCAAGACAGTTCCCACGCGACCACGATCGTCACGACGCTGCCCTCGGTCAGCGACGGCCTCGCGCAGACCATCGGCACGCCGAGCGAGCGCGAGACCCCGGCGACCGTGCGGACGTGCGGCGATGCGTTGAACAGCTCGATCGCACGCGCCACCTTCAGCTCGCTGTTGCTCGGAATCCCGCGGACGGAGCGGTCCTCGTACAGCGCAGGTTCGCCGGCGGAGGCCTGCTCGGCCATCACGGCACGCGCGCGCTGGTGCTCCTGCCGGAGGTCGGCGCTCAGCGGCGCCGGCCCGCTCCGCGCAGGCGCCGGACCGGCCACTGCAGGCTGCTCGGCCGACGGGGAGAAGAGCGCCTCGGCCCCGCCGGGCTCGAGCTGCGTCTCTGGCCGCCGCGCACGGATCAGGCCTCGGAGCGGGCTCCGGCGGCGC
Source organism: Baekduia sp. (assembly GCA_037045385.1). Lineage (GTDB taxonomy): Bacteria > Actinomycetota > Thermoleophilia > Solirubrobacterales > Solirubrobacteraceae > Baekduia. The sequence continues at coordinate 25,205 of JBAOHN010000006.1, read as the reverse complement.
TGCTCCTCGCCGAGGATGCGCGGATCGTCGACGCCCTCGCGGATCCAGCCGTCGTGCGCAGCACGGACCGTGCAGAGCTCGCACACGCTGCGCCGCACGCCGCCGGCGATGAAGACCTCAGCGTGCTCTCCGCGGAGCAGCGAGCGCCCACAGACGTCGCAGGACACCGACTCGACGTTGGTGTTGATCTGCTTGCGGGCGACCACGGCGCTAGTCCGCGTCGATCAGGCGCGACCGAAGCCGCAGGACGGCCTTCGTGTGCAGCTGCGAGACCCGGGACTCCGTCACGCCGAGCACCTCGCCGATCTCTCGCAGCGTCAGGTTCTCGTAGTAGTAGAGCGCTACGACCAGCTTCTCGCGCTCCGGCAGGCGCGCGATCGCATCGGCGACGCGGTCACGCAGCTCCGACTGGTCGACGACGGCGGCCGGATCCGGAGCGCTGTCGTCGGTCAGCGTGTCGAGCAGCGAGATCGAATCACCGGTCGAGTCCCCTACCGACCAAAGCTCGTCTAGCGCCGCGACCGACGACTTCGAGATCTGCAGCAGGAGGTCGTGGAACTCGGAGAGCTCGATCCCCATCTCGAGCGCGATCTCCTCGTCGGTCGGCGCCCGCTGGAGCCGGTGCTCGAGCTTCGTGTGCGCCTTCTCGATGTCACGCGCTCGTGATCGGACCGAGCGCGGCACCCAGTCCATCGAGCGGAGCTCGTCGATGATCGCGCCGCGAATCCTCGTGATCGCGTACGTCTCGAACTTGATCTCGCGCTCGAGCTCGAAGCGCTCGATCGCGTTGATCAGCCCGCTGAGCCCGTAGGAGATCAGGTCGGCTTCGTCGACGTGCGCCGGCAGCCCCGACGCCGTCCTGCCCGCGACGTACTTGACGAGCGGCGAATAGGCGACGACGAGCCGTTCGCGAGCCTCGAGGTCACCGCTCTCCTTGTAGCGGCGCCAGAGGTCGCGCAGTTCGATCGCCTTGACGTTGGTTTCCATGCGTTTCGCCGTCCGAGAGTCCGTCACGCGCGTGGATGCGCCTTTGCGTACGCCTCCCGCAGCCTCGCGGACTCTACCCGAGTGTAGATCTGCGTCGTCGAGATCCGGCTGTGACCGAGCAGTTCCTGGATCGACCTCAGGTCGGCCCCGCCGTCGAGCATGTGCGTGGCGAAGCTGTGCCTGAGCGCATGCGGGTGCGCACCGGCGATCCCGGCCTGCCCGGCCCAGCGGCTGAGCCGGCGGTTGATGTCGGACGGGGACAGGCGCCTGCCCTTGATCGAGATGAAGAGCGCCGGCTCGTCGCCTCCTTGCGAGAGCATCGGCCGGCCGCGCCGCAGGTAGTCGCCGATCTCGCGCAGCGCCGGCTCCCCGACCGGCAGGACGCGAGTCCGCCCTCCCTTGCCCTCGACGCGAACCTCCTCGGCGTCGAAGTCGACCGAGCCGGTGTCGAGGCCGGTCAGCTCGGAGACCCGCAGTCCGGCCGAGTAGACCAACTCGAGCATCGCCCGGTCCCGCAGGTCGATCGGTTTGCACTGAGGAACGGACTCGAGCAGCTTCACGACCTCGGCCGGCTTGAGCACCGTCGGAAGGTGCGACCTGCCCTTCGGCGAGGCGACGAGCTCGGCGGGGTTGGCCTTGACGACGCCGCTCTCACGGAGCGCGCGGAAGAGCGAGCGCAGCGCAGCGAGCTTGCGTGAGACCGACGCGGGGCTGAGTTTGGCGCGCCCCAGGACCTGGGCGTACCGCCGCACGACCCGCGCGTGAATCTGGTCGCGCCCAGGTCGCGCGCCCGCAGCGCCTGATGCTCGTGCCGCGCCAGCACATGCACCGCCCCGGCCCCCAGCGCCTTCGCCGCCAGCAGCGTCATCAACCCGATGGTACCCGCGCCGACGATCGCGACGTTCGCGCCCGCCGCCAATGCGCGCCCAGCGCACCGCGTGGCACGCCCACCGCCAGCGGCTCGACCAGCGACCCCTGCTCGGCCGTCATCCCCGCCGGCAGCGGGAACAGCCCCTCCGGTCGCCGCGTCAGCAACTCGGCGAACCCGCCGCCCGTGCGCGGCGCGGTCTGGCGCGTCGGACAGTGGAACTGGGCTGCCCCGCGCGACAAAACGCGCAGGTGCCGCAGGCGATCCCCAGGCAGATCGTGTCGATCGCCACCAGATTGCCCACCTTCGCCGGTCCCGCATACCCTTGCGGCAAGTCCAGCACCTCGCCACCGATCTTCGTGCCCCTCGGGCAGCGCCTGCGGCGTCGCCCGCCCGTGATAGGGGTGCAAATCCGACCCGCAGATGCCGGAAGCGAGCGGCCGGATCAGCGCCCACCCCTCCGGCCGCTCCGGCAACGCCAGCTCACGCACCTCAATCGTTCGGATGCCAGTCTGAATCGCCGCGCGCATCGGTCAACTCCAGTCGTGAGTCGTGAGTCGTGAGTCGTGAGAAAGGACGAGAGTAACGAGTAACGAGTAACGAGTAACGAGTAACGAGGAGTTACGGATCCTTCGCTGCGCTCAGGATGACACATCCAAGGCTAGTGCCTTGCCCCGTGTCATCCTGAGCGCAGCGAAGGATCCGTCTCTCCTCTCTCTTCTCTCGTCGTCTCCCCTCGTCCTCTGCGCCGTCCTCTGCGCCCTCTGCGGTAAAATCGTCTCCTCCTCTTGGCGCTCTTGGCGTCCTTGGCGTCTTGGCGGTTCAATCGTCCCCTTCTTCGCCCCCACGCCCTCACGCCCTCACGCCCCACCGCCGCCCGGCTCCCAGGTCGTCTCCGGGTCCAGCGGGTAGATCGGGCGGCGCAGGTCGCTGGTACGGGAAGCTGTGCAGGTTCGGGCTGCTGATGCCCGGTGCATCGATCTCGATCACCTTGGTCGCGATCGGCTCGAAGGCGGCGCGGAAGTGGGCCGCGCTCTTCAGCACCAGGATGCGCCGCTCGGTCGGCTCGATCCCGAACGCCCGGAAGTAGTTCAGGTCGTTCGGGTGGCCGCGCAACTCGGTCAGTTGCAGCTCGATCCCGCCCGGGCCGTCGATCTCCAGCACCACCGTCTTGCCCGCGACTGGCGCGCGTGCCCGCGACCCATCACCCCGCCGATCGCGAACGAGCCCTCGTGGATCAGCCGCACCATGCCGGTCACCTCGACCGGCTCGCCGTGCAGCCCGTCGTGCTTGCCGCCGACGCTGCAGCGTGACCGTCGCACCGACCCCGGCCGCGATGCACGCCGCGACCGCCGCGCGATCCATGATCTGCGCCACCGCCGCCGAGCGCGCGCTGCGCCGCCAGCAGCCCCTGCAGCGCCGCCGTGCCATCCCCGGCCGTGCCGCTCGCGCCCGAGTCGGAGATGTCGGCCAGCACGTAGACGCTCCCCGGCTCCCCGGCCATGCGCCTCGGCGATCGCGTCGGCGATCGGCGTCGGGTGGATGGTCGAAGCCGCTCGCGGCGCTCCCAGCACATCGTCGCCAGTTCGTCGGCGTAGCGCCTGCGCCAGCGCCCGGTCGTTGTCCGTGACGACGATCGTCGCGACCCCCGCGAAGGGCACGTCGGCGAACGGGAAGCCGCCGAGCACCGTCGCGGCCAGCACGCCCGGCTCGCTGCTCCATCTCCCGCGCCCGGTCGATCGCCATCCTTCAGCGGCGACTGCCAGGTCGTCACCATCGACTGGTTCGGCGCGATCAGCGGCAGCCGCGTGTAGCGCCATCGTCGGCGTCGCCTCGCCCCGGATCGTCGCCAGCAGGATCCGCATCGCCTGCGCGCCGGTCTCGGGCGTGTCGGTGTGGGGATACTCCTTGTAGCCGACGAAGGCGTTCGCCTCCTCCATCATCTCGTCCGAGAGGTTGGTGTGCAGATCGAGCGGCGCGACGATCGGCACATCCGGGCCAACCACCTCGCGAACCTGCGTGATCAGCGGCCCCTCGCCGTCCGGCGCCGTGCTCCAGCGCCATCGCGCCGTGAATGCCCGAGCAGCACCCCGTCCACCGGCATCGCCGCGGCGAATCCCATCGAGAATCTCGCGCGCAGAAGCGCTCGAACGCCTCGCGCGACACCCGCCCGCCCGGCACCGCGTGCGCGTAGAGCGTCGGGATCAACTCGACACCGTTGCGCCTCGGCCTCGGCGACGATCCCGCCGTAAATCGTGCCGGTCCCCGTCAGGTCGTCAGAATATCCGTCGCCGCGCTCAACTGCCGCTGGACCCTTTAGAAAAGTCGGTCAGCGTCGTCGGCTCCCACTGGAAGGTATTGGTCTCCTGGGCGATCCCACCGGTGGCGATCTCGGATCGGCATCGTCTCCCTCCGCGAGTAGTCAGTAGTCGGTAGTCAGTAGCCAGTTGGGCGGTCGGGCAGCCGAGCAGTCGGCTAGAATGGTGGCGACAGGATACCGCAAACGGCGTATCCTTGGGGTGACGAGACCAACCGCGAACGAGTACACGGCGTCCCACCTCACTGGCTACTGACTACTGACTACTGACTACTCGGAGTACCCATGCGCTACTTGGAAGATTTCCAGCCGGGCGAAGGCATCGACCTCGGCAGCCACACCCTCACCGAGGCCGAGATCCTGGAGTTCGCGCGCCAGTACGACCCACAGCCCTTCCACACCGACCCCGAACGCGCGGCGGAATCGATCTACGGCGGCCTGATCGCCAGCGGCTGGCACACCTGCGGCCTCTGGATGCGCCTCGCCGTCGACAGCCTGATCGGCGACGCCGCCAGCATGGGTTCCCCCGGCCTCGACACCCTGCGCTGGCTCCTCCCCGTCCGCCCCGGCGACACCCTGCGGGCGCGCTACACCGTCCTCGACGTCACCCCCCTCCCGCAGCCGCCCCGATCGCGGCGTCGTCCGCTTCCGTGGCGAAATGCTCAACCAGCGCGACGAAATCGCCATGTCCCTCGAAGGCGTCGGCTTCTTCGGCCGCCGCCCCACCTAGCCACTTTCCCACCACCCGCGCTACCCAGCGTCTTCAACCCTCTCCTCATCAGGGGAGGGTCGCCGCCCGCAGGCGGCGGGGAGGGGTCTGATGCCGAGCACGGCAAGCCCCTCCGCCATCCCCTCACGTACTGGTCAGCACCTCCCCCTTTCCCAGCCGTTGGGCGAGTACCCACCGCAGTGGGTGTGGTGCCGCGCCGCAACGCCGCGGGGTGAGGGCTAAAACCACGACACGGCCCCCGGTATGGATTACCGGGGGCCGCGCCATCGAGAATCTCACTATCACCAGGGGATATGTCTACCACTCGCAGGACGGGTTCGCCTCGTCCAGCATGAACGGGCGCGCGGTGACTCCGAAATACTCGCCCAGCCCCGCGCAGAAGTCGGCCAGCATCACGTCGGCGATCGTACCGCCGCTATGCGCCTCGACATCCCCCAGCACCTCGGAGACGAGGAAGACGGTGCGCGTCTCCGGCGCCAGCGCGCCCAGCTTCGACTGCCGCCAGACGAAATGGCGCGTCAGGATTTTCCCGTCGGCGACGTACCGAGACCTCGCCCGCAGGCACCAGCTCCGGCTCGCTCGCGCCGAGCGCCAGGAACTCCTCGCCCGCCCGGCTCAGACGCAGTTCGAGCAGATCGGTGCCGAGTTGATTGAGATCGAAGCCCCCGGCCGGGCTGATGTGCCGCAGCGAAATCCCGTTGTAGAAGTCCACCAGCGGGTTGATGCTGAACGGCTCGCCCCCGCGCATCGCCCGCCGCAGCATCGCCTCGATCGAGCTCCGGAACTCCTTCGACGAGACGCCCATCGCCTTGAATGCCCCGCGCCAGGGCGCGACGTGCGGGTGGGACTGCGCGTTGGCGTACTCGGTCGCCAGCGCCCCCGCCCGCTCCCACGACTCCCGCCAGAGCGCCTCCACCGCCGGGCGCGGACTGGTATTGTCCACCCCCTCGGCCACGGCAACCGCAACCCGCATCCCCGGGAACAGCCCAAAAATCTCCGGCGCGATGGCATACCGCATAGACTCGACTACCTCACCCTACCGACACACTGACGCACAGCCCCGTCGTCACAGCCCCGCGCGCACAAACGCGCACAGCCACTCGACCAGCGCCTCGATGTCGCCCAGGTGGCCGGTCTCGAACGGGACTGTGGGTGTAGCGCGCCGGGAAGGCGACCAGCGCGGCGGGGATATCGGCCGTCATCATCGCCTGGCCGTCGCTGCCGAACGAGCCGAAGATGGCGTGCTGGATCGGCGATATCGGCCTCGGCGGCGACATGCTCCAGGCGCGCGGTGAGCGCGTGGTCGTAGTGGACCATCGCATCCTTGTGGACCAGGACCGGCCCGCCGCCGAGGCGCACCGGCATGTCGCTGCTGCCCGATCGCCGGGATATCGCCCGCCATGCCGATCTCGACCGCGATCGCCGCGGCGAAGTCGCCATCGCGCGCGGCCAGGGCACGCGCGCCGACCAGCCCGATCTCCTCCTGCACCGAGCAGGCGAGGGTCAGGTCGCAGCGGCGCTCGCGCCGAGCGGCACGCGGCGCATCACCTCGGTGATCACCGCCAGCGGCACGCGGTCGTCCAGCGCCTTGCCGACGACGTGCTGGCCGAACTGCACCGTCTGCGGCGTCCCAGATGACGCGCGTGCCGGTGGTGACGCCGCGCGCCGCCAACTCGTCGCGCGCGAGGCCGGTATCGACCCAGAAGTCGTTCCAGGTCAGCTCGCTGCGGCTCGGCCAGCGCCTGGGAGGCCAGGTGGCCGGTCCCGGCGGCGATCACGCCGGGGATCAGCCCCGAGCGCGCCAGCACCGTCACGCGCTGGCCGACGGTGAACCAGTTGCGGATGCTCGATCGTGCGCGACCAGCCCTGCCCGTTGGCCAGCCAGAGGAAGCCGTCGGGGTGGATCGCGCGCACGCAGGTAGCACAGTTCGTCGGCGTGCGCGACGAGCAGGACGCTGCGGCCCGCTGCCGCCCGCGCGCGCGCGATCACATTGCCGATGCGCGTGCGCTCGGTGGTCGCGCCCGCCTCCCGCCAGATCGCCTCGATGCGGTCGAGCACGACCCCCTCTTCGCCGATCGGGCCGGGCAATTCGGTGAGTTCCTTGATCAGGTCGAACACGGTGCCTCCAATCAGTGGCGTCACACGTTCGCAGCTACTGACTCAGGGCGCGACGAGCATCCATGCGACTGTGCAGGATGCGCAATATGCGCACAGCTCGTCCCCTGATGGCGTAATAGAGGACATGACGTCCGACTGGAAAGCTACGAAGGCCTGGGCGCAAATCGTCCCTGGCGCGTCCACTGGTGGGATGCTCGCCGAGCATGGTGAATGCTCTATCGAAGGCAGCCTCAGTACTCCACCAACTGCATTTCTCCCCATTCCTGCAACGTGTAGAGGAGGAGTTGGTGGTAATCGTCCCAGGCTTCGGTGGTGAGGGTGACCCTCGCTCTAGGGGCGGACATCGGTCTTCGGCTTTCGACCTTCAGCGGCCATCTCCCGCACCCGCTCTAGAACCCCGGCACGCAGCTCGGGCGTATATTCGACATACTCGCCACGATCTGACTGCTCCTCGCCAACCGCGAGCGCCACCCGCAGCCGCGCCAGCTTCTCCTGCTCTTCGAGCAAGTCCAGCGCCTCGCGGAGCACCGCATCGGCGTCGCTAAAGCGACCGGAATCGACCTTGCTCTGCACAATTGCCGCGAGTTCGGGAGAAAGCGTCACCGTCATGCCCAGCCCCTGCCTTGGCCAATTGCAGTCCACACACACCCGAACTATAGCAAATTGCACCGCCACGCGTCGGTTTCCCATTGCACCATCGCCACCGTGCGATTTTCGCCCAACGTGGCATGATTCGCCCCCTTCGCCGGGTACGTAGAGATAGCGCCACTGGATCGAACCGCAGGAGGCCACCATGAATTACATCCAACGCTCGATCTACACCACACGCTGCCCCCTCTCCCTTGTCATGCTGAGCGCAGCGAAGCATCCGTCTCGCTCTTTACGCTCTTCTCTTTTACCCGTCTCTGCGTCCTCCGCGATCTCTGCGGTAAAACCGTCGTCCTTCTTGGCGTCCTTGGCGTCTTGGCGGTTCAACCGTCCTTCTTCTTCCGCGCCCCACCCCGCGCTCGGAGAAGGAGAAGGAGAAGGTTAAGAGAAAAACGAACCTATCTCTCAGGTTCGTCAAATCTCTCTTCCCAATAAACAAATCGTTCCGCAGTCTCTGCGTAGAGTCCTCACTCCACAGTCGATAGGCGCTTCGGATCCTGCTCGGTCTTGTACGGCACAAAGCCCCGCGCCTGGTAATTCGCCAGCGCGTATGGCCCATCGATCGTGTTCGTGTTCAGCCAGACGCGCTCCGCGCCATCGTCAAATGCGCGCTGCACCGCGACCGAGAGGAAATGCTTCCCCAACCCCCGCCCGTGGAACGCCGGGACGAGGCCGAAATAGGTCAGGTCCCGCGCCCGGTCCCACTCGACATTCAGCTCCGCGTAGCCCGCCGGCGTACCGCGCACGTACAGCACCAGCAAGGTGACCGCCGGATCGCCCAGCAACGCGCGCAACTGCTCGTCGGTCAGATCGAGGCGATCGGTCCAGCCATAGTCCCGCCCCACCGTGCCGTAGAGGAAGCGGTAGAAATCGGGCAGCGGCTCGCGCGCCTGCATCACCAGCAAATCGGGATCGTCGAGGCAAGGTCGGTCGGAACTGCTCGCGCGCCATCGCCAGATAGGTCTTCGTAATCGTCACAAGCCGCTCAACCGCATCGGGCATCGGTCTCCTGCTCCTCTCCGGCGAAAGCGGAAGTGGGAAGTGGGAAAGGACTCGACTCGGGGCGCGAGCCTTTCACCGTAGGCACTGCCTCACAAGCGAGACATTTCCCACTTCCCACTTCCCACTTCCCACTTCAGAAGACGATCACCGAGCGCAGCGTCTCGCCGCGCTCCATCGCCGTCGAAGGCGTCCTCGCGCCTCCTCCAGCGTGATGGTCGCGGCGTGACCACCTTGTCCAGATTGAGCTGGCCCTGGCGGTACCAGTCGGCCAGCATCGGGAAGTCGCGCGTCGGCAGGCAGTCGCCGTACCAGCGAGACGCCGCAGGTAGCCGCCGATGTCGAAGAACGCGCTGCAGCTCGAGCGTCGAGGTTCGCGCCGGGGCCGGGGACGCCGATGAAGATGCAGGTGCCGGCGCAGATCGCGGCAGAAGATCGCCTGCTCCAGCGTCTCCGGCCGCCCGACCGCCTCGAAGGAGTAGTTGACGCCGTGGCCGCCGGTGAGCTCCTTGATCGCTGCGACCGGGTCGCCGTCGCGCGGCGTTGACCGTGTGGGTCGCGCCGAACTCCTTCGCCCACTCCAGCTTGCGCGGGTCGATGTCCACCGCGATGATCGTCGTCGCGCCCGGCCAGCCGCGCGCCCGGCGATGACGCTGTCGCCGACGCCGCCGCAGCCGAAGACGGCGACGCTGCGTGCCCGGCTTGCACGCCCGCCGTGGTAGAGCGCCGCGCCGACGCCGGTCATCACGCCGCAGCCGATCAGGCGACATCTGCGCCGGCGGCAGGTCGTGCGGCGATCGGGATCGCCTGCTGCGCCGTGGACGACGGTGTGGGTGCAGAACGTGCCGATGCCCAGGATCGCGGGTTGAGCGTCTGCCATCGTGCGTCCGCATCGCGCTTCTCGGCGTTCAGGCTGGCGGCGCAGTAGGTGCGGCTGCCCGATCCGGCAGAAGCGGCACTCGCCGCACGGTGCGCGCCACGCCAGGATCACGTGGTCGCCCGACCTGCGGGCTGGTGACGCCCGGCGCCGACCGCCTCGACGATGCCCGCGCCCTCGTGGCCGAGCAGGAACGGGAAGCCGCTGGTGCCGATAGACGCCCGATCTTGACGCGCGAGGTCGGTGTGGCAGACGCCCGAGGCCAGGATGCGCACCAGCACCTCGTTCGGCCCCGGATCGTCGATCGTGAACTCCTTCGACCTCAGCCCGCGCGCCCGGTGTGCGCGCGATGACCCCCCGCGCCGTGATCGCCATGCGAGCCTCCTTCTGTCTGTTTCCTGTCTGCCCGCGCCCATACCACGCGGTCATCCCCACAGCGAGCGTGCTCGGCACATGGTAAACCGTTCGCCAGGCCCTGGTCCAATCTCGCTGTCAGTCAACCTCCTGCCTGCTCCATGCTGCATTCCGCCTCCGACGGGCGAGGAAAAATCATCGCCAGCGAGGTAGCCTGTCCCAAAGGGAGGGCAACCTCAGCCATCGTCGGAGGCAGCTGCAGGGCTGGCTACGCGCGAGTCCCCACCGGCGCGGTCTTGCGGCGCAACCACTCGGTCATGCGACGGTAGTCGGGCGCGGTCGCCGCCGCCGGATCGATGCCGTTGCGCGCGAAGACATCGGCGATCATCGCCGCTCGCGCCGCGTCGGTCAGGTCGGGGTGGGCGAGACGCTCGCCTGCCGCAGGCACTCCTCGCGCGCGGACGGCCTGCTCGTCCTCGGCAGCGGGTTCTTGCACGCCAGTCGCGCCCGCGAAGGCCGCCAGCGACTCCCACAGCGGGCGATACTCGGCGCAGAGCGCGTCGAAGTGCCCATCCGGGCGCGTGTACTCGGCCGGGACCAGCAGCGGGCGCACCAACGACCGGAAGGCGTCATCGTCCGACGGCAGCGCCTCCGGCAGCGGCGAGGTGGGCAGCGCAACCTCGGAGGTGTTCACCCCGCTTCCGACGCGCGCGGGCGAGGCGGGCACGACCGGCAGCCAGAACGCCTCGCGCGGCACGGCCCCGCTCAGCCCGCGCCGCTGGCGCAGCTTCGTGGCGTTCGCGGCCATCGCCCCGAGCCGGTCGCGGATGAGCGTATCGAGCGCACGCGAGTAGGTGCCGCGCAACGTCACCAGCACCGGGTCGGCCACCCCGAGTGTCATCCAGTTCGCGCGCGACCGCCATCACGTAGAGCCGCCCGCGCAGCTTCGCCTCGCTGCCGTCCTGCAGCCTCCCGCCGCCGCCGGTACTCGTCGCGCCCGAAGCGCTGGCGGGTGTCGCGATCCTCCCACCCGAACGCCGTTTGCAGGACCGCGAAGTGGATGACCGCGCAAAACCCCAGCCACTCTCCCGCTTCGTCTCAAACTTCAGCGTTTCCAGCCGTCGCCCCCGCCGGCGGGATCGGCGGGATCGAGGCCGAGGTTGCGGATTCCCTCCTCTGGCAGGAAGAAGCCGCCGCGACTCTCGAAGTCGTCGCGGGCGGAGCGGCTATTGCCGCCGTGCCACTGCAACGTCGCGGGCCAGGATCGCGCGACCCGGTCGCCCGCGCCTGGCTGTAGTCGCCACCGAACATCTCATCGCTCGCGACTCATCGTCGAACTCCTCGCTCACATCGCCGCTCATCGCTGCGCCACACCCGGCTCGCCGAACGCATCGACATCTCGGCTGCCGCCGCAATTTTAGCACATTCGTTCTATCAAGTCTCGAACAAGCAGGCTGCATCAGTCGGATGAGGGGCACCATCTGGCACCTGCTACAATTCGCGCGCCGAACACGACGATGGCGTTGTTCCGCCGTCGCCGCGACCACGCGGAAGTGGAGAAAATACCTTGCCAGCGCGCGACCGCACGCAGCCACAGAGAGCCAGTGCCAGGGCACGGCTTTCATTCCCGCGCACGACGCCTTGCGGTCTGCGCGCGTGACCGGAATCGAGCGACAGCATACCCCGGGCGGAGCCTTCGCCGCCTGGCGGCATCGCGACTATCGCCTCCTCATCCTCGGCCAGGGCGTCGCGAGCCTCGGGCGGCGGATGCAGGCGGTTGCACTCACCTATCAGGTCTACGAGCTGCACCATTCGTCGCTCGAATTGGGGATACTCGGCCTCGTCCGGCTGATCCCGGCCCTGATCTTCGCCCTCCTCGGCGGGGTGCTGGCCGATTCGGGTCGATCGGCGTCGCCTCCTGCTCATCACCGAGCCGGCCCTACTCGGCTGCGCCCTGGCCCTGGCTGCGGCGACCGCCGCGGGCTGGGCGACGCTGCCGGTGACCTTCGCCGTCGCGGCGCTCGCCGCGACCATCGGCACCATCGGCGAACCGGCGCGCGACGCCATCCTGCCCGCCCTCGTGCCGCGCGGACACCTCGCCAACGCCATCTCCTGGCACGTCACCGTCGCGGAGATCACCGCAATCGGCGGCCCCGCCCTCGGTGGCCTGCTCCTCAGCGGCATCGGCATCGCGGGCGTCTACACGGTCGAGGCGGCCTCATTCGTCGCGGTCATCCTCACGCTGCTGGCCATGCGCGTGCGGCTTGGGGCTGCGGCAGAGACGACAAGCGCCGAGGAGGGGTGGCACGCCGCGATCGAAGGCTTCCGCTTCATCCGCGGCAATGAGATGATATTCGGCATCATGGCGCTCGACCTGCTGGCGAACTTCTGGGGCAGCGCGACCGTCCTGGCTGCCTGTGCTGGCGGACCAGGTGTTCCACGTCGGCCCGACCGGTCTTGGGCTCCTCTTCGCCGCCCCGGCGGTCGGCGCAGTTGTCGGCGCGGCGGCGATGACGGCGGTGGCGCACCGCATCCAGCGACCCGGTTGGCCGCTGCTCGGCGCACTGGCGGCCTACGGTCTCTGCACGGCGGGCCTCGGCCTGGCAACCGGGATGCCGCTCGCGCTGCTGGCACTCGCCGGGGTCGGGCTGGCGGATACGGTGGGGATGACCTTCCGCAGCCAGATCCTGCAACTCGCCACCCCGAATGCGCTGCGCGGTCGCGTGACGGCGGCGGAGTAACCCTTCACCGGCGGTGGCCCCCAGGCGGGGCAACTCGAAGCCGGACTGGTGGCGGCGCGCTTCGGCGCACCCTTCGCGATCGTCTCCGGCGGGCTCGCCTGTATCCTCAGTGTGGCGATCATCGCCCGGCTGGTCCCCGCCATCCGCAACTACACCCTCACAACGATGCCACACGACGACGATTCTCTGATCAAGCGACCGGACAACCGCGTGCGGCAAGTTTCTGAAGGCCTTGCGCCCATCCGAACACGCCGTTGACAGGCGCGATTTCGGGGCGTATTCTTTCCTACATAAAAGTCATTCCGATGTAGCGAGGGTAGCAGCAAGATTGTGTGCAACTGTGACATTGCAACGGTGGTGGGAGGCGAGGGATGAGCGAGGGCACGATCACGCCGGTGGTTGAGGAGTATCTGCGCGCGATTCTCGACCTCGGCATCGCCGGCCGCCCGGTCATCGGGCGTCGCCTGGCCGACTCGCTCGGCGTGGCCCCTTCGACGGTGACAGCAACGCTCCAGCGCATGGGATCCGACGCTCTCGGGCCTCGTTTCGTTGAACGAGCGCAAGGAGATTGTCCTCTCCAAGCAGGGCGCGGCCTACGCCATCGCCGCCGCCCGTCGCCACCACCTCTCCGAGCGGCTGCTGGTCGATTTCATGGGCTTCGACTGGGCGCGCGTCCACGTCGAGGCGGAACGCTGGCAGCACGCGCTGACCGAGGAGACCGAGAAGCAGTTGTGGGAGGCGCTCGGGCGCCCGACGCGCTGCCCGCACGGCAACCCGATCCCCGGCACCGGGGCCTGCTTCTCGCCGGGCACCCGCTGGCTGCGCGAGGCGCGCGAGGGGGACGAGAGTCGTCGTGGAGCGGATCGCCGAGCGCGCCGAGGCCGACGTGAAGCTGATGCAGTTCTTCCAGCGGCAGGGCATCGTCCCGGAGGCCCCAGCTGATCATCGACGAAATCGTGCTGGTGAACGGCACGATCAGCCTGACCGCGCCGAATGGCACCGTGGTCCTGGGGCTGGAAGCCGCCGCCCAGGTGCTCGTGCGCCTGAAAGAGTCGATGCCGCTGCGGCAGTTCCCCGTCGCACTGGCAGGAGAACGCCGGCATGCTGGCGGTGACGGGAGACGGCGAGACGGCGAGACGGCGAAACGGCGAATGGGCGAGGTGCGAGCAGCGAAAGGGTGGCGCGTGCAAGCGGCCCAGGGCTGAAGCCCTGGGCTGAGGGTGCGCGGCCCCACGAAGAGGCGTACCGGCGCAGGCTAACCAGCCTTCATGCCCCTCCGCAGACTCTTTGCAGGCTCAGGCTTCCGAAAAGCGGGGGGTGCGTGGATGCGCACCCCCCGCTTTACTCGTTCTTTGGGGATTCCATCCGCGCCCCGTACCGCTGACTGCACGCAGTTGCCGCCCGTCGCGCTTGGCGCGTCGCAGGGCGTCGCGGGCGAAGGCGACGATGCGGGTCGGACTGGGCCGGCGTCCTCGGGGGCGACCGCGAGACCGATCGAGAGGGTGCGGCGGCGGAACCTCGATCTCGGGCCGGTGGACGTAGAGGGTGGCGCAGAGCGGCTGGACGGTGCGCGCGAAGGCGAGCGCGGAGGCGTTCGCCCACGGCGATGGCCTGTGCGCGGTTGAGTTTCGGCAGCACCAGGGCCAGTTCGTCGCCCGGCGCGCCGGAAGCCTTCGTCGTCGGTGCGCAAGCCCTCGCGCAGCAGGCGGCCGGCCAGCATCAGCAGGTTGTCGCCCGCCCGCTCGCCGTAGCGCGCGTTGAACTGCGGCGAAGTTGTCGAGATCGAGCAGCAGCAGCGCGCAGGGCGTGCCGAGGCGCAGCAGGTGATCGAGGCGCTCCTCGAAGAGCGCCGCGTCGAGCAGGCCGGTGCGCGGATCGCGCCGCGATTCGTCGGGGCGGCGGCGCTGGGTGCTGAGGCTGCGGATCGCCGAGCGCGACCATCGCGGCGATCGTCTCGGCGAGGTCGAGTTCTTCGGCGTTGAACGGTCTCGCCGTGGATGCGCCCGATCCAGAGGATGCCGCTCATGCCCTCGCGCATCGGCAGCGGCAGCAGCATCGCGGTGAGCGCCGATTGCGCCTCGGAGAGGGGCATCGGCACGTCGCCATCGATGATCGCGCCGTGCGCGACGATCAGCGAGCGACTCTCCTTGATCGCCGTCGATCAAGCGGCCATCGAGCATCTGGAGCGAGAGCGGCGGCACCTCGGCGCTGCGCCCGCCCGCCATGGTCAGCAGCGGCACCAGCGAACCGGCGCGTTGATCGAGCAGGGCGACGCTACAGGCGTCGGCATGCAGCAACTCCAGCACCAGCGCGCCGCAGCGGTTCAGGGCATTCTCGACATCGTCGCTCACCAGGACTTCACCGGCCAGATCGCGCAGGGCGCGGTAGGCGTTGACGCCGCGCCGATCGATCGTCGGCGGTCGGTGGACTCGTCGCGCTCCTTCATCGGCTCCCCCGTATGGGCATAGGCGTATCCTGCATCACGTGCTAAGTTATGTCTCAGTATCGGGCATGTGATAGCCCGATACTATCGCCAATCGGTACTAAAGGCTTGCAGTACCCGCACCCCAACGGGCTACGGCAGTGGAGGGGGCGAAAACGCGCCGATTGGCTCGTAGCCGACACTGCAGCGGCACATGGCTCGTACATGGTGATGGTTGACACGGCAACGCCTCGCGCACTAGCATGGACGGTGAGCAGCGTTGGCCAGCGGCGCGAGCGAACGATGATTCCACCCGCGTGTGAACCGTGTGCGCTCCCCGCGCTTGAACACCCGCTGGAAAGGGACTGCACCGTGGAGAACCCTCGTCGCCGCCCGGTTGATACGCGCCTGCTGGCGGCCGGTGCCGCTCGTCGGCGCTGCGTTCGGCCTGTGGGCCAATACGAAGACGCGCGAATTTCGCCAGACCGGCACCGTGCCGAAGCTGATCAACTGGCAGCAGGTCCGCACGATCGCCGTCGGGCATGAACCGGGGCGACCGCCTGGGCGTGGCCGAGCGCGCCAGCCTGGCCGCGACCTATCGCCGCCTGGTTGATCAGCTGCCTGGGACCGATCGCCGAGTACACTGGCTCGCAATTGCCGCGCCCGTTCGATGCCACGCTCGCGTTCGACCGCGCCGATTGGGTCGAGGCGAATATCGCCAACTTCGAGCAACTTTTCGCGCCGCTGGAGATCGCTGAACCCGCTGAACGACCAGCCAGCCGCGCGTCGCCTCGGTCCTCTGGGGCAACGCCAGCCAGACGGTGCTGAGCGGCGAGGTCGGGCTGCTGCTCGGCTACCTGGCGCGGCGCGTGCTGGGGCAATACGACCTGGCGCTGCTCGGCAAGGAGCCGATCACCGACGGCAAGCTCTACTTCGTGGAGCCGAACATCCGCCAGGTGCAGCGGACGTTGAAGCTGCCGCTGGACGATTTCCGGATGTGGCTGGCGCTGCACGAGACGACCCACGTCTTCGAGTTCGAGGCGCACCCCTGGCTGCGCGCCCACCTCAACGGCATCCTGGAGCAGTATTTCGAGTTCCTGAGCCAGGACATGAGCCAGTTGCGCGACGGGATGGGCGGCGTGCGCGCCCTGCTGAACCGGGCGCGCGAGCGACGACAACTGGGCACCGGGATGTCGAACTGGATCGAGCGGCCTGATGACGCCGGATCAGCGTGAACTCTTCTCGCAGATGCAGGCGACGATGGCGATCGTCGAGGGCTACAGCAACCATGTGATGAATGCGATCGGGCAGCAGTATCCTGCCGAGCTTCGACCAGATCTCGCGCCAGTTCGAGAAGCGGCAGCGCGAGAAGACGGTCGCCGAGCAGATCTTCCTGCGCCTGACCGGCCTCGACATGAAGCTGGAGCAGTACCGCCTCGGCGAGGCCTTCATCGACCACGTCGTCGCCAAGCACGGCCACGACCTCGCGCGCCGCGTCTGGGACGGCTCCGAGCAGATGCCGACCCTGGACGAGGTGAAGCAACCCGATCTCTGGATCGCGCGGATGACGGGGAAGGGCTAACCCAGCGGCAAAAACACGGGTTCAAGGACGGATTCTGCGCTCGCGCAGAATCCGTCCTTTCATGTTCTTTTCACGGGAATAGCAGGGGGGGCTTGACGTTTACCCAAGTACAGTCTATTGTTTCAGCATACCCCCACCGGGGGGGGTGGGTAAAGGAAAATCCAAACACGACCCGCCGGTCCGGATCGGACCAGCCGTGTTCGGCCCACACCCGGGTCCGGATCTCACGGACTACTTCGTCGACTCCGGCCGTCGTCCCCGACGTGTTGGTGAAGTCGGCGACCATCCGACGGAACGTGGTGTCGGACCCAACATCGCCCAGCACACCTTCGGCTGCGTGCAACATGTTGAGGTCGGTGCAGCAGTCCCCACCGACGTTCAACATCAACAAGCTATGAACCAACAGCCCGCCTCGGTGAACGACCGGGACACCGGGCCCCAGATAGGGCACCGAACCAGCGAAACCGGCGGTCAAACCAAGCCGATCCGCATACCCGGCGAGCGGCCCGAGACCGGCCAAAGCGACGATCTTGTCGGTCTCCTCATCACCGTCGTATCGCACGGAAAGTGACGCGCTAGATTGCACCTGACGAATGCGTTCCAAACCAGCTCCCTTGTGTGCTTCAACACCCTCAAGTTTGCTGGAACGGAGCGCATTTGTCGCGTCCGAACCTAACTCTTCACGATCTCAGCGTGCCGGATCGAGGCTAGTGGCAATGCCGTTAACTTACGAGGGTGAGCGTGATTTCGGGTAGGTGAGTTGGTTGGGGCCAGTCGGCGTGCGCGGCCCGTTTGACGTGCCATTTCGTGTACTTGCGTTTGACGACGCGGGGCAGCGACCTGGCACGCCGTTCGGGGTTGAGACGTCTGGCAAGGAGGGTGACCGCTGTTCTCCAGAGCCTGGCGACGTGCCGTTCAGGGGGAAAAGCCGCCCTGTCGGGCGGAGTCACGGGCGATTCGGAGTGCAGCAACAAACGAGACCCTGTCAGGGTCCCGGCCGGTCGTAGCGGCGACGTCGGCCATGAGCGTCCGGATGGCGTAGTGGCAACACAACATGGCCCACAGTTCTTGGTGAACCAGGTCCGGAGATTTGGATCTGAGCACACACCGGGCGCCTCGCTGATGGGTTTTGAGTTCGTCGAAGACCGACTCGATCTCCCAGCGTTCCCAGTACGCGACAGCGAGATCAGCGGCGTCGATATCGGTCGGGTCCAACACCGTGGTGATCAACCGGAACCCGCCGTTGTCGTCATCGGCGACGTCGTCGTCTGGGAGGCCGTTGTCGACCGAGTAGTCAATGACCCGCACCCTCACCGGGGCGGCTTTGCGGCCGGCCCGGCCACCACGGCGGATCTCGCCGAGCCACGACCCGTCACCCAGGTCCTCAACAAACACAGGTTTCAGGTTCTTCTTGACCCGCCACAACAAGTCAGCCCCAGTTGCTGCGGCGGCGGTCCACAGGTCATAGCCATAGAACCCCCGGTCCGCGATCACCAACGTGCCGGGCATCAACCGGTCGACGAGCTTCTCAGACAGGGCAACCTCAGAGATGCTGTACGGCCCGATCTCGGCGTCAACCATCGCGTGGGTGCCGCACTCCGCGACCGCGACAAGACGGGCCATCGGGAACGCCGAACGTTCACCCTTCGATACCCCCGCCCGCCCGAAATAGGTGTCATTGACCACCGAGTCCGGCACATCAACGGTCGTCCCGTCGATCGCCATCACACGACGGCCACCCAACCAGCAATGTTCCCAGTCTGGTTCGGCCAACGGGACCGCCGCCCGACGGAACATCATCTCCAACGGCTCCGGACCAAGCCGTTCACGGGCCTTGAACAACGCCACCTTCGACGCCATCTGTGCCGGCCCGTCCTCACCATCTGCCCACAACAACCCCGACGACACCATCCCCAACACGTCCTCATAGGAACCGTCAGACCACAACGCCAACCCCAAACAGAAATAGGCCACCACCCGGGCAGGCAACGCCCTCACCCGCTGCTCCCGACGGCCGCACTCCGCAATCACACCATCAACAAACGCCCGCGAGAACACCCGCTCCAACACACCCACCGACACCGAACCCGCCAACTGGTCACCAGCAACAGGCGTTCTCTGTCCAACACGAGCCATCAACCCAGACTACACCGCTGTAACTCTAAGTTAACGGCATTGAGGCTAGTGGCTTTGCCTCCGGGGTTAGCTTGATCGTGGCCACCCCCACCCCCTCCTCCAATAACTACATACTCCACCTCTCGACCCTTAGCTACTACGATGTCCTTGGGTACGTCCGGGTCGGTTGGAGTGTTGTCTTCAGTAGGAGGCGTGCCGGCTGCAGCAGCGCTGTTCGAAAAGCTGTCGATCACCAGTGGCGCCGCCCAAGCGGCACCGACGGCTCCGCCGATCATCGCTCCGCGCTTCCCAAATTCACGACGGTTTAAGGCAACGGTTTCGTCGGTCGCTTTAGCAGACGCTTCTACTGTTTCGTCGGCCATCGAGGCTCCTAAAAGGGGGTTCGCAGTCGTCCAAGAATACCCGATCAGCGCTGAGCCGGCCAGTTTGGTGACGCAACAACAATCCGAAATCTTCTTGCATCGGTGATGGTCGCATGTCCCGGTCTCCACGACGACCAGCGACATGCAGGCGGCACCCTCATCGGCGCCGCTCGTGGCGATGAGCAGGTCGGCCTGAAAACCGTTGGAGATGAGCGTCTTTGATCCGTCGATCACGTATTCGTCGCCATCAGCGATCGCCTCGGTCGGCACCGCCTGCAGGTCCGAGCCGGTGCCCGGCTCAGTCATGGCGATCGCTATCACCAGCTCACCCACCCCCGAATCAGTTCCCCGGTGCTGCGGTGGCTGACCCGGCATGGTCACGCGTCTACCGTCTGCTCCCATGATGTGCGACCCCTTCGACACCCCCGAACGCCGAGACCTGCGGGCCATGGTGCGCCGCTTCGTCGACAACGAGGTGCTGCCCAACCTCGACGAGTGGGAGGCCGAGGGGATGCTCCCCCGGTCGCTGCATGAGGCGGCCGGCGACGCCGGGCTGATCGGTGCCGGGTTTCCCGAGGCGGTCGGCGGCGGTGGGGGCGACACCATCGACATGGTCGTCGTCGCCGAGGAGATGCATTACGCCGGCGCGTCGGGCGGCCTGGTGGCCTCGTTGTTCACCGCCAGTATCGCCGTGCCCCACATTGCGGCGGCCGGCGACCCCGAGCAAATCAACCGGTGGGTGCGCCCCACTCTCGCCGGCGAGAAGATCGGCTCGTTGGCGATCACCGAGCCCGGCACCGGCTCGGACGTCGCCGGCATCACCACCACAGCCAAGCGGGACGGCGACCACTACGTCGTCAACGGCGCCAAGACCTACATCACATCGGGCGTCCGAGCCGACTTCGTCACCACGGCGGTGCGCACCGGCGGCCCCGGCGCCCACGGCGTCTCGCTGCTGGTCGTCGAGAAGGGCACCGAGGGCTTCAGCGTGTCGCGCAAGCTGGACAAGATGGGATGGCGTTGCTCGGACACCGCCGAGCTGTCCTACGTCGATTGCCTGGTGCCCGTCGAGAACCTGGTTGGCGCGGGGGGCACTGGGTTTGCCCAGATCGCCCAGAACTTCGTCTCCGAGCGCATCTCGCTGGCCGTGCAGGCCTATGCGGGTGCGCAGCGCTCGCTGGACCTGACCGCCGAGTGGTGCCGAGCCCGCGAGACGTTCGGGCGGCCGTTGATCTCCCGGCAGACCGTGCAGCACACGCTGTCCAACATGGCCCGACGGGTGGACGTTGCCCGGGTGTACACCCGGGAGGTGGCCCGCCGCTTTGCCGAGGGCGACACCGATCTGATCGCCCAGGTGTGCTTCGCCAAGAACACCGCCGTCGATGCCGGCGAGTGGGTGGTCAACCAGGCGGTCCAGCTGCACGGGGGCATGGGCTACATGGCCGAGTCCGAGGTGGAACGCCAGTACCGCGACATGCGCATCCTCGGCATCGGCGGCGGGACCAACGAGATCATGACCGACCTGGCCGGACGGGTGCTGGGCTACACCAGCTGAGCGGCGACCTGGGCCACCGCCAGGTGGGCATCGCCATGCACCAACCCGTCGACCGGAACGGAGGTGGCCAGCTGACAGACGGCGTCCAACGACGCCTGGCCGGCCCGAGCCAGGTTGAGGGTGTTGGCCAGCAACTCGACCACCGCCTCATGGGGTTCCAGCCGCTGGAGTGACGGCTCGGCACCTTCTAGGTAGGTCGGCAGCACCACCCGATTCACTGGGCCGACGTCGCCATCGAGTCGGTTCACGCCCGGGTTGATCTCGGCAGGATCGAGGTCGCCGCTGTCGCTTTCGGGCAGGTTGAGCGCCACCCGGCTGTCGCTGCCGATCGCCAACCGTTTCGGATAGCCCACGCCTTCGAGCGAACCGGGCCGAACGCCGGTGGCCTCGTCGCCCAGGTAGTCCCAACCGGCTGCCACGAACGCACCCGTCAAGGTGGACTTGCCGTTTCCGGACGGTGCGGGCAACAGCACGATCTCGCCCTCGGGCGAGCGCACCGCACCGGCGTGCAACGCCGCGCAGCTGTGGGTCCACACCGCATACTCGTTGACCACCGACGTCAGCTGGCGAAGGCACGCCTCCAAGCTGGGAAACTTCCACTCGTAGTCGGTGACCAACACCACCTCGCCATCGTCGGTGATGTGCACGTCGAAAAACATCGTCGGGTCACCCGTCTCCGTTCCCGTGCCGAGAAACCTGTCCAGCGTCGTGATCAGCTCGGGCTGTGGGCCGCGAAATGCGATCTTGTAGTCGATCACCGAGTGGACCTTGCCCAGCTGGTCATCACCCTCGGGGTCGGCGGTGGACCCGGCGACGCGCTTGGGGGCCTCGACAGGCTGATCCCGTCCGATGAGCCCCAACCCCTCCAGCATGGCCAGGCCGGCCGTCACGTCAGCGGCGACGATCTCCTGGTCGATGCCTGCGCCTTTCGCCCACGCCGTGGCCGCATCATCGATGTCGCCGGTGCCATCGCAGGAGGCCAGCAGCTCACCGGCGCTGGCGTTCAGCTGATGGGCGGTCTCGGTGACCAGGTCGTAGGCGATTGCCCGGTCACCCATCGGTGACAACAACACGCCGGGGGAACGCTCGGGAAAGGGAGGCACCCGCTCACGCTAGTTGCGGGATTCGGGCCCTCCGTAGTGCGGCACCGGCCTCGAGGTGCCAGCACCGGGGGACGGTGGGCGGCGGGGCGCCCCCGTCATCGCCAGGAGCGCTGCGGTCAGACCCATCGCCGACAGCATCACGGCCACCACCACGCTCTGGCGCATGATCACCCGTGACAGCGGCACTGCGATCAGCACATGGGCGACGACAACCACCACCCAGCCGGTCGTCGTCAGTGGAACCCGTCGAAACCCGAACACCGCCGGGGCGGCCGCCACCACGCCGATTGCGCTCGCCGTCGCCAGCGCGGCGCCCCATCCCGCCGAACCAACCCACACAGGGCCGAGGACGGCTACGCCCAGCGCCACCGTGCCCGCCATCCCGACCGGACGCCGGGCGGCGGCCAAGGCGAGCGCCAGCGGTGCGAGCACCGCGCCGGCAGCCAGTGCCGGCTCGGTGTTCGGCACCGACGCCCACACACCGATCAGGCTGACGACGGCCAAAGGCGCGGCCCACTCCCCCAGCGGGTGCGGCCGCACGGGATTGTCGGGCCACACCGCCATCAGCGCCGCCGCCAGCAGCCACGGCAACGCTCGAGGGTGGTCCCACGCGCCGAGCACGGCGCCGGTCAGGCCGGCCAACCCCAACAGCCGCCGCTGCAGGACGGAGGGGGCAAACCGGCTGACGACGGCGAACAGCAACCCCGCACCCACGGCCCCGGCGGCCAAGACCAGGTGGTAGCGCTCAACCACGGAGACGGCCGCTCGGTGCGTCTCCTGCGGCGGGCATGGATCGGACCCTACTCGTCTCAGTGCCTACGCTCTCGGGGGTGACGCGCATCTTTCTCTCGGCCCCCGATGTCCGCCAGCCCGAAAAGGAACTGCTGATGGCAGCGGTCGAATCCGGCTGGGCAGCACCCGCCGGTCCCGACCTGGCCGCCTTCGAGGCCGAGATCGCGGCGGTCAGCGGCGTCGGCCACGCGGTGGGCCTGTCGAGCGGCACCGGTGCGCTTCATCTGGCGCTGCATGCACTGGGGGTCGGGACCGGCGACGAGGTGATCGTCTCCACGTTCACCTTTGCCGCCTCGGCCAACGCCGTCGCCTACGTGGGTGCCACGCCGGTGTTCGTCGACTCCGAACCCGAGAGCTGGAACCTCGACCCCGAGCTGTTGGAGCGTGCGCTCTCCGAACGAGCGGCCGCCGGCAGGGTTCCCGCCGCGGTGATCTCGGTCGACCTGTACGGTCAACCCGCCGACTACCGGCGGATCGAGCCGATCTGCGAACGCTACGGCGTGCCGCTGATCGAGGACGCCGCCGAGTCGCTGGGATCCTCGCTGGGCGGACGTCCGGCAGGATCGTTCGGTCGGGTGGCGGCGCTGTCGTTTAACGGCAACAAGCTGATCACCACCTCGGGCGGCGGCATGCTGGTAGGCGCCGACGAGGCGCTGATCGAACGGGTGCGGTTTCTTTCCACCCAGGCCAAGGAGCCGGCACCCCACTACGAGCACCACGAGATCGGGTTCAACTACCGGCTGTCCAACCTGCTGGCCGCATTCGGCCGAGGGCAGCTGTCGCTGCTGGACGAGCGCATCGCCCGGCGGCGCTGGTATTTCGACCGCTACGTCGAGGCGCTGGGCGCCGTCGATGGCGTGAGCTTCCACCCCGAAATCGATGGCGGCTTCTGCAACCGCTGGCTGACCTGCGCGCTGATCGACCCGGCCCAGGCCGGCTTCAGCTCCACCGACCTGCGCCTGCACCTCGACGCCGACGAGATCGAGTCCCGGCCCACCTGGAAGCCGATGCACCAACAGCGCTCGTTCCACGGCGCCCCGGCTGTGCTCAACGGCACGTCCGACCTGCTCTTCGATCGGGGCATCTGCCTACCCAGCGGCAGCGGCATGACCGACGACGACTTCAACCGGGTGCTCACCTCGATCGAAGCGTTCTTCAACCGCTGATGAAGCATCGGATCAACGATATGGAATCCTCGGCGTTCGGCCAATAGTCCGCCCGCCACGTCGTCAGACCGGAACTGCAACACTCGTCCGGGACCAAGGTGCACTGGACTACGTGCCGGCTCCGAGCCGGTCGATCGCGTCACGGTACGTGTCCAGCCAAGGGGTCCCGACCTGATCGAGAAGATGTGTTTTGGCCCGAACAGCGAGCCGAGCGCGAAGCGGAGCATCAGACAAGGCGCTGTCGAGGGCAGCCGCCAAGGCACCCGGGTCGCCGGACGGAACGAGCAGACCGGCTCGTCCATCGTCGCAAATCTCTCTCACCCCGCCGACGTCGGTAGCCACGATCGGGGTAGAGCTGGCCATTGCCTCGAAAAGCACCAGCGGAAGCCCTTCGCTCGTCGAAGAGAGCACCAGGAGGTCCGCATGGCTCATCACCGATGCGATGTCCTCGCGGTGACCCAGCATTCTGACAACCACGTTCCGACATCCACGATTGAGTACTGCTACCTGGGACGTGATTTCACCGCGGAGAGGGCCCTCTCCGACAAGAGATACTTCCAACGGAACAGCGAGCGTTCTGTCGAGCAAGATCAGCGAGGCCAAAAGCGTCGCATGGTCTTTTTTCGCCGTGAGGCTCGCCACGCAGGCAACGTTCAGAGCCCCGCTCTCCTTGAACGGGAGGGACATGCACGCTTGCATCCGTGGCAACGAAAGATCCAGATGCCGGAGCACCCTGCTGGAACGAGTTGGTGGTGCAGTCTCCAGCGCTGCGGGAGACACGGCCACGAGCTCATTAATTCGCCGCGCTGTCAACCGATGCAGCAGCCGCGTGATCGGTCGATACGCAGACGACACATTGTGTTCGGTATGAACGAACGCAGTGTTGGTTATCCCCATCGACACCACGCGCAAAAGTGCCCCTGAAGACGGCGAGTGGGTGTGAATGACGAGTCGGCCTTGCTGCCGAGAGCTGAGCACCCTGATGCGGCGCCGCCCCGACCACGGCGCCACGCGAACCACCTTGACGCCTGAGTCAATGAGCTTGGCCCGAAACGGCCCGTCGATCTGATACCAAACCTCCACCTGATAGCCCAACGACATCAGGTGAATCGCCTCGTGGCACGCCAAGGATTCGGCACCACCAACCCTCAGCGTACGAATAGCGATCACAACCGCCGCCGACGTCGTCTGGTTGCCTGACGGCCGAGCACTCTCCGGTGGATGGCTACCGCTGATGAGCACGCCGCCAGTGTCGCAGGTACCTCGCGTGGGCGGTCAACCTGACAAACGCGATGCTCACGCCCGCACGACGCACATTCCCTGTACGGCCCCCGGTGTTCATCGAGAAGGCGGACGCAGGACGCTCACCAACGACGCCACCGCATCTCGTCGGCGTAGCGACCTGTCGTCGAGGTGCGCTTTGGAGGGCCAGGCCAGGGCGAACACG
>JBAOHN010000005.1:0-322104 GCA_037045385.1 Baekduia sp. | reverse complement strand
AACTCTGCTATGCGACCTATTGCCCAAACCATGAAATTTCGCCCGGCTAAAATTCAACGAGTAGCGGGTTAAAGGATGAGTAGGATTTAAAGGTTTACAGGATTAACCCACCCCTGCACCTCTCCGGAGCTAATCTTGTAGGGGTTTTCTAAGGAGACTCCGACTTTGATGTAATAAAACCGCTCTAAAGCACCTGCTAAAATCTCTGACTCCGGGCAATGGCTGTTTTTTAGATGGTGCAAACCCCAAAATTTTACTCAGGGCAAGAACAGCATCTTTTACCGTTGAAATTGTTTTTTTTGCTACTTGCTCTAAAGTTTTATTTCGGCGGGTTCAAAAACAGTTTCGGCTTTTTCATCCGGATTTCCGCGTATCAGGTAGGTCAACATTAATAGCTGCCATGCCACTATCGAATAAAAAGCTAAGGCATTTATGGTGACTTGTGTTTTAAATTCTAAATTTTTATTTTGGAGTTTTAAAAAATTATTATGCTTGGCGGTGGGCTTGGAGACGAGGAAATTAGATATAAAAAACAATTTATAGAATTATTACCAATACCCCAACTCACTCCATCTGAGCAGCAGCCCTTTATTCAATTAGTAGATGAAATATTGCTAAAAAAAGAAAAAGGCGAAGACACCACCGCCCTTGAAACCCAAATAGACCAACTTGTTTACCAGACGCCGGCAGTGTCGACGTCGATCAGCACCTCGCCTTCGGCCGCTACCGGCTCGGGCACGTCCTCGATCGCCATCACCTCGGGCCCGCCGAACTGGTGCAGCCTGACCGCGCGCATGGCGGCAGAGCCTACGGTGTGGCCGGAGCGGGCTCGCGCGCGACAAGCGCCGCTCCGACCTCTTCGGAGAGCAGCAGCGTGCGCCGGATCAGCGGGAACAGAAGCCGCCACGGCCACGGGCGGACGCCGCGCGCGCGCAGCGAGTCGGCCGTCTCACCCGCAGCCTCGGACATCAGCGGGATGAAGCGGACGGCCATTCCGACAGTCAGCGCGATCAGCTCGGGGTCGGCGCCGAAGCGCCGCAGCGGCCGGACCCAGCGCTGGACCGAGGTGATGATCTCCTCGAACGGTGTCGTCGCGGTGATCAGCGCCGCGAGCGAGACCATCGTGCCCATGCGGGCCGCGGCGATCAGGCCGCGCTGAAGCTCACCGTTCCACCACTGCAGCGCGATCAGCAGCAGCAGGAAGAAGAGAATCCCTCGCATCGTCCGCCACCACGCCGACGGGGGGACGCGGGCGACGCCGTAGAGCACGACGGTCATCGCCGCAACAACGCCAAGCACCGGCAGGTCGCGCCATACGGTCAGCGCGACGCCGATCGCGGTGACGAACAGAAGCTTGCCGCCGAACGCGACGCGCCGGAGCGGCGTGTCGGCCGGGGTCCGGTCGATCAGCTCCATTGCGCGATCTCCCGGTAGCGGTCGATCGCCGGACCGGCGGCGCCGTCGAAGTCGACGCGGCCTCCGTCGATCACGAGCACGCGGTCGCAGGAGGCGATCAGCTCGAGATCGTGCGAGGCGATGATCGCCTGCTGCTCGAGTGAGTCGATCGCCGCGCGCATCCTGCCCGAGTACGTCAGGTCGAGATGGGTGGTCGGCTCGTCGAGCAGCAGCAGCCGCGGTTTGCGGACGACGACGCCGGCGAGCGCGACGAGCTGCTGCTCACCGCCGGAGAGCTGGTGAGTGAAGCGCTCGGCGAGATGGCCGACCCCGAACTGGGCGAGTGCTTCGGCAACCAGCGCCCGCTGATCGTCCGTCGCCGTGCCGCGGGTGAGGCCGAGCGCGACGTCCTCGGCGACGCGCGGCAGGACCAGCTGGGTCTCGGGGTTCTGGAACAGGTAGCCGACGAGCGGGCGGACCTTCTTGAGGTTCTCGCGCGGGTCGATGCCGGCGATCCGCACGTAGCCGGAGGTCGCGTAGTCGAGCGCGCCGATCAGCCGCAGCAGCGTCGTCTTGCCCGAGCCGTTGCGGCCGATCAAGCCGACGCGGTGCTCGCTCAGCGTCGCGGTCACGCCGTCGAGCACGGTCCGGCCTGCCCGCTCGAACCGGATCTCGTCGAGCTCGACGCCGTCAACCACCGGTCACCATCGCTCTCGCCGTGGCGCGCGCGACCTTGCCCGACTCCGTCCGTGGCAGGCGCTCGGTTCGGTGCCACTCCTTCGGCGCCTTGTGCGACGCGAGTCGCTGCTTGACGGTGGCGACGAGCTCGTCGTCGGCGACCTCGGCGGCCGGTTCGAGCAGCGCGACGAGCCGTTCGCCCCAGTAGTCGTCGGGTACGCCGACGACTACGCAGTCGGCGACCGCCGGGTGGTCACGCAGAACCGCTTCGACCTCCTCGGGGTGGACGTTCTTTCCGCCGGTGATGACCATGTTCGACGCGCGGCCGACGAGCGTCAGGTGGCCGCTCGCGTCGACCGTCCCGAGGTCGCCCACGGTTGCGAAGCCGCGCGAATCGGCGATCGGCACCGGTTCCCCCGATTCGCTCACGTACCCGTCGGCCAAGTACCGGCTCCGGACCCAGATCTCGCCCTCGCGCAGCTCGATCTCGACGCCAGGGAACGGGGCGCCGACATCCGACCCCGGCTCGGGTCCGCCGGGGTCGTCCACCGTGATCGTTACGAAGCTCAGCTCGGAGGCGCCGAAGATCT
Organism: Baekduia sp.; assembly: GCA_037045385.1. Lineage (GTDB taxonomy): Bacteria > Actinomycetota > Thermoleophilia > Solirubrobacterales > Solirubrobacteraceae > Baekduia. The sequence continues at coordinate 319,441 of JBAOHN010000005.1, read as the reverse complement.
GCACGATCCGCGCGTTCGGGAACGCGCGCCGCGCGATCGCCCGGTGGCGGGCGTCGTAGGCCGAGCCGGAGACGACGACCGACCGCACACCCGCGAGCGGCCCGTAGCCGTCGAGCCGCGGCTCGATCGCCGACAGCATCGTCGGTACGACGAAGACCGAGGACCGCTCCGCCGCGCCAAGTGCAGCGAGCAACGCGGAGGCGTCGAAGCGCGGGAACGTGCGAACGCTCGCGCCGAGCTCCAGCGCGAGCACGGCGCCGAAGAGGAAGTGCGTGTGCTGCAGGGCGCCGGGCAGTACGACCGCAGTCCTCGCGTCGATCCGGTGGAGCTCGGCGGCCGGGGCGAAGCTTGTCTCCCACGACTCCCAGCCGCGGACGAACGGCTTCGGCGCGCCGCTCGTGCCGGAGGTGAAGCCGACGAGGAAGGCGTCGTCGGGGGCTCGCAGGCCGGCCGCGAGCGCGCGCTCGCGCTCGGCGGGCGAGAAGTCGGCCTGTGGGAGGCAGGCCGGACGGCCGCAGATGGCGGCAGCGAGCAGCGCGGTCAGCAGCTCGGGCCCACGCCCGCCGATCGCGACCGGGCCGGTCTGCCCGTCCCAGCCGGCTGCGAGCACGCGAGCGTCCTCGGCGAGCCGGTCATACGTCAGCGCCTGGTCGCCGTGACCGATCGCGAGCGCCTCCGGCGCGCGGCGGGCCTGCTCAAGCGTCGCCGGAAGTGCCTGCGCCACCGCCGAGGAGCCCCGAGCCGCGGACCTGCGCGACGACGAACGTCGCGACGATCACCTTGAAGGTGTCCCAGACGAAGAAGACCTTGCCGACGTCCCATGCGGCGCCCAGCGACATGTCCCCGCGCCAGGCGAGCCCCGGGATCCCGAACGCGTACACGACGCCGATGCCGCCGATGAACGTCGCGATCGCGATCCGGACGATGTTGGTCGAGCCGCGACCGGTCGGGGGCGACAGCAGGCCGATCGCCGCGGCGCCGAACGCGAAGCCGACGAGGTAACCGACGGTCGGCCCCTGGAACACCTCGACCCCGCCGCGACCACCGGCGAGCAGCGGCAGGCCGGCGGCGACGAGCCCGAGGAAGAGCGCGACCGCCAGGAAGCCGCGCTTCCACCCGAGCACGCCGCCCGCGATCATGATCCCGAGCGTCTGCAGCGTGTATGGAACGCCGCCGGACGCCTGGCTGTAGACCGCTGGGAAGGCACCGAGCGCCGCGATCAGCGCTGCGAACAGCGCGATCAGCGCGGCGTTCGTCATTGCGGCCGTCGGCGGCGCCGTGGCAGTGGGATTGGCGACAGGCTCACTGGTCATCGCCGCGGAAGGGTACGGACAACTACGGAATCCGGTCGCGCGACCGGTCACGCACCGGCCTTCCCCCTGCCCTTCGTTGGTACCGGATAGCCACCGCATACGGTGCCAAGCGGTACCAACGACCCGAGCACCACCGCCACCCCGGACGTTGGTACCGGATAGCCACCGCATACGGTGCCAAGCGGTACCAACGACCCGAGCACCACCGCCACCCCGGACGTTGGTACCGGATAGCCACCGCATACGGTGCCAAGCGGTACCAACGAGCCGAGTGCATGCGGGACGGCTCAGGCGCCGGTCTTCTCGCTGTGCGCCTCGAGCGCCTCGTAGGCCGCCTCGACCGCCCGCTTCGCCGCCGTCATCCGCGCCGTCGACTTCGCCGACTCGTACTGCGACGCCCACCTGGCCGGGTCCGCAAGCTCCTCTTCGAGCGCCGCCAACTCTCCTTCGGCCCGTTCCACCGCCTCAACGAGCCTCTCGGCCTGCCGCCGAGCGTTCTTCGACGGCGACGCAACGGCGCCGCCGCTGGCACCCGGCGAGGGGGAAGCGGCAGGAGCACGGTCCGGACCATCTGCACGGCTCCCGTCGCCACCACTGGGCTGGACGTCCGGCAATGGACCATCGGGGTCCTCGCCCTCGGCGACGCGGCTGGCCCGGATGTCGGCGTAGGCGACCCAGTCACCGAGATACGAGCGCGCGGTGCCGTGTTCGATGGCCACTGTGCGAGTGCCGACGGCCTCCAGCAGGGCGCGGTCGTGCGTCACCAGCAAGAGCGCTCCCTGGAACGAAGTCAGCGCGTCCTCGAGCGCTTCTCGCGATTCGAGGTCGAGGTGGTTGGTCGGCTCGTCGAGGATCAGCACGTTCGCGCCCTGGCTGAGCAGCACGGCGAGCGCGAGCCGTTTGCGTTCGCCCCCGGAGAGCCCGGCGAGCTCCTTCTCGGCCTCCTCGCCGCTGAAGAGGAAGCGGCCGAGCAACGCACGGGACTCGTTCGGCGTCAGGCCGGTCAGGACGCCGGCGGCCTCGGCGACCGTGCGGGCGGTGCCGGTCGCTTCGAGCACGGAGTCGTGCTGGCTGAGGTAGCCGACCTTGAGGTTGTGCCCGGTCCGCAGCTTGCCGCCGGCGAGGTCGCGTTCGCCGGCGAGGCACTCGATCAGGGTCGTCTTGCCGGTGCCGTTCGGGCCGACGAGCGTGACGTGCTCGCCGCGCTCGAGCCACAGCTCGACGTTCGTCAGCAGCGTCTTGTGGTCGTCGCCCTCGCCGACGGCGATCTCGCCGTGCTCGAGCTCGAAGATCACGCGCCCGGTGCGCTCGGGCTTGGCGAACTGGAAGCCCATCGCGCGGGTGTCGCGCGGGTCGCGGGTTGCGCGGTCCGCCTTCTTCTTGTCGAGTGCCTTCGCGCGCGACTGGGCCTGGCGGGCCTTCGTCGCCTTCGCGCGAAAGCGCTCGACGAAGCGCTCCATCCGCGCGATCTCGGCTTCCTGCTTGGCGATCTGGCGGCCGAGCGAGATCTCACGCGCCGCCTGCTCTTTGCGCCAGTTGTGCCAGGTGCCCTGGAACGTGCGCGCGCGGCCGGCTTCGATCTCGAGCACGCCGGTCCCGACCGACTCGAGGAACCAGCGGTCGTGCGCGACGAGCATGATCGCGCAGTCGAGGCCGACGAGCGTCTGCTCCAGCCATTCGAGCGACTGGATGTCGAGGTGGTTTGTCGGCTCGTCTAGCAGCAGCAGATCGGCCTCGACGGCCAGGGCACGCGCGAGCGACGCACGCGTGAGCTGGCCGCCGGAGAAGGTCGCGAGCGTGCGGTCGAGCGCGGCGTCGTCGAAGCCGAGCCCGTGGAGGTACTGATCGGCGCGGTCACGCCAGCCATAGCCGCCGACCGACTCGAAGCGCGCGTAGACGTCCGAGTAGCGCGTCATCGCCTGCTCGTCGCCGGCGGCCATCTTCGACTCGAGCGCCTGCAGCTCGCCTTCGAGGCCGAGCTGTTCGCCGCAGCCGGAGAGGACGTAGTCGCGGAGCGTCACGTCACGGTTGCGCGGCGGGCGCTGGTCGTGAAGCGCGACGCGCGTGCCCTTTGCGAAGACGAGATCGCCCTTGTCGTAAGACTCCTCCCCGGCGAGGATCCGCAACAGCGTCGTCTTGCCGGCGCCGTTGCGCCCGGCGACGGTGAACCGCTCGCGCCGCTCGAGCTTGAACGAGACACCGGTCCAGAGCGGCTTGCCGGCCATGTCCTTGTGGAGATCTGAACCGATGACGACGGCCACGAGCCATCAGGATCGCACGCGCCGGATTCCTGGCGAACAAGGACCGGCTCGGATCGGCGTCCGGAATCACCGGCGGCGGCGTGCGCGTGCGCCTGTAGAGCAACTTCGCACCGCACGGAGTGATAGGTACTGACGATGCCTCGTCGCTCGCTCATCCCTGCGCTCGCCGCCACCGCCCTGTTCGCGACCGCCGCGTCTGCACCCGCGGCGGAGATCACGGTCACCGGCTGGAACGACGCGCCCGGCGGCCGCAGCTACGACAAGCTGCCCGTCACCACCTACGGGCCCTCGTCGGCGAAGACGGCGCTCGTCCTGATCCCCGGCACCGGCGGCGGACGCGGGAACTTCGCCCTGCTCGGCAAGGAACTGCCGAAGCGTGTGCCCGGGCTTCAGGTCTGGGCGGTCGATCGCCGCTCGGAGAAGCTCGAGGACACCTCGGTGTTCGCGGCCGCGCTGCGCGGCGAGAAGACGCCGCAGCAAGCGCTCGACTACTACGTCGGCTGGCTCGGCGGGTCGGACGTCCAGCCGCGGTACACCCCGCCGGACACCGCGAAGCTGGCGTTCGCGGCCAATTGGGGCCTGCGGGTACTGATGGAGGACACGCGCCGCGTAGTCCTGGCGGCCAAGAAGCGCGGACTGCGCGTGATCCTCGGGGGCCACTCGCTCGGCGCGTCGGCGACGCTCGCCTACGCCGCCTGGGACTTCAACGGCGACCCCGGGTATCGCGACATCGACGGGATGCTGCTGCTCGACGGGGGCCTGCGCCGCAGCTTCGACGAGACGACGTCGGTCGCGGACGTGAAGAAGCGGCTTGCGGCTCTGCGCAAGCAGCCGTTCCTCGACCTGCTCGGGCTCGGGATCCCGTGGGCCGCCGGCGTGCTGGCGGAGACCGGCGCGATCGCCGCCCGGCTCGACCCGAACGGGCCGTCGATCGTCCAGGGCTTCCCGCTGCTTCCGCCGGCCTTCAAGGCGCCGGTCCCGGCGACGAACGCAGGCCAGTTCGGCTACGTGTTCGACGCCACAACCGGGCCGAAGGCGCTTTCGCTGATCCAGGTCCGCGCCGGCTCGCTCGCCGCCGACGGATCTTGGGCCGACGGTGAGACGACGCCGATCGCGAATCTCGCCGAGACGTTCGGCCGCGAGCCCGGCAACAGCGTCGAGTGGTTCTACCCCGCGCGTCTCAACCTCGACGTCGACGCCGCCTCCCCGATGAAGACCACCGCCGCCGGCCACATGCTCGGGCTCCGGCTCCGGTACGCGAAGGAGATCGGGCTGCCGATCTACTCGATCCAGTCGTCACTGACGAACGGACGGGTACTCGCCGGCTCACGGCGCGTCATCGCTGACTCGAAGATCCGGAAGCTGCCCCCGAGCCTTCGCGTGCTCGTCGACGCCTCGGCGACCGACAGCCACCTCGACCCGCTGACCGCGGGTGCCGACCGAAGCCGCTTCCTACAGACCGGCGTGCCGTGGCTCAAGGCGGTTCAGCGCCAGCGCCCCTGACGCACTGGCGCTAGCGCTAGCGCTTCACACCTCCGTACGGCAGGCCGCCGCCCTCGCGCTGGAAGGCGACGATGTGCTCGTTCTCGTTCGCCGTGCGCTCGACGAGGTGTTCGTTCTCGGCAAACAGCGCCTTGATGTGGCGCAGGCCGTTCGCGGACTGTCCGCAGAGCGTCTCGGCGAGCGCGAGCGCTGCCCGCTCCGCCTCGTCCTCGGCGACAACCGAGGTGCAGAAGCCGTAGCGATCGGCCTCATCGGCGCCGACGAGCTTCGAGGCCATCACCCACTCCTTGGCCTTCGAGAGCCCGACGAGCGGCGTCAGCCGCGCAGGGCCGACCGGTACGCCGAGCTTCGCGCCCGGGAACATCAGCTTGAGGTTCTCGCCGGCGACACGCAGATCACAGGCACAGGCCAGCTCAGCACCCGCGCCGACGACGTTGCCGACACAAACCGCGATCGTCGGCACCGGGAACCGCGACACACCGGCGTAGAGCCGGGCGAACGCCTCCATCCGCGCGACGCCACCGGCCTCATCGAGCTGCTCGGCGACGTCGGCCCCGGCGCAGAGCGCACGGGTGCTTGTCGTCGAGAAGATCAGGACCCGGAGGTCGGCGTCGCTCTCGAGCTCCGTGAGCGCCCGCTCGATCTCGGCGAGCATCGCGCTGTTCATCGCATTGCGCTGTTCGGGGCGGTCGAGGCGGATCAGCGCGATCTGCGGGCTCGGGCGGTCGAGGGCTATCTCCGTCATTCCGCGGCATGATCTACGATGCAGCCCATGCGCCGCATGCTCGCCGCCTCCGCCCTCGCACTGACCGTGCTCGCCGCAGCCGCTCCGGCCGCGCTCGCAGGTGAGCTCTCAGGCGAAGGCGCCTACGGCGAGATCACCGACGCCGTCGTCACGAAGTACTTCTTCTTCGTGATCTTCCTCCTCCCGGTCTTCCTGCTCGTCATGAGCCTGCTCCAGGCCAAGCTCGAGAAGCGCAAAGAAGCGCGCAAGGCCGCTGCCAAGAACGCAGCCGAGCGCTTCGACGGCGGTTGGTAGTCGGTCGAGGGCTACGCCCTCGACCTGAAGCGCGAAGCACCGCTTCGCGCGCGTGGTCTGCCCGAGAAGCACCACCTGGGTAGAGTCGCCACATGTCGAACTATTTCGTCACGGGCGGCACGGGGTTCATTGGCAGGTTCCTGATCGAGACGCTGCTCGAGCAGCGTGAAGGGACGATCTACGCGCTCGTGCGCGAAGGGTCGCGGCCGCGGCTCGAGAAGCTGATCGAGCGCTGGCCCGACGGCGAGAACCGTGTCGTGCCGGTGATCGGCGACCTGACCGAGCCGCTGCTCGGCGTCGACAGCACCTGGATCACCGAGCACACCGGCAAGATCGACCACTACTTCCACCTCGCCGCGATCTACGACATGACCGCCGACGACGCGTTCAATCAGCGCGTCAACGTTGAGGGCACCCAGAACGCGATCTCGCTCGCCAACCGGCTCGAGGCCGGCTGCCTGCACCACACCTCGTCGGTCGCGGCCGCCGGCGACTACGACGGGGTCTTCAAGGAGTCGATGTTCGCCGAGGGCCAGCCGCTGCCCTCCCCGTACCACCGCACGAAATACGAGTCCGAAGCGCTCGTGCGCGAGACGGCGACCGTGCCGTGGCGCGTCTACCGCCCCGCGATCGTCGTCGGCCACTCCGAGAGCGGTGAGATGGACAAGATCGACGGGCCGTACTACCTCTTCAAGGCGGTCCAGCGGCTCGGCGAAGCGCTCCCGGGCTGGACCCCGCTCGTCGGCCCGGAGCTCGGCCGGACCAACATCGTCCCGGTCGACTTCGTCGTCCGTGCGATGGACCACATTGCACACACGAAGGGCCTCGACCGGCGCGCATTCCACCTCGTCCACCCGAAAGGGCAGCCGACGGTCGACGTCTACAACGCGATCGCCCGCTGCGCCGGCGCCCCTCAGATCCGGATGCGCGTCGGTGGCCCGGTTCGCTCGCTGCTGCCGGTCGTCGGCGCCGTCGCCGACGCGCCGGTGTTCAGCCAGGCGCGCGACGCCCTGCTCGAGCAAGCCGGCGTGCCGCCGGAGATCTTGGGCCACGTCGACTTCCGGCCAACCTTCGACACGCGCGAGGTCAAGAAGGCGCTCAAGGGCAGCGGCATCGAGGCGCCCGACTTCGAGGACTACGTCCAAGTGCTCTGGAGCTACTGGACCCAGTACCTCGACCCGCGACCGCGGCTCCACCGTGCGTTCGCCAAGGAGGTCCATGGCAAGACCGTCGTCATCACCGGCGCTTCGTCGGGGATCGGCCGCGAGACCGCGATCAAGGTCGCGCGCGCCGGCGGCATCCCGATCCTCGTCGCCCGCACGCTCTCGAAGCTCGAGGCCGAGCGCGACGCGATTGTCCGCTCGGGCGGCGAGGCGTACGCGTACTCGTGCGACCTCTCCGACCTCGAGGCGATCGACGAGCTGGTGCAGGTGCTGCTCGCCAACCACCCTCGCATCGACGTCGTCGTCAACAACGCCGGCCGCTCGATCCGCCGCTCGATCGCGCTCAGCGGTGACCGCTTCCACGACTTCGAGCGGACGATGACGCTCAACTACTTCGGCGCGATCCGCCTGACGATGGGCCTCCTGCCGCACATGAAGGCGCACGGCGGCGGCCACATCACGAACATCAGCTCGATCGGCGTCCAGACCGCGCCGCCGCGCTTCAGCGCCTACATCGCCTCGAAAGCCGCGCTCGACGCGTGGACGCGAGTCGTGTCCTCCGAGGTGATCGGAGACGGCATCACGTTCACGACGATCCACATGCCGTTGGTCCGGACACCGATGATCGCGCCGACGAAGATCTACAACTACTTCCCGACCACGTCACCGTCGGACGCCGCCGATTGGATCTGCGCGTCGATCGCGCACAAGCCGAAGCACATCAACACGACGATCGGGACCGTCGGCGAGATCTCCTACGCGCTCGCACCGAAGGTCGTCGACCAGGTGCTGCACGCGGCCTACCGGGTGTTCCCTGATTCTGCTGCGGCGAGGGGGCAGGCGGAACCTGTTGAGAAGGCCACGATGGAACAAATCGCCATGGCCAACGCTCTTCGTGGAGTCCACTGGTAGGCGTGGGCTGTACATACCCGTCGCGCAACGTCGCTCCGCCTCCGGCTCCGCTCCAGATGTTGCGACTCCGGGTACGTACAGCCCACGCCTCCCACCGCTGGTGGTAGACGGCCACGCACCCCCACTGGGTGGTGGGCCGAGATGGATCACGCGAACCGGCGCCCACTCAATCCGAGCGCGGCGCCGCGCTCGGTGACCGCTGCGCTCGTTCGCGTCTAGAGCCTCGGCGTTAGACCCGAAGACTCGGAGAGCCAGCCGCGGTGCCGTGCGCGCGGGAGATCGAGGGGGCGTCGGGTCCCTCCGGAGAACACTCTGAAACGGAGCCGGAGGCCAGCCGACGGAAGGGAGGCTGGGGCGAACGGCTTGCCGTTCGACCGGCGGAAAGACGGCCGAAGGCCGTCGTCCGCAGCTTCGTTCGACGGAGGGAACCCGGCGGCCCCTCGAAACCACCGACGCCCGCAACCGAACCCGAACTAGTGATTCTCGAAGAAGTCGAGGATCGCCTTCTCGGCGTCCGACTTCCCGAACCCCTGGCTGTTGTTGATCGGCAGCTTCGTTCGGCGGGCCGCAGCGGTCGCGTCGCGCTGGATCGTGTTGCTGTTCTTGTCGACCTTGAAGCTCGCGAACGTAAAGGGCGCGGAGTTCGGGTTCTTTACGTTGTGCGTCGCCCGGTACTTGACCTTCATCTCGTTCGAGTTCAGCTCGACGAGGCCGTAGCCCTTGTACGAGGAGCCGGAGAAGGCCATGTGCGGGTTGCCCTCGTAGACGATCCCGTCGACGAGCCCGGCAAGCGCGTTGCGGATGCCTTCTTCAAGGTCGAACTCGAACTGGTTGTGCAGGCCACCCTCGAACAGCGCGTAGCTGACGCGGTCCGGGATTCCCTGCGATGTGATCGAGCTGATCACGAACTCGGTGCCGACCGACGGGCCGCCCTCGAGGCTCAGGTATCCGTGGCCCGGTGCGCGTCCGGTGCGGGTCACGTGACCGGCGAAGAACGTGTGGATGTCGCCGGTCATCCAGTGGGTGTTCTTGATGCCGTTCTTCTCGATGAAGTCGCACACGTACGCGCGCTCGGCGCCGTAGCCGTCCCACGCGTCGGTGTTCACGATCGGGCCGTCGCGGAAGATGATGTCGAGCGACTGGATCATCACCTGGTTCGCAATCAGACGCCACGGCGCGTCCGAGTTCTTGAGGCGCCGGAGCAGCCAGTTCCGCTGGGTCGGGCCCATCAGCGTCGCGTTAGGGTCGAGCGTCTGGTTGAGGTCGGTGCAGAAGCCGACGAACGCGTCGCTCTCGTTGCACGGCTGGTTCGTACGGAAAGAACGAGTGTCGAGCTTGATCAGCTCGAGCTGCCCGTAGCGCTGCGCACCGTAGATCCGGTTGGGATCGCGGACGTTGCGAATGATCGGCGACGCCTCGAAGAACGCCTTGAAGCCATTGGCCTTGCGATCGAGAAACGGGATGTCGCGGCCGGCGCCTGAGCCGGCAAGCCCCGCGCCATTGCCGCCCGGCAGATCGCCGGCCCAGTTGTCCTCGACCTCGTGGTCGTCGAAGACGATCTCCAGCGGCGCCATCGCGCGCACGTCCTGGAGGTACTGGTCGGCGTTGTAGGTCCTGTACTGGTTGCGGTACTCGTCGAGCGTCCGGACCTGACCGTCCGGCGTCTTCGGCAGGTCGCGCACCGCGCCGAGGAAGTACGCGTCCTCGTAGATGTAGTCGCCGAGCGAGACGACAAGGTCGACGTCCTGCGCAGCCATGTCCTTGTGCGCTGAGTAGAAGCCGGTGCCGAAGTCCTGGCAGGCGAAGAACGCGGCCTTGATCGTCTCCTGGCTGTCCGGAGGCGGCGGCGTACGGAACTTGCCGACACGCGACGACGCGGTCGCACCGACGAACCGGTAGTAGTACTGCTCGTGCGGCTCTAGCGCACGGCCCCGGACGCGAACGCGCGCGGTGCCGGCCGTCGAGAACGAGGCGAGCGCCTCGGTCCTGGCAACGACGTTCGTGAACCCGGGATCCTTCGCGATCTGAACGGTGAGCCGAACCGTCGGGTCAGGGTCTTGCAGCGTGGGCACGAGCCCGTCGACCTGGGTCCACAGGGTGATCGCGTTCGCCGCGACCTGGCCGCACGCGACGCCGCTGTTGAACGCGACATCTGTCGCGAGCGGCACCGCGGCGAGCGCGCGCTCCAGCAACGGATCCGCGAATGCATATGTGCTGACCGCGCCCGCGACTCCCGTCGCGATGAATTGGCGCCGGCTGACGTCCCCCCGAACCATCGACATGCCGCAATACTGACTGACCTCGGCGATTCGTGCAAGAACGTTTGTCCAAGGCCGGTCCGCAGGAGTACGCTCGCGCGATGGCCGGACTCGCCGATGTGTCACCAGAAGAGGCGCTCGGAGCGGGCATCGCCGAGCAGCTCGAAGAACTCGCGCCGACGCCACTCGAGGTCACCGGCGAGGTGCCTGAGTGGCTTCGCGGCGGCCTGATCCGGCTGACGCCGTCACAGAAGACCTTCGGCGACAGGACCGTCGACCACTGGTTCGACGGCGCCGCGATGCTGCACCGGTTCGCGATCACAGATGACGGCGTGATCTACAGCAACCGCTTCCTCGACACCGACTTCCGCCGCGAGGCGATCGCAACCGGCGGGGCGTCGGTCCAGGGATTCGCCACCGACCCCTGCCGCAGCCTGTTCGGACGGGTGCAATCGCTCTGGCGCACGCCTCCGCTCGACAACGCGAACGTCAACATCGTGCGGCTCGGCGACGAGCACATAGCGATGACCGAGACGCCGATGGGCGTCTCGTTCGACCCGGAGACCCTTGCGACGACCGGCCGTGACCCCGTGCCACTGGCGCACGGGCAGACGACGACGGCCCATCCCTGCCAGGACCCGGTCAACGGTGACCTGCTCAACATCTCGACCAGAATGGGCGCGAAGACCGAGTACCGGATCCTGCGCCGAACCGGGCCGGCCGAGGACGAACTCACGATCCTCGCCCGCCATCCGTCGCGCGAGCCCGGCTACATGCACTCGTTCGCCGTCACCGACCGGCACGTGCTGCTGCTCGAGAACCCGCTCGTCGTGCAGCCGCTGAAGCTCGCGGCGGCACTGACGCTAGGAGCAGGCTCGTTCATTGGGCAGTTCCGGTGGAAGCCAGAGCTCGGGCTCCGCGTGCACGCGTTCGACCGCGAGTCCGGGGCTCGCGTCCGCTCCTGGCAGTTGCCTGCGCAGTTCGTGTTTCACACGATCAACGCCTACGAGGACGCCGGCGCGATCGAGCTCGACGTCAGCGCGCATCCCGATGCATCGATCATCGCGCTGCTCGGGCTCGACAACCTGACCTCGGATCAGCCGGTGGTAGCGCCGCTGCCGAAGGCGGTGCGCCTGACGCTGCCGCTCGGCGCCGGCGAGGCGACCGCACGGGTGCTCTGCGACGACGTCGACCTCGAACTGCCGCGGATCAACCACCGCCGCTGCAACGGACGCCCTTACCGCTACGTCTACGGCAACGCCGCTCGCGACGCGGTCTTCATCAAGGACATCGTCAAGATCGACGTCGAGACCGGCGAGCACCTGCTCTGGAGCGAGCCGGACGCGTGGGCCGGCGAGCCGGTCTTCGTCGCCCGTGGCGACACCGGGGAGGAGGACGACGGAGTGCTCCTGTCGGTCGTCCTCGACGGCGCGACCGGCACCTCGTTCCTGCTGGTTCTCGATGCGGCCGACCTGTCAGAGATCGCCCGCGCCGAGGCGCCGCACCGAGTGCCGTTCGGCTTCCACGGCAACTTCGTCCGTTAGCTCGCCTCGGGACCCCTGTACCGCGGTCAGCCGCGCGCTGCGGCGGTGACGGCGTACTTGCCGCCGCTCGGCTGAACGGTGACGAGCCAGCCGCCGGGGCGTCGGGTCTGCGACTGCACGGTCGCGCCGGTCACCGTGATCACCGGGCGCTGCGCGCCGGGCACCCACAGCTCGACCGGCCCGTCGGTTGCAGCGGCGGTGCCGCTCATCGTCAGCGCGCGGGCGTCGACGTCAGCCCGGTAGACCGCGCTGCCGGGGAACGCCCGCGGGTACGGCCTGCTCAGCATCGCCGCCGACTGCGGGTCGAGGCCGGCCGGTACACCGGCCGGCCTATCCGGGTCGCCGCAGACGATCCGCATGATGTTGCCGGTCGTGCCGCTCGGCGGGGCCGCCGTCGGCGAGGAGAATCCGTGCGGGTCGCCGCACGCCTGCTTCCACTGCCAGACAGCCGACCCGAACTGGTAGGCGTCCTCGTAGGCGGCGAACCGCTTCCAGTAGTCGGTCTGGCCACCGAACCAGCCCCACTCACCGACCCAGACCGGCGTTCGGCCGAGATAGGCGGCCTCGGTCCGGGCATTCTGGAAGCCGACCTCGAGCGGGATGATCTCCTGGCCGAAGAGCGCCTTGTCGAGCGTGATCGATCCGGCGTATATGTGCGGCGCGTAGACCACGTTCGGGTCCTCGGCCCAGCGGTAGGTGACCTCGGACGGCCACGCCGACCAGAGCGCGAACGGCTCGAAGAAGACGAGCTTCTTCGTTTCCGGCCGCTCGGCCGCGCGAATCGCAGCCAGCACCTCGCGGTACATGGCGGCGCGCCCTCCGTAGAGATTGCGCTCGTAGTCCTCGCCCCAGTTCGGCTCGTTGAGGATGTCGTAGCCGACGACGGTCGGATCGCCGGCGAACGCTCCGGCGAGCCACGCCCACGTGCGGGCGAACTCGGTCCGGATGCCGTTCCGGTTGTCCCAGAAGGACTGCCACGCCCGCATCACCGATGGCGAGAGTTCGCGCACGACGAGACGGCAGTTCGGCTGGTTGTCGGTGATCGTCGTCCAGTCCGGCGCGCCGTCCCAGCCGACCGAAGGGCTCAGCAGCAGCGGGCACTGCTCACCGGGTTTCGTCGCGACGCCCTTGCCCCACGCGTCCTGGTGCATGTCGAGCACGACGACGAGTCCCGCGCCTCGCGCCCAGCGGACCGCCTGGCGGATCTGCGCGAGATAGGCGCCATCGAAGTCGCCGCGCCTGGGCTCGAGGCGGCTCCAGTGGACGAGCAGGCGGACGCTGTTGAGCCCGAGCGCCGAGATCTGGCGGAAGTCGTCGGCCGTCAGCGGGAGCGTCGCCGGAATCTCCGGCCGCGCCTGCCAGTAATCGCCGAGGCCGTTGACGTTGACCCCGCGGAGCGTGACGTTGCGGCCCTGTTGATCGACGATCTTGCCGCCGGAGACCGTCAGCGGCGCCTGCGCGCCCGCGGCCACCGGCCATCCGAGCGCGAGCGCCACGGCCGCCAGCACGCCCACCATCCCCCTTGGAGCACCCATGGACCGGATGCTAGACCAACGCCCGGCCCAGCGCCCCAGACCTGCTATGACAGGACGATCAGGGTGCCGGACGGGTCGCGGACGGCAAGTCCGTCCTCACGTTCATGCACGTCGATGCCGTGGTGGTCGAGGCGCCGGCGTACGTCCGAGCGCGCCTGATCGTCCGGCAGCACGATCGTGAGCTGTCGCAGCGCCGCGAAGCCATCCGGCGCGGGCGCCCGGCCGGCGCTGTTCCAGGTGTTGCCGGCGATCTGATGGTGGTAGCCGCCGGCGCCGAAGAACGCGGCGGTGCCCTGGATCTCGGCCATCAGCCCGAAGCCAAGAACGCCGGCGTAGAACGCGATCGTCGAGGCGATGTCGGCGACCTGCAGGTGGACGTGGCCGACGACCGTGCCGTCAGGCATCCCGCCGTAGCGACCGTCGCGGCCCTCGGCGAGCGCGAGCAACGAAGGCAGGTCGAGCGGTGTCGTGTTCATCGTCGCGTCGACATGGCCCTCCCAGAGCGAGCGCGGGCGGTCGGCATAGACCTCGATGCCGTGCCCGTCGGGGTCGCGCAGGTAGAGCGCCTCGGACACGAAGTGGTCGGAGGCGCCTTCGAGGCTGACACGCGCGTCGATCGCGTGCGAGAGCCAGATGCCGAGATCCTCCCGCTCGGGCAGCAGATAGGCGACGTGGAAGAGGCCGGTCGCTGCCCTAACCGCGCGGGCGCCGGCGACCTCGACGAGCTCGAGCAGCTCCCGTCCCCCCGCGCCGAGCGATGCCCGCTCACCGTCACGTTCGAGCACCGCGAGGCCGATCGCCTGCTCGTAGTACTCGCACGAGCGAGAAAGGTCGGAGACGACGAGCGAGACGGCGCCCATCCTCGTGTGCGGGTCGATCTCGCACGGCATCGGCTGGCGGCTCGCGCCGGCGCCTTCGGGGTCGCGATAAGGGTCGGGTCCGGTCATCTAGCTCGTCTCCCTGTGGCGGTAGTACTCCATCAGCTCGCGATGGAGCGAGCGGGTTCCTTCACGGCGGGTCCAGCTGCCGTCGGCGCCGAGGTCCCATGCGTTGGTCTCGTCGGCGAAAGCGAGGTCGAGCGTCATCCGCAGGTCGCGGCGCAGTGCGGGGTCGTCGACCGGCGCGACGAACTCGACGCGCGTGTCGAGGTTCCGCGGCATCAGATCGGCCGAGCCGATGTAGATGCGCTCGTCGTCACCGCGGCGGAACTCGAACACGCGCGAGTGCTCGAGGAAACGGCCGACGACCGACACGACCTCGATCGTCTCGCTGAGGCCGGGCACGCCCGGGACCAGGCAGCAGATCCCGCGGATGTTGAGCTTGACGGGGACGCCGGCCTGCGAGGCCCGGTAGAGCGCACGGATGCAGGGACGGTCGACGAGCGCGTTCATCTTCATCCGAATCGAGACATCCTCGCCCGCGGCCTTCGCAGCGATCGTCTCCTCGATCTCGCGGAGGATGCCGTCGCGCAGGTAGCGCGGAGCTACGAGCGCCTTCTGGAACGTCCGCGGCCGCGCGCCGCCAGTCAGCGAGTTGAACATGTCGGCGACGTCGCGGCCGAGCGCCTCGTCGCACGTGAAGAGCCCGAAGTCGGTGTAGAGGCGCGCGGTCGACGGGTGGTAGTTGCCGGTTCCGATGTGGACGTAGTGGCGGACACCGTCACCCTCGCGGCGAACGACGAGGATGCACTTCGTGTGGGTCTTGAGGCCGGGCGTGCCGTGGACCACGTGGACGCCGGTCTCCTCCAGCACCCGCGCCCACTCGATGTTGTTGCGCTCGTCGAAGCGCGCCTTGACCTCGACCAGCGCGACTGCCTGCTTGCCGCGCTCGGATGCCCTGATCAGCAGCGGGACGAACGGGCTGTCGTCGGACGTGCGGTAGATCGTCACCTTGATCGCGAGCACGTCCTCGTCCGAGGCCGCCTGCTCGACGAACCGGCGGACCGATGTCGTGAACGAGTCGTACGGATGGTGGACGAGAACGTCGCCGCGCCGGATGACGGCGAACATGTCGGCCTTGCCACCCTCGTCGTCGCGGAGCCGAGGCTGGGTGACCGACGTCCATGGCTCGTCGCGAAGCTCGGCCGGCACTCCCATCTTCACGAGCTGCCAGAGGCATGTGCAGTCGAGCATGCCGTCGACCTCGTGGACCTGCCGCTGCTCAACGCGCAAAGCCTCGACGAGCATCTCGCGCAGCGCGCTCGACATCCCCGACTGCAGCTCGACCCTCACGACCTCGCCGAAGCGCCTGCGGCGCAGCTCGTCCTCGACGGCCGCAAGCAGATCGTCGGCCTCGTCGGCGATCTCGAAATCAGCGTCACGGGTCACCCGGAAGAAGCCGTGCTCGAGCACCTCCATCCCCGGGAACAGATCACCGACGTTCGCCGCGATCAGGTCCTCGAGCCGGACGAGCGTGTCGCCCCCGTCGGCGGCGGCGAGGAACCGAGGCAGGATCTCCGTCGGCACCTTGACGCGGGCGAAGGTGCGCTCGCCGTTCTCGGGGTCGCGGACGATGACCGCGAGGCTCAGCGACAGGTTCGAGATGTATGGGAACGGCCTGCCGACGCCGACGGCGAGCGGCGTCAGCACCGGGAAGACCTGGCGGTAGTAGCGCTCGTCGAGCGCCGACCGGTCCTCCGGGGTGAGGTCGGTCAGGGCGGCGAGCCGGATGCCGCCCTTCTCACTGAGCGCGGGCAGCAGCTCGTTGCGAACGACCCGTGACTGGCGCGCGAGCAGCGAGTCGAAGCGCCCAGCGATCGCGTCGATGACCTGGGACGGAGTCCGGCCGTCAGGTCCAGGGTCGGTCATCCCGGCGTCGACCTGGTCGAACAGGCCGGCGACGCGGATCATGAAGAATTCGTCGGCGTTCGAGGTGAAGATCGCCGCGAACTTGAGCCGCTCCATCAGCGGCTGGCGCTTATCTTCCGCGAGCTCGAGCACGCGCTCGTTGAAATCGAGCCACGACAGCTCCCGGTTCTCGTAGAGCGGAGTGTCGTGGGTGCTCACGGGACCCACCGTAGTGGGCGCCTCAACGCAGGCGCGTCAGCTTCAAGGCCAGCCGGTTGGTCCCGGTCTTGAACTGCGTCTGGCGGACGCCGTCGCTGTTGACAGCGCGAACGCGGACGACGTATGTCCCGCGCCCAAGTCCCTTGAGCGCGAGCGTCCAGCGCGCCGTCCCCTTCGCCGTCACCCAGCGACCGTTGGCAGCGGCGCAGGTCTTAGACCGCTTTGCGAACTTCGTGCCGGTGAACGCGCGGCAGGTCGTCTTCCCGCGCCGGTTCTTCGTCCGCTTGACGACGCTTACCTCGACGCCGCGCAGCGTCGCACCGGCCGCGCGCGCACCAGGGCTGAGCGTCGCCGTGCCGCGCAGCGTCCGCCACGCCGAGACGCGGTTGCGCAAGCGCTTGGCCGGGATCGTGATCCGCGCCGTCGACGGCTTGCTCTTCGTCGCCGGGGGCGGCCGGTCCGCAGGCGGCGTGCGGACCACGATCGTCTCGGTCTTCGCGCTGCCGGAGAGGTTCGAGATCGATGCCCTCACGACGTACGCCGTGTCGGGCGCGAGCCCGGTGACCGACTTCGTGATCGTCGTCACGACATCGGCCGCCTGCGGCAGCCCTTGGTTGATGTCGAACCAGTAGGGCGTGTCCTCCGCGAAGTGCAGCGACAGCGTCGTCTGCGTAACGCCACCGGAGGTGCCGGTTGCGCTCACGTCGATGCGGCTCGAGCTGACCGCGGTGGCGCTGACCTGCGGCACCGCCGGTGGTGCGCCGAACAGGGCGACGGCGTGGAGCGTGTTGCCGAAAGACGCCGGGACGATCACGCGGCCGTCTGGCAGGACACCGATGCCGGAGGAGTCGGCGTAGATCCACGTGTCCCTGACCGTGAGCGCGCCCGCGTCACCGATCCACAGGACGGTCGCGAACGGCGCACCGCCGCCGGTCGGGAAGCGTTCGGCGAGGACCGCGTAGCCGGCGCCACCGGGGCGCAGCGCGACCGACTCGGGACGGACGATCAGTCCGGCAGCTGCCGGCACCGGCAGCTGCCCGTTGCCGTTGAAGCCGCTGTCGGGCGCGCCCGTCCTATCGACTCGGAGCAGCGTGTTGACGTCGCCGTCCTCGAGGTCGTAGAGCACGCGTCCCGCGGAATCTACGGTCAGTATTTCGACCGAGGCGCTCACGGGAAGGACGATCGCTCCGCCGGCGAACCCGCTGTCGACGGCACCTGCGGGCGTCAGCCGGATGATCTTCGTCGACGTGGCGATCACGACCTCGCCGGTCTGGCTCGTGCTGCACTTGGTCCCGGCGCCGAGCGTCGTGACGATCGCCGTCCCGTCGCCGTCGAACGTCGGGTCCGTCGAACCCGTGGACGTCAGCCGCACCGCCGTCATCTGGTTCGCGACGTTGCGCCCGACGGCGACCGGTTCCCCGTTCGGGCCGGAGCAGATCGCCCCGGTGAAGTTGAGCGCGGGCGGGAGCGTCGCGACGCCGCCCGACCCGAAGCCCGTATCGATCGCACCGTCTGGCCGGAACCGCGCGACCTTGAAACTACTGCCGGCATCGACGAGCGTCAGGACGCCGCCGTCGGGTGTCGACGCCGTGTCCTCGATCGTCACGGCCGCGCCGAACGTGTAGCCGGCGGACGGGCTGAGGCCGCTGTCCGGGGCGCCGTCCTCGTCATCGAGCGCGGCGACCGGAAGCCGGGTGGCCGAGAAGATCTCCGGTCCGGCGATCCCGAGGATGCGCCCGCTCGGCGCGACCGCGATCCGCGACATCTCGTCGCCGATCGTCCGCGAGGCGATCGCCGAAGACGTGGTGAAGTTGAGCGCCGCCGACGAGTAGGTCCAGCCGACCGACCGGATCGTGCCGTTGTCGCCGGCCGTGACGACCTTCGAACCGATCACGTCGACCGACTGCGCGTCGACGGTCGTCGACGTGTCCGCGGTCACGGCGACCGAGGTGCCGTTGCCCGAGGTCTTCCAGAATGTCGTCCTCGTCGTCGGCGCGGACCCGAACGTCGACTGACCGACATAGAGAACGTCGCTGCCGCCGGCGACGAGCCCGTCGGTGACCGTGCTTCCGGTCGCCGACGAGGCCTGCCCGTCGACGATGCCGTCGCCGCCACCGAACGTGGTGTCGATCGCCCCGGCGGTCGTGATCCGCGTGACCGATGCCTTCTGCGGCGCGGGGGACTCGCTGCCGAAGACGAGGATCCGGCCGCTGCTGTCGATCCCGGCAGCCACCGGGTAGATGTCCGACGGCGCCGGGTCCGGCGAGGCGACGCCGCCTAGTCCGTAACCGGAGTCGAGCGAGCCGCCGGCCGTCCAGCGCACGAGACGGATCCGCCCGGCGCTGCCGGCGCTGCCGACCGCGGTGATCGAGCCGTCGGTGATGCGCGTGACGAGATCGACGAGTGTGCCTTGGCCGAATGCGGTGACAATTATCGGCTCGGTCGCGCCGTCGCCGGAGAACGATTGGTCGAGCGTGCCGTTCGGCAGCATTCGGTAGACGACCGCGTCGCGCGTCGACATGCCGCTGCGGATCTCCAGCAGCACCAGCGAGCCGTCAGACTGGCGAGTGATCGCCTGTGGAGTCGCCCGTCCCGGTCGTGCCGGAAGCTCGACAACACCGCCGGATCCGAACGCCGGGTCGAGCTCACGGTTCACGCCGATGTGGGCGACGAACAGGCGCTCCTCGTCACCACGCTGGCGCGTGCCGTAGGCGTAGTAGCCACCGCTGCCGTCGCCGGTCGCCTTGATCGTGAAGCCGACGGCCGCGTTACCGGGCCGGTAGGTGCGCGCCGACTCGGAAGGGGTACCTGAAGACGTGAAGCGTGTGTCGGAGATCGCATACCCGCCGCCGCTCGCAACGCCCGTGACGACCGCGTAGCCGCCCGCAGGAGCTTGGACGACTTCGAACGGCGGCCGGTACGACAGGCCGGGGTTCGTTCCGGCGAACAGACTGGCCGCGCCGTCACCGCCCGCGAATGCTCCGAACGAACGGTCGACGTCGAGCAGGGCGGCGCCCGCGCCGGCAGGAGCGGCGAGGAACGCCAGGATCGCGAGAGCCCCACAGCAAAGCGAACGAGCGCGCATGAGCCGACTCTACGGGCGTCCGGCGGCTTCGTACAGAGCGCCCTCGCGGACCCCGCCGCCGCCGGGCAGTGCCGGCTGCCCGAGTGCTGACGTGGCGGCACGAAGCAGCACGAGCGCTGCCGGCAGCAGCCGCGTTCGCTGCTCGTCGAGGCCGTGGGCTGCGGCGACCTCGATCGCGGGGGCGGCGGTCAGCGTCTGAAGGGCGTCGGTCAGCGAGCGTGGGTCGGCTGGGCGGTCACCGAGCAGGCGGGCGAGCGACTGCGTGCCGCCCCCGACAGTGAGGACACGCCGCGGGTCGAGCGGTGGACGCCGTCCTCCCAGCGCCAACTCCGCCGCGGCGGTCGCGGCAGCCAGCTCGTGCGTGGTCGGCGGGTCGGACGGCAGGTGCGCCTCGGTCAGCACGCGGGAGCCGACCGGCACCGAGCACCACCAGTGGAGCGCTCCGGCCCGATCGCCGCAGATCAGCTCGGTCGAGCCGCCGCCGATGTCGATCACCCCGAACGGCCCGGTTCGCGCGTCGAGGCCGATCGTCGACCCGGCGAACGCGAGCTCGGCCTCACGCTCGGGACTCAGCAGCTCGACCGCCGTTCCGGCCGCGGCTTCGAGGCCGGCGACAACCGTTGCCGACTCCGGTTCGGGCAGCGACCGCAGCGCCTGTGTCGCGATCGCAATCAGAGCCTGCTCGGCAACCCCGTGCGCTCGGGCCTTCGCCGCAAGACGGGCGACGACCTCGAGCAGCGTGCCGAGCCGCCGGTGTGCGAGCTCGCCGCCGGATTCGATGCCGGTTAGCGGCAGGAAGACCCGCTCGGAAGAGACCGGCTCGATCTCCCCGTCGTGGACATCGGCGACCAGCAACCGCGTCGTGTTCGAGCCGATGTCGATGCAGGCGCCGCGCACTCGGCGGCGATGGTCGCACAGCGCCGGTGCTTGAATGGGCCACGTGTCCGCCGCCGCAGAGCCAGCGATCGTCGTCGACGGCCTGCGCAAGTCCTATGGACAGGCGGAGGCCATCCGCGGGATCTCGTTCGAGGTCGGCCGCGGCGAGGTGTTCGGCCTGCTCGGGCCGAACGGCGCCGGCAAGACGACGACCGTCGAGATCCTCGAGGGCTATCGCCGGCGGAGCGCCGGCTCGGTCGCGGTGCTCGGCGACGACCCCGGCACGGCTGGCGAGGGCTGGCGCCGGCGGATCGGGATCGTGCTGCAGTCGAGCGGGATCTGGAACTACGTCACCGCGCGCGAGGTCGTCGCGCACTGGGCGCGGCTGGCCGACCGGCCGCGGCCGGTCGACGACGTGCTCGGCATGGTCGGACTCGCCGAGGCCGCAGAACAACGCGTCGGCACGCTCTCCGGCGGGCAGATGCGCCGGCTCGACGTGGCACTGGCCGTCGTGGGTGACCCGGAGCTGATCTTCCTCGACGAGCCGACGACGGGGTTCGACCCGGCCGCCCGCCGCCAGGCGTGGGAGCTGGTGCGCTCGCTGCGCGATCTCGGCACGACGGTGCTGCTGACGACGCATTACCTCGACGAGGCCCAGGAGCTGTGCGACCGCGTCGCGATCCTGAGCGGCGGCCGGATCGTCGCCGAGGGACCGCCCGGCGAGCTCGGTCCGTCATCGGCGAGGACGGTCGTGCGCTGGCGGACCGCTTCTATGACTGCGGCCGAGCCTGCCCGGAGCGAGGAGGTCGAGGACCCGACCGAGCTCGTCCACCGGCTGACCGGCGCCGCGCTCGGCGGCGATCCCGATGATGCCCTGACGAGCCTGACCGTGACGCGGCGGTCGCTCGAGGACGTCTACCTCGAACTCGTCGGCGAGGAGCCGGGCGCATGAGCTCGCGGACACTGCGGCTCACATGGCACCAGTTCCGCCTCGAGCGAAAGATGTTCTGGCGCAACACGACGGCCGCGTTCTTCGGCTTCGGACTGCCGCTCGTCTTCCTGGCGCTGTTCGGCGTGATCTTCTCCAGCGACCAGGAGGCGCTCGACGTGCTGGTGCCGGGCATCGCCGGGCTCTCGCTGATGTCGAACACGTTCGGCGCGCTCGCGATGGCGCTGCCGATCCTGCGTGACCAGGGTGTACTGAAGCGCGTCCGCGGCGCGGCGCTGCCGGCGCGCGCATACGTCGGGGCTCTGGTCGCGTCGGCGACCGTCAACGCGATGCTCCAGACGGCGATCATCGTCATCGTCGGACGTCTCTTCTTCGGTGTCGGCTGGCCGGAGCACCCGTTCCAGCTCGTGCTGGTCGTCTTCGCCGGCGTCGCGTGCCTCGCCTCGATCGGGATCGCGTACTCGCACGTGATCCCGCGTGCCGACGCAGCATCGGCCTACATGAACATCGTCTCGCTGCCGGTCCTGTTCATCTCGGGCGCGTTCTTCGACACCTCGAACACGCCTCAGTTCCTGCGGGACATCGCACAGGCGCTGCCGCTCGCGCACATCATCGACGGGTTCCGCGGCGCGATGGTCAGCGGCAAGGACCTGTGGGACCTAGGCTCGGGACTCTGGATCGTCGCGCTTTGGACTGTCGCCGGCGTCGTGCTGGCGGTGCGCGGGTTCCGCTGGGAGAGCCGCGCCGGCTAGGCCCGGGCGGGCTTCAGGAACGCCTTCGGGGTGATCGCCTCCGGCGCCTTGGCGAGCCGGGTGTCGGTCGTGAGGACGCGGTGGGCGCCGATCGCGCGGGCGGTGGCGACGACGGCGGCGTCGGGGAGCCCGAGGGAGCGAGCGGCGGCGCGGGTCGAGGCAACGCGGACGGCGACCCGATCGTCGACCGAGGCGACCTGGAGGCGAGGCAGGCCATAGACCGACCGCCGGGCGTTGGCCAGCGCGATATGGCCCTTCGTCGCCGGCCTGACGAGGACCTCGGCGAGCGTGACCGCCGAGATCAACAGCTCATCGCCGGTCTCGAGCACTAGATCGTGAGGAGGCCGATCAGAACGCCGGCGTCGAGGACGGTCGTCCCGAACGAGCGCATCACTCAGGCCATTCCTTGCGCGGCTCTTCGAGATAGCCCGGCGGGTACATGCCGGTCAGCGAGCCGACCACCTTCATCAGCCGTTCGTGCGCCGTCTCCGCAGTGTCCCTTGGGACGATCTCGCCCCAGTCGTTCACGGAGACCTCGAGCCTCGTGCCGGGCCCGAAGCCGGCCTCGCGGAGCGCAGCGACCGGCAGCGTCACCCGTATGCGGCGGTGTGGCACGCGTTCGAAACGACTTCGTTGCGAGGATGCGTCAGTTCGGCGCAACCACGAGCCACGGCGCCGGCGGCTCGCCGTCTGCGGCGCACTCGTATTCGGCGCGCAGTTCCCCGGACTCCCACTCCTTGCGCAGCATCCCGACGATGTCGACGTCGAGCTGACGGCCCTCGTGGCGGTGCCAACGCCGCAGCGTGCCCTCGTGGACGAAGCCGACCTTCTCGAGCGCGCGGACGCTGCGGCCGTTGTCGGGGTTGGCGTAGGCGCTGATCCGCTCCATCCCGCAGACAGCGAACGCGAGATGGGCGATGAGCGCCTTCGACTCGCGATTCGCTCCCGTGCCCCAGTGCTCGCGGCCGAACCAGGTACCGACGATCGCGCGACGGTCACGGGCCGAGAGCTCGGTCAGGCCAGTGATGCCGATGACACCGTGCTCTGAGTGCTCGATCGCGAAGTCGATCTGGATCCCGCTCTCGCGCCGCTCCTGCTGGTGTGCGATCCACGCTTGCGGCTCCTCAATGTGACGATATGGCCCCCAGGAGAACCACTTCGTCACATCGGGGTCGGAGGCGTGGTGGAGCAGCGCCTCGGCGTCGGCGAGGTCGGGGTAGCGGAGCGTGAGGGTGGGGCCCGTGAGGCGCATCGGCGCGGAGTCTCCCACGCGGCGGCGCGTCCTACCCTGGAGCGGTGAGCGACGACTTCGACGACGAGCCGATCGACCTGGTCACCACGGTCGGCCCGCTCGACGAGGTCGTCGAGACCCTGCGTGACGTGCTCCACCGCTCGGGGGCGCTGCGGATCGTCGCGGCGGTCGACCGCGAGCCGGCGGCGATCGTCGACGCCGGCCGGCTGACACCAATTGAGGTGCGCACCAACGATGGCGTCGTCCACCTGCCGCACGCGATCGAGCTCGAGGCCGCCCCGCTCTGCCCCGACGTACACGTGGTCCAGGTGCCGCCGTTCGAGTGCGACTCCGCGAGCGGCGAGGTGATCGGCACACTGGGCGGCCTCGACATGCTCGCCGACGCCGCCCACGCGATGGCTGCCACGTTCGGCGGCCAGAGCGTCGTCGTCTGCCAGTACGCGACGACCGACCCGGAGCAGCCGATCGCGGTCACCGCCCGAACCGGCGAGCCGGTCGTCGTGACGATCGGCGAGTCGGTCTGGGAACTTCCTCCGCGCGACGAACGCACCTAACGCCCGTCGAGTAGTCGGTTGGCCTCGGACGTCCGAGACCAACCGACCACTCGACGCACCTACCCCTCTCGGCCCAGCGAACTCGTCGGAGGCCACGCGCAGCCACGCTGCGCCCCGCGCGGACGCCTGAAGCAGACGAGCGCGGGCGGGGATCACCGAGGGGAAGGACCAGGAGAACCGAGAGGCCGGGGGTCGGCCCGCCCACGAACGGTTCTCGGGCCGCCGAAGGCGGGGACGAACGAAGTTCGTCCGACGGCAAGCCGGCCGAAGGCCGGCGTCCGCAGCGTAGGTTGAGTGAGTGGGTGGGGCCGACCCCCGGCCCACCACGAGCGCCTCGAGCCCTGCCCCCAACCAGAGCCCTACCGCAGCTCCGCGCTCGTCTTCTTCAGCAGCTGCCGCGCGATGATGAGCAGCTGGATCTGCTGCGTCCCTTCGAAGATGTCGAGGATCTTCGCGTCGCGCGCCCGCTTCTCGGCGAGCGTCTCCTCGGAGTACCCGAGCGCGCCGGCGAGGGCGACGCAGCGGAGCGCGACGTCGGTGCATGTGCGGCCAGCCTTCGCCTTCGCCATCGAGGCGTTGACCGAGTTCGGCTGGCGGTTGTCGGCCATCCAGGTCGCTTCGAGCATCAGCAGGAAGGCGGCCTCGTAGTCGGCTTCCATCTCGAGGTACTCGGCCACGGCGGCCGGCTGAAGCGCGGCGGGCCGGTCGTAGTCGACGGTCATGCCGGCCTTCTCCAGCATCGACTTGCAGTCCTCGAGGCACCCGCGCGTCAGCCCGACCGCCATCGCGGCGACGAGCGGGCGCGTGTTGTCGAACGTCTGCATGACGCCGGCGAAGCCCTTCTCGACGTTGATCTCCGGGTCGCCGAGCAGGTTCTCCTTCGGGACCCGGCAGTCGACGAGCCGGAACGCGGCCGTGTCGGACGCGCGGATCCCGAGCTTGTGCTCGAGCCGCTCGAGCACCATGCCCGGGTTCGAGCGCTCGACGATGAACGACTTGATCGCCGGCCGGCCGATCGAAAGATCGAGCGACGCCCATACGACGACCAGCTCGGCCCGCTCACCGGCGGTGACGTAGATCTTCTCGCCGTTGAGCACGTACTCGCCGGTCTCCTCGTCGAGGACGGCGGTCGTGCGGATCGCGGCCGAGTCCGAGCCGGCCTCCGGCTCGGTGATCGCCATCGCCGCCCACTTGCCGCCGAACTTCTCGAGCTGGGCGTCGTTGGCGACCGCCGCGATCGCGGAGTTGCCGAGGCCCTGGCCGGGCATCGAGAGCAGCAGGCCGACGTCGGCGCGGCAGAGCTCGACGATGCCGAGCGCGGTCGACATGTTCGAGCCGTTCTTGTTGCCCTGGGTCGTGTCCTTGACGCGGCCGGCCGCCGCGCCGGCACCCTCGGTGCCGCCGGCGTCATCCATGCCGTCCATCAGCGCGGCGAGCATGTCGAGCTCCTTCGGCCGCGTGTGCTCCTCGCGGTCGTACTTGCGCGAGATCGGCATGAAGACCTCGTCGGCGACGGTGTGCGCCATCTGCAGGAGCTGGTCGAACTTCTTCGGGACTTCGAGGTTGATCATCGTTCTGTTCCTGGTTCTCTGATGGTCCGGGCGGGCTAGACGAGCACGATCCCGTCGAGGGTTCCGACGGCACGCAGGTCGCGATACCAGCGCTCGACCGGGTACTCGTCGATGAAGCCGTGGCCGCCGAGCAGCTGCACTCCCTGCGAGCCGATCGTCATCCCGTGCTTGCGGGCGAGCGTGCGGGCGAGCGTGATCTCGCGGCGGTGCTCCTTGCCCATGTCGGCGCGCGACGCGGCCTTGAGCATCGTCAGCCGTAGCCCTTCGTGCTCGATCGCGATGTCAGAGACCGTGAACGCGACGGCCTGCCGATGGCTGATCGGCTCGCCGAATGCGACCCGATCGTTGACGTATTCGATGACGAAGTCGCGGACAGCCTTGGCCAGGCCGCTGCCGATCGCTGCCCACGCGAGCTGCGAACGCGCGACGCACTCCTTGTAGATCTCGGCGTCCCCCTTGGCGAGCAGCGCGGTCGCGGGGACAACCACCTCGTCGAGCTTGACGCGGCCGAGCTGCGCGGCATGCAGGCCCATCGCCCGGTCCTCGGCCACGGTGATCCCGTCGCGCGAGGTCTCGACGATGAAGAGGCCGGCGTCACCGCCTTCGATCGAGGCGCCGACGATCAGCAGCTCGCAGTCCGATGCGCGCGGGACGAGCGCCTTGACGCCGCTGAGCCGGTATCCGTCGGCGATCGGCGTGGCGGTCGTCTGCGGCTTCAGCGGATCGGCGAGCGGCGTCGGCTCGGCGAGCGCGAGCGCTGCCACCGGCACCTCGTCGGAGAGGAACGGCGGGAGGTACTGCTCCTGCTGGTCGGAGTCACCCCAGCTGGCGAGCGCGGTCGCGACGGCGGCCGGCGCGAGCAGCGCGACGGCCTGGCCGGCGTCACCGTAGGCGAGCGCCTCGGCGACGAGCGCACCGGTCGTGGCTGAGCGCTCGGAGACGGCGCCGCCGAGGTCCTCCGGAACGCCGAGCATCGTCAGGCCGAGCTGGCCGGCCTCTTCCGCCAGTTCCGCGGAGATGCCGTTCTTCTCGGCTTCATGGGCGCCGTTGCGGAGCTCGGATGCGAACGCGGAGACGGCCTCGACGAGGAACTGCTGCTCGTCGGTCGGCGTCAGGTCGAACATCCCGGTCGACTTGGCCTTCGCGAGCCTGGCGCCATCCTTGCCGCTGGCCTTCTTCGGCGGCGTGAAGGTGCGGCCGGCGGCCGAGATCGCCTTGAATCCGTCACGGGTGCCGCGGTAGAGGATCGTCTCCATCGGCCCACGGGCCTTGAGCTTGTCGAGCGTGTCTGAGCCGGCGACGCGCGTGATGTTGCGCAGCGCGAAGCTCATGCCGCGATCGGCGACGTTGGTCATCGGGTGCTGTCCTTGTGTGTCTGGTTGCTGGGTGGGTTCGCCGCGACGCGGGCGAGCCCCGGCGCGACGGTGGCGATCAGGAGGTCGGCGGCCTGCCCGGCGCTGAGCGCACCGGTTCGCAGGAACCACCTGGCAAGTTGTTCGGCGGCGGCCATCAGCGAGACCGAGAGCGCCTCGACGACGGCCGCGGTCTGCGGATGGCCGCGCTGCTCGTTGGTCAGCGTCTGACCGATCGTGTCGCTGAGCAGGCCGGCGATGCGCTCGCGGTACGCGGCCGCGCGCTGGGCCATAGCGCCGCCCGCGGGCAGCGTCTCGTCGAACAGGACCCGCCAGGCATCACGGTCGGAGTCGACGAACGCGAAGAACGCGCGAACCCCGCTGGCAAGCGCGTCCGTGGCGTCGCCGGCGCCGGCCACGGCCGCGATCACGGCCTCGACGAGCGCCTCACCCGCCGGCTCCATACATGCCTCGTAGAGGCGGTCCTTGTTGCCGAAGTAGGCGTAGAGGAGCGGCTTCGTGACGCCGGCCTCGGCGGCGATCTCCTCCATCGTCACCGCGCCGAAGCCGCGCGTCGCGAACTGGCGGTGCGCGATCCCGAGGATCTGCTCCTCGCGGTCGGCGCGGGCGAGCCTGCGGGGCGTCTCGCTGGTGGCGGCGCGGCCGGTCACGGAGTTGACCCTAGTACAAATTTATACCGGGGTCAATGTGCGCTTCCGCACTGTTCGGACCGGACCGGCCGAGCTCTGAAGCGTTGTGCTGCCTGGAGAAGCCAAAGGCTTCAGAGCTTGTCGCTCACAGTCGCCCGAGGAACGCGAGCACCGCGTCGGCACACGCCCCCGGGTCGTCCTCGTATACGAAGTGGCCGGCGCCGTCGACGACGACGAGCTCGCTGTCGCCGCCGAGCTCCTTGACGAAGCGGTGCGCGCCGGCGATCGGCGCGAACGGGTCGGACTCGCCCCAGAGGATCAGTGCGGGCACGGTCAGCCGCGCCAGACAGCCGGGCTCGATCTTCTCGAAGTCGCCCGACCGGTACAGCTCGAGCGCGCCGCGGCGCCCGTCCGGCGTCGCGAGTGCCTTCGCGTACTCGGCGACGGCCTCGGGCGTGATGCCGGTCGAGACCGACGAGAGGATCTGGCCGAGCATCGGCTCGGTCCACTGCTCGATGAACGCCTCACCCTCCTCCGGCGTGCGCATCACCTTCGCGAAGTCGTGCCACTCGCCCTCGGGGAAATACCCGGTGTCGCTGACGACGAGCGCGCGCACGGCGTCCGGCCGCCCGAGTGCCCAGCGCAGGCCGATCAGCCCTCCCCAATCGTGCATCACGAGCACGACCTGCTCGCCACCGGCGTGCTGCTCGTAGACCTCATCCAACGCGCGGACTTGAGCCTCCCAACTGCCATCGCCGCGCGACGGCGAGTCACCCGAGCCGGGCAGGTCGGGGGCCAGCGCGCGCCAGCCGCCGGCGGCGAGCGCGGTCAGCAGGTCACGCCACATGTACGAGCTCTCGGGGAACCCGTGGACACAGAGGACTGTGCCGCCCGGCTCGCCCTCCGGCGCGGCGTGACGGACGTGGATCGCGGCGGTCATCGGCCGAACCTACCTGGCGACCCGGTTAGGCTCCGGCGCGTGCTCCGTCGCATCGGCCTGAACCTCGCCGGCCCGTTCTTCGTGGTCGCCGGCGTTCTCCACTTCACGAACCCGGGCTTCTACCGGCCGATGATGCCCGACTACCTGCCGGCACACGACACGCTGATCTACGCGAGCGGCGTCGCGGAGATCGCCGGCGGCCTCGGGCTGATGGCACCGGGCGAGCGTGCGCGCCGCTGGTCAATGTGGTGGCTGCTCGCGACGCTCGCCGCCGTCTTCCCGGCGAACATCAACATGGCGCTCAACTCGGGCGAGTTCCCGGACGTGCCGGGCGGCCAGGCGACGCTGATCGCGCGGCTCCCGTTCCAGCTCGCGTTCGCGTGGTGGGTGGTCGCGAGCGCGCGGCGCACGGGCTCAGCGCGGCAACCGCAGGCCGAGTAGCTCCGGCAGCCGCGCCACACCACGTGCGAACGGGTCAGCGCGACCACCGGCCTGCTCGGCGTCGTCGACGCGGACGAGCGCTCGGCGGATCAGCGCGCCGCCGGCCCAGCGCAGCGGCTCCGGTGGGAAGCGCTTCGGCGGCAGGCCCGAGGCGTTCGGAAGCGCGGTCAGCTCGCTTGCGGTCCCGGTCGCAAGATCGGCGAGCAGCTCACCGCCCCACGATGCCGGCCCGACACCGTTGCCGGTGAAACCGAAGCCGTAATGGACCGCGCCGTCCGATCCGAACCACGGCAGATGCACCGGCGAGACGTCGATCGGGCCGCCCCAGGCGTGCGTGATGCGCACACGCGCGAGCGCTGGGATCAGCTCACCGAGATGCCGCGCGACGGCGTCCTGAACCGCGTGGTCATTGTTGAGATAGGCGGGACGGCCGGCGCCGAATCCCATCCGGCCACCGCCCCAGCCGAACACGACGCGACCGTCCCGCGTCGTCCGGAAGTAATGGAGCATCCGCCGGCAGTCGGAGATGCCCTCTCCCCCGGTCCAGCCGAGCTGATCGATCAGCTCAGGCACCGGCTCGGTCGCGATCACGTGGCTTGACGCGACGGCGAGCGACCGGCACAGCCGGCGAACGCGCGCAGCCCCCGTGTTGACCGCGAGCACGGCCGAGCCGGCGGTGATCTGGGCGCCACCGGGCGTCGTCGCGCGGACTTCGTCGCCGTGCGTGGCGAACGAAGTCACCTCGGTGCGCTCGGCGACGGTCACCCGCTCATGCGCCGTCAGGCGCTCGCGCAGTCCGAGCGACAGCCGCGCCGGATGGATCGTCGCACCGGAGGCCCAACGCACACCACCGACGAAGACGTCGCTGTCGATGACCGAGCGCACCCCGGCCGCGTCGAGCACCTCGGCCTCGCTGCCCGAGCCGAGCGCCTCGCAGGCGGCGATGCCCTCGTCCCAGTCGCCGAGCTGCGACGCGGTCGCGGCGACCTCCAACATGGGTGCCCGGCGTAGGTGCGCGTCTACACCGTTCGCCGCGCACCATCCGTCGATCCGATCGATCGCCGACGTGCTGACCTCGCACACGCGCCGCGCGCCGTCATCGCCGAACAGCTCACGCAGCTCGGCGGCGCGGTCCCAGAGCGGGTTGACGAACCCGCCGTTGCGCCCGCTCGGGCCGTGGCCGCAAAGGTCGCGTTCGACCAGCAAGACCCGTACCCCACGCTCGGCGAGATGCCAGGCGGCCCACATCCCGAGGTAACCACCGCCAATGACGAGCACGTCGGCACGATGGTCACCGGCCGCCAGCGGCGGCTGTGCCGTAACCGGGCCGGCATCGGCAAGCCAGTAGCCGTGAGCCGAACGCTCCACGGGCTCAAACTAACCAGAGCGGGGGCGAAGCGCGAAGCGGTTCGCCCGACGGTAAGACGGCCGAAGGCCGGCGTCCGCTATTTCATCCGGTAGACGATCCGCCCGCGGGTGAGGTCATACGGGCTGACCTCGACGCGGACCCGGTCGCCCGGGAGCACGCGGATGCGGTTGCGGCGCATCTTGCCGGCGAGGTGCGCCAGCACCTCGTGCTCGTCCATGTCGAGCTTGATCCGGAACAGCAGGTTGGGGAGCGACTCGACGACTTCACCCTCGAGCGCAACCTTGTCTTCAGACGCCACGGCGGGCAGTGTAGCCCTAGACCGCTCCAGCGGCGCGTTCCCGCAGGATCGCGGCCAGCGCGGCGCGGTGCGCGCCGGCCCCGCCGAGCCACACCGCCGAGGTCTGCGCGCGCTTGTAGAGCCAATGCACATCGGCCTCCCAGGTGAACCCGATCCCGCCGTGCGCCTGGATCGCGTCACCGGTGACCTGCCGGGCTGCATCAGACGCCGTCGCTTTCGCCAGCGCCGAGACCTCGGCGAGGCGCTCGGGCTCGGCATCGGCCGCCCAGGCCGCGTAGTAGAGCGCAGAACGCGCGCCCTCGACCAACAGCAGCATGTTCGCGCAGCGGTGCGAGACCGCCTGGAACGAGCCGACCGGGCGGCCGAACTGCTCGCGCTCCTTGACGTAGGCGACGGTCATGTCGAGCGCGCGCTGCGCCACCCCAACGAGCTCGGCCGCGACCGCGATCGCGGCACGCTGCACGCCACGCGATACCACCGGTTCGGCGAGCGGCAACCCGCTGCCGGCATGTGCGGTGACGAGCCCGGCGGGCCTGCCCGGGTCGATCGTCTCGACCGGCTCCACCGCGGCCTCCGCCCGGTCGACCAGACGGGCCCCGCCGACCGCGTCGAGCAGGACGATCCAGTCGGCGGCCTCCGCTCCAGCGACCGCGACGCCCTCGGTGCCGATCGCTGCAGGCACGCCACGGCCGACCGCGTCGACGACGACCTGTGCCACGTCCGGGGCAGCGGCCGCGCACACGACCTCGAGCGCCGCGGCGCTCTGCACCGCGGGCACGGCCGCGCAGGCGTAGCCGAGCTCCTCGCAGACCACCGCCAGCTCGACGAGCCCGAGCCCCTGGCCGCCGAGGTCCTCCGGCACCGCGATCGCCGGCCAGCCGAGTTCGACCAGCTCGGCCCAGAGAGCCGGGTCGATCCCCGTCCCCTCCGAGGCCGCACGCACCGCAGCCATCGGCGAGCGCTCCGCGAGCAGCGCTCGCGCCGTGTCCTTGATCTCCTGCTGGTCGTCCGAGAATCCGAATCGCATCTTCCGTGCTCCTTCAGCGCGCCTTCGGGAGCTGGAGCACCCGCTCGGCGACGATGTTCTTGAGGATCTCCGTGGTGCCGCCCTCGATCGTGTTCGCACGAGCCCGCAACAGCTCGTAGGACCACTCGTTGTCGGTTCTGAGCGCATCCGGACCGAGCAGGTCGCAGGCGAGCTGCGTCAGCTGCTGGTTCGTCTCCGACCACATCAGCTTCGCGAGCGAGCCCTCGGGGCCCGGCTGGCCATAGCGCTCGATCGTGCTCAGCCCGCGGTAGCTCGTCAGCCGCAGCATCTCGACCTGCGCGTGGAGCTGCGCGAGGCGGTCGCAGGCGATCGGGTCGTTCACGAGCAGCCCACGCGCCTCGGCCTCCTCTGCAAGCTGGTCGAGCAGGCTGCGGAGCCGCACCTGGAGCAGGAACCCGAGCCCCGAGCGCTCGTTCATCAGCGTCGTCAGTGCGACCATCCAGCCGTCGCCCGGCTTGCCGAGCATCTGCGACTGGGGGATCCGCACCTCTTCGAGGAACAGCTCGTTGAACTCCGGCGACCCGGTGATCTGAACGAGCGGCCGGACCTGCACGCCCGGCGATTCCATGTCCATCAGGAAGTACGAGAGGCCCTTGTGCTTGGGCTGGTCGGGGTCGGTGCGCGCGACGAGCATGCACCACTTCGAGTACTGCGCGCCGCTCGTCCAGACCTTCTGCCCGGTGACAAGCCAGTCATCACCGTCCCTTACAGCCTTCGTCTGCAGCGACGCGAGGTCCGAGCCGGCGCCCGGCTCGCTGAATCCCTGGCACCAGATCTCCTCGGCGCTGAGGATCGGCGCGAGGTAGCGATCCTTCTGCTCCTCGGTCCCCCACGCCATGATCGTCGGACCCGCGAGCAGCACGCCGAGCACGTTCGCCGGCAGCGGCGCCCGGGCGCGGCCGATCTCCTCGAAGTAGATCGCCGACTCCGTCAGGCTCGCGCCACGGCCGCCGTACTCGGCCGGCCAGTGGACGCCGACCCAGCCGTCCTCGGCCATCCGGCGCTGCCAGTCCCGCCGCCAGACGAGGCGCTCGTCCTCGCCGTCGGGCTCGTCGCCCGGGTGGTTCGCGGCAAGCCACGCGCGCAGATCGTCACGGAACGCGGTCTCCCGGTCGCTGAAGGTGAGATCCATGGTTGTGGACCCTGCCAGAACCCCGGCCGCGTTGGTACCGAATGGCGACGTAATACGTCGCTTTCCGGGACCAGCGCGCGGGAGTCCCGGCGCTGGTCCCCGATGGCGACGCAATACGTCGCTTTCCGGGACCAGCGCCGGTGTGGACTGGCGGGCGCGCCTAGCGGGCGGCGAGCACGCGGAGCGCGGCCGCCTTGCCCTGGAGGTCGACGAGGCCGTCCACGCTCGAGGAGGCTGTGCCGACCTCGGCCGCCGCCGCCAGCACGTCGCGCGCGCCGGTGCGGTTGTCGCTCGGGCCGCCCATGCCACCCGAGTCGGAGGTCAGCACCCAGCGGACCTTGCCGGACTCGACGGCGTCGGCCAGCCACGCGACGGTCACCTGGCTCTCGCGGCCGGAGAAGCCGCCGAGCGCGACCACGTTGGACTCACCGGCGGCGATCAGCTGCGAGGCCGCGCCGTTCTGGCCGCTGACGGCGACGGTGCCGCCACCGTTGGCCGCTGCGTAGGTCAACGCCGACTGGAGCGAGGAGGTGTCGCCGCCGCCCATGCCGCCGCCGGTCGGCGCGCCGCCGCCGAAGCCGGCCGGCGGTGACGGCATCGTGCCGCCGCCAAAGCCGCCACCGGCGCGGCCGCCGCCGGCGCGGCCGCCGCCGGGGCCGCCCATGCCGCCACCGCCGCCGAAGCCCGCCGACGCCGGCCCGCCGGCGGGGAAGGTGCTGCTCGTGGCATGGCCGAGCGTCTCCACCGACCAGGCGGCCGGGGGCGCCAGCATCGCCGCGCCGACGACGGCCACGGCGACCAGCCGGGTCACACGGTCACGCGAGCGGACGAGCAGCGTAGCTCCCGCGGCGGCGACCGCCGCGATCGGCACCGCCGCCCACCCGAGTTCGGTCGCGCTCGTGTTCAGCACGACGATCTCGCCGATCACCGCGCCGGTGATGCCGAGCGCGACGACCCAGCGTCCGGCGGCGCCGTCCTCGTCACGGACGGCGAGGCCGACGAGCGCGCCGATCCCGGCGGCCGCGAACGGCGCTAGCTGCGAGACGTAGTACGGATGGAAGATGCCCTGAGCGGTGCTGAACGCAAGCGCCGTGACGGCCAGCGTGCCGCCGACGGCGATCAGCCAGCCGGTGCGCGGGTCGCTCCGGCGCAGCCGCGTCAGCACGACGAGTCCGGCCATCGTCACCAGGGCGCCGCCGAGCAGCCAGCCGGCCTGCCCGCCGAGCGAGTCGTTCCAGAGCCGGCCGAGTCCGGACTGCCCGCCGAACGGGCCGCCGCCACCGCCGCCACCCGGCCCACCACCCATTCCGCCGCCCGGTCCACCGTCCTGGCCGAACAGCCGGCCGAGCCCGTTGTAGCCGAGGATCAGCGACCAGATCGAGTTGTCGCTCGTGCCGGAGATCCACGGCCGCGAGCCGGCCGGGATCAGCCAGACCGCGACCGGCCACGCGAGCGCCGTCGCCGTCATCGCCGCGCCGCCCGCAAGCAGCTGACGGACCGCGACGAGGCGACCACGCGGCGCGACCCACATCCACGCCGCCGCGGCGCCCGGGAGCACGAGCAGCGCCGCCGCCATCTTCGCCTCGAAGCCGAGGCCGATCATCACGCCGCTCAGCACGAGCCAGCGCGTGCGGCCGTCCTCGAGCCCGCGGACGATCGCCCAGCTCGCGGCGACCGAGCAGAGCACGAGCAGCGCATCCGGGTTGTTGTGGCGCGCGATCGCAACCGACACCGGCGTCAGCGCCAGCACGAGCCCGCCGGCGAGCCCGGCTGCGCGTCCGAACGGGCGCTTGACGAGGTCGTAGGTCAGCGCGACCGCGGCGACGAACATCAGCGCCTGCGGGACGAGCATGCTCCAGGTCGAGTAGCCGAACACGCGCACCGAGCCCGCCTGCACCCAGAGCGCGAGCGGCGGCTTGTCGACCGTCATCACCCCCGCCTGGTCGAACGTGCCAAAGGAGAAAGCGCTCCAGCTCTCGGACATCGAGCGGACCGCGGCGCTGTAGTACTCGTTGGCGAGCCCGTTCTGCCCGAGCGCCCAGAGCGAGAGCAGTGCGGACAGCACGAGCAGCACGCCGAGCTCAGGCGCCGGCACGAGCCGACGCAGTGAGCCCGAACGGCCACCGGCGAAGTGACGGTCGATCGGAGCGGTTGCCGAGGTGGTGGTCATGGGGTCTCGATCTCGATTTCAGGGTCAGAGGGACGAAGGACGGGGGAGCGCCCGGCGGCTGCGCCAGCCGAGCACCCGGTGGGCGAAGACCCAGCTCCGCAGCAACGTGAAGCGGGTCGCGGTCGCGGTCAGCGACGCGCCGACGAGCACGGCCAGCTCGAGCGTGCGGCTTGGTGCCGGGTCGAGCTCGCGCAGCAGCGCGAGCGAGCCCGCCGTCAGGCCGAGCGTCAGCAGGTAGACGGCGGCGCCCATCAGGTGCTGGCGCACGAGCCCGTCGCGGCCGCGGAGGCCGAAGGTGACGTGCCGGTTGGCGTGGGTGTTGCCGACCGCGGTCACCGCGAGCGCGAGCGCATTGGCGCCGTCGGCTCCGAGCGGCGACCGCAGCGCCAGGTAGAGCAGCGCGTAGGCGATCGTCGACAGCACGCCGATCGTGAGGAAGCGAGTCAGCCGCGCGGCGGCGAGCAGGCGAACGACGCCGCGCAGGTCGGTCAGCGCGGTCGCGACGATGTCTACGCGCGAATCGGGGTCGTCGGTCCAGTCGACCGGCACCTCGTGGACTCGCATCCCCAGCCGCTGAGCCGCGACGAGCAGCTCGGTGTCGAAGAACCAGCCGTCGTCGACGACCTCGGGCACGAGCCGGCGCGCCGCGTCCGCGCGGATCGCCTTGAATCCGCACTGCGCGTCGCTGAAGCGCGCCGCAAGTGCCGCCCGCAGCAGCCGGTTGTAGCTGCGCGAGATCAGCTCGCGCTTCGGCCCCCGGACCGTGTGCGCGCCGCGCCCCAGCCGCGTGCCGATCGCGATCTCGCTGTGTCCGGAGAACAGCGGCGCGAGCAGCGGCTGGAGCGCCCGCAGGTCGGTCGAGAGGTCGATGTCCATGTAGGCGACTACGTCGGCGTCCGACTCGAGCCAGGCGGCGCGGAGCGCCAACCCGCGGCCCTTGCGATCGAGGTGCAGAACGCGCACGCCGGGGAGGTCGGCCGCGAGCGCATCGGCGAGCACCGGCGTCTCGTCTGTCGAGGCGTTGTCGGCGATCGTGATCCGCCAGCGATACGGCAGCGTCTCCGACAGGTAGTCGTGGAGCCGCCGCACGGCGCCGGGCAGATCTCGCTGCTCGTTGTGGACCGGGAGGACGATGTCGACGGCCTGGGTGGGAGTGCTCTCGGTCATGGGCACACCATCGAGCCGCGCGGCGAGGATCCGGTGGGATCTCGCTGAGAGCTTGCTGAGGCGGAGGGCGGCTGTGACACTCAGGATCCGCTCAGGCTTCTCTCAGCGCCGCTTTCAGACCTCAGCCGATTCTCTTTGCCGTGAGCAACCGAGTCCTAGTCGTCGACGACGAGCCCAACATCGCCGAGGTCATCTCGATGGCGCTGAGCTACCAGGGCTTCGGCGTCGAGACCGCCGGCACCGGCCGTGACGCGCTCGACAAGATCGGCTCGTTCCGCCCGCACCTGATCCTGCTCGACGTGATGCTCCCCGACATGGAGGGCTTCGATGTCGCCGAGCGGCTCGGCGCACAGCACTCGAACGTCCCGATCATCTTCCTGACCGCACGCGACGAGACCGCCGACAAGGTCCGCGGCCTGCAGCAGGGCGACGATTACGTGACGAAGCCGTTCAGCCTCGAGGAGCTCGTCGCGCGTGTGCGGATGGTTCTGCGCCGCACCGGCAAGGCCGAGGCCGATGATGTCCGCCTCACGTTCGAAGACCTCGAGATGAACGACGAGACGCGCGAGGTCACGCGCGCCGGAGCGCCGATCAACCTGACCGACACCGAGTACCGGCTGCTGCGCTACTTCCTGCGCAACCCGCGCCGGGTGCTGTCGCGGACGCAGCTGCTCGAACACGTCTGGGAGTACGACTTCGGCGGTGACGCGCGCGTGCTCGAGACCTACATCAGCTATCTGCGCAAGAAGCTCGACCCGCACGGCGAGCCACTGATCCAAACGGTGCGCGGCGTCGGGTACGCGCTGCGCGCGGCAAGATGAGAACCCATCCCCGCTCGCTCCGCGGCCGGCTGCTGGCGCTCGTCGTCGGGCTCTCGGCGGTCGCGCTGGTCGTGCTCGCAGCCGTGCTCTACGCGGGGCAACGGACGTTCCTCTACGACCGCCTCGACGACCGGGCACGGTCGTCGGTCTTCCTCGTCGACCGCGTCCTGACCGAGCGCGGGATCGGTGGCGGACAGGCGACCACCGGACCACCGGTGCGCTCGCGCGACGGGCACGGCGACACGGACGGGGATGGGCGGCTCCGGCCACCCGGTGGCCGCCCGGGTGGGCCCGCAGCACCGCAGGACGCCTACGGCCAGCGCCGCAACGCGGCCGGGAAGGTGCTCGGCAGCGTGCAGATCAGCTACGGCGACGAGGCGCTGAGCGCGCCCGATCTTCCCTCCGACGTCACGGTCGGCCGGCCGTTCACGGTCGATTCCAGGGACCGGTCGCTCCGGTACCGCGTCGTCGCGCAGCCGACGACGGCCGGCGGCCTGACGATCGCCGCGATCCCGATGAGCGACACCGACTCGCAGCTCAGGCGGCTGCTGATCACCGAGGCGCTGCTAGTCGGCGGCGTCCTCGGACTGATCGGCCTGAGCGGTTGGTGGGTGATCGGCTACGGGCTGCGGCCGCTCGACGCGATGCGCGGCACCGCCGAGGAGATCGCGAGCGGCGGGGACCTCGGGCGGCGCGTCGCCCCCGCAGAGCCGGGCACCGAGGTCGGCCGGCTCGGGCTCGCCCTCAACACGATGCTCTCGCAGATCGAGCAGGCGTTCCGCCGGCAGCAGGCCAGTGAGGACCGGTTGCGGCGCTTCCTCGCCGACGCTTCGCACGAGCTCCGTACCCCGCTCGCGTCGATCCGCGGCTACGCCGAGCTGCATCGGATGGGCGCGACGCGCAGCCCGGAGGAGATCGGGCACTCGATCGGGCGGATCGAGGCCGAGTCGGCGCGGATGGGCACGCTCGTCGACGACCTCCTCACGCTGGCCCGCCTCGACGAGCCACGCGAGCCGGTCCGTGAGCCGGTCGCTCTTGACCAGCTCGCCCACGATGCCGTCAGCGACGCGCGCGCTGCCGACAACAGCGGCCGCGAGATCACGTTCACCGCCGCCGGTGATGACGCGGTCGTCAGCGGCGACAGCGACGAGCTGCGCAAGCTGCTCGGGAACCTCCTGCGCAACGCGCTCGTGCACACCGCCGCGGGAACGCCGATCGAGGTGACGGTCGAGCGAGACCGGCCGCCGGGTCTTGTGCGGCTGACGGTCCGCGATCACGGGCCGGGGCTGCCCGACGGCGCGGAGTCCGACCTGTTCGAGCGCTTCTGGCGGGCCTCACCGGGGCGTGAACGCGGGCCGGCCGGCGCCGGGCTCGGGCTCTCGATCGCCGAGACGGTCGTGCGCCAGCACGGCGGGATGATCAGCGCGACGAACGCCGACGGCGGCGGTGCCGTGTTCGTCGTCGAATTGCCAGCCCTCGGCGAAGACTCAGGCCCCTCTGAGGCTTGATGCCGACCCTTCCGATCAGAGAGCCGGACTGCACCGGACTTCCGACCACAAGGAGCAACGACCCTCGATGATCAAACGAACTCACGCGATTGCGCTCGCGAGCGCATCGATCGCCGCCGTCGGCACCGCCGGAATCTCCGGCGTCCTCGCCGCCGGCGCCGACGACAACAACAGCACGACGACCCAGCAGGCCGCCACCTACCCGGGCGACAACAACGCCGGCGGGCCTGGCTTCGGCCGTGAACCCGGCGGGCCGGGCGGGCACGGCGGACCGGGCATCGGACGTCACGGTGGGCCGGGCCACGGCCCGCGGATGACGTCGGCGCAGCTCTCGGCGATCGCCGACAAGCTCGGCGTGACGTCCGATGCCCTGAAGACGGCGCTCCAGAGCGCGAAGCCGGACCGCCCGACCGGAGACGACGACGGCGACCGCGGCCGCGGTCATCACGGCCCGTTCGACGCCGACGCACTGGCCAAGGAGCTCGGCGTCGAGGCATCGGCGATCGAGGACATCCTCGAGGCCAACCGGCCCGAGCGTCCGACGACGCCGCCCGCCCAGGGCACGAAGCCGGCCGCGCCGAACTTCTCGAGCCTGATCTCGGCGCTCGCCAAGGGCCTGAACAAGGACGAGGCGACCGTCAAGGCCGCGTTCGACAAGCTCCAGGCCGCGCACGAGGCCGAGCACGCGGCTCGTGAGACGGCCCGCTGGGAGGCGATCGGCAAGGCGCTGAACAAGCCCGCCGCGGACGTGAAGGCGGCGTTCGAGTCGGTGCTCGGCACGAAGACGAGTTCTGCGGCCGCCAAGGCAGCCGCGAAGAAGAGGGCCGCCGCGAAAGCCGCGGCCAAGAAGAAGGCCGCCGCAAAGAAGACCAAGTAGCGGCCGTCTCGACACGCATGTGACAGACGCCCCGGGTGCGGTCGGCACCTGGGGCGTCGTGCGTTTCGGATCGCAAACGTCAGGTCTGCGGGAAAACCACTTGTCCGGCACAGTATCCTTGGCGCCGGTGGAGTTCGACGACGCCCACAAGCTGATGCGTCTGATGCGTCGCTTCGCGATGGCCCAGCGCGGTCGCAAGGCCGAGTTCCTCCGCGAGCGCGGCCTCCAGCCCGGCCAGGACGTCGTTCTGATGGAGCTGTCGCTGCGCGGATCGGCGAGCCAGAACGAGCTCGCCCGTGCGGCCGAGGTCGACGAGCCGTCGGTCGGCCGCACAATCCGCCGGCTTCAACGAGGCGGCCTCGTCGAGCGCCGCGAGGACCCGGCCGACGCCCGCCGCCGCGTCGTCACGATGACCCCGGCCGGCGAGGCGCTGATCCCCGAGATCAAGCGCATGTACGTCGAGGTCGCCACCGAGGCGATCGGCGGCTTCGACGACATGGGCTTCCTGATCCGCCACCTGACCGATTTGTCAGAGCGCCTCGGTAGAGCCCCCGCCGAAGCACCACCAACGCCCTAGCCGTCCCATCACGTCCTAGCGCCGATTGCGCAGCGCAATCGTCGCTAGCGAGGTTGGCGGAAGCGCGCGACGCGCGCCGGTGCCTCCCGGCGACGGAACACGATGTACGGCCTGCGCGTGTAGCCGACCGGCAGCGACCAGGCGTGAACGAGGCGCGAGAACGGCCAGATGATGAAGAGCGCCATCGCGGCGAGCGCGTGGAGCTGGAACACGAACGGCGCGGCCGTCATCAGCTCGGGCTCAGGATGGTGGAAGATGATCGACCGCAGCCACGGCGCGACCGTCTCGCGGTACTCGTGGGTGTTGCCGAAGAGCTGGCTGTACGCGTTGAACAGCCCGGTGATGACGACGACCGTCAGGATGATCAGCACGAGGTGATCGCGGATGATCGAGGTCGCGCGAACACGCTCGTTCGACAGACGCCGGTAGATCAGGAGGAACAGCCCGGCGCACATGAGCGTGCCGGCGACGGATCCCGAGATGCTCGCCATGTGGTGGTAGAAGTCGTCGGACATCCCGATCTCCCGCGTCCACTCGTCGGGGATCAGCAGGCCGACGACATGGCCGGCGAACGCCATCAGGACACCGACGTGGAAGAGGATGATCCCCGGCCGCAGCAGCTTGCTTTCGAGCAGCTGCGTCGAGCGCGTCGTCCAGGTGTACGGCGAGGCGAAGTAGCGCCAGATGTGGCCGATGACGAAGTGGGCGACCACCGCGTACGGCAGCACCACCCAAAGCATGATCGTCGCGGACGAGGTCATCGCAGAACTCCAATCGGGGCGTCGGCGCCAGGGCGCAAGTCGGATTCGAGCAGGCCGAGGTCGCTCTCGGGGCCGAACGGCTCGAGGCCGACCTCCTCCTCGGGCGGCCCTTCGGCCAGCAGCCGCTCGACGGCGCGCTCGGCGTTGCGGCCGAGCGACCCGAGCGTCCCGGAGACGAGATCGAGAATCACGGCATGCTCATGGCCGCGCTCGGAGAGCCGGCGTCGGATCAGCTCGATCGGTGCGCGCCACTGCTCGAGCAGGTCGAGCCCGGCACCCTCGGGCGCGCGAGCGGCGAACTCGAGCAGCAGCGGCAGCCAGTCGGGCAGCTCCTCACCGGCGGCGGTGAAGCCGTGCTCCTCGAGTTTGCGCTTGAGCCCGAGCAGGACGACGCCACGTTGACGCCGGTCGCCGTACTGGTGGTAGCTGAGGTGGAGCGCGGCGCGGCGGTCGAGGTCGAAGACCTCGACGTACTCGCGCTGCAGGTCGAGCACCGTGCGCTCGTGCCAGCGGCGTGCCAGCGCGGCAACGGCGTCACCGGACGCCCCCGGCAGCTCGGCGGCCGCGAACGCGATCTGCGGCAGCGCCTCGTGGATGTTCTCGTCGGGGTACCGCAGCAGCGCTGCGGCGATCTCCCACGACTTGCGGGCTACTTCGGCCTTGCGCCGTCTCACGACTTCGCTCCCGGCACCATGTGGATCGGCAGGCCGGGCGTCGCCCCGGTGAACTCGGGGTTGAGCGCGCTGTCGGGCGTCTCGCCGAGATCGACCGGGAAGCCGTCGCCACCCTGCCACTTGTGCGGGTCCTTGCCGATCTCGCCGCGTTTGGGCGGAATCACGAAGCGGTCGGACAGGCGCGCGATCGCGAGGATCTCGTACATCCGGCGGATCGCGGCCGGGTCCATGTCGCCGGTGCCGACGTCGCGCTTCTCGTCGTCGGCGATCATCTCCTCTTCGCGCATGTAGGTGCGCATCGCGGCAAGCCGCCGCAGGACGATCTTGATCCGCTCGGTGTCGCCGGCCGAGAACAGCGACGCCAGGTACTCGACCGGGATCCGCATGTTCTCGATCGCCGGGAAGACGTCATCGGGGTCGGCCTCGGAGCCGTCGCCCTCGAGCACACCGGTGATCGGTGACAGCGGCGGCACGTACCAGACCATCGGCAGCGTCCGGTACTCGGGGTGGAGCGGCAGTGCGACCTCGTAACGCTTGATCAGCGCGTACGTCGGCGAGCGCCGTGCAGCGTCGATCCAGTCCGGCGGGACGCCCGATTCCAGGGCGGCCGCCTCGACCTCGGGATCGTCGGGGTCGAGGATCATCGAAAGCTGCGCGTCGATCAGCTGATCCTCCGGAACCGAGGCGACCTCCTTGATCCGGTCGGCGTCGTACAGCAGCACGCCCATGTAGCGGATCCGGCCGACACAGGTCTCCGAGCAGACCGTCGGCAGCCCGGCTTCGATCCGCGGGAAGCACATCGTGCACTTCTCGGCCTTGCCCGACTTCCAGTTGAAGTACGTCTTCTTGTAGGGGCAGCCCGAGACGCACATCCGCCAGCCGCGGCAGCCGTCCTGGTCGACGAGGACGATGCCGTCCTCCTCGCGCTTGTAGATCGCGCCCGACGGGCACGAGCTCATGCAGGTCGGGTTCACGCAGTGGTTGCAGATCCGCGGCAGGTACATCATGAAGACCTGCTCGTAGTCGGCCTTGACGCGGTCCTCGAGCTTGCCGCGGACGTTCGGGTCGGCGAGCACCGAGCGGCGCCCGCCGGCGAGATCGTCCTCCCAGTTCGGGCCGGCCTCGATCGCCATGTTCTTGCCGGTGACCTGGGACTTCGGCCTCGCGACCGGCTGGTGCTCGGACGCCGGCGCGCTCAACAGGTGCTCGTAGTCGTAGGTGAACGGCTCGTAGTAGTCGTCGAGCGACGGCAGGTTCGGGTTGTAGAAGATGTTGAGCAGCTTCTGGAGGCGGCCGCCGGCGCGCGTCTCGAGCTTGCCGTTCTGCTTCAACTCCCAGCCGCCCTTGTTCTTCTCCTGGTCCTCCCAGCCAGTCGGGTAGCCGGGGCCGGGCTTCGTCTCGACGTTGTTGAACCAGGCGTACTCGGTGCCCTTGCGGTTGGTCCAGACGTTCTTGCAGGTGACCGAGCAGGTGTGGCACCCGATGCACTTGTCGAGGTTCATCACCATCGT
This sequence comes from Baekduia sp., assembly GCA_037045385.1. Classification (GTDB taxonomy): domain Bacteria; phylum Actinomycetota; class Thermoleophilia; order Solirubrobacterales; family Solirubrobacteraceae; genus Baekduia. The sequence goes on along the minus strand of JBAOHN010000005.1, from coordinate 276,573 downwards.
GATGTGGGCCTTGACGTTCATCAGTACGTGACCTCCTGCTCGCGGCGGCGGACGACAATCAGCTCATCACGCTGGTTCCCTACCGGCCCGTAGTAGTTGAACGCGTAGGAGAGCTGTGCATAGCCACCGATCAGGTGCGTCGGCTTGACCGAGACTCTCGTCAGCGAGTTGTGGATGCCGCCTCTGGTACCCGTTATCTCGGTCTTCGGAACGTTGATGTGGCGATCCTGGATGTGGTACATCAGCGACGTTCCCTGCGGGATCCGGTGGCTAACCGCGGCGCGACAGGCGACGACGCCGTTGCGGTTGAAGAGCTCGATCCAGTCGTTGTCGGCGGCGCCGATCGACTCGGCGTCCTCCTCGCTCATCCAGAGCACCGGCCCGCCGCGCGAGAGCGTCAGCATCATCAGGTTGTCCTGGTAGGTCGAGTGGATCGACCACTTGCTGTGCGGCGTCAGGAAGCGCAGCACAACCTCGGGCCGCCCTTCCTCGCGCAGCTGCGGGTCGGAGACGTAGGCGTGCAGATCGACCGGCGGCCGGTAGGTCGCCTGGCCTTCGCCGTAGTCGAGCATCCACTCGTGGTCGACGTAGAACGACTGCCGGCCGGTAAGCGTCCGGAACGGGATCAGGTGGTCGATGTTCGCGGTGAACGGCGAGTAGCGCCGGTCGCGCGCCTCGACGCCCGACCACTCAGCCGACGCGATCACCTTGCGCGGCTGTGACTGGATCTCCTGGAAGGTGATCAGCTCGTCCTCCCGGTCGGCGGCGACGTGGGAGAGGTCACGGCCGACGCGCTTGCCGAGCGTCTTCCAGCCCTGGACGGCGAGCTCGCCGTTGGTCGTCCCCGAGAGGTGGAGGATCGCATCGGCGACCTGATCTGCACGCTCGAGCGACGCCGTCTCGCCATGCTCGGCGATGACCGTGCCGTTCTGCTTGCGCAGGTGCTCGGTCTGCTCGGAGACCTCCCACGAGACGCCCTTCCACTGCAGCCCGAGCTTGTTCGACAGCGGCCCGAGCGAGACCATCTTCTCGTACGTCTTCGGGAAGTCGCGGACGACGGGCACGAACTTCGGCATCGTCTTGCCGGGGATCGCTTCGCACTCGCCCTTCTTCCAGTCGCGGACCTCGCCGAGCGGCTGGGCGATCTCGTCCGGGGTGTCGTGCTGGAGCGGCGCCATCACGACATCGGTGCGCGTGCCGAGGTGCGTCTCGGCGAGCTGTGAGAAGCGGTGCGCGATCGTCTTGAAGATGTCCCAGTCCGAGCGCGTCTCCCACGGCGGGTTGATCGCCGGGTTGAACGGATGCACGAACGGGTGCATGTCCGTCGAGCTGATGTCGTGCTTCTCGTACCAAGTGGCGGCCGGCAGAACGATGTCCGAGTGCAGGCCGGTGCCGTTCATCCGGAAGTCGAGCGTCGTCAGCAGGTCGAGCTTGCCCTCGGGCGCCTCCTCGTGCCAGACGATCTCCTTCGGCCGCTCCTGCGGCGGCGCCGGGTCGTTGCGGTCGGCCGCGGTCGTGACGCCGAGCAGGTGACGGAGGAAGTACTCGTGGCCCTTGGCCGACCCGCCGATCAGGTTCGCGCGCCAGACGGTCAGCACCTTCGGGTGGTTCTGCTTGGCGTCCGGATCGTCCCAGGCGAAGCCGAGCGAGCCGTCCTTGAGCTTTGAGGTGATGTGCTCGGCCGGTGTGACGCCGGCGGCCTCGGCCTCGTCGGCGAGCGTCAGCGGATTCTGGTCGAGCGACGGGTACGCGGGCGTCCAGCCGAGCCGCACCGCCTGCGAGACGCAGTCGGCGATGTGACGGCCTTCGAGCACGCCGTTGCCGGACGGCGAACGGAACGTACCGGCCTGCCACGGGTCGTAGCGGAACTGGCCGGTGTTCATGTAGAAGAACGACGTCGACGCCTGATGACGTGGCGGGCGGTTCCAGTCGAGCGCGAACGCCATCTGCGAGAAGCCGGCGATCGGCCGCACCTTCTCCTGGCCTACGTAGTGCGCCCAGCCGCCGCCGTTGACGCCCTGGCAACCGCAGAGCATCAGCAGGTTGAGCATCGCGCGGTAGATCGTGTCGCCGTGGTACCAGTGGTTGGTCGCGGCGCCCATCACGATCATCGAGCGGCCCTTCGTCCGCTCAGCGTTGCGCGCGAACTCGCGCGCGGTCGTGATCACCTCGGCCGCGGGGATGCCGGTGTGTAGCTGCTGCCAGGCCGGCGTGAACGGCTTGTCGTCGTCGTAGGACGCCGGCCAATCGCCGGGCAGGCCGTCGCGAGCGACGCCGTACTGCGCGAGCGAGAGGTCGAGCACGGTCGTCACGAGCGTGCCATCAGCGAGCCGCTTGACCGGGACCGAGCGCGTGACGTTGAACGACTTTGCGGGACCGTCGCCGGCGAAGACCGGGATCGAGACGTTCGCCGTCTCCTCGTGGTGGCCGAGCAGGCTCAGCGCCGGCTCGACGTCGCCGAGCTCGAGGTTCCAGCGACCCTCTCCCTCCTCGCCCCAGCGGTCGCCCATCGAGCCGTTCGGGATCACGATCTCGCCGGTCTTCGCGTCGAGCAACGCCGTGCACCACTCGCCGTGCTCGCGCTCGATGCCGAGGTCGCTTGCGCGCAGGAAGCGGCCGCCGCGGAGATTGCCGTCACCGGCGTCTTCGAGCCGGACGAGGTGGGGCAGGTCGGTGAACGTGCGCGCGTAGTCCTGGAAGTACGGAACCTGCCGGTCGACGTAGAACTCCTTGAGCATCACGTGGCCCATCGCCATCGCGAGTGCCGCGTCGGTACCCGGATTGATCGCGAGCCAACGGTCGGCGAACTTCGTGTGGTCGGAGAAGTCCGGTGATACGACGACGGTCTTCTGCCCGCGGTACCGGGCCTCGGTCATGAAGTGCGCGTCCGGCGTCCGCGTCATCGGGATGTTCGATCCCCACATCATCAGGTAGCCGGCGTTCCACCAGTCGGCGGACTCCGGCACGTCGGTCTGGTCACCCCAAACCTGCGGCGAGGCCGGCGGCAGGTCGCAGTACCAGTCGTAGAAGCTCATGCACGAGCCGCCGATCAGCGACAGGAAGCGCGTGCCGGCGCTGTAGGACACCTGCGACATCGCCGGGATCGGCGAGAAGCCGAAGATCCGGTCAGGCCCGTCCTCTTTGACGGTGTGGACGTGGGCCGCGGCGACGATCTCCGCCGCTTCGTCCCAGCGGGCACGGACGAAGCCGCCCTTGCCGCGCGCATCGGTGTAGCGCTTGCGCTTGACCGGGTCGGCCTGGATCGCCGCCCACGCGTCGACCGGGTCTCCCCCGCAGGCTTCCTTCTCGGCTCGGAACAGCTCGAGCAGCGCGCCGCGGACATACGGGTACCGGACGCGACTCGGCGAGTAGATGTACCAGGAGAACGAGGCCCCGCGAGGACATCCGCGGGGCTCGTACTCCGGCATGTCAGGGCCGTTCGTCGGGTAATCGAGCGCTTGGGTCTCCCAGGTGATGATCCCCTCCTTCACGTGGATCCGCCAGGAGCAGGATCCAGTGCAGTTGACCCCGTGGGTCGAGCGGACGACCTTGTCGTGCGACCAGCGGCGGCGGTACATCGTCTCGCCGGCGCGGGTCTTGCGCGAAAGGATCGTCCACCCGTCGGGGGTCGTCTCGCCGTGTTGAAGGAGGTCTGGGAGACCAAAGCTGCTCATGCGTGCTCCGGGGTCAGCAGGGGTAGGGGGCGTTCTTGCGGGCGAAGAACCACCAGTTGAGGACGACGTTGATCCCGCAGAAGATCGCCAGGCCGGTGAAGAACGGCGCAGGCGACCCGTACGAGGAGACGGCGAACGAGATCAGGACCGCGACGAGGAACGGGCCGTACGCCGCAACCGCAGCCGTCCAACCGACGACGCCGGCCGTCTTGCGGACGTCGAACAGGCCCGGGATCTGCTTGAAGACCGAGGCGTTCCCGATCCCCGAGAAGAAGAAGATCCCGACCATGGCGAGGACGAACGGCGTGAAGTCGTCACGGGACTCGGGGGTCATCAAGGTGGCGGCCCAGATCGCAGAGGCAGTCATACCGATTCCGGCGACCTGCGTCACCCGGGCGCCGCCGAAGCGGTCGGACAGCGGACCGGCGACGACGCGCATGAGCGAGCCGACGAGCGGGCCGATGAACGCGTAGGTAAGCGGGTCGGGCGCGTTCTCGAAGTCGCCGAAGCGCTTCTCGATCAGCAGCGGGAACGCGGCGGCGAGCCCGGAGAACGTCCCGAAGGTCATGATGTAGAGGCCGGTCATCTGGTACGTCTTGTGCTCGCGGAAGATGTCCATCTGCTCGCGCATGTTGGCCTTGACCGGGACGCTCTTCAGCATCGTCCAGGCGAGCACGGCGGCGATGATCACGAGCGGGATCCAGAGCAGGACGGCGTTCTGGAGGTAGATCTCCTTCGGCGGCAGATCCGGCTTCTTCTTGAAGGTCTGTGAGCCGCCCGCGATGCCGACGCCGATCACGATCGGCGTGAGGAACTGCACCAGCGAGACCCCGAAGTTGCCGATGCCGGCTTGGATCGCGAGTGCGGTGCCGAGCTTCTTCTTCGGGAAGAAGAGGCTCGTCGACGGCATGAAAGAGCTGAAGTTGCCGCCGCCGAGGCCGGCGAGGAACGCGAGCACGAGGAAGATCCCGTAGGAGGTCTGATCGTTCTGGATCGCGATGTACCAGCCGATGAGCGGCAGCAGCAGCGAGAGCGTCGAGAAGGTGACGACCTTGCGTGTGCCGAACATCGGGATCAGGAACATGTGCGCGAGGCGCAGCGTGCCGGCCGCCAGGCCTGGCATCGCGACGAGCCAGTAGAGCTGGGTCGTCGAGAAGTCGAAGCCGCTCTTGCCGAGGCGCGAGATGATCGCGCTGACCACGAACCAGACCGCGAACGCAAGCGTCAGGTTCAAGGTCGTCACCCAGAGCGTGCGGTTGGCGAGCCGGCGGCCGCCGGCCTCCCACTGCGCCTCGTTCTCAGGGTCCCACTCTTTGAGCTCGCGGGCCATGCCCGGGGCTGGAGTCAGGTCGGTCATTGGTTCACATCTCCGCGTGGTGGGCGCCGGCGTTGATCCGCGACACCGCAATGGACAGGAACAACATGCTCAGGACAGCGAGTCCGGTCATGACGTAGAAGGTCGATTCGGGCCGGCCGGTCGTCTCCTTGGCCCAGGCGAACAGCAGCGGCAGCACGAAACCGCCGAGCCCGCCGACGGCGCCGACGAGGCCACCGACAGCACCGACGTCCCGCGGGAAGTACTGCGGGATGTAGGTGTAGACCGAGGCCTTGCCGATCCCCATCGCAACGCCCATCACGAAGACGATGCAGATGAACGGGATCATGCTCATCTCGATCGAGAGCGCGAACGCCGTGATCGCGACGACGCCGAACGAGATCGCGGTTACCTGGCGGGCGCCGATCTTGTCGGACAGGTGCCCGCCATAGGGCCGCAGGAGGCTAGCGGGGAAGATGAAGAGGGCGGTCAGCAGGCCGGCCTTCGTGAGGCTCTGCCCGTATACGTCCTCGTAGTAGTGCGGCAGCCACAGCGCGAGTGCGACGTAGGCGCCGAACACGGTCACGTAGTAGAAGCCGAAGCGCCAGACCCGCACGATCAGCAGCGGCCTGCTCATCTCGGCGAAGCCGCGGCCGTGCGCGGGGCGCTTGTCGTGCTTGGGCGTCACGAACGGCACGATCACCGCGCACACCACGAGCGCGATCGCAAACAGGGCCGGCACGACGCGCCAGCCTCCAGGGATCAAGCCGCCGAGCAGGCCACCGGCGCCGACGGCGGCGATCAGGCTCGGGGCGACGAGCTTCGTGATCGACGCGCCGACGTTGCCGGCGCCGAAGACGCCGAGCGCGAAGCCCTGGTGCGACGCCGGGTACCAGGCCGAGACCCAGGCGATGCCGACGGCGAACGAGGTACCGGCGAGGCCGATGCCGAGCGCCAGCATGAGCGCGGCGTTGTAGCTGTGCACCTCGGTGATCAGCCAGGTCGGGATCGCCGTCACGACGAGCAGGATCATCATCATGATCCGGCCGCCGACACGGTCGGTGAGGATCCCGACCGGGACCCGCAGCAGCGAGCCGGTGAGGATCGGGATTGCGGCGAGCAGCGCGAACTCCTCCTCGCTCAGGCCGAACTCCTTCTTCATCTTCAGGCCGACGATCGAGAACATCACCCAGACGGCGAAGAAGAAGGTGAACAGCGTCGTCGCCACGATCAGGACGCGGCGGGCGTCGGGCGTGACGGTGTCCGGCGCGTCAGGATGCGGTGTCGCGCGCGGGTCGAGAGCTGGATTCGTATCGGTCATCGAGGAGTTCCTTGTGCGAACAATTGTTGTTTACACCACCCTTGTTCGGCACAGTATCAGCGGCCCTGGAGGGGAACCCATTTCGGCCTCCGTGATTTCCCGCAGACCTCAGGCGAGGTCGATTTCGGCCGCGGTGAGCGCCGCATCGTCGTCGACGTCGCGGACGATGCGCTCCGGGTCCCCGTACAGCGACAAGCCGGCTTCGCCGATCACCGTCAGTAGCGGCCCGAGCGAGCGCAGCGCCCGCTGTGCCGGGGCGCCGGCGTCGACCGCGGCGCGCAGATGGTCGAGCGCACCGGGGTCGTAGCAGCCGAGCAGCGGCTCGAGCCGCCCGCCGGCCTCGACCACCGTCGCCCCACCGGGGGCCGGCGTCTGGGCCGACAGATGCGCCAACAGCGCAGCGGGCACGAACGGCATGTCGGCGGCGACGACGACGACCGGCCGCTCGAGCTCCTGCAGCGCGTGCGCGACGCCGAAAAGCGGGTGGACCGGGTCCTGCGGCTCGTCGAGGATCCTTGCGCCGGCGGAGTCGGCGTACCCACGAAGCTCCTGGTCTCCCACCTTTGCGGCGATCACCGGCTCGACTCCGGCCTCACGAAGCGCCTCGACCGGGTAGGAGATCAGCGGCACGCCGGCGAGCGCGGCGAGCGGCTTGCCGGGCAGCCGCGTTGCGCGACCTCCGGCGAGCACGACCCCGGGCGGGGCGGGGCGCTGAGCCATCGGCGCTCAGCCGCCGATCGCGGACATCGTCCGCGCGGGGCGGCGGAATCCGGGCTCGCCGACGCGGTGCTTGAGCTCCTTGCGCCAGACGGCGTCCCGGATCAGCTGCTCGAGTTCGGCGTCCGTTGCGCCGGACCGCATCGGGCCGGCGAGGTCGGTCTCGTGATGACTGAAGAGGCAGGTCCGCAGGTGGCCGTCTGCGGTCAGTCGGATCCGGTTGCAGTCACCGCAGAACGGCTCTGAGATCGGGTTGATGAAGCCGACCTCCCCGACCCCGTCGGCGAAGCGGTAGACCCGGGCCGTCGCGTGTGGTTCGCGCGTCACCGGCTCGAGTGGGTGCGCAGCGTCGATCAGGTCGTGGATCTCGGCGCCGGTCAGCAGCTCCTCGCGCTGCCACTCCTGCCCCGCGCCGAGCGGCATCGCTTCGATGAAGCGGACTTGGAAGCCGGTCCGGCGCGCGAGTCCGGCGAAGGCGACCGCTTCGTGCTCGGTGACCCCGCGCAGCGCCACCGCGTTGACCTTGACGGTGATGTCGTCACCGAACTCGGCGAGCGCGTCGAGCCCGTCGAGCACCTTGTGGAGTGCGTCACGGCGGGTGACCTGGAGGAAGCGCTCACGGCCGAGCGCGTCGAGACTGACGTTGAACCGCTTGATCCCTGCCTCGACGAGCGAAGCCGCGTCGCGGCGGAGATAGAGGCCGTTGGTGGTCACAGACAGGTCCTCGATCTCGCCGATCGCGCCGAGCATCGACGCCAGCTGCGGGAAGTCCTTGCGGACGAGCGGCTCGCCGCCGGTCAGGCGCACGTCGTGGACGCCGATCGCAGCGAGGATTGCGGCGACCCGCGTGATCTCCTCGAAAGTGAGGATGCGCTCGCGCGGCAGCCACTGCATCCCGTCGGCGGGCATGCAGTAGTGGCAGCGGAGGTTGCAGAGGTCGGTGACGGAGATCCGCACGTCGCCGATCAGGCGACCGTGGCCATCCACCAGCGGTTCTCGCATCGTCACGTGACCTCCTCGATCGGCACGCCCTCGACCCAGCGGCGCTCGCCGCCGGCCTCGTCCTCGCGCTTCCAGATCGGCAGCTCGGCCTTGATCCGGTCGATCGCGGCCCGTGCGCCCGCGAACGCCTCGGGACGGTGGGCGGCGCTGGCGGCGACGATCACGCTCGGCTCGCCGAGCGGAACGATGTCGGTGCGGTGCTCGGCGGCGATCGCCAACAGGCGGTGCTCGCGGGCGACGGACGCCAGCAAGGCGCGCAGCCGCGGCAGCGCCATCTCCTCGTAGGCGTCGTACGTCAGCTGCTCGACTTCACGGGTCACGCCGTGGAAGGTGACGATCGCGCCGGCGCCGGGGTCGGCGACCGCGGCGACCAGCGCGTCGGCCGAAGGCGCCACGGCCGTGATCGCGGCGTGGACACGCGGCTCGTGTCCGCCGCCGCTGACCGGCGGCAGGATCGCCAGCTCGTCGCCATCGGCGAGCAGATGCGCTTCCTCGACCTGCTCGCGGTTGACCGCGAGCACCGCCGGGATCTTGCGTGCTGCATCGGGCATCGAAACCTGATCGTAGGCGGCGCCCATCGCGTCGGCGGCACTCGAGCCGTCGGGGAGCTGGAGCTCGACCCTGTCTGCCCCGGACTGATCCCGCATCATCGCGAAGAGCCTGACGATCACCCGCATTTCGCCGATTGTAGGTGATTGCTTGCCCGGACAAGTAGCTCTGCGGGAAGGTACCGTTGCGGCCATGTCCGGGACCGATCTGACCCACCTCGACGCAGAGGGCACCGCACGGATGGTCGATGTGTCGGGCAAGCCCGAGACCGACCGGCGGGCGGTTGCCGCCTGCACCGTGACGATGGCGCCGGCGACGGCGCAGGCGGTCGCCGACGGCGACGCGCCGAAGGGCGACGTGCTCGGCACGGCCCGGATCGCGGGGATCATGGCCGCCAAGCGGACCGCGGACCTGATCCCGCTCTGCCATCCGATCGCGCTGACGAAGGTCGACGTCGACGCGGTCGTCGACCCCGCAGCCGGTCGCGTGTCGCTGACGGCCGAGGCGCGGACGACCGGGCCGACCGGCGTCGAGATGGAGGCGCTGACCGCGGCGTCGGTCGCTGCCCTGACGGTCTACGACATGGTCAAGGGGATCGAGCGCGGCGTCGTGATCGAGCAGGTCCGTCTGCTCTCGAAGTGCGGCGGCAAACACGACTGGAACGCGGAGGAGGCGAGCTGATGCGCGCGGCGATCGTGACCGTCTCGACGAGCCGGACGGCCGGGACCGAGGAGGACCGTGGGACGCCGGCGCTCGAGGCCTACGCGGAAACGCTCGGGGCAGAGGTCATCGAGCGGCGGCTCGTTTCGGACGACCGCGAGCAGGTGGCCGACGTGCTGCGCTCGATCTGTGACTCGGGCACGGTCAACCTCGTGCTCACGACCGGCGGCACCGGCCTCGCGCTCTCCGACGTGACGCCGGAGGCGACGCGTGACGTGATCGACCGCGAGGCGCCGGGGATCGCCGAGGCGCTGCGGCTCGCCTCGAAGGACCACACGAAGTACTGGATGATGTCGCGCGGCATCGCCGGGCTCCGCGGCAAGACGCTGATCGTCAACTTCCCGGGCAACCCGCGAGCGATCGCCGAGGCCGGCGAGCCGCTCGTCGGTGTGCTCGCGCACGCGATGGCGCTGCTGCTCGACGAGCCGGCCGGGCACTGATGGCGACGACGCTCGACGAGGCGATCGCGGGCGTTCTGCGCGGTCGTTCGCCGCTCGGCGTCGAGACGATCGCCGCGTCGGACGCGCCCGGGCGGGTGCTCGCCGACCCGGTCGTGGCGCCGTTGCCGATCCCGCCTTTCACCAACTCCGCGATGGACGGGTACGCGGTGCGGGCGGCCGACACGGCCAGGGCCCCGGTCGTGCTGCCGCTGTGCGGCGATGCCCGCGCCGGGCTGCCGCTCGGCTCGGCGCTCGCCCCCGGGAGCTGCGCGCGGATCTCGACCGGCGCGATGGTCCCGGCCGGCGCCGACGCGATCGTGCGTGTCGAGGACACTTCGCCGTCGGGCGATGCGTCGGTTGCTGTGGGGGTGACGGTCGAGCCGGGCACCGACGTGCGCCCCGAGGGCGATGATGTCTCGGCCGGGACGACGCTCGTCTTGGCGGGCACGGTGCTCCGCGCCGGTGACCTCGCCGCGGCCGCGGCCGCGGGTTGCGAGTCGGTCTCCGTCTTTCGCCGGCCACGGGTTGCCGTCGTCGGCACCGGCGACGAGCTGGTGCCGCCGGGCGAGCCGCTTGGGCCGGGCCAGATCCATGACTCGAACACGCCGATGCTCTGCGCGCTCGTCACGGAGGCGGGCGGCGAGGTGGTCGCCGTGTACACGCGCATCGCCGACGACCGCGAGGAGACGCGGGCAGCGATCGCCGAGGCGATCGAGGCCGCCGATCTGGTGCTCCTGTCCGGCGGCGTCTCGATGGGCGTCCACGACCACGTCCGCCCGGCGCTCGGCGAACTCGGCGCGACGGAGCGCTTCTGGCAGGTCGCGATCCGGCCCGGTCACCCGACCTGGTTCGGCGTCGCGGCCGACGGGACGCCGGTGCTCGGCCTGCCCGGAAACCCTGCCTCGGCCTACTCGATCTTCCGTCTGCTCGGCGCACGTCTGATCGCCGCGCTCGGCGGGCGTTCCGGCGAGCCGTTGCGGCTCGAAGCGGTCTACCGCGGCCCGGACGTGCGCAAGCGCGAAGGCATGGTCCAAGCGCTGCGCGTCTCGCTCGCTACCGGTGAGGACGGCCGTCCTGTCGCTCGCCCCGCCGGCTCCGGCCAGCGCTCGCACGCGATCTCCTCGCTCGCCGGGGTCGACGCGCTCGCGCTCGTGGCTGCCGACGTGACGACGCTGCGCGACGGCGACCCACTGACCGTCGAGTGTGCGAGAAGTTCCGTATAGCGATGGTTATCGCACACTCGACGGGCTGTGCATCTCACGTTCGCGGGCGCGGGATCGTCTAGGTAGGCAGATGGCCGCCCTTCCCCCGTTCGCCGAGGTGCTCGACCTGCACGCGGCGGTCGTGCTGCGCGTCTGCGCGGCGCACGCCGGCGCCGATCTCGCCGACGAGGTCTTCCAGGAGACGATGATCTCGGCGCTGCGCGCGTACGACGAGGTCCGGGAGCCGGCGGCGATCCGAGGCTGGCTCTGCACGATCGCGACGCGGAAGGCGATCGACGCCCGCCGCGCGGCGGCACTCCGCCCGCTGCCGGTCGACCCGGCCGCGCTGCCCGAGGGCGTCGCGTCCGACGAACCCGGTGACGAGGACGTCTGGCCGCTCGTCGGCGGGCTGCCCGACCGCCAGCGCGCTGCGGTGACGCTCCGCTACCTCGGCGATCTGTCGCACGCCGAGATCGGGGCCACGCTCGGGATCAGCACCGACGCCGCCCGCCGCAACGTCTTCGAGGGCCTCCAGAGCCTTCGACGGACACCCGCAATCCGAGAGGAGCTGTCCAGCCGATGACCGCCGACCTACCGATGCCCGCCCCTGCAACCGACGAGCACCTGAGCGCACTTCGCTCCCGCGTCTCCGGTGCCGCGTTCGACGCCGGCCTCGCCGACGTCTCGGTCGAGACGCACGAGTCTCCGTTCGGCCCGATCGTGCTCGGCGCGACCGAGGCCGGGATCGTCCGCGTGGCGCTGCCGACCGAGCCGGAGGAGCGCGTGCTCGAAGAGCTGGCGCTGCGTGTCTCACCGCGCGTCCTGCGCGTCGCGCGGCCGGCGCTCGTGGAGACCCGGCGCGCGCTCGACCGCTACTTCGGCGGTGCGCCCGAGCCGTTCGAGCTGCCGCTCGACTGGCAGCTCGTCCGCGGCTTCCGCTCCGAGGTGCTGCACGAACTGCGCGAGGTCGGGTACGGGCAGACCGTCTCCTACGCCGAGCTCGCCGCCCGCGCCGGCCGTCCGGCCGCCGTCCGCGCGACCGGCACCGCGATGGCGACGAACCCGCTGCCGATCCTCGTTCCCTGCCATCGCGTGCTCCGCACCGGCGGCGCGATCGGAGGCTACGGCGGCGGCGTCGAGATGAAGCGCGGCCTGCTCGCCCTCGAATCCGGCGCCGCATCCGGCGTTTGACGCCCCGCGCGCAGTCGAGTGTCGCGTTACCCGTGCTCTGGCACGGGTAACGCGACACTCGACTTGCTGAGGCGGTGCGCGACGGCTTCGGCGACGTGGGCGGCCGCGAGGACGGAGGGCAGATGGACTTGCTCGGGCGTGTCGCGGTCCGTGTGGTAGCCGGGCATTCGGCCGTGCTCGTCGAACGAGACGAGCGTCGCGGCGGGCACGCCGCGCTGGTGGGCGATCAGCGCGTCGGTCGGAAAGGCGCCGGGGAAGCCGCGCTCGAGCGTCACCGCTGCGCCGGTCGCGGCGTCCACGACGAGGTCGGCCAGCCACGACGGCGTGCGGTGGGCGCGAAGCGCGTCCTCCTCGACGTCGCGGAGCGAGAGCTTCGAGAAGCCGATCGAGTCGAGGCAGAGGACGACCGTCGACCGCGGGTCGAGCTCGGCGGCGTGGCGCTCCCAGTACGCACGCATCCCCTCGACCCAGCTCTCCTCGCTGCCGGTCGACAGCAGCGTCACCCGCAAACCGGTCGGCGGATCGACCACGAGCCGGCGCGCGAGCAGCACCAGCGCCGCGCATCCGGCCGCGTTGTCGTTCGCGCCGGGGACCGCGCCGCGGCGGGCGATGTCGGTCATCAGAGCCGTCGTCAGCGCTGAGAGCCCGAGCCCGGCGCGGAGCAGTGGCCGGCGTCCGGTCAGGGCACCGAGCGCGACCAGGGCCGGCCCACCGGCGATCTGCGCGAACGTCTGCCTCGTGCTGCCGCGGGCGAACAGCGTCGCGAGCGGCTCCTCGAACGTGATGCCGCCGTGGGCGCTGTCGTGATGGCTACAGACGATCAGCCGCCGCACCGCACTCGGATCGCCGAGCTCGCAGACGACGTTCCAGGTCGTTCGCTGCGGGAGCAGACGCCGACGCAGCAGGGCCGGCCCGCCGCCGGCGTCGTCGAGCACCGACGCGGCCCCGAGCACGCCGGCGATCACCGCCGGTAGCCGGCGGCCCGACAACCCCGCACCCAGTGACGCGGCGGCGGGCAGCCCGAAAGGCCACCAGTGCGTGCCGTGCACCAGCTCGGCTTCGAGCCGCGCCGGGGCGCCGGCCTCGCCGAGGGCGCCGGCGACGATCTCCGCCGCCCGACGCTCGGCGGCCGAGGCCGACTCCCGCGGGAACGAGAGCCGCTCGATCACGCTCCTGGCACGCTCGGTGTCGTCCACGGCTCCGACGCTACCCTGCCGCTCATGGCCACCGCCCCGGAGCGCGGCACGCTCGACGTCTTCCTCGACGAGCTGAAGTCCGAACGCCAGCGCTACGGATTCCCGACGCAGCTGCACGACCGGATCCGCCAGTTCGGCAACCTGACGATGGAGCTGCTGTTCCCGCACTACGCCGCCGATGTCGGCGACGTGCGCGACACCGACATGGCGGCCGAGGTCGACGCGCTGCGCGACCACCTGTGCGGGATCGTCGGCCAGCCGGGCACGTCCTGCGACGCGCCGGACTCGACCGCCCGGCAGTTCATCGACCGCCTGCCGGAGATCCGCCGCGCGCTCGACCTCGACGCGCAGGCGATCTTCGACGGCGACCCGGCCGCGATCTCCACCGACGAGGTGATCCTCGCCTACCCGGGTTTCCACGCGATCGCTTGCTACCGGATCGCCCACGAGCTGCACGGCCTCGGCGCCGAGCTGGCCGCCCGGATGGTCACCGAGTCCGCGCATCGCGTGACCGGCATCGACATCCACCCGGCGGCCAAGATCGGGCAGTCGTTCGCGATCGACCACGGCACCGGCATCGTGGTCGGCGCGACCGCGGTGCTCGGCGCGCACGTCAAGCTGTACCAGGGCGTCACGCTCGGCGCCCTGTCGGTCGAGAAGCACATGGCGACCTCTAAGCGCCATCCGACGATCGGCGACAACGTCGTTATTTACGCGAACGCGACGATCCTCGGAGGCGACACGAAGATCGGCGACGGCAGCGTGATCGGCGGCAACGTCTGGTTGACGCAGAGCGTCCCACCGAAGACGGTGATCACTCCGACTGCGCGCGTCGACCGCGCCCGCGGTCCGCAGGACGACGTCATCGAATTCAACATCTGAGACCCCAAGACCCGACTGGAGCACCGACATGAAGGCCGAATCGATTCTCGAGACCATCGGCGGCACGCCGCACATCCGCGTCAACTCGCTCTACGACGGCTCGGGCGCCGAGGTCTGGGTCAAGGCAGAGCGCGTCAATCCGGGTGGCTCGATCAAGGACCGGATCGGCCTCGCGATGATCCGCGCCGCCGAGCGCTCCGGGGACCTCAAGGCGGGCACGACGATCGTCGAGCCGACCTCCGGCAACACCGGCGTCGGCCTCGCGATGGCGGCGGCCGTGCTCGGCTACGAGCTGATCCTGGTGATGCCGGAGTCGATGTCGCTCGAGCGCCGCCGGCTGATGGCCGCGTATGGCGCGAAGCTCGAGCTGACGCCCCGCGAGGGCGGGATGAAGGCCGCGATCGCCAAGGCGACCGAGCTCGCCGAGGAGATCGGCGACGCATGGATCCCGCAGCAGTTCGAGAACCCGGCCAACGTCGACGTGCACCGCGACACGACCGCAAAGGAGATCTTGGCCGACTTCCCGCAGGGCGTCGACGTGCTGATCACCGGCGTTGGCACCGGCGGCCACATCTCCGCGGTCGCGAAGGCGCTCAAGGAGGTCAAGCCGGACACGCTCGTCTTCGCAGTCGAGCCGGAGAAGTCGCCGGTGATCTCGGGCGGCGACCCGGGTCCGCACAAGCTGCAGGGCATCGGCGCCGGTTTCATCCCGAAGAACCTCGACACCGAGGTGCTCGACGGCACGATCCAGGTCACCGAGGAGGAGGCGTTCGCGTTCGCCGTGCGCGCCGCCCGCGAAGAGGGGCTGCTCGTCGGCCCGTCGTCCGGCGCGTCGCTCGCCGCTGTCGCGAAGAAGCTGCCGGAGCTCGACCCGGGCAGCACGGTGCTGACCTTCTGCTACGACACCGGCGAGCGCTACTTCTCGGTCGAGGGGCTGTTCGCGGCGGACGGCACCGCGGTCCAGGTCGGGGCGTAAGCCCCGACCTCGATGGTGAACATCCGGGGGTTAGCCGGTGGCGCCGAGGCGGCGGAAGAGGTCCAGATACTGCGCGAGGTGGCGTGAGCCGAGGAAGTGCTCGCGTACGCGCTCGTAGGCCGCCTCGCCGATCTCGCGTGCGCGGTCTGGGTCGTTGACGAGGCGCGTGACCTCGGCGCCGAAGCCGGGGAGGTCGTAGGGATCGACGAGGATGCCGCTGACCCCGTCGACGATCTGGTCCTGAATCCCGCCGATCCGGCTCGCGACGACCGGCCGGGCCTTCCACATGCCCTCGGTCACGGTCAGCCCGAAGCCCTCGGCGAGGCTCTTCTGAACGATCACCGCGGACGCACGCTGGATCGCGTTGACGATCGCGGCGTTCTCCTCGGGGTCGTCCATCGGCAGGGTGATTAGGTGGATGCGCTCCCGGACCTCCTCGGGCAGCCGCTCCCAGCCGGCCTGGCATTCGCGCAGCACCTCGAGTCCCTCTGGATCGTCGGTCACCGCCTCAACGTCGGGCCCGACCAGCAGCAGATGGGCGTCGGTCTCCGAGACGACGTGCTCGGCGAAGCCGCGCATCACGCCGATCGGGTCCTTGAGCCGGTCCCAGCGTGAGACCTGCGTGACCAGCGGTACGCCCTCGGGAACCTTCCCGCCGCCTGTGATCTGCGCGAGACGGTCGACGCGCCCGGGCGTCCCGTCGTGGCGCGTGTAGACGGCGTCCTGATGGCCGTCCTCGCCGCTGATGCCGGTGACCGCGAGGATCGCCGCCTGGGCCTGCGGGTCGAGCCGGTCGTTCTTCGGCGAGAACGCGTCGATCGAGGGCGCGATGATCGCGATCTTGTCCCGATCGAGATCGGCCCACACGAACACCTCGCGGCTGAAGATGTAAGCGTCGGCCGGCGCCACGTAGCGGTGCAGGAACTCCCATGCCTCGTGCGCGTGCTCGTTGGGCTCGTCGAGCCCGACGTGGCAGCGCCAGACGACGTGGATCCCGGCCGCCTTGAGCGGCGTCACCAGGCCCGCGGTCTGGGGGTCGTGCAGCACGACGATGTCATCGGGAGCGACGAGCGCAAGCAGCTTCGCGGCGCTCTTGCCGGTCGTGCGCTCGTAGATCGCGTGCTCGGCCGGTCCAAGGCCGCCGCCGTCGCCGATGGCGCCGTGCAGGCGGTTGTGGATCCGCTTGGTAAGCGCGAAGAACTCGTCGTCGCCCTCGATCACGACCCAGCGTGCGTCGACGCCGGCGCCGCGGCAGTAGCCGATCAGCGGCATCAGCATCTCGGCGACACCGCCGCCGGTCGCGGTCGAGTTGACGTTCCAGACGACACGGCCCTCGAGCTGCTCGCGCCCGTTCGCGATCAGTTCTTGGAAGCGGTCGAGCGGTCCGTCGTCCAACACCTCGGCGAAGCGCTGTGGGTCGAGCGATGCGACCGGGACCTGATGCATGCGGCGGACCCTACCCGGCCGGGGGCACGACCTCGTCCTCGCCCTCGAGGTGGATCTCGGGCAGGATCCGGTCGAGCCACGGGGGCAGCGTCCAGGCGTGCTCGCCGAGCAGCGTCACGACCGCCGGCGCCACAAGCATCCGCACGATCAGCACGTCGATCAGGATCGCGACGGAGAGCCCGAAGCCCATCTGCTTGACGATCGGGTCCGGTGAGAACATGAACCCGGCGAAGACGGCGGCCATCACAGCGCCGGCGACGAGGATCATTTTCGCGATCCGGCCCATGCCGTGGACGACCGCGTCCGCCGGGGCATCGCCCTGCATGTGCGCCTCGCGGATCCGGGACAGCAGGAACACGTTGTAATCCATGCTCAGCCCGAACAGGATCGCGAACATCATCAGCGGCACGAACGAGATTGTGGGGATCGTCTCGTCCAACCCGACGATCCCGAGCGCGAAGCCGTCGTTGAAGACGAGCGTGACCGCTCCGTAGGCCGCCGCGATCCCGAGCAGGTTGAAGACGGCCGAGACGAGCGGCACCCAGATCGAGCGGAACGCGGCCATCAGCAGGAGCACCGAGAGCAGCACCACCGCCGCGATGAACACGGGCAACCGGCTCGCGACCTTGTCGGTGAGGTCCTTGAACGTGGCGGTGGCGCCGCCGACCGAGACGACGGCGCCGGTGCCGGCGGTCGCGCGCGGCAGCACGTCGTCGCGCAGCCGGTCGATCAGAGCGCTCGTCCGCGAGTCCTGCGGCGCGGTGGTGGGCGTGACCGTGACGATCGCCGCCGTGCCGCCCGGGTTCGGCGTCGCCGCGCCGACGGCGAGCACGCCGTCGGCGCGCTCCACGCCCGCGGTGATCCGCCGCAGCGCCCGCGCCCCGGCGGCGCGGTCGGCGGGCAGGTCGACCGCGAGCAGCAGCGGGCCGTTGAAGCCCGGTCCGAAGCCCTCGGACAGCCGGTCGTAGGCGACGCGCTGCGTCGTATCCCGCGACTTGGTGGCGTCATCGGGCATTCCGAGGTCCATGTGCAGAGCCGGGAGCGCGAGGGCCACCAGCAGCGCGACGCCCACGAGCGCCGCCGGCACCGGCCGCCGCACGAGCATCCCGTCCCAGCGCGCGAACGCATCCGAGCGCTCGGCGTGGTGGGCGCGCTCGGGCGCCAGGCGGTCGCCGAGCGCCCCCATCGCCACCGGCAGGATCGTCAGCGACGAGATCACCACGCCCGCGACGATCACGCCCGACCCGATGCCCATGCCGCCGACGAAGGGGATGCCCGCGGTCAGGAGGCCGGAGATCGCGACGACGACGATGACGCCGGCCGCCAGCACCGACATGCCGGCCGTCCCGTTGGCGACGCCGGCGGCCTCGGCCAAATCGTCCCCGTCCGCCCGCTGCTCGCGGTAACGGCCGACGATCAGCAGCGCGTAGTCGATCCCCGCCCCGAGTCCGAGCATCAGGCCGATCTGCGTCGCGAACGTCGGCAGGGTCAACACGGCCGCGACTAGCTGCACCATCAGCAGTCCGAACGCGATCCCGACGAACGCGCCGAGGAGCGTCACGGCCATCGCGGCCAGCGACCGGAACAGCAGCGTCAGCAGCACCACCGCTAGCGCGATGCCGATCAGCTCGCCGACCGGCGCATCCTCCTGCTGGGACTCGTCGACGATCTGCCCGCGGCCGGCGACCTGGACTCCGGCGCGCTCAGCGCTCCGCGCGGCGGTGAGCGCCTTCGTGCCGGCATCGGGCAGGTCGATCGCAGGCCGGTCGTACTGAACGGTGGCGAACGCGACCCGGCCGTCGCGGGAGACCTGTCCGCGGCCGCGCGGCCCGAACGGGCCCTGCACGCCGCTGACGTGGGGCTGTCGGCGAACCGTCGCGATCGACGAGGCGATCGCGGCCGCGCGTGCGGGCTCGCGGACGGTGCCGCCGTCGACGAAGAAGACCAGGGTCGCGGTGTCTCCCGCCGCGGCCGGGAACTCGCGGTCGAGCAGGTCGAACGCGCGCTGGCTCTCGGCGCCCGGGATCGTGAAGTCGTCGGACAGCGTCCCGCCGAACGCGCCGGCGAGGGCGGCGACCGCGGCGAACGTCAGCACCACCGCGAGGGCAGCGCGCTTCCAGCGCGTCGCCAGCAGCAATGCCATGGCGTGAAGACGTCGGGGCATGCGGGGAGCGAGCGTAGTGCCCTCCACCTCGCGACGGTCCGCGACGCCTCGTCTCGCCATTGTTCGTTAGCGTCGGGCCCATGGTGGCAGCCCGGTTGACGATCCCGGCGACGGTCGTCGCCGCAGCCTCGATGCTCCTCGTGAGCGTTCCCGCGCCGTCCGCGCAGCAGGAGCCCGCGACAGCGGCAGGCTCGCGCCTCGTGGCGCGCCTGTACGCGCCGACGCACCGGCCGAAGGCCAACCGCGCCTGGCGCATTCGCATCACGGCCCGCACGACGAGCGGCAAGCCGGTCACCGCCAACGTGCGCTACCAGTTCCTCTTCAACGGCGTGGTCGTGGCGCGGCGGTCGAACTACCGCTTCCGCGGCACCTTCCGCGACACGCTGACCTGGCCGAAGAGCTCGATCGGAAAGCGCCTCACGTTCCGTGCGGTCGTCTCGAGCCGGATCGGCACGCGCAGCCTCGACTACTGGGTGCTGCCGCGCCGATGAAGGGCGCGACGGTCGATGCAACCGACGTCTGGCGCACCTACGACGGCCGCGTCAACGCGCTCGCCGGCGCGACGTTCTCGATCACGGCCGGCGAGTTCATCGTCATCACCGGGCCGTCGGGCTCTGGCAAGAGCACGCTCCTCCAACTCGTCGGCAGCCTCGACCGGGTCGACCGCGGCACGCTGCTCGTCGATGGCGCCCCGGTCCCCTACGGCCGGCACGCCGTCGACTACCGCCGGCACGTCGTCGGCTTCGTCTTCCAGCTCCACCACCTGCTGCCGATGCTCACCGCCCAGGCGAACGTCGAGGTCGGCCTGCTCGCGGCCGGCGTGCACGCCGAGGACCGGCACGCGCGTGCGCGCGAATTGCTCGAGGAGGTCGAGCTCAGCCACCGGATCGCCCACCGGCCGCCCGAGCTCTCCGGCGGAGAGCGTCAGCGCGTCGCTGTCGCCCGCGCGCTCGCGAACCATCCGCGGCTGCTGCTCGCCGACGAGCCGACCGGCGCGCTCGACACCGACGGCACCGTGCGGATGCTCGACCTGCTCGACACGCTGCGCGAACGCCATGGCATGACGCTGATGATCGTGACCCACGACCCGGTCGTGGCCGAGCGCGCCGACCGCGGGATCCATCTCGTCGACGGCCGGGTCGAGAACGCTTCGGAGCCGGCGGCGCGATGATCGCGATGATCGCCGACAACCTGATCCGGCGCCGTGGACGGACGCTCCTGACCGCATCCGGGATCGCCGTCGGCGTCGCGACGATCGTGGCGCTGCTGACGCTCACATCCGGCCTCGAGCGCCGTGCCGGTGAGCTCGTGCGGCTCGGGCGCGCCGACCTCGGCATCTTCCAGCGAAACGCCGCCGACCTCACGACATCGGTGCTGCCGCTGTCGCTGGTCGAGGAGCTGCGGGACCGCCCGGACATCTCCGACGCAACACCGATCCAGCTGCTCGTCGAGGGGGTTCGGGACGATCCCGGCGCGGTCGTGTTTGGCGGCGACCTCGAGGGCTTCCTCGCTCAGAGGCTTGTCTTCAGCGTGGGCGGACCGGGCACCCGCCGCGGTGACGTCGTCGTCGGCGACCGGCTCGCCGCGAAGCTCAAGCTGCGGATCGGTTCGAAGCTGGCGATCAACTCGGAGCGCTACCGCGTCGCAGGCATCTACCACTCCGGCGTCTACTTCGAGGACGCCGGCGCGATCCTGCCACTCCGCGAAGCCCAACGCCTGGCCGGCCGGCGCGCCGATGAGGCGACGACGATCGCTGTCGCGCTCGCACCCGGGGCCCCGGCGCGCGAGGTGACGCGTTCGCTCGGCCGGGCCTACCCATCGCTGCTCGTCATCGACAGCCCGGACGAGGCGGCCCGGCTCGGCGCCAACAGCGCCCTGATCTCGCGTGCCGTGCCGCTGCTCGTGGTGCTCGCGCTGATCGTCGGCGGGCTCGGGGTCGCCAACACGATGGTGATGGCGGTGCTCGAACGGCAGCGCGAGATCGCGCTGCTCGGCGCGGTCGGATGGAGCCCGCGACAGCTGGGCACGCTCGTCATGGGCGAGGCGCTCGGCGTCAGCGTCCTCGGCGCCGCGCTGGGTATCGCGCTGGGCGTGCTCGCCGGTCAGATGCTTCCGCGAGTGCTGTCGCTGCTCGACGTGGTCGACCCGCAGGTCACTGCCGGAGGGCTCGTCCGCGGCCTGCTCGTAGGCGTCGCGATCGGCGTGCTCGGGGGCATCTACCCGACGTGGCGCGCGATCCGGATGGACCCGGCCGGCGTACTGGCCCAGGCGTAGGCGGTACGTCACCGACAGCGGTCTGCTAGCGGCGCGAGGCCTTCTTGGCGGGCTTCCTCTTCGCCGGCTTCTTCTTGGCGGCCTTCTTGGCGGCCGGCTTCGTCGACGTCGCCGCGATCGTCATCCGCGATGTCGGCTCCGGGTCGGACGGGATTAGGGTCTTGCCGCCGTTCGCTGACTCCGGGCACCCTCGCGGGCGGCCGAGAGGCTCGAGCTCTCGCGGCTTCTTTGCGAGACCCGGACGTGACGATGATCCCGACGACCTACCCGCGTCTCTGGGGCACATTGGCGCGACGCGGGCGATCCACGACTGCAGGACCACGTCGACGAGCTCGAGCGCCGGTACGCGGTGCCTCTGTAGCGTCGCCCCGATGCCGCAGCTGCTGATCGTCCACCACACCGCGTCGCCCGCGACGCACGAGCTGCTGGGCGCGGTGCGCAGCGGCGCGAGCGCGCCCGAGATCGATGGCGTCGAGGTCGTGGTGAAGGCAGCGCTGGAGGCTTCGGCTTCGGACGTCCTAGCCGCGGACGGCTATCTGCTCGGAACGCCCGCGAACCTCGGGTACATGTCGGGCGCGCTCAAGCACTTCTTCGACACGGTGTACTACCCGTGTTTGGAGTCGACGACCGGCCGCCCCTTCGGCGCCTGGATCTACGGCAACAACGACACCGGTGGCGCCGCGGCTGCGATCGAGAAGATCACGACCGGACTCGGGTGGCGGAAAGCCCAGCCGATCCTCGAGATCATGACCGCACCCGATGCCGACACGCGCGAGCAGGCGTGGGAACTGGGCGCAACCGTGGCGGCGCTGCTGTCAGGCGCGCTGAGCTGACGGCTTCTGATGAGCGAAGCGCTTGGCCGAGCGCTCCTTCAGCTTCGCGATCTCGACCTCGCGGTTCTTCGGCGGCGCGTTCGTGGTGAGGCCATCGAGCAGGCGCCTGGTGGCCGCGGCGATCTCGTCGACCGCCTGCTCGAACGCCGGCGTGTTCACCTTCGACGGCTTCGTCGTCCCACTGATCTTGCGCACGAACTGCAGCGCCGCATCCCGCGCCTCCTCGTCCGTCGCAGGCGGCTCGAAGTTGTGCAAGGTCCGGATGTTGCGGCACATCGCCCGAGCCTAACCCCACGCCTCGCAGCTCGCGCCACGCGATCACCCCGACAATCACGATTGTGATGATCGAGACCGTCCAGCCGGCGGTGCTGAGGGCAAGAACCATGCCGCCGTCCTACCCACCTACCCCTCCCCAACGCCCTTTGCGGCCGTTGGGCAAAGCAGGTCGCGGGGCTGCGCGAGGAGTGCAAGGGAGCGGCCTTGTGGCCGTGACCGCCGCGCGACGAGCCGCAGCGTCGCGAGATGCGCAGCCCAGCGCCCGCAAGGTGGAGACGGCGGGAATTGAACCCGCGTCCACAACCGCGTCTAGATGGCTTCTACGAGCGTAGTCGGCGCTCTGATCTCGCTCCGGGGTCGCCGTGCCGACGGGGTTCCTCGGTGCCAGCCTTCTGAAAATGTCCCCGCTTCGGCGAAGGCGGGCCTCCGCGGGTGAGCCGGCATTTTGAACCCGAAGCCCGAGCGGCCGGCAGGCCCGGGGCGGGTCCCCACTCACCTAGAGCTAACTAGGCAGCGAGGGCGTACTCGTGAGAGTCCGCACATATGGTTTTTCCGGGGTTTAACGAGGCCACCGGAACCTCGGCTCGCGACCACCCAGACGGAACCGGCCATGTCGAAGCCTGTCGTCCCCGTGGGTGTATGTCGTTGTGGACAGGGTATCGGCAGATTCGCGGCGTGGCATGTGACTTTCGCCGGGCCGCGCGGCATAACCCACATGGCACGCGGGTCGTACCCTGCGGGCATGGCCGATACCGCTGCTGCCCCGACCGTGGAGGACATCGCGTGGGACCTCGAGCCGCTCGTTCACGGCGAGGGACCGGAGGGCGCGCTACGGCTGCTCCGCGAGGCCGACGAGCGCGCGGCGGCCTTCGCCGCCGCTCACGCCGGCAAGGTCGCGGAGATCGACGGCGCCGGGCTCGCCGCTGCGGTCGCGGAGCTGACGGAGATATCCGACCTGATCGGCCGCGCCGGCACCTACGCATCGCTGCGGTTCAGCGTCGACACTGTCTCCCCCGAGAACGGGAAGCTGATCGCGCAGGTTCAGGAGCTCGGCACGCAGATCGAGACGAAGCTCCTGTTCTTCGAGCTCGAGTGGGCCGAGCTGAGCGACGAGCGCGTCGAGGATCTGCTGAGCGCCGGCGGGCTCGAGACCGTCCAGCACCATCTCCGCAGCACCCGCCGCTACCGCCCGCACCTCTTGACCGAACCGGAGGAGCGGATCGTCAGCGAGCTCGACGTCACCGGCTCCAGCGCCTGGTCGCGGCTGTTCAGCGAGGTCACGACCGCGATCGAGGTATCGCTCGACACCGAGGAACAACCGATCACGCTCGACATGGCCGCCGCCCAGCTCACCTCGCCGGATCGCGCCCACCGAAAGCACGTCGCCGAGCAGATCACCGAAGCGCTCGCGCCGACGCTGCGGATCCGCGCCTACATCTTCAACACGCTGCTGGCCGGCAAGGCGACCGGCGACCGGCTCCGCAGCTATGACAGCTGGATCTCCTCGCGCAACCTCGCCAACGAGACGAGCGACGAGGCGGTCGCGGCGCTCGTCGAAGCCGTGCGGGACCAGTACGAGCTCGCCCGCCGCTGGTATCGGCTCAAGGCGAAGCTGCTCGGCCTCGACAGGCTCGCCGACTACGACCGGCTCGCGACGGTCGCAGCCTCCGAGGAGTCCTACAGCTACGAGGACGGCAAGGCCCTCGTCCTCGACGCATTCGGCAAGTTCTCCCCCGTGATGGCCGACGGCGCCCGCCGCTTCTTCGACGAGGGCTGGATCGACGTGCCACCGCGACAGGGCAAGCGCGGCGGCGCGTTCTGCTCGTACGCGGTGCCGAGCGCGCACCCGTACCTGATGCTGAAC
The DNA here is from genome assembly GCA_037045385.1 of Baekduia sp. Classification (GTDB taxonomy): domain Bacteria; phylum Actinomycetota; class Thermoleophilia; order Solirubrobacterales; family Solirubrobacteraceae; genus Baekduia. The sequence goes on along the minus strand of JBAOHN010000005.1, from coordinate 252,531 downwards.
TGGACGAACAAGATGCGCGACGTCACGACGCTCGCGCACGAGATGGGCCACGGCCTGCACGCGTACCTGGCACAGGACCGCGGCATCTTCGAGTTCCACACGCCGCTGACGATGTGCGAGACGGCGTCGGTGTTCGGCGAGGCGCTCGTCTTCAGCGACCTGCTCGAACGTACGACCGAGCCCGAGGCGCGACTGGCGCTGCTCGCGGAGAACATCGAGGGTTCGATTGCGACCGTCTTCCGCCAGGTCGGCTTCAACCGCTTCGAGGAGCTCGTGCACACCGAGCGCCGGACCGCCGGCGAGCTGTCGGTCGACCGCTTCGGAGAGCTCTGGCTGGAGTCGAGCACCGAGATGTTCGGCGACTCGATCGAGCTCTCGGACGGCTACGAGCGCTGGTGGTCCTACATCCCGCACTTCATCGGCACGCCCGGCTACGTCTACGCCTACGCGTTCGGCCAGCTGCTCGCGCTCTCGGTCTACGGACGCTACGCCCGAGAGGGCGAGGCGTTCGTCCCCGCCTACCTCGAGATGCTGTCGGCCGGCGGATCGAAGTCACCTGAGGAGCTGGTCGCGATCGCCGGCCTCGACCTGACCGACCCGGGCTTCTGGCGCGGCGGTCTGGCGCTCGTCGAGCAGCAGCTCGTCGAGGCCGAAAAGGCGGCTGAGGCGGTGCTGGCGGGGCGATGAGCGAGCCACGCTGGCTCCCACCCGCCGCCTCGCAAGCCGGGCGTGATGCGTTCGGGAACGCGGCACCGTCCCCGGCGCCCGAGCGCGCTCCTGCCCCGACGCCGCCACCACCGCCGGACCCAATACCTGAGCGCCGCGGACTCGCCGGCAAGCTCGCCCCGATCGCGGTCGCGATCGTCGCCTTCTTCGGCAAGTTCAAGGTCATCGTGCTCGCGCTGACGAAGCTCAAGTTCCTCACGAGCGCCGGCTCGATGCTGGTCTCGATCGCCGCCTACGCGGTGCTGTGGGGCTGGAAATTCGCGGTCGGATTCGTGCTGCTGCTGTTCGTTCACGAGATGGGCCACGTCTGGCAACTCCGCCGCGAAGGACTGGAGGCGAGCGCGCCGATGTTCATCCCCTTCATGGGCGCTGTCGTCTGGGCGAAGTCGCTCGGCGACGACGCCGCGGCCGAGGCGCGCGTCGCGCTCGCGGGGCCGATCATCGGCTCGCTCGGCGCCGCCGCGAGCGCCGGGATCTATGGCCTGACCGGCAACGAGCTGTTCCTTGCGCTCGCGTTCACCGGCTTCTTCCTCAACCTCTTCAACCTGTTGCCGGTCTCACCGCTCGACGGCGGCCGCACCGTCGCCGCCATCAGCCCGTGGTTCTGGCTCGTTGGCGTCTTCGCGATCACCGTGCTCGTCCTGACCTTCCCGAACCCGATCCTGATCCTGATCGGGATCGTCGCCGTCTGGGAGACCTACCGCCGCTTCAAGGAGTTCCGCGAGGGCGGCGACGCGGCGCGTGCCTACTACGCGATCTCCAGCCGAGACCGCGTGCTGACGACGATCGTCTACTTCGGGCTGATCGCCGCGCTGGCGATCTCGATGCACTACTCGCACATCGAGCGCACGCTGTAGCGATGGACGTGCGCGTCCGCGTCACGCCACGGTCCGGCCGGAACGAGATCAGCGGCGTACGCGACGACGGCGTCCTACTCGTCCGTGTCACAGCGCCGCCGGAGGATGGCAAGGCCAACGACGCCGTCCGGCGCGTGATCGCGAAGGCGGCCGGCGTCGCACCCTCGCGCGTCGAGGTCACACGCGGGCACTCGGCTCGCGAGAAGACGGTCGCGATCGATGCCGACGACGACACGGCGACGCGCGCCGCGCTCGGGCTGCTCAGCTGACGACGATCTCGCGGATCGCGATACCGAGCAGCCGCTCGTCGGGAGAACCCGGATCGATCGAGGCCGGCCTCACGCCGGGCGAGCGGATACCGACCTCGACGGCGCGTCCGGCGGCCGACTGCACCGGCCCCTCGAGCACGGCGGCCTCACCGGGCCGAGACGGCGCGACGGCCGCGAGCGTCACGATCGACCCTCCGACGTCGATCTCGAGATCCTCGAGCTGTGACTCCGCTAGCACGTGGGCGACGACGACCCGCACGCGCAGATCCGCTGCACCGGGGTGGTCGACCCGCACCCAGGCGCGCTCGCCACCGCAGGTCCAGGAGAACGCCCCGGCCGCATCGCGTTCGAGGCCGTGCCAACCTGGCCCTGCTGGGACCGTGTCGATCGCCCAGCGGGACGTCGGGTGGTTCAGCGCCGGCAAGCCTTTCATCCGGCGCGTGTGGTCGGCGATCACACCTGGTGGAAACTCGGGTGGCGCCGGGACCGTGCTCGGGACCCCGTCTGCCAGGCACGCGCTCGCCCGGCGCTCCAGCACGCCGGGGTCGGTGGCGAGCGCCGCGACGAGCGCTCGCTGCGGGGCAACGTCGCGCGTGACGTAGCTGTCGCGTCGCCACGCAGCCGGGAACTTCGCGACGGTCACCGACCCGGTTGAGGCGATGCGCGCGCCGGCCGCGCCGCAATCGGCGAGGAACCGGTAGTCGACCGGCCGGCCGTCGGCCGCCGGTGGCGTCCATCGCGCGATCGGTCGCCCCGAGCGGACGTGGCCGATCGACGACGGCGGGACGAAGGTCTCGGGCGTCCAGGCCTCGATGCCCGAGACTGCGCGTTGATGCGGCGCGTCCCAGTCGTCGAGCAGGAGCGTCGCGGCGTGCGCGATGTCGACTCCGCGATCGAGGACGTCGAGCAGCGCGCCGGCGTGACGCGGGTGCCAGATGTCGTCGTGCCCGAGGTAGGCGACGAACGGCGCGCGCGCCTGCTCGATGCCGAGCGCGTTCGGGCCGGATTGGCCGCCGCTCGGCGGGTCGTTGAGCAGCCAGCGCACGCGATCGTCGGCGGCCGCCGCGACGACGTCGCGGGACTGGGTGTCCTCGCCGTCCTCGATGACGAGCACCTCGATCCGGCGCTCGGTCTGCGCGAGCGCGCTGGCAAGGCTCAGCTCAAGCGCCTCGGGCCAGCGGTAGGAGGCGATCAGGACCGAGAGGCGCGGCCCGGCCGTCACCGGTCGAATGAGAACGGGATCCGATCGGTCCCGATCGGCAGGCGATGCTTGTCCGGATCGCCGTGGTCGTACGCGACCGTCGGCATGTTCACAAACCCGGCCTCCGTCGGCCCGACGTTCTCGACGGCGTGCCAGACGCCCTCGGGGACGGTGATCAGCGCGCGCGTCGCCTCGGTCTGGGTAACCGTTTGGACGAGCCCGGCGGTCGGCGAATCCTCGCGGCCGTCGTAGAGCACCCAGCGCAGCCGGCCGAACAGCGCCACCGAGCGGTCGTCCTGGCCCATGTGGCAGACCCAGCCCTTGATCACACCGGGGACGATCGTCGCCACGTAGATGTGCGGCGCGCCGTCGCGGAACTGCTCGGGCCAGTGCTCGCTGAGGAGCTCGACGACCGACCCGCGGTGATCTGTGTGGGTCGGAGCCGGGCGGACCGTGACGCCGTCGATCGTCGGAGTCACCGGTACACCCGAGGTCGTGACCGTCTGCACGTCCTTGGTTCCTTCGGCTGCCGCGAGCTCGACCATCGTCCGATCGTAACCCGCGCACGACGCGAGTGATCCACTCAGCGCAGCGTGCCGTACCTACGTACATGACCGACCACATCAGTCTTTCGACCATCGACACCGACGGCGCGCTCGCGGAAACGGCGGAGGCCGCCGGGCTCGACTCCCGCGCCGACTTCCTCCGTAAGGGCCTGTTCGCAGGCGGCTCACTCGTCGCGGGCGGCGTCCTGATGGGCGGAATGCCGTCGATCGCGTCCGCCGCGCCTTCGGCCAAGCAGGACGTCGCGATCCTCAACTACGCGCTGACGCTCGAGTACCTGGAGGCCGAGTTCTACCGCCAGGCGGTCGCCGGCGGCGCTCTCAGCGGCCCGGCGCTAGAGCTGGCGAAGGTGGTCGCCGCCCACGAGGCGGCCCACGTGAAGTTCCTCAAGAAGGCGCTCGGCAAAAAGGCCGTGAAGTCGCCGACGTTCGCGTTCGCCGACACCGTCACGAACCAAGACAAGTTCCTGGCAACGGCGTTCGTGCTCGAGAACACCGGCGTCTCCGCGTACCTCGGACAGGCCGGCCGGATCAAGAACCCCGCCTACCTCGGCGCGGCGGCGACGATCCTCACGGTCGAGGCGCGCCACTCCGGGGCGATCGCGCAGCTGACCGGCAAGGCGGTCTCGCCTGACGGCTCGTTCGACAAGGGCAAGTCGATGAAGGCGATCCTCAAGGCCGTCGACGGGACCGGCTTCATCAAGGGATAGGTGCGTCGCCTCTCAAGAGGCAGCGAACCGACCATACGGGGCTCTCGCCGGGATTCTTCGGCGAGAGCCTGTCCGTATGACCGCGAACGGCAACCGGCGCGACGACTCACCGGTTCGCCTCACGCAGGGCCCGCTGCATGTCCCGCTTCGTCTCGCGTTCCTTGATCGACTGGCGCTTGTCGAACTGGTCCTTGCCGCGGCCGAGCACGATCTCGACCTTGGCGCGGTTGTTCGCGAAGTAGATGCGGGTCGGGACCATCGTCAGGCCGCGCTCCTTGACCTTGCCGGCGAACTTCTCGATCTCGCCGCGATGCGCGAGCAGCTTGCGCGTCCGCTCGGGCTCGTGGTTGTTGCGCGACGCCGGTGCGTACTGCGGGATGTGCACGTTGTGCAGCCACAGCTCGCCGTCGGTGACGGTGACGAAGCCGTCCTTGAGCTGGGCGCCGGTCTCGCGGAGCGCTTTGACCTCGGTTCCGTGCAGCACGAGTCCGCACTCGAGCTTGTCGAGGAACTCGTAGCGGTGCGACGCCGACCGGTTGGTCGCGACGTCGCCAGAGGCGACTTTGCGCTTGGCCTTGGCCATGGCCCGGTCAGCCTACGAGGTCGAGCTCGACCCGCCCGCGGGGCGGCTCGATCCGCCGCACGAGCACCTCGAGCCGCTGGCCGATCCGCAGCGTGCGCCCGGTTCCCGCCCCCTGGAGGATCGTGCCCTCTTCGTTCAGGTCCCACCAGTCGCCGCCGACCCGCCGCGCGGGCAGGAACCCCTCGAAGCCGCCGCCGAAGCGGACGAACGCGCCGGCGCCGACGAGCCCGACGATCTCGCCGTCGCCGAACGACGCGGGCAGCTCGCCGGCGTGCATCCGGCGGTCGAGCAGGAACGCGCGCGCGATGTCGTCGGCCGACCGCTCGATCACCATCGCGTCGCGCTCGCGTGCAGAGGTCCAGACGCCCGCCTCGGCGAGCGGCCCGCCACCACGCGGCGCCTCCTCGCCACCGCCGACGATCGAGAGCAGCGCCCGGTGGCAGATCAGATCCGGGTAGCGCCGGATCGGCGAGGTGAAGTGGCAGTAGGCATCGGAGTGGAGGCCGGCGTGGCCGAGGTTCGCAGGGTCGTAACGCGCCTGCTTGAGCGATCGCAGCACCAGCGATCCGAGCCCCGCCGTCCCCTCCCCGTCTCGTCGCTCGGCCTCCTGCGCGACGAACTGCGAGCACGCGGCGATCAGCTCGGCGGCCTGCGCCTGCGGGATCGGGTCGGGTGCCGGCGGCGTCGGCACACCGAGTGACGCGAGCTGTGCGAGCAGACGCTCGGCGGCCTCGGACTCGGGGCGTTCGTGGACGCGGTACAGCGCCGGCGCCTTGCGCGCCTCGACCATCCGCGCGACCGCCTCGTTCGCGCAGATCATCAGGTGCTCGATCAGCTGGTGGGACTCGGTCTGCACGCTCGCGTGCATCTCCGTCACGTCGCCGCGCGGCGAGAACTCGAACTCCGGCTCGGAGGAGACGATCGCGAGCGCGCCTTGCTCTTCGCGGCGCGCCTGGAGCGCCCCCGCCGCCTCGCGCGCGGCGGCGAGCGACGGCGCCCACGGCGACTCCGGGTCCTCGTTCTCGGCGAAGAACCGGTCGACGCGGTCGTAGTCCCAGCGCATGCCCGAGCGGATCGTCGACCGGTACGCCTGCTGGGCGACGACCTCGGCGCCGCGCAGCTCCAGCTCGACGGTGACGGCGAGCCGGTCCTCGCCCGGCACGAGCGAGCAGGCGCCGTTCGAGAGCACTTCGGGCAGCATCGGCTCGACCCGCCCGGGCACGTAGACGGAGGTCGCGCGCAGGTAGGCCTCACGGTCGACCGGCGAGCCCGGCCGGACAAACGCGCTGACGTCGGCGATGTGGACCCACACGCGCCAATGGCCGTCACCGACCTTCTCCGCCGAGATCGCGTCGTCGAAGTCCTTCGCCGTCGCCGGGTCGATCGTGAACGTCGGCAGCGAGCGCAGGTCTCGCCGTCCCGCCCCGCCCGGATCGTCACGCTCGACCCGCTCGATCGCCTCCGCAGCCGCACGCTCGACGCCCGGCGGGAACCGGCGCGAGAGCCCGCGGTGCAGCATGTGCGCCTCGAGCACGGCGCCGGCGTTCTCCGGTGAGCCGAGCACCTTCAGCACGCGGGCACCACCGCGGGCGCGGTCGCCACTCGATGCGAGCACGAGCTGGCCCGGGCGCGCGTCACGGAGCGCCTGCACAGCGAGGAACGGCCCGCGCTCGAAGAACGGCTCGACGACCGTCAGCCGACCACGTCGTGCGAGCAGGCCGACGACGTGGTCTGACATCGCCGAAGGCGGCCCCGGTGGCGCCGGACGCGGCGGACGATCCTCCATGCCACGGGGCTGCCGCCCGTGGCCACGGCGCGGGCGCGAGGCGCCGCGTCCCTTCTTGCTCACTGCGCCTTCTTGGCGAGCGTCTCGAGCGCAGTCTCGAGCGCCTTGTCCTGCCAGGCCCGATCCTGCTCCGTGCCCGGGACCTTCACGTCCGGCGCAAGCCCGGTGCCCTGCTTGGAACCACGGCCGCCGAGGTTGCGCCCGTTCGGAGTGAAGTACTGGCCGGCCGTCAGGTCGAGAGCACCGCCGTCGTCGAGCTCGATCACCTGCTGGAAGACGCCCTTGCCGTAGGTGCGCGATCCGACGAGCGTCGCGCGCTTGTGGTCCTGCAGAGCGCCGGCGACGATCTCCGAGGCCGAAGCACTGCGCTTGTCGACGAGCACGACGAGCGGGATCTTCGGTGCCTCGGGGTCGCCCTCGGTCTTGACGACCTGGGTCGGCACCGAGCGGCCCTTGGTAGTCGTCACGACCTTGCCTTCGGGCAGGAACAGCCCGGTCACGCCCTGCGCCTCGGTCACGAGCCCGCCCGGGTTCGAGCGCAGGTCGAGAATGATGCCCTTGACCTTCTTCTGCTCGCCCTCGCGGATCTCCGCCTCGACCTGCTCGGTGACGTTGCGCTGTGTGAACCCGGCGACCGCGATCTGCTGGTAGCGCTCACCGTCGAACGTGCGCACGCGCGAGTCGACCGACGGCACGACGATCGCGCGCCGGACGACCGGCACCGTCCGCGTTCCCCGGTCCTTGCGCGAGATCCCGAGGGCGACCTTCGTCCCCTCCGGGCCTTTGACGAGCGCGACGGCGCGATCCTGCGGCAGTCCGGCGAGCTTGCGCCCGTCGGCGGAGATGATCACGTCATCGATCTTGAGCCCGGCCTCGCCCGCGGGCGAGTCGTCATAGATCTTGAGGATCCGCAGACCCTTGTCGTCCTCGCCCACGGCGACGCCGATCCCGGAGAACTGCTGTGCCTGGCTGCGCTGAAACTCCGCGTACTGCTTCGGGGTGAAGTACTGGGAGTACGGGTCGTCGAGCTTGTCGACCATCCCCGTGATCGCGTTGCCGACAAGCTTCTCCTCGGGCACCTCGCGGTAGAAGGTGTCGCCGACGACGCCGAGGGCCTCGTCGAAGCGCTGCGTCTGGCTGTCGTCGACGAGCGCCTCGCGGACAGGCTCGGGCAGGTTGCTCGGGTTGCCGCCGAGCCAGATCCCGCCGGCGAGCACGGCCAGCAGGACCAGCGACAGGGCGAGTGCGCGCGCGATCACGCGCCTGAGACTAGGCCGCGCGAGATCAACGCCGGCTCAAACTCTGAGGAAACGCCTGAGAGACAGACTCGAGCCAAGCCCTGAAACGAGCACGCTTGCGCCGAGCAACAGCACGGCGAGCGCGGCGAAGCCGATCGTCTGCGGCGCCGAGATCAGGGCGAAGTCGGACGCGAGCGGGTCGATCAGCGCGATCTTCGCGACGCCGAGCAGCGCGATCGCGCCGAGCCCGCCGAGCGCGCCGAGCGCGATCCCCTCGAGCACGAACGGCCAGCGGATGAACGAGTCGGTCGCGCCGACGAGCTTCATCACCTCGACCTCGCGGCGGCGGGCGAACAGCGACAGGCGGATCGTGTTCGAGATCAGGAGGATCGAGGCGATCACGAGCAGCGTCGTCAGAAGCCCCATCGCGATCTTCACGAAGCTCGTGATCTTGAGGATCTTGTCCTTCTCCTTCTTGCCGCTGACCGCCTCGTCGATCGAGCTGTCGATCGGCAGAACGCCGCCGGCGACGCCGCGCGGCTGGATCTGGTCGAGGATCTTCTGGATGTTGTCCGGGTCGTCGGGCGTGATCCGGAAGGTGTCGGGCAGCGGGTTCGAGCCGAGCAGCTCGTAGGCCTCGGGGTTCAGCTTCTTCTGCTCCGCGTAGGCCTCGTCCTTGCTGATGAACTTGACCTTGTCGACGTGGTCGACGCGGCTCTGCAGCAGCTGGTTGACGCGCTCGACGTCGGCCTGCTTGGCGCTCTTCTTCAGGTACACGTTGACGATCAGCCGCTCGCGCACATCGTTCGCGGCGCCGGTCGTCGCCTGGACGACGGGGATGAAGACGCCGATCACGAGCACGGTGACGAGCACCGAGGCCATCGCGGCGAAGCTGGGGATCGCGTTCCGCGAGATCGAGCGGAACGCCTCTTTGATGAAGAAGGTCGGGCGCATGGTTAGCTGAAGATGTCGTCGATGTCGCTGGAATCGTCGAACAGGCGAGCGAACTCGCCGGTGTCGAGTTCCTTGTCGTCCGCCGAGTAGCCCGCGTCGTACTCGTCGCGGACGAGCTCGCCGGCCTGGAGCTCGATCACCCGGCGGCGCATCCGGTCGACCATGTGCGCGTCGTGGGTAGCCACGAGCACGGTCGTGCCGGCACGGTTGATCCGGTGCAGCAGCTGCATGATCCCGACCGACGTCTCGGGGTCGAGGTTGCCGGTCGGCTCGTCGGCGAGCAGCAGCGGCGGGTGGTTGACGAACGCGCGGGCGACGGCGACGCGCTGCTGTTCGCCGCCCGAGAGCTGGTCGGGGAAGTGGTGGAGCTTCGTCGAGAGCCCGGTCAGGCGCAGGACGTCCGGCACCTTGGCACGGATCTCCTTGCGCGAGCTGCCGGTGACCTGCAGCGCGTAGGCGACGTTGTCGTAGACGGTCCGGTCGGGCAGCAGCTTGAAGTCCTGGAAGACCATGCCGATGTTGCGCCGGTAGAACGGCACCTTCTTGCGCGTCACGTCGCGGAGGTCGTGGCCGGCGACCATGATCTGCCCGGCGGTCGGCTCGATCTCTTTGATCAGCAGCTTCATCAGCGTCGACTTGCCCGAGCCGGTCGAGCCGACGAGGAAGACGAAGTCGCCGCGCGCGACCTGGAAGCTGATGTCTTCGACGCCGCCGTTGGTGGCGCCGTAGGACTTGGAGACGCCGCGGAACTCGATCACCGACGGCGCGCGGTCGCGCGGGCCGGCCTGCTGGTCGAGCCGCTCCTTGTGACGGGAGATGATGGCCATGGTGGTGTGACGGATTTCGCCGCCGGAGTCGAGGATGCCTGCAAGCAGGCCCGCTTCCTGCAACCCGGCTTGCGTCCGAAAGTCGCTCAACCGAAGCGTAGCCCTGGGCTACTGTCAGCTCCGTGCCTTCGATCACAAGCGAGACCCTGGCCAACGGCCTGCCACTGCACCGGATCGCGATCGAGGGAACGCGGGCGGTGACGATCCTCGTCGCGTTCGACGCCGGCGCCCGGACCGAGCGCGCCGAGGAGAACGGGATGGCGCACTTCCTCGAGCACCTCGTCTTCAAGGGCGGAGAGAAGTACGACCACTACTCGAAGGTCAACGAGACCGCCGAGGCGATGGGCGGCTCGCTGAACGCCTTCACCTCGCACGAGATGGTCGCCTTCCACATCACGGTCAGGGCCGAGGCGGCGCCGGAGGCGATCGACCTCTTGACCGACTTCGCCGGGCGGCCGCTGCTCGACCAGGCGGAGCTCGACAAGGAGCGCGGCGTCGTCATCCAGGAGATCCAGCGCTACAAGGACCAGCCGGCGGCGGTCGCCGAGGAGCTGATCGACCGTGCTGCGTTCGGGGACCATCCGCTCGGCCGTAGCGTGATCGGCCCCGAGGAGCACCTTCGCACCTTCGCCCGCGACGCGGTCGTCGCCTTCCGCGAACGCCAGTGGGCCGGTGCCCGCGGAGGCGCGTTCGTCGTCGGGAACCTCGGCCACGTCGCGGAGAACGGTGAGACGGCGGCCCTGTTCGAGCGTTTCCCGACGCTCGAGCCGGCCCCGCCCGCCCCGGCCGCGCCGCAGCTCGCCACCGACACGCTCGTCGAGCAGCGCGACACCAACCAGTCGCACCTGCGGATCATGTATTCGCCACAGATCGCTGCCGACGACGAGGCGCAGCGGGCGGCGTTGTCGATCTACTCGACGTTGCTCGGCGGCTCGATGAGCTCGCGCCTGTTCGACGAGATCCGCGAGCAGCGCGGGCTCTGTTACTCGGTCTGGGCGGCGCCGCACTTCCGCTCGGACAGCACCGTGCTCCAGCTCGGCGCAGGCCTCGACTCGACGAAGGTGAGAGAGGCCTACCAGCGGATGCGCGAGATCGTCGCGGAGCTGCAGGCAGACGGCCCGACCGAGGAGGAGGTCGAACGCGCACGCGCCTATGCGGCCGGCCGCCGGGTCCTCGGCTTCGAGAACACGAACGCTGTCGCCCGCCATGCGGCTGGCCAGACGATCATCCACGGCCAGACTGTCGACCCGGACGCGGCGATCGACGCGCTCGACGCCGTCACCTTCGACGAAGTCGCCGCGGTGGCACGCGCCGTCGACCCGTCGGCCGCGGCCGTCGCCTGCGTCGGACCGCACGAGGCGTCCGACTTCGCCGCCTGACCCACCGACGCCAGATGGCCATCATCCCCGTCAACGAGCGCGAGCTGCGGCGGTACCGCGCGCGCATCGCCGATCGTTGGGAGATCACGCTGCTGCTCGTCGGTGGCGCCCGAGTCGCCGACGCGCGCGGCGTTCCACCGCAGCGCGAGCGCGGGCCCGAGTTCCGCGTCGTGGTCGTCTCGCCTTCGTTCGACGGTCTGCCCTGGCTCGAGCGCGTGTTCCACGCCGAGGCGCTCTGGGACGCCGCCGAGATGGGCGCGGCGGCGACGCTCGAGTGCTTCACACCGGTCGAGTGGGAGCGGCGCGAGCGCGACGCGCCGGCGGCCTCCGCGTTCGCTCGGGACGCGCTCACCGTCTGAGACTGGACGACTGTTCGATCTTCGGGCCCGCGGCGTCAGTGGACATCCGGACGGGCGTGGCACGCGCTCCTCAGCCCTCGGGCCCGGGCAGGCGATGAGCCATTCGTGCCAAGGTTCCGCAGCCTCTCGCTGATCGCCATCGCAACCGCCGCGACCGCGCTCACGCCGGCCACCGGCCAGGCGGCCACCAAGCGAGGGAAGCAGAAGTCCGCCAAGCAGGCGAAGGCTCTGCCGGCGTATCCGAAGAGCTTCCAGAAGCGCTTCCACACCGGGCCGAAGTCCGACCCCGACAAGGACGGGCTCAGCTCGTACTACGAGTACCTCGCCAAGACGAATCCCCGCCGCGCCGACAGCGACCACGACGGCCTCAAGGACGCCCGCGAGGATGGCGACAAGGACGGCCTGCGCAACCGGACCGAGCAGCGGGTCGGCAGCGACCCGCACCAGACCGACAGCGACCACGACGGCCGCCGCGACGGGCGCGAGGACCGCGACCGCGACGGCCTCGCGAACCTCGACGAACAGCGCGCCGGACTCGACCCGCGTGACTCTGACAGCGACGACGACGACATCCGCGACGGCGACGAGTACGTCGGGCGGATCGTCAGCGTCGATGACGATGCCGGCACGGTCAAGCTCTGGATGGCCGGTGAGCGGCGGACGATCAAGGCCGTGATCGGTGAGGACGTGGCGGTCGTCTGCGTCGCGCCCGACGAGGAGGACGATGCGTACTCCGAGGAGGAGGACGGCGACTACTCGAGCGACGAGAGCAGCGATGAGACGCTCGACGACGAGGACGCCGACGTAGTAACCGACGAGGACAGCGGCGACCCGACCGAGGAGTACGCCGACGAGACCGTCAGCGACGACGGTGACAGCTCGACGGACGACGATGCCTCCGAGGATGACGCGCTGCAGTGCGAGAGCCAGTTCGGCGCGGGTCAGTGGTTCACGAACGCCGAGTTCAGCGAGGCCGACAACGGCACGCTGACGCTCGACATGATCGAGCTCGTCGAGGAATAGCCTCCGCGGGGTGGACGACCACCTCGAGCTGAACCGCAGCAACTGGGACGAGCGCGTGGCCGCGCACTACGCCTCACCCGACTACGCCGTCGAGCGGTTGATCGCCGAGCCGGACTTCATCAGCGGCGTTGTCGCGTTCGACCGGCCGCGACTCGGTGACATCGCAGGAATGCGTGGCATTCACCTCCAGTGCCACATCGGGACCGACACCGTCTCGCTCGCGAAGCTCGGCGCGCGCATGACCGGGCTCGACTTCTCGGCGCCGGCGATCGACGCGGCGCGGCGGCTTGCCGGCGAGTGCTCGCACGAGACCGACTTCGTGTGCGCCGAGTTCCACGACGCGCTCGAGGTGCTCGAGCCGGGTGCGTTCGACCTCGTCTACACCGGCGTCGGCGCGCTCTGCTGGCTGCCTCGGATCGACGCCTGGGCCGAGGTCGCGACGCGGCTGCTGAAGCCGGGCGGGCGGCTGTTCGTCCGAGAGGGACACCCGATGCTGTGGACGATCGACGAGCGGATCGAGACGACCGGCGGGCTGACGCTGCCGGTCGAGTTCCACTACTTCGAGACCGAGGGCGGGCTGCGCTGGACGGAGGCGGGAACGTACGTCGAGACCGACCACGACTTCGAGCACCAGACGACGATCTCGTTCAACCACGGCCTCGGCGAGATCTTCACCGCCCTGCTCGATCGCGGCATGACGCTCACGCAGTTCGTCGAGCACGACTCGATTCCGTGGGACGGCATCCCCGGCCAGATGACCCGTGACGAGCACGGCGAGTGGCGCCTCAACGACCGGCCCGAGCGGCTGCCGATGAGCTACACGCTGACGGCTGTGAAGGGCTAAGTCCCGCCAGCGCCCTGAGCGGCGCGCAGGGCGAGCAGGTGGCGGGGACGCGCGAGGAGCTGGAGGGAGCGCACTTCAGGTGCGTGACCGAACGGCGACGAGCCGCGTCGTCGCCAGATGCGACGCCATACGCGCCGCTCAGCCGATCGCGACCATGCGCTCGATGGGCACGAGCGCCTTGACCGCGATCGCTGGGTCGACCTTGACCTCGCCGGTCATGTCGCGCAAGCAGTCGCGCAGCTTCGGCAGCGTGATCATCTTCATGTAGCGACAGGCTGCGCGGTCGTTCGCGGGGATGAACTCGATGTCCGGCGCGGCGATCCGCAGGCCGTGGATCATCCCGGTCTCGGTCGCCATGATCGCGGTCCGGTGCTCGCCGGCGTGCTCGCGGGCGTAGTCGAGCATCTGGCCGGTAGAGAGCATGTGCACGCCGTCTGAGTCGACATCACCGGCGGCGACGAACTCCATCACCTGGGTCGAGCAGCCGCACTCGGGATGGATCAAGAAGTCCGCGCCCGGGTGCTCTGAGCGCATCTGCGTGATGTCGTCGGGGCGGATGCCGGCGTGGACGTGGCACTCCCCGTCCCAGACGTGGATCTTCACGCCGAGCGCCTGCTCGACGTAACTGCCGAGCCACATGTCCGGGCCGAAGAGGATCGGCAGGCGCTCGCCGGCTGCCGCGCGTTCCTGCCAGCCGTGCTCGGCGATCAGGTGCTCGACGACCTTGACCGCGTTCGAGCTCGTGACGCAGTAGTCGGTCAGCGCCTTGATCTCGGCGGTCGTGTTGACGTACATCACCGTGACGGCGCCGGGATGCTCGGCCTGCCAGGCGGAGAGCTGCTCGGGCGTGATCGAGTCGGCGAGCGAGCAGCCGGCGTCGAGATCGGGGATCAGCACGCGCTTGTCGGGGCAGAGAATCGAAGCCGACTCGGCCATGAAGTGGACGCCGCAGAAGGCGATCACCGACTGCTCGACGGCCGCCGCCTGGCGGCTGAGGCCGAGGCTGTCACCGACGTAGTCCGCGACCGCCTGGATCTCCGGCACCTGATAGTTGTGCGCGAGGATCACGGCGTCGCGCTCGCGCGCGAGCGCGCGAACCTCCTCGGTGAGCGCGGCGATCTCTTCGGCGCTCAGGTCGGGCGGGACCAGCGGCGACATCGGCGCCATCGGAAGCGGCTCACGGACGCGGGGACTCATCGGGCTCCAGAGTACTTGTAGGCCGTCTTCGTCGGATCGCCATTTGGCGATCCTCCTCTAACCGGCCTGATCTCAGGTTGAGGCCTTCGGCCTCAACCTGTCCTGGCAGAGGCCGTTACAAGTACCAGCGACAGGTCGAGCGCGGGCGCCGAGTGCGTCAGCGCGCCCACGGAGATGAAGTCGACGCCGGTCTCGGCGATCGCGCGGACGCTGTCGAGCGTCACGCCTCCGCTCGCTTCGAGCTTCGCGGCGCCGGCGACCGACTCGACGATCTCACGCATCTCCTCCGTGCCCATGTTGTCGAGCAGCAGCCGCGGCGCCCCGGCTGCGAGCGCCTCCTCGACCTCGGCGCGTGTCCGGCACTCGACGTCCATCGGCAGGTCGGGGAACCGGGCCCGCGCCGCCTCGATCGCGGTGGTCACCCCGCCTGCGGCGGCGATGTGGTTCTCCTTGATCAGGACCATGTCGTAGAGGCCGATCCGGTGATTCGTCCCTCCCCCGGCCTCGACCGCCGCCTTCTCGAGCGCTCGCAGCGTCGGCGTCGTCTTGCGGGTGTCGAGGATCGTCGCCCCGGTTCCGTCGACTGCCTGCACGTACCGCGCCGTCAGCGTCGCGATCCCACCGAGGTGCTGGAGGAAGTTGAGCGCCGTCCGCTCGGCACGGAGGATCGCTGCGGCATCGCCGGTGATCCGGGCCACGGGGGCCGGCGGCTCGCGCCATTCACCCTCGACCGCCAGCAGCTCGACGGCGAGCGCGGGATCGCACTGGCGGCAGACCTCGCCGAGCAGGTCGAGTCCGGCCAGCACGCCGGCCACCTTCTGCGTGATCGTCGCGACCGCCTGCGCGCCGGGCGGCACCGTGCTCTCGGTCGTGACGTCACCGGCCCCGACGTCCTCGGCGAGCGCGCGGGCGACGAGGTCGGTTTCAGCGCTCATCGCGGCGAGCATACGTAGCCTGCGGCAATGGCGCGGTTCCGGATCAGCATCGACTCCCAGCTCCCACCCGAGCAGGCGTGGGACCGCGTCATGGACCTGACGGCGCACGACGCCGTGATCCCGCTGACCCGGATCGAGTCGGGCATGGTCACAGCCCGGGAGCTGACCGACGGCCACCGCTTCATCGCCTGGACCGGCATCGGCCCGGTCGGCTTCCACGACGTGATGGTCTGGACGCGGGTAGACCCGCCTGCGGCCGGCAAGCCGGGGCTTGCGCACGTGGTTAAACACGGCCGGGCCGTCCGTGGCGACGTCACGTTCACCGTCGAGCCTGGGCCCAGCGGTGGCTCACGACTCGTCTGGAACCAGCGCTGGCAGCTCCCGTGGGCGCCGGAGATCGCAAGCGCGATCACGGCGCCCGGCGCGAGGCTCGGCTACCGCTACGTGCTCGGGAGGCTGCTGGCGAGGAGCCCGCGCTAGGTCTTCGGCGTCACCCAGATCGTGATGTCGGCGTGGACCACCTCGGTCCCGGCCGTGTCGCGGATCGCGACCGACACGACGACGTCCTCGCCCTTCTCGATCGCGGCGAAGTCAGGGACAGAGTCGAGCGTCGCGGTCGCGGTCAGCGATGTCTCCGCCTTTGCGAGGTAGCGGACCTCCATCGCCTTCGGCAGCCAGCGGTGCGTGGCCGGCACGGTCGCCTCGGCGACCATCCCCATCGCGAACTCGGCGACGTTGCAGGCGGCGATCGCGTGGAAGGTGCCGATGTGGTTGGTCACGCCCCACCACTTCGGCGCCGTCACGACCGCGCGACCCGGCTCCATCTCCCGAACCACCGGCGTGATCGTGCGGAAGTAGGGCGCCTTCATGCTGACTGCGGCCGAGAAGGCCCGGTTCCCTCCGGGGCGCTTCGAGGCGCGCTTCCAGAGCCGGTATGTGCTGGTCGTCTCGCTCATCGCGGGCATTCTGACGACAGACGATAGACTTGCTGCGAATCGACTTAGATTTTCCATTCACCCCCGCTGAGGAGATCGAGATGGACGCACGCAACGAGAACACCGGCATCCCCACCTGCGCGATCTGCGGCGAGCGTCCCGGCGTGCTCAAGGCCGTTCTCGCCACCCCGCACGGCCGCCAGGCAGCGCCGATCTGCCCGCCGTGCGCCCAACAGCTCGCCGAGGGCCTGCAGCACGCGGGTGGCGAGCAGCAGCAGAACGAGCCACAGTCCGAGACGCCGGCGCTCGACGCCTTCGGCACCGACCTGACCGCCGCGGCCAGCGAAGGCAAGATCGACCCGGTCATCGGCCGCGACCAGGAGATCGCCCAGACCGTCGAGATCCTCGCCCGCCGCCGCAAGAACAACGCGGTGCTGATCGGCGAGGCCGGCGTCGGCAAGACCGCGATCGCCGAGGGCCTCGCCCGCCGCATCAGCGAAGGAGACGTTCCCGAGGCGCTGGCCGGCGTCCGCGTTGTCGCGCTCGACCTCGGCGGCATGGTCGCCGGCAGCCAGTACCGCGGCCAGTTCGAGGAGCGCCTCAAGACCCTGCTCTCCGAGGTCGAACAGCAGGAAGGCCGCGTCGTCCTCTTCCTCGACGAGCTCCACACCGTGCTCGGCGCGGGCGGCGCCGAGGGTGCGATGGACGCCGCGAACCTGCTCAAGCCGATGCTCGCCCGCGGCACGCTGCGGATGGTCGGCGCGACGACGCTCGCCGAGTACAAGAAGATCGAGCGCGACGCCGCGCTCGCGCGCCGGTTCAGCGCCGTCCACGTCGACGAGCCGACGCCTGAGCAGACGGTCGAGATCCTCCACGGCGTCAAGGCCGCCTACGAGGACCATCACGGCTGCATCTACACCGACGAGGCGATCGAGGCCGCGGCGGCGCTGTCGGCCCGGCACCTACCCGAGCAGCAGCTACCCGACAAGGCGATCGACCTGCTCGACCAGGCCGGGGCCCGGCTGCGGCTGGAGCACCCCCGCCCCGCCGCACGCGCGGACGACCTGCAGCGACAGATGCAGCAGGCCGTCGAGGTCGAGGACTACGAGCGTGCCGCCTGGTGCAAGCAGCAGCTCGCCCAGATCGAGGCCGACGAGGGAGCGGGCGAGCCGCTCGAGATCGGCGCCGACCAGATCGCGCAGGTCGTCTCGGCCCGCACCGGGATCCCCGCGGGCGAGCTGACCGCAGGCGAGCTGCAGCGGCTGGCGACCCTCGATTCAGACCTGCACGAGCGCGTCGTCGGCCAGGACGCGGCGATCGAGAAGGTCGCAGACACGGTCCGCCGCGCGCGGATCGGGCTGGCCGAGGCCGACAGGCCGCTCGGGTCGTTCGTCTTCCTCGGCCCGACCGGGGTCGGCAAGACCGAACTCGTCAAGGCGCTCGCCGAGCGGCTGTTCGGGACAGACCAGGCACTGGTCCGCGTCGACATGTCCGAGTTCCGCGAGCCGCACACCGTCGCGCGGCTGATCGGCTCGCCGCCCGGATACGTCGGCTACGGCGAGGGCGGGCAGCTGACCGAGCCGGTCCGCCGGCGCCCGTTCAGCGTCGTCCTGCTCGATGAGATCGAGAAGGCCCATCCCGAGGTCTGGAACATCCTGCTCCAGGTCCTCGACGACGGCCGCCTGACCGACGGTGAGGGACGCACGGTCGACTTCACGCACACGGTGATCGTGATGACGTCGAACCTCGGCGCCGGCGCCGCGCGGTCGAACCCGGTCGGGTTCGCCCCTGCCGGCACGACCGAGTCCGGCGAGGCGATGCTCGACGCCGTCAAGAAGGCGTTCCTGCCCGAGTTCCTGAACCGGATCGACGAGGTGATCACGTTCCACGCGCTGGGCGAGGACGACGTGCGCGAGATCGCAAGGATGCTCGTCGGCAGGACGGCCGCGCGGCTGCTCGCCGAGCGCCGGATCACGCTGACGGTCTCCGACGCGCTCGTCGAGCGGCTTGCCGCGGACGGCTTCGACGAGGCGTTCGGAGCGCGGCCGCTTCAGCGCCACATCCGCCGGACGCTCGAGCGCGCGATCACAGACGCGGTCGTCGCCGGAACGCTCGAGGACGGCCAGACGGTCCACGCGACCGCCGGGCCGGACGGCGAGGCGGTGCTCGCGATCGGCGTGCCGGCCCCCGAGATGCAGGCGGCGGCGTAACCGTCGGAATGAGCCGCGAGTCGGGCGAGCAGGTGGCGAGGAGGCGCGAGGCGTCGGAGGGAGCGCACTTGAGTGTGTGACCGAACGGCGACGAGCAGCCTCCTCGTCAGATGCCAAGCCTGACTCGCGGCTCAGGCGGTACGGTCGAAGCATGGAGCTCACGACCGACCGACTGCGCGCACTCGCCGAGACCCGGAGCCCCGAGGGGAAGGTGCTGAGCGCCTTCATCAACCTCGATCCGCACGAGTTCCCGACTCCTGCCGCGCGTGCCACCGAGATCCGCGCGGTGCTCGACGACGCGCAGCGACGCGTCCGCGACCGCAGTGACCTGACGGCGGCCGAGCGCGAGGCGCTCGGCGCCGACATCGCCCGCGTCCGCGATCACCTGGCGGGGGCCGGAGCGTCCGAGATGACAGGTGGAGCGCGCGGCCTTGCGATCTTCGCCTCGCAGCCCGCCGGCCTGTTCGAGGTGTTGCCGCTCTCCGCCCCTGTCTCCCCCGAGGTCAAGATCGCCGACCGCCCGGCGGTCGCGACGATCGCCCGGCTCGCGACCGCGAAGCCGTGGTGGGTGCTCTTGGTCGACCGCCGGCACGCGCGGCTCCTGTCGGGCTCGGGCGACGGGATCGCCGAGCACTGGCGCACCGAGGACCCCGTCGCCGGCCGCCACGACCAGAGCCCTTCGCACGCCCGTGACCAGGGCGGCACCTCGCACGAGCGCCACCAGCGCAGCGCCGAGAAGGACGTCGCAGACCACCTGCGCGGCGTCGTGGCCGAGCTGCGCCGTCTGCTCGACGACGAGCCGTCCGCGGGCCTCGTGCTCGGCGGCCCGGCCGAGACGACGAGGCAGCTGCGCGACCTGCTGCCGGCCGACCTTGCACGGACGGTCTGCTGCGAGGTCGAGACCGACGTCTGGGCGTCCAGCCCCGTCCAGGTCCTGGCTGCGATCAAGCCGGACCTCGCGCGCGTCCAGGCGGAACGCGACGAGGCGTTACTTGCGCAGCTCGCCGACGCGATCGGCACCGGAAAGGGCGCGGCCGGTGTCGCTGCCGTCCTCGATGCCGTCAACGAACGTCGCGTCGCCAAGATCGCGATCGCCGCTGGCACGAGCGCGATCGGCGTCCGCTGCCCGGCCTGCGGCTGGCTCGGGATCAGCGCCGGTGGCACGTGCCCCTCCTGCGAGACGATGACCGAGGCCGTCGACGACATCGTCGAGGAGGGTGCCGCCCGCGCGCTCGCTCAAGGGGCCGACATCCACGTGCTGCCCGCGGACGCCGACGGCGGCCTGCTCGCCAGGCACGACGGCCTCGTCGCCGGACTGAGGTTCTGACGATGGCCGGCGGCTCACTCGACGGAACGATCGCCGTCGTCTGCGGCGGCGCGGGCGAGGTCGGCGCCGGGATCGTCGCCGGATTGCTCGGCGCCCAGGCGACGGTCGCCGTACCGTCACGCAGCGCCGCGCGGCTCGACGACCTCGAGGCCGAGCTCAAGGCGGGAGGAGTTCCGACCGAGCGGCTCGTTCCGATCACCGGCAACCTCTCGGGCGGGGAGCAGCACGCACGCCAGGTCGCCGCCGACGTCTGCGAGTGCGCCGGGGCGCCTGACCTCGTCGTCGCGGCGCTCGGAGGCTGGGACTCGGGTCCGCCGCTCGCCGACATGGAGCTCGCGCAGTGGGACGCAGCGGTCCACGACGGCCTGCGCGCCCACCACCTGGCGATGCACGCTTTCGTACCGCGGCTCAGGGGCCGCCCCGGCGCCGGTTACGTGATGATCAACGGTGCGGCAGCCCGCTACCCGGTCGCGGGCTCCGGCGCCGTCTCGACCGTCGCGGCCGGCGAGCTGATGGCCGGACAGGTGCTCGCCGCCGAGGAGGCCGGCAACGGCATCCAGGTCGAGGCCTACGTGCTCGGGCCGGTGCGCACGCGTTCGCGCACCGAAGCCGCCGGATGGATGGCAGACGCGACCGACATCGGCCAGCTGATCGCGCACCGGCACGCGGCCCGGGTCGCCGGTGATGGCAAGGCGGCGGGTGGCGCGGGGCCGATCACAGTCATGGAGATCCTGACCTCGGGCGATGTCGGGCGAGCCCGGGAGACGCCGGCCGGAGGCGTCAGGGGCGCCCGAGCAGGCCGCGCCGGCTGGGTGATGTGGGGGCTCCAGACCGGCGGACTTGCCCGCCAGGTGCGCCGCGCCCGCGGCTGACGATCGTCCGTCAGCGCTTGCGCGAGCGATCGAGATGTGCCGACAATCTGTGCGATGACCTCGAAGCGCTTCCTCAGCGCGGCACTCGCGGCCGCCTCGATTGCCGTTGTCGCCCCCGGGCAGGCATCGGCAAAGACCTACTCCGTCAACGTCGTAGCGCAGGCGCGCTGGACCGGCTCATCGCTTGCCGTGAACCTGTCCGGCAAGCCGATCGGCTCCTGCCAGGGCACTGCGGCGCTCAAGTCCTACGGCGTGCTTTTCAAGTCGCGATGCAAGGGCGGGCGGGTCACCGTCCGCGTGCGCTACGCCACCGGTGACCAGTCGCGCGGCACTTGGCGCCTGGTCAGCGGCACCGGCCGCTACAAGAACGCGAGCGGCACGGGCAAGTTCTCCGGCAGCATCGCGAAGATGCGGTACCGGATGACCGGCAGCGTCTCCTACTGAGGTCTCGCACCGTCCTGCGCCAGAACCGTTATCGACCCGAGGTTCGGGTCGGACGCTCCGTGCAGCCGGCCGCCGGCCGCGAGGATCTCGCGCAGGTACTCCACGACCTCGGCCGTGATGCGCTCCCCCGGTAGCAGCGCCGGGATGCCAGGCGGGTAACCGGCGATCGATTCGCAGGACACGCGGCCGACCGCATCGTCGACGGCGACCGTCTCCGCGGCCCCGAGGAAGGCCTCGCGCGGAAGCACCACCAGCTCGTGCTCGAGCGCATGGGGGCCGCGGACGATCGGTTCGATCGCCTGGCCGGTCCGCATCTCGCCGGCGATCTCCTCCAGGTCGCCGGCGAAACGGAGCAGGTCGGCGGCGGGCTGGCCCATCCCGATCACGGCGACAACCGTCGCCTGGGTCGCGAGCTCAACGTGAAGGTCGTAGCGCTGGCGCAACGCGTCCGCGACCTCGTAGCCCGACCGCCCTACCTGGCGCGTGTCGAGCACCAGCCGCATCGGGTCGTGGGCGGCGATCCCCCAGCTTCCGACGAGCTCGTCGGCGATCACCGAGATGCCTTCGATCGCGGCGATCCGCTCGCGCGCGGCGTTGATTCCGGCGAGCGTCTCGTGCAGCAGCGCCTCGCCGCGGATCACGAGCTGCCGGCGGGCGGCGTCGAGCGATGCCATCAGCAGCGAGGACGGGCTCGTCGAGCGCAACAGCCGCAGGCAGCGAGATACCACTGCGGGGTCGATCGCGACGAAGCCCTCCTGAGGCGGCGCGACGTGGAGCATCGCCGACTGGGTCAGCGAGCCGCCGATCTTGTGGGTGCTGGTCAGCACCGCCGATGCTCCCTGGCTTAGCGCGCTGCCCGGGATCGCCGGATGGAAGCCGAAGTGCGGTCCCCACGACTGGTCGACGACCAGCGGAACGCCGCGTGCGGCGCAGACGCGGGCCAGCGCCGGGATGTCTGCGCACATCCCGTAGTAGGTCGGCGAGACGACGAAGGCCGCGCGGATGGGGCCCCAGCCCGCCCCGCCATCCAGCGCTTGCTCGAGCGCCGCGGGCGTCAGCAGGTGCGCCATCCCTGTCTCGTGGTCGTGCTCGGGTGCCACGAACGCCGGCCGTCCGCCGCTGAGCACGAGCCCGTCGACGATAGACGCGTGCGCGTTGCGCTGGACGACGACCTCGGCGCCAAGCGGAGCGAGCGCCATGCAGAGCGCGTGGTTGCCCTGCGTGGCGCCGTTCGTCAACAGCCACGACTGCGCGGCGCCGTACGCCTCGGCGGCGAGCAGCTCGGCCTGGGCGAACGGGGTCGGCTCGTCGCCGACATCGACGCCGCGGATGTCCTGCGGGATGTCGAGCGCCAGCGCGCGATCACCGAGCGCATGCAGGAGGCCCGCGTCGGCACCGGGGCCGCCCTTGTGCCCGGGGATGTGGAACCGCGCCGCGCCACGGAAGCCGTAGCCGACGACGGCATCGAGGTACGGAGCCGACGCCTGGGCGGTCGAACGGGCTCGGAGCGGCGCGGTCACTGGCCGGCCGCCGCTCGCATCAGCTCCGCCCGGACGAAGCCGTCGAGGTCACCGTCGAGGACGCGCTGCGCGTCACCGACCTCGACGCCTGACCGGTGGTCCTTGACCATCGTGTACGGATGCAGCACGTAGGAGCGGATCTGGGAGCCGAAGTTGACATCCTGAGCATCGCCCTTCTCCTTCGCCAGCTCGGCTGCCCGCTCGCGCTCCTGCTTCTCGAGCAGCTTGGCGCGCAGCATCTTCATCGCCGTTTCTCGGTTGGCGGTCTGCGAACGCTCGTTCTGGCACTGGACGACGATGCCGCTCGGCCGGTGGGTGATCCGCACCGCCGAGTCGGTTTTGTTGACGTGCTGGCCACCGGCGCCGGACGCGCGGTACGTGTCGACCTGAAGGTCGTCGCTGTCGATCTCGATCTCGCCGGCGTCCTCGAGCACCGGCGCGACCTCGAGCCCGGCGAAGGCGGTCTGGCGGCGGTTCTGGGCGTCGAACGGGCTGATCCGCACCAGCCGATGGACGCCGCGCTCGGCGGCGAACAGGCCGTACGCGTTCTCACCCTCGGCCTTGAACGTCGCCGACTTGATGCCGGCCTCCTCGCCCTCTGAGACCTCGAGCAGCTCGACCCCGAACCCACGCGACTCGGCCCACCGCATCATCATCCGCAGGACCATCTCGGCCCAGTCCTGCGCGTCGGTGCCGCCGGCGCCGGCGTTGACGGTCACGAGCGCGTCGCCGGCGTCGTAATCGCCGCGGAAGAGCCGCTCCTCCTCGAGCGCAGCGAGCGACGATTCGATCGCGGCCAGCTGCTCGGTCAGCTCGGCCTCAAGCTCAGCGTCCTCGCCGGCCAGCTCGATCAGCGAGTCGAGGTCGCCGACGTCGCCTTCGAGATCGGTGAACGTCTTCAGCTTGCGTGCCGTCCGGGCGTGCTCGGCCGACACCTTCGCAGCGGCCTCGGCGTTGTCCCAGAACCCGGGCGCCTGCATCTGCTGCTCGAGTTCGTCGACCCGGGCGGTGAGCGCCGTGGTGTCGGTCGTGTCGCGCAGCAGCCCGAGGCTCTCCTCGATCGCGCTCTTGCGTTGCGCGGGGCTCAGGTCCTGGGTGTCGGGGGCGGAGGCCATCGGCCTCCGAGCCTAGCCGAGCGGCTTGCCGCCGCGACGGGGCCGGTCAGGCCGCCGCGGCGACCGGAGCGTGGTCGCCCCACGCGGTCAGCGCCTTCGAGAGCGTGGCGGAGATCCGGTGGAAGTCGCTGTTCACATCCATCATCCGCTCGGCCTCGTCGAGCTGTCCGGCCAGCACCTGCTCGAGCACCGCGGCGGCAGCGACGTGGAACTCGGCATGGAGATCGTGGATCCGCCCGAAGCCATCCTCGCCCTTGTGCCGGTGCCCGTCGTCGCCGTGCAGCCACTGGCCGAACGGACAGACGTCGTCCTTGCTGACAGTGCCCGGGTCGAGTTCACTGGAGCCCTCTTCGATCGCAGTCCGCAGGCGGTCCTTCCAGGCGGCGTGCGCGACGAGCGCAGCCTGCACGACCTCGTGGAGATCGTTGCCCTCCACGACCGCCGGCGTCGTCCCGGTGCCGCTGACCGCGAAGCCGGAGACGAGCCGCTCGAGCGCCTCGGCCGACGCCACGACCTGGGCGCAGGCACCGTCGACCAGGTCGACGCTGGTCGCCGTCTCGGCGCTCGACGTTGCGACCATCTCTGCGGCGGCAGCGTTCTCCTCGGCAACCGCCGCGACCGAGCCGAGCTCGTCACGAGCTGCATCGGCCGCTGTCTGCAGCGTGTGTGCCTCCGCCGCGACCGCTTCGGCCTCGGCGACGACAGCCGCGACCTGCTGCTGGATCGCCGCGAAAGCCTCGGCAACGTGCTCCATCTGGCGACTGCCGTCGTTGACAGCGGCGACGCCGGTCTCACTCGCCTCGACGGCCTGGCGCGCGGCACGCTGGATGTCGGAGACGATCTCGGCGATCGAGCCGACCTGCTCCTGGGTGCCTTCCGCCAGCACGCGCACCTCCTCGGCGACAACCGCGAAGCCGCGGCCCTCGTCGCCGGCACGAGCCGCCTCGATCGAGGCATTCAGCGCCAGCAGGTTGGTCTGTGCCGCGATCTGCTCGATCGCGCTGACGATCGACCCGATCTGCTCGGCGCGCTCCCCGAGATGCCCGACCACATCGGTTCCCTCGGTCACGGCCTCGTCGGCGCGACGGATCGCCTGCGCCGCATTCTCGAGCGTCTCGGCACCCTCGCCGGCTGCGCTGCTGGCGCTGGTCGCAGCCTCGGCGACGGTGCCGCCGCGCCCCGCAACGCCAGTCAACCCGTCGTGGATCTCCGACATCGAGATCGCGGCACGCTCGGCCGCGTTCGCCTGGTCGGTCGCACCACGCGCGACCTCGGTGATCGTGGCGGCGATCTGGACGACCGAGGAACGGGCCTGGTCGCTCGCCCGGCCCATGTCGCCCGCGGCGCGGCTGAGCGTCGCGGTGCTTCCGACGGCCTGACCGATCGCCTCGTCGACCCTGTCGAGCGCGCCGTTGAGCACGTCGGCGAGCTCACCGGCCTCGCCATCGAGATCGCCTTCGGCACGGACGCGCAGATCGCCGTCGCCGGCCGGTGCGTAGGCCGCCGCGAGTTCGGCGAACGGCGTACACGCCGCTGCAGATGCCTCGTGCTCACGCCGGGCGATCGACCGCGCCGACACGATCAGCAGTAGTGCCGCGACCGGAAGCCCCAGCAGGCCGAACGGAGCGAGCAGGCCGGCCGCACAAGCGATCATCAGCGCCGAGACGGCGGCGGGCAGGGAGACGGAGCGGGCGATGACGGGCATGTGGCAGACCTCACGAAAACAGGGGATACACCCCGGTCATCGACCGGCCACGCACGACTTGAAGTGACCTAGGTCCGGAGCTCGCTCAGGCGGCCTGGCCGTGGCACTTCTTGTACTTCTTGCCCGAGCCGCACCAGCACGGCTCGTTGCGACCGAGCTGGTCGTGGTCGCCGACGCGGCGCTGCGTCACCTCGACGGGAGCCTGCTCGGGTTCGAGCACACCGGTCGCCGCTGCCGACTCGCCGTAGACGCCGGTCATCTCCGACTCGGTGCCGCCCGAGTACGAGAGCCGCGACGGCCACTGCGCCTGCTGCGGCTCCGGCTGGGGCACGACCGGCTGCTCGATCTGGACCTCGATGTGGAAGATCATCCGCGCGAAGTCCGACCAGATCGTGTTCATCAGGTCGGTGAAGAGCGTGAACGCCTCGTTCTTGTAGGCGACGATCGGCTCGATCTGAGCGAACCCACGCAGGTGGATGCCCTCGCGCAGGTAGTCCATGTCGTAGAGGTGCTCGCGCCACTTCTCGTCGATGATCTGCAGCAGCAGGAAGCGCTCGAGCTGCCGCATCACCTCGGGCGACAGTTCCTGCTCGCGACCGTCGTACAGGGCAAGCGCTTCCTCGGAGAGCTGGGCGATCAGCTCCTCCTGGTTCTGGACCTGCTCGACCCGCTCGGCGCCGAAGCCGGCCGGGAAGATGTCGCGCAGCGCGGTGAAGAGGCCCTCGAGATCCCAGTCCTCGACGAAGTCGCTGTAGGTGTGGTCGACGACCAGCCGCTCGATCACCTCGCCGAGCTGCTCGCGGGCGGTGTCGCCCATGTCCTGGCCCTCGAGCACCTCGTCGCGGTACTTGTAGATCACGCGGCGCTGCTCGTTCATCACGTCGTCGTACTCGAGCGTGCGCTTGCGGATCAGGAAGTTCTGCTCCTCGACCTTCTGCTGGGCCTTCTCGATCTGCTTCGAGAGCATCTTCGCCTCGATCGGCTCCTCGTGGCCCTCGTCGTCGGTCGTCCCGAGCCTGTCGAGGATCCGATAGATGCGGTCGCCGGCGAAGAGGCGGACGAGGTCGTCCTCGGCACTCAGGAAGAACCGCGACTCGCCGGGGTCGCCCTGACGGCCGGCGCGGCCGCGGAGCTGGTTGTCGATCCGGCGCGACTCGTGCCGCTCGGTGCCGCAGATGAAGAGGCCGCCGGCCTCCATCACCTTCTCGCGGTTGCCGGCGATCTCCGGCTCGAGCTCGGCGGCGAGCGCCAGCAGCTTCTCCTCGTAGCCGTTGTCGCCGGGCGTCACCCCGTCCTTGCGCAGCTTCAGCATCGCGCGGTGCTCGGCGTTCCCGCCGAGCTTGATGTCGACACCACGGCCGGCCATGTTCGTCGCGATCGTGACCGCGCCGACCTCGCCGGCCTCGGCGACGACCTCGCCCTCGCGCTGCGCGTGCTCGGGCTTGGCGTTCAGCACGGCGTGCTTGATCCCACGCGAGCGCAGCTGCGCAGAGAGCATCTCCGAGACCTCGACCGAGATCGTGCCGACGAGCACCGGCTGGCCCCGCTCGTGGCGGGCCTCGATCTCACGAACGAGCGCCGACCACTTGCCGTCCTTGGTCTTGTAGATCTGGTCGTTCTGGTCCTTGCGGACCATCGGCCGGTTGGTCGGGATCTGGACGACCGGAAGCTTGTAGATCTTCATGAACTCGGTCGCCTCGGTCAGCGCCGTACCGGTCATGCCGGCCATCTTCCGGTACATCCGGAAGTAGTTCTGGAGCGTGATCGTCGCGAGCGTCACGTTCTCCTCGCGGATCGCGACGCCCTCCTTGGCCTCGATCGCCTGGTGCAGCCCCTCGGACCAGCGGCGCCCGTCGAGGATCCGGCCGGTGAACTCGTCGATGATCTTGACCTCGCCGTCGATCACCGCGTAGTCGACGTCGCGCTTGTAGAGCGACTCAGCCTTGAGCGACTGGATCAGGTGGTTGACGAGCGGCCCGTTCTCGGCCCGGTAGAGGTGCTCGATCCCGAGGAACTTCTCGGCCTTCTCGACGCCCTGCTCGGAGACGGCGACGGTCTTGTGCTTCTCGTCGAACTCGAAGTCGAACTCGGCGACGAAGTCCTTCTTCATCCGCGGGTCCATGCCTTCGGGCGTCTTTCCGGACTCCATCGTCTTCGCGAGCTTGGCGAACGAGACGTACATCTCGGCGGCCTGTTCGGGCGCGCCGGAGATGATCAACGGCGTCCGCGCCTCGTCGATCAGGATGTTGTCGACCTCGTCGACGATCGAGTACCAGTGCATCGCGATCGGCCGGCCGTCCTCACCGAGGCGACCACCGTGCTGGACCTTCTCCTCGATCGACTGCGCCATGTTGTCGCGGAGGTAGTCGAAGCCGAACTCCGAGTTCGTCCCGTAGGTGACGTCGGCCGCGTAGGCGGCGACCTTGTCGTCGGGGTGCATGTTGTTCTGGAGGATCCCGACGCTGACTCCGCAGGCCTCGTAGAGCGGCATCATCCACTCGGCGTCACGCCTGGCCAGGTAGTCGTTGACCGTGACCACGTGAACGCCGCGGCCGGCGAGCGAGTTGAGGATCACCGACAGCGTGCCGGTCAGCGTCTTGCCCTCGCCGGTCTTCATCTCGGCGATCGCGCCGCCGTGGAGAACCATGCCGCCGATCAGCTGCACGTCGAAGTGACGCATGTTCATCGTGCGCCGGCCGAGCTCACGGACGACCGCGAAGCACTCGGGCAGCACGTGGTCGAGGGCCGAGTCGATCTTGTCTTCGGACTCCTGTCCGCGGACGTGCTCGCGCAGCGAATCCATGCGCTCGCGGAGCTCCTCGAGCGACTCCTCCTCGAGTTCGTCAGCGAACGCGGAGATCCGCGAGACGCGCTTCTCGTAATCCTTGAAGCGGCGCGACTCGCCCATGTTCAGCGCACGGTCCAGCAGTCCCATGCGCGTCAGTCTATGGCGTGTCAGTCACGCTCCCGGCGGTTCGCCCCGGCCGGTGGTCGCGCAGTTTCTCCTGGTGGCGCTTGACCTGGATGGCGAGCTCGTCGGCGGCGAGATGGATCGCGTGAGCGAGGTCCTTGGAGCGATCCGATGCGCGCAGCGTCGTGCCCTTCAGCTGCAGCGCCACGTCGGCGACCATCTGCTTGGCGCCGTGGCTGCCTTCGGACTCGTGCAGGTCGAGGCGGAGGGTCGTCGCGTCCGAGACCTGCTTGGCGACCTTGGTGAAGCGCTTCTCGATGCTCGCCCTGAGCTCGTCGGAGACCTCGACTGCGCGGGCGTGGATGTCGATCTGCATTTAGACCCTCCTTGTCTGGTTCAGCGGACACCTCGACCGTACAACGGCCGGACCGGGTGTCAAACGGAACGGCCGAATGTCAGCGCACCGACAGGACCGCTGCCTGCCGCCCGTAGCGCCGCCGCCGCGGCACCGAGCGTCGCGCCGGTCGTGTGGACGTCGTCGATCAGCAGCACCGGGCCGGCCGGGACCGCCCCGCGGACTGTCGTGGCGGTGCCGTCGGCGATCCGCTCGGCCCGGCCACGCCCCGCGAGACGACTCCGGTGCGATCGCCGCAGCGGCGCCGCGCACGGCAGGCCGGCCCGGGCGGCGACGGCGACCGCGAGCACGAGCGCGTGATCGATCCCGCGCCTGCGCCGGCGCCACGGGTCGGCAGGGACCGGGACGACGGTCACGCCCTCCGGCAGCAGCAGCGGCGGCGTGCGGGCGGTCATCGCGGCTGCCATGAACGCCGCGGCGGGAGCGGCGCCACGCTCCTTGAGCGCACGGACCAGCAACGCCGCCGGGCCGCCGTAGACGACCGGCGCCCACGCGCCGCTCAGCTCCCATCGAGCCGAAGGGCAGCACGACGACGGACCGGCGGCGTGGGCGGGACCGGGCAGGCCGCAACGCGGGCAGACCGGACCGGTGATCCAGGGCATCGCCGTCCTGCAGTCGCCGCAGAGCAGCGCCGGGGCCGCCGCCGGCCGGCGGCAGGCCGGGCAACGAGGGGGCAGGAGCAGAGCGAGCGGTCCGATCGGCATCCGCTCATCGCAGCAGACCGAGAGAGGCGCCGGACACAGCGATCGCGGCGATCCGCTGCCACAATCGCGGCGTGATCGCTACGGCCGCCGACACCTCCTGGTCGTGGGCGCCCGGGCCGCTCGTCGCTATCGCCGTCCTGCTCGTCGCCTACCTGTGGCGCTTCTGGTCGGCCCGTCGCTCAGCACGGACCAAGCGCGGCGTCGAGCTCTGGCGGCTCGGCTCGTGGCTGCTCGGTCTCGCCGCGCTCGGCGTCGCGTTGCTCTCGCCGGTCGACACCCTTGCCGAGCAGGTCTTCGCGATGCACATGGTCCAGCACGTGCTGCTGCTCGACATCGCGCCGATCTTCATGATCCTCGGCCTGTCGAAGGTCCTGCTGCGGCCCGTCGCACGGACGATCCTCGACCTCGAGCGGGGGCTCGGCTTCCTCGCCCACCCCGCGTTCGCGGTCTGCGCCTACGTCGGGATGATGGTGCTCTGGCACGTGCCGTTCATGTACGACTCGGCGCTTCAACACGATGCCGTCCACGTGCTCGAGCACGTCGCGTTCAGCGCCGTCGGCTGGCTCTACTGGTGGCACCTGCTCTCACCGGTCCGGAGCCGCGTGATGACCGGGTTCTCACCGGTCGTCTACATGCTGACCACGAAGATCGGCGTCGGCCTGCTCGGCGTCGTGCTGACGTTCACACCTGAGCCGCTTTACGACTTCTACGTGCGCGGCGATCGCATCTGGGGACTGACCGCGCAGGAGGACCAGACCGTCGCCGGCGCAATCATGGCGCTCGAGCAGTCGGTCGTGATGGGCACGGCGCTGGCGTTCCTGTTCGTCGCCGCGCTGCGCGACTCGGAGCGGCAGGCACAGCGCGAGGACTCGCTAGCCGCTGAGAACGGTGCCGTCCGCGACCGGCTCGCCGCCGGTCAGCGTGACGTCGCCCTCGACGCGGATGCGGGAGCCGAAGGTGATGTCGCCCTCGATGCGCAGTCGACGGCAGCCGATCAGTGACGGCGGGCCCGCCGGGAACCGCGCCTCGAAGTCATCGACGAGCTTGTAGGCGTCATCGAGCTCGATCAGCGGCGGGACGCCGTTGCGCTCGGGCACGAGCGCAACCGCACCGGTCTCCGTAACGGCGTACGCGTCCGATCGGATCGCGAGCAGGTCGGCCGTCGTCTTGACGGGGGCGTAGCGGCTGCGATCGACGCGCACCGCAGCTGCGCCCGGGAACGCGGCGATCGCCGCGCCCATCGCGGTCTCGAGCTGGATCACCGGCTCGGACGAGGGGTCGCGTGGGTCGACGGTCTTGCGGTTGACGATCATCGGCAGGTCGAGGACACCCTCGCGGTCGAGCGTCTGCCGCAGAACCTCGAGGTCGATCCAGAGCGAGTTCGTGTTGAAGTACCGGTGGCGGTCGATGTCCTGGAAGTCATCGAGGTCCTCACTCGCGGCCTGCGCGATCTCGCGCAGGACGAGCTGTCCGTCGGACACGCGCAGCGCGAGGTGCCCGCCCTTGCGGTCCGACCGGGCCCGGTCGGTCGCCTCCATCACGAACGGATGGCGCTCACGAGCCATCCAGCCGAGGATTCGCGAATCGACCACCGCGCCGAGGTTGTCGGAGTTCGAGACGAACGCGTAGCGCAGCCCGCGCTCGAGCAGCCGGTCGAGCATGCCCGAGCCGGCGAGCGCCGGGTACAGGTCGCCGTGGCCGGGCGGCACCCATTCGAGTCCCGGGTCCTGCGGACGGCTGACCGGCTCGAGCGTGGCGGCCGACAGCTTCGGGACGCGGTTCTGGACGAAGTCGGCCGGCAACCCGGCGTCGAGCTCCGGATAGCCGACGAGAGCGGCGAGCGAGTCCTCGCGCGTGGCGAACGAGTTCATCAGTACGAGCGGCACCTGCGCCCCGGTGCGATCACGGAACCCGAGCACCTGACGGACGATCAGGTCGAGGAAGCTCAGGCCGTTCTTGACGGTGAGCAGGGACTTCGCCCGATCCATGCCCATGCTCGTGCCGAGGCCGCCGTTGAGTTTGATCACCACGAGCCTGTCGAGCGGCGCGTCGGGGGCATCCGGGAGCTGCTCGGCGTCCGGGAGCGTCGCCACCGGTTCGATGTCCCGCTCGGCGATCGTGCCCTGCTCGCCGGCGGCGAGCCGGTCGTACTGGCGCGCGAACGTCTCGACGGCGACCGCCGGCATGCCGGCGGCGCGGAGCTTCTCGATCGCGAGCTGCCGTCCGTTCATTGCGGCCGGGGACGCTACCGGTTGTGGGACACTCGCCGGTGTGGCGCGCGCTCGCGATCGACACCGGGGCGCGTCACGGCCGGCCGCCGTCCTGATGCTCGCTGAGGCGCTCGCGTTCCTGAGCCCGGCGGTGGCGCTCGCGAGCCTGACCGTCGGGCCTCAGGTGGCCGGCAAGGGCCTCGCACAGGTGCAGTCGCCGGAGACGGTCGTCTCCGGACTGCTGCAGGTGGGCCTCGGCTGCTCCTGGCTGGCGTTGCTGACAGGCGCATGGTCCGCGTGGCGGGGCCGGCGCCCAAGACTCGGCGCGCTCCTCGCGCAGCCGGTCGTCATCGCCTTCGCCGTGATCGACATCCTCCATCCGCTGACGTGGGTCTCGCACCTTCCCGGCAGCCGGATCGCACTGACCTCGCTCGCGATCGTCACGACGGCGATGGTCGTGAGGGCGACCGCCGGCCGCGCTCGAGAGCCGAGCGGTCTCGTGCCGGCTGCGGTCGTGGCCGTCGTCGCGCTGTGCGGGCTCGCCGGCGCGACGAGTGCGGCGCTGCCGCTCGACCCAACGGCCTGGGTGACATCGGCCGGCGGCGGCACCGCGCCGGACCCTCGCCTGTCGGTTGCCGCCGGCGCGATTCCGCAGAACCCGGCGTTGGGTGACAACCCGTGGAACTCGATCCACAACGACTCGTGGGCGAGCGACTCCTACACACGGGCGGCGCCGGACCCCCGCCGCGGCCAGGTCGAGTCGCTGTTCACCGGCGGCGACTGCGCGACGATGACCTTCGACCGCCGCGGCAGGCTCTGGACGATCTGCAGTTCGCTGAGGAGCACGGACGTGTGGCTGATCGATCCCGCGACCCTACGCGTGATCGACCGCCGGCGGGTCGGTGAACGGACGCCCGACCTGACCGACTTCAGCGGCGGCGGCTACTTCGTGCTCGACGCGCGCGGCCGGATCGTGTTCCCCGGCCGTGGCGGCCGGATCGTGACGATGTCGGCGACCGGCGACCGGCTCGAGACCGAACGCGAGCTGGCGCTCTCCTCGCTGCTCCAGCCCGGCGAGGAGCTGACCTCGCTCGCCCCGGACTGGCGCTCGGGCGTCTGGTTCGTCGGCACCCGCGGCACAGTCGGCGTGACCGGCGCCGGCGGTGCGCGCGTCGTCCGCTTCCCGGGCCAGGACATCGAGAACTCGCTCGCGGTCACCGAGCGCGGAGCGCTGGTCGTCACCAGCCGGGCGCTTGCGCTCGTCGAGCGCGATAGCCGCGGAGCGCCGCGCGTCCGCTGGCAGACGCGCTACGCGGCGGGTTCCCGTCGCAAACCGGGCCAGACAAGCCGCGCCTCGGGCACGACACCGACAGTCCTCTCCGCAGGCAGGCACGTCGCGATCGCCGACAACGCAGAGCCGCGGATGCACGTGATCGTCGCGGATGCCCGCACCGGACGGACGACGTGCTCGGTCCCGGTCTTCCGGCCGGGACGCTCGGCGACCGAGAACTCGCTGATCGCGACCGGCGGGGTGCTGATCGTCGAGAACAACTACGGCTACGACCCGCCGGTGACGGCGACGAGCGGCGGCCACACGACCGAGCCAGGGATGGCGGCGATCCGGGTCGATCCGCGGACCGGCCGGTGCCGGAAGCTGTGGGAGACCCGGGCAGTGACGGTGCCGAGCCTGGTCTCGAAGGCGACGAGCGCCGGTGGGCAGATCCTCACCTACACCAAGCGGGCCAGCCGGGCCGGCCTCGACGCCTGGTACTTCACCGGAGTGGACCTGCGGACCGGCCGGGTGCGCTGGACCCGGCTGGCGGGCATGGGCATGGCTCACAACAACCACTACGCAGCGACCTACCTCAGCCCGGCCGGCGACCTCTTCACCGGGACGCTGCTGGGGCTAGTCGTGCTGCGGGCCCGCTAGTTGTTCGCCGCGATCGAGCCGGTCAGCGCGGTCGCGAACGCGACCCAGGCCGCGTACGGTACGAGCGCACCGGCGGCGACCGCGTTGTGCCGGCGGACGAGCACGATCAGCGCGATGATCGTGCCGAGCAGCGGGATCATCTCGATCAGCGCCGGCAGCGGCCGTTCGAGCCGGAAGAAGATCACGCTCCAGCCGAGGTTGAGCGCGAGGTTCGCGGCGTAGAGCCCGAGCACCAGCCGCCGGCGTGGCCCGCGCACGTCACGGAACGCGAGTGCAGCCGAGATCGCGAGCAGGACATAGAGCGCCGTCCAGACCGGTCCGAAGACCGATCCCGGCGGCTGCCAGGACGGCTTGTCGAGCTGTTCGTACCAGTCGCTGCCCGGGTTCGTCGCCAGCCCGCCGATCACCGCGACCGCCAGCACGGCGGCTCCCCAGCCGATCAGCGGCCTGGCGAGGCTCTGGTCGGCGGTTGAATCGGCCGTCGTCGTGCTCACGCGCCGGTGTTACCCGGCCGGCGCGTGAGCGAACCGCATCAGAAGGAAGGCACGCCGGCCGTGGCCTTGTGGTACGCCCAGGTCACCGGGCATTCGCGGTTCAGCGCGGCGTTCCGCTGCGGGTTCAGCATGTAGATCGCGAAGCTCTCCGCGTACCACTCGCCGATCGACGAGGCCGCGTAAGACGGGTTGTCGGCGACCTTCGACGCGCACGACTGTGCCTCCGTGAACGGCCGGGTCGCCCAGTCGGTCGTCAGCGACCGGTTCGTCGCCATGTCGTAGACGTGGCCGAACTCGTGCAGCACCGTCGAGTTCGTGTCTGACTCGTAAGCGGTCGAGGCGCCGAAGCCGAACGTCGCGTCGGGCCCGATCTCCACGCCGGCGGCCTGCTCGGGCTGCATGACCAGCATCGAAGACCAGGCCGGGTAGGAGGCGAGGTCGACGTAGGCCGGCACGCCGCCGAGATCACGGGCGGCCGTGAGGCTGCCGGTGGCGCCGCGCGCAGCGAACGCGTCCTGCACCGCTGTCGGCAGGTGCGTCATGTGCTCGACCGACGTGCGGAGCTCCGGGGTGGGGATCGTGTCGAGGAACCTGAGCGCCGGGATCCGGCGTCCGGCGGCGATCGTGAGCGCACGCTGCGGGGTAGTGACCTTCGCGATGCAGAGGTCGGAGGCCTTGACGAAGTTCATCGTCAGCTGGTGGTTCGAGAACCGGCCGACGCGCACAAAATCGGCGTTGAGGACGGTGGGAAGAG
Organism: Baekduia sp.; assembly: GCA_037045385.1. Classification (GTDB taxonomy): domain Bacteria; phylum Actinomycetota; class Thermoleophilia; order Solirubrobacterales; family Solirubrobacteraceae; genus Baekduia. Next base: position 217,534 of record JBAOHN010000005.1, on the reverse strand, counting down.
TCGGCAGCACGATCCGCGAGCCGAGCTTCTCGGCGGCGGAGCTGCCGAAGTCGGCCGGGACGGCCTCGAGGCCGCCGTAGCCGAGCTGAAGGCGCCAGGTGGCCTTGTAGAGCTTGATGCTCGGTGTCCCGGGGCAGATCTGGCTGTTGCCGATGAACCCTGACGGCAGCGCGGCCTGCGCCGATTGGACGCCTGCGAGGACTAGGACGACAGCGATGAGGAGCGAGCGGAGAGAGTTCATGCACCCGGAACGGGTGCATCGCCTGATGGTTACGGCGTGCCGTCAGCGCCAGCGTCGGAGATAGTCCTGCTGGGCTCCGGTCAGCGTGTCGACCTCGACGCCGAGCGATGCGAGCTTCAGCCGCGCGACCTCTTCGTCGATCGAGGCTGGGACGGCGTGGACCCCGGGTGCCATGCGAGGTTCCTCGCACGCGAGATGCTGGACCGAGAGCGCCTGGAGCGCGAACGACAGGTCCATGACCGAGGCCGGATGGCCCTCGCCTGCCGCCAGGTTGACGACACGGCCCGATGCGAGCAGGTTGAGCTTGCGCCCCCGGTCGAGCGTGTACTGATCGACGAGCGGACGAACTGGAACCGGCCCCGCACCGCCCGCCGCGAGCGCCTGTAGGTCGATCTCGACGTCGAAGTGGCCGGCGTTGGCCAGGACCGCGCCGTCCTTCATCCGCTCGAAATGGGGCGCCCCGAGCACTCCGGGTGCGCCGGTGACGGTGATGAAGATGTCGCCGCGGGCGGCCGCATCGAGCGACGGCATCACCTCGTAGCCCTCCATCCGCGCGTCGAGCGCGGCGACCGGATCGACCTCGCAGACGATCACCTGCGCGCCGGCGCCGCGCGCGCGGTGCGCGATCCCGCGCCCGGTCGCGCCGTATCCGAGCACGACGACGGTGCGGCCGGCGAGCAGCAGGTTGGTCGCCCGGAGGATGCCGTCGAGCGTCGACTGCGCGGTGCCGTAGTGATCGTTGAACACGCGCTCGGCACGGGCCTCGTTGACGGCGAGCACGGCGGTCCGCAGCTGGCCGTCGGCCTCCATCGCCCGTAGCCGCGCGAGGCCGGTCGAGGTCTCCTCGGTCGAGCCGATCAGCCCGCCCAGCAGGTCGGGCCGGGCGCCGTGGAGAGTGACGAGCAGGTCGGCGCCATCGTCGAGCGTCACCTGCGGCGCGGTGTCGAGGACGTCGGCGACATGGCCGCCGAGTTCCTCGATCGTCTCCCCATGACGTGCATGGACCGCGATCGCCTCGTCGGCCTGCAGGGCCTCGACGACCTCGTCCTGCGTCGCGAGCGGGTTGGCGGCGCACAGCGCCACGGAGGCCCCACCTGCCGCCAGCGTCCGTGCCAGCACCGCGGTCTCCGCGGTGACGTGCAGACAGGCTCCGACGCGCAGCCCGTCAAGCGCCCGCTCGGCCCGAAACCGCTCTCCGAGCGCCGCCAGCACCGGCATCTGCGCCTGCGCCCACGCGATCCGCGCCTCGCCAGCCTCAATCGTCACCGCTTCGCCTCACTTCCGCCGCAAACGCATGATGAATCCCCACAGGTCTCGGGCCAGGCTCACCCGGGTGTCTTGCGAAACTTCGAAGGGTCCGAACAAACGCATGGCAGCTCGTGACGCCGACCCGCGGATCGCCCAGATCGCTGGCGTTCAGCACGGCCTCGTCACGGCGGCGCAGCTGAGAGCGATCGGCGTCTCGCCGGCTTCGATGAGTGCGCGAGCCGTCGACGGCCGCCTTCACAGGATCTACCGCGGCGTCTACGCGGTCGGGCACCGGACGCTGACCGAGCACGCGCGGCGACGCGCTGCGCTGATGGCGCTTCCTGGGGGAGCGTTGTTCTCGCATCGAACGGCAGCCGCGCTGCACGGGCTGCTTGTGAACCCCCTGAGCGCTCCGCTCGATCTTCTCGTCGTTGCCAAGTGCGCGCGCAATCGCCCCGGACTCCGCATCCGAGCGACACGCCAACTCCCCTCCCAAGACCGCGCCACCGCCCACGGCCTGCCGGTCACCAGTGTCGCGCGCACCCTCGTCGACATCTCCTCGACCACCGACGAGCCCACCGTGCGGCGCGCCTTCCACGAGGCCGACGTCGCCCGCACGCTCGACGTGCTCGCGATCAACGAGGTGCTCACCAGGCTCGGCAACCGCCCCGGTGCCGCGATCCTGCGCGGTCTGATCGCCGCGCCGCCCGAGACGAGCGAGACGTTCGTCGAGGCCTATCTGGGCATCTGCACGCACTTCGGTGTCGACCGCCCGTCCGTCGACGTCCATCTCGACATCGGCCTCCCGACGCTCGGCCAGATCGACCTCGTCTACGAGCACGCGAAGGTCATCATCGAGCTCGACGGCGCGCAGACCCACATGACCCGCAAGCGCTTCGAGGAGGGCCGGCGACGAGACGCCTACCTCAGCGCCCGCGGCTGGCTGACGCTCCGGTTCACCTGGCGCCGCATCCACCACGACGCCGCCGCGGTCGCGAGCGAGGTCACCGCCACGCTCGCGCTCCGCGGCTCCGTCCATCGCTAATAGCGGTAGTGCTCAGGCTTGTACGGGCCTTCGACCGCGACGCCGATGTAGGCGGCCTGGTCGGGCCGCAGCTCGGTCAGCTTCACGCCGACCGCGTCGAGGTGCAGACGGGCGACCTTCTCGTCGAGGTGCTTGGGCAGGACGTAGACCTGCTTCTCGTACTCGTCGTTCTTGGTCCACAGCTCGATCTGGGCGATCGTCTGGTTGGTGAACGAGTTCGACATCACGAACGACGGGTGGCCGGTCGCGTTGCCGAGGTTCAGCAGGCGTCCCTCGGAGAGCAGGATGATCGAGTGGCCGTCGGGGAAGACGTACTCGTCGACCTGCGGCTTGATGTTGATCCGCTCGATCCCGTCGACCTTCTCGAGGCCGGCGACGTCGATCTCGTTGTCGAAGTGGCCGATGTTGCCGACGATCGCCTGGTGCTTCATCTTGGCCATGTCGGCGGCCATGATGATGTCCTTGTTGCCGGTCGTCGTGATGAAGACGTCAGCGGTGTCGATGACGTCTTCGAGCCGCGCGACCTCGTAGCCCTGCATCGACGCCTGGAGCGCGCAGATCGGGTCGATCTCGGTGACGATGACGCGGGCGCCCTGGGCGCGGAGCGACTCAGCCGAGCCCTTGCCGACGTCGCCGAAGCCGCAAACGACGGCGGTCTTGCCGGCGAGCATCACGTCGACGGCGCGGTTGATGCCGTCGACCAGCGAGTGGCGGCAGCCGTACAGGTTGTCGAACTTCGACTTCGTGACGGAGTCGTTGACGTTGATCGCCGGGAACAGCAGCTCGCCGATCTTCGCCAGCTCGTAGAGGCGGTGGACGCCGGTCGTCGTCTCCTCGGTGACGCCCTTGATGCCCTGGCCCATGCGGGTCCACTTCTGCGGATCGGCGGCGACCGAGTCGGTCAGCAGCTGCAGGAAGACCTTGAACTCCTCGGACTCGCCGGTCGACGGGTCCGGCACGGCGCCGGCAGCCTCGTACTCGGTGCCCTTGTGGACGAGCATCGTGGCGTCGCCACCGTCGTCGAGGATCATGTTCGGCCCGTCGTGGCCCGGCCACGTCAGCGCCTGCTCGGTGCACCACCAGTACTCCTCCAGCGTCTCGCCCTTCCAGGCGAAGACGGGGATGCCCTGCGGATCCTCGGGCGTGCCGTTCGGCCCGACCGCGACCGCGGCGGCGGCGTGGTCCTGCGTCGAGAAGATGTTGCAGGAGACCCAGCGGACCTCGGCGCCGAGCGCGACGAGCGTCTCGATCAGCACGGCGGTCTGGATCGTCATGTGGAGCGAGCCCATGATGCGCGTCCCGGCGAGCGGCTGCGCGGCGGCGAACTCCTCGCGGGTCTTCATCAGGCCGGGCATCTCGTGCTCGGCGAGGCGGATCTCCTTACGACCGAACTCGGCGAGCGAGAGATCGGCGACCTTGAAGTCGGTGTGGGTGGCGGTGGCGCTCATGCTGGTGTTGTCTCCGTGGGGGTGCGGCGCGCGCGAACGACGTCGAGCAGCGCGGTGTGTTTGTCCTTCTCGAATGCGAGCCAGTCGCGGTCAGCGACCTCGGCCGGACGGCGCGGCTCGGCGTCGAGCCAGCCGTCGATCGAATCGCGAAGCTCGCGATCCCTGCGGAGCCGCTGCGCGAACCCGACCTCACCGAGGGCGATGTCCTGTGCTGCCAGCAGTTCCTTCAGCGTGCGCAGGCGCTGCAACTCGGCCGCCCCGTACAGGCGGTAGCCGGACGGCGAGCGCCGGGGCTCGATCAGCCCCGCCTGTTCGACGTACCGGAGCATCCGCGCCGACCAACCTGTGGTCGCCGCAGCCTCGTTGATGGTCAGCGCCTCGGACACGCGGTGGCAACCTTACCACAGGCGTGTCAAGGTTGTGCTTGGCTTCGCCGAGCATTGCGCGAACGGCCTCGCCTTCGCGCGGCTGCAGGGTGGTTCGGCGAATTCCCGGCGCTAGCGTTTCTCGACGATGATCCGCACCCTGCTCGCCGCGGCCGTCGCGGCACCGTGGGTGCTGTGGGCTGTGGTCCGTGTGCGTGGCGGCGAGACGTCCGCCGCGCTGACATCAGCGCTGTCGTTCACGCCGTACGCAGCACTGACGGCGATCGTGCCGGTGGTGGTCGCGCTGTTGCTCCGGCGGCGGCTGGTCGCACTCGCGGCGCTGATCCCCGCGGTCGCGCTGATGTCGTTCGTCGTCCCGCGCGCGACCGGCGGCGCCGACGCCGCGACCGCAAGGACGCCGCGGCTCACCGTGATGAGCGTCAACCTCCACATCGCCGGAGCCGACCCGGCCGACGTGCTCCGGCTCGCTCGCGAGCACGATGTCGATGTGCTCGCCGTGCAGGAGTCCGACCCGGTCTGGATCGAACGTTTCGACGAGGCCGGAGGCCTGGCCGTCTTCCCCCATCTGCGCGCACAGCCCGAAGACGAGGCGCTGTTCTCGCGGCGCCGCATGGGCGCGACCGGCGTGCGCAGTCTGCCCGAGGGCGACGTTGCGCTCGGCGACGCGACGCTCCGCTTCAGCGTCATCCACCCACGGCCACCGCTGTCAGGCGCATGGATGGACAGCTGGCGCGAAGAACTGGTCGCGATCCCAGACGCCGACGACGTGCCGCGCGGCACCGTGCGCGTGCTCGTCGGCGATTTCAACGCGACGCTCGATCACGCCGAGCTGCGCAACGTGCTCGCCCGCGGCTACCGCGACGCCGCCAACACCGTCGGAGCCGGACTGAAGCCGACGTGGCCGGCCGGGCGCCGCTACCCGCCGCTGATCACGATCGACCACGTGCTCACGTCGGGCGGCGTACGCGTGCTCTCTTTCGACACGCTCGCGGTCCGCGACACCGATCACCGCGCGATCGTCGTCGAGCTGGCCGCGCCCTGAGCGCGAGCCGCTACTGCGACGCCAGCTCGCCCTTCAGCGCCTCGATCACGTCGACCGGCCCCGGGTCGACGCCGCGCAGCACCGCGAGGTACAGCGAGACGAGATCGCCGAGCAGCACGCCGGAGAAGACGCGCTCCGCGGTCGTCTCCCCCACGGTCGCGACGCGGTGGACCTCGCCGCCGCGCTCGCTGATGAGCGCAGCGGTCAGCTCGACGCGGCGCGCGATCCGCGGGTGCGAGTCGGAGTCCTCGAGGAAGACCGCGGCGAAGCTGCCGAGCTCCGGCGAGCCCTCCCAGCCGACGAGTTCGTTGTGGCCGTGCTCCGGCAGCTCGTGGCTGAACGCCGGGATCTTCGCGTTCTCGTTGAGCTGCGTCTTCCAGCGGTAGGCGATCGGCGCCGTCAGGCCAGCGCCTGCGACGAGCGGCACGCGCTCGTACAGCGCCCGCGCGAGCTGCTTGGGCAGCGCGTCCTCGGGCGCGTCGGGCCCCCACTCACCGACCAGACGATCGAGATGCTCGGCCGCGACATCGAGCTCGTAGGTAATGCCTGGGCCGGCACCGGCGTGCTGCGCGGCCTCCAAAGCGGCGACGGTCATGTACGCGACCGCGGCCCGCGGCTGGAGCCCGCCGGCGATCGGGATCACCTGCACGCCCTCCTTCCTCGCGAGCTCGGCGATCTGCCCGCCGCTGGTCGCGACGACGCGGCGCGCCCCAAGCGCCCCGGCCGCCTCGTAGCAGGCGAGCGTTTCCTCGGTGTTGCCCGAGTAGCTCGAGCAGAGCACGGTCGTCTCGGGCGTCGTCCACGGCGGCAGCTCATAGCTGCGGGCAGCGAGAACCGGCCGCGAGCAGGTGTCACCGAGGATCGCCCGGGCGAGGCGGCCGCCGATCGACGAGCCGCCCATTCCGGCGACGACGAGCCCGCCGGGGCTGTCGACCGTCTCCAGCGCCGCGGCCTCGGCCTTGAAGACGGCGTCCCGCAGGTGCTCGGGCATCGCGAGAACGTCGGCCAGCTGGTCGCTGAGGTCGACCCTCGAGATCGCGTCGCGGTCAAGTCCCGTTGTGATGGCCATCTCAGTCTCTCCTCGCGCTAGAACCGGATCGCCCGGTCTTCGAGGACCGTACCGGGGAACAGCTTGACGCCATGCGCGAGCTCGTTGCCCGCGCCGATTCTCACGTCGTCGCCGACCATCGCGCGCCCGCGGATCGTCACGCCGTCTCCGATAACCGCGCCGGGACCGATCACCGCGTCGGTGATCTCGCAGCGGTCGCCGATCGTCGCTCCATCGAGCACGACCGATCGCTCGACGCGTGTGTTCGCGCCGACGGTGACGCCGTCGCCGAGCACTACGAGCGGCCCGACGTGGCTGCGGCGGCCGACGGTCACGTTCGCGCCGACCATCGCCGGCGGCACGACCCGCGCCTCGCCGGCCGACAGGCCGGCGCCGGTCGACAGGAACCCTGCGCCGAGCTTCTCGCGGACCGCGGTGACGACGTCGCCGTCGAGGATGTCGTAGGTCGCGTGCAGGTAGCGATCGGGTGTGCCGATGTCCATCCAGTAGGCCTCGCGGTCCGCGACGGCGTGCAGCCCGGCGCCGACCAGCTGCGGCCAGACCTCGCGCTCGATCGACACCGGCCGCTCCGGTGCGACCATGCCGAGGACGGAGCGCTCGAGCACGTAGATGCCGGCCGAGATCAGGTACTCGCGGATGCCGCCGAGCTCGTCGGCGCCCGGCTTCTCGAGGAAGCCGGTGACCGACCCCTCGTCGTCGCAGAGAACGAGGCCGTACGCCGACGGGTCGTCGACCGGGACCAGGCCGAGCGTCGCGGCCGCACCCGATGCTTCGTGCTCACGGATCTGCGCCGAGACGTCGACGTCGGTCAGGACGTCGCCGTTGAGCACGAGGAAGCGGTCGTCGAGCAACGGCTCGCACTCCTTGACCGCCCCGGCGGTGCCGCGCGGCTCCGGCTCGACGACGTAGCGCAAGCGCACTCCCCAGTCCGAGCCGTCACCGAGCGCCTCCTGGATCTGCGTCGGCTCGAAGCCGCAGCTGAGGATCACGTCCTCGACGCCGTGCCCGCGGAGCCACTCGAGCATGTAGGCCATGAACGGCCGGTCGACGAGCGTAATCACCGGCTTCGGCCGTGCGGAGGTCAGCGGCCGAAGCCGCGTGCCCTTCCCGCCGACGAGGATCACTGCCTGCATCGTGCGGCCTGCGGTCAGCGACCGATCCCTTCATACGACAAGCCCGCCGCCTCGACCGCCTCGCGATCAAGCGCGTTGCGCCCGTCGATCACGACCGAGCCGCGCATCGCCGCGGCGACCGCCGCCCAGTCGAGCCCGATGAACTCGTCCCACTCGGTCACGAGCACGACGGCGTCGGCCCCCTCGACGGCGTCGAGCGCCGAGTCGGCGAAGTCGACGCCTTGGATCAGCTTGCGGGCCTCCTCCTCGGCGACCGGGTCGAAACCGGCCACCTGGGCGCCCGCGCCCTGGAGCCGCGCCGAGAGCACGAGCGACGTCGCCTCGCGCATGTCGTCGGTGTTCGGCTTGAACGCGAGTCCGAGCAGCGCGACACGCTTGCCGACGAGCGAGCCGAGGTGCTTTTCGAGCTTGCTCATCACGCGGCGCTTCTGCAGCTCGTTGACCTCGATCACCGAGTTCAGGAGCTGGAAGTGGTAGCCGCTGTTGCCGGCGAGTTGCTTGAGCGCGGTGACGTCCTTCGGGAAGCACGACCCGCCGAAGCCAAGCCCTGCCTGGAGGAACTTCGGGCCGATCCGCGCGTCGAGGCCCATGCCCTTCGCGACCTCGACGACATCGGCGCCGGTCTGCTCGCAGACGTTGGCGATCTCGTTGATGAACGAGATCTTCGTAGCGAGGAAGGCATTGGAGGCGAGCTTGACCATCTCGGCGCTGGCGATGTCGGTGCGCACGAGCGGCGCACCGAGCGGCGCGTACAGCTCGGCGACCGCATCGCCGGCCCAGTCACCGTCGTCGCCCACAACAACGCGATCGGGATTGAGGAAGTCCGCGACCGCCGTGCCCTCCTTCAGGAACTCCGGGCAGGAGACGTAGCGAAAACCCTCCTTGCCCTGCTCGGAGAAGGCCCTCTTCACCGAGGCGCCTGTGCCGACCGGCACCGTCGACTTCATCACGAGCGCATGGCTGTCGGACGCGGGCATCGCATCGACAACGGCGTGGACCGCCGAAAGATCCGCATCTCCCGAGTACGTCGGCGGGGTGCCGACGGCGACGAACAGCAGCCGCGCATGCTCGAGCGCGTCGGAGATCTGCGTGCTGAACGTCATCCGCTCGCGGTTCTTCTCGATCAGCTCGGTCAGGCCGGGCTCCCAGATCGGGATCTGGCCCTGCTTGAGCCCCTCGATCTTCGCCTCGTCGATATCGATGCAGTAGACGTGGTTTCCGAGCTCGGCGAAGCCGGCCGCGGTCACGAGGCCGACATAGCCGGTGCCGATGACGCCAATAGGTTCCCGCTCAGACATAGGCGCGAGAGAGTACCCGGCGCGAGCGGTTAGTTGATTCTGGACACGGAGCGCGCGATCGCCTGCATCTGCGCGTTCGACAGCGAGTAGAGCAGCGTGTTCGAGACCCAGTAGCGGGCGCCGGACGAGCGCCAGGCGACGAGCCGGATGCGGCCGCCGTCCTCGTAGATGTCGTAGGTCCGGCCGCCCGACTTCCTGCTCCGCGAAGGGCTGTCGAGGATCGGCGGGGCGTCCCAGGTCGTTCCCTGGATGCCGTAGTACTGGCCGAGCTCCCCGGTCCGGACGACGATCCGGTAGGCGCGATGCTTGCGATTGCCGCGGTCGCGGATCGTGTAGGCGCGCGAATGGTCGGGCAGATAGCCCGAACCGGAGACCATCACCCGCGGATAGAAGATCGGGAACCGCGCCTCGGGCGCGAGCGCGATCGCGACGTCTTCGGCCGGGCGCGGGTTGCGGGTCAGGCCCCGGCCCTGAGCGCTCGGTGTGCTCCGGGCCCTGCTCGCCTTGCGTGCGCTCCGTTTGCGCGCCGTGCGCCGCTGGGAGCTCGGAGTCACCTTGCGCGGCTCGCCTTCGGCGTTCTTGAAGCGCTCGACCAATGCGTCCAGCTTCTCTTTGGAGACCGTCACGTACGACGGGCCGATCTCGCCCTCGAACTGGATCTCCTGAACCGGCTGCTCGGCCGAGTCGACGACCAGCTTCATCAGCCGCAGGATCGCGTCGCTGTCGCGGATGTCGGTCTGCGTGTACGCGCCGAAGATCTTCAGCAGCTCCTTGCGATCGTCGAACAGGTCGCTGACGCCGATCTGATTGCGCGCGTCCGTCAGGAACTGCTGCTGGCGCGCGGCCCGGATCACGTCGTTGTCGAAGTGCCGGTAGCGCACGTAGTCGAGCGCGTCCTGGCCGCAGAGCTTCTGGTAGCCGGCCTCGACGTCGATCACGGCGTAGTTCGGGCCGCCGCCGAACGGCGGCGCGTTGTCGTTGAAGTACTTGCGATCGACGTCGGTGTAGATGCATCCGAGCCGGTTGACCGCCCGGCGGAAGCCACGGAAATTGACGGTCACGACGTGGCTGATCGGGATCCCGAGCAGCTCTCGGACCGTGCGCACGGCGAGCGCCGGGCCGCCGATCGCCATCGCCGCGTTGATCTTGTCGGTGCCATGACCGGGGATCTTCACCTTGAGGTCGCGCGGTATCGACAGCACGGCGGTCGCCCCGCGGTCCGGGTCGAGCCGCACCAGCATCATCGTGTCCGAGCGCACGGGATCGCCCTTGTTGACCCCTCCCCATCGCTTGTCGGCGCCGAGCAGGAGGATCGTCTGCGGACCGCCGGGGTCGACCCTGTCGAGCACGCCGGTGTCGAAGCCGGGGCCGCGGCTTTCGGAGTTGAAGGCGTCGACGAGACTGTCGAGCTCGAGCAGGGCGGCCGTCGCGACCGTGGTCGCGCTGCAGAAGACCACGACGAGAGCGGCGAGCAATGCTCGCTTCAGCATCTCGCGCGCGGGGCGCGCGGGGGCGTGTTCTGGGGACTGCTCGCTCATCGCGTGTTCTGGCTAGCGGTTCCGCATCCGCGTCAGCGACGCGGCGATGCCGAGCATCTGGCCGTTCGTGAGGCGGAGGGAAAGAGTGTTGGAGACCCAGTACACCGCCCGGCCCCTGCGCCAGGAGACGAACCGGAGCCGCCCCCCGGAACGGTAGAGCTTCAGCGTGCGGCCGCGAAGTCGGGTCGTCGCATCGGGGTGGGCCAGCACCGGCGGCGTCGTCCACGTCGTGCCCTGGATCCCGTAGTACTGGCCGTCGATCTCGCTCTGGCGGATCACCAGCCGGTAGGCCTTGTGCGGCCGGTCTGCGCGGTCCCGGATCGTGTATGTCCGAGGCCGGACGCGGCGGTCGGTGTCGGGCGCGGCGTACTGCCCCTGCGGCGTGATCTTCGCCGGGTAGTAGAGCGGGAAGCCGACCTCGCCGACCTCGCCGTCCTCGACGGCCTGCCGGCTCGCCTGGCGGCCGGCGGCGCTGCCGTCGACGAGCCTCGCCGCCTTGATCTTCTTGGTCTCCGAGCGCGTGCGCTTCTTGGTCGCCTTCGTCTGCTTCTTCGGCGGCGTCGCATCCATGAAGCGGCGGGCGGTCCGCGCGAGCGCGTCCGGGCTCGCCTCGACGAAGTCCCCGGTCAGGGTCGCGGGAAACTCGACCTGGACGACCGGCTTGTCGCTCGAGTAGAGCGCGAGCTTGCCGAGCCGCAGCGCGCCCTTGACGGTCCCGAGTCGCTTGTCGGTCTGCGTGTTGCGGCGCATGATCCTGATCAGCTCGTCGAGGTTGCCGACGAGCTGCGACGTGCCGACCTGATCCTTGGCCGAGCGCAGGAAGTCCTGCTGGCGGGCGGCGCGGACGAGGTCGGAGTCGGCGTGCCGGAAGCGGACGTAGTCGAGCGCGCGCTGGCCGCAGAGCCGCTGGTAGCCGGGCTCGACGTCGATTTCGGCGTAGTGGGCACTGACCGGCAGGCCGACGTTCGAGTGGTAGTAGCGGCGGTCGACATCGGCGTAGACGCAGCCGATCGCGCTGACGGCTTGGCGGAAACCGCGGAAGTTGACGTTGACGATGTGGTGGATCGTGACCCCGGGCAGCAGCTCCTCGATCGTCCGGCGCGTCAGGTCGGGGCCGCCGATCGAGTAGGACGCGTTCAGCTTGTCGGTGCCGTGTCCGGGGATCTGCACCCTCAGGTCGCGGGGCATCGACAGCACCGACGTGACGCCGCGGTCCGGGTTCATGCGCACGAGCAGCATCGTGTCCGAGCGCGACGGGTTGCTCTGCCGCAGCGCCGGGTTGTTGGCCTTGAGGTCGGCCCAGCGCCGGTCGGAGCCGAGCACGAGGATCGTCTGCGCGCCGCCGGGCGGAGCCTCGGGGATAGGTTCGAGCGTGCGGATCGACGGGCCGGCAGACGCCGGCGCCGCGACGTAGTCCTCGATCGTCAGCAGCGCGGTGGTCGCCGTCGCGGTAGCGGCGAGCACGACAACGAGCACGACCGCGATGCTCGCGCGCCCGAGGAACCTGAGTCCTTCGCCGCCACCGGGCGGCTGCCAGCGGGTGTCGCTCACGCGGCCCCGCCGTCGACCGCGCGAAGCGTCGTGTTGTCGTTACCGGCCAGGCGGCCCGGCAGAGCCCGGGCGAAGTCGACGAGTGCCTGCCGGTATGCGGCCAGCGAGCTGATCGACACCCATTCGTCGGGCCCGTGGTGGCCGGCGCCGACCGGGCCGAACTCGACGGCCGGGATGCCGGCCTCGAGGAACGAGACCGCGTCCGAGGCGCCGTCGCGGCCGACCGACATCGCCTCGCCTTCGATCGACCGGCCGATGCCGTCACGCAACGCGCGCACGTACGGGTTCGTCCGCGACACGACCGCGGGCTTGCGGATGAAACTCTGCAGGATCTCGACGTCGCCGATCGCCCGGATCTGCCCGAGCAGCTCACCGGGGTCCTGAGTTGGCAGGTAGCGGATGTCAACGTCCATCGTGCAGCGGTCGGGGACCTTGTTGAACGCGTCGCCTCCCTCGATCCGCGCGAGGTTGATCGAAGGCCGGTCGAAGAGGTCCGAAGACTCACGGCTGAACGGCAGCGTCTCGATCCGGCGGAACGCGTCGTGCGCCTTGAGGATCGCGTTGTCTCCGAGCCATGGGGTCGAGCCGTGGGCGGCGACGCCGCTGACGGCGACGCGGATCGCGAGCACACCCTTCGCCTGCACGCCGATGTGGAGGTCGGTCGGCTCGCCGGTGATCGCGAAATCGCCGGTCAGGCCGCCTGCGACGAGCACGTCGGTCGAGCGGTCCGAGATGTCCTCTGCCTCCTCGTCGGGCACGCAGACGAAGCGGACGCGGACGTCGTCCTGGGCGGCGAGCTCGGGCAGCGCCAGCATCATCGCGGCGACGGCGCCCTTCATGTCGTAGGCGCCGCGACCGAACAGCCGGTCGCCCTCGACGCGTGGCTCGAACTGAGCCGCGTACGCCGGGACGACGTCGATGTGGCCGTGGAGGATCACCGTCGGGGCGGTCTCGGACGCCGCCCCGACGTCGAGCCGCAACACCGGCAGGCCACGGTGCTCGACTGAGGAGACCGGCAGGTCACGCGCCTCGAGCCACCCCTTGACGAACCCGGCGGCGGCCCGCAGGCCCTCGGCCGTCGAGGTGTCGTAGGTGATCAGGCGCTCGGTGAGAGCCCGTTCATCCATTCCCGGTCAGGCTACCCCGCGGCCTAGACGTCGGCGGCCTGCCGCTGCGCACGCACGTTGGCGGCGGCGGGCTGAGCGAGCGGCTCGAGCCGGACCGGGGTCGAGTGCAGCGCGCGCAGACGGACCTCGCGCCAGCTCAGCCCTTCTCCGAGCAGCGACGGCGCACCCATGATGAAGGCGGTCGCGATCTCCACCGCCTGCAGGACGATGCCGTAGCCGAGTGCGTCCTGGACGCTGATGCCGTAGCCCTTGTGGAGCACGAACACGCATGCGGCCTGAAACACGCCGAGGTTGGAGGGAGTTGCGGGCAACACGGCGCTGACATTGACGGCGAAGAGCACGGCGGCCGCCGCGCCGATGCCAGCGCGGTCGTCGAGGCCGAACGCGACGAGCAGGAAGTAGCACGAGAGCCACTGGACGACCCAGGCGGACAGCTGCAGGACGACCGCGGCGGGCCCGCGGCGCGGATCGGCGAAGACGCGTAGCCCGTCGCGGACCTGGCTGAGCCCGCTGCGAGCTTTACGGATCGCGGCTGCGACGCGATGCGAACCGCCGGCCGAGCGGCCGAGGAGCACCGGCCCGAGTGCGACGGCGGCGACGATCAGGACCGGCGCGATCGCCACCAAGGCAAGCGCGTTGTGATGGCGATCGAAGACGTCGACGGTGGCGAACATGACGCCGCCGAGGATCAGCAGCGCAACGATGTTGAGCAGCGTCTGGGAGACGATCGTTCCGAGCACGGTCGGCAGCGCCTCGCGGGGCCGGCCGAGCCGCCTGGCGACGACCATCGCGCGGGTCGGCTCGCCGAGCCGGGCCGGCAGTGTGGCAGACATCAGCACACCGATCGTCGTGCCCTGGAAGGCGTCTCCGAACCGCGGCTGCTGCCCCGCCGAGCCGTCCATCGACGAGCGCAGGATCAGGTGCCACGCAGCGGCGCGCACGACCATCGAAAAGCACATCAGCGCGAGCGCAGCGAGCACCCAGGTCGGGGTCGCGCTGAGCAGCGCGTCCATGATCGCGTCGGGGCCGATCCGGTCGACGGCGAACACCGATCCGGCGAGCACCGATCCGCCGAGCAGCGCGAGCCCGGCGCGCTTGGCGATCGCAACCTTGCGGCGCCGCTCCTCGTCGTGCCGCGGCGGCTCGATCGTCGCGAGCCGCTCGGGCGGCACGACCGGACCGAGGCCGGCCGGGACGAACCCGTGGCGAGCGGCGATCGCCTGCCGGCGCGTGGCCGGCTGCGGCAGCGCGATCGCGTCCTCGTAGGCGCAGACGACCCGCCGCGCGACCTGGGGCCAGGCGTATGCCTCGGCGCTCTCACGCGCGCCGGCGGCGAGCTCGGCGCGACGCTCGGGGTCGAGCGCGAGGTCACGAAGCGTCTCGGCGAGCGCGGTCGCGTCGCCGCGCGGGACGAGCACGCCGTCGACACCGTCGGAGACGACGTCGATGTAGCCGGCGATGTCGGAGGCGACGACCGGCGTCCCCTGGGCGAACGCCTCGGTCAGCACCATCCCGAAGCTCTCGCCGCCGAGCGACGGCGCGCAGAGCAGGTCGGCGCGCCGCAGGACGGCGTCCTTCTCCTCGTCTGAGACGCGGCCGCGGATCGTCACGCCGCGGCCGCCGTCGAGCAGCAGCGGCTCGACCTCCTCGCGGTTGGCGCCGACGATCGTCAGCTCGGCCGGCACCTGCTCGCGGAGCGCCTCGAAGGCACGCAGGAGGATCGGCAGTCCCTTGCGGGCAACCGCCTGCCCCACGTACGCGATCTGCAGCGGCTCGTCGTCGCGGGCGAAGCGGCGGCCGGGCAGGATCTCGGGCACGATGACGCCGTTCGGAATCACGCGGTAATCGCCGCCGTAGAAGCGGCGGCCGGTCCAAGCGGCGGCCTCGGAGACCGCGATCCGCACGCCGAGCCGGTTCATCCGGCGGCGGATGCCGCCGACCACGGCGACGTTGTTCGAGAGCGCGCTCGTCGAGTAACAGTGGAAGGTGCCGACCATCGGCAGGTCGACCTTGGTCAGCGCGTCCCAGCAGAGCGTCGGCGCGACCGGCTCATGCATGTGGACGACGTCAAAGCCGCCGGTTGCGAGCGCGCGGCGGAGCGTCTCCGCCGACTGGACCGACAGCGTGCAGTTGCTGCTCGCCCCGTTGAGCGGCATCCCGAGCGTGCGGCCCATCGGCGTCAGCCAGTCCGGGATCTCGCGCACCTGCGGCGCCATCCCGCGGTGCAGGCGCGCCGTCAGGCGATCGTCGGGATCGAACGGCGCGAAGACGTGCGCATCGTGGCCTGCGGCGTCGAGCTCGGCACGCAGCGCCTCGACGTGGCGAGCCACGCCCCCCGGGTAGCTCCAGGAATACGGTGAGATGAGCGCGACGCGCACGAACGCCGAATCCTACCCGCGGGAGGCCCGGGGAAACAGAGGCGGGTGGCGACCTTCACACGGCCCAACACGGCGTGGCATGTGACTTCTGCCGCCATGGGCGGCAGAAGTCACATGCCACGCGGAGGCGTTGGCTACAGCGCCGACTCGGCGTGCTGCTCAGCGTCGTCCTCGACGCGGAACGAGCTGCCGCAGCCGCAGGCGGCGGTGACGTTCGGGTTGTTGACCTGGAACCCAGCGCCCTGGAGCGAGTCGACGTAGTCGATCTGCGACCCGTCGACGTACGGCAGCGACTGGGCGTCGACGAGGATCGTCAAGCCCTGGTCGGTGAAGGTCACATCGCCCTCGGCCTGCTCGTCGAAGGCGAGCTGGTACTGGAAGCCCGAGCAGCCGCCGCCGCGCACGCCGACTCGGAGGCCGGCCGTGTCGCCGGCGTCCGCCTGGCCGTCGAGGAACTCGCGCACCTTCGTCGCACCGAGGTCGGTGAAGGTCACGCCCTTGGCTTTGTAGCTGACAGTCGTGCCGCTCATCGCCAACGAGGGTAGCGGTAACCTGGGCGGCCGATGCCGTCAGCGGACGACATTCGCACCCGGATCGAAGCTGGTCTGCCCGGCTCCGTCGCCGAGGTCGAGGACTGGACCGGCGGCGGTGACCACTTCCGCGCGACGGTGGCCGCCCCGCAGTTCGCCGGGCTGTCGCGGATCCAGCAGCACAAGCTCGTCTACGCCGTGTTCGGCGACGAGATCGGCGGCGCGATCCACGCGCTGTCGCTGACGACCACCGTCCCCGCCACCGAAGAGGAGACCGCATGAGCGCCACGCCCGAGAACCCGATCCGCGAGGCGATCGCGGAGGCGATCGCCGAGAACGACGTGATCCTCTTCATGAAGGGCACGCCCGACGCCCCTGCCTGCGGCTTCAGCGCGCGCTCGGCCGCCGCGCTCGAAGCGACCGGCGTGCCGTTCGCGGCCGTCGACATCCTGCCCGACCCGCGGATCCGTCAGGAGCTCTCGGCGCTGTCGGACTGGCCGACGATCCCGCAGCTGTTCATCCGCGGCGACCTGGTCGGCGGCGCCGACATCATCGCCGAGATGATGGCCTCCGGTGAGCTTGCCGACCAGCTCGGCGTCGCTCAGCCGCAGGCTGCGGCCGAAGCGCCGGCTGATCCGGCGCCTGCGCCGCTCTCGATCGAGAATCGCCTCTCCTGAGTCAGCGCAGCTGGATCGTCCGCTGAGCCTCACCGGCCAGGCGCACGTCCTCGTTGCCGGCGAGCGGCATCCGCCAGCTCTGGCCGGCGAACGTGATCCGGGCGCGGTCATCGCGCTCGATCCTCTTGATCGCCTTCTGAAGCTCGGAGATCGACCGCGGACCGCTCGCCGACCCGCTCGGCTCGTCGTCGACGATCACGTTGAGCGTCTCCTCGAGCGGGCTGACGGCCGATATCTCCGGCTCGCTGCCGCGCACCCGTAGACGCAGAGAACCTCTCGCGGAAGACGGGACACGGATCCGGTGGGTGCGCACGATCGTCGTAGTCGTCCCCTGGACGACAGCCTCGGCGCGAACCGTGATCCGCTGCCCCGGTCGCGGCCGTGACGGCACCGTCGTGACGCGGCGGAGGTACGCGAGCGGTGGCCGCTGCGCAATCCGGACACGGATGTCGACGTCGCGGATCGCGAGCGGCGCGAAGCGGTAGGCGGCGACGGTCGTCGCGGCGGTCAGAACGTCGACCGGCATCCCGCCGCCGGGCGACGAGGGACTCGCACCGGCGTAGCGATTACAGAACGAGAGCACGCGGTTGCCGTTGACGAGCCGGATCCTCACGCACATCCGGGCGATCATCTGCACGGGCGCCCCACGCAGCGCGTCGAGCGAGGCCTGGGCGACCGCGACCGGCGCGATCTGCTCGAGCGCGGTGGCGCCGACCGGCGGGCCGAGCGAGAGCTCGTCGGTTACCTCGGTCTGCTCGACGCGGAGCGCGTTCGTGTCGAGGTTGCGCATGGAGACCGCCACGGGGAACGTCCGCGGGAGCGTGCCGAGCACCCCGGAGATCCCGGACGGCCGGTCATCGGTCAGCGTGCCGATCGCACCGAGGGTCGAGGCCAGCTTGTAGGGGATCGCGCCCTCGATCGTAAGCGGATTGCCGACGACGGCATGGACGTACGCGTTCTGCAGCATCAGATGACGTTTGCCTGCGCCGTCGAGCGGGTGGCCGAACGCCCAGATCCGGTTGCCGTCGACGTAGGTCACGGTGCCCACCGCACCGAGCTCGATCGCCCCGGTGCTGATGCCCGCGGCGACCGACGACCCCGGCAGCAGCTCGGCCGGAGCCGCCAGGCTCGCCGCCTTGGGGATCCCCGGCGAGATCGCGATTCCGCGGCCGGCCTTGCGAGCCGCCGACCTCAGCGCCGTCGCGACCGGGCCGCTGACGCCGGTGACGGTCAGCAGGCCGCCAAGCTCACGCCCGGCCGGCCTCGACGATGCGACCGCCGTCTGCGGCTCCGCGAGCATCGCCTCGATCGGCGTAATCAGGATCAGCAGGTTGCCGTAGTCGCCGGTCCCGGCCGACACCGCTCCGGCGATCTGACTGGTTCCGTCGTCGGCCGGGCAGTAGACCGGTGAGCCGCTGAACCCCTGTGCGACGCCGGTCGCCTCGACCGCGGGGCCGGATGCGCGGCCGAGGATGAACGACTCGGTGCCGACCCCGATCACGTCGACGATCTCTACGTCGAAGTCGGAGATCTGCGTCCCGCGGAGGACCGTCTTCGCGGTACACGCCATCCCCGGCTTGACCGACCCGAGCGCCATCGTCGGCGGCCCGGCCGCGAACGCCGGGGCGGCGCACGTCGCCGCGACCGCGGCGCCGCACAACAACGAGATCACGGTCATGCGGCGCGAGTTCACGTTCGCAACCGTACTCAGTCGAGCCGAAGCCGCGAGAGCAGCGCTCCCGTCCGGCGGACGCCGAACCCCGCTACGCGCAGCCCTGCCGGCTGCCGGCCCGCGCCCTTGGCCGGCCGGTGGCCTTGACGCCGATACCACTCGATCGTCTCGATCAGCGGCTCCTCGTGGTGGCCGGTGTCCCAGCCGAGCTCGTCGCGCGCCTTCGTCGAGCGGTACGCCCACCACATCGACTTGAGCCTCGCCTCCTGGTAGCTGATTCCGCCGGCCGCAGGCCCGCCGGCACGGGCAAGCGCGAGACCGGCGGCGACCGGCAGTCGCAGGGCGGGCGGAGCGACTCCGGTCAGGCGGCCGAGGTCGGCGAAGAGGCGGTCGGTGGTGAAGTTGCGGCCACCGAAGAGATACCTCTCGCCCGGCCTCCCGTGCTCGGCCGCGAGGATCAGACCCCGGCCGACGTCGTCGGCGCCGACGATCGAGAGCGCCCCCGGCGTGTACCACGGGATCGCCCGATCGATGAAGGCGGCGACCGCCTCGGTGCTCGACCCGTAGTAGTCGCCCGAGCCGAGCACGAGCCCCGGCAGCGCGATCACGACCGGCAGGCCTTCGGCGCAGTGCCGCAGCGCAAGCTGCTCACCGGTGTGCGTGGCGGAGATGACGGCGAGCCCCCAGCGGGCGCTGAACGGCTGGGTCTCGTCGGCCGTCGACCCGCGTGGCGCCGGCCCGAGCGAAGTGGCTGACGACGTGTGGACGAACCGCCTGACGCCGGCCTTCGCGGCGGCCGCGAGCGCCACGCCGGAGGCGGTTACGTGAACGTCGTGGAGACGGCTCCAGCTCGAGCGCCAGGGCGCCGCCTCGGGCACGTGGAAGACGGTCCCGACGCGCCGCATCGCCGATGACATCGCCCGCGCGTCGCGTGGGTCGGCGGTGACGATCTCGGCCTCTCCGGACAGCCCGAACTCGTCCATGACCGTCTCCGCGTGACGGCCGCTGACCAGGAGGCGCAGGCGGTCGCCGCGCTCGAGCAGGAGCCGGGCGAGGTGCGCGCCGATCAGGCTGTCGGCGCCGGTGACGAGCGTCGTCGGCACGACAGCGATGATGTCAAACGCAGAAACGATCCCCCATGTAGGCTCGCGCCGATGCATCCGGTCGCGGTCGTCACCGATTCCACCGCCTACCTGCCGGATGACGTGCTCGCCGCGCAGGACATCCACACCGTGCCGCTGTCGGTGCTGTTCCCGGACGGCACGAGCAGCCTCGAGACCGAGCTGTCGGACCGCGCCGCGTACTGGCGCCGGCTCGCCGACCTCGAGCAGCTGCCGACCACTTCACAGCCGTCGGTCGGCGCTTTCACCGAGGTCTACGAGCCGTTGCTTGCCGCCGGGTCGGACATCGTCTCCGTCCACCTCTCCGGCGCGATCAGCGGCACGGCGGAGTCCGCGGAGCTCGCTGCGGAGACGATGCGTGCCCGCCATCCCGATCGCACGATCATCGTCTGCGACTCGCGCACGGCCGGCGGCGGGCTTGGGCTAGCAGCGCTGGCCGCCACCGCGGCGGCGCGGTCGGGCGAGCCGGCATCGTCGGTGGCCGCGCGAACCGAGGTCGCGTGCGAGGCGCTGTCGACCTGGTTCGCCGTCGACACGCTCGAGTACCTGCGCCGTGGCGGACGTGTCGGCGCGGCACAGGCGTGGCTCGGGAGCGCGCTCAAGATCAAGCCGATCCTCACGATCTCGGGAGAGATCACGCCGATCGAGCGTGTGCGCACGTCGCGCCGCGCGTTCGAGCGGCTGCTCGAGTTCGCCGCCGAGCTTCGTGACAAGGGCTCGACCGCCTGGATCGTGCAGCACATCCAGGCCGACGAGCAGGCGGCACGGCTCGCAGCCGCGGCCGGGGAGATCATCGGCACCGAGCCGGTCTTCGTCTCGGAGCTCGGGCCGGTGATCGGCACGCACGTCGGGCCGGGCCTGCTCGGGATCGGTGGCCTGCCGCCGGCCTTGCTCGCCTCCTGACGGAGGTCAGGAGGCCGGCGCGGGACCGCTTCCGCCCTTCGGCGGCACCTCGGGCAGCTCGATCGTGACCTGGGTCGGACGGGTCGGCGGGTCGCCATCCGCCGGCGGGTCGACGATCGCCTGCTCGCGCTGCTCCTGGCGCCATTCCCACCACTCACCGGCAACAATCTGAACCGTCGCAGCGATCGGGATCGCGACGATCGCGCCGATCACGCCGATCAGCGTCGAGCCGAACAGGACGGCGACGAGCACGATGATCGGCTGCACCTGGACGGTCCGCTTCTGCACCTGCGGCTGGATCAGGTTGTTCTCGATCTGCTGGTAGACGATCGCCCAGATCGCCCACACGATCGTGTCGGTCGGGAAGTCGGTGAAAAGGGTGACGAGGCCGATGACGACGGCGGCGATCGTGGCGCCGACGAGCGGGATCAGCGACATCAGGCCGGCGAAGACCGCGAGCGGGGCCGCGAATTCGACGCCGAGGATCGTGAGCACGATGAAGGTCGAGATGCCGGCGATGAATCCGACCAGCAATGCGCCCTGGACGTAGCCGCTGATCGCCCGCGCGGTCTTCTGGAAGATCCGGCGCAGCCGTTCCCGTTCGGCCTCCGGCCTGAGCTTGACCCCCTGCTCGATCCATCGCTGGCCGCCGGTCAGCATGAAGATCGAGAGGATCAGCACGTTGACGATCGCGAACAGCGAGCCGATCGCCCAGCCGCCGACGTCGGCGAGCACCTTCGCGGCGTCGCCGATCCTGCGCGGCACCTGATCTGCCTGGTCCTCGATCTTGCCGGTCAGGTCGTACTTGGCGTCGAGCTCGCGGAGGCGCTGGTTGTCGCGGACGAACTTCGTGAAGTCGTTCGCATACGTGGGCAGATCACCGGCGAGCTCGGTGCCCTGGTTGACGAACGGCGGCAGCATGATCGCCCCGAGCCCGACCGGGATCGCGACCAGCCCGACCAAGTAGACGAGCGTGATCGCGAGCGCCCGCGGCATGTACTGGCCGAGCCTGTTGATCGGCGGCCCGACCGCGACCGCGACGAACGCCGCGGCGATCAACCAGCCGATCGGCTGCCGCAGCCGCACGATCAGGTACAGCGACAGCGCCGACGCGATGACGATCAGGATGATTCGCCCGACCGACCTGTACGGGGATTCCCCCGCTCGCGAGACGCTCACGAGCGACGGCGGCGACGGCCGAAGGCCGAAAGGCCGCCGGCGACCACGAACCCGACGACCGCGGCTACCGCGATCGCTTCGGTCTTGTGCGCCCTGAGCTGCTTCCGCCAGTCGGTGAGCTCGGTGACGCTGGAGCGGACCTGCTCGAGGTCCTTGGCGAGCAGCAGCCGCTGCTCCTCGATCGAGACGCGGATCTCCTCGGAGCTGCGCTGAGGCATCTACTTGCTTCCTTTCGCCTGCGTGACCGTCGCGACCGGGTCGTCGGACTGCACGGTCTGGCGGATCAGCTTCGCCTCGTCGATCGCCTTCGTCGGCGCCGGTGGGCCTCCGGCCTTGACGAACTTGGCGGCGACGAGAGCCCCGATGCCGGCGAGCACGAGCAGCAGGAGGGTGACGATGAAGTAGCCCCAGAACGGCGCGCCACCGATTGCCCACGTGATCAACGAGGCGAGCCCGAGCAGGAACATCAGCAGTGCCCATAGCGCGAAGAAGCCGGCGACGATGCCGACGGCCGAGCCCTGGCCGAGCTTCATCGCCTTCTCGGCGACCTCGGTCTTCGCAAGTTCGATCTCCTCGCGGAGCAGCAAGTGCCCGCGCTGGACCAGTGATTCGACCGCGATCCCGAGCTGACGTGTGTCCTCGCTCATGCCTCTTTCCTTCCCCCGATCAAACGCAACAGAACCGCCAGCGCCGCGCCACCGGCCAGTGCGGCCACGACGGCTTGCTCCGGGTGTGGATCGGCCTGAGTGGTCACTCGGGCGGCTCCTCGCCATAGACCCGGCGATAGGTCATCGCGGCTGCGCGAGCCGCCGCGATGCTCGCGAGCGCGCCGAACGCGGCGAGCAGGCCGGACCAGACGAGACGCTTGACGATGTCCTGCTGCATGGGCGCGGACTCTACACCGGACTCAGGCGCGGGTCGTGAGCCCATCGCACACGGTCCGCACGATCTGGGCGCGGGTCGCCTCGATCTCCGCGTCCGACGCGCCGAGCTGCCCGAAGATCCATGCGGTCAGCGCCTGTTCGACGACGCCGTAGAACGACATCGCCGCGAACAGCGGGTCGACGTCGCCGCGGAACTCGCCGGCCGCCTGGGCCTTGGCGACGATCCGCGCGATCCGGTCAAACGCCTCGCGGATCGCCGGCAGGTGGGTGCGCCCGAACGAGTTGGCCGCCCGCGTGACCTCGACGATGATCACCTTCATCAGCTCGGGGTCGTGGTGGTAGGAGCCGACGATGAATCCGGCGATGTCGTCGAGCTTGTCGCGAGCGCTGGCGTCGCGGGCGTCGGCGGCCTCGATCGCCGCCAGCATCAGCTCCCAGCGCTCGGTGAAGACGGTGTCGAGCAGCTCGTCCTTGGAGCGGAAGTAGTGATAGAGGAGGCCGTAGGCGACGCCTGCCTCGTCTGCGATGTCGGAGACGCGCGAGGCGTGAAAGCCCTGGCGGGCGAACACGCGAACCGCCGCGTCGAGGATCTGGCGACGGCGCTCGGCGGCTGCGTCCTGGGTGCTCATACGCGGTATGCCTCCGGTCGGCGGGCCTTGAGCGAGGGCAGCCGTTCGCGGATCTCCTCGAGCCTGGCGAGATTGAGCTGCGCGCCAACCGAACACTCCTCGTCGGGAGCCCTGGCTAGCACCACACCCCATGGGTCGACGATCATCGAGCGCCCACCGGACTCAAGACCGGGCGCGTGCTCGCCGATCTGGTTGGCGGCGATCACGAAGCACTGGTTCTCGATCGCCCGGGCACGGAGGAGGACTTCCCAATGCCCGGCCTCGGTGGTCTCGGCGGTGAAGGCGGCCGGCACGACGAGGATCCGCGCACCGGCGGCGCTCAGCGCGGCGTAGAGCTCCGGGAATCGGAGGTCGTAGCAGACGCTCATCCCGATCTCGCCCGAGACGACGGCCACGTCGCCGGGCTGGTCGGTGTCGGATTCGCGGTAGGTGTTGCCACCGACTTCGACATCGAAGAGGTGGATCTTGCGGTACACGGCGCGGTCAGTGCCGTCGGGACCGATGTGAACGCTGGTGTTGCCGTTGCGCTCCCCGTCGATGCGTTCGGCGATCGAGCCGGCGATCAGGTCGATCCCCAGCTCGGCGGCCGTGGCGCGCGCCCATGTGAGCGCGGGGCCGTCGAGCGGCTCGGCTCCGTTTCGCAGAGTCTCGGGCGTGCCGAGCACCGACCACTTCTCCGGCAGGACGACGAGCTGCGCGCCGTCGGCCGCGGCGGAGCGCACGAGCCGGTCGACGGTCTCGAGGTTGCGGGCCTTGTCGGCCGTGGCGGTCATCTGGACCGCGGCTACGCGCAGCAGGTCGGGCACGTCGGCCCATGATGCCTGATTGACCGATCAATCGGGCGCCCGCGAGGCGCCGTGGCGGCGCCTCCGCCCGCATCCAACCTCCCGCACTGGTCCCGGTTGACTTCCATATCGGCAGTCAACCGGCACCAAGCGTGTGGCGCGCCGAGAATGGTCCCGGATGGCTGCCATATCGGCAGTCAACGGGCACCAGTGTGGGGTGGCGCCGCGCGCTAGCGGTGGGTCGGCTCGTGGCCGAGGAGATCGCCGGCCGTCCGCCGGTAGTCCTCGTCGCTGATGTGGCCCTTGTCCCGCAGCCGCTCGAGCTGCACGAGCTTGTCGGCCACCGGCACGGGACCGGCCGCGCCGCGGGCGCGGGCGCCGGTGTGGCGTGGGCCGTGTGCGCCCGGGCCGCGGCGCGGCGTTTCGTGCGCTATCCCGAAGACGGCGCGCTTGCCCTTGCCGTTGCCGTTTAGCGACCGGAGGAAGATGGCGAGCACGAGCACGCCGAAGACGACGACGGCAATCGTCGCCATGTCGGCAGGGGTCGCGTTCTCCGCGAGCAGCAGGCTCACAGCCATGTGATCGGCACCGCCGGCACCGGGCTGCAGGCCCCCGCGGACAAAATCCCTGCAAGACCGCCCACGCGGATAGAGTCGCGAAACGCTGGCCGGTCCCGGAAAGCCCGGTCGCCGCCTGTCCAACCGTGAACAAGGGGTTCTCCGTGACTCACTCCAGAACGATCCGGCTCGTGCTCGCCGGCCTGCTCGCCTCGCTCATCTCGCTCGCCGGCATCGCCGCCAGCGCCGATGCGGCCACGATCTACGCCTGCCAGAAGAAGAAGGGCGGCACGATCCGCATCGTCTCCGCGAAGACGAAATGCAAGAAGAGCGAGAAGAAGATCTCGTTCAACACCGTCGGGAAGGCCGGCAAGGACGGCGCGAACGGGACCAACGGCAGCAATGGCGCAGCCGGAACGAACGGGACCAACGGGACGAACGGTGCTAACGGCTCCGCCGGGCAGCCGCAGAGCGCGATCTCGTTCTCGGTCTCCCGCGCCATCAGCGTGACCAAGGACACGCTGTTCTCGGCAGGTGGCGCGACGGTGAAGTTCAACTGCGGAACGATCCTGTTCGCCAACATCGCGAACGTCGAGGTCAACTCCGACTCGGGGACCTCCGAAGCCGGTGCGATCTACACCCGCACCGACAACACCCCGACGCAGGCCAACCAGACGCTGTTCTACACGCAGACGCTGAACGGCACCGACCAGCTCCTCTCTCAGGTCGCGACGAATGCCGACGCATCTCCGCTGGGCAACAAGGGGTACGTGAACGGCACGATTCAAACCAGCAGCTCGGTGATCTTCCTGAGCTACTTCGTGCAGGTGAACAACGGCGCCTCGGCCTGCGTCGTCCGCGGACACGCGCTCGTCATCCCGACCGCTCCGTAGCCGCAAGCGCTCTCCGCCACAGGCGCCCGCAATGAGCGGGCGCCTGTGGCAGCGCCCGGGACCCTACCTTGACACGCTCGTGTCAAGGTTCGCTAACCTCCGCGGCCATGCGTGATTTCCTGGCCGCCGTCCGTGACCACATCGTCGTCTTCGACGGCTCGATGGGCGCGACACTCGAAGAGTTCGACCTCACCCCCGCCGACTACGGCGGGCTCGAGGGCAAGTGCCACGAGGCGCTCGTCCTCCACCGGCCGGACGTGATCCAGCAGCTGCACGAGTCGATGGTCGCCGCCGGCGCCGAGGTCGTCGAGACCGACACCTTCCAGGCGAGCCGGATCAAGCTCGACGAGTGGGGCCTCGGCGAGCACACGTTCGAGATCAACCAGAGGGCCGCTGAGATCGCCCGCGCCGCCGTCGGCGAGGAGCTGTTCGTCGCCGGGTCGATCGGCCCGACCGGTCACCTGCCCGCCTCGGACGACCCGACGCTTGGCGCGATCACCTTCGCCGAGCTCGTGGAGGTCTTCACCGAGCAGGCCCAGGGCCTCGTCCGCGGCGGCGTCGACCTCCTGATCATCGAGACGGCGCAGGACATCCTCGAAGTGAAGGCCGCGATCTTCGGCGCCCGCGAAGCCTTCAAGCTCGAAGGCCGCGAGGTCCCGATCCAGGTCTCCGTCTCGCTGCTGCCAAACGGCGGCAAGATGCTGCTCGGCACCGACATCAACGCCGTCCTGACGACGCTCGAGTCGCTCAAGGTCGACGTGATCGGCCTCAACTGCTCCACCGGCCCGAACGACATGCGCGACGCCGTCCGCTTCCTCGGCGAGCACGCGTCGGTGCCGATCCACTGCATCCCGAACGCCGGCCTGCCGCAGCAGGGACGAGGCGGCGAGACGATCTTCCCTGAGGGAGCCGAGGAGCTGGCAACGGTGCTCGGGGAGTTCGTCGAGCAGCACGGCGTCGGCATCGTCGGCGGATGCTGCGGCACGACCGTCGACCACATCAAGGCGATCGCCGAGCGCGTCAAGGACTCAAAGCCGACGCCGAGGCCCGCGCCGCGCGCTCCCCACGTCTCCTCGATGATCGCCGCCACCCCGCTCGTCCAGAGCCCGGCGCCGACGCTCGTCGGCGAGCGGGTCAACTCGCAGGGCTCGCGCAAGGCCAAGGAGCTGCTGCTCACCGACGACTACGACGGCCTCGTCCAGATCGCCGAGGACCAGGTCGAGGGCGGCGCGCACGTGCTCGACCTCTGCGTCGCACTGACCGAGCGCACCGACGAGGCCGAGCAGATGCGGCAGGTCGCCAAGCACGTCTCGCTGAGCCAGCCGGCCCCGCTCCAGATCGACTCGACCGAGCCGGACGTGATCAAGCTCGCACTCGAGCAGAGCCCGGGCCGCGCGATCGTCAACTCGGTCAACCTCGAGGCCGGCGAGGACAAGCTCAACACCGTCGTCCCGCTGACCGTCCAGCACGGCGCGGCGCTGATCGCGCTGACGATCGACGAGGTCGGGATGGCGAAGACCGCCGACCGCAAGGTCGAGATCGCCAAGCGCATCACCGAGCTCTGCGACTGCCACGGCCTCGACCGCGAGCTGCTGATCTTCGACGTCCTCACCTTCACGCTGACGACCGGCGACGACGAGTGGAAGCCGTCGGCGATCGAGACGATCGAAGGCATCCGCCGCGTCAAGGAGGAGATCCCGGGCGTCAAGACCTCGCTCGGCGTCTCGAACGTCTCCTTCGGCGTCTCGCCCGGCGCCCGCGCCGTCCTCAACTCCGTCTTCCTCCACCACTGCGTCGAGGCCGGGCTCGACCTCGCGATGGTCAACCCGAACCACATCACCCCGTACGGGGAGATCGCCGAGAACGAGCGCGAGCTCGCGAACGACCTCGTCTACAACCGCCGTGACGATGCGCTCGAGCGCTTCATCGCGCACTTCGAGCAGAAGGGCGAGACCGAGGCAGACGACGAGGCCGCCGACCCGACCGCCGGGATGGAGCCCGAGGAGGCGCTCCACTGGCACATCCTGCGCCGCAAGAAGGAGGGCGTCGAGCAGCAGATCGATCTCGCCGTCGAGAAGATCGGCGCTGTCCCGACGCTCAACGACGTGCTTCTGCCCGCGATGAAGGAGGTCGGCGACAAGTTCGGCGCCGGTGAGCTGATCCTGCCGTTCGTGCTCCAGAGCGCCGAGGTGATGAAGCGCGCCGTCGCGCAGCTCGAGAACTACCTCGACCGGATCGAGGGCTACACGAAGGGCACGGTCGTGCTCGCGACCGTCTTCGGCGACGTCCACGACATCGGCAAGTCGCTGGTCAACACGATCCTCACGAACAACGGCTACACCGTCGTCGACCTCGGCAAGCAGGTCCCGATCTCGACGATCGTCGAGGCCGCCAAGGAGCACGACGCGACCGCGATCGGCCTGTCCGCGCTGCTCGTCTCGACCTCCAAGCAGATGCCGCTCTGCGTCCAGGAGCTGGAGCGCGAGGGCCTCGAGTACCCGGTGCTGATCGGCGGCGCTGCGATCAACCGCGCGTTCAGCTACCGCGCGCTGCACACGAACGGACTCGACGACGACAAGCTCTACGACCCCGGCGTCTTCTACTGCAAGGACGCGTTCGAGGGCCTGTCGGTGATGGACCAGCTGGTCGAGGGTGACGCGCGCGCCGAGCTCGTCGCCAAGCTCCGCGAGGACGCGGACGCCTTCCGCGAGAAGGGCGAACAGACGGTCGAGCTCGACACCTCCGACGACAGCGTCCGCAGCGCGGCCGTCACCGACAACCCGATTCCCGAGCCGCCGTTCTGGGGCGTCCGCGAGATCGAGGTGCCGCTCGACGAGGTCTACCCGTACCTCGATACGCACGTCCTGTTCAAGCTCCACTGGGGCGGCAAGGGCGTCAAGGGCGAGGAGTGGCAGAAGCTCGTCTCCGAGGACTTCCTGCCGCGGCTCGAGCGGATGTGGGCCGAGCAGGACTACCTCCACCCGCGCGCGCTGCTCGGCTACTTCCCCTGCTACAGCGAGGGCAACCAGATCGTCGTCCTCGACCCCGAGGACCGCGAAACCGAGCTCGTCCGCTTCACCTGCCCGCGCCAGCCCGAGGGCGACCGCGTCTGCCTCGCCGACTTCTACCGGCCGAAGGGGCACCCCGATGGGCTCGACGTCGTCGCCGTCCAGGCGGTGACCGTCGGCGACGAGGTCACCGAGCTGATGGCGAAGCTCGAGGCCGACGGCGAGTTCGCCGAGCAGCTGTTCACGCACGGGCTCGGCGTCCAGACCGCCGAAGGGCTCGCCGAGTGGTTGCACGCCAAGGTTCGCGCCGACCTCGCGATCGCACCCGGCCAGGGCCGCCGCTACTCGTGGGGCTACCCCGCCGTCCCCGACCAGGCCCAGCACGAGCACGTCGACACGCTGCTCGGTCTCGAGAAGATCGGCATGGCGCTGAGCGGCGGTTTCGCGCCGACACCAGAACAGTCGACGCTCGCCGTCGTCGCCCACCACCCGCAGGCGTTCTACTTCGGGACCAAGCAAGGCCGGCTCAAGCCGGCCGCCGAGACCAGCCCGGACGAGCTGATCAAGGACTCGCCGCGGGACCCACGCGTGGTCGCCGCCGGAGTCCGCTAACTGTCCTGCGCGTCGTGCGCGAAACAGGTGGCGGGGATGTAAAGCGCACGTCGCGCAGGGCCGACACTTAGGGAGCCGTTACGCCGCCCTCGGGAAACCCACAGGCGGTTGCGGCATTCTGTCGGCTGTATGACTCCCCCCAAGCACATCTGGAGCGGCAACTGGCGCGACGAATCCGACGCCGAAGCCGAGGAGCGGCGCCGCCGCGCGGGTGCGCAACCACCGGCCCAGCAGCCGGCCCCATCCGAGCCACCGACGGTCGCCGCACCTCCGGTCGCCCCTCCGCCTGCCCAGACGGCCGTGCAGCCGCCGCCGGCGCCGCCGTCGCCCCCACCGCCCGCCGGAGTACGCACGGCAGCCGCATCGACACCGCCCCCGTCCCCTCGTGGCCGCGGGCTCGGCGTCCTGACCGCGGTCTTGATCGCCCTGCTCGCGGGTGGCCTCGGCGCCGGCGCGACCCTCTTGCTCGCCGACGGCGACGACGAGTCGGAAACCGGCACCGCCGCGCGCACGGAGACCTCGTTGCCGAGCGCCTCCGGCAAGAACGTCAAGCCCAAGAGCGGCCAGTCGGTCGCGAACGCCGTCTTCGAGTCAGCCGGGCCCGCCGTCGTCTCGGTGCGCACAGGCAGCGGCAGCGGCACCGGCTTCCTCGTCGACAGCCGCGGCACGATCGTCACCAACGAGCACGTGATCGAGGGCGGCGGCTCGTCGGTCCAGGTCAAGTTCGGCACCCAGGGAGAGAGCTTGACCGGACGGATCCGCGGCAAGGACGCGTCGATCGACCTCGCCGTGATCTCGATCCCGGCGGGCGACATCCCGAGCGGCGTCAAGCCGCTCGAGTTCGCCGACTCGGACGCGGTCGAGGTCGGCGATGACGTGATCGCGATCGGTAACCCGTTCGGGCTTGACCGGACGCTGACGAGCGGCGTCGTCTCGAGCCTCGGCCGCACGATCGAGGCCCCCAACGGCTTCCAGATCGACGGCGTGATCCAGACCGACGCGGCGATCAACCCGGGCAACTCGGGCGGTCCGCTGCTCGACTCGGGCAGCAACGTGATCGGCGTGAACTCGCAGATCGCAACCGGCTCGCAGTACAGCCAGGGCAACGTCGGCATCGGCTTCGCGGTGCCGTCGAACGTCGCGCGGCGAGCCGTGCCGCAGCTCCGCCTTGGCAAGGCTCCCGAGCACGCCTGGCTCGGCGTCCAGTCGACCGTCGACAGCCGCGGCCGTGTTCGCATCGCGGCGGTCAGCGCGACCGGCCCCGCCTCCCGCGCCGGCCTCAGGGACGGCGACGTCGTGATCGCGATCGACGGGCGCGAGCTGCGCTCGCCGACCGACCTCCCCGCGATCATCAACCAGCGCAGCCCGGGCCAGCAGATCACGCTCACGATCGAGCGCGACGGCGTCAAGAAGCGCGAGAGCGTGACGCTCGGGGTCCGCCCGACGAACCCGTAGGCCAGATGAACCTCGGCTTCGGCGAACCACTCCTCCTGCTCGGCCTGCTCGCCGTGCCGGTGCTCGTCGCCTGGTACGGCGGCCAGGCGCGCCGTCGCCGACGGATCGCCGCGAGCTTCAGCAACCCTGCGCTCGCAGCTTCGGTCACGCCTCAGGCGCCGGGTTTCCGCCGCCACCTCCCGGTCCTGCTGCTGCTCGCCGCGGTCACCGTCCTGTTGGTCACGATGGCCCGCCCGGAGCGCACCGTCGCCGTGCCGGTCGAGCGCGCCCAGATCATGCTCGTCTCCGACGTCAGCGGCTCGATGCTCTCCGACGACGTCTCGCCGACGCGGCTCGCGGCCGCCCAGAGAGCAGCGCGGCAGTTCATCGATGAGGTCCCGGACGAGGTCAACGTCGGGATCACGGTTTTCAACCAGATCCCGCGGGTGCTTCAGAGCCCGACGACCGACCGCGATGCGCTGCGCGACGCGATCGGCCAGTACCGCGCCGGCGGCGGTACCGCGACCGGTGACGCGATCCTCGGAGCGCTGCGGACGCTCGGCAAGCCCACCGACGGCTCGACGCCGGCCAAGGGCGCGCCGTCGGCGATCGTGCTGCTCTCGGACGGGGTCTCTACGAAGGGGTCGGACCCGATCGAGGCGGCCCGCACCGCACAGAAGGTCAAGGTGCCGATCTCGACGGTGACGCTCGGCACCGCGACCGGCACGATCAAGGTGCCGCGGCCGCGAGGCGCGCCCGGGTTCGAGACCCGCAAGGTCCCGCCGGACCCCGAGACGCTGCGAGAGATGGCGCGGATCTCCGGCGGCCGCGCCTACGACGCGACGACTTCGGCCGACCTCTCGGCCGTCTACCGCGAGCTCGGCTCGCAGCTCGGCCGGCGCAAGGTGCGCCACGACATGACCGCGGGCTTCGCGGGCGTCGCGGCGCTGCTCGCGCTTGCCGGAGCAGCCCTGTCCCTTCGCTGGTTCGGGCGTCTTGCCTGACCGCCCTGCCACTAGCCCCCTGAGTACCGTCCGGAGCGAAAACCGATGACCGAACAAGACCCCCAGCACGACGACCAGCACGAGACCGGCCGGATCAGGCCCGAGCGCCCCGGGCGGGTCGAGTTCACCCACCCCGATGACGAGCCGCAGCCGGTGATCCGCGGCGCGAACGAGCCGCGCACGCAGCTCGATGACGCGCTGCACGAGATCAAGCGCGTGATCGTCGGCCAGGACGCGATGCTCGAGCGGCTGCTCGTTTCGCTGCTCGTGAGCGGTCACGTGCTGCTCGAGGGTGTTCCCGGGCTCGCCAAGACGCTGACGGTCAAGACCCTTGCCCAGGTACTCGGCGGCTCGTTCAGCCGAATCCAGTTCACCCCCGACCTCGTCCCGGCCGACCTGATCGGCACCCGCGTCTGGCGGCCGGACACCGGCGACTTCGACATCGAGCTCGGTCCCGTCTTCGGCAACTTCCTGCTCGCCGACGAGATCAACCGCGCGCCCGCGAAGGTGCAGTCGGCGCTGCTCGAGGCGATGCAGGAGCGCCAGGTGACGATCGGTGGCGAGACGTTCCCGCTGCCGAAGCCGTTCCTCGTGCTCGCGACGCAGAACCCGATCGAGTCCGAGGGCACGTACCCGCTGCCGGACGCCCAGGTCGACCGCTTCCTGATGAAGATCGTCGTCGACTACCCGTCGACCGGCGAGGAGGCCGCGATCGTCGGCCGCTCGCTGAACCCCGAGGTCGACGTCCGCGAGCTACTGAGCCTCGACCAGCTCGCGCAGTTCTCGCGGCTCGTCGAGGACGTGCTTGTCGACCGCGATGTGATCGCCTACGCGGTCGCGATCGCCGACGCCACGCGGCACCCGGAGCGCTACGGCCTCCGTGAGCTCGGACAGATGATCGAGTACGGGGCCAGCCCGCGCGGGCCGATCGGCCTCGTGCAGGCGGCACGCGCGCTCGCGCTGCTGCGTGGCCGCGGCTATGTCGCGGCGACCGACATCTCCGATCTGGCGGCCGACGTGCTGCGGCACCGGATCGTCCTCACCTACGACGCGCTCAGCGACGGGATCAGCACCGACGCGCTGCTCGGCAAGGTGCTCGCGGCCGTGCCGCCGCCACAGGCGCCGCCGGCCTCGGTCGGTGGTGGACGCCGGCGCGGCGGGGCTTGATCCGGCCCACCCACCCATGACCGACCGCTTCACCAATCTCGCGCCCCCGGCGGCGCGGCAGGGCCCGGGCACGATGCCCGGCCCGATGGTCGAGGCGCTCGACGTCGCGATCGAGCGCCGGATCTCGAACGCGTTCATCGGCGACCGGCGCTCGGTCGGCGTCGGGATCGGCACCGAGCTGGCGCAGATCCGGCCGTACCACGTCGGCGACGACGTCCGCAGCCTCGACCCGGCGGCCTCGGCGCGGACCGGGCAGCCGCACGTCCGGCTGCAGGTGCCCGAACGGGCACTGACGACCTGGCTCGTGCTCGACATCTCGGCGTCGATGGCGTTCGGCACCGCGGACCGGCTCAAGGCCGATGTCGCCGAGGGCACCGCGCTCGCGATCGGCCGGATGGCGCTGCGCAGGGCCGGCCAGCTCGGGGTCGTCACGTTCGGCGCCGGAGAGGAGCAGCTGCTGCTGCCGCCGCGGTCGTCGCGTGCCGGCAACGTCGCCCTGCGCCGCGCGCTCGAGCGCGGCGTCGCCAAGGACGGCGTCGAGGACCCGAGCGGCCTCGCCGACACGCTGCTGCGGCTCGGGCGGATCGCCCGCCCGGCGACGCTGATCGTGATCGTCTCGGACTTCCGCGGCGACCACGCTTGGGTCCGCCGCCTCGGCGCGCTCCGCACCCGCCACGCGGCGATCGCGATCGAGGTCCACGACCCACGTGAGAGCGATCTGCCCGACGTCGGCCGGCTCGCCGTGATCGACCCCGAGACCGGCAGGCGCGTACGAGTGAACACCGCCAGCAAGTCGCTGCGGCGCCGCTTCGCGCAGATCGAGCACGATCGCCGCCACAAGCTGGCCGACGAGCTGCGCCGGCTCCAGGTCCCGCACATCCCGCTCTCGACCGAGGGCGACTGGCTCGCTGCGCTGGGCAGGGGGCTCGGATGAGCTTCGCATCGCCGTGGTGGCTGCTCGCGCTGCTCGCCATACCGCTGCTGCTCGCGATCGCCGTGCAGGCGCGCCGGCGCGATGACCGTTACGCCGTCCGCTTCCCAGCGGCCGCCTCGCTCGCCGCCGCCGCTTCCGCGGGCCGTTCTCGACTCGAGTACGCAGCTCCCGTCTTGCTCGTCGTCTCGCTGCTCCTGCTCGGGCTCGCGCTCGCCCGCCCGGCCCGCTCGGTGCGGGTGCCGATCGAGGGCTCGACGATCGTGCTCGTCACCGATCACTCGGGCTCGATGGCCGCCACCGATGTCGAGCCGGACCGGCTCAAGGCGGCGACACGCGCGGCCGTCTCGTTCCTCAAGTCGACTCCGCGCCGGACCCGTGTCGGCCTGGTCACCTACTCGGACGCGCCGGATCAGGCGCTGCAGCCGACCACCGATCACGACGCGATCCGCGCCGGGATCGAGTCGCAAACCGCGAGCGGCGCGACGGCGACCGGCAATGCGCTTCAGGTGGCGCTCGAGATGGTCCGCGAACAGAAGACGGTTCGCGGCAGCCGGCCACCGGCGGCGATCGTGCTGCTCAGCGACGGCCGGACGACGGCCGGCGCCGATCCGCTGATCGTCGCCCGCGAGGCGCAGCGCCTGAAGGTGCCGATCTCGACCGTCTCGCTCGGAGAGCCGGGCACGACGATCCCGAATCCGGTCAATCCGATCGCCGGGCCGATCGAGGTCAACCCGGACCCCGAGACGCTCGCCGAGATCGCCGGCATCACCGGCGGCCGCGCGTTTACGACCTCCGACGCCGACAAGCTGACCTCGATCTACGAATCGCTCGGATCGAGCCTCGCTACGCGCACGCAGAAGCGCGACATGACCGATCAGTTCGCCGCCGCGGGGCTGCTGTCGCTGCTCGGCGCGGCCCTGCTGTCGGCCGGTTTCGCGGGCCGCGTTCCCTAATCATCGGGCTCGATGATGGACGTCTGTCCGAGCGGCGGGGACGCGTCCGGCGACAGGTGTCCAGAACCTGGACCGAAACGAGTAGGACGGGGTCCGTGTTGACGTTGATTGCATCATGCAGCCTCAGCGTCCGACCTCGGCTCGTTCTCAGCACCCCGCCCACTGCCCACAGTGCGCGCGTGACTTCGTGAGCGCCACCGAGCTCGTCGACTTCGTCGACGAGGGCCTCTTCCTGATCCGGCTGCACTGCCACAACTGCGAGCACGAGCGCGTCGTCCAGCTCGAGGACTCCGAGCTCGAGCTGCTCGAGCAGTCGCACATCGAGAGCCAGGCGATGATGATCGAGGACCTGGCCGTGCTGCAGTACAGCGAAGCGGCGTAGCGCACACCGACGGCTCGTCGAGTGTGCGCTGAGTTGCGCGTAGCAGCACCCAACGCACACTCGACGGTCGCTAGAGGTCGGCGCGCAGGACCGAGGTGCCCGAGTGCGTCGGCGGGCCGCCGTCCGGCTCGACCGAGACGTCGACGTAGGTGAACTCGCTGAGGTCCTCTTTGAACGGCATCCCGGCTTCGACGGTGCCGTCGTCGCCGACGCGGAACTCGCCCATCGGTTTCATCGAGCCGTCGGCGCGGGCGAGCCACGCCTCGTAGTGCTTGCCTTCGGCGCTCGGCGGCAGCCCGGCGCCGGTCAGCTTCGCGCGGTCGCCATCGATCTTGATCGTGGCGGTGCCGGTGACCTCGCCGATCGGCTTCAGCGTGACCGTCGCCTTGACCGGCGCGGGCGTCACGGGCGCCTCGTCGCCACCGGAGATCAGCACGACCGCGAGCACGGCTGCCGCGGCAACCGTGGCGAGTGCCGGCAGCGTGAACCGCGGCAGCCGCAGGAGCCCGCGGGCGCCGGCCCGACCGACATGAGCCCGGGTAGGCTCCGGCCGCAGCGGTGGTGGCGGCTCCGGTGTGCGGATCGTGCTCGGCATCGCGGAGAGCGCCCCGCCGAGCTCGCGCTGCTCGGCGACGGCCGCCGCGAACCCGGCGTCGTCGGCGAGCAGGCGGTCGGCGACGGCGCGCTCGTCGTCGTCGAGGAGATCGAGCGCGACCGCGCTCGGGCTGACCGGCCAACGCGCGCTCATGCGGCCACCCCCTCTGCCTCGATCAGGGTCCGGAGCCGGTCGAGGCCGCGGACCATCCGTGCCTTGATCGTGCCGAGGGCGATCCCGGTTCGCTCTGCGATCTCCGTCTGCGAGCAATCCTCGAAGAAGCGCATCTCGAGCAGGACGCGCTCGTCGTCGGGCAGGTTGTCGAGCAGCTGCCTGATCCGCCACTGCTCGAGCAGCCGGTCCTCGGCCGCAGCCTCGTTGCCGTCAGGCACGTCGGCCGGATCGACCGGCTCGGGTTTGCGGCGCCGGATCTCGTCGATCGCCCGCGAGCGCGCGATCGTCAGCAGCCACGTCGTCAGCCCGGCGCGGCTCGGGTCGTACTGGGTGCGGCGGCGCCAGGCCTCGGTCATCACGTGCTGGAACACGTCCTCGGCCGTGCTGCGATCGCGCAGGACTCCGACGAGGTAGCCGAACACAGTCGCGCCGAAGCGGCTGTGGATCTCCTCGATCGCTCCCTCTTCGCCGGCGGCAAGACGAGCCGGCAGGTCCCTGGCGGGCGAGCTGGCCGCACGGGTGACGCGCAGTGGAGCGATTCCGGAGTCGGTGCTCAAGGGTCGTGCCAAGACGAGGGACGAGGTCGACACTGTACGAGAGCTACGCGGGCCACCTCCCGGCGGTTGGCCGGCAGCCACGAAATGTCAGCCATCGGACATGTCGTGAACTTCCGGCATCCGGCTTCGTGCGTTGCCGCGTATCGCCGGCAACCCCCTCCCGAAAGGACCTAAACCATGAAGCGCATCGCACTCCTCAGCACCGGCATCGCCACCGCGGCATTCGCACTCCCGGCTTCGGCCGGCGCCGCCGACAAGACGATCGTCGAGATCGCCGCCGGCGACAAGAACTTCTCGACGCTCGTCTCACTCGTCAAGAAGGCCGGCCTCGCCAAGACGCTGTCCGGCGGCGAGTTCACCGTGTTCGCCCCGACCAACGCCGCGTTCAAGAAGGTCCCGAAGAAGACGCTCGACGCGCTCGGCAAGGACAAGAAGCTGCTCAAGTCGGTTCTGCTCTACCACGCCGTCAAGGGAACGGTGAAGGCCGAGACCGTCCTGACGCTCAACGGCAAGAAGGTCAAGACGGTCAACGGCAAGTCGCTGACCGTGAAGATCGCCGGCGGCAACGTCTTCCTCAACGGTTCGACCAAGGTCACGAAGACCGACATCGAGGCCTCGAACGGCGTCATCCACGTCATCAACAAGGTCCTGATCCCGCCGTCGAAGTAGCAAGCGGCCACATACGGGCACCCCAACGCCCGATCCCAGAGAGCGCATGAGGAACGGGCGGCCGAAAGGCCGCCCGTTCTGCGTGGTGCGGGTGCGCGCCGGCGCGGCGCGCGCGACCGCGGGCCGCGGGTCTCGCGCGCGCGGGGACGGTGGTACCGGATGCCTGCCGATATGGCAGGCATCCGGTACCACCGTCGTGGTTTCGGGAGCGCCTCGGGGTGCCCGGGCGCCGGGCGCCGGGGCGACCGGTGCTCGGCCTCGCAGGAGTGCCCAGGCCGGCTCAGGAGCCAGCGATGGCGAGGAACGCCTCGTACCGGCGTTTGTCCACGCCGGCGACGCGCGCGGCCTCGGAGCCGGGCTCGGCGTCCGCGAGCTCGCGCTCTGCGGTCGCGAGCTTCTCCTTCAGCAGCGCGGTGTCGAGATCCTCGGGCCGGATTGCCTCTTCAACCAGCAGCAGCGTGTTGCCGCTGCGGTCGACCTGGACGTAGCCCTCGCCCTGCGCGAAGCGGACGATCTCGGTCTCCGACCGGTACAGCCGCAGCTCGGTCGGGACGAGCTGTCCCAGCACCGGCTGGTGGTGGGCGTAGAGGCCGATCGAGCCCGTCGACGTGCGCGTCGAGACCATTTCGACCTCGTCCTTGAAGACCGCCCCTTCGGGCGTCAGCACTTCTACGGTGAACGGCTCGTGTGCCATGGGTGGGCGGCCTAGCTCTTCTTGGCCGCGGCGACGACGTCCTCGATCGTGCCCTTGAGCAGGAACGCGGACTCCGGCACGTCGTCGTGCTGACCGTCGAGGATCTCCTGGAAGGAGCGGATCGTGTCGGCGATCGGCACGTAGGCACCGGGCGTGCCGGTGAACTGCTCGGCGACGTGGAAGGGCTGCGAGAGGAAGCGCTCGAGCTTGCGCGCGCGCTGCACGGTCAGCTTGTCCTCGTCAGAGAGTTCGTCGATGCCGAGGATCGCGATGATGTCCTGCAGCTCCTTGTAGCGCTGCAGCATCACCTTGACCTGGTTCGCGACGCGGTAGTGGTCCTCGCCGAGGATGTCCGGCTTGAGGATCGTCGAGGTCGAGTCGAGCGGGTCGACGGCCGGGTAGATGCCCTTCTCGGAGATCGCGCGCGAGAGCACGGTCGTCGCGTTGAGGTGGGCGAACACCGAGGCCGGAGCCGGGTCGGTGAGGTCGTCCGCGGGCACGTAGATCGCTTGCACCGAGGTGACCGAGCCCTGGCGGGTCGACGTGATCCGCTCCTGGAGCTGGCCCATCTCAGACTCGAGCGTCGGCTGGTAGCCGACCTGCGAGGGCATCCGGCCGAGCAGCGCCGAGACCTCGGAGCCGGCCTGGACGAAGCGGAAGATGTTGTCGACGAACAGCAGCACGTCCTGGCCGCCCTGCTCGCGGAAGTACTCGGCCATCGTCAGGCCGGTCAGCGCAACGCGCATGCGCGCTCCGGGCGGCTCGTTCATCTGGCCGAAGACCATCATCGTCTTGTCGATGACGCCGGACTCGGTCATCTCGAGCCAGAGGTCGTTGCCCTCGCGCGAGCGCTCACCGACGCCGCAGAACGCCGACAGGCCGCCGTGCTCCTTGGCGAGGTTGTGGATCAGCTCCTGGATCAGGACCGTCTTGCCGACGCCGGCGCCGCCGAACAGGCCGACCTTGCCGCCCTTGGCGTACGGCGCGAGCAGGTCGATGACCTTGATGCCGGTCTCGAACATCTCGGTCGTCGGCGTCAGGT
The DNA here is from genome assembly GCA_037045385.1 of Baekduia sp. GTDB lineage: Bacteria > Actinomycetota > Thermoleophilia > Solirubrobacterales > Solirubrobacteraceae > Baekduia. The sequence continues at coordinate 178,975 of JBAOHN010000005.1, read as the reverse complement.
TCTCCGGGCTCGGAGCCGAGCGGTGGATCGGCCAATGGTCCTCGGGCTCGATCGTCTCGCCCTCGTCGATCAGGTCGCCGATGACGTTGAAGATGCGGCCGAGCGTCGCCCGGCCGACCGGAACGGTGATCGGGCCGCCGGTGTCGATGACCTCCATGCCGCGGGCCAGGCCGTCGGTCGTGTCCATCGCGACGGCGCGAACGCGGTCATCGCCGAGGTGCTGCTGGACCTCGCAGACGAGCTTCTGCTCCTCGCCGCCCTGGCCGGTGAACGTGACCTCGATCGCGTTGTAGATCTCGGGCAGCTTGTCGGGGAAGGCGGCCTCGATGACGACGCCCTGGATCTCCTCGATCCGGCCTACGTTGGTTGCGGTTTCGGTGGCAGCCATTTCAGTTCTCGTTCGTTCTCGATTTGACGGTGGTTAGAGCGCCTCGGCGCCGCCCACAACTTCCATGATTTCCTGGGTGATCTCGGCCTGGCGGGCGCGGTTCATCTCCAGCGTGTACTTCTCGATCAGATCGCCGGCGTTGTCGGACGCGCTGCGCATCGCCGTCATCCGGGCGCCGAGCTCGGAGGCCGAGCTCTCGAGCAGCGCGCGGTAGACCGAGATCTCGAAGTAGTCCGGGATCAGCTGACGGAGGATCGTGCCCGGGTCGGGCTCGTAGTCGACGAGCGGCGAGTGCCCGGTCGGCTCGTCCGGCTGGAGATCGCCGTCAGCGTCACCGAGCACCTCGGCGGGCAGCAGCGGCAGGAGCACCTGGCGGCGCACCTCCTGGACGAGCGGCGAGACGTAGCCGTTGTAGAAGATCTCGACCCGGTCGACTTCGCCGTCGACGTAGGCGGCCATCAGCGCGTGCGCGATCTCGCGCGCGTTCGCGTAGACCGGACGCTCGGTGAAGCCGGTCCATGCCTGGACCGGCTCGCGGTTGCGGAACGTCAGCGACGACTGGCCGCGGCGGCCGGTGGCGTAGAAGAACGCGGTCTTGCTCTCGTCGGCGAGCTGCGACTCGGCGCGGATCCCGGCGCGCAGGATCTGCGAGTTGAAGGCACCGGCGAGCCCGCGGTCGGCGGTCACGAGCAGCAGCCCGACCTTGTCCGAGGACTCATGGCTTTGCAGCAGCGGCAGCTGGCTGACTTCGCCGCTGCCGGCCGCGTCCGCGGCCTGGCGGGTCATCCGGCCGATCGCGTCGGCGTACGGACGCAGCTGCTCGATCCGCTGCTCGGCACGACGCAGGCGCGCTGCAGCGACCATCTCCATCGCGCGCGTGATCTTGCGGATGTTCTGGATCGAGGTGATCCGGTTCTTGACGTCCCGCTGCGACATCTAGACGGCCGCGCCCTCTTCCATCGGGAGTCCCTCTTCGTCGAGGTCGTAGCCGAAGTCGTCGGCGTAGGTCGCGATCAGGCCGGTCAGCTTCTCGACCGTCGCGTCCTCCCAGTCGCCGCCGCCGATCGCGTCGAGCAGCTCCTGATCCTCCGCACGGGCGCGCGCGCTGAGGCCGGAGAGGAACTCGGGCACGCGGTCCTCGAGGATCCGGTCGAGGTAGCCGTTGGTCGCGGCGTAGACCTGGAGCACCTGCTCACCGACGTGGAGCGGCTCGCGCTCGCCCTGGTTCAGCGTCTTCACGAGCCGGGCGCCGCGGGCCAGCGTGCGCTGGGTGTCGGCGTCGAGGTCCGAACCGAACTGCGCGAAGGCCTCGAGGTCGCGGTACTGCGAGAGCTCGATCTTGAGCTTGCCGGCGACCTTCTTCATCGGCTTGATCTGGGCGTTGCCGCCGACTCGCGACACCGAGATGCCGACGTTGATCGCCGGGCGCACGCCGGAGTTGAACAGCTTCGGCTCGAGGAAGATCTGGCCGTCGGTGATCGAGATGACGTTCGTCGGGATGTACGCCGACACGTCACCGGCCTGGGTCTCGATGATCGGCAGCGCGGTCATCGAACCTGCGCCGAGGTCGTCGGAGAGCTTGACCGAGCGCTCGAGCAGGCGGCTGTGCAGGTAGAAGACGTCGCCCGGGTACGCCTCGCGGCCCGGTGGGCGGCGCAGCAGCAGCGACATCTGGCGGTAGGCGAACGCGTGCTTCGTGAGGTCGTCGTAGATCGCGACCGCGTGCCCGCCCTTGTAAAGGAAGTGCTCGGCCATCGCCGCGCCGGCGTACGGCGCGAGGAACTTGATCGGCGCGGCCTCGTCGGCGCCTGCCGCGACGATGATGACCTTGTCGAGCGCGCCGGCCTCGGCGAGCGTCTCGGCGAGGCCGACGACGGTCGCCATCCGCTGGCCGATCGCGACGTAGACGAAGACGAGGTCCGAGTCCTTGTTGTTGATGATCGTGTCGATCGCGATCGCCGTCTTGCCGGTCTGGCGGTCGCCGATGATCAGCTCGCGCTGGCCACGGCCGATCGGGATCATCGAGTCGACGGCCTTGAGACCGGTCTGCATCGGTTCGGTGACCGGCTGGCGCTTGACGACGCCCGGAGCCTTGAACTCAGCGGGGCGGGTGCCCTCGAACGCGATCTCGCCCTTGCCGTCGAGCGGCGCGCCGAGCGGCGTGACGATCCGGCCCAGCAGGGCGTCGCCGACCGGGATCTCGAGCAGCTTGCCGGTGCGCTTGACCGTGTCGCCCTCGACGATCTTCTCCCACGGGCCGAAGAGCACGGCGCCGACGTTGTCGGACTCGAGGTTGAGCGCGAGCCCGGTCACGTCGTGCGGGAGTTCGAGCATCTCGAAGCTCATGCAGTTCTCGAGGCCGTGGATGCGGGCGATGCCGTCGGCGACCGAGAGCACGGTGCCGACCTCGGTCAGCTCGGCCTGGCCGGCGTCGAGGCCCTCGATGCGGGACTTGAGGATGGAGGTGATCTCGTCGGGCTTGATCTGCATGAGTTCGTTTCGGTCCTTGAGGGTGATGCGTAGGTCGTTCAGGCGCGGGCGACGCTGCGGCGCAGCGACTCGAGCCGGTTACGGATGGATGCGTCGACGATCGAGTTGCCGACGCGGACGATCAGGCCACCGAGCACGCCCGGGTCGACCTCGCGCGTCAGCTCGATCGTCTGGCCGGTCTGCTCGGCGATCGCATCGGTGATGCGGCTGACGGCCTTGTCGTCGAGGTCGACGGCCGAGGTGATCGTCACCGGCAGGCGCTTGTTCGCCTGCTTCCAGAGCGTGTCGTAGGCGCGCCGCGTGCGAAAGATCGCCGGCATGCGGTGGTTCTCGATCATCAGGCCGATCAGATTGAGGACGATCGCGTCCGCCCCGTCGACCAGCTTGCCGAGCCCGTCCTGCTTCTCCTGCGTCGAGAAGTACGGCGAGAAGAAGAAGACCGCCAGGTCCCGGTTCTGATCGAGCGCGTCGGCGAACTCGCCGATCTGGTCGCGGACCAGATCGAGCTTGTCCTGCTCGTCTGCGACCTCGAACAGCGACCGGGCGTAGACCTGTGCGATCTCTTCCATGGCCTAGCGGCTCCCGAAGACCTGGAAGTCGAGGTCCGCGAGCGCCTCGTCGACGAGCCGCTTCTGGTCGTCCTCGTTCAGCGACTTGCGCGTCACGTGCTCGGTCGCGGCGATCGTCAGATTCGCCACTTCCTTACGGATGTCCTGGAGCGCCTTCTGGGTCTCGGCGTCGATGTCCTTGCGCGTCTGCTCGAGCAGATCCTCGCGCGTCCGGCGGGCATCCTCGAGCGCGTCGCGCTCGGTCTCTGCACCGGCCTTCTTCGCGTGCGCGACGATCTCGTCGGCCTGCGTGCGAGCCTCCTTGAGCCGCTCGCGGTACTCCTCGAGCAGCGTGTCGGCCTCGGCGCGCGTCTTGTTCGCGTGCTCGATCGAGTCCTCGATCAGCCGCTGACGCTTGTCGAGCACCTCGGAGATCTTCGGGAAGGCGAGCTTCCAGAGAATCAGCAGCGAGACGCCGAACACGAGCAGCGTCCAGAGCATCAGCCCCCACTCGGGGCTGACGAGGAAGCTGCCGCCGGATTCTTCGCCGCCTTCAGCAGCGGCTGCCAAGGGCAGCGCGTTGAGCAGAGCCTCGGTCATGTGGCCTAGAGGAAGAAGGCGATCAGGCCGGCGACGAGGCCGTAGAAGAAGCAGGCCTCCGTCAGGGCGAAGCCGAGCCACTGGATCGACGTGATCTCGTCGCGCATCTCGGGCTGACGGGTGGTCGCCTCGATCACGGCGGCGAAGATCTGGCCGATGCCGATGCCGGCTCCGACGGCGCCGAGGCCGCCGCCGACGCCGAGGGCGATGGCGCGACCGGCGTTCGCAGCGGTGTCCTCTGCGGCGGCCTGAGCGAGGATGTTGATGACAGCGAGGTCCACGGGTGACTCCTTGGTTTGGCTAGTGGGCGTCAGCGGCTGCGCCGCCGATGTAGATGGCAGTGAGGGTGGCGAAGATGAACGCCTGAAGGGTCGCGACGAGGCCGACCTCGAACATGAAGAGGACGACGGCGAGCGGGAAGGTGACCGCGCCGACGGCGGCGACGCCGAGCAGGATCGCGAGCGCGCCACCCATGAAGAGGATGATCAGGTGGCCGGCGAGGATGTTGGCGAACAGACGGACGGAGATCGAGATCAACCGCATGAAGTTCGACATCAGCTCGAGCGGGAAGATCAGCGGCTTGAGCCAGCCGGGGACGCCGGCCGGGATGAAGCTCTTGAGGTAGCCGACGAGGCCCTTCTCCTTGAGGCCGACGGCCGTGAAGACGAGGAACACGACGATCGCAAGAACGAGCGGGATCGAGAGGTTCGCGGTCGCCGCGTAGAGCGCGAAGCCGGGGATCTCCATGCCGAAGACATCGACCTTGTGCTCGATGTTGGTCGGCAGCGGCAGGTACCCGATCATGTTCGAGAACCAGATGAAGAGGAACAGCGCGGCGATGAACGGGAACCAGCGCGCCGACTGCTTGTCGTCCATGTTGCCGCGCGTGATGTTGTCGCGCATCAGGCCGTAGACCATCTCGACGGCGGTCTGGACCTTGTTCGGCTTCTCCTGCATCCGCTTGGCGACGTAGAGCATCGACCAGGTCATGAAGATGCCGGCGGCGAGCACGTAGAGGTGCGCCTTGTGGACGTCGAGCGGGCCGATCGAGAACAGCGTGTCGAGCCGGAACTCGTTCTGTGGCTGGAACGTCTCGTTCTTGGCGCCTGCGCCGAAGACGATCACGAACAGGACGATCAACGTCACGTAGAGGCCGAGTCCGATGATCACGCGGGAACGGTTGCTCATCGACTTCATGCGGCAGCCGACCTCCGGGATGACGAGCGCGTCGCCAGCGACGTCGCGAGATAGACGGTGAAGGCCACGAGCACGAGCACGGCGGCGGCGAGGCCGTCCTCGCGCGAGCCGAGCGTGCCGACGAGCAGGATCGCAAGGCCGACGATCCAGGCGCGACCGAAGGCGCCCGCAAGGTTCATCGTGACGGCCGAGCGAACGTTCTCGACCTGCTTGGCGCGCGCCTCGATCGCGAGCGCGGCGAAGCGCTGGACGATCCACGCCGCGGCGCCGACGAGCACACCGAGGGCGGGTGCGCCGGCGATCGCTACGACCGGGGCGGTCACGAGCACGAGGAGCACGTCAAGCATCCGCACCGCGTTCATGCGCGGTGCTCCGGCATGGCGGCGCAGTCGGCGCGGCCGTGCATCTGCAGGTCGGTCTCGGGCTTCATCTGAGGTCGGGGAGCAGCATCCGCGCCTGTGAGGCGCGACCGGATCGCCTGCGCTGAGTCGCGTTCCAGGCGAATGGGCTGCGGCGCGGCCCAGATTAGCGGAACCGCGCGGCAGACGACGCGGACGTCAAGTGCCGGCTCGTGGCGTCTGCAACACACTGCGGACAACCCGAAAGGCGGGCCGGATCTCGCCGTGCTCGCCGATCAGCCCCGAGTCCCAGCTCGCACCGGGCTCGGCGTCCCAGTGGTAGAGGTAGACGCGGGTGATCCGAGGGCTTAGCGGCACGAGCTTCTTGAAGATCCAGCGGGTTGCCGCGGCAGCGTGCGATGCCGACTCCGGGAACGTGATCCGCTTGACGTTCGTCCGGCGGACGATGCCGCCGGTCTCGGTCATCCAGACCTGACCGGTCGTGGCCGCCAGCAGAGCCTGCGTCCCGGTTGTCCGCATGCGGTTCGCGTCGAGGTAGTTGTGCAGCCCCCAGACCGGCCCGGGCTGCGGCCCGGGCGGCAGTGCAGCGGTGAAGTCACGCACCCAGCGGACCATGTTCGGCGTGTCGAGGAGTTCCGCGGCGAGGATCGTGCACGACGGGCAGGCCGCTCGCAGCGCGACGTGGTAGCGGGCGACGAGCTCCGGCCTGTGGCAGGTCGGCTCGCCGCAGTGGTTGGCCTCGTTCCAAGTCGCGAACTCGCGCACCCACGGGTACGCCTTGCGGATTCCCCGCAGTTCTGCGGCTAGGCGCTCCGGAGCCGGCAGGACGCGCCGGCGGTCGCCGCGGGCGTGTCCGAAGGTGAGCAGCGGCCGCACCTTCGCCCGGCGCGCTCCGGCGAGCCAGCGCCGGAGGTTGCCGCGCTGATCGCGATGGTCCATCGCGTCCCAGGAGATCGACAGGCGCACGACGTGGAAGCCCGCACGCTCGAAGCGTTCGTCGCCGAACATCCGTGGCTTCTGGTCGGCAATGCCTACGAGAACGGCCGGGCTCGCCGGTGCCGAGAAGAGCAGGATCAGCGCCGCGACGATCGCGGCGCGCGTGAAGACGGCGACGATCACGGCCCGGCTGGAAGCGTGCGCCCGAGCGAGCCGGCGAGCACCGTCAGCGCCGGCCGCGCCCTGTTGTCGGGGCCGATAAAGGCCGAGTCCCATGTGACCGGCCCAAGCGACGGGCCGATGTCCCAGTGGTAGAGGTAGATCCGGTCGATGCGGGTGCTGAACGTCCGCGCGAGCGGGCCGAGCAGGAACGCCGTGACGGCGGCGGCGTGCGGCGCCGACGCCGGGAAGTACACCTGCGAGCGGTTGTTCCGGCTGACGACGCCGCCGGTCTCCGTCAGCCAGAAGCGCCCAGGGATCGCATTCAGGATCGCCCGGGTCGAGCGCATCGACTTGTTGTTGATGCCAACGTAGTTGTGAAGACCCCAGTGGCCGGGGGTGCGCTTCGCCGCCTTCGTGAAGCGGCGCGCCCAGCTGACGACGTTCTTACGGTCGAGCAGGTCGGCGGCGAGGATCATGCAGCTCGGGCAGGCGCCGCGCAGCGACCGGTACCAGCGGGCGACGATCTCGGGACGCTTGTTGATGTTGCCCTCGTTCCAGGTCGAGAACTCCCTGAGGCCCGGGTAGCGGCGGCGAAGCCCGAGCAGCGCGTTTGCCATCTGGAGGTTCGTCGGGTTGTAGGCCGGGCGCCGCGGCGAGCGGTCGAAGGTGACGAGCGGCCGTGCGCCGGTCGAGCGCGCCCCCGCCATCCAGATGTCGAGCTTGACGAGGCCTTCGGGGTCCGAGAGCACGTCCCACGGCACGTTGATGCGGACGATCCGGATCCCGAGCGCCTGGTAGCGCGCATCGCTGAACATGCTCGGCTTCTGGTCGGCGATGCCGACCACCGGCTTGGCCGCGGGCGCGACGGCCGGGCCAGCGAGGGCCGCGAGCACCGCGATCGTGAGGGCCTGCAGGATGCGGCGCATCACCCCTAGGATCGCAAACCGCAGCAGGCCGCTAAACAAATGGGCGGGTAGCTGCAGGCCCCGGCCGTGGATGGCGGCCGGTACCGTTCCCGGAGTGAGCAACCCGGCGCCGAGGACGAACAGCCCGATCACGGCGCGTGACGGCGCGCAAACCGAGAACCGCGCGCAGGTCCAGGCGGCCGTGCTGGAGGCGACCGAGCAGCTGCTCGCCGAGGGCAACGCCTATGCCGACCTCAGCGTCGACCGGATCGCGAAGGCCGCCGGCCTGTCGCGCACGGCGTTCTACTTCTACTTCGCCGACAAGCGCGAGCTGATCACCGCGCTCGCTGCCCAGATGTCCCAGGAGCTGTTCGAGCAGGCGATCGACTTCTTCTCCGGTGAGGCCGACTCCCCCGAGGAGATGCGGCGCGTGCTCGGTGGCGTCTACGACCTCTACCGCAGCCATGGCGCGCTCGCCCGCGCGACCGTCGAGGTTTCGACCTACGACGAGGAGATCGCGCTGTTCTGGCGCCAGCTGATGACAGCGTTCATCGACGCGATCGAGGCGCGCGTCGTCCGCGACCGCGGTGGACGGGAGGGCGCGCCACCGCGCGCGGTCGCGTTCTCGCTCGTGTGGATGATCGAGCGCACGCTGTACGAGCAGCTCGTCCAGGGCGAGCCGATCCCGCGCGAAGACGCGATCGCGGCGATGGTCGAGATCGTCGAGCGCGCCGGTTAGTCGTCGCGCGCAACAGCGTCGAACTCGCCGGTCTCGAGCTGGCGCTCGACGTCGGCGTCGACCTCGCGCTCGGTGACGCGGCCGCGCTGGCGGCGCAGTCGGCGCTCGGAGATCCGCCGCAGCTTGAGGATCTCGAGCACGTAGACGAGGTAGAAGCTCGCGGCGATCACGAGCACGCCGAGCGCGATCACGACGATCAGCCAGACCGTGTCGAAGTTGCCGGCGTTGTCGGAGTAAGGGATGAACCGCAGCGACACCGCGTAGCCGGCGAGCAGCGCGGTCCAGAGGTAGAGGTAGGCGAGCGTGCGCCGCGAGCTGAAGCCGATCCGGCTGAAGCGGTGGTGGAAGTGGTTGGCGTCGGCCTCGTAAACCGGGCGCCCGTACTTGAGCCGCTTGAGGACGACGAAGGTCGTGTCGAGGAACGGGACCGCGAGCACGACGAGCGGGAAGACGAGCGCGAGCAGCGCCTGGGTCTTGACCGCGCCCTCGACGGCGATGCAGCCGAGCAGCAGGCCGAGCAGGTTTGCGCCGGTGTCGCCCATGTAGATCGAGGCGGGCGGGAAGTTGTGGACGAGGAACCCGGCGGATGCACCGGCGACGATCGCGCTCAGGACCGCGGCGTGATCGCGGCCGAGGTCGAACGCGATCACGCAGAACGCTGCGGCTGCCAGCGCACAGACCCCGGCCGCGAGCCCGTCGGCGCCGTCGGAGAAGTTGACGACGTTCATCATCGCGACGAGGCCGAGCACGGTCAGCGGCGCGCCCATGCTGCCGAGATCCTGTGGGCCGATCGGCTGCGGCAGCGTGATGTTCGAGACCTCGACACCGGCGGCGACGGGGATGATCGCTGCCCCGACCTGCCCCGCGAGCTTCAGCGCCGGGTGGAGGTCGAAGCGGTCGTCGATCGCTCCGATCAGAGCGATCACGACGGCGCCGGCGAGGATGCCGCGCACGCGCTCGTCGGTGACCGAAGTGGTCTCGACGAAGAGCGGGGTCATCACCAGCACCCCGGCGAGGATCGCCAGGCCACCGAGTAGCGGCGTCGCCTGCTCGCCGAGGTCTCGCGCCTTGGGCTGGGTGACCGCACCGGTCGCGCGCGCCAGCCGGGCCGCGAGCGGCGTCAGCAGCAGCGCGACAGCGAACGCCCCGGCGGCGCCGTAGACGGCGTGCATGATCATCCGGCTGCGGAGGCTAGAGGCCGCGTCCGCCGGAAACGGCCGTACCGTGGGCCGTTCGTGCGCATCCTCCTCGTCACCCAGATGTGGCCGTCAGGCGCCGACCCCGACTTCGGGGCGTTCCTCGTGCCGCAGGTCGACGAACTGCGGGCGCTCGGACACGAGGTCGACGTCGTCGCGATCGACCGCCGCGGCGGCTCGGCGGGCGTCAAGTACACACGGCTCGGGCTGCGCGCTCTCCGTCGCGCACGGAAGATCAGACCGGACGTGGTGATCGCGCACATGCTCTTCCCCGCCGGCGCAGCGGCGCTGGTCGCCGCGCAGTCGGTCAAGGCGCCGCTCGTCGTCGTCTGTCACGGACAGGACGTCGAGAACCTCGACGGGATGCAGATTCGCACGGTCAGCGGGCTCGTCGCCCGCGACGCGGCCGCGGTCGTGACGAACTCGGACTGGCTCGGCGAGCGCCTGCGCGAGTGGCTGCCCGGCACCGAGACGACGACGATCTCACCCGGCGTCGACCTGCGCGCGTTCGACCGGTCACGGATCCAGCGCGTCGCCGACTGGCCGGGCGACTCCCCGCGGCTGCTCTGCGTCGGCTCGCTCAGCGAACGGAAGAACGTCGTGCCGCTGGCCGATGCGTTCGAGCTGCTCGGGCGCGGTTCGCTCGTCTTCGTCGGTGATGGCGAGCTGCGGGAGCAGCTCGCCGGGCGGCCCGGCGTCACGCTCGCCGGCCGTATCCCCCACGACCACGTGGCCAGGTGGGCAGCCCGCTGCGACCTGCTCTGCCAGCCCTCCGTCCGAGAGCCGTTCGGCATCGCCGCACTCGAGGCCATGGCGCTCGGCAAACCGGTGCTCGTCAGCGCCGAGGGCGGTGCGGCCGAGTTCGTGCCGGCTGACGCCGGTGTCGTCATCTACCCGTCGTCGGCCGCGGCGATTGCAGCAGGGATCGAGGCCGCCCTCGCCCTGCCCGATCCTGCGGCTGCTGCGCGCCGCGCAGCCGAGCAGCACAGCGCTGCCGCCGAGGCGGCGCGGCTGGCCGGGCTCTGTCAGGCCGTGACGGCGAGCGGTGAGGCGGTCACTCCGTAGACTCGGCCCGGTGTTCGCGCAGAGCCTGCCCCGACAACGATTGCTTGCCGCGGCGGTGGCTCCTTTGCTCACGCTGCCGTTCCTCGCCGCTCCACCTGCGCTAGCGGCCAAGACGCGGAGCTGCTCGGCCCCCGCCTACGGAATCGCCGGGTTCCTGCGCGTCCGTGGCGACGTGTCGTGCCGCGCTGCCGACAGCGTCATCCAACAGGCTCAGCGCAAACCCGTCTGCCAGTCGCACGGCGAGCGCGGCTGCACGGGGACGACGCGCGTGAGTGCCTGGACGTGCAAAGGACTGTTCCCCGGCGAAGGCTTCGACCTCGTCTGCACGAGTCGTGGCCGGTGGATTCACGGCGCGGGTGGCGGATGAGCCGCGCAACGCCCGCCCGCTGATCGCCGTCAGGCCGTGACGGCGAGGTCCGCGTAAAGCGGGTAACGCTCGGCGATCTCGCTTACGCGCGCGGCGAGGTCGTCGCGCTGTTGCGCGTAGTCCGGGCCGAGCGCCTTGGCGATGATGTCGCCGACCTCGCGGAAGTCGCTCTCGACGAGCCCTCGCGTCGCGAGCGCGGGCGTGCCGACGCGAAGCCCGCTCGTGACCATCGGCGGGCGCGGGTCGAACGGCACCGCGTTGCGGTTGACGGTGATGCCGATCTCGTGCAGGCGGTCCTCGGCCTGCTGGCCGTCGAGGTCGGACTCGCGCAGGTCGACGAGCACCAGGTGGACGTCGGTGCCGCCGGTCAACACGTTGATGCCGCCGCCGGCCGAGAGCAGCTCGGCGGCGACCGCCTTCGCGCCCTCGACGGTGCGCCGCTGGCGCTCGCGGAAGATCTCGGTCGCAGCGATCCGGAACGCCACCGCCTTCCCGGCGATCGCGTGCATCAAGCGGTCCGCCCTGCTGGCCGGGGAACACGGCCGAGTTGATCGCCTTCGCGTGTTCCTCGCGGCAGAGGATCGTGCCGCTGCGTGGTCCGCCGAGCGTCTTGTGGACCGTCGTCGTGACGACGTCGGCGTGCGGCACCGGGCTCGGGTGGATGCCCGCGGCTACGAGCCCGGCGAAGTGGGCCATGTCGACCATCAGATACGCGCCGACCTCGTCGGCGATCTGCCGGAAGCGCGCGAAGTCGAGCTGGCGCGGGTAGGCCGACCAGCCGGCGAGCAGCAGCTTCGGCCGCCGCTCCTTAGCGATCCGCTCGACCTCGTCCATGTCGACCAGGCTGGTCTCGCGGTCGACCTCGTACGGCGCGATGTCGTAGAGCCGGCCGGAGACGTTGAGCTTCATCCCGTGCGAGAGGTGGCCGCCGTGTGGCAGCGCGAGGCCCATGATCGTGTCGCCGGGCTGGAGCAGCGCGTGGTAGACGGCGGTGTTCGCCTGGGCGCCGGCGTGGGGCTGGACGTTGGCGTGCTCGGCGCCGAACAGGCTCTTGGCCCGATCGATCGCAAGCTGCTCGATCACGTCGACGTGCTCGCAGCCGCCGTAGTAGCGGCGGCCCGGGTAGCCCTCGGCGTACTTGTTCGTCAGGACGCTGCCCTGGCACTCGAGCACCGCCTGCGGCACGAAGTTCTCCGAGGCGATCATCTCGAGCGTCTGCTGCTCGCGGGTCAGCTCGGCGGCGATCGCGTCGGCGACCTCCGGGTCGACGTCCGCGAGCGGGCGGTTGAAGTAGTCCTCGGGAAGCTCGGCCACGCGGTCAGTCTAAGCGGTGGGGGTGCCGCCGGTGACCTGCTCGATCTCGGTCACGCGCCGCGCGTGGCGGCCACCCTCGAACGAGGTCTTGAGGAACGCAGCGACGATCGCGTCGGCCTCGGCGGGGTCGAGCCTCGCCCCGGAGAGCGTGACGACGTTGATGTCGTTGTGGCGGCGAGCCATCTCGCTCTCGGCGACGTCATGCGCGTTGACCGCGCGAATGCCATGGACCTTGTTGGCGACGATCGCGACGCCGTTGCCGGAGCCGCAGGCGAGCACGCCGCGCTCGGCCGTCCCGTCGGCCACGAGCCGCGCGGCGTGGGCGGCGAACTCCGGGTAGTCGACCGAGTCGGGGCTGCTCGTGCCGACGTCGACGACTTGGTGCCCGGCGGCGGTCAGCGTCTCCTTGACGTGCTCCTTGAGCACGAACCCGGCGTGATCGGAGCCGACTACGATGACCATGGGGCCGAGCGTAGCCGCTCCGGGCCCGGTCGATGGTCACCAGAACGCGCGATACGCGCGTTCTGGTGACCATCGACGATCAATGCGGGCCGAGGGTCGCCGCGAGCGCGTGCTCGTCGACCGCGCCCGCGCGCAGGATCTCCCAGCGCGGCCCGCGCAGGTCGACGACCGTCGAGGCGATCCCCGGCAACGGCCCCGCGTCGAGCACAACGGCGGCGGCCGCGAGCAGCTCCGGACCGACGTCTTCGAGCCGCGCCGGGGCCGGCTCGCCGGAGCGGTTGGCGCTCGTTTGGCTGACGAGCCCGGGGATCGCCGCGAGGGCGGCCGCCTCCGGGGCGAGCGCTGGCACGCGCAGCCCCGCCCCGGACGGCAGGACGAGTGTGACCGGTCCGGGCAGCAGCGTCGCCGCGGCTCCGGCCTCGCCGAGCAGCGGGCCGGCGGCTTCGACCGAAAAGGCCATGAGCGCGTTCGGCTTGCCGGGGTCGCGCCCCTTGATCGCCGCGAGCTTGTCCTCGTTGCCGGGGCGGCAGGCGAGGCCGTACACGGTGTCCGCGCCGAAGAGGACAAGCTCGCCGGCGTCCAGGGCGGCGACTGCTTCGGCGACCTGACCGGGCGTGATCACCGCCGCCCCACCACCACGCGCTCGATGCCCGCGAGGTCGCGCACCACGGACACCTCCGGGAACCCGCACGCGACAACGAGCGCACGCACCGCCGGAGCCTGCCCGGCGCCGATCTCGAGCGCAACGGTCCTGGCCGTCGTCATTGCCGCAGTAGACAACAGCGGACGGATCACGGCGAGCCCGTCCACGCCGGCATAGAGCGCAGCGTCCGGCTCGTGCCGGAGCTCGGGCGCGAGCCGCCCGCGGTCCTCCTCGAGCACGTACGGCGGATTGGCCGCGATCGCGTCGAGCTCCGCCGGCGCGCCGTCGAGCAGCACACCCTCGGTGAAGAGGACGTCGAGGCCCAGGCGATCAGCGTTCTCCCGCGCCGCCGCGACCGCCTCGGCCGACACGTCGCTCCCCGAGACATCGAGGTCGGGCCGTTCGTCCTTCAGCGCGAGCGCCACAGCACCGCTGCCCGTACACGCGTCGTGCACCCGCGAGCCTTCGGGCAGGTCCAGCAGCGCCTCGACGAGGTGCTCGGTCTCAGGCCGTGGGATCAGCACGCGCGGGTCGACCGCGAGGTCGAGATGCCGGAAGCCCTTCGTGCCTGTGATGTACGCGAGCGGCACCCGCTCCACGCTGCGCGCCCGGACCGCGTCCCGCAGCCAGCGCACGCCGGGCCCCTCGAGCGTCCGGTCCGGGTCGATCCGCAGCGCCGCGCGGTCGACCCCGAGCGCGTGTGCGACCAGCAGCTCGGCATCCAGCTCAGGGCTGTCCACGCCGGAAACACGCAGCGCCACCAGCGCCGAGTCGACCGCATCCCGCGCGGTCGTCATCAGGCCTGGGCCGCTGCCTGCGCCTCGAGCCCGCGGCGCTTCTCGTCGTCCTGCAGCGCGGCGGTCAGCTCGTCGAGCTCGCCCGCGAGCACCGCGTCGAGGTTGTGGACGGTCAGCTTGATCCGGTGGTCGGTGACGCGCCGCTCGCCGTAGTTGTAGGTGCGGATCTTCTCGGCGCGGTCGCCGGTGCCGACCTGCGAGCGGCGCGCGTCGGCGGCGGCCGCCTGCTGCTCGGCGAGCGCGGCCTCGTACAGGCGAGCGCGGAGCACGCGCATCGCGCGCTCACGGTTCTGCAGCTGCGACTTCTCGTCCTGCATCGAGACGACGATCCCGCTCGGCTTGTGCGTGATGCGGACGGCGGAATCGGTCGTGTTGACCGACTGCCCGCCGGGGCCGGAGGAGCGGTAGACGTCGATCTGCAGATCGTTCTGGTCGATCTGGACGTCGACGTCCTCGGCCTCGGGCAGGATCGCGACCGTCGCGGTGGAGGTGTGGATGCGCCCCTGCGACTCGGTGGCGGGCACGCGCTGGACGCGGTGCGTGCCGCCCTCGAACTTGAAGATCGAATAGGCGCCGTCGCCCTTGATCGCGAACGTGTACTTGCCGTCGCCGATGTCCATCGCCTCGGCGGTGAGCCCGCGGCGCTCGGCGTACCGGCTCAGCATCCGGTAGAGGTCGCCGGCCCAAATCCCGGCCTCCTCCCCGCCGGCGCCGCCCTGGATCTCGACGATCACGTTCTTGTCGTCGTTCGGGTCGGGCTCGACCATCGCGAGCCGAATCTCTTCCTCGAGCTCACCGGTCCGCTCCTCGGAGGTGCGGAGCAGATCGCGCAGCTCCGGGTCCTCGCCCTCGGCCAGCAGCTCACGGGCGCCCGCGGCGTCGTCGGACGCGCGCTTCCATTCGGCCGCCAGCTTCGCGGCCGGCTCGAGCCGGCGGTACTCACGCCCGGCCTGCGCGTAGCGCTCGCGGTCCCCGATCACGTCGGGGTCGGTCATCTGCCGCTCGACCTCGCCGAAGCGCGACTCGATCTGGCTGACGAGCGACTCGATCACACGGTCAGCCTAGAGCGCAGCCGTCGAGTGGTCGGTTAGCCCCGGACGTCCGGGGCTAACCGACCACTCGACGGGCGGGAGATGGCGCTACGCCGAGGTCGGGACCAAACGCAGGTACGGCAGCGGCTGCTCGAACCCGTCCGGGTAACGCTCGCGGGCCTGCTCATCGGAGACCGCTCCGGTGATGATCGCGTCGTCACCGGGCTGCCACTGGGCCGGCGTGGCGAGCTGCTCGCGCGCGGTCAGCTGGAGCGAGTCGAGCACGCGGAGGACCTCGTCGAAGTTGCGGCCGGTCGTCATCGGGTAGATCAGGACGAGCTTGATCTGCTTGTCGGGGCCGACGACGAAGACGTTGCGCAGCGTCGCGTTCTGCGCCGGGGTGCGCTCGGTCGCCTCGCCGGCGGTGTCGGCCGGAAGCATCCCGTACGCCTTCGCGACTGCGAAGTCGGTGTCCGCGATCATCGGGTAGTTCGGCGCCGTGCCCTGGCTCGCCTCGATGTCAGCGGCCCACTTGGCGTGGTTGTCGACCGGGTCAACCGAGAGGCCGATGATCTTGACGCCACGAGCGTCGAACTGGTCCTTGATCGCGGCCATGTAACCGAGCTCGGTCGTGCAGACCGGCGTGAAGTCGCGCGGGTGCGAGAACAGGACGGCCCAGCTGTCGCCGATCCACTCGTGGAAGTCGATCTCGCCCTCCGTCGTCTGGGCGGTGAAGTTCGGTGCGGTGTCGCCAATCGTCAGTGCCATCGGTATTGCTCCTAATCCCGATCAGATTTCGTCTGCGTCTTGGGAACGATAGCGCGACCGGTCGTCCGCGGTCCCCGGAGCGGCGTTGGTCCCAGAAAGCGACGCGTCGCGTCGCAAGTCGGGGCCAACGCCGAGGGTCCCACCCACTGGTCCCGATATGCGACGCAATGCGTCGCATATCGGGACCAACGCGGCGCGGCGCCCACCCCAGCGTCCGCGCCCACCCCAGTGCCGCCGCGACGCCCGCCGCTACACTCGACGCCGCAATGAAGACCGACATCCACCCCAACTACGTCGAAGCTCACGTCCGCTGCACCTGTGGCAACGAGTTCACGACCCGGTCGGTCGAGCCCGAGATCAACGTCGAGGTCTGCTCGCAGTGCCACCCGTTCTACACGGGTAAGCAGAAGCTGGTCGACACCGGCGGGCGGATCGATCGCTTCAAGCGCCGCCAGGCGCGCGCGGCGCAGTAGCCGCGGACGCCTATCTCAGCCGGGACACGGCACGTCGCGCACCTCGTTGTTGCCGTACGACAGCTCACGAGCGTCCCCGGTCTTGACCGTGACGACCAGCGGCGCTGCCGGGCAGGACTCGATCGAGACCGCGACGGTCATCCGCGCGCCCGGCGCGAGCGGTGCCACCTCCGCACGGCCGATCTGCACCCCGCCAGAGAGCACCGAAACCATGCCCGCGGCCGACACGGACCGGCCGCGGTTGTAAACGGACACGTCCAGCCCGCCCGCGCGGGGCGTGACGCTCGCTTCAATGTCCGGGGCGTAGTCGGGCTGATCGCATGCCACCGACCGGGTCGTCCGGCGGGCGATCACGCGGCCTTTGGCGTCGTACCAGCGCGTCTCTACATCGACGGCGTACGCAGCCGGCCCGCTGAGCCCGTCGACACGGCGGGAGACGACGAGCGCCGAGCGCCCGCGCTTCGACCGCGCCCACGCGTTCCACGCGGGCAGCGCGACCTTCGCCGCCACCGGTGCCGGATCCCCCGTGTCGACCGCGAGGCGCGAGGTGCGCAGCAACCGGAAGCGCGCCGCCATCCGCTTGGCCCGCGGCCCGCGGCTCACCGTCGCGGTGAAGATCGCCGACCGGTACTCGGGCGCCGATCCGGTCGTGCACGTGGTGACGGCGACCCCCACCCGCGGCGGCGTTGCCCCATGAGCCGTCGTCGCCGCGGCGAAGGAGCCAGCCGCGGCGACCACGACTGCGAAGTGGCGTGGACCGGCCGTCACGTGATCTGAAACCCGCGCCGGGAGACCAAGTTCCGCGGCGCGGCCGGCGAACGTCAGACCTGCGTGTAGAGCGGCCCGTCGCCGCCCTCGGGCGGCGTCAGCCGGCCGCCGCGAGCGGTGATCGCGCCGCACTGGACGCAGTTCGTGTAGTTGACGATCACGTCGACCTCACCGGTCTCCGGCGCGTCCTCCGGGATCTCGTAGACGCCGGCCGGGCACATCCAGCGCCACGTCTCGGCGACCTCGCGGGGAACGTGCTTCTCGATCCGGATGTGGTTCGGCGCGTCGTCACGGGTCGCGTTGCCGGTGATGAAGACCGACGAGAGCTTGTCGAAGTAGCGCTTGCCGTCGGGCGTCGGGTAGAGGTCCTTCATCGGCGTCGCGATGAGCTCCTGCTTGGTCTCGGTGTCGCGGTGGTGCGGCTTGCGGCCACCGAGCAGCTTGCCCTTCGAGACGATGTTGATGCCGCCGAGGACCATGCCCTTCACCATCCCGCCCGAGCCCTGGAGCTGGGCGAAGTTGCGCGCCTCCTGCAGCGACTTGCCGACGATCGCGTCGTTCTCGATCGCCTGCTCGTAGCCGCTGTAGTCGTTGCCTCCGGCCTTGAGCTGCGCGTAGATCTGCTCAGCGGCGAGGATCCCGGACTGGATCGCCAGGTGTACGCCCTTGATGTGCACCATGTCGAACATGCCGCCCGACTCGCCGCAGAGGACCATGCCCGGCGCCGACAGCTTCGGCATCGAGTAGTAGCCGCCGACCTGCACGGCCTTCGCGCCCCAAGCCTCGCGCTCGCCGCCGTCGAGCAGCTTCTCGAAGTACGGATGCCCCTTGAGCGTCTGGAGCATGTCGTGGGCGGAGACCGTGGCGTCCTTGGTGTGCAGCGGCACGAGCAGGCCGATCGACACCTTGTCCTCGCCGAGCGGGTAGATCCAGCCACCGGTCGAGGACTCGCCGAGGTCGGCGTCACCGCGGCCAGGCCAGCCGAAGAAGTGGACGATCGACTCGAACGGCTTCGAGACCTTCCAGATCTCCTTGACGCCGAGCTTCCAGACCGGCGGCTCCTTGCCGTCGGCAAGGTTGAAGTGCTTGACGGCAGCGTCGGTCAGGTGACCCCAGGTGCCCTCAGCGAGGACGGTCGCCTTCGCCTGGACCTCGACGCCCGGCTCGAACGACGAGAGCTCCTCGCCTTCCTTGCCGCGGCCCTTGTCACCGGTCTTGACGCCCTTGACGACTCCGTCCTCGACCAGCAGCTGCTGGGCCGCGGTCTCGGTCAGCACGTAGGCGCCGGCCTCCTCGGCCTGCTCGGCCATCCAGCGCGAGAGCTGGCTGATCGAGATCACCCAGTTGCCCTTGTTGGCGAAGTTCGGCGGCGTCGGTTTCATCGCCGTGACCGACTTCGCGTTGCGGAACCAGAGCGCGTCGTCCTTCTTGGCGACGTGCTCGACGGCCGGGTGGTTGTCCGGATCGGCGTCCGGGAAGATGCTCTTGAACGGGCCCGGCTTCATCACGGCGCCGGAGAGGTTGTGCGCGCCGCAGACCTTGCCCTTCTCGATGATCGCGACCGGCACCTCGCCGAGCGACTCGAGCAGCTCCTCGTCTTCGGCGAGCAACTGAAGCAGCTTGTTCGCGCAGGCCAGGCCTGCGGGGCCACCACCGACGATCGCGACACCGACCTCGATCGCCTCGTCCTCGCCGGCCTCGGGCTTGGCGATGAACTCCGCCTCGACGTCAACCGGCGGCGGGAACTCCGCCGGCGCGTATCCGTTTCCGCCAGTGGTGGCCATCTCTCTCAGCCCTTCTTCGCCTTAACGGCCTCGGTCAGCTTCGGCATGATCTTGTTGAGATCGCCGACGATGCCGAGGTCACAGAACTCGAAGATCGGCGCGTTGTTGTCCTTGTTGATCGCGACGATGTTCTCCGAGGACTGCATGCCGACCTTGTGCTGGATCGCGCCGGACACACCGGCCGCGACGTACAGCTTCGGGGCGACCGTCTTGCCGGTCTGACCGACCTGGCCGGCGTACGGGAACCAGCCGGCGTCGACGACCGCGCGGGTCGCGGCGACGGCCGCGTTGCCGCCGAACGCGGCGGCGAGGTCCTCACAGAGCTGGAAGCCCTCGGCGTTGCCGAGGCCACGGCCGCCGGTGATGAGGACGTTCGCGCCCTCGATGTCGACGTCGGCGCCGCGCTGCTCGCCGCGGGTCACGAGCGTGACCTGCGCCGCCTGCGCGGAAGCCTCGGCGCTGAGCGCCTCGACCGGAGCGGCGCTGCCGCCGCCCTTGACCTCGAACGCGTTGAGGCGGGCGCAGATGACGCCCTTGTCCTTGTAGTGCGAGGTCGAGATCGACGAGTCGCCGAGGATCGGACGCTCAGCGGTGAGCGCGCCACCGTCGACGCTGATCGCGGTGACCTCGAGCGTCAGGCCGGCGTCGACCTTGGCCGCGAGGCCGGCGCCGATCTCGAAGCCGAGCAGGCCGCCGCCGAAGATCGCGTACTTGTAGTCGCCGCTGGCGAACAGCGCGCCGAGCGCGTCGATCGCGGGGGCGGCGACGCCGTCGGCGCCCTCGGCCTTGAAGACCTTGGTCGCGCCGTACTCGCCGAGCGAGCCGGCGAGGTCGTCGGCGATGCCTTGACCGACGACGACCGCGTGCGCCTCGCCGCCGAGCTCACCCGCGAGACGGGAAGCCTCGGAGATCGCGCCGAGCGAGTTCTTGTTGAAGCTGCCCTCGTGGTGGAGGGCGTAGACGAGAATGTTGCTCATGCGATCAGCTTCCTTTCGTCGAGCCAAGCGACAATCTGGGCGACGGTCGCATCCGTGTCTTCGTCCTCGATGATCGTGCCCGCGTCCTTCTGCGGCGGCGCCTTGAAGTCACCGCAGCGGACGTTCGATCCGTCGCCGCCGACCTTGCCGGCGTCGATGCCGGCGTCGGCGGCCGACAGTGTCTCGAGCGGCTTCTTCTTCGCGCCCATGATCGCCTTCAGCGACGGGTAGCGCGGCTCGTTGATCGCGTCGCCGACAGAGAGCACGGCCGGGAGCGTGACCTTGACGGTGTCGTAGCCGTACTCGGCCTGACGCTCGCACGTGATCTCCGATCCGGCGAGGTCGAGCTTGACGACCTGGGTGACCGACGGGCGGCCGAGGAACTGGCCGACGACCGCGCCGACCGAGTAGCACTCGCCGTCGTCGGACTGCTGGCCGAGAAGCACGAGGTCTGCGTTCTCACGCTCGAGCACCTTCGCGAGCGCGTAGCCGGTGGCGACCACGTCCGAGCCGGCGAGCGTGTCGTCGGTCAGGTGGATCGAGCGGTCGGCGCCGAGCGAGACGGCCTTGTGGAGGGCGCGCACGGCCGACTCGGGACCGGCGGTGATCGCGACGATCTCCTCGACCTCGGCTGCGCCGCTCTCGCGGATCTGGACGGCAGCCTCGATGGCGTGCGTGTCGTAGGGGTTGAGGTTCTTCTCGCCGGAGCGGTCCAGACGACCCGTGGCGGGGTCGATGCGCTTCTGGACGGCGGCGTCCGGAACCTCTTTCACCAAGACTGCGATCTTCACGGTGTCCGTGGCCTTTCTCGGGGTCGATGCAAACGTACGTTTGTATGTTACATGTCCGATTGACTGACGAGTCAATCGGGGGCGTGACGGAGTTACGTCACACGCCGGTCGAGCGGTTGCGCTCGACGGCCTGCTCGATGAAGTCGATGATCTCCTGGGTCGGAGAACCGGGGGTGAAGACCTCGTTGACGCCGAGTGACTTCAGCTCCGGAATGTCGTCGGCCGGGATCGTGCCGCCGACCGTGACGACGATGTCGCCGGCGTCCTGCTCCTTCATCAGCTCGACGATCCGGGGCACGAGCGTCATGTGCGCGCCGGAGAGGATCGAGAGCCCGACAGCGTCGGCGTCCTCCTGGATCGCGGTCTCGACGATCTGCTCGGGAGTCTGGTGGAGGCCGGTGTAGATGACCTCCATGCCGGCGTCGCGGAGGGCGCGGGCGATGATCTTGGCGCCGCGGTCGTGTCCGTCGAGCCCGGGCTTGGCGACGACGACGCGGATCTTGCGTGAGGAAGTGCTCATGAGGACGACGGCGAATCCTACCGGCCGGTCGCGAATCTCGTTGCCCTGTAGGGTGCGACCTCATGGCGCGGATCGAGATCGGCGACATCGTCCAGGTCGGGACCGGTGGCTCGAGCTACCACGCGGTCGTCCGCGGCGTGCGCCTGCGCCGGCTCGTCGTCGACCGCTGCGACGGACTGCCGGCGCTGCCGCTGTCGACGCGGGACGTCGTGGCCGTCTTCAAGCCTGCTGGTACTCCGGAAGCAGCGGTCGGCGAGACCGAGCCGCTGCTGCCGACGGCGCAGATGCGGCTGTTGTGACGTTCTGGTCGCTGTAGCAGCCAGTCCGTAACAAACGGCTGCTGATTCTCCGCTTGGCGTGCGGCAGCCTGGAGTGGTGAACGATCTCGACGCCCGGATTGCGGCGCACGTACGGGCGAGGCACGGCGTGATCTCGCGCCCGGAGCTGGTTGACCTCGGGGCCTCGCGAGCGGCGATTCGGCACCGTGTCGATTCGGGCACGCTTCGTCTCCTCCATCGCGGGGTCTTCCTCGTGGCGTCCAACCCCATCACTGACCGCGCGAGGATGATGGCGGCCGCGCTTGCGTGTGGTGTCGGTGCGGTTGTGAGCGGCACGACGGCGGCGGTCCTCTGGTGCCTCGTTCCGAAGCACCTGATGGACGGTTTCCATGTGATCGTTTCGCGCCAGGTGCGGCCGCCTGCGGGCATCACGGTTCACCGTCGGGCGCTCGACCCCTCCGAGCGGACCCACCACTTCGGCGTCCCGGTCACCACCCCGGCCCGTACGCTTCTCGACATCGCGCCGCTCGTGAGCGCGCGGCGCCTCAGCCGCGCGATTCGGCAGGCCGAGGTGGACGGGCTCGTCAAGCACGACGCACTGGTCGAGCTGGCCCGGTCATCTCGCCCCGGCGCACCGGCGCTGCGCGCCGCACTGGCACCGGGCTCGACGCCCACGCGCAGCGGCTACGAGGACGACGTCGCCGATCTGCTCCGCGGCCCCGGCGCGCCGGGATTCGAGACCAACGCCCGGGTGTTCGGGCACGAGGTGGACGTCTGGGTGCCGTCCCTCAACCTCGCGATCGAGGTGGACGGCGGGCGCTGGCACGACACGCCCCAGGCGCGGCACGAGGACGCGGTCAAGCAGGCCGCCCTGGAGGCCGCAGGCGTGAAGGTAACGCGGCTCGGATCGGACTAGTTTGTGACGAAGTGGCCCCTGGAGGGGCCACTTCGTCACAATCGTCAGCGGACCTTGATCGTCGCCGTCATGTCCGGCGCGTGGACGGTGCAGACGAGCTTGTAGGTGCCGGCCGAGCTGAACTTGCGGGTGACGGTGCCCCTGCTGCGCAAGCCGATCGACCAGATCTTCTTCTTGCCTCGGGTCGCGACGACGTCGTGCGCGCTGTCGCCGACCCAGCGGAACTTGAGCGCCGTGCCCTTGCTGACCGTGAGACTGCCCGGCGAGAAGAGGTCGTCGGCGACGCGGATCGTCACCGCCGAACTGGCCTGCGCCGGAACGAGCGCGAGCGCGGCAGCAGCGGTGAGCGGGGCGACGACGGCACGGCGAATCACGGCTCGCATCATAGGCGCCGGGTCGCGGGGCCGTGCCGGCTCAGTCGCCGCCCCGGCCGCGCGTCGCATGGCCGCCTGAGAGGTCGAGTGCGATCGCGAGCAGGAGCGTGCCGGCCCATGCGTTCACGGGATCGAACGTGATCGGCTCGTTGCTGCCCGACACGTTGGCGATGAACCAGATGATCAGCCAGAGGAACGTCATCGGGCCAGCCTACGCCCGGCCCGGCCTTCAGGCGAGCGGCTGCTAGAAGACCGGCGTCTCGGTGTACGCGCCCCAGACCTCCTGGAGCGCGTGGATGATCTCGCCCTCGGTCGCGTGCGCGCGGGCGGCGTCGAGGAGATGCGGCATCAGGTTCTGACCTTCGCGCGCGGCCGCCTCCTTCAAACGCGCGAGCACTGGCTCGATCGCTGCGGAGTCGCGCCGCGCCCGCACCGCCTCGACGCGCCCGACCTGCTTGCGCTCCAAAGCCGGGTCGATCCGCAGGATCGGCGTCTGCTCGTCATCGCCTTCGGTATAGGCGTTGACGCCGACGACGATTCGGCGTCCGGCGTCGATCCGGTTCTGCAGCTCAAACGACGCGTCTGCGATCTCGCGCTGCGGGTAGTTGTCCTTGACGGCGGCGACCATCCCGCCGAGCTCGTCGATCCGCCGGAAGTAGTCGTAGGCCGCCTCTTCCATGCGGTCGGTCAGCTCCTCGACGTAGTAGCTGCCGGCGAGCGGGTCGATCGTGTCGCAGGCGCCGGTCTCGGTCGCGATGATCTGCTGAGTCCGCAGCGCAACGCGCACCGCCTGCTCGGTCGGCAACGCCAGCGCCTCGTCGAACGAGTTCGTGTGCAGCGACTGCGTGCCGCCGAGCACGCCGGCCAACGCCTCGATCGCCGTGCGCGTGATGTTGTTGAGCGGCTGCTGGGCAGTCAGCGATACGCCTGCGGTCTGGGTGTGGAAGCGCATCAGCAGCGACTTCGGGTTCTTCGCGCCGAAGGTGTCGCGCAGCTCGCGCGCCCAGATCCGGCGCGCCGCGCGGTACTTGGCGATCTCCTCGAAGAAGTCGATCTGCGCGTTGAAGAAGAACGACAGCCGCGGCGCGAACGCGTCGACATCGATGCCGCGGTCGACGGCTTGCTGCACGTAGGTCAAGCCGTCCTTGAGCGTGAACGCGAGCTCCTGCTGGGCGGTCGCCCCGGCCTCACGGATGTGGTAGCCGGAGATCGAGACCGGATGCCAGCGCGGCATGTCGCTCGTGCACCACTCGACCATGTCGCCCATCAGGCGCATCGCCGGATCGATCGGGAAACACCACTCCTTCTGGGCGATGTACTCCTTGAGGATGTCGGCCTGGATCGTGCCTGATAGCTGCGCGGCCGGGATCCCCTGCCGCTCGGCGGCGGCGACATAGAAGGCGAGCATGATCGCCGCCGGCGCGTTGATCGTCATCGACACCGAGACGTCGCCGACGTCGATCCCGGCGAACAGGTCCTCCATGTCATCGAGCGTGTCGACGGCGACGCCCTCGCGACCGACCTCCCCCAGCGAGCGCGAGTCGTCGGAGTCATGCCCCATCAACGACGGCATGTCGAACGCCGTCGACAAACCGGTCTGCCCGTGGTCGAGCAGGTAGTGGAAGCGCTCGTTCGTCTCCTCAGCAGTCCCGAACCCCGCGAACTGCCGCATCGTCCAGAGCCGCCCGCGGTGCATCGACGGGTAGACGCCGCGCGTGAACGGGTACTGGCCCGGGTAGCCGATCTTCGGGTCGACATCGTCGGGCGAGATCAGCGGCGGGACCGGCTCACCGGAGAGGCTGAGGAACTCAGCGTCACGCTCGGGCGTGGCGTCGTAGGCGGCCTGCCAGGACTCGCGGCTCGGGGCGGCCTGCGGCGTCACGTCGGTTGACATGGCGTCAGCGTATCCGGCGCCCGCCGCTCACCAGGAGTCGACGGGGCGGCCGCTGCCGGTGCTCTCCCCCGCCGCACGGAGCGTCGCGGCGATCAACGCGCGCGTGTCCGCCGGGTCGATCACGTCGTCGATCTCGAACAGCTCGGCGGCGTTCAGCGCGTCGGCGTTCTCTGTGGCCATCGCGGTCAGCTCGCGCACGCGCTGCTCGCGCTCAGCGTCGTCCTCGATCGCGGCGAGCTCGTTGCGCAGCCCGAGCCTGACGGCGCCTTCGAGGCCCATCGGCCCGAGGTGCGCGCCGGCCCAGGCGACGGTCAGGACCGGCTCGTGCAGCGATCCGCCGGCCATCGCCTGTGCGCCGAGGCCGTAGCCGCGGCGCAGGACGACGGCGATCAGCGGCACGGTCAGCGCACCGGCGGCGATCAGCATCCGGCTCGCCCGGCGAACGAGGCCTTCGGCCTCGGCCTCCGGACCGACGATGTAGCCGGGCGTGTCGATCAGCGAGATCACCGGCAGGCCGAACGAGTCGCAGAGTTGGAGGTGCCGGGCGGCCTTCTCGGAGGCGGCGGCGGTCACGGCACCCGCGGCGTAGGTGCTGTTGTTGGCGATCACGCCGACAGCGCGGCCTTCGATCCGGCCGATCGCGGTGACCAGCTCGGGCGCGAAGCGCGGCCGCAGGACGGTCTGCGAGCCGGTGTCGCAGAGCCGCTCGACCACCGGCAGCACGTTGTACGCGCGGCGGGCGCGCTCGGGGATGACGTCGCGAAGCGGCTCCTGATCGGCCGCCTCCCAGGATTCGGCAGCCGAGCCGCGCAGGCACCCGAGCAACCGCTTGGCCGTGTCGACCGCTTCGGCCTCGTCGGCTACGAGCACGTCGATCACGCCGCCGCGGTCCTGGACCGGCGCCGGGCCGACGTCATCCGGCGCGACGTCGCCGAGGCCGCCGCCGGCGATCATCGCCGGGCCGCCCATCCCGATCGAGCTGTTCTCGGTCGCGATGATGAGGTCGGCGCAGCCGGCGATGACGGCGTTGCCGGCGAAGCAGCGGCCGTGGACGATCGCGATCCGCGGCACCGTGCCCGACAGCCGCGCCCAGAGCGCGAAGGCACGCACGTGGAGCGCACTGACGACCGGGTGGTCGGTGTCGCCGGGCCGGCCACCGCCGCCTTCTGCGAAGAAGATCACCGGCAGCCGGAGCCGGTCGATCAGGTCGAACAGGCGGTCCTTCTTGAGGTGGCCGACGGCGCCCTGCGTGCCGGCGAGGACGGTGTAGTCGTACGCGAGCACGCAGACCGGCAGGCCGCCGACGGTCGCGGCGCCGGCAAGGAGGCCGTCAGCGGGAGTGTTGGCCCGCAGGTCGTCGAGGTCACGCCGGCCGCGCTGCGGCGCGATCGCGTAGCGGCCGTACTCGACCCAGGAGCCGGGGTCGATCAGGTCCTCGACGTTCTCGCGCGCGGTCCGTCCGCCGCGGTCGCGGCGTTTGGCGAGGGCGCCGGGGCGGGCCGCGTCCTCGGTCTGCGCGCGGCGGGCGCCGAGGCGATCGAGCGGCGTCTCGTCAGCGGGCACGGCGCGCCACCTGCCGCCCGGCGGCGCCGAGCACGGTCGCGGCGGCGAGCCCGCCGGCCATCCGCAGGTGCCCGGCGAGACGGTCGAAGCGCAGCACCTCCCACTGCTCCTCGCGCGCGACCCGGGCGAGTTCGGTGTCGGGGTTGACGACGACCGGGTGGCCGACGGCGCGCAGCATCGGCAGGTCGGACTCGCTGTCGGAGTAGGCGTAGGAGGCGGCGAGGTCGATGCCTTCGCGCTCGGCGAGCTCGCGCATCACCGCGGCCTTGCCCTCGCGGTAGGTGTGCTGCCCGACGAGACGTCCGGTGTAGAGGCCGTTCTCGTCCTCCTCGAACTGGGTGCCGAGGCCGCCGTCGAAGCCGATCACCGAGGCGACGAGCTCAGCGGTGCCCTGCGATGCGGCGGTGACGATGTAGACGGGGCGGCCGTCGTCCTGGTGGGCCCAGGCGATCTCGAGCATCTGGGGGTAGAGGCGCGGGAGGACGCCCGCGAGCACCTGCGGGCCGAGCCGTTCAAAGTCGCGCGCGCGGCGGCCGGCGAGCAGCTCGCCGACCTTTTCCATCACCTGCTCGGTGCTCTCGTCGGTCGAGCCGTGGAGGCGAAAGCGGATGTTGGCGTAGGCGTGACGCGCGAGCTGGCCGCGGCCGATGATCCCGGCGCGGGCGGCCGCGCGCGCCCAGAAGAAGCCGGACGAGCCGGACATCAGCGTGCGGTCGAGGTCGAAAAAGGCGGCCGCGGTCGGCATGGCCCGAGAGTAGGCGAACGCGCCCTTGGCCTTCTCAGTCCTGTTTCCGGTACGATGCCGGCAGATGACCACGCGCTCGAAGAAGATGACGTCGCTCGCCGCCGCGGCCGGACTGGCCGCATCGCTCGGATCGGCGACGCCCGCGCTTGCCAAGTCGCAGGCGTGGAAGTCCGAGAGCGGCTGCACCGGCCGGGTCTCGATCGAGGCGATCGACGGCCGCGTCTATGGCGCCGCCGCGTTCAGCCCCTGCCTCGCGAGCAAGGTGCCGTCGGGCCGGCGCTTCTACGTCGTCGTGTCCGAGGACGGGATCCGCCAGAACTTCGACGTCAAGTCGTTCTACTCGTTCACGAGTGACAACTACATCTACAAGGCGGCCGACCCGGTCTCGATCTCGGTGCCGTACAAGCCGAACCGAAAGTACAAGGCCTGCGTGATGATCGCCTCGAACTATGTGAACGGCGCGGAGTTCGGCTGCATCAACAAGTAGGCGCGGCCCGGCGCTGGCCCGGACCGTAGGGTCTGCGCCGTGCGCCGCCCGAGCTACCGCGTTGCCGTTCCAGAGGGCGAACTGGCCGCGACGTTCGCGGCGATCCGGGCGGAGTTGGAGGTGCCGGAGGAGTTCCCGCCGGAGGTGCTGGCCGCCGCCGAGGAGGCGGCGCGCTCGTGGGAACGGCCGGCTCTGGAGCTGCTCGACGTCCCGTTCCTGACGCTCGACCCGAAGGGCTCGACCGACCTCGACCAGGCGATGGCGCTGGACCGGGCGGCAGGCGGCGGGTACGTGGTGCGGTACGCGATCGCGGACGTGCCGGCGTTCGTGCTGCCGAGCGGGCCGGTCGATGCCGAGGCGCGCGTGCGCGGGCAGACGATGTACGCGCCGGACGGGCGCGTGCCGTTGCACCCGCCGGTGCTGAGCGAGGGCGCGGCGTCGCTGCTTGCCGGCGAGGTGCGGCCGGCGTTCGTCTGGACGTTCGAGCTGGGGGCCGATGGCGAGGCGGCGTTGACGTCGCTCGAGCGCGCGCTCGTGCGTTCGAGCGAGCAGCTCGACTACGAGAGCGAGCAGGCGGCGATCGACGCCGGGCGAGCGCGGCCGGAGATCGAGCTGCTGCTCGAGATCGGCCGGCTGCGGGCGGAGGTGGAGGCGGCGCGCGGAGGGGTGTCGCTCGGGACGCCCGACCAGGAGATCGAGCGCGAGGACGGCGGCTACCGGCTCGTGCTGCGCCCGCCGCGCGAGATCGAGGACGCGAACGCGCAGCTCTCGCTGATGACCGGGATGGCCGCGGCCGAGCTGATGCTCGCGGGCGGAGTGGGCGTGCTGCGGACGATGCCGGTGCCGCCGGACCACGTGGTGCAGCGGCTGCGGCGACAGGCGCGCGGCCTCGGGCTGGGTTGGGCGGATGACGTGCGCGCGTCGGTGTTCCTGCGCGGGCTCGATGCGCAGTCCGGGCCCGAGGTCGCGCTGCTCCACGAGGCCGGCGTGCTCTTCCGCGGGGCGAAGTACACGGCGTTCGACGGCGACCCGCCGCCGGTGGGCGAGCGAGAGCAGGCCGCGATCGCGGCGCCGTACGCGCACGTGACAGCCCCGCTGCGGCGGCTGGTCGATCGGTTCGGGCTGGTGTGCTGCGAGGCAATCGCGGCCGGCCGGCCGGTGCCGGAGTGGGTGCGCGAGGCGCTGCCGTCGCTGCCTGAGGTGATGGCCGCGTCAGACCGGCGCGCGAACGCTTTGGACCGCGCATGCGTCGACGCGGTCGAGGCGGCGCTGCTGGCGCCGCACGTCGGCGAGACCTTCGACGCCGTCGTCGTGGACCTGGCCGAGAAGGGGGGCGGCGGGCTGATCCAGCTCAGCGACCCGCCAGTGCTGGCGAAGTGCGCGGGCGAGAAGCCGCTCGTGCTGGGGGCTGCGGTGCGGGCGCGGTTGGTGGAGGCGGATGTGGGGCGGCGGGTGGTGAGGTTCGCCGCGATCTGAACCCGGCCGCGACTCGCGCGTCCTCCCGGAAGGCGCTCAACGAACATGTTCCGGAGCCTCGCTGTTGGGCCCTGGGTACTCGATCGCCCAACCCCGGTTGTCGGCGTCCCATTGTCGGTCCGCTTCTTCCAGGAACGCGTGCGCGTCAGCCACGCCTTCGGCACGTTCGAGCCGCCGAAGCGCCCTTTGCCGCGGAACAGTCGTCACCTCCACGGGCTCCGAGTCGTGGCTGAGGGCGAACTCCATCTCGTACCGCTTCGTACCGACCCAGGATGGAGAGGCTCTTCTGACGCGAATCACGGCTGCAGGATCACTCGCCTTGAGCGCCGACCGTGGCACGAAGCGCATTCAAGTCGTTCCGTGCGACGCGAAACCCCGGATCCAGTTCGAGAGCGCGCAGTAGCAACTCCTCCGCACCCTCGGCGTCTCCGGCCCGCAACGCGACAATGGCACACGCGTGGGTCCACGTCGCGACGACAGGAGCACTAGCCCCCCGGACGCGCTCACTTGTCAACTGGAGCAGTTCGCTCGCGCGCTCAACTGAACCGAGCCGAGCGAGGATCTCGCTGGCGGCAATTTCGGAAACCAAGTCGGGCTGCTCCTGGGCGGCTTCGAGGGAACGTTCGACTGAGGCCTTAGCTCTATCCCACTCCCCGAACTTAATCGAAGCGTGAGCCAGCCCGATCCAAGCGTCGGGCTGCTCAGGTGCAAGTTCCGTTAGGGCCGCGAAGGCCGCCAGGGTTTCAACCATCGACGCGGACGAGCTCGCTAGTTTGGATTCGGCTCGCGCGCGAGCTGCCGAGTAGTCGTCCATCTCAGTCGCCCGAACTCGAATCCTGAGAACCCAGAGCCGCCAGGTCAATCGATCTGATTCACGGCCCCAGAGCCACCAACTGGCCGAACGGTCGCTTGGTCAAGAAGCTCCAGTATTGCTTGAGCATCCGTTGTGAGCACGAGATCGAGCGGCATCACGGGCGGCCGCAGGTCGTCGAAGGGGTTACAACGGCAGTCGATCAGCAACTGGGCGCCGTTGAGGCCAGTCAGCAACAGCCCCGCGTCAGCATCACCACGAAGTTCGGCGCCATCAGCTGTAGCAACGGTCGCTGCCCACCGCACGATGGAGATCTGAGGTGCGGTCCCGATGATGCCCTTAAGGCTGAGACGATCGGCCTGCGGACCAATCGGTGCGGGCGCAGGGCGCGCGTGGGGCCACTGCACGTGAACCGAAGCGCAGACAAAAAACAACTCGTCTAGCTGCTCGCTGACGAGCGAATCTGCACCAATCGAGTACGCCGATTGACCGCACTGGACGATCAACCCTGATGACCGATACAGGGAATCGCGGTCAAGGACAGCAACAGTCTGAGTCAGAACATTCTCAACCGCAGATGCTTGAAGCGCCCGAAGGCAGCTCTCGGTGCGCTCGTCCACCGCAACCACGAAGCCATCAGTGCCGTCCCAATGTCGGTCATCGGCCAAAATGTACGGTCTCCCTTCCGGCAGGATGCCGTACGTCGATTCGCGCAGACCCGTCGGGATTCAACCGAATACTCGTTCCGTCCTCGGCGGTGCGCCTTACGCCACCGTTGCCCAATGGCTTGTCAACAACCCGCTGTCCTCGGGTTCGATTTCGGAAGATGCTCTTGGCCGTCGACCTTCCTCCGGCCAGGTCGGTGTTTACTCGGCTCCTGGTGACCCGGGCGTTGCGACCGATCAGTCGTAGTCCGCCGCCAGCTTCTTCCAGTAGTTTGGCGCCGCGTCCGGGTTTGCCAGTTGGTAGGACCATTCCGAGCAGCAGTCCTGGTGTGCCGCCGTCGTGGCAGGCGGTGTTCTGGCCGGTGATGGCGTCGCCGATCATCGAGGGCAGGCCGCCCCAGACGACGTTCGAGACGGTCACGACGCCTTCGGTGACCGCTACGGCTGCGTCCCAGAACCACAGTCCTTCGGGGTCGATTCGGTTGACCGGGTCGCCGCCCACATAGGCGTAGAGCGATGTGTCACCGCCTGCGAAGCCGATTGGGTCTTTGCTCAGCCAACGCCCGGTCTCAGGGTCGTAGTCGCGCGCCCCGAACTTCACCAGGCCCGTGTCGGAATCAACCAGTCCGCCGGCGTAGCCGAACGGCTGGAACCCGGGACTCGTGTCAGACAGGACCTGGCCGTAGGGGTCGTAGACGACCTCCTGGGTCACGGCGCCGGTATCAACCCTGACGACCTTTCTGACCGACCCGGCCTGATCGGTCACCAGGCGGTAGCGAACACCTGAGCGCTCCATGTACACCGGCACCACCGGCGAGGCCCCGTACACAAACCGGGTCCTCACAGACCCGTCACCAGCAAGCTCAGCGACCGGCCCAAACCCACGCTGCCCATACACCCACGACCCGGTCCGCACCCCATCGACCTCACGAGCAACCCTGCGCCCGAGCCCATCAACCAGATACGTGATCTTGCGGCCATCAGGCCGCGTCACGCTCTCAAGACGACCAAACCCGTCATAGCCAAACCTGGTCTTCGCAGCCCCATCAGCACGCTCGACCAAATCCCCAGTCGCCGAATACCGGAACGACACCGCCCCGCTCCGAACAAGCCGATCCTGCGCATCGAACTCCGCCGACACCACCGGACCGCTCCCCTCACGAGCGCTCTCACGGTTCCCGTTGGCGTCATACGAATACGTCCGCCAACGCGACCCATCACGATCAACCCACTCAAGCTGGCCACGCCCCGTGTACCCATAGGTGAACACGTGCGAGCCGCCACCGTCCTGCTCGGTGGCCTTCTTCAACCGATCAAGACCGTCACGCTCGAACACGAACCCAAGCACGTCCGCCGCGCCCTGCTTGTACCCAAGCGACTTCGGCTGCCCGAACTCATCAAACGAATGCGAACTCGACGAGCCACCCACACTCGAAGACTCAACCGCCCCCGTCTCCGCGTTGCGCACCAACGTCAGCGCACCGGCGCTAGTCAACAGCCCGTCATCGTCGTAGCCGAAGTCGATCTTCAGCGACCCGACCGTCTCCGAACTGTGCAACAGATTGCTGTTGTACTCGTAGGAGGCAGCCCCAGACACCGGTCCCGACCACGCTTCACGCGTGACGAGCGGCCCGTCGTACTCGTAGCCGACCTTCTGAGCACCGTTCGCAACCTCGTCGAGTTTGCGACCGCCACCCTGCTGGTAGCGGTACGTGACCTCGTCGCTGTCACCCGTGACCGTCTTGACCCGACCCGCCGAGTCGTACCCAAACACCGTCCGATGACCACCCGGCAGATCAACCGACGCAACCTGCCCGTCAGCGTTGTACCGGTACTGCTCGGTCGTATCGGCGACGTCGGGCACGAGCGGCGGCTTGGCGTTGTCGAGCCGTGAGCCGAGCGTGCTCGAGAACGTGTGCGTCGGCCGTGCCGGCGGGGTGACGCCGGTCAGGCGGCCGGCCTTGTCGTAGGAGAAGCCGATCTCGCGACCGTCGGCGAGCACCTGGGCCGTCATTTGGCCGACCTTGTCGTAGCGGTAGCGCTCGTCGAATGCCTCCGGCCCCTGCGTGCGCGCGAGGTTGCCGCCGGCGTCGTAGGAGTAGGTCCACTCGCGATCACCGAACGTCTCGCGGTCGACGCGGCCGCGACCGTCGTAGTGCGTGGTCTGCGACTCGACGCCCGGGAGCCGGCTCTCGACCTCGCGGCCGCGCTCGTCGAACGTGGTCGAGGCGGTGCGGCCGGCCATCGACGTCGCTCGCGCGGTGCGGTCGGAGGCGGTGTAGCGAACGGTGCTCGGCTTGCCGTTCGTCGTGGTCGTCTCGGTCAGTTCGGTGAACGAGAACCGGTCGGAGAGATCGGCCAGCGGCGCCGTCCGGGTCCGCGTGATCGTGGCCTTGAGCCCGCCGGGCGTCCTCAGCGACTCGGCGTCGTGGAACGGCGCTGCCATGCCGAGGCGCGGGTCACCACGTTCACTCGACGAAGCGACCGTGCCATCGGGTTGTGTCGTGGTGGTCGTGCCCTCGCCGGTCGTCTGCACCACCTGGGCGCCGTCCGGGCCTGTGACCTTGCGCTGGAGCAGGTTCGTCCCGGTCCGGTCGAGCGAGAACACCGACGTCAGACCGCCCTTGGTCCGCATCGTCACGTCTTGGCGGTCACCGTCATAGCTGCGGGTGAGCGTCTTGGTCGGCCCGTCCGGGTCGACGTCGGACTTCAGGCGCCCGTCATCCTCGTACTCGAACCGAGAGGTGCCGGCCCCGGGGCGCCGGAATGACGCGAGCAGCCCGTTCGCGTCGCGATAGCTGAGCTCGTGCGTGCCGTCCTCCGGGTCCTCGACGCGGGTCAGCCACCCGTCGGCGTCGGTGTCGAGCTTCGTCCGGGCGCCGTAGGCGCCGACGATCGCGGTCGGCGCGTCACCGTTGTGCTCGATCCGGACGCGGTTGTCGTCCGCATCGACGACCTCGTCGAGGTGGCCGCGATCGTCGTAGCCGAACGAGAGCAGACGCTTGCCGTTGACCGCGTCGACGGTTTCGAGATGGCGGCCGTTCTTGTCGAACCGGTAGATCTCGCTGCCGTCCTCGGAGGGGATCGCGAGTTCCTCGTTGGTGAAGCTGGGGAGGGTGGAGCCGACGCGGACGAGCAACCGCCCGTTGACCAGGAGCGAGTTGTCCGGAGCCACCGCGAGACCTGGCACCCCACCTTGTGCACATGCCTCGCGCGGAGTCCCTCCGAGACCAAAGTCCGACATCCACACGTCGCCTGTCCCAGGGCGCTGGAACGGAACGAATGGACGGTCGCAAGTTCCTCCCCCGTACGCGACGCGGAACATACGGTCCGGGTCGAGCCGGAGCACGAGGTAGGGATCGCGATTCGCAACGTAGAGTCGACTGTCAGGGCCCACCGCCAGCTCGTTCACGTTGAGGCGAGCGTTATCGGCAGGGACCGGGGCCTCGGTGAACCCCGCGTCAGGACCCACGCCGAATTGTTCAACCGAGCCGTCTGGACCGATGCGGATGAGATGCGACCAATCGAGCCATTGGGTCTGCGCGACCCAAACGGTCCCGTCGGGAGCGACCGCCATCGCACCGAACACGCCGAAGAGACAAGCGGTAGGGCAGTTCTCCTTGATCAGGACGTTGGCGATCCCGTCGCGGTCGACCCGCACGACTCGTCCCGAGGTCGTTCCATAGTCATAGCTCGACCCGCTGTCCATCACGAACAGCTGGCCGCTTGCGTCCACGCCGATCGCGTCGACGTCACCGAAAGCAATCTCTTCTGCGCGGAGACCGTTTTCCATCGCCAGGCTCCCGCCGCCAGCGACCGTTTCGATCAGGCCATCCGGTGAGACCCGTCGGACGCGACGGTTGCCGCGATCTGCGATGAAGACGGACCCGTCGGGCCCGACGGCGATGTGATCCGGACGGCTCAAGCGTGCGTCCCGCGCCGGCCCGCCATCACCGCTGAGCCCACCCGGATCTCCCCATTCAAACGGGCGCCCCGCAATCCGCTCGATGCTTCCTGCGGCCGTGCGTTTGTAGACCGCATCGCTCCAAGTGAAGTACACACTCCCTGCCGCGTCGACGGCTAGCCCGGCGCCGGCGCCGTGTAGCCCCGGCTCGCCGAATGAGACCGTGATCCTCGGATCGAGCTGCTGGACGGTCTTCGCCTGGTCCTCAACTCGCCGGACACGGCCATCCCCCGTTCGTAGCGTCCCGGTCTCCGGGTCGTAGCTGTGGTGGGCACTCAGCGACCAGCCACCGAGGCCTGATGCACGCTGGTCCCAGGAGTTGAGCGTCGTCGTAAATCGCTGCCAGACCGGCGCCTCGATCCGAGGGTCTGGATTGATCTCGGCCCGGCCGCCTCCGGACGGAGTTCCGCCACCACCGCCACCACCGCTACCCCCGACCGTGCCCAACGAGCCGCCTCCGGCCCCCGCCCAGGATGCCGTGGGCGGCCTCGGAGAAATCGGGTTGACCGTCTCACCCGCGGCGAACGTGAACGGAACCGCAGACCGGTAATCGAACATGTAGTAGAAGCCAACGTCGACCCGTAGCGGCAGCCCACCTTGGACGGTTCGCCCGTAGGCGTCCCTGCCGTCCCATGTGAATGTCCAGGTCATGCCTGGCTCGACGTCCGAGACGGGCGTCGCGGGACAAAGAATCGGGCGAGGAGTCCAGTTGCAACGCTCGTCGGTTTCGAACGCCTTGAAGGAGCTCCGCCCGGCGATCGACGCCCTCACCTCGATCCGAGACAACTTGTCGGGGATCCGATCCCCGATCAGCTTCACGCGAACGGCGCGCCCGGCTTCCGCCCCGGGTGTCCGGTCGCTCTCGTAGTGAAGCGAGAGGCCAGTGCCGGCGATCGGGATGTCCTCGCCGAGCGTCTGGTTCTCGCAGCCGATGATCGAGCCGGACGACTGACAACCGTCGTCGGTCTGCGTATCGATGACCCGCCCGTCGGGGCCGATCGCGCCGGGAGGGAGCCGGTACGGATAGTTCCCGTCGATCGACGTGAAGTGAGCCAGCGAGAGCCTCGTGAAGCTCTGGCCGGGATCGAATCGTCGCGAAACCTCGCGCATCTCCTGCTCGTCGACACCAAGGTCGTCGAGCGCCTCGGCGCTTGCCGGATTGCCGTCACCGGTGACATCCAGGACGGCGACGCCGCCCGTCTCGGACAGCACGCGCACGACCCGACCGTCAACCATCGGCTTCCAGACGTGATCGCTGCGGTCGTAGAACCCGAGCGGGACACGGGTGCCCGCGTCAACGCCGAGGAAGTTGTCGACGTAGGCGGCGAGCGGCTTGCTGAACTCGATCGTCTCCGCACCCGCGGCCAGCGCCTCGTCGAGGCTGAACTCCGCGGCCCAGGTGTAGGCGACGTTGGGCGGGAGCTCGCCCGGCATGCGGTCCTTGCCGAACTCGCCGACGGTGAACTCGGACACCCGCAGGCGCCCTTGGGTCACGGGCCGCCGCTCGCCGTCCGGCATCACCATCACCGCTGACGTTCCGGGCTTGACGATCGTCGTGACCTTGCGCTCTCCGTGGCTGTCCTCCGACTCGCTGCTCTCCGCCGCTTGCAGCCCAGCGCCGGGACCGAACGTGATGTCCGTGCTCTTCGAGTCGAGCGGCGTCAGGACGACGTCGTCGAGCCAGACGTAGTCCTGCCATGGCGTCTGCACCGACCGCTGAACCGGCAGGTACCCGTCCTTGCTGACCTCGACGACGAGCGGGCCGCCGCCGTTGACCACCATCGAGTAGGTGCCGTCCGACAGCGAGGCGGTCCGGCCGTACTCGGGGTGGTCGGCGACCATGACGCTCGCGCCCTGCTCGGGGCGACCGTCGGGCCCGAGCACCTTGCCGCGGAGGACCGCGATCCGCGTCGGCGCGATGTCGGCGGTGACGCCTCGCTGCGGCGCATCGTCGCCTTGGTAGAGGAACTTGGAACTGGTCGCGAGGTCGGTGGTCGCGGTCTTCGAGACCGGAGTCGGCGCGACGAACTCGGTCCTGAACCGCGCCTTCTTCGAGGCCGTGTTGCCGGCGGCGTCGGTCGCGTCGACCGTCAGCTCATGCTCGCCGGGATCGAGCGTGCGCGGGTCGATCTCGGTACTTGGCTTGATCGTGCAGCCGCCGTCGTCGCAGCGCCGGTCGTCGGTGCCGAGCACGCGCCCGTCGACCGAGCTGACGACGCGCACCGCGCCCGAATGCGCATCACCGACGTTCGCCGGAACCGCGCGCGGCTCGGTGATGAACGGCGAGCCGGAGCCGAACCCATCGATGAACGAGACCTCAGGTGCGTCACGGTCGATGCCGAGCCGCAGATCGCGAGTGGTCGCGTCGCCGGCGCCGTTGATCGCGTGAACCGTGAGTGTGTGCTCGCCCTGACCGAGCTGGCCGGCGTCGAGGCGGAAGTCGTGTTCGAGCGCGCAGCCGCCGGCTGCACACGCTTGCGTCACATGCTGCGGTGCGCCGCCGTCGATCGCCACCGACAGGGCGATCACGCCCGACTCGCCATCCGCCGCCGTGATGCGCACGCTCTCGGCCGAGGCCATCCAGCGCGGGACGCCCGAGCCGTCGATCGACGGTGCGGTCGGATCGACGGCGAAGCTGATCGCCTTCGCCGCCGACTTGCGCCCTGCGCGATCGGTGACTCGGATCGACGCGGCGTGCTCGCCTGGGTTGAGGGCGCCGACGGGCAGCGACGTCTCCCACGTGGCCGGGCATGCGACCGCGTCGGAGGTCGTGCAGGCGTCGGAGAGCGAGCGCTGGACGTCGCCGGTCACGGCGATCGACGCGACGCCGAGACCGGCGTCGTTCGCGCGGACGTCGATCGTGCCGCCGGGCGCAAGCCAGCGCGTGCGGGGGCCGGCGGTGTCGATGACGGGCGCTTCGGCGTCGAAGACCTGGAGCTCCGACGTCGCGGCCGAGGCGGTTGCGCCGCGCTTGAGCGTCAGCAGCGAGAAGCGCGCAGCGGAGGCTCTGCTGCCGGCCGCGCTCAGCTGCGCGCCGGCGCGCGCACGCTTGACCTTGAGCACCGTGCGATCGTCGGCGAGTTCGGCCGTGGCCAGGGACGACTTCGAGAGCGCGCCGTTGACGCGTCCGAATCGGACCGATCGGACCTGCGCGTTGCCCGGCGCCTGCCAGGTCCAGATGCCCTGTGACCACGGCAGCCAGCCGGGAGTGGTCGTCCGGATCCGGAGCGCCCGGCCTCGTTGGGTCCCGGTCGCGGCACCGGCCGGCGTCGCGGCGAACTGCCATCCGCCACTGCGTGCCAGCGCCGGCAGCTCGACCCTGATGGCGCCTGCGTCGCCGCGCCGGCTGTTTGCGAGGCGCATCACGAGCTCTTGTCCGGAGGCCGAAAGGCGGACCGCGCGTGCGCGGCCGCTCGGCGGGACGGCGACGATCCGGGCGACCTCGATGCCGCCGACGACGATCGTCACCGCGCCGCGAGCGGTTCGGGCGAGGCGCGGCTGCTCGGTCGCGGCGATCCGCAGCCTTTGCTCAGCGGCAGATCCACGGCGGACGGTGATCTGGAGGCCGCGCGGGTCGGGGCCGATCGTCCATTGCGGGCCGGGTGCTTTGCCAACGGTCGCGCGGCGGCCGCCGCTGGTGGTCCGCATCGACCCAGCCGGTGAGGCGCCCTTGCGCTCAGAGGCGACG
Source organism: Baekduia sp. (assembly GCA_037045385.1). GTDB lineage: Bacteria > Actinomycetota > Thermoleophilia > Solirubrobacterales > Solirubrobacteraceae > Baekduia. The sequence goes on along the minus strand of JBAOHN010000005.1, from coordinate 140,834 downwards.
ATGCGCAGACCGCCGCCGAGGCGGATGCCGTCGCTGAGGCTCGTGCCGACGCCGATGCCGGAGGCGCCGCCGAGACGGTCTGGCGCGGCCGCTACTGGGCCGGGCTTGAGAGTGACGAGGCCGGCTTCCGCCGCTGCGCCGCCGGCCGGAACGGCAAGCGAGGTCGCGGGCGCGACCGAGGCGATGATCGCGATGCCGATACTCCGGGCCCTGCGCCGTCCCCTTCGCGCCCCGCCTTGCTGAACACCGGAAAGCGGTAGCACGCGCGGAGCGTAACGGTCCGAGGGCGAACGGGCAACGGAGGCACCGCTGGTTCGGCGCAGTTTCGTGACGCTTTCGTAGCACATATCATGCTACAATGCCAGGCCATCATGGCTCGCTCGCTCCATGTCCGCCTCGACGACGACTCCGAGCGATCGCTCGGACTGCTCCGCTCCAGCGGCCTGACGGACTCTGCTGCGGTGCGGCTTGCGCTTGTGGAAGCAGGCGAACGGCGTGTCCAGCGAAGCGCTCTCGCGCGTGAAGCTGCCGCACTCGCAGCGGACGAGACCGACCGCGCCGAGATGGCAGACGTTCGTGAACTCATGGATTCGCTCCGGCCTGAAGACGGATCACTCTGATGGTCCGTGGTGAGCTGTTCCGTCTCCCCTCGCCTCGCGCCTCCAAAGGCCGAGAGCAACACGGACCGCGCTACGGAGTCGTTGTTCAAGCCGACGAACTGCTCGTCCTCAGCACGGTGCTCGTCGCCCCCACTTCCCGCAGAGCTGCGGCCGCGACATTCCGCCCGATGATCAAGATCGGTGCCACGGAGACTCGGGTGCTCATCGAGCAGACGACCGCAGTCGACCCCGCCCGTCTGGGCGCTGCCGCTGGCCGTCTGTCAGCTGAGGAACGAGCGGCAGTCGACGACGCGCTACGCCTCGTGCTCGACCTGAGCTGACGGCTTCACCACACCCGCCGCTTCATCCCCAGGTTGATCACGAGCCCGAGCAGGACGAGCGTCCCGCCGACCGTCAATAGGGCGTGCGGGCCGGCGATCGCGCCGATGACGACGAGGATCAGACCGAGGAGGACCATCGCGTCACCAGACGCGCCGGCGCTCGCCACCCATCGGAACGAAGTTCACGACGAGGCCGATGATCAGCAGGATCAGACCGATCGTTCCGAGGATGCTCGGGCCGATGAGGTAGCCGATGAGGGTCAGGACTAGGCCGAGGAGGATCATGCCTTCGTTCTGCCCGACGCGTAGCACGGTGAAACGGACGGTCAGTCGAGGCGGCGCGAACGAACGACAACATCGTCGTGGCCGTACCCGATCGCGTCATAGAACCCCTGGGCATCGGCGTTGTCGCCGCGGACCATCACGTTGAGCTTCGGCACGCCACGCTCGGCGAGCCAGTGCTCCGATGCCTCCACCAAAGATCGTCCCAGACCACCACGGCGGGCGCTCGGCGCGACCGCCAGGTAGTAGATCCAGCCGCGATGGCCGTCGTGGCCGACCATCACCGCGCCGGTTGGTGCGCCGTAGTCCCGCCGTCAGCGCCGTCTGAGGTGTTTGCGCAAAGCAGGTCGTGCTCAGACGGCCAAGCCGCCTGAGCATTGGACGAAGGCTTCGCCTTCGTCCGGCGGCTGGCGGAGCCAGCCGCATCGTCGCGAGATGCGCAGCGCAAACGCCTCAGACCCTGATGATGATCGCGTCGCCCTGCCCGCCACCCGAGCAGATCGCCGCGCATCCGTAGCCGCCGCCACGGCGCCGCAGCTCGTGCACCATCGCGCCGATGATGCGCGCGCCGGAGGCGCCGATCGGGTGGCCGAGGGCGACCGCGCCGCCGTTGACGTTGACCTTGTCCTCGTCGATGCCGAGGTCGCGGATCGACTGGAGCGTCACCGACGCGAACGCCTCGTTGATCTCCCAGATGTCGATCTGATCAGCGGTCAGGCCGGCCTTCGCAAGTGCCTTCTTCGCGGCACCGCCGGGCGTCGTCGCGAGGTTCGGGAAGTCGTTGGCGAACTGGGCGTGCGCGACGATCTCGGCCAGCACCTCTTTGCCGTTCGCCTGCGCCCACTCGTCGGACGACAGGACGAGCGCGCCGCCGCCGTCGTTGACGCCCGGCGCGTTGCCGGCCGTGTGCGAGCCCTCCTTCGAGACAAGCCCCGGCAGCTTCGCGAGCGCCTCGAGCGTCGTCCCACGGCGCGGACCCTCGTCGGTGTCGACGACCGTCTCACCCTTCCGCGACGTGATCGTCACCGGGACGATCTCCTCGGCCATCGTGCCCTCGTCGATCGCCTTGATCGCGAGCTCCTGCGAGCGAACCGACCAGCGGTCGAGCTCCGGGCGCGTCAGCTCCATCGAGTCGCCGACCTCGGTCGCCTCGTCGAACATCTGGCGGCCGCTGAACGGGTTCGTCAGGCCGTCGTGGACCATCGAGTCGAGCGCCTTCGCGTCACCCATCCGGTAGCCGAACCGGGCCTGCGGCAAGAGGTACGGCGCTTTGCTCATCGACTCCATCCCGCCCGCGACGCCGACCTCGACGTCACCGGCGCGGATCGCCTGGTCGATGATGACCGCGGCGCGCAGCCCCGAGGCGCAGACCTTGTTGACGGTCTCCGAGGAGACCTCCTTCGGGATGCCGGCCTTGATCTGCGCCTGGCGCGACGGGATCTGGCCCTGCCCGGCCTGGATGACCTGCCCCATCACGACGTGATCGACCTGCTCGGGCGCGACATCCGCGCGCTCGAGCGCTGCCTTGATGGCGATGCCGCCGAGCTCGGTCGCGTCGACGGTCGAGAGTCCACCGCCGAGCTTGCCGATCGGGGTACGGGCGGTTCCGAGAATCACGGTCTTGGGCATGAGGCGGCGAAGGGTAACGACCCCTGTACGAAATGAGCGCTGTGGGCGCGTGTTTCGTACAGGCGCCGCGAAGTGGAATATTCGACATGTAAGCGAGACTCCAGCGGAAGAACATGCACTTGAGCCCCCGGTTCGAGGGAAGAACTCGCACCTAACGGGTCCGCCGCGGAGACCATCGCCCCGCGCCGATGCGGTCGGTGCCACATGCACGAAGGCCTCCCTGCTTCCAAGGGAAGAATCAACCGCGCCGGAGAGGTTCTTCGTCGAGATGCTCTCAGCCGACCTGGTGATGAGCAGCTTCGAGCTGGTCCGAGCTTTCCGCGCCGCACATGGCTACCCGCTCAATCAGGTGCGAACGCTCCTCGCTCACCACGCGTCGCGGGCTGCCGACGGGAAGGACTCGATCCAGCGCACGCACTCGCCGTACTTCACGACCGGTACGACTCGTGAGATCGTCGATCGGTTTCTGTCGGCTATCGAGTAGCTCGTTAGCGCAGTAGCACGGCCTCTACCGTGTCCGCCGCATGGACGGCATCGACCCCGATCGCCTCGACGAGGCGCTCCGCGTCCTCCGCGAGGCCGAGCAGCTCCCGACCGGGCACCCGGATGCGATCGCGCTGCAGCGCGCGACGAGCGGCATGTACAAGGCCGCGCGCAAGCGCAAGAAGCGCGAGATCCAGTCCGCGATCCGCGAGCACGACGACGCCGTCATCGCCAACACCGCTACCGGCGCCCCCGGCCGAATCGACGACGAGACCCAGGGCCTGCCGCTCAGTGGGGCCGCGACCGGCGCGTTCGCCGGCCGGCTGAAAGAGCCGCACGCGTGTTACGTGTGCAAGGACGAGTACGTCGACATCGACGCCTTCTACCACCAGCTCTGTCCGCCCTGCGCGGCCGTCAACCACGCCAAGCGCGACGCTCGCACCGACCTCAGCGGCAAGCGCGCGCTGCTTACCGGCGGCCGCGCGAAGATCGGCATGTACATCGCGCTGCGGCTCCTGCGTGACGGCGCTGAGACGACGATCACGACGCGCTTCCCACGTGACGCCGTCGAGCGTTTCACCGCGATGGAGGACAGCGGCGACTGGCTCCACCGCCTGCGGATCGTCGGCATCGACCTGCGCGACCCGGCGCAGGCGATCGCGCTCGCCGACGAGGTCGCCGCCGCCGGCCCGCTCGACATCCTGATCAACAACGCCGCGCAGACCGTGCGGCGCTCGCCGGAGGCCTACGCCCACCTCGTCGCCGGCGAACGGGCGCCGCTGCCGGCCGGGCCGATGCCGGAGATCGTCTCGCTCGGCCGCGCCCGCGACACCGAACAGACCGCGCTGTTGCCGGGGAGCGGCTGGTCGCCGACGCCCGCGTCGCTGAGCGAGCTGGCGCTACGTGCCCGGTCGGCGACCCCGGACAAGATCGCCGCGGGCACCGCGATCGACGCCGGCGGGCTCGTCCCCGATCTCCACCACGAGAACAGCTGGAGCCAGGTGATCGGCGAGGTCGACCCGGTCGAACAGCTCGAGGTTCAGCTCTGCAACCAGACCGCGCCGTTCATCCTGATCAGCCGCCTGCGGACGTCGCTTGCCGCCTCGCCCGCGCGCCGCACGTACATCGTCAACGTCTCGGCGATGGAGGGCCAGTTCGGCCGCGGCTACAAGGGCCCCGGCCACCCGCACACGAACATGGCGAAGGCGGCCGTGAACATGCTGACCCGCACCAGCTCGGGCGAGCTGCTCGAGGACGGGATCCTGATGACGAGCGTCGACACCGGTTGGATCACCGACGAGCGCCCGCATCCGCAGAAGATGCGGATGGCCGACATCGGCTTCCACGCGCCTTTGGACCTGACCGACGGCGCCGCGCGCGTGTACGACCCGATCGTGCGCGGCGAGACCGGCGAGGACCTCTGCGGAGTGTTCTTGAAGGACTACGCACCGTCGCCTTGGTGACCTGAGGCGCGAGTAGGGTCCGCCGCCATGCGCGTGCTGACCGCCGATGCCCCGTCCGACACCGACACGCTGATCGTTGCGGCTGGGGCCGGCGCCGCGAAGCGCGGACGGCTGTCGTCGGTGCGGGACGGCGACCGGACCGTGATCGAGGTCGGGCTCGGCGATGTTGCGACGCTCGACCGGCGTGCCTGGCACGAGATCGCGGCGGCTGCGCACGGGCGTGCCCGGGAGCTGGAGGCCGGCGCGGCCTGCTGGCAGCTCGGTGATTCGGCGACTGATCTCGCGACTAGCGCGATCACCGAGGCGGCGGTCCTCGGCAGCTACCGGCGCGGGCGGTTCAAGACCGGCGATGACACGCCTTCCGGTCCTGAGGCGGTGACGATCGCGGGCGGCTCCGCTGCGGTCATCGAGCGCGCCACGACGATCGCCGCCGCGATGAACCGCGCCCGCGAGCTGCAGGACGCGCCGCCGAACGTGCTGACGCCGCACGCGCTCGGTGACCACGCGTCGGCGATCGCGATCCGCTGCGAGCACGTCTCGTTCGAGGTCGGCGCGCGCGACCGGCTCGAGAAGCTCGGGATGGGCGCGTTCCTCGGCGTCGCGCAAGGGTCGGATGTGGAGCCGGCGCTGATCGTGCTCCGCTACGAGCCGCCGGGAGCAACCGGGCCGCTGCTCGGCCTCGTCGGCAAGGGCGTGACGTTCGACTCCGGCGGGCTGTCGATCAAGCCGGCGAACTCGATGGTCACGATGAAGTCCGACATGTCGGGCGCGGCCGCCGTGATCGAGGCGACCGCGGCGATCGCCGCGCTGAAGCTGCCAGTGCGCGTGCTCGCCGTCGTCGGCGCGACCGAGAACTCGATCAACGGGCATGCGATGCGCCCCGGTGACGTGCTGACCGCCGCGAACGGGACGACGATCGAGATCGACAACACCGACGCCGAGGGCCGGCTCGTGCTCGCCGACTGCCTGCACCACGCGATGCAGCAGGGCGCCGACGAGCTGATCGACGTCGCGACGCTGACCGGCGCGATGAAGGTCGCCCTCGGCTCCGAGTACTGCGGCTACTTCGCGACGAGCGATGACGTTGCCGGCGCGGTCGAGGCCGCGGCTTCCGCTGCCGGCGAGGATGTCTGGCGGATGCCGCTCGACCCGCGTTACGGCGAGCACATGAAGGGCACCGTTGCCGACCTGACGAACGCCGCGCTCGGCAAGGGCGGCGGCGCGTGCAGCGCCGCGGCGTTCCTCCAGCGCTTCACCGGCGAGCGGCCGTGGGCGCACTTCGACTTCTCGACCGCCTACGACGCCGGCGCGCCGTGGGCGAAGAAGGGCGGCAGCGGCGGCCTCGTGCGAACGCTCGTTGAGTACGCGGCGGCGCGGAGCGCCTCGTAGGCTCCGGCGCATGGAATTCCTGCTCGACGACGCCACCGCCGAACTCCAGAAGACCGTCCGCGAGTTCGCAGTCGGCGAAGTCGCCCCGGTAGCCGAGCACCTCGACCGGACGAAGTCGTTCCCCTACGACCTCGCCCGAAAGATGGGCAAGCTCGGCTGGATGGGGATCCCGTTCCCGGAGGAAGTCGGCGGCGCCGGCGGCACGTCGCTGCAGTACGCGATCGCCGTCGAGGAGCTGACGCGCGTCGACTCGTCGGTCGCGATCACGCTCTGCGCGCACACGTCGCTAGGCACGCAGCCGGTCTACCTGTTCGGCTCAGACCAGCAGAAGGCCGACTACCTGCCTGCCCTCTGCGCCGGCGAGAAGCTCGGCGCGTTCGGCCTGACCGAGCCCGAGGCCGGATCCGACGCCGGCAACGTGCGCACGACCGCGCGCGAGACCTCAGACGGGTTCGTGATCGACGGCGCCAAGCAGTTCATCACCAACGCGGGCACCGACATGTCCGGCCACGTCGCGATCACGGCCCGCGACGAGGACGGCGGCATCTCGAACTACCTGATCGACCGCGGAACGCCCGGCTACGAGCAGGGCGAGCCGTACCGAAAGATGGGCTGGAACGCGTCGGACACGCGGCCGCTGACGTTCACCGGTTGCGAGGTCGGGGCGGAGGCACGGCTCGGGCCGAAAGGCGCCGGTTTCAAGCAGTTCCTGAAGGTGCTCGACATCGGCCGGATCGGCGTAGCCGCGATGGGCGTCGGCCTAGCGCAGGGCGCGCTCGACGAGGCGCTCAAGTACGCAGGCGAGCGCGTCGCGTTCGGCAAGCCGATCTCGAAGTTCCAGTCGATCCAGGCGAAGCTCGCCGACATCGCGACCGAGATCGAGGCCGCCCGTCTGCTCACCTACAAGGCGGCCTGGATCAAGGACCAGGGCGGCGACTTCTCGCTGACCGCGGCACAAGCGAAGCTCAAGACCGGGCGTCTCGCGGTGCGGGCGACCGAGGAGGCCGTTCAGATCCACGGCGGCTACGGCTTCATCGAGGAGTATCCGGTTTGCCGCTTCTACCGCGACGCCAAGATCCTCACGATCGGCGAGGGCACCGACGAGGTGCAGCAGATGGTGATCGCTCGGGCACTCGGGGCCTGAGCGGGCCCGGGCGGCTACCGGTCGAGCGCGCCCTTCCCGGCGAAGATCTTCTCGCGGAACTTCTCGATCCGGGCGACGCGGGTCGCCGGCTGCTTGGCGCCGTTGAGGTTGATCACGTAGCTGCGCTGCCGGCCCGGGGTCAGCGCGTGCCACGCCTCGGCGAGCGCCGGGTCGCGATCGAGCGCATCGACCAGCTCGTCCGGGTAGTCGAGCTCGACCTCGCTCTTCTCCGGCTTGATACCCGCGTCCGCGTAGCCGATCGCCTCCGTCAAGTACGCGACGAGCACCGCCTCCATCTCGCCCGGCTGCTCATTGCTCGTGAACCGGATCACGTCGGCGTGCTGCGTGTTCGGCCCCGACTTCTCGAGCACACCGTCGCCGTCACGCAGCAGCGCGGCGTTGAAGAACGAGAGCCGGAAGTCGTCCCGGAACGCGCCGATCAGCGCGACGTTGCGCCCCTCGCGCATGAAACACGGGTGCCCCCACTTGACGACCTCGGTCAGTCCGGTGCCGAGCGCGATCCGGCGCAGATCGCGGAGGCCGGCATTCCAATGCTTCGTCGAGCAGTCGGCGGTATCGAACCGGTCGCAGCGCCCGCAGCCCTTGTCGTAGAAGTCGTCGATCTCGGTGATCATCGCCATAGCCGCTGCCCATCATCCCGTACGGTGGGGCCGTGAGCGAGCGGCAGACCGCAGTCATCACCGGTGCCTCGTCGGGGATCGGCGCCGCCACGGCGCGGCAGCTCCACGACGCCGGCTTCGCTGTGGTGCTGAGCGCCCGCCGCGCCGACCGCATCGACGCGCTCGCGCAGGACCTCGGCGAGCACGCCCGCGCCGTTGCCTGCGACGTGACCGACCCGGCGCATGTCGACTCGCTCGCGGCCGCGGTGCCCGAGTGCGCGGTGCTAGTCGTCAACGCCGGCGGCGCGCTCGGGCTCGAGCCGCTCTCAGAGCTCGACGAAGAGCAGTGGCGGACGATGTGGGAGACGAACGTGCTCGGCGCCGCGCGGACGATCCGCGCGTTCCTGCCGGCGCTCGAGGCGAGCGGCAACGGCCGGATCGTCGTCGTCACGTCGGTGGCCGGCCACCAGACCTACCCCGGCGGCGCCGGCTACACGTCGGCCAAGCACGCCGCCGCCGCGATCACCGACACGCTGCGCGTCGAGCTGCTCGGCAAGCCGATCCGCGTGATCGAGGTCGCGCCCGGGCTAGTCGAGACCGAGTTCTCGGTCGTCCGCTTCGACGGCGACGAGAGCCGTGCCGGCCAGGTCTACGCCGGCCTGACGCCGCTCGTCGCCGATGACGTCGCCGATGCGATCGTCTACGCGGTCACGCGCCCGCCGCACGTCACGATCCAGCGGCTCGACATCTCCCCGCGCGACCAGGCGACCGCGCGCGACTACCACCGCAGCTGACCGATCTGCCAGAGTCCGGCGCGTGAGCGATCGAGACGGCAGCATCGGCCCGCCCGGCTCCGGTGAAGAGACGCCGACCGGCCCCCAATGGGATGGGCTCGACCTCACACCCGCGGGCGGGACCCCCGAGCCGCCGAGCGGCCCTCCGCGGCTCGCGATCGCTGCGGCCGGCCTGATCGCGATCGTTCTCGCCGTCGTCTTCGCCTGGCCGTCCGGCGACGACGAGCCGCCGGTGCAGACGGCCGCCGGAACGCCGCCCCCGGCTGCGAGCACGCCGCCGGTCCCAACCGAGACGGTCACCGTCGTCACCGGCACCACGAGGACCAACCCGCCGCCGTCGAACTTCTCCGGCACGAAGACGATCCAGGATCTCTCGTTCGCCTACGGCACCGCGCGCGGGCCGTTCGGCTCGCTGATCGGCGACGGCGACGAGTTCCACTTCGTCAGCACCGCGGCCGCGCAAGCGATCCTCGCGCTCACGACCCAGTGGGGCGCCCCTTACACCTGCACGATCGACGCCGGGCGCGTCACCGGCTGCGCCAAGACCGCTCAGAGCGCCGCCGCGCCGAAGCCGGGCGAGCCCGCGACGCTCCGCGTGCTCCAGCTCGACCCGCCGGTGTCGATCACGGCCAGCGACGGCAACCGGCCCGGCGTCGACGTCCGCGGAGAGGTCACCGTCGGCGGCGTCACCGAGGACGCGACGGTGCGCGTGCGAGACGGCGGCGTCGCGATCGAAGAGGGCCGGACCTATCGCTGCACGTTCGGCGGTTCCGGGCTGCTCACCGACTGCCGCTGAGCTAGCCGCCGAACGGCGTCTCGCCGAGCCGGTCGGCCAGCTGGAGGACGTCCTCGAACGTCTGGTCGGCACCAGCGCCCTGCAGCGCGCACGCCGGGACACCGCCGCTCTCGAGCCCGATCACCGGCAGCCCGGTCCGCTTGGCGGCGATCACGTCCAGACGCTGTCTCCGACCATCACCCCGGTCTTCGCGCCGGCCTTGCCGAGCGCCACCTCGAGCAGCTCGGGCGAGGGCTTGGTCCGGTCGACGTCTGCCGACGTCGTCCACTCGACCGCATCGCGGACACCGAGCAGGCCGACGTAGTGGTCTGCCTCGCCCGCTCCGGCAGAGCTGCAGAGGACGACCGCGTGCCCAGCCTCGACGAGACGCTCGATCAGCGTCTCGGCGCCGGGAAGCGCCCGAACCTCGCCGATCAGCTCCGCGAAGCGCTCGCCGTGGGCTTCGCGGAGGTCGTCCCCGAGCCGTCGCTCCACCTCGTCGCCCGCGACCGCTCGCACGTATCCGTCACCGCCGATCCCGACCGCCGCATGGAGTCGCCAGCGAGGGACGGCCAGACCGTTGGCGCGGAGCACGTCATCCCAGACCGCCGCGTGGTGGTAGTTGGAGTCGACGAGCGTGCCGTCGATGTCGAGCAGGGCAGCGGGCACGCCGTTGCCCTACCCAACACGGCCTTCCTCAAGCCTGGTGGAGCTACCCCGCGAACAGCTGGTCGAGCAGCCCGCGGTTCTTGTCCTCGACGACCGCGCGCTTGACCTTCAACGACGGCGTCAGCTCACCGCTCTCGATCGTCAGGTCGTGGTCGAGAATCGCCCACTTCTTGATCGTCTCCCAGCGGTTGAGCTGACCGTTCAGCTCCTCGATGTAGCCGCCGATCATCGCCTTCGCCTCACCGCTCGACGCGATCTCCGAGTACGACTTGCCGGCGAGGCCGTTCTCAGCCGCCCAGCCGGCCGCCGCGTCGGCGTCGAGCGTGATCAGCGCGACGACGTACTTCTCGGCGTGCCCGAAGACCTGGAACTGGCTGACGTACGGGCAGATCGCTTTGAACTTCGCCTCGATCGCCGGCGGCGCGATGTACTTGCCGCCCGACGTCTTGAACAGCTCCTTGGTGCGTCCCGTGATCGAGAGGAAACCGTCTGCGTCGATCGAGCCCTGATCACCGGTGTGGAACCAGCCCTCCTCGCCGATCGCCTCGGCGGTTTGCTCGGGCAGCTTGTGGTAGCCGGTCATCACGTTCGGCCCCTTGATCAGGACCTCGTTGTTCTCACCGATCCGGATCTGCACACCGGGGAGGGGCTTGCCGACGCTTCCGAGCTTGTAGTCGTCAAGCCGGTTGACGACCGCGCCCGCCGCGGTCTCCGTCAGGCCGTAGCCCTCGAGGATCAGCATCCCGGCCGCGTGGAACCATTCGGCGATGTCGCGGTTGAGCGGCGCCGCCCCGGAGATGAAGCAGCGGATCCGGCCGCCGAAGATCGCGCGGACCTTGCTGAACACGAGCCGGTCGTAGAGCGCAAGCTTGAGCCGCATCGTGAACGGCACGGGGAAGCCCTCGCGCCTGAGGCGGTCGGCGTGGATGCCGGTCTCGAACGCCTTCGCGAACAACTTCGCCTTCGCGCCGCCGGCGCCCTCTGCGGTCGTGACGACCTTCGCGTGGGCCTTCTCGAAGATCCGCGGCGCCGCGCCCATGAACGTCGGCTTCACCACAGCCAGGTTCTCGATGATCTTGTCGACGCGCCCGTCGACCGCGGTTGCGAACCCGCAGGCGAGCTGTGCGGTCAACAGCACCTTGCCGAACGCGTGCGCGAGCGGCAGCCACAGGTACTGGAGGTCGTCGTCGAGGACGACGCCCATCGCGGCGATCGACGACCCCTCGTACGTCCACGCCTCGTGCGTGAGGCGGACGCCCTTCGGCCGGCCGGTCGTGCCGGAGGTGTAGATCAGCGTCGCGAGGTCGGAGGGCACGAGCGCCGCGGAGCGCTCCTCGACCACGTTCGGCTGTTCGGCGAGCAGCTTGCGGCCGCGTTCGGCGAGTTCGGGGAGGGTCAGGACCCAGTCTCCGTCGCCCTCGCCGTCGATCAGAACGACGTGCCGGAGCGACGGCAGCTCGGCTCTGTGCTCGCGGAGCTTGGCGAGCTGACCGTCATCCTCGGCGACCGCGATCACGCAGCCGGAGTCGGCGAGGATGTACGCGACGTCCTCTGCGATCGAGGTCGGGTAGACGGTCGTCGTGACGGCCCCCGCGCACATGACCGCGAGGTCGCTCGTGATCCACTCGTAGCGCGTGCCGGCGATGATGCCGACGGTCTGCCCCGGCTCGAGCCCGAGCGCGACGAGGCCGGCGGCGAGGTCGTCGACGGTCTCGCCTGTCTCGCGCCAGGTCGCCGAGCGCCACACGTCACCCTCGGGCCAGCGGAACGCCTCGCGGTTGGCGCTCGCGGCGACGCGCTCACGGAACTGAGCCGCGACGCTCGCGGGCCGCGCGTCGATCACGGAGTCGCCGACCGAGAGCCGGTCTGCCGGTGCGTCCTGAATCTCGGTCATTGCTCCAAAGCTCCCAGAATCTCCGTTGCTGCGCTTGCGGGGTCAAGCCTACGCGCTACCACCTCGTCCAGCAGCCGGTGGAAACGATCGTCCGAGTCCAGCCGCTCTACGAGCGCCGCTCGCATGCGGTGGGTGCAGATCGCGAGCACCTCGGCGCGCAGGTTGCGCTTGCGGCGCTCGGCGAGCGTGCCCTCGGCCTCGATGTGGGCGCGGTGCGCGTCGAGCTGCTCGACGAGCTCGTCGATGCCGATGTGGTGCGCCGCCTGGGTCTTGATGATCGGCACGCGCCACTTGTCCTTCTCGCCCTCGAGGTTCGCGAGCGAGAGCACGGCGCGGATCTCGCGGACCATCGTCTCGGTCAGCGGATGGTCGGCCTTGTTGACGACGATGATGTCCGGGATCTCCATCACGCCGGCCTTGAGCGCCTGGATCGAGTCGCCGGAGCCGGGCATCAGCACGAGCACGATCGTGTCGGCGTGATCGATGATGTCGACCTCGGCCTGGCCGACGCCGACCGTCTCGAGGAAGACGTCGTCCTTGCCGGACGCGTCCATCAAGAGCGCGGTCTGAAGGCACGCCTCGGCGAGGCCGCCGAGCGCGCCGCGGTTCGCCATCGAGCGGATGAAGACGCCCGGGTCGAGGAAGTGATCAGTCAGGCGGATGCGGTCACCGAGCAGCGCGCCGTGGGTGAACGGTGAGGACGGGTCGATCGAGAGCACCGCGATCGAGCGGTCCTGCTCGCGCCGGGCCTTGGTCAGCGCGTTGATCAGCGTCGACTTGCCGGCGCCGGGCGCGCCGGTCAGGCCGACGATCGCGGCGCGGCCGGTCTGCGGGTAGACCTCGCGGACGAGCTCCCAGCCCGCCGGATCATCAGACTCGACGAGCGTGATCGCCCGCGCGAGCGCGCGGCGATCACCGGCAAGCAGGCGTTCGGCGAGAGTCTTGGGAGCGGCGTCGGCGGACATGTCGGGGCGCGGATTGTGCCACGCTGCCGCGCGTTGCCTGCCGACGGCCTCCATCCACCGCCCCCGCCGCTGCGCGGCGGCCCGCTGACGCTGATGCGCTATGCCCGCGAGCACCGGATGCTCAACTGGCGCTACGGGATCCTCGCGCTGCGCTTCGCCTACTGGAAGCTGCGGCTCGGCGAGCGCCTCATCTACGACGGGCCGGCGTTCATCGGTCGCGGGGTGCGGATCCAGGTCGGTCGCGACGCGACGCTCAAGCTCGGACGCTGGTCATGGGTCGGGCGCGGCTGCAAGCTGCGCGTCCACGAGGGCCGCTGCGAGATCGGGGCGAAGACGGTGATGGGCGAGGAGTGCACGTTCTCCGTCTACCGCGAGGTCGTGATCGGCCGCGAGTGCCTGATCGCCGACCGCGCGATGTTCATCGACTTCGACCACGCCACGAGCGAGACCGAGCGGCCGATCCGCGCCCAGGGCATCTACGCGCGGCCGGTGCGGGTCGGGCACAACGTCTGGGTCGGCTACGGAGCGTGTGTGCTGCGGGGCGCGACCGTTGGTGACAACAGCGTGCTCGGGACCTACGCCGTGGTCACGCGCGGCGTGCCGGCGAACGTGATCGCCACGGGCGCGCCGGCGCGTGTGGTGCGCGAGCGCGGCGAGCCGGAGACGCTGCGCTGGTCCTGACGCGTGGCCTGTGACTTATGCCGCCAGGCGCGGCATAAGTCACAGGCCACGCCGGGCTAGGGCCGGCAGACCGCGAGGAAGTCGAGCGCACGGTCGAGGTCGCGCTCGGCGCTGAGGGTGAAGTCGCTCGCCGAGATCGCCGGGGTGAAGCGGTCGTAGAAGAGCTTGCTGAAGCGCAGGCCCTTGTGGATCTGGTCCCAGAAGAGGTTGTCGATCGCGAACTCGTGGACCCGAAGCTTGCGCGCGTGGTAGAGGCCGAGCATCTCGACGCTTCCGAAATGCGCGCCGCACAGCTCCGCGAACTCGCCCGCGCGGTACTCCTTGACGTGCCACGGATTCTCGGACTTCTCGGCGCCCTCGGGCGCGAGCGTCAGGAGGTTCGGCGTCGTGACGTAGACGACCGGGTCGGCCGAATCGGCCACGATCTCCTTGCAGTGCTCGAGGATCGCGCCCGGGTCCTGGACGTGCTCGATCGTCTGGAGGAACACGACGGCGTCGGCCGGCTCGGCGAACGTCTCGATCAGCTCGCGCTCGAAGCGCACGTTCGCACCCGTGTAGCGCGCGGAGGCGTGCTCGTGGGCCTCCGGGTTCGCATCAACGCCGACGACCGACGCGGCGCTGCGCGCCAGCACCGCCGAGCCGTAGCCCTCACCACACGCGAGGTCGACCACGCGCTTGCCCGCGACCCGCTGCGCGATCCACTCGTAGACGACGAGATGGCGCCGGTACCAGTAGTTCTCAGCGGGCACGTCGGGGAGCGTGCGCTCACCGGTCAGCGCGAGCGGCGGCACTCCGTCGGGTTGGTTCTCCTGGAGGTAGAGCGTCGTTTCGCTCATGGCCGCAGCACGGTACCGTCCGGCGGCCATGCCGGCCCCTGCGACCGCCACACCGGACGAGATCCGCGACGTCAACACCCGCTACCACGACGGCGCGGCCGCCGACTACGACGCCAAGTGGGGGATCACGTTCGACGAGCTCGGCACCGGCATGGTGCTCGCGAAGCTCGAGAAGGCGCTCGGAGAGCCGCTGCCGCAGATCGGCCGCTCGCTGGAGATCGGCGCCGGCACCGGCTACGTCACGCTCAACCTGCTGCGCGCCGGGCACATCGGCGAAGCGACCTGCACAGACATCGCGCCGGGGATGATCGAGACGCTGGAGCGCAATGCGAACGCGCTCGGCCTACCGGTCGAGACCAGCGTCTGCGACGCCGAGGAGCTCCCGTTCGACGACGAGTCCTTCGACCTCGTGATCGGCCATGCGGTGCTCCACCACATCCCGGATCTCGAGCAGGCGTGGCGCGAGATCGCGCGCGTGCTAGCACCGGGCGGGATCGCGATCTTCGCCGGCGAGCCGTCCGAGCGCGGCGACCGGATCGCGAACGTCCCGAAGACCTTGGCCTGGCGAGTGTCACCGCTGTGGCGCCGCGCGGTCGGCGCGAAGCCGGCCGCGGAGGGCCACCAGGACGGCGGCGCCGAGAACCATGCGATGGAGGCGTTCGTCGATGTCCACGCGTTTACGCCCGGCGAGCTGTCGGACCCCGCGAAGGCCGCCGGCCTGACCGGCGTCCGCGTCACCGGCGAGGAGCTGCTCGCGAACTGGTTTGGCTGGACCAACCGCGCTTTGGAGGCCACGGCCGACGGCGACACCGTGCCGATGTGGTGGAAGAAGTACGCCTTCCACGGCTACCTGCGGCTGCAGGAGGTCGACCGCGCGCTGCTCGAGGGCCGCCTGCCGGCGGGGATCTTCTACAACCTGATGATCGCGGCCCGCAAACCTCTCTGAGGCTCAGGTGAGCGCCTCAGCCTCGCGCTTGAGGTTCGCGAGCCCTTCCTCGAAGTCCTTGCCGACCATCGAGTCCATCGGCTTCACGAGCGTGAACACACGCATGAACAGGTTGAGCGGGCCGTCCATCCGCCAGCTCACCCGCGTGCCGTCGCCGTCCGGCGCCAGCGTGTAGGTGACCGTGTTGTCGGACTTGAACGGCTTGAGGAACTGGAGCCGGAGGACGACCTCGGACGGCTCGTCCGCGGACGTGACCTCGGCGACGCCCTCCCCCGCCTTCTTGTTGCCCTTCCAGCGATGGACCGCACCGACGCCGGAGTCGGCGCCCTCGTAGACGTGCTCCATCTCCGGGTCGAGCTTCTCCCACGGCGACCAGCGCGGCCACTCCTTGAAGTCGGCGAGCAGCGGGTAGATCGCGGTGGCGGGAGCAGCGATCGTGGTCGACCGCTCGACGGTGAAGGTGGAGGCCATCGTGCGAGCCTAATCGACCGGCGGGTTGCCCTCGGCGTCCGGGCTGCGCCGCGCGGCGAGCCAGGAGCCGCCGAGGATCAGGACCATCCCGACCGCGGTGCCGGCCGTGAACGGCTCCGAGAGCAGCAGCACGCCGTAGAGCACCGAGAACAGCGGCGCGACGTAGGCGACGAGCGACGCCCGCGCCGGTCCGACCTCATCGACGACCTCGTAGAAGGCGTAGAACGCAACCCCGGTCCCGCCCGCCCCGAGCCCGACGATCGCGAGCCAGCTCCACGCCGAGACGTCGCCGCCCGGCAGCGTCGCGAGTGCCCACGGCAGGTAGACGATCGCGCTCAGCGCCATCGTCACCGCGAGCGCACCGACGTGGGGATCGGGCGCGATCCGCAGCTTGAAGATCAGCGGCGCGAAGCCGTAGACGGCGGCGGCGCCGAGCACGAGCAGCCCTCCGACGATCGCCATGCCGCCGAGCGAGCCGAGGTCCGCGAGGAACAGCACGACGACGCCGGCCATCCCGACGCCGACGCCGACTAGCGCGAGCCCCGACGACCGCTCTTCTGGATCGACGAACGGTGCGATCAGCGCGAGGAAGATCGGCGCGGCGGCAATCAGGATCCCGGTCAGCCCGCTCGCGATCCAGTTCTCGGCGAGCACGATCAGCGCGAACGGGATGAGCGCCTGAGAGAGCGCGAACGCCAGCACCCATGGCCTGAGCGCCTTGCGCGGACTCGCCAGTGCGCCCTGGCGAACCGCGATCGGGATCAGCACCGCTGCACCGAACGCGGTCCGGAGGCAGAGGATCACGCCTTCGGAGATCCCGTCCTCGAGTGCGACCTTCATGAACAGGTAGGAGACGCCCCAGAGCGCCGCGGCGAGCCCGAACAGCACCAGCGCTCGCGCGCTCATGCGAACGCCACCGCCCCGCCGCGCCGCGGGTCGCCGGCCGCCGTGACCGCGCCGGTCAGCGGGTCGTGGCAGACGACCTGGGCGCCGCCGAAGAAGAGGTTGCGCTCATCGAACGGGGCGTGCTGTTCGCCGATCGGCGGGTGCCAGTCCTCCGGCATCGCACCGGGCTCGCTGTAGACGACGCCGCTCTCGGCATGCACGCGCGGCGCCTCGACGGCCGTGGTGGCGTCGGCGCCGTGGTCGGCGATCGCGACGATCGCCTGGAGCAGCGCCGACCGGATCCGGTTCGACCCGGCGCTACCGAGGACGGCCTGCACCGCACCGGCCTCGTCGTAGAGCAGCGTCGGCGACATCATCGACGGCATCCGCCGGCCGGCGGGCGCGGCGAAGAAGCCCTGTGGGCTGAGGTCCTCCTCGCCCATGATGTTGTTGAGGTGGATGCCGGTGCCGGGCACGACGAGGCCCGAGCCCTCGCCGTTGGTGCAGGTCATCGAGCAGGCGAGACCGTCCGTGTCGAGCGCGGAGATGTGCGTCGTTGAGCCGAGGTTGGCGGCGACGAACCGCTCGAGGAAGCCGGCGTCGGCGAGGCCGGCGTCGAACTCGCTCGTGCGCAGCGCTTGCGCGCCGCGCATCGCTTCGAGCAGCCGGTCGACGCTTGGCGGTCCGTCGGCGCCCCGCGCGAGCAGGTCGAGCGCGGCGACGAGCAGGATCCCGCCGGCGGACGGCGGCGGGTTCGTGACGACGACGTGGCCGTGGTAGCTGGTGCGGGCAGGGGTGCGCACGATCGCCTCGTACTCGGCGAGGTCGCTCGCGCTCAGGGTGCCGCCGGCGGCTTGCACACAGGCGACGGCGCCGGCGGCGATGTCGCCGCGGTAGAACGGCTCGGTGCCCTCGGCGCCGAGGCGCTCGATCGTTGCCGCCAGCTCGGGGCAGCGGAACGGCTCGCCCTCGCGCAGGAGGCGGCCGCCAGGCGCGAACCGCGTGGCGATCTCCGGTGTCAGCGTGACGATGCCGTCGAGGATCGCGACGATGTACGCCTGCATCGCGTTGAGCGGCACGCCGGTGCGCGCCAGCTCCGCGGCGGGCGCCGCGAGCTCGCCGAGCGGGAGCGTGCCCCAGCGCTCCGACGCGGCCGCGAGTCCGGCCGGGTTGCCGTAGGTGCCGACCGACGCGGCGCCGCAGTGGAAGAGCTGGTCGGCGCCACCGAACGAGACGTTGACCGGCGTCAGCGGCGCGCGGTCGCCATCGGACGGCGCGGCGACAAAGAAGTCGAGCAGTTGCGGATCGCGGCCGGCGCCGCCGACCATCAGGTAGCCACCGGCGCCCGGTCCGGTCAGCAGCGCCTCGGCCGTCCACGACGCGAGCCCGGCGGCGATCACCGCGTCAACGGCGTTGCCGCCGGCGCGCAGCACCGCCGCCCCCGCTTCCGCGGTGACCGGGTGGCCGGCTGCGACGACGCCCTGCACGGAGGCGACCTTAGACCACGTCCGTCGATGGTCATCAGATCGCGCACATCGCGCGATCTGATGACCATCGACGGCGGGCGGTGCCGCTAGACCCGCTCGCGCTCGCGCTCGGCTGAGCGCCGCGTCACGCGCGGCTCGCCGGCCGGCTCGTCGAGGCGGGCGCGACGGGGGCGCTCGGTCTCATAGCGGGTCGCGACGACGGTGATCCAGACCTGGTTCTCATCGAGCTTCTCGTCGACCATCGCTCCGAAGATGATGTTCGCGTCCGGATGGGCGGCCTCGGCGACGGCCTTCGCCGCCTCGTTGACCTCCCAGAGCGACAGGTCGCTGCCGCCGGTGATCGAGAGCAGGATCGAGCGGGCGCCGTTGATGCTCGTCTCGAGCAGCGGCGAGGACACCGCCTTCTCGGCGGCCTCGAGCGCGCGCTGCTCGCCGTGGCCCATGCCGATGCCGAGCAGCGCCGCGCCGGCGTCGGACATGATCGTCCGCACGTCGGCGAAGTCGAGGTTGATGATCCCCGGCAGCGTCACGAGCTCGGAGATGCCCTGCACGCCCTGGCGGAGCACGTCGTCTGCGACCTTGAACGCGTCGATCATCGACGTGCGCTTGTCGAGCACGCTGAGGAGCTTGTTGTTCGGGACGATGATCAGCGTGTCGACCTCGGCGCCGAGCGCCTCGATCCCCTGATCGGCGGTGCTCGCGCGGCGGTTGCCCTCGAAGCCGAACGGCTTCGTGACGATGCCGACGGTCAGCGCGCCGAGCTCGCGGGCGATCCGCGCAACGACCGGGCCTGCGCCGGTGCCGGTGCCGCCACCCTCACCGGCCGCGATGAAGACCATGTCGCTGCCGCGCAGCAGGGCCTTGATCCGGTCGAACTCCTCCATCGCCGCCTGGCGGCCGAGCTCCGGGTCCGACCCGGCGCCGAGGCCGCGCGTCAGCTGCGGGCCGATGTGCAGCGTCACGTCAGCGGTCGACTGCTGGAGCGACTGCAGGTCGGTGTTGACCGCCAGGAACTCGACGCCGGTGATGCCGGCCTCGACCATGCGGTTGACGGCGTTGACGCCGGCGCCACCGACGCCGACGACTCGGATCACCGGCTGGCCGACCGTGCGGGGCGTCGGCGCCCACGGGGCGGGCTCGTCGGCGACCTGCGGACGGCTCGGGTAGATGTCAGCAGAGGCCCAGGTCGGGCCGGACGACGGCTCCTCGGTCTGCGCCAGCGACGGGTGCGGGTAGCCGGTCTCGCGCGGATGAGCCGGCGGCTCCTTGGGCCCGTCCTTCAGCAGCGGGTCCACCTCGGCGCCACGCCCACCGGCGACCGTCGCCGGGGCGACCGGCGCGTCGGCCTGCGTGGGCCCGGCAGCCGTCTTGGGCGCCGCGGAACCGGTGTCCGCCTCTTCGGTGCTGCGGAACAGGGCCGCCAGAGGTCCTTCACGCATGCTCGATCGCTTCGGGGGGCTAGCCATGATGTGAGAGAACCTCTTTCGCCAGGTCGCGGTAGGACTGCGCGGCTACGCCGTCCGGGTCGTATTTGAGCACCGACATGCCCTGCACAGGCGCCTCGGCAAAGCGGATCGTCTTACGGATCCGGGATGCGAACACCCGGTCTCCGAAGTTCTCCTCGAGAATCTCGATCGCCTCCTTGGCGTGCACGGTCCGTGTATCCAACAACGTAGGCAGGATGCCTTCGATCTGGACCTCGGGGTTGAGGTTCTCGCGGATCATCTCGAGCGTGTTCTGAAGCTGGATCAGGCCGCGCATCGAGAGGTACTCGCACTGGACCGGGACGATCACCTTCGTCGACGCGGTCAGCGCGTTGATCGTGAGCAGCCCGAGGCTCGGCGGCGTGTCGATGCAGACGAAGTCGTACTCGCCCTCGATCGCCTTCAGCGCGCGCTGAAGCGCTCGCTCGCGGCCGATCAGCGCCGACAGCGCAAGCTCGGCGCCGGCGAGGTCGATCGAGGCACAGGCAACGTCGATCTCGCGGTGCTGGACGACGTCCTTGATCGGCATCCCGTGCACGAGCACGTCGTACATCGACTTCTCGACGTTGTCGGGGTCGACCCCTTGAGACATGGTCAGGTTGCCCTGCGGGTCCATGTCGATGCAGAGGACGCGGTGGCCCTTCTCGGCGAAGGCGACGGCGAGGTTCAGGGTGGTGGTCGTCTTGGCGACGCCACCCTTCTGGTTCGCGAAGGTGATGACCTCCATGCGCTTGCGCTCCGGCTGCGGCGGAGCGTCGGCCGCTTCGCCCTGCGGGCGAGTCGGCCAGGGCTCAGCGCTCTGGACGGTCGGCGCCGGGCCGTACGGCGTCGGCGTGGGCACGTAGCCAGAAGGAGCGGGCTGGCTCGTGTGGTCAGGCAGCGTGGCGCCGAAAGCGGGCGTGCTCGGCGGTACGGGGGAATGCATGTCCGCCTATTCCCTACCGGCGGTGCCGTTCCTCCATATGGAAGCCGAGATCGCGGCGTCTTGCACGAATCGGCCCAGGACCGACCGTCCGGGACGGAGAGGGAGCTCCGTCAGGAGCCCGCCGCCGGTCGGTCCGAAGAGCGTTCGTCGCTACGCGAAGACGTCGACGTGCGCGGAAGGTTGTACCGCGTGCGCGGGGACGTCCGGACGGGGCTCCGGGCGCTCTTCGATCTTGGGTTTATCCGTTGCCGCGGCAGGCACCGCCCCTGTGGCAGAGGCCATGTGGGCCTGCGCCTGGGGGGAGAGGGAGAGTGCCGCGGGCTGACCGGCCGCCCTCCGCGCGGCGTTCAGCGCCTCGTACAACTCACCGTCCATCATCGAACGCCTCGGGCGTTCCATGATGCGGTTCTGGAGCACCTCGGCAATCGAGGTCGGGGTGCCCGTTATCCTGGTTGTGCCGGACATGGCCTGAGCTGCATCGGGCGCTCGCACCACTTCCTTTAGAGCGTCCAGACGAAGTTGGACACCTTCGCCTCCCCCGGTCACGAGATTTCCGTGAAGGCCGCACAGGAACCCTTGCCACCGTTGACGATCGTCACCGGAAAGGGCGGCACCGGGAAATCGGTGATCACCGCGGCGCTCGGTGTCGACGCGGCCTCGCGAGGACACCGCGTGCTGCTCGCGGAGACCCACGGCAGGACGGATGTCGCACGGCTGCTCGGCGCGGCGCCAGGCCCCGGCGACGCCCACGGCCACGCCGAGCGGGAGCTCGCACCGGGGCTCCATCACGTCTCGATCGACACCGATCAAGTGCTCGCCGAGTACCTCGAGCACGAGCTCCCAGGTCCCGTCGCCGCGCTCGCCGGCCGCAGCCGCGGGCTGGCGACGCTGGTCGCCGCGACCCCCGGCCTGCGAGAGCTGCTGACCGTCGGCAAGATTTGGGAGATGGCGCAGCCCGAGCGCCGGCTGCCGGGCGGCGAGCCGTACGACGCCGTGATCGTGGACGCTCCGGCGACCGGGCACGGGATCGCGATGTTCACCGCACCGGCGACGTTCGCCGAGGCCGCGCGCGGCGGACCTGTTCACGACCAGGCGAAGACGATCGCGACGACGATCGGCGATCCGGCACTGACCCGGTTCCTCGCGGTCGCGACGCCCGAGGAGCTGCCGGTCGCCGAGACGCTCGAGATCACAGGAGAGCTGCAGGCGGTGCTGCCCGAGCAGCGGCTGCACGCGGTGATCGTCAACCGGCTGTTGACGAAGCTGTTCTCGGCGGCCGATCGCGAGCGCCTCGCGGCCGCGGGCAGCGACCCGGTGATCGTCGCCGCGCTGACGCTCGCCGACCAACGCGCCGAGCAGCAACACCAGCTCACACGGCTTCGCCGTGGGCTCCCTGCAGGCGTCGCGGTGCGCACGGTCCCGGCACTCACGACTGCCGAGGTGACCGGCCACGACCTCGCGGCGATAGGCAGGGTGGCGCGGTGAGCGTGCTCGACCGGATCGGCGGCGCGCGCGTCGTCATCTGTGTCGGCGCCGGCGGCGTCGGCAAGACGACGACGTCGGCGGCGATCGCATCGTTGCTCGCGCGGGACGGCCGCCGCGTCGCGCTGGTGACGATCGATCCGGCGAAACGGCTCGCGGACGCGCTCGGGGTCGGTGAGCTCGCCGGCGAGCCGCAGCGCGTGGAGCTGCCTGACGCCGGCGGCGAGCTGTGGGCGCTGATGCTGGACCCGCAGGCGACGTTCGACGGGCTCGTGACCGGACTCGCGCGCGACGAGGAGTCGAGTCGGTCGATCCTCGAGAACCCGATCTATGCCCGGATCTCGGGGGCGGTCGCCGGGTCACAGGAGTTCACCGCGGTCGCGAAGCTCTACGAGCTCGCCCGTTCGGGCCGGTTCGACGCGATCGTGCTCGACACGCCGCCGTCTCGCAACGCGCTCGACTTCCTCGAGGCGCCCGACCGGCTGACGGCGTTCCTCGAGGGGCGCGGGTTGCTGTCGCTGGTCGCCCCTGCCGGGCCGCTCGGCCGGCTGGCGGGCCGCGGCTCGGGCCTCGTGATCGGGACGCTCGGGCGGCTGATCGGCAGCGATCTGCTCCGCGACATCCAGGGGTTCCTGACCGCGTTCACGACGATCCTCGACGGCTTCCGTGAACGGGCGAGGGCGGTCTCGGCACTGCTCGCCGATGACGACACGGTCTTCGTCGTCGTGACGAGCGCCGAGCGCGAACCGGCGGCGGAGGCGATCCACTTTGCCGAGCAGCTGCGCCGCGCAGGTTTGGCAACCGGCGCGCTCGTGGTCAACCGCGTGATGCCTCATTCCGATCAGGCGCGGCCGATCGACGTTGAGCGGATCGCGGCGCAGCTCGGCGGCGACGAGGCGCTCGCCGGCAAGGTCGTCCGTGCCGCCGCGGCCGCCCGCGCGATCGGGTCCGCCGAGGCGCTGCGGATAGAGGAGCTACAAGACGAGATCGACCGCGACCCGGTGCTGGTCCCGCGCCTCGGCGGCGACCTCCACGACGTCGCCGGGCTCGCCGTGCTCGCCGACTGGCTGGCGCTGAGCGACGGCGAGCGCGAGCGGCGGTTGCGCGAGCGGGCGGTCTAGCTGAACGCCGCCACCAGCTCCTCCGGCCCGAGCGCGACGTCGACCTCGGCCCCCGCCCGGAAGCCCTCGCGTGAGACGACGACGAGCGGCAGCTGCGGGCCGCCGCCGGGCACGAGGTCGCGCCTTGCGGCGAGGTCCTGCAGGTCGCTCTTGCCGAATGGGCCGCGATCGCCCCAGGCGATCGCGCCGGCGAATGCTGGCTCGGCGTCCTTGCCCTCGCCGGACCACCCGACGAGGTCGACGTTCGCCCGTCCGTCCCGCGTCCACCAACCGCCGACGTGCTCGGCCGCGCCGAATCGCTCGTCGGGGAGCAGCCGCGCGAGGCCGGCGCGCACGACCGGCTCGATCGCTGCCTCGCGGTAGAGCTCCCACGCGTCGTCGATCCGGCTCTGGACGAGCTTGCCGCCGCCGCGTTCGAGCAGGCCGATCGAGGGCTCCACGAAGGCCATCCAGAAGCGGGCGTACGAACTCACGACCTGGTAGCGCTTCGCCTTCGAGCCGCTGTCGCCACCGAACGGGATCCGAACCTCGATCAGCTCCAGCTGCTCGAGGTCCCTGAGCACGCTCGAGAGCCGCGAGGCGCCGAGCGCCGCCTGCTCGGAGATCCGGTTGAAGGTCGTCTCGCCGCTGCCGATCGCCTGCAGCACGGCGCGAGCGCTCGCCTGCGGCGGGGCGTCGGCGGTCATCGCCCGCTCGCCCGCGACGACCAGCGGCGACTGCGCGTCCGCCAGCTGGGCGGCGAGGAACGCCTTGCGCGTCTGCCCCGGCTTCCAGCAGGCGACGAGCTGCGGCAGCCCGCCGGTGATCAGGTGGGCGTCGAGGGCTTCCGGCGCGGCAAGCTCGAGCTGGCCGGCGACCTCGGCCGGCGTCAACGGCCCAACGGTGATCGTCGCATCGAGGCGGCCGGTGAGCGGCCCCTTGGGTGCGTCGAGCGCGGCCATGATCGCCGGGTCCGAGCCGGCTAGGACCAGGACGACCGGCGACGTCGAGAGCGTTTCGTCCCAGGCGCTCCGCAGCCCCTGGAGGACCGACTTGTCGGCGGCCGCGAGCCGCGGGAACTCGTCGAGCGTGGCGATCACCGGGCCGGCGCCGGCCGGCGGCGCGAGCCCCTCGAACGCCTGCTGCCAGCTCTCCGGCGCCGGCGCGCGGCGCAGGGCGCCCGCCTGCGGCAGCTCGGAGGAAGCGGTGAAGGCGGCGAAACGCTCGAGCTCCTGGCGGTGGTCGCGAGCGTCGCGCGCCTCGATGTGCAGCGCCGGCACTTTCGCTCGCTTCGCGAACTCCTCTGCGAGCGTCGTCGTCCCGGAACGCCGCGGGCCGCCGAGCGCGACCAGCGCGCCGCGACCTGAGGCCGCAACCTGCTCGAGCACCCCGGCGAGCTCGCCCAGCTCCTGCTCACGCCCGATGAAGGTCATCCGTGCAGTCTGTCACAGGAAGCTCTGATTGAGCAAAGTTTTATTGACAGAAGTTTTGGGAACTCCTACTTTGCCGCCATGTCCACGACCGCACTCGCAGAGCCTCCGGTTCGCCGCAGGCTGATCGACGCCGCCGGAGCGCTGAGCACGCCGCTGCTCCCGGACGACTACCTGACCGTCTTCAACGAGCTCTGGTCGCTGCACGACCTGCGCGGCCGGATCGAGCAGCTGATCCCGCGCGGGCGCAAGGCGATGACCGTCGTGATCCGCCCCGGCCGGCGCTGGCCCGGCCACGAGGCCGGCCAGCACCTCGCCGTCGGCGTCGACACAGGCGGCGTCCGCCACTGGCGCTCCTACTCGCTGACCTCCGACCCCGATCGCCCCGATGGCTGCATCAGCATCACCGTCAAGCGCGTCGACGACGGCCGCGTTTCGACGCAGCTGACGACGCGCGCGAAGGTCGGCGACATCGTCCGGCTCGGCCCACCGGACGGCGAGTTCGTCCTCGGAGCAGCGGCCGGGCGGCCGCTGCTCTTCATCACCGCCGGCAGCGGCATCACGCCGGTGATGGCGATGCTGCGCTCGCTCGAGCGCTCCGGTGGCCTCGGCGACGTCGTCTGCATCCACAGCGACCGCACCGCCGGCGACGTCATCTTCGGCGACGAGCTGCGCGCGCTGCCGAAGGCGCATGCGGGCGTCCGCGTGATCGAGCACCGCACCGCGAAGAAGCCGCGACTGACCGGCGACGACCTCGACGCTCTCTGCCCCGACTGGCGCGAGCGGACCGCGTTCGCCTGCGGCCCGGCCGGGCTGCTCGACGCGATCGAGCAGCGCTACGAGCTCGAACCCGAGCCGCCTGCACTGAACGTCGAGCGCTTCGAGATCGCCACGCTGCTCGCCGACCCCGGCGACGGCGGCACGGTGACGATCGAGGAGACCGAGGTCGACGTCGCCGCCGGCGAGCCGATCCTCGTCGCCGGCGAGGAGGCCGGGCTCGCGCTCGAGAGCGGATGCCGGATGGGCATCTGCCACCGCTGCATCCACTCGCTCGCCTCCGGCCAGGTCCGAGACCTGCGCACCGGCGAGCTGATCACCGAGCCGGGCGACGACGTCCAGCTCTGCGTCACCGGCGCCGCCGGCGACGCCGCCCTACTGCCCAAGACCGACCACCGCTGACCCTCAGGAGCGAGAGAACACCATGTCCCAAACCCCCGGAGCACACCTCACGAAGAAGCAGGTCGACGCGCTCGGCGAGGAGCTCGACGCGCTCGCCGCCGAGATCCGCGCCGACCTCGGCGAGAGCGACGCCGCCTACATCCGCCGCGTGATCGACGTTCAGCGCAAGCTCGAGATCGCCGGACGCGGAACGCTGCTGTTCTCGATCCTGCCCCCGGCGTGGCTCGCCGGCACCGCGATGCTGTCGGTCGCGAAGATCCTCGCGTCGATGGAGATCGGCCACAACGTCCTCCACGGCCAGTGGGACTGGATGCGCGACCCCGATATTCACTCGTCTACCTGGGAGTGGGACAACACGTCGACCTCCGAGGGTTGGAAGCACACCCACAACCACCTGCATCACACCTACACGAACGTCGTCGGCAAGGACCGAGACCTCGGCTACACGATCATGCGCGTCTCCGGTGACCAGCCTTGGAACCCGGCCTACCTGTTCCAGCCGGCCTACAACGTGCTCGTCGCGCTCTTCTTCGAGCAAGCGATCGCGCTGTACGACCTCGAGTTCGACGAGGCCGTCAAGGGCAACCTGCCGTGGCCCGAGTTCCGTCAGCGGTCGAAGTCGATGTGGAAGAAGATCGGCCGCCAGTCCTTGAAGGACTACGTCGTCTGGCCGCTCTTGAGCGGCCCGTCGGCGCCGACGACGCTGCTCGCCAACTTCACCTCGAACATCGCGCGCAACGTCTGGGCGCACACGATCATCTTCTGCGGCCACTTCCCCGACGGCGGCGCGATCTTCTCCGAGGAGGACATCGCCGGCGAGTCCCGCGGCGAGTGGTACCTGCGGCAGATGGAGGGCTCCTGCAACATCGACGGCGGCCAGCTGATGCACATCATGAGCGGCAATTTGAGCTTCCAGATCGAGCACCACATGTTCCCCGACCTGCCGTCGAACCGCTACCAGGAGATCTCGCCGCGCGTACGGGAGATCTGTGAGCGCTACGGGATCGAGTACACGAGCGGGCCGCTGGGCAAGCAGTACCTGCAGGTCGTCAAGAAGATCTTCCGCTACGCCCTGCCGGGCGGCGCGAAGACCGAGGAGCGCGAGGTCGACCCCGAGCGCGCCTCGTCGCGCAACCCGCGCGCCGTGGCGGACTCGGACGTGGCGGACGCGCGCGAGCGCCGGGGTGTGCGGGCCGCGGCGCTGCCCGCGAAGGTGGCGGCGTAGGGGCTTGGCGTATCAGCGCCGAGCTCGCGCCTCCCCGGCTGGTCGAGTGTCTCGAAAGTTCCGAACGGGTGGAACTTTCGAGACACTCGACTACCGGGGCGGCGTAGCATCGGGCGATGCAGCCGATCGAAGTCGCCCACTCGCGCACGTTCCCACTCGGGCTCGAGGAGACCTACGACGCGGTGATCGCGATGCCGCTGCCGGAGATGTTCTCGCGGCGGCATCTGCTGATGCCGCCGATCTCCGAGGTGACCGATCAGACCGGCACCTGGGGGGAGCGTATCGGCCAGTCGCGGACGATCCACACGTCGGACGGCGGCCGGATGCACGAGGAGCTGACCGAGGTCGACGCGCCGAACGCGTTCGGCTATGCACTGTCGGTGATCGGCGGGCCGATGAGGGCGCTCGTCGCCGGCGTCGAGGGGCGCTGGACGTTCGCTCCGGACGGCGACGGCACGCGGGTCACGTGGGCGTGGAAGCTGACGCCGAAGTCGGGCGCGACGCGGCCGCTCGTGCGGCTGATCGCCTCGAACTGGCCGGGCTACGCCGCGAAGGCACTCGAGCAGGCCGAGCTCGCGGCGCTGCGCGCGCACGTCACGCGCAGCGGCGAGCCGGTCGCCTGACCGGCGGTAGCCCGGCAGAGCGTGTCGCGTTTTCGGCCTGTGCGGCCCAAAACGCGACACGCCCGCTCAGAGTCGCGCCGCGAGCCGCACGCCCTGGTCGATCGCGCGCTTGGCGTCGAGCTCGGCGGCCTCGTCGGCGCCCCCGATCACGTGCGAGCTGACGCCGAGGGCGGTCAGCTCGCCTGCGAGCGCGCGGACCGGCTCCTGGCCGGCGCAGATCACGACGTTGTCGACGACGAGCGTGCGCGGGCCGTCGGCGGTGGTCACGTGTAGGCCCTCGTCGTCGATGCGGTCATACGTGACGCCGGTGACCGGCTCGACGCCCTTCATCGTCAGCGCCGCGCGGTGGACCCAGCCGGTCGTCTTGCCGAGCCGCTTGCCGACCCGCTCCTGCTTGCGTTGCAGCAGGTAGACGTGCCGCGGTGACGGCTCCGGCCTCGGCGTGACGAGCCCGCCGGGCGCCTCGTCGGGCTCGCCGACGCCCCACTCCGCCCGCCAAAGGTCTGGCTCGAGCGTCGCGGAGTGCTCGCTCGTCAGGAACTCGGAGACGTCGACGCCGATCCCGCCGGCGCCGATCACCGCGACGGTGTCGCCGACCGGCGCCCCGCCGAGCACGACCTCGTCGTAAGCGACCACCGAGGGATGGTCGATGCCGTCGATCGCCGGGACGCGCGGCACGACTCCGGTCGCGACGATCACCTCGTCATAGCCTGCGCCGGCCAACTGGTCGGCGGTCGCGCGCGTGCCGAGCCGCAGGTCGATCCCGCGCAGCTCGATCTGCCGCTTCCAATAGCGGATCGACTCGGCGAACTCCTCCTTGCCGGGGATCCTCATCGCGATCGCGAACTGGCCACCGATCTCCTCGCCGGCCTCGTACAGCGTCACCGCGTGGCCGCGTTCGGCGAGCGTCGTCGCAGTCGCGAGCCCGGCCGGTCCGGCGCCGACAACCGCGATCCGCTTCGTCGCCGCGGCGCGCGAGACGACGAGCGTCGTCTCGTGGCAGGCACGCGGGTTGACGAGGCAGCTGGCGGTCTTCTTCTGAAAGGTGTGGTCGAGACACGCCTGGTTGCAGGCGATGCAGGTGTTGATCTCGTCGGCGCGGTCCTCGGCGGCCTTCAGCACCCAGTCCGAGTCGGCGAGGAACGGCCGCGCCATCGAGACCATGTCGGCGTCGCCGCGCGCGAGCACCTCCTCGGCGATTCCCGGCATGTTGATCCGGTTGCTCGTGATGACGGGGATCGAGACGTGCGGCTTCAGCTTCGCGGTGACGTTCGTGAAGACGGCGCGCGGGACCGAGGTGACGATCGTCGGGACGCGCGCCTCGTGCCAGCCGATGCCGGTGTTGATCAGCGTGGCGCCGGCGCGCTCGATGCCCTTGGCGAGCGTGACGATCTCGTCCCAGGTCTGTCCGTCCTCGACGAGGTCGAGCATCGAGAGGCGGTAGACGATGATGAAGTCCTCGCCCGCCTGCTCGCGGCACTCGCGGACGATCTCGGTCGCGATCCGCTGGCGGTTCTCGGTGCTGCCGCCCCACGCGTCGGTGCGCTTGTTGGTCCGAGGCGCAAGGAACTGGTTGATGAAGTAGCCCTCGGAGCCCATCACCTCGATGCCGTCGTAGCCGGCCTCGCGCGCGAGCGTGGCCGAGCGGCCGAAGGCGTCGATCGTCTTCTCGATCCCGCGCTCGGACAACGCACGCGGCTTGAACGGCGTGATCGGCGACTTGACCTGAGACGCCGACACGCTGAGCGGGTGGTAGGCGTAGCGTCCGGCGTGCAGCAACTGCATCGCGATCTTGCCGCCGGCCTCGTGGACCGGCCCGGTGACCGCGCGGTGCGCCCGCGCCTCGCGCAAGGTCGTGAGCTTCGACGCGCCCGGATAGAAGCTGCCGCGCAAGTTCGGCGCGAACCCACCGGTCACCATCAGCGCGACGCCGCCGCGCGCACGCTCGGCGAAGTACTCACCGAGCGCCGGCAGATGCTTCGCGCGGTCCTCGAGGCCGGTGTGCATCGAGCCCATCAGGACCCGGTTCTTCAGCGTCGTGAAGCCGAGGTCGAGCGGCTCGAGCAGGTGCGGGTATGGCGTCATCAACGGCCAACCTAGTGAGGCGCTTGCGAAGCGCGAACGCCGAACTCAGACCAGCGTCGCCTGCCGCGCATCCTCGTCGGCGAAGATGCCGTCGGCCACGGCCCGCAGGTCCGAGTCGAGGTGGCCGCAGAGGACGTCGCGCAGCAGCGCACGGAGCCAGCCGACGAGCTCCTCGACCGGTTCGCGCAGCGACTCGTCGTCCGGCGCGACGCCGGCGACGACCGATCGTTCCAGAGCAGCCAGGTGCGCGACGCGTTCGGTGACGGTCGCCCGCTGCTCGGCTATTGCGCAGAGCGCGGCGAGCCGTGCCGGAAGCCGGCCCGACTGCGGGCCCTCGGGCTCGAGCAGCGCACGCAGCGCGAGCAGCGCGTCGGTCAGCGACTCGGACGGCCGCTGCGCGGAGCACGCGCGGCTGAAGCGGCCGAGCGCCCACGCCAGCTCGCCGGACTTCGGCGAGCGGCGGCCGACGAGCGACAGGAACGCGCGCAGCTCGTCCTCCTGATGCGCCGGAACGACACAGACGCCGCGCGGACTGCCGCCGTCACCGAGCGCGAACGGCTGCCAGCGATCGCCGCCGGTCCGCACCCAGGCGGTCGGCGCGAGATGCATCTCGCTCGCGTCGTAGAGCCTCAGCGCGGTCAGGAGCCGGCCGAGCCGGACCTGCGCGTGGTGGAGCGGCGCCTCGTCGCCGGCGGCCGCCTCCCACTCGAGCCGGATCAGAACGCCCGGGTGCTCGGGCGAGGCGCCGCGGCGCGCCTCCGCCGGAACCTCGAAGCCGGCGTCGTCGCCGATCAACGAGAGTCCACCGCCGAGCTCGACGCGGGCGCTGTCGACGCGCAGGCCGAGCAGCGGTGCGATCACCTCGGTCAGCACGCGGCCCTCCATCACGATCTGCTCGAGCTCGGCGTAGGCCTGCTCGAAGCGCTCATCGGAGAGCACGAAGTCCGAGGAGTCCTTGAAGACGACTGTCAGGAACTGGCGCAGCGCCTCGACCGCACCGGCGCCGCCGCCGACCGCCGTCCGGCCGTGGGCACGCAGGTAGGCGGGGAGGCCGTTGCAGGCCCCGATCGCGTGCAGCGCCGGAAGGTAGGTGGGCAGCAGGCCGAGCAGCGACTGGTGCTTGGCGATGAAGTCACCGGTCAGCGGCCGGTAGCAGTAGAAGACGTTCTCGCGCGTCTTGGTCTCGACGACCTCGAACGGCACGTCGTCGCCACCGGAGGCGTCGGAGGCGAGCTGCCAGGCAGCCTCCTCGGCGAAGTCGCGGAGCGCGTCGTGAAGCTGACGGTTACGCATGGGCCACGGTTTCGCCTGGAAACCCGGCCTTCCTGCACCGCCTGCAAGAACCCGTGCAATCAGGCGAAGAGGCCGCTGCCCCACCAGTCGCGCGAGTCGCGCACGCCTGGGGGCACCGCCCAGAGACCGCTGCCGACGTGGACGATGTACTCGTTGAGCAAGTCGCCGGCCTTGCCCGCGAGCGCCCGCTGCACCCGCACGAACTGCTCCGGCGAGCGCTGATAGCTGATGAAGAACAGCCCGGCCTCGAGCCGCCCGAGCTCGTCACTGCCGTCGACGAACGAGTAGCCGCGCCGCAGGATGTGGGTGTCCGAGTTGTGGCTCGGGTGAGCGAGCGCGACGTGCGAGCGCGGGTCGGTCTTGAGCTCGCCGGCGTCGTTCTTGGCCGCGAAGTCGATCTCGGCGAACTCGTCGGCCTCGCCGAACGGCGCGCCGGACAGCTTCTGGCGGCCGATCACCGTCTCCTGGTCGCCGAGCGGGTCACGGTCCCAGGTCTCGATGTGCATCCGGATCCGGCGGGCGACCATGTAGCTGCCGCCGGCGATCCACGCACGCGGGCCGGACTCGTCGCGCGGCGCGACCCAGACGTGATCGCGCATCAGCGCGCCGTCGTCGGAGCGAATGTTGTTCGTCCCGTCCTTGAAGCCGAGCAGGTTGCGCGGCGTCACCTGGGCGCTGGTCGTCGCCGACGTCCGCCCGAAGCCGAGCTGGCTGTAGCGGACGGCGGCGGCGCCGTGCGCGAGCCTGACGAGGTTGCGGACGGCATGGACGGCGACCTGCGGATCATCCGAGCAGGCCTGGATCGCGATCTCACCGCCCGACCGCGCCGGGTCGAGGTTGTCGTCGGCGAAGTGCGGCAGCGGCGCGAGCGCGCGCGGCCGCCGTTCGGCGATGCCAAACCGGTCCTCACCGCCACGCTCGAACAGCGACGGCCCGAAGCCGACGGTGATCGTCAGCTTCGCCGGGTCGAGGCCGAGCGCCTCACCGGTGTCGCGCGGGGCGGCCGCCTCGTTCTGGTTGGCCGCCGGCCCGCCGATCTCGTCGCCGGTGGTCATCGCGGCCGCTGCGGCCGTCCAGTCCCGAAGCAGGTCGACGAGGTCGCCGCGCGAGACCGACGGCAGCAGGTCGAGCGCGGCGAAGTGGAGCCGGTCCTGTGCGGCGGTGCCTATTCCCGCCTGGTGCTCGCCGTAGAAGCCAACGTTGCCGCCCGCCGGCTCCGGAGTCGCCGGAACGTCGTCGTCCGCGCGCCCGACCGCGACGCCGCCGGCGAGCCCGACCGCGGCGCTACCGGCGAGACCGCCGAGCAGCGTGCGCCGCGAGATCCCAGCACCGTCGCTCATCGCAGCACGACGGCGCTGACCTGGCTGAGCGGCTCGGAGAGCCCGTCGACGGCGCCTGCGAGCTCGCGGATCTGCGCCTTGGTCAGCTTGTCGTAGGTCAGGAACCGGTCACCGGAGCGGTGTTCGAGCAGCTTCTCCTCGACGTTCTCGAACTGCGCTGAGACCCGCTTTGCGAGCTTCGGGTCACGCTCGGCGACGACCGGACGGAGGCTGCTGTAGGCCACCTCCGCTCCCTCGAGGTTTGCGAGGAAGTCGTCGAGATCGGTGTGCGAATAGCGCTCCTCCTCGCCGGTGATCTTGCCGGTCGCGACCTCGTCCATCAGCTGCCGGGCGCCATTGGCGAGCTGCTCTGGCGTGATCTTGGTGGTCTCGAGGGTCTTCTCCAGCTCGGCGATGTCGGCCTCGAGCCGGTCCGCGAACCTCGCCGCCGCCTTGACGTCGTCGTTCTTCCAGAGCTCCTTCTCGATCCGGTGGAACCCCGTCCACGCGGTCCCTTCCGGGTTGCCGCCCTCGCGGATGTCGATCTTGACGTCGAGGTCGGTGAAGCTCTCGGCAATCGGCTCGATCCGCTCGTAGTGCTGGCGGGCCTCGGTGTACAGCTGCTTGGCCTTCTCGGTGTCGCCCGCGCGCAACGCGCCGGTGAACTTCTCGGTCTCCTCCCGCAGCTCCTCGGCCTGCCCGAGCACGTAGCGGCGGTAGCTCGCGACGCCTTCCGCGAGCTGCTCGTTCTCGGACCGCGCAACAACCTTGCCGGTGACCTCGAGCGGCTTGCGGATTCCGTCACCGACCATGCCCGGCTTGCAGGCGACCTCGTAGGCACCGGGCGTCAGCGTCACCTTGAAGTCGCGCGTCACTCCCGGCGTCACGTTCTCGACCTCTCCCATGATCCGGTCGCCGACGGCGTAGACGTAGACCTCGGTCACCTTCGAACCCTTGTTCTCAACCGTAACGATGTGGGTTCCGGCGGGCAGCTTGCCGGGGTCGACTTCGCACTCCTTATCGGATGCGGCGACGGTGATGCCACCGCTCTTGCCGGACTCGCCGCCGCAGCCGCCGAGCACGAGCAGCAGCAGGATCGTCGCCGCGCTCGCGCCTTGGGTGCTGTTGCGCCGCAGGAAGGCCAAGATCTCGGGCCCCCAGAGGAACGCCGGCATCACGATCAGGACGTAGGCGAGCCAGACGATCGCCTCGAGCACCGTCGTCTGCGGCGAGAAGTTGAAGATCCCCTTCAGCAGCGCCCCGTACCACGAGTCCGCGGGGACCTGGGCGGAAACGTCGAACGCGAGCGTGTTCAGGCCCGGCAGCACGCCGGCCTCCTGCAGATCGTGGACCCCGTAGGCGAGGACGCCGGCGGCGACGAGCACGAGGCCGGCGCCGGTCCATGTGAAGAAACGGTGGAGGTTCAGCGTGATCGCGCGGCGGTAGAGCAGCCAACCGAGCGTTACGGCGGTGGCGATCCCGAGCAGGAAGCCGATCAGCGGCTCGGTCGCGCTCGACGAAGCCTGCGCGGCGCTCCAGAAGAACAGCGCCGTCTCGAGGCCCTCGCGGGCGACGGCGAGGAACGCGGTCGCCAGCAGCGCGAGCGTCCCGACCTCGATCGCCGCCGCCATCTTGCCGTCGAGATCCGCACGCATGCCGCGCGCCGTGCGCCGCATCCAGAAGATCATCCACGTGACGAAGCCGACGGCGATGATCGACGTGACGCCACCGAAGACCTCCTGCTGCTCGAAGCTGAGGCGGGCCGAGGTGAACGTGAGCATCGCGCCGACAGCGACCGACAGCAGCACCGCCGCCGCGACGCCGGCCCAGACCGGCGTCAACCGGTCACGCCGGCCGGTCTGAACCAGGTAGGCGACGAGGATTGACACGACGAGCGTGGCCTCGAGGCCCTCGCGTAGACCGATCAGGTAGTTCGCGAACACGCGCGAACCCTAGCACGAGAGTTAGGGCGCCCTAAGTGACGTAGGACCACGTCGTCGGGCTGCCATGTGGCAGCCCTCCTCAGTGTGTCCTGAAATCGGTTCGTGGCCTTCGGCCACGAACTGTCCTGGCAGGGGCCGTTACCGGATCGCACGAACGAACATCTGCGCTGAGGCGCCAGCGTCGACCCCGGCACCGGCGTCGGCGACGACGCGCATGCGGTGGAGCGCCGGCCGCGACAGGCGAGCGACCGCGCGGTAGGCACCGCCTGCGCCGGGCTTCACCGCGACGCTCGCGATCCGCCGGTAACGGCCATCGCGCCCCTGACGCTCGACGACGAGCCGCGCCTTCGTCGCCGGAGTCAGCGTGCCGGTGACGACGGCACGACGGCCGAACCGCACACGCTTGGTCTTGGCGACCGCCGTCACCTCCCGGGTGCAGCGCACCGTCGAGACCGTCGACCGCACGAGCGCACCGTCGGTGGCCCTGACCGCCACGCGAACGTCGCCGCCGCGCTTCCAGTCCATCACCGCCCCGAAAAGGCCCTGCTCGTCGGTTGTCGCGCGGGCGATCGTCACCCAGCCGTTCGAGCCGCGCTTCTGGATCGCGACCGGCCGGCCGGTGATCGCGGCCCCGGAGCCATCGCGCACGTTCCCGGCGATCGTGAGCGGCAGGCCGTAGCGGACCGCCGCCGGCGGCGGCGTCAGCGCGACCGCGGGACGCTCGGGCGGCGTGATGCCCGCGCTACCGGCGAGCACGAGCGCCCGTGCCCGGATCTCCTCGAGCTGGCCGTAGAGCGCGTTGCCGGGACAGGTCGTGCTGCAGCCGTCGCGATGCCCGGAGATCCGCTCGAAGGTCACCTTCGTCCCGGCGCGCCAGCGGTTCGCAGAGCCACCCGACGAGGTCATCGCCAGCTCGCCGATCACAGGGGCGCCGTGGAGCGGCAACTTCCATGCAAGCAGCCGGGCGACCGCTTCTGTCGCGGCCGCAGGCGCCTGCTCGGAGTCGAAGGTGCCGATGATCGAGACGCCGGTCGAGACCGAGTTCCAGCCGCCGGCCTGCGCTCCTGTCACCGCGAGATCGATGCCGCCGGCCCGCCCCTCGTAGATCCGGCCGAAGCGATCGACGAGGAAGTTGTAGCCGATGTCGTTCCAGCGGTTGCCGTCACGGTGGTAGCGGGCAATCGCGAGCACGATCCCGGGTGCGTCGGCCTCGGTGTAGGTGTTCGCGTTGACGGTGTGATGGACGAACGCGATCTGCACCGACCCGTAGGCCGGCGACGTGCGCGGCTTGACGCCGTCACCACCCCAGGCGGCGCGGGGCACGATCTCCGGTGCCGCGATAACGGTCTGCGCGGCGGTCGCGAGGACCCGCCGCGGCGCGCGCTCGTCCTCGGGCACGAGCAGCACGGTCAGACGGCCGCGCACGCTTCCGGCCGCACGCAGTTGGAACTCGCTCGCCGGCCCCGTCCACGCCGGCTCGCTGCGGTGGGCGACACGACCACCATCCGGTCCGTGGCCCTGCGGCACGAGCGCGAGCCACGGCCCCCACGCCCCGCCCGCATCACGGGCACGGATCTCAAGCCCGCGCGGGATCGCACCTTCGGCGCCGGCAAGGACGAACCGGCCGCCGGCCGCGAACGTGCGGCCGCTCGCGATGTCCCCCGGCGTCACGGAGACACGGGCGATCGCGGGCGACGCGGCCGCTCGGACAGCGGCAGGCAGCAGCGCCGCCGCCGGCCCCGCGGCGGCCCCAAGCAAGGCGGCGCGGCGCCGTGTCATACGGTGTTCCCGCACGCGCCTCAGGGTAGAGCCGGCCCCGTGGCCGGCGCGCCACTATCCGTTCAGCATGCTGGCGATCCCGCCACCGCCGCCACCTGACGACGGGAAGGCGATCCGTCCTTCGGACGGCTGGACGAGCACCCAGCCCTGGCCGCCGAACGCCATCTGAATCGACTCGCCGGAGCCGCGGCCGATCAGCGTCTTCATGTTGATGTCGGTCTTGATCGCGGTCGAGACGCCCTCGGACCAGGTGATCGCAGCCTGAGCGTCGGCGAAGGTCGGTGCCGACGCGACGTTGAGCAGCACCGGCGGCCCGTCGGAGAGGATCGCGACCCAGCCGGTGCCGCGCAGCGACGTGTTGTAGAGGCCGCCGGCCATCATCCCGCTGCCGCCCTTGACGCGCTCGATGTCCCAGTCGATGTCCGCGTCGAACGCGAGCAGGTTGGGTCCGTTGACGGTGATCTTCTCGCCCTCGAGGTAGAGGAGATGGACGTCCTGGGCGGTGTCGGCGAGGAAGACCTCGCCGGTGCCGCTCATCTTCATCAGCGTCGTGCCCTCGCCGGTGAACGCCTTCTTCATCATCCGCCCCATGCCCCCGGACCCGGCGTGCTCGAAGCGCACCTCACCCTGATAGGCGACCATCGAACCGGCCTTCGCCTGAATCGTGCCGCCGCTGAGGCGCACCTTCAGCAGCTTGGAGTTCTGCAGCGCGAAATCATCGGTCGACTGCGTCTCGTTGAACTGGCCCAGGGAAGTCTGCATGCGCGAACCCTAGCGGCCAATGGAGCGAGCAGGTGGCGGGGACGCGCGAGGAGTGCGCGGGAGCGACCTACGGGTCGTGACCGAGCAACAACGAGCTGCGTCGTCGTCAGATGCGAAGCGCCATTGCCGCTAGCGAAGAATCGAGCTGATCTGCGGCTTGCCGCGCTCGTCCTCGGCCTCGCCGAGGTCCTCCATCGTCGTGCCGCGGCGGCCGTCGGCGGCGACAAGCAGGCGGAAGTCGTGCGGGCTCGACGCGAACTCGAGCGCGTCCTCCATCGAGATCTTCCCCGCCTTGAGGTGGTGAAAGAGCGCCTGGTCGAAGGTCTGCATCCCGTAGTACTCACCGTCGGCGATCACGTCGGGCAGGCGGCCGGTCTGCTTCTGGTCGAGGATCAGGTCCTTGACGCGGCCGGTCGAGCGCAGGATCTCGCAGGTCGCGATCCGGCCGCGGCCGTCTGCCGTCGGCACGAGCCGCTGGGAGATGATGCCCTTGAGCGTGCCGGCGATCATCGCGCGCACCTGGTTGTGCATGTGCGGCGGAAAGAACTCGATCAGGCGATTCACCGTCTCCGCCGCGTCGACGGTGTGGACGGTCGAGAAGACGAGGTGGCCGGTCTCCGCGGCGGACAGCGCGGTCTGGACCGTCTCCTCGTCACGCATCTCGCCGATCAGGATCGCGTCCGGGTCCTGGCGCAGGACGCGCCGCAGCGCCGACTTGAAGTCCGCGGTGTCCATCCCGATCTCGCGCTGGTTGATCACCGAGCGCTTGTCGACGTGCAGGAACTCGATCGGATCCTCGATCGTCACGATGTGGCGCGAGCGGGTCGAGTTGATGTGGTCGACCATCGCCGCGAGCGTTGTCGACTTGCCGGATCCGGTCGTGCCGGTGACAAGAACGATCCCGCGCTCCTCCTCGGCAAGCGCCTGGATCACCGGCGGCAGCTGCAGCTCCTCGATCGTCTTGATCCCGAACGGGATCGCGCGCATCACGATCGAGATCACGCCACGCTGGCGGAAGCCGTTGACGCGGAAACGAGCCAGTCCGGGCACCGCGTAGGAGAGGTCGACCTCGCCGTCACGGCGGAACTCCTCGAGCTTGCGCTCGTCGCCGGCGAGGATCTGCATCAGCGTCGACTCGGTGTCGTCGGGAATCAGCGGCTCGGTCCCGGCGATCGGCCGCAGCTCGCCGTTGATACGGCAGAGCGGCTGCGAGGGCACCTTGAGGTGCAGGTCGGAACCGTCCTGTTCGATCAGCGTCTGCAGGGCACGGTGGAGATCAAACGACACGCTCGTGATGATCGGCTAGTTCGCTGGTTATCTCAAGGGTTGTTGGACGGGTTGCGCTTCTTGGCGCTTGTGGCCAGGGCGGAAGGTTGTGGGGCTTGGTCACTCAACCTCGCTGCGCTCGAGAACCGTTCCCAAGCCCCACAACCTCCCGCCCACCACCAGCGCCAGGCGAACCCCTCCAACAACCCGGAGAACCAGCGAGCCGCCAACGGCGTGCGTCTGCCTCTGCCGTGTAGCTAAAGGGGTTCGCTGAGGAGCGAGCGAAGCCCAGACGCTCGAGGGCGCACAGCCGCGCGACCGCCGGCGCTGGGGTGGCGGGGGCGGGGGTGTGACGTCACCTCGCAAGAACATCTGGAGCGGAGCCGGAGGCGGAGCGACGTTCTGGAGAGGGGATGTCACACCCCCGCCCCCGCCGAACCACAAGCGCCTCAGGCGACGTCGCGCAGCTTCTGCGCCTCAGCCAGCGACTGGAGCTTCTTGAGCGACTGGTTCTCGATCTGCCGGATGCGCTCACGCGTCACGTTGAACGTCCGCCCGACCTCATCGAGCGTCCGCGGGTGCTCGCCGCCGAGCCCGTAGCGCAGCTCGAGCACGCGGCGCTCGCGGTAGCTGAGGTTCTCGAGCGCCTCGCGCAGCGCTTCCTTGGTGAGGATCTCGGCGGCGCGCTCGTACGGGGACTCGGCGCGCTCGTCGGCGATGAACTGGCCGAACTCAGACTCCTCCTCGTCACCGACCGGCTTCTCGAGCGAGACCGGGGCCTGCGCGGAGCGCTTGATCGACTCGACCTCGTCGGGCTCGATGCCGGTGACGTCGGCGATCTCCTCCGCGGTCGGCTCACGGCCGAGCTCGGTGACGAGCTTGCGCTCGGCGCGGCCGATCTTGTTGAGCTTCTCGACAACGTGGACGGGGATGCGGATCGTGCGCGCCTTGTCTGCGAGCGCGCGGGCGATCGCCTGGCGGATCCACCAGGTCGCGTAGGTCGAGAACTTGAAGCCCTTGCGGTAGTCGAACTTCTCGGCGGCGCGCACGAGGCCGAGCGTGCCCTCCTGGATCAGGTCGAGGAACGGCAGCCCCTGGTTGCGGTAGTTCTTCGCGATCGAGACGACGAGCCGCAGGTTCGACTCGACCATCTTCTCCTTGGCCGCGAGGTCTCCGCGCTCGATCCGCTGGGCGAGGTCGATCTCCTCTTGGGCGGTCAGCAGCCTGACCTTGCCGATGTCCTTGAGGAAGAGCTGGAGCGAGTCGGTCGTCATGTCCGCGCGTAGGTCCAGCGCGGACTTCTTGCGACGCGCGCCGCGCTTGTCCGGCGCGCGCTCGACCTCGTTGGCTGCGGCGGTCGCCGGGTCGATCTCCTCGACGAGTTCGATCTCGTTCTTCTCGAAGAAGCCGTGCATCTCCTCGACGTCCGATTCGTCGAGGTCGAGCTCGGAGACCGCCTGTGCGATCTCGGCGAAGGTCAGGACGCCGGTGACCTGCCCGCGCGCGAGCAGGCCCTTGATCTCTTCGAGCTCATGCAGTTCCACTGCTGACATGGAGGTCCTTCGGGGTCAGGACGCCTGGACGCCAGGCGCATCAGGGCAACGAGAGGGCTGGCGGCTCGTCCGGTCTCGCTCGATGGTCGGCGCGCAGCACCGGAGGCCGAGGTCCAATGTAGCCCGTCCGGAGGCGCAACCTGCAAGCTCGTGTCAGGATGGTGGGATGGCAGATCGCGACGTGCTGACCCACCTTCCGAACGCGCGCCCGACGCAGCGCAGCGCCAAGCGCCGCAGCGCCGGCGATGGGGCGGCGAGCACGGGGGCAGGCGCCACCAAGAAGAGCCCGGCGAAACCGAAGGCCACGGCCGCGAAGGCACCTGTGGCGAAGGCCAAGGCACCCGCCAAGGCGAAGCCGGCCGCGAAGAAGCCCGCCGCGCCGAAGGCGGCCGCGAAGGCCGGCGGCGGCAAGGTCAAGGCGGCCCGCGGCCAGGTCGCCCCGAAGGCGAAGGCGCCGGCGCCGGCGCGCGAGCACGTGCCCGGCGAAGTGCCGCCCGCCGGCTGGGCCTCGCCGGAGCCGACCCCGGCGTCCTCGGGCGGCTTCAACACCGACGACCTCGCCGGGACAGCACTGACCGCCGTCTCGCAGATCGTCCAGATCGGCGTCGCGAACGTCACCGGCACCGCGAAGTCGCTGCTCAGCCGGATCCCGACGCGCTGAACGGACCGTGACGACCTGGGTCGCCATCGCGGCCGGCGCGATCGCGCTCGTCGCGCTCACCGTGCTGACCGTCGCGCTGGTCCGCGTGATCAAGGGCACGCCGCAACTCGACGGCGTGGAGGTCGACACACCCGAGGACGACACGACGGTCGGGCCCGAGGGCGCGTGCCGTTCGGTCCAGTCGGCGACGGTGACGTTCCAGCACGGAGCGATGCCGGTGCTGTGGACGCCGCAGATGCTCGAACGGCTCGGGCGCACGTACTGGGCCTACATGTCGACCTTCACGCTCCATTTGGTGCGGGTCTTCTACACGGAGACCGAGCGTTCGATGTCGCTGCTGTTCAGGCCGATCAAGCTGATCACGTTCGACGCGCCCGACTACGCGGCGACCGACACCGGAGGGCGGATCAGCTGGCGGATCGGCGGCGGCCTGCTCGTCTCGCGGGCGATGCAGAAGCGGTCGGTCGCCCACCTGGAGATCGAGGTCTGGGCGCTCGAGCCGCTGCCGGACGGGCGCGAGCGCGTCCACGTCGAGGTCGAGATCCAGAACTTCTACCCGCTGTTCCAGCGCATCTCGCCGTGGCTCTACCGCAACACGCAGTCGCGGATCCACGTGCTGCTCTGTTACGGCTTCCTGCGCAGGCTCGCGCAGCGCGACCTCGAGGAGTCGGTGACCGGACGGTTTTCCGAGGCGAGCTGACGCCTCAGTGTCCGTGCGGCACGAAACAGAACCGGCCTTCGGCCAGTTCTGTCCTAGGTGTGCCCACATCGTCGGTCCGCCACATGGCGGACCTCCTCCGTGCGGCACGAAATCAGAACTGGCCGTAGGCCAGTTCTGTCCTAGGTGTGCCCACATCGTCGGTCCGCCACATGGCGGACCTCCTCCGTGCGGCACGAAATCAGAACTGGCCGTAGGCCAGTTCTGTCCTAGCAGGGGCTGTTACCGCTCCTTCTTCTTCTTGGTCTTGCAGATCTTCGCGTTCTTCGGCGCCTTGAGCGTGACTCCCGTGAACGTGTAGTCGCTGTTCATCTCGAGTGTGCTCGCCGCCGACTCCTTGGTCTTCGGCATCTTGATCGCGATCCGCTGCCTGATCGGAAGCATCGTCGTCGGGTCGTAGGTCTCGATCACCTCGGCAGGCGCCTTGCCGCCGAGCGTCCATTTGATCTCCGACCCGCTCAGCACCGAGAACACCGGCGGGCCGAGCGTCGTCTTGTCGATCAGGTCGACCGGCGAGGTGAGCAGCGCCTGCGAGAAGTCGAGCTTCGTCTCGCCGGTCTTGTCGACCTCCCAGCAGCTGGTCCCGAAGACGCGCATCAGCGTCCGTTTCGGGGTTGCGTAGATCGAGACCTTGACGAACAGGAACGACATCGACCCGGCAAAGCGCTTGCCCTGGAGGTCGTAGACGCCCTTGAGGTTCGTCATGTCGCCGAGCTCGCTGTCCTCGACGTCCAGCTCGACGCCCACGAGCGGCTGCGCCTTGAGCGCAGCATCGAGCTGTCCGTGGATCGTTTCGGCGGTCGGCGGCTCCGGCGGCAGCGGAGCCGGATCGGCCTCCTGCCCCTGTGCTCCGGCCGGCCAGGCCAGCAGTACCGTCGCCGCCAGCGCGGCCCGGATCGTCGTTCCTCTCCCCATAGGGCGCGAGAGACTACCCGGCGCGCTCCGGAAGGTCGATCATCGGTCCAGCGCCATCGCCCGGTCGGCGAGCTCGCCGCCGGCGCCGTCGTAGAGCTGTAGAGCGGTCGTCGCGCCATGGGCGCGCGCCTGCTCGAGCTCGTCGTCCCACTTCGCGAGCACCGCGACTCGTCCTGTGAACCCGCTCTCGCGGAGCCGCTCGATCGCCTCGAGGTTCGAGCCGTGGAACGGCATCGCGAGAATCGCGACCTCGACCTCGTGCGCACGCGAGATCCGGTCCCAGAAGTCGGCGTCGGTCGCATCCGCCTCGACGACGTTGCGGCCATGGCGCACGAGCTCCCGGACGCGCCGGCCGTCACTGTCTACGCCGATCACGTCGAGCCCGTGGCGGCCGCTGAGACGGTCGTATGCGGCGCGGCCGACGCGGCCCATGCCGAGCACGACGGCATGCGCGTGGCCGACGTCGATCGGGCGGTCGTCGGCGCGCAGCTCGCCCGGTGCCCGCGCGGGCAGCCTGCGGCTGATGCGATCGGCGAGCTCGACGCCGCGCCGGTTGAGCAACGACGAGGCGACGAAGCTGACGGCGACCGCGACGGCGAGCGTGACGGTCCAGCGGTCGCCGAGCGACCCTTCCTCGGCCGCCGCGGCGACGACGATCAGCCCGAACTCCGACAGGTTCGCGAGCGCGGCGCCGCCGAGCAACGAGGTCCGGTGGCGGAGCCGCTGCGAATCGAACAGGACGGCGAAGCCGACCGCCTTTAGCGGGACGACGACGAGCGCAAGCGTCGCTCCGACGAGGACGGCCTCCGTGGTCAGCGTCCCGGTCATCCCGATCGACAGGAAGAACGCGACGAGCAGCAGCTCCTTGAGGCCGAAGATCGCCTTCGAGAGCTCGTCCGACCGGCGATGCGAGGCGAGCAACACGCCGACCACGAGCGCCCCGAGCTCGCCCTTGAGCCCGACGGCATCGAACAGCGCGTAGCCCGGGACGAACGCCATCGCGACCGCGAACAGGAGCTGGAGCTCGCCATGACCGAGCCTGTCCCAGGCACGGCGCACCGCCCACGCTCCGGCCGGCAGCAGCAGCAGCGCCGCCGCCCACGGACTCGGCCGGCCGTCCCCGGTCGCGACGAGGTAGGCGACCGCCGCGATGTCCTGGAGGATCAGGATGCCGATCGCGACCTGGCCGTAGAACGACTTCGTCTCGTTGCGGTCCTCGAGGATCTTGACGACGAGCACGGTGCTCGAGAACGAGAGCGCGAGACCGAGCAGCAGCAGCGCGCCGGTCGGCGCGCCGTCGAGCAGCGACACGCCAGCCGCGGCGGCGACCCGCAGCAGCAGCGCCGCGAACAGGACTGTCGCGACGAGGTGGACCGACGCCGTCAGCCACACCTGGCGCTGGCCGAGCACCCGCGGGTCGAGCTTCAGTCCGATCGCGAA
Source organism: Baekduia sp. (assembly GCA_037045385.1). Lineage (GTDB taxonomy): Bacteria > Actinomycetota > Thermoleophilia > Solirubrobacterales > Solirubrobacteraceae > Baekduia. The sequence continues at coordinate 97,299 of JBAOHN010000005.1, read as the reverse complement.
CAACAGCAGCGCAACGCCCGCGTCGGCCGCGTCGCCGAGGTTCGCGGGCGGCTCGGCCCCGGCGGCGGCGAGGACGAAGCCGGCGACGAGGTACCCGACCAGCGGCGGCAGCCGGCAGAGCGCAGCCGCGCCGCCGGCGGCCAGCGCCGCTGCGAGGTACAGCGCGATCGAGTTCATCGCTGGGCGGTCGGGCCGAGCTAGCCGTAGCGCTCGGCAGACAGCTCGCGCAGCTTCGCCCGGTCGTGGCGGGCGTGCACGCGGCGGACGGTGCCCGAGCGTGAACGCATCACCAGCGACTCGGTCGTAGCCGCGTTGGTGCCGATGTAGCGGACGCCCTGGAGCACGTCACCGTCGGTGACGCCGGTCGCGGCGAAGAAGCAGTCGTCGCCTCGCACGAGCTCGTCCTGGTCGAGCTGCCTGCCGAGGTCGTAGCCGGCGCTCTCGGCATCCTGGCGCTCTGCGTCGTCGCGCGGCCAGAGCTTGCCGACGAATCCGCCGCCGAGCGACTTGATCGCCGCGGCGCTGATCACGCCCTCCGGCGTGCCACCGATGCCCCAGAGCAGGTCGACCGGCGAGCGGTCGGAGACCGCGAGCATCGAGGCCGAGACGTCACCGTGGTCGATCAGCCGGACACGGGCGCCGCAGGCGACGATCTCCTTGATCTGCTCCTCGTGGCGGGGCCGGTCGAGCGTCACGACCATGATGTCGCCGACACCGACGCCGCGGCGCTCGGCGACGAGCTCGATCGTCTTCGTCAGCGGACGGTCCAGGTCGAGCAGGTCGGCGATGTCCTCGGCGCCGGCGAGCTTCTCCATGTAGACGCACGGGCCTGGGTCGAACATCGTTCCGCGCGGGCTCAGCGCGATCACCGCGAGCGCGTTCGGCTGGCCCTTGGCGGCGAGCGTCGTCCCCTCGAGCGGATCGACGGCAATGTCGACCTCGGGCGGCTCGCCGTCACCGATCTGCTCGCCGTTGTAGAGCATCGGCGCCTCGTCCTTCTCGCCCTCGCCGATGACGACGAGGCCGTCCATCGAGACGGTGCCGAGGACGAGCCGCATCGCATCGACCGCCGCCTGGTCGGCGGCGATCTTGTCGCCCTTGCCGACGAGGCGGGCGGCGGAGAGCGCCGCTGCCTCGGTCGTGCGGACGAGCTCGAGTGCGAGGTTGCGATCGGGACCGGGAGCCATGTCCGGCAGCGTATGGGTTCGCGGCGGGCGGGCGCGGCGTGGGATAAACGGGATACGTTGCCGCGATGAACCGGCGATCGGTGTTCTGGATGTTGCTCTGTGCGCTTCTCGTAGCGAACTCTGGGGAGCTTCCGCGGCGACGATCACGAGTGCCGGGCCGTTGACACGCGTCGACCTCGGATCTGCGCTCGACTGCGATGTTGATGTCGCGGATGACGGCGGACTCGATTGGATGCACGCGTGCGGGCTTGCCGTGTATGTCGACGGCAACGCATTCACGTCGGCCTTTGCGACCGGAAGCGGCGGGATGAACCATGCGATTCTCGCGCCAATCGACCAGTCATCGGTGACGGGCAACGGGACCAGGCTCAATCCGTTCTCCGTAGTCACACGCACGCGCGCCGGCGACAGCGGTGTCGAGTTCAGTCAGACCGACGTCTACACCGCAGGGGACAACACCTACAAGACCGAGTTGCGAGTCACCAACGGGTCCGGAGTCCCTCGCGCCGTCGTTGTCTATCGGGGGATGAACTGTTTCTCGCCGTACGGAGGAGTGCGGGCCTACGGCTCTGTCACCGGCGGAACCATTGGCTGCACTCAGTCGGTGGATGGTCACGGCAAGACAACGGCTTGGGCGCCTGTAACCCCCGGATCGACATACATCAGCCTCCCGGCAAGCAGCCCCCCGCCCGGGTTTCTTGGCTTCAACGGTGATCCCCTACCGAACACCTGCGAATGCGAGCTACTCGACTATCGGTCGGCCGTAATCAGGAAACACCACACGATGGATCCGCCCCGTGGGCCCAAAACGAAGACTCGGAATGCCCTTCCGGCAGCTGTCTAGCGATCTTGCCAGCCGAGAACGTTGAGATCGGAAGACCTGCAGAAGCCACCCCTGGTCGATTCTCGTCCTGGAAAGGAGCCTGGGGCAAAGGCGGCAAGGTCTGTACCGGCACCGAGGCCGCCAGCTCCGTCGTGCCGGTCTTCGCTTGCGGTCCTGGGTCACCCGGCAACCAGGATCGTTTCAAGAGGCCGTGGAAGGTCACGCAGGATTTCACTGGAAAGTCGGCGGCTGCCAGCGCCGGGACGCAAGTCAAGCCCGCTGGCAACCCGTCGCAAGACGAACAAGTCCTTTGCGATGACGGCTGGTTCGGACTCGGCATCGTCGCGACCGTTTGCGATCAGCCGACTCTCGACGCCTATTTGAATCTCGAGAACGAGCCCGAAATACCAACGACGCTTGCCGTCGCCACGACTGCCCCGGGCGCGCGCACCGGTACATCGGGCGGGATCGCGCAGACGATCGCCGACAAACCGCTGCAGCCCTCGGGCGTCGTCACAGTTGCAGGCGAGGCGTCCGGCAGCGCGGTGCTCTCGATCCGGGCGCAGGATTCTGCAGGCGTTATCCGGGAGCTTCGGGTAGACCAGCTCGGCCTCGACGGTGAAGGCGTACTCACGGCAGCAGCCGACGCACTCGGCGGAACGCTCACAATCCGGCGGCCAAGTGGACGGGAGACCACCGAACAGCTGACTCTCCCGCCGGGCTACCTCAAGGCCGCGGCGACCCACAGCCGCCGCGGGACACGCGTGACAGTAAGCGTGCCGGTTCCGGGAACCGCAACGATTGTCGTCCGCCGGGGTGGCCGCGCAAGAACGCAACGTCTGAAACTCAGTGGGCGTGGGCCACGGTCGCGCCTGGTCAAACTGCAAAGCAAGGGCAAGCTCTTGCGACCGACTAGGGCAAAGATCGTGTTCCGTCCGTCTGGTGACGACCGGCCAGAGTCCGCCACGATCGCCGTCAACTGACGCTGGCCTTCGACGCCTGGCAGCAGGCCCAAGTGCAGTTCGTCCTTGGAGCCGCCGTTCTGATCGGCACCGGCGCGGTCCTCCTGACGGGCCTAGCGCGTGCACTGAGGTCCGGCACCACGCAGCCCTTAGTTGTGATCCCGGTGTGCATAGCAAGCGCGCTCGCGATCTGGGTGATTGGGGTCCACGGCGTGCTAGCCGGCAACTACAGCACCGGTGACGGGCCACTTCTCCTGCTCGGACACCTGCTGTTCGCGTGGGCGCCATTCTGGGCACTGACGCACGCGCAGCGTGGATGGCTCCGAGCCGCGCTCGGCCCGTCGCTCGCGATCGTGATCGCAGGGTTCATCCTGCTCCTCATCGCCGGATGACTGCGACGGGCGACTCGCTCAGTCGCCGTCGCCTTCCCCGGAGACCGGCGCGTCGCCGGTCTCGTGCCAGACCGACTTCGCCCCGGCGTGCCCGGTGCGGGTCACCCATACGGTCGAGGCGATGCCGAGCACGGCGACGGTGACGGCGAGGCCGGCCAGCAGGCGCTGGGCGTTGCGCCTCACGGCGACCGCCAGCGCGATCGCGGCCGCGGCGAAGATCAGCGCCAGCAGTCGGGTCTGCTCGCCGAGCTCGGCGTGCTTCTCGATCAGGTCGTCCTCGCCGACGCGCTTCTCGAGCTGCTCACCGGCGCCGGCCGCCATCACGGTCGCGATCGCGACGAGCACGACGGCGATCGCGAACGGCGTCGCATGGCGCTCGCGCCACTCGGGCTTGACCGCGAGCGCAAGCGCCCAGATCGTCAGCAGTGGGATCAGGACGATCGGCAGGTGGACGAACAGCGGGTGGGCCGGTAGCCCGAAGATCTTGTCGATTTCCATGACGCTCAGCGCCTTCCAGGTCGGGGGACGGGCGGCAACCTAGGGAGCATTCGGTAATCGGATTGGAAAACCTCTGAGCCACTCGTTGCGCTAGCGGAGAGCCGTGCCCAAGCGCACGAGCCCGTCGGCGATTTCCTCGGGCGTGTGCGTGGTGAACGAGAGCCTCAGCGTTCGGCGGTCGGCCTCGCCGGCGTAGAACGGCCAGCCGGGAACGAACGCCACGTCCTGTTGCAGCGCCCGTTCGAGTGCGCGGTCGGAGTCCTGGCCCTCCGGCAGCCGCGCCCAGACGAACATCCCGCCCGACGGCTCGTTCCACGTAGAGCCCTCCGGCAGCGCGCCGGCGATCCCGGCGAGCAGCGCGTCGCGCCGGGCGCCGTAAGCGGTGCGGAGCCGCTCGAGGTTCTCGTCCCAGTCGGCGTGGGTGAGCCACTGGGCGGCCGCCGCCTGGGTGACGGTCGCGGTGTGCAGGTCCGATGCCTGCTTGGCGACGACGAGCGCGGCCTTGAGCTGCTCCGGCATCCGCACCCAGCCGATCCGCAGGCCGGGCGCGAGCACCTTCGACAGTGAGCTGAGCGCGATCGTCCGGTCCTCGGCGCCCGGGTAGGAGCCGATCGGGCGCGGCGCGGGCGCGTCGCCGTAGCGGAGCTCGCCGTAGGGGTCGTCCTCGATGATCCAGAAGCCGTGCTCGGCCGCCGCGAGGGCGATCGCGGCGCGGCGCTCGTGGTCGAGCGTCCTGCCGGTCGGGTTCTGGAAGTTCGGGATCGTGTAGAGCGCGGTCGCGCCGTGTTCACGCGCGGCCGCGGCCAGGGCGTCGGGGTCGAGCCCGCCGTCGTCGCACGCCACCGGCACGACGCGCGCACCGGCGAGCCCGAACGCCTGCAGCGCCGCCAGGTAGGACGGCTCCTCGACGAGCACGACGTCGCCGGGGTCGAGCAGTGCGGTTGTGACGAGCGTCAGCGCCTGCTGCGAGCCGGCGCAGACGAGCACGTGGTCGGCGCTCGTCGGCAGCCCGCGCGCGGCGTGCAGCCAGGCGAGCCGCTCGCGTAGCCGCGGGTCGCCCTCGGTCGTCGAGTACTGGAGCGTCTCCGGCGCACGCTCGGGGTCGAGCACCGCGGCGAAAGCACGCCGCATCCCCTCGTGATCGAGCAGCTCGGGCGCAGGCAGACCGCCGGCGAAGCTGATCACGCCGGGCCGTTGCGTCAGCGCGAGGATCTCCCGAACCGGCGAGCTGACGACGCCGCGCAGGCGCGCTGCAGGGTCTGGCGGCGGGGTCGTCGGCATCGCGCCGGCGATGGTACGGCGCGCGTCAGCGGGCGAGTTCGTTGGTGCGCCGCGCGGCCCGGTCGGCGAGCGTGGTGAGGGTGTCGACGAGGCGGGAGTCGAGGCGGGTCCGCGCGACCGTCCCGTCGACGGTCTCGTCCAGGCCGGACGGCGCCGCCGGCAGCAGCCGCGCGGCCTGCCGCGCGACGAGGCTCGTGAGCCCGGGCGCGAGTCCGTTCGCACGGATCGCAACCTGGGCGAGTGGCGTCAGGACGACGGTTGCGTCACCGCGAAGCACGCCGTCGGTTATCCGGGCCGCGGCCCTGCCGGCGTCGATCGAGACGAGCGGGACCATCCCGGAGCTGAACCACGCGTACTCGGCGGGGACGTCACCGGTGAACTCGGCCCGCAGGTGCGAACCGGTGCGCATCAGGCCGGGTGTGACGGTCGTGGCGGTGATCCCGGTGCCCGCGAGCTCGGTCCGAAGCGCGTCTGTGAAGCCGGCGGCCCCGAACTTCGCCGCCGTGTAGGGCACGAGGTGCGGGACCGCCACCCGGCCGGCGATCGACGAGACGACGCCGATCCGGCCCCGGCGGCGTTGGCGCATCCCCGGCAGGACGGCGAGTGCGAGGTTGACGGGCCCCCACAGCATCGTCCCGATCGCCTCCCCGAAGTGCTCGTGGGTCATCGCCTCGACCGGGCCGACCTGGATCACGCCGGCGACGTGGATCGCGACGTCGACCGGGCCGAGGTCCTGCTCGACGGCCTCGACCCAGGTCGATGACCTGATCGCGCATCGGCGACGTCGCAGACGTCCGCTCGTACGTCGTGGCCCGTCGTCGGCGAGCAGCTCCTGCGCGATCGTCAGCGTCGCCCGGTCACGGCCACAGATCGCCACCCGGCAGCCACGTTCGGCGAGTTCGCGAGCGACCAACAGGCCGAGGCCGCGCGATCCGCCGGCGACGAGTGCGACCGGGCGCTCGGGCAGGCCGCCAGGGCGAGACGGGCGCAGGCCGGTGAGCAGCGAAGAGAGGATGAGGCCGGTCTGCCCCTGCGCGGGCCGGCGCAAACGCCGGGCGGGTCAGACCCTGTCGATCAGGACGCGCAACGCGGCGACGTGGCGCCCGAGCGCCTTGCGGCCAGCGCGCGTCAGAGCGATCCAGGTCGTGCGGCGGCCGTCGTGCGTGCCCTTCTTCGTCTTCACATAGCCCGCCTCGGCCAGGGCCGAGACGTGCTTCGAGAGCACGGAATCGCTGACATCGAGGTGGTCGCGGAGCGTCGCGAACTCCGCCTCGGTGACCGCGTTCAGCATCGTCATCAGCGCCAGCCGGGCCGGCGCGTGGATGACCGGATCGAGCTCAGCCGCCACCCTGCTCCTCGCTGTAGAGCCGCATCCACCAGCGGCTCGTCCACCAGACCCAGAGCGCGGCGGCTCCTGAACAGACGCCAGTGAGCCACCACAGGCCATCCGCGGCGAGCGCATTGGCGGCGAGGAAGAGCACGAGCCAGCCGGCGATCAGCGCCGCTCGGGCGCGACGGGGGCGGCGGCCGGGGTGCGGCCCACTCGCCCACACGGCACCGGCGATCCAGATGCCGTTGGCCTCACGGAACCTGCGCTGCTGGTGATAGGCCGTGGCGAAAAGCAACAGCACCGATGTGGCGAACGCCGCCGCGGGCCAAGGGCCGCTGCCGAAGCCGACCCAGGCACCGGTGAACGTCAGCGCACCGAACGCAGCGGCGATCGCCTCGTCACTGCCGGGCGGAGTGCGGACGGCGATCATCGCTCGTGCTCCTCGCGGTAGAGCCGCATCCACCATCGGCTCACAGCGATGTAGCCGACCCCAGCCGCGATCGCGAGCGCCGCGACGAGCGGCCACCAGCCGCGGTCCGCGGCGAGCATCGCGCAGGCGACGGTGCCTGCGTAGACGAGCATCCCGAGCAGCGTCGCGCGGTGCGTGGCACCCGGCCGCAGGCCGCTGATCCACACACCGTTCAGCTCGCGGAAGCGGTGGACCTGGCGCGCGGTCGCCGCGATGAAGACCACCAGCGCCAGCGCGAGCAGCACCGTGGTCCACGGCTTGTCAACGGCGCCCTGGATCGCCCCCGCCGCCACAACGCACGCGAGACCCGCACCGATCGTCTCGTCATAGCCGCGCGGGAGCGTGAGCTCGGTGGCAAGCCGCCTGGCGGCGTCCTCAGCCTCATGCAGTGACCCTCCACTTTCCACATCAGAAAGTCTAGCGCGCACTTTCCAAGTTGGCAAGTAGCCGTCGAGTGGTCGGTTAGTCCCAACCGTTTGGGACTAACCGACCACTCGACGAACAGAGCGCTACCGGTTGCGCCCGTGCTTGTCGTGCGCCTCGACCCACTCGTCGGCGACGATCGCCGAGCCCAGCGACAGCTCCCCGCACAACACGGTCGCGGCCATGATCTCCGCCAGCTTCACCGCTGTCCCAGGCCCGACACAGCCGAGCAGCTCGAGGCACTCGCGCTGCGTCGCGAGGCCGGTACCGCCGCCGTGCGTTGCGACGATCAGTGACGGCAGCGTGATCGAGTAGTAGTAGTCGTCGTTCTCGCGCAGCTCGACGTGGACGAGCCCGGCGTGCGACTCGGCCACGTTCGCCGCGTCCTGGCCGGTCGCGATGAAGATCGCCGCGAGCGCGTTCGCCGCGTGCGCACCGTTGTTGACGGTCTGCGCCAGCCGCGCCCCGAGGTGCGAGATCTGCCGGGCATCGAACAGCGCGCGGCTCGAGGTGTTCATCTGCTCGCGCAGCAGCTCGTCGGGGATCGTCACCTCGGCGACGACGCGCTTGCCGCGCGTCATCAGCGTGTTGATGTGCGAGTGCTTCTTGTCGGTCGCGAGCTGCGCCTCGAGCTGATACTCGCGTACCGCGTCATAATTGGCCTTGATCCATTCGCACGCGGCCCAGGTCGCCTTGCCGGTCATGTTCTGGCCGGCCGCGTCACCGGTCGAGTAGTCGAAGCGGCAGTAGAGGAAGCGCCCCGCCACGTACGTCTCGATCCGCTCGAGCACACCGACGCTCGTCGTCGCCTGCGCCGCCTCGGCGATCTCACCGAAGCGCTCTGCGATCCAGTCGCGCAGCGCACGAGCGCCGCGCGCGTCATCCATCGGGAACGCGGGAGCCCGCTGCATGTGGTCCTCGACGACCGTGACGCGAACGCCGCCCGCGGCGTGCAGCAGCTTCATCCCGCGGTTGTACGAGGCGACCAGCGTGCCCTCGGTCGTCGCGAGCGGCACGTAGAACTCGCCGCGCGCATGCTCACCGTCGACGAGCAGCGGCCCGGCGAGGCCGATCGGAACCTGCGCGACGCCGGTGAAGTGCTCGATGTTGCCGGGCAGCGACGCCGGATCGAGCGAGAACGAGCCGACGTGCTCCAGCGACGCACCGGCCTGCTCCGCAGCGAACCTGCGCCGCGCCGCTGCGGCCTCGCGCGTGTAATCGTCGGAACGGTCCCTGGGGATCTTCGGCGCCATCGGCGCGAGCGTACCCGCGAGCCGTCTGGGAAGCTGCACGGCGATGAGTAGCAACACGGCCACGATCGGCGTCGACGTCGGGGGCACGAAGGTCGCGGTCGCGCGGCTCGACGGCACGACGCTGTCCGAGCCGGTCACCGAGCCGACGGTCCTGACAAGCACCGAGGAGCTGCTCGCCCAGCTCACGCGCATGATCACTTCGCTCGGCCCCGCCGACGCCGTCGGCATCGGGCTGCCGTCGGCGGTCGACCACGAGACCGGCACGGTCCGCGACTCGGTCAACATCCCGCTGGCGGACGTCGCGATCCGCGACCTCTTGTCGGAGCGGCTCGGCGGCGTCCCGGTCGCGGTCGCCAACGACGCGCAGCTCGCCGGGCTCGGCGAGGCCTGGGACGACGACCTGCACCTCGTTTCCGACAGCCTGATCATGTTCACCGTCGGCACCGGCGTCGGCGGTGCGATCGTCCTGGGCGGCGAGATCTACCACGGCGCCGGCGGTGGCGCGGGCCACTTTGGGCACCAGCTCGTTGCCGTCGACATGTCACGCGACGACCCGCCGCACACGCCCGGATACCCGCAGCCCGGAACACTCGAGTCGATCGCGGCCGGCCGGGAGCTCGACGAGCTCGCCCGTGCCATCGGCCTCGAGGACGGGCGCGCCCTCGTCGCCGCCGCGAAGGCCGGTGAGCCCGGCGCGGCCGATGCGATCGAGCGGCTCGGCCGCCGGCTCGGCCTCGGCATCGCGAACGCGATCAACATGTTCGATCCGCGCGAGATCGTGATCGGCGGCGGCGTCAGCGCTGCCGGGAACATGCTGCTCGAGCCGGCCGCCCGCATCGGCCGGCGGTTCGCGGCACCCGGCCTAGGAACGCGCACCACGATCCGGCTCGCCCGTCACGGCACCTACGCGGGCGCCCGCGGCGCCGCGCTGCTCGCCCGTCGCGCCTAGAACCGCACGATCCGGCGGCACCGAGGAGTAGGGTCGCGCTCGTCCTACCGACAGGAGAGAGCAACCCCGTGTCCGAGCCGAACCCGCGCCTCGCGCGCCTGACCGAACTGGGGACGAGCATCTGGCTCGACCAGCTCCACCGCGGCCTGATCACGAGCGGCGATCTGGCCCGGATGACCACCGAGGTGTGCCTCCGCGGCGTCACCTCGAACCCGGCGATCTTCAAAGCCGCGATCGTCGGCAACGACGCCTACGACGAGCAGCTCGCCGGACTCGCGCGCTCCGGGGCCGACCCCCGCGAGATCTATCGCGCACTGGCGATCGAGGACATCCAGGGCGCGTGCGACGCGCTGCTCGGGGTCTGGGAGGCCACCGGCCACGCCGACGGCTTCGTCAGCTTCGAGGTCGACCCCGACCTCGCGTTCGACACGGCGCAGACGCTCACGCAGGCGAAGGAGTATTGGGCGCGCGTCGACCGGCCGAACCTGATGATCAAGATCCCCGGCACCGACGAGGGTCTGCCGGCGATCACCGAGGCGCTCGCCGCAGGGATCAACGTCAACGTCACGCTGCTGTTCGCCGTCGAGCAGTACGAGAAGGTCATGCACGCGTTCATCGCCGGGATGGAGCGCCGCCTCGACGCCGGACAGCCGCTCGACGTCCACTCGGTCGCCTCGTTCTTCGTCTCGCGCGTCGACACCGAGGTCGACGAACGGCTCGGCGACGCGCATCCCGAGCTGCTCGGCCAAGCAGGCGTGGCCAACGCCCGCGCCGCGTACGCGGCATACGAGCGCGTGATCGGCGGCGAGCAGTTCGCGCGGCTGCGCGCCGCCGGCGCCCCGGTCCAGCGCCCGCTCTGGGCGTCGACCGGCGTCAAGAACCCCGCCTACTCGGACGTGCTCTACGTCGACGAGCTGGCCGGCCCCGACACGGTCAACACGATGCCGCTCGACACGCTCCACGCGGCCGCCGACCACAGCGAGGTGACCGAGGCCCGCTGCACGATCGACCCGAGCGAGACGCTGAGCGCGCTCGCGGCGGCCGGGATCGACATGGCCGACGTGACGGCGACCCTTCTGACCCAGGGGGTCGACAAGTTCGTCGAGCCGATGGACGCCCTGCTAGCGGCGATCGAGGCCCGCAGCGCCGAGCTGGTGTCGGCATGAGCGGCCGCCACAGCACGATCCCGCCCGAGGTCGGAGAGCAGATCGCCGTCCGCCTCCAGCGCGCGACCGACGAGCGCGTCGCCGAGCGGATCCTCGCGAAGGACGACACCCTGTGGGGCCCGGCCGGCCAGCCGGAGGTCGCCGATCGGCTCGGTTGGATCGACGTCCACGACCGCCTTGCGGACAACAGCGTCAGCCTGCTCGCCGAGGCGGCGCAGGCGCAGGTCGACGGCCTGACCGACGTTGTCGTGCTCGGGATGGGCGGCTCATCGCTCGCGCCCGAGGTCTTCCGGCAGTCGTTCTCGCCGGACCCCGAGGCGATGCGCCTCCACGTCTTCGACTCGACCGACGCCCAGGCGCTGCGCGACCTCGAAGCGACGATCGATCCCGAGCGGACGCTGTTCATCGCCAGCTCGAAGTCCGGCGGAACGATCGAGACGCTGTCCGCGCTCCAGCACTTCTGGGACCGCACCGGCGGCGACGGCAGTCGCTTCTGCGCGATCACCGACCCCGGCAGCGGCCTCGAGGCGCTTGCGGCCGAGCGCGGATTCCGGCGCGTCTTCTCGGGCGACCCGGAGATCGGCGGGCGCTACAGCGCGCTGTCGCCGTTCGGGATCGTCCCGGCCGCCTTCGCCGGGTTCGACATCGCCGCGCTGATGGCCGGCGGCTCGGCGATCGCCGAGCAGTGCGCAGAGCCCGACGCGACCGTCAACCCGGGGGTCAACCTCGGCTGCGTGATCGGCGAGCTCGCGCTCGCCGGCCGCGACAAGCTGACGTTCCTCGTCGACGAGCCGGTTTCGTCGTTCGGTCTGTGGGCCGAGCAGCTCGTCGCCGAGTCGCTCGGAAAGCACGGGCGCGGCATCCTGCCGGTCGCGGGCGAGCCGGTCGGCGGGCCCGGCGACTACGGGTCCGACCGCGTGATCGTCGCGATCGAGGGGCCGGGCGGCGACCACACCGCCGCGGTCAGCGCACTGCGCGACGCCGGCCTGCCCGTGCTGACGCTGACGGTCGAGGGCGCCGCCGACCTCGGCGCGCTGATGGTGCTGTGGGAGTTCGCGGTCGCGACCGCCGGCTGGGTGCTCGGCGTCAACCCGTTCGACCAGCCGAACGTGCAGTCGGCAAAGGACAAGACCAGCGAGGTGCTCGCGTCGGCGCCGCCGCAGATCGCAGCGGCCAGCGAGGGCGACCTCCGTGCGCTGCTCGGCGGCGCGGCGCCGTCCTATCTCGCGATTCAGGCGTTCTGCGCGCCGTCGGCGGCGGTCGAGCAGGCCGCGGCCGAGCTGCGGGCGGCGGTGCGGGCGCGAACCGGCATGGCGACAACGTTCGGCTACGGCCCGCGCTACCTGCACTCGACAGGCCAGCTTCACAAGGGCGGACCGAAGACCGGCCGCTTCTTGCAGGTGGTGGCCGACGGCACGCCGGAGGTCGGCGCGCCGGCGCCGGCCGGCGGCTTCGAGCGGCTCAAGCACGCGCAGGCCGACGGCGACCTGCTCGTCCTGCGCGAGCACGGGCTGCCGGCCGAGCGCGCCGCGTGCGGACCGGACGCCGCCGCCGCGTTGCGAGCGGTCGCGGCGCTCGTGGGCTGAGGGTTATTCAGGCACGTTCAACGTCAGTCAACACCGTTGACCGTGCTGCGCGTAACGAGACTGTTCTCTTCGTTCCACTCGCGGAGCCACGCTCGCAACGCGTCTTCCACGAACGAGGACACCGACTGCCCACGTTGAGCTGCGGCGATTTTGACCTCGGCGTGGAGCTGCTCATCGATCGTGACCGTCACCCGCATCGTCAGAGCATCACACGACGAACCGAGGCCTTCGCCCCGCCGCCGGGCCCTCGGTTACGTTGCGCCCATGCCACAGATCGGCTTCGTCGGACTCGGCCGCATGGGCGGCAACATGGTCGCCCGGATCAAACGTGACTCCGAGCACGAGGTCGTCGCGTTCGACATGGGCGCCGAGGCGGTCGCGAAGGCGGTCGAACACGGCGCCAGCGGCGCTTCGTCGCTCGAGGAACTCGTCTCCCAGCTCGACGCCCCGCGCACCGTCTGGGTGATGGTGCCGGCCGGCGAGCCGACGCAGCAGACCGTCGACCAACTCGCCGCGCTGCTCGAACCAGGTGACACGATCGTCGACGGCGGCAACTCGAAGTGGACCGATGACGTCGCCCGCGGTGAAGCGCTCGCGCTCGAAGGCATCCACTACGTCGACGTCGGCACGAGCGGCGGCGTGTGGGGGCTCGAGGTCGGCTACTGCATGATGGTCGGCGGCCCCGACGAGGCGATCGAACGGCTCGCCCCGTTCCTCGATGTGCTCGCGCCGCCGCCCGACGACGAGCACGGACCCGGTTGGGGGCACATGGGTGGGGTCGGTTCTGGGCACTACGTGAAGATGGTCCACAACGGGATCGAGTACGGGATGATGCAGGCGTACGCCGAGGGTTTCGGCCTCTTCGACGCCTCCGACTTCGAGCTCGACAACGCGAAGATCGCCCACCTCTGGATGCGCGGGTCGGTTGTCCGCTCGTGGCTGTGCGAGCTCGCCGCGAACGCCTTCGACCAGGAAGGCAACGACCTCGCGGCGCTGGAGCCGGTCGTGCAGGAATCGGGCGAGGGCAAGTGGACGATCGAGGACGCGCTCGAGAAGAAGATCCCGGTGCCGGTGATCACCGCCTCGCTCTTCGCGCGCTACGACTCACAGTCGAAGGGCGACTTCGCGGCGAAGGTCAACGCCGCGCTGCGCGCACAGTTCGGTGGCCACGCGGTCCAGCGCAAGGGCTAGGGCGTGGACGCCCCCGACAACCCATTGGTCGAAGGTCTCGAACGGCTCCCGGTCCACCCCACCGTGCTGACGATCTTCGGCGCCACCGGGGACCTCGCCCGCCGCAAGCTCCTGCCGGCGATCTACAACCTCGCGCACGACGGCGCGCTGCCCGAGCGGTTCTGCCTGATCGGCACGGCGCGCGACCCGATGAGCGACGCCGAGTTCGCCGCCCAGGTCGAAGACGCGATCCGCCAGTTCAGCCGCCGCGAGCCGAACGAGCAGGTGCTCGCCGCACTGCTCGAGAGCGTCGGCTACGCCGCCGGCGCCTTCGACCAGCCCGCCACCTACGAGGGCATCGCCGCGAAGATCACCCAGTTCGAGGAGCAGGCCGGTCACCCCCTTGCGCGCACGTTCTACCTCTCGACCGCGCCGATGTTCTTCCCGATCATCTCCGAGCAGCTCGGCGCCCACGGCCTCAACCGCCACGAGACGGCGGACGTGCGGATCATCATCGAGAAGCCGTTCGGCACGTCGCTGGCCGAAGCCAAGGACCTCAACGCTCGGGTGCTCGCGGTCTTCCGCGAGAAACAGATCTTCCGCATCGACCACTACCTCGGCAAGGAGACGGTGCAGAACATGATGGCGTTCCGGTTCGCGAACGGCCTCTTCGAGCCGGTCTGGAACCGCAACTACATCGACCGCGTCGAGATCACCGCCGCCGAGGATCTCGGGATCGGCTCGCGCGCCGGCTACTACGACCGCTCCGGCGCGCTCCGCGACCTCGTCCAGAACCACATGCTGCAGCTGCTCTGCAACGTGGCGATGGAGCCACCGGTCCACTTCACGGCCGACGAGATCCGCGACGAGAAGGTCAAGGTCTTGAAGTCGGTCGTGCTGCCGACCGAGCACACCGTCGACCAGATGGCGTTCCGGGCGCAGTACGGGCCGGGCGCGATCGGCGGCGAGGAGGTGCCCGGCTACCTCCAGGAGGAAGGCGTGCCGCCGGACTCCCACACCGAGACGTACGCGGCGCTGCGGCTCGAGATCGACAACTGGCGCTGGTCGGGCGTCGAGTTCTACCTGCGCACCGGCAAGCGGCTCGCGCGCAAGGTGACCGAGGTCGCGATCACGCTGAAGCCGGTCCCGCACGTCGCGTTCGAGCAGGAGGGCGCGGTCGGGATCCGGCCGAACCAGCTGATCATGACCCTGCAGCCGAACGAGGGCGTCTCGCTGTCGCTCGGCGCGAAGATCCCCGGCTCGCGGATGCGAATCCGGCCGGTGAACATGGAGTTCCTCTACGGGACGACGTTCATGTCGCAGTCGCCGGAGGCGTACGAGCGGCTGATCATGGACGCGATGCGCGGCGACGCGATGCTGTTCACGCGTAACGACGAGGTCGAGGCGCAGTGGGAGATCTGCGACCCGATCGTCTCTGCCTGGGCCGAGCGGCCGGGGCCGCTGCCGCAATACGCGGCCGGCGCGCAAGGGCCGGCCGAGGTGCGGACGCTGCTGCGCGACGGAGCGAAGTTCCGTCAGCTCTGAGTGCCATGTACTCGCTTCGCTCGCACATGGCATTGGACGAAGGGCGATGCCCTTCGTCCGGCCTCCGTTTCTCCGTGGGTGCCGGCTGATGGACCGGGTCTGGCGCGAAGAGGACACGACGCCGGCGCGGATCGACGACGCGCTGCGCGCGATGCTCGCCGATCTCCACCGCGACGACACCGACGTCGTCCCGGCCCGCGTCCTCAACCTCGTCTGCGTCGTCGATGCCGAGTACAGCGGCGAGATCGCGAACCGACTGCGCGGCGTCGGCCGTTTCCATGCGTCGCGCACGATCGTCTGCTCGATCGAGGAGGGCCGCGAGCAGATCGACGCGGTCGCGACGCTGAGCGCGCCCGACCTCGCCGACAGCGCCGGGATCCAGCTGATGCGCGAGCTGATCGTCGTCAGCTGCGGGACCAAGCACCTGCCACGGCTCGACCGGCTCGTCGAGCCGCTCGCGATCGCCGACCTGCCGGTCTGCGTCTGGTCGCCGCACGGCCACGACGATGGCCTCGCGTCGCTGATGGCGACCGCCGACGTGGTGCTGTTCGACAGCGCCGACGAGACCGAGGTCCGCGACGGGATTCGCAAGGCGATGCGGCTCTCGCAGCAGGCGTACCTCGTCGACCTCGCCTGGCTGCGGACTACGCCGTGGCGCGAGCGGATCGCCGCGACGTTCGACCCGCCGCCGCTGCGCGGCCAGCTGGAGCAGTTCTCGCGGTTGGAAGTGCGCGTCCACCCCGAGTCGACCGGCGCCGCGCTGCTCTTGATCGGCTGGCTCGCCTCGCGGCTGCGCTGGCAGACGGCGCCGATGCGGCGCGACGGCGATCGGCTGAGCGGCATCGCGAAGAGCGCGGATCGAGACATCGAGCTCGCGGTCGTGCCCGACTCGGCGATGCCGGTCCGCGGGCTGTCCGGCCTCACGCTCGAGACGGCCGCCGGCCGTTGCCTGTCGCTCGGCCGCGGCGAGGGCGGGATGGCCGCGCATTACACGAGCCCGGAGGGAGCGGACCGCCGCTGGACGATCCTCGGCGCGTCGCGCGGCGAGCCAGGCATCCTCGGTGAGGGCCTGCGCCAGGCGATGCTGCGGGACCGCACGTTCTTCCCCGCGCTCGACGCTGCGTCCACGTTGCTGGCGGTGTAATGCATCCGTCATACGGTCTACCATCGCCGTATGACGATGCTGAGCTTCCGCGTTCCGGACGACGATGCGAACGAGCTCCAGCGCTGGACCGAGTCGCTCGGGGTCGATCGCTCCGAGCTCCTGCGTGAGGCGTTGCATCGGCACCTCGCCGCACTCCGCGGTGCCGGCGACGCGGACCGCTGGATCGCCACGCCGTCGTCGGAGGCAGAGCGCTCGCTGGCAGACAGCGCCGATTGGGGTCCTGCCGAGGACTGGTCGGAGTGGGCCGATGCGGCGCGGTGAGATCTGGTTCGCCGAGACGCCCGGCGGAGACCGCCCGGTGCTGGTCCTGACTCGTGACCCCGTTGCAGACCGGATCGGCGCGATCGTGGTCGCGGGCCTGACGAGGACGCGCCGCGGCTTGATCTCCGAACTCGAACTGACGCCTGCGACGGACGGAGTCCCGACAGGGTGCGTCGTCAACTTCGACAACATCCACACCCTCCCGCGTGATCGCTTTCGCCGACCGGTCGCCCAGCTCAGCGAGCTGCGACTGCGAGACGTGTGCCGGACCCTCCGCGACTCGACCGGCTGCTGAAACGATGCCGGCCGAGCTGATCGTCTTCGAAGATGCCGAGGCGCTGGCGCACCACGCGGCGCGCGATCTCGCGCGTTCGATCGCGCAGGCGCGTGCCGAGCGCGGCGTGGCACACGTGGCGCTCGCCGGCGGGACGACGCCGATGCGCTGCTACGAGCTGATGGACGGCGCGCTCCGTGACTGGACGGGAGTGCATCTCTGGTACGGAGATGAGCGTTGCGTGCCGTTCGACGACCCGGACTCGAACCACGGTCAGGTCAAGGAGCGGCTGCGCGCGCCGGGTGCGACCTGGCATCCGATGCCGGGAACCATGGGCCCCGCCGAGGGCGCGATCGAATACGGCCGCGAGCTCGGCGCGACCGTTCTCGATGTCTGCCACCTCGGCATGGGCCCGGACGGGCACACCGCCTCGCTGTTCCCGCACGCGCCCGCGCTGATGGCGACGAGCGTCGCGGTCGGCGTGACCGAGTCGCCGAAGCCGCCGCCGAACCGGATCACGCTCAGCCTGCCGAAGATCAACGGCAGCCGCCGGATCGTCCTGCTCGTCACCGGCGAGGGCAAGTTCGAGGCGCTTGGCAGGACGCTCGGCCCCGAAGACGCAGAGACGCCGGCTTCACTGCTCGACCGCGAGCGGCTGACGATCCTCGCCGACCGCGCAGCTCACCCCGGCGCCTGAGCGAGCTGATCGCTTGCGCTCGCCGCCGCCGCGGCGAGAAGATCGAGCCATCGCCGAACTCGAGCCCGCGATCCAGCAGATCGGCCGCGACCTGGCGGCCCGGATGCCCGCGCCGCGGAAGCTCTCGGCGGCTGCGGCAGAGCAGCACCTGACCGATTTGATGATGCAGGACGACGCGCTGCGCGCCGCGCTGTTCCGCTTCGTCGACGTACGCCCGGCCTGCACCACGCCGGCGGATGTCGTCCGCCATCTGCAGGAGCTGCTGGCCGAAGCCGACGGGTCCGCAGCCGCGCAGCGTGCCGCCCGGGCGCTCGACTCGCGGATGGCGGTGAGGCCGGCCGCCGCGGCGGCAGGAGCGGCCGTGACCCACATGGCCGAGCGATTCATCGTCGGCGCGGACCCGGAGGCCGCCGCGCCGGTGATCGCCCGCTTCTGGGAGCGGAACTCAGCGAGCACGGTCGACCTGCTCGGCGAGGCGACGGTCAGCGAGGCGGAGGCCGACCGCTACGCGGCCCGCTGCTCGCATGCGCTCAGATCGCTGTCGGCACGGGCGGCCTCCTGGCCCCGGCGGCCGCTGCTCGAGCACGACGGCGCCGGCCGGCTGCCGCGGGTCAACCTCTCCGTCAAGGTCTCGGCGCTGACGCCGCACCTACGCCCGAGCGCGCCGGAGCGCGGGATCGAGGGCGCGCGCGAGCGCCTGCGCTCACTGATGCGAGAGGCCCGCGAGCTCGGCGCCCACCTGCACGTCGACATGGAGTCCTTCGACACCCGCGAGGCGATCCAGGAGCTGACGCTCGAACTGCTCTCCACGGACGAGTTCGAGGACGGCCCCTCTGCGGGAATCGTCCTCCAGGCCTACCTCGTCGAGTCGCCCGAGCACCTGCGCGCGATCACATCGTGGGCCGAGGCGAACCCTCGCGCCGACCCACTCACAGTCAGGCTCGTCAAGGGCGCCTACTGGGATCACGAGGTCGTCGAGTCCGAGCAGCACGGCTGGACGGCTCCGGTCTTCACGGACCGCCACAGCTGCGATCGCAACTACGAAGAGCTGAGCCGGGCGCTGATCGACCGCGCCGGTCTGCTTCGGCCGGCGATCGCATCGCACAACCTGCGGTCGATCGCCCACGCGGCCGCCTACGCGGACGCCGCCGGACGCGCCGGCGATGTCGAGTTCCAGGTGCTGCGAGGACTCGGCGACGACACGCTCGTCGCGCTCGCCTCCGCCGGCAGGCGGGTCCGCGTCTACTGCCCGATCGGCGACCTCGTGTCCGGCATGGCCTACCTCGTCAGGCGCCTGCTCGAGAACACGGCCAACGACTCGTTCCTTGCGGCCCGTTCGGCCGGGGCGGACATCGACCAGCTGCTGGCGTCGCCATGAGCAATGGCAGCTCGCTCAGCGAGGCGTTCGCCAACGAGCCCGTCAGGGAGTTCAGGCGCGGGGCTGTGCGAGCGGCCGCGATCGCCGCCCACGGCGCGCTCGCCGCAGAGCTCCCGATCAGCGTGCCGATGCTGATCGGCGGCATCGAGGTCCGCGGCGCCGAGCTCAGGTCGACCGACCCGCACTCCGGCGATCTCGTCGCGATCGCTCAGGCGGCGGCCGGCGAAGACGTCGAGCAGGCGCTCGCGGCGGCCGAACGCGGCCAGCTCGAGTGGTCCTCGCGTCCGGTGGCCGAACGCGCTGAGGTCCTGGAGCGAGCCGCCGGCCTGCTCGCGGCAGACCGCGACCGGCTCGCTGCGCTGGCCGTCCGTGAGTGCGGCAAGCCATGGCTCGAGGCCGATGCCGACATCTGCGAGGCGATCGACTTCCTCCGCTACTACGCACGTGAGGCGCTGGAGCTCGCCGAGCCGCGAACGCTGCTGCAGATGCCGGGCGAGCGCAACGAGCTGCGCTACGTGCCGCGCGGGATCACGGCTGTGATCGCGCCCTGGAACTTCCCGTTCGCGATCGCGACCGGGATGACGGCCGCCCCGCTCGCCGCCGGCAATGCCGTCGTGCTCAAGCCGGCCGAGCAGGCGCCGGCCTGTGCTCACGCAGTCGTCCGGGCGCTGCACGAGGCCGGCGTCCCCGGCGACGCGCTTGCGCTGCTGCCAGGCGCCGACGAGCCCGGCAAGGCGCTCGTCGCCGATCACCGCGTGAGGCAGATCGCGTTCACCGGTTCCTGCGCGGCAGGGCTCGCGATCATCCGCCAGGCAGCCGACCCGGCACCGGGGCAGCTCCATCTCAAACGCGTCGTGGCCGAGATGGGCGGCAAGAACGCGATCATCGTCGACTCCGACGCCGACCTCGACGACGCGATCCCGGCGATACTCGCCTCGGCGTTCGCGTTTGCCGGTCAGAAGTGCTCGGCGGCCTCACGCGTGCTCGTCTCCGGGCCCGCCGCCGGCGAGTTGACCGAGCGCCTGACCGGCGCCGTCGGAACGCTCCTCGTCGGCGACCCGGCCGACTTCGCGACCGACGTGGGGCCGGTGATCGACGGCGATTCGGTCGAGCGGGTCACGCGCTATCTCGACGTCGCGCGCCGCGACGGTTCCGCGTTCGCCGCCCAGGATTCTGTGCCGGCGACCGGCAACTACGTGCCGCCGGCGGTCGTCTCCGGGCTGGCACCGGGTTCGCCGGTCCTCACCGAGGAGATCTTCGGTCCGCTGCTGGCGATCACCGCGGTCACAGACGTCGATGAAGCACTCGCGATCGTCGCGGCATCGCCGTTCGCGCTGACCGGAGGGCTGTTCTCGCGCTCACCGGCGACGATCGCTCGAGTCCGTGCGATGACGCCGGTCGGGAACCTCTACGTCAATCGCGAGATCACCGGCGCGATCGTCGGCCGCCAGCCGTTCGGCGGCGGCCAGCTGTCGGGAACCGGCCCGAAGGCCGGCGGCCCCGACTACCTGCTGCCGTTCGTCGAAGGACGGGCGGTGACGGAGAACACCGTCCGCCACGGCTTGGTGGTCTGACCAGCGGCGCCTGCGCTTCGCATCTCGCGACGATGCTTCGCTCGCCGCGTCGGTCACGCACAGAAGTGCGCTCCCTCGCGACTCCCTCGCCTCCCCGCGACCTGCTTTGCGCAGACACCGCTGGAGCTAGGGAAGGATCTTGCGGATCCCCGCAATCGCGCGCTTGTTGCCGGGGCCGGCCAATCCGGCCAGAGCGCGCGGCGGCTTCGGGCCGATCGGGGCGACGCACATCGTCCAGGTCAGGTAGGTGCCGCCGCCGGGCTGCGGGTCGAGCAGGAAGTCCTCGGCGAGTCCTTTCAACAGCTTGCGGCTCTGGTGCGTGACGCGGAAGGTCGCGCGCTTGTTCACGTCCCAGCGGTAGAACTCCTCGCGCACGGTGACGGCCCGGCCGATCCGCAGCTCGCGGACGCAGCCGGCCTCGCGTGGCTCGGGCGTGACCCAGCGAAGCTGGTCGATCACCGGGAACCACGACCACATCCGCTCGCTGCCGAGCGCCTCCCAGACCTGCTCGGGCGAGTGGTCGGGGAGCATCACGGACGCTGTGATGATCAGCGGCGCCTCGATCAGGAACTTGTCGGTGACCGGCTCGAGTTCGTGCATTGCCGAGGCACCGTACCGGCTTGCTTCCGGCGGTACGGTTGCGGCGATGGCCGCTCCCCCGCTCACCGGCATCCACCACCTGACGGCCGTCTCGGCTGATGTGCGCGGCAACCGCGCGTTCTATGAGGGTGTCCTCGGCCTGCGGCTCGTCAAACGGACCGTCAACCAGGACGACCCGGGCGCTTACCACCTGTTCTACGCCGACGCACTCGGCTCACCGGGGACCGACATCACGTTCTTCGAGTGGCCGCTGCCGCCGGAGCGACGTGGTGCGCACAGCGTCACGCGGACGGCGTTTCGGGTCGGCGACGGTGACGTGCTCGCCGCCTGGGAGCGGCGGCTGTCCGCTGCGGGCGTCGAGACGGCGCCGTTCGAAGGCGGCGAGCGGCCGGAGATCCGGTTCGAGGACCCTGAGGGCCAACGGCTCGCGATCGTCGTCGACGGGGGCGCCGGTGACGAGCCGGCCGTGTGGGAATCGTCGCTGGTGCCTGCCGCCGAGCAGCTCCGCGGGCTCGGTCCGATCACGATGACGGTCGCCGACCTCGACCGCACGCGGCCGACGCTCGAGCGGCTGATGGGAATGACCGAGGAACGCGTCTACGACGACGCGGGCACGAGCGTCCACGTCTTCGCGATGGCCGGCGGTGGCGCGCACGCCGAGCTTCACGTCGCCGTCGATCCGTCTCAGCGCCCGGCGCGGCTCGGCGCCGGCGCCGTCCACCACGTCGCCTTCCGTACACCGGACGACGACGCCTACCACGCCTGGACCGAGCGCCTCAGCGAGTTCCGCATCCACCACAGCGGCGAGGTCGACCGCTTCTGGTTCCGCTCGCTCTACTTCCGCGAGCCGAGCGGCGTGCTGTTCGAGATCGCGACCGACGGCCCGGGCTTCACGGTCGACGAGGACGCCGAGCACCTCGGCGAGACACTCGTCCTCGCGCCGTTCCTCGAGCCCCAGCGCGCCGCGATCGCCGCCCGGCTGACGCCGCTCGGCTGACCACCCCATGCGTCGAGTGGTCGGTTAGTCCCAACCGTTTGGGACTAACCGACCACTCGACGCACCGCTGGCCTCAGTCGGCGACGGCGTCCGGCACGAGCACGACCTTGCCGATCGACTTGCGCGCCTCGATGTGCGCGTGCGCCTCGGCGACGCGGCTGAACGGGAAGGTCGAATCGACGTGCGGGCGCGCCCAGCCGGACTCGACGCCGGCAAGCACCTCGGCCATCCAGTCGCGCATCCGGTCGACCTCGCTCCACATGTGCCCGAGGTTCGTCCCGAAGACGCCGCGGTTGTCGTTCATCAGCCCGACCGGGTGGAAGAACGGCATCCGCAGTGCCGTCTTCGCGAGCTGCGTCTTGCCGAGCAGGCCACGGTTGTTCGACGCCGCGGAGACGCCGTACATCCCGAGCCGTCCGGTCGGGCGCAGGACGCGCAGCGACTGCCGAAAGCTCTCGCCGCCGAGCGGATCGATCACGAGGTCGACGCCATGACCACCGGTGAGGCTCCGGACCTCGTTCGTCCAGTCACCGCTTCGGTAGTCGACGGCGTGATCGAGCCCGCGAGCGGTGAGGAACTCGTGCTTGCCGGCGCTCGCGGTCCCGATCGTGCGCGCGCCGACGTGGCGTGCGATGTCGAGCGCGGCGAGCCCGACGCCGCTGCCGGCATTCTGGATCAGGATCGTGTCTCCAGAGCGCAGCCCACCCTGGACGACGATCATCTGCCATGCGGTCAGGTAGGCGACCGGGATCGAAGCGGCCTCCGCGTGGCTCAGAGCCGCCGGCTTCTCGAACAGCTGCGCCCCCGGAGCGTTGACGACGCTGCTGTAGCCGCCGAAGCGCGTCATGCCGACGACCTCGCTGCCGACGCGATCCTCCTCGACACCGGACCCCTGCGCGACCACGACGCCCGACACCTCGTAGCCGACCACGGCCGGCAGCGGCGGCGCGTCCGGGTAGAGCCCCTGCCTGGCGAGGATGTCGGCGAAGTTGATTCCGGCCGCGTGAACCTCGACCTGGATCTCGCCCTGCCCCGGCGCCGCAACGGCGTTCGTGCGGACGTCGAGCACGTCGGGGCCGCCGGCCTTGGGAATCACGATCTGCTGGGCGTCCATGGGCGTCAGTCTGTCAGGAGGCGCGCTCGGCGGTGAACGCGAACGTCACCACGTCGCCGAGGCTGTTGGCGCAGCGCCAGCGGTACTGGACCGAGCTGTCCCGCACCACCGCACGCGGGACGCAGCGGTAGCGAGAAAGCGGCTCAAACCCTTTTGCCGGTGTCTGATTGAGCACGACGGTGCCCGCCCGGCCGGGGACAGCGTCGATCGACCGACGCCGGAGCGTTGCGGGCAGGGCCGCGTCGCACAACGGTTTCGGCGCGACGAGCCGCATCCCTCGCAGCACGACCGAGCCGAACTGGCGGTCCCCGGAGAACTGCCGGCTCTTGCAGCGGACGGCGACCTGCGAGTACTCGAGCGTCCTGACGAGCGTCACCGAGAGCCCGGCCTCGGTCTCGTCGACGACCGCCGTCCCGACGCGCACCTGCCCGCCGCGGCCCATCTGGTAGCGGCAGAGCGCAGTCTCCGCGAGCCGTGCGGCCGGGCAGCGGCGGTAGACGGTCTGCAGCTCGGCCGGCGGCCCGTAGACACTCGTCAGCTCGGCGGCGAGCGCCTCCTCGGCGCTCGCGGCCGTCATCTTCACGAAGCGCTGACCGTTGAAGTAGAGGAGCACCGGAACGCCGTCGACAGTGCCCTCCAGGCAGCGGAAGTCCCTGCCCGCCAGCGCAGGGTCCGACAACGTCACGCGCAGGGCCGTGCCGTCGGCCGCGGGCGTGGCTGACGCCGAGACGCCCTCGCCGCCGGTCGCCGTGGCGCCTCCCGGACCGACCGACAGAAGGACGACCTGCTCGGCTCCTGCCGACGTGGACGGGGCCGGATACGCGCTGCAGTAGGTGGCGAGCCTGGCGTCGAGCAGCGGGGCGGCGCCCGCGACGGTTATCGTGAGCGCGCCGCCGTCGCCGTTGTAGAGCAGGGACACCGCGCCAGAGCCGTCGCTGACACCGGACCGAACCTCGGCCGGGGCCGCGGGCGCGGTCACGAGCGCCACGGTGGCCGCAGCGAGCAGCACTGCGGATCTCATCGCGTCGGCAGCTCGCTGTGCATCGGCGACTCCCAGCTAGCCCGGGCGACCATCCGGCGGACTAACGGAGTTGCCTGCTCGGGCAGGTCGCCGACCGGGAACCAGCGCGCCTCGTCGATCTCGACCGGGCTCGGGGTGACGTCACGCCCCTCGAGCTCGGCGACGAAGGTCAGCAGCGTCTCGTTCTTGTTCTCACCGGCGCCGAGCTGGCGCGAGATGCAGCGCACGGAGCGCGGCGCGACGCCGAGCTCCTCGTCGAGCTCGCGGCAGACCGCGTCGACGGCACGCTCGTCCGCCTGCACGAACCCACCCGGCAGGTCCCAGACCCTGCGCCGGGCGTAGCTGTGCTTGAGCAGCAGCACCTCATCGCCGAAGCGGACGACGACCTTGGTGCCGACAGAGCGCGGCGAGGCGATCTTCCAATAGGGCCGGAGCGCGAGGTACCCGGCCCGGTAGGCGAGGCGTTGACCGCCGGCCGGAAGGATCGCCCGCATCGCGCTCTCGACCGAGTCGACCACCCGCATCGAGAGCTGGCGGCCCGGCTGCCTGCGGTCCTCGATCATCACCGGAGCTTAGGTCAGCCCGAGCGCCGACCCCTCGGACGCTCAGGGGATTGGCACGCCGGTCGGCCAGAACTGCTTGCTGCATCCGCCTCCGAAGATCACCGAGCCTGAGTACGCGATCGAGCAGGAGTGGTACTCGTGGCCCTTGTCGGCGCTCACGTACGCGGTGGGAACGCCCACACCGAGTGCCTGGTTGAGCCCCGAGTTGACAGCCGTGCCGAAGCCGACCTGCTGGTTGTCCCGGTACAAGTAGGTGTTTATCCGGTACGTGGACGTGTTCGGGTTGACGCACCACACGTCGCCGTAGCCGCGAACCTTCCGGCCACTGGCCTGCAGGCGGATCCGCATGTCGCCCAGCCCGCACGGCAAGGCTCCATTCGTGCCCACGACCGTCAACGACGTCTGCGACAGCGGGAGGACCGCGCCGGCGCCCGGAGCAAGCACCGCGCCCGCGGCGAGCACCGTGACCAGCAAGAGCGGAACCTTCTCGAGAACGCTTGTCTTGCCCACCGTCGTGCCTCTCACGCCTTGAAGCCGATGTCCATCGGCGGGATCAGGGTCTGCTGCTGCTTGCCGTCCCTGTTCGTCCAGGTCACGCGCGCCGAAAGCCGGTAGGGCACCTTGTTCTCGATCCGCGACCAGCGGTAGCACGGATGGAGCAGCCCGAGCTTGGGCAGCGTCGCCGACGAGTTGTAGGAGTCGCAGCTGGTGATGCGACTGCTCTGCGTCGCAGGCGTCGTGCTCTTCTCGCGGAACCACTGCACCACCGACCCGTCCGGTTTCAACATCACCGGCGTAGCTCGGTACGGCTTGTTGGCGTCGATCGCGCCCCAGTTCGTATGCCACGCGAAGTCGACCTGGGAGACCTTCGTGTGCGTGGCCGAGTCGTAGTAGACCGACATGCACGGCGACCCGGCCGGGTCGCAGCTCGTCTTGACGTCATCGGCTGCAGCCGCGCTCGCCGGAAGCACCAGCACCACAAGGCCGCCTGTCGCGGCGCCCGCGTTCCTCAGTGAAGCCATCGGTCCCCCTGACCGTCCCCTTGAGCGCCAGAGTTGAGCACGCCGCCACGCGCGGGTCAAGCCGGTCAGGCGAGTTCCCGGCCGAGCAGCCGCGCGTGAGCCGCGACTTCTTCCGCGAACGCAGCGAACTGCGAGGCGACGAGCGCCTGCGGGCCATCGCACATCGCGGCGTCGGGATCCTCGTGGACCTCGACGATGATGCCGTCCGCGCCGACCGCGGCCGCGGCGCGCGACAGCGGCTGGACGAGCCGCCGGTCACCGGCGGCGTGCGACGGATCGACGATCACCGGCAGGTGCGTGTGCAGCTTCAGCCACGGCACCGCGCCGAGATCGAGCGTGAAGCGCGTCGCCGTTTCGAACGTGCGGATCCCGCGCTCGCAGAGCATCACGTCCTCGTTGCCCTCGCGCAGGATGTAGTCGGCGGCCATCAGCAGCTCGTCGAGCGAGCTCGAGAGCCCGCGCTTCAGCAGCACAGGCTTGCCGAGCTTGCCGGCGACCTCGAGCAACGCGTAGTTCTGCATGTTGCGAGCGCCGATCTGGACGAGGTCGGCGTACTTCTCGATCACTGAGGCGTGCTCTGAGTCGAGTAGCTCGGTGACGATCGGCAAACCGGTTTCCTCGCGCGCCTCGGCGAGGATCTCGAGCGCCGGCTCGCCGAGGCCGCGGAACGCGAACGGCGAGGTCCGCGGCTTGAACGCCCCGCCGCGCAGCAGCGAGGCGCCGGCGTCCTTGACCGCATGGGCGACGCCGAGCGTCTGCTCGCGCGACTCGACCGTGCACGGCCCGGCGATCAGGCAGAAGGTCGAGCCGCCGCCGATCGTGCGCCCGCCGACATCGATCACCGTCGGCTCGTGGTGGGTCAGCTCGTTCGAGGCCAGCTTGTAGGGCCGCGAGATCGGCAGCACCTTGTCGACGCCGGGGAGCCCCTCGAGGCCCATCTCGATCACGAGGTCGGGATCACCGACGGCGCCGATCACGAAGTTCATCTCGCCGTCGATGGTGGCGACGTGGAGGCCGGCCTTCGAGACCTTGTCGATGACGAACTGCTTCTGCTCGCCCGTCGCCTGCGGGCTCATCACGATCATCATGGCCCTGAGCCTAGGAGACCCCAACCGCCCGGCCGGTGTACCGTTTACCTGGCAATCAACGCAGGGGGACGCATGAACAGGAAGCTGGCAGTCGCCACGGCCGTGACAGGGGCCGCGCTGGCAGGAGCACCGGCCGCTCACGCCGACGGGTGCGAATCGATGCGGGCTCAGACCTACGCGGGCACCTACTACCCGAAGATCGAAGTCTGCATGTACTTCGTCTACGTCTCGGGCACGCCGTACGGACGGGTCAGAGAGGTGCGGTTCGAGGTCCACGCGCTCGAGCCGGGCAAAGGGGTCGGTCGCGGGCTCATCTACTTCACGCCCAAGGCCAAGCCGCCGAGCGGGATCCAGAAGTACTTCCCGTACGTGACGGCGAACCTCGGCATCGGCCAGACGACGGTCTACGCATGCAGGTCCTACAGCGGCCAGATCGCCGTCAACACGAACTCGCCCTGCGGCTTCTACCCAGGGCCGGACACCGCGTCTGCGGGCTACCCGGAGCCGACCCGCGCGAACTTCGCGGCCGTGCGCACCGACCAGTCCTGGTCGAAGACGATCGACGGGCTCGACGCGAGCAGCTTCAAAGCCTGATCAGAGCCCGAGGTCCCGCACTCCGAGCTCGTCGAAGCCGACGTGGTGCGCGAGCTCGTGGCGCACGGTAATCGTCACCTGCTCACGGAGCGTGTCGGGATCGTGGCCGAAATCCCGGCGGAGGGTGTCGCGGAAGACGATGATCTGGTCGGCGACGTTGTCGCGCGTCGCGCCGTCTCCCCGGTAAAGGCCGTACGCGTTGTGGCGACGCCCCTTGTCGGAGATCGTCACGGCGACGTTGTGGTTCTCGATCAGATTCCGGAGAAGGTCGGGGAGGTCGTCGAGCGCGTCACGGACGAGCTCTTCGAAGTCCTCGTCGCTGTACGGGTCGAGGTCCATGAAGTCGACCTCGTCCGGCTCGGCCGCCGTTCCCTCGGCCGCGATCCGCTCGGCCTCCTCGACGACCCGGTCGAACTCCTCCTCGGACTCCGGCGCCTCCCAGCCGGCGAGCCGCACGCCGATGATCGCCATCAGCCCGAGCAGGAAGCCGGCGCCGACGACGATCACAGCGAGTAGCTCGAGCAGTCGGAGCGGGCCCGACGGGCTGAAGCCACCACGCATGACGACGACCGCCGCCAGGCCGACGCTGATCGCGGCGGCCGCGGCAATCAGCGTTCGCTGAGGGCCCGACGACACGTGCGTCAGGGTATCCGCAGCGGTCCCGGGCAGGCGCGTTTGCATCGCTCCTCTGCATCCCGGTACGGTCGCGATGCCGCACGGGGGGAGACAGCCGGAGATCGAAGATTGCGCTCGCGCTCGGTCTCGGAGCCGCGGCACTCGCGACACCACCGGTCGCTGGAGCGACACCCGGCTGCGAATCGATGAACAAGGGCGCGAGCCAGCAGATCGAGGTCTGCATCTTCTACGACAAGGACGGCGCGAACCGGGTCAGCAACGTCAAGTTGGAAGTGCGCCGAGGCTCCGGCGGCGGGTTTCTCGAGGTCCAGCCGATCGCGAAGATGAGCGTCGGCGGCCGCGCCGACCCACTGGAGAAACGCTTCAGCAAGTGGGGACTCGCACTTAGCACGTCATCGACGCGCACCACAACGCAGTGCTGGGGCACGAGCGGGCTGGACATCTTCGCCGCACGGAACACCACGCCCTGCGGGACGTTCAGCTTCCCGGGCGGCCACCTCACCTTCGAGGCGGTCCGCTTCGACAAGAACTACCGCGAGATCGACCGGGTGACGCACAAGTAACGGCCCCCGCCAGGACGGGACGGCGAAGCCGTCCCGACTCCCTTCCCGTCTTGCCAGGGCGAGAGATCGGGCAGCGGGCGCTACAGGTGCTTGGCGATCACAACCCGCTGCACCTCGTTCGTCCCCTCATAGATCTGCGTGATCTTCGCGTCACGGAGCATGCGCTCGACCGGGTACTCCGTCGTGTAGCCGTAGCCGCCGAGCACCTGGATCGCGTCGACGGTGACCGCCATCGCGGTGTCGGAGGCGAACAGCTTCGCCATTGAGCTGTACATCGCCTTGTCGGCGTCGCCGCGATCGATCTTGGCGCAGGCGGTGTAGAGCAGCTCGCGTGCCGCAGCCGTCTGCGTCTGCATGTCGGCGAGCTTGAACTGGATCCCCTGCAGGTCGAGGATCGGCTTGCCGTAGGCGATCCGTTCCTTGGCGTAGCCGACGGCGAAGTCGATCGCGCCCTGCGCGATACCTACGGCCTGGGCGGCGGCGCCGAGACGGGTGCGCTCGAGCGTGCCGAGCGCGACGCGCATCCCGCGGCCGACCTCGCCGATCACGTTCTCGGCCGGGACACGGACGTCCTCGAAGACCGGGGTCCCGGTCGGCATCCCCTTGATCCCGAGCTTGTGCTCGTGCTTCGGGACCGACAGCCCCGGCGTGTCGGCCGGCACGACGAAGGCGGTCACGCGCCGCTGCTCGACGTCGGTGACGGCAAAGACGACGTAGAAGTCGGCGATCGACGCGTTCGAGATCCAGGCTTTCGAGCCGTTGATGACCCACTCGTCGCCGTCCTGGACGGCTCGGGTCCGCATCGCGGCGGCGTCCGAGCCCGCATCCGCCTCGGACAGGCAGAACGCCGGTGTCCACTCCCCGGTCGCGACCTTCGGCAGAAAGCGCGCCTTCAGCTCGTCGGACCCGAACAGCGTGATCGGGAGCGTCCCGAGCTCCTGGATCATCAGGACCAACCCGCAGACTGCGCTCGCCTTCGCGATCTCCTCTACGGCCATCTGCCCCATCAGCGTCGACTCGTGGCTGCCGCCGTACTCCTGCGGGATCGCCAGACCGAGGAGCTCCTGCTGGGCGAGGAGCTCGCGGATGTCGTTCGGGTACTCGTCGGTGGCGTCGATCTCGGCTGCACGAGGCGCGATCCGTTCGGTCGCGATCTGGCGGACCATCTCGCGGAAGTCCGTGTACTCGGACGGCAGGGCGTAGGGGGCGGTGTCGGTCGCGGACATGCCGCAAGCCTACGGCCGCCCGCGTTTCGCCGTGGGCAGGCGAGGGAACAGCGCCTCCATGTCTCTCGGCACGTCGCTCTTCCTGCTCGCCGCCGGCGCGATCCTCCGCTTCGCGGTCGCCGACTCGATCGACGAGGTCGACCTCTCCGTCGTGGGGCTGATCCTGATGGCGGTCGGTGCTCTGGGCCTGCTGCTGACGCTGCTGCTCGGTGCCGGACGCCGCGGCACGGTCGTGGTCGACGACCGCGACGAGCCGCCGCTCGTCCGTTGACGTCTACCCTCGCGGGGTGGGCACAGCGCCGCCGATCAGACCAGCCGGCGCAGACGAGCTGCCCAGAGTCCAGTCGGTATTGAGAGCGTCCGGGTTCGGCGCCCAGGTCGGCGCGCTGCTGTCGCTCCCGCTCGCATCGGCTGACGGCACGATCCTGCTCGCAGGAGCAGAGGACGACCCCGAGGGGGTGGTCGCCGCGCTCTCATTCCCAGGGAGCAACTCGGGCTGGATCGGCGCACTCGGCGTCCGCCCGCACGGGCGCGGCAGAGGCACCGGGCGCGCGCTCACAGAGGCTGCGATCACCTGGCTCCGCTCGCGCGGCGCCGGAACGATCGGCCTGTTCGCGACCGACGCCGGCCGAGGCGTCTACGACGGGCTCGGCTTCGAGCCCGCCGACCGTGCCGTCGCATGGCGCGGCGCAATCGTCGCGCCGGCGGTGCCGGTCGGGGTCGTGATCCGTTCACTGAACGAGGGCGACCGCGCGGCCGTGCTCGCGCTTGACCGGGCACAGGCCGGCGAGGATCGCGAGCCGCTGATCGCGATGCTGGAGCCGCTTCGCGGCTGGATCGCGACCGGCGACGCGGGCGACCCTCTCGGCTTCGCGCTGAAGACGCCGTGGGGCGCAGCCTGCCCCGTGATCGCCGGCTCCCGCGACGCCGGCGTCGCGCTGCTCGCCGCGGTCGCCGCTCAGCCCGGCGGCGGCACGCTGATCGTTCCCGAAGGCAACGCGGCGGCGCTGGAGGCGGTCGCCTCCTGGCGACTCGGGAGACTCAACGACGCGCTGCGGATGCACCTCGGCACGCCGCCACCGCGGCGGCCCGAGGGTCAGTTCGCGACCTTCAACCTGTTCTGGGGCTGACGCTCGAGCTCTGAAGCGTTTTGCTGCGCTGGGCCGCAGAACGCTTCAGAGCTCCGAGACGGTGCCCGCACTTAGACTCGGGCGAGGTGGGAGCTCGCCGCACACCAACCGACCGGCGCAGCGCGTTCGTCCGCGCGATGCTCGGCGGTCCTCCGCCCGACCTGCCGCCGCTGACCGACGCGCACCTCGCGGCGTTCTGGCGCCGGTTCGACGACACCGCCCCGCTGCACCTGCGGGCCGGCTTCACGCTCGCGACCGCGCTGCTCTCGCTGCCACCGGGCACGCGGGCCACCGTGCTCGAGCGCGCCGACCGGCTGCCCGGCCCCGACCGGCTCGTCGAGCTCGTCCGCGTCGTCGCAAGCTTCGCCTACTTCTCGGACCCCGAGACCGACGCCGCGTTCCGGCAGGCGGCGCCGTGACGCTGATCGACGGTCGCACGATCGACCGCCAGCTCGAGCTGCGCTGCGACGTCGTCGTCGTCGGCAGCGGGCCGGCTGGCTCGGCGTTCGCGGCCGAGGCGTCGGCACAGGGGCTGTCGGTCGTCGTCGTCGAGGAGGGCCCGTGGTTCACGCCCGAGGAGGCGCCGCCGTCCGGCTTCACGGCGATGTCCGGCTGGTACCGGCAGATGGGCGCCTCGATCGTCGCCGGACGGACCCCGATGCCGTACGTGCAGGGCCGGATGGTCGGCGGCAGCTCGCCGATCAACGGCGCGATCTGCTGGCGGCTCCCGCGCGACGTCCACGACCAGTGGCTCGACGCCGACCCCGGCCTCGACGAGTGCCTGTCGTGGGAATCGGTCGAGGCTGCGACCGACCGGATCGAGCAGCGACTGTCGGTCGCGCCGACCGACCCGTCCGTCGCGGGGCCGAAGAACCTGCTGATGGCCAAGGGTGCCGAAGCGCTCGGGATCGAGCACCGCCCGATCCGGCGCAACACGAGCGGGTGCCGCGGGCTCGGGCGCTGCATTCAGGGCTGCCCCGAGGGACACAAGCTGTCGGCCGACCGGACCGTGCTCGCCGACGCGATAAGCACCGGCACGACGGTGCTCAGCTCGGTGACCGTGAACCGCGTCGTCCACAAGCAGGGCCGCGCGACCGCCGTCGCTGCGCGCGCGGCCTCCGGCGCGCCGGTGTCGATCAGCGCCTCAGAAGCGGTCGTGCTCGCGGCGAGCGCGGTCCAGACGCCGGCGCTGCTGCTGGCGAGCGGCATCACACAGGGGCCGGTCGGCCGGCACTTCCAGGGCCATCCGGGGGTCGCGATGGCCGGGCGGTTCGCCGAGTCGGTGCGCGCCTGGGAGGGCGCGACGCAGGGCCACGAGGTGATCGGGCTGCGCCGCGAGGGACTCAAGTTCGAGGCGCTCGGGTTCGGCCTCGACGTGCTCGCCTCGCGGATGCCGGGCACCGGTGCCGGGTTCGCCGCGCGTCTGCGCGACCTCGCCCACCAGGTCGAGTGGGGCGCGGCGGTCAAGGCGCGCGCGGAGGGCCGCGTCGTGCTCGTGCGCGGCACGCCGGTCGTCCGCTACGAACCGGCCGCCGACGACCTGCGCCTGTTCCGGCGCGGGTTGCGAGTGCTCGGCGAGCTGCTGTTCGCTGCCGGCGCCGAGTCGGTCGAGCCGGGCGTGCGCGGGTTTCCGGCTGAGATCCGCGACGCAAGCGAGCTCGCCGCGCTCGAACACGACGGCCCGCGCTCGCCGGCGGCGTTCTCGGCCGCGGTCACGCACATGTTCGGCGCGACGCGGATCGGCAGCGACCCGCGCACGAGCGTCGTCTCGCCCCGCTTCGAGCACCACAACGTCGCGCGGCTGTTCGTCTGCGACTCGAGCGTGTTCCCGTCGAACACCGGCGTCAACCCGCAGATCGCCATCATGGCGGTTGCCCAGCTCTGCGCCCGCCACGTCGCGGGCGTCCCGTCCACGACCAAAGCGGCCACCCGATGAACGCGATCTCCACCGAAGCCCTGACCCTCGATGACCTGATGAGCCTGACCGGCCGGCAGCTCCACCGGATCCTCGATGCCGCGCACCCGTTCGACGAGGACGCCGTCGCCGGCCACCACTTCGTCGGGGCTGACCTCAGCATGCCGGCGCTCGGCCACAAGCTGCTCTGGCAGACGTTTCGCAAGTCGTTCGTCCGCGACGAGCAGCACGGCGACGTGCGCGGCTGGAACACGCGGATGGAGCAGCGCGGCATCCACGGCGCCCAGGTGCCGATGCTGCGGCGCGACGGCAGCGACAAGACGTTCGCCCACTACCGCGTGCGTGACGCGCGAACGCAGCGCTGGCCGCGCGGCTGGCACGGCGAGCAGTACCTCGACTACAAGGTCGCCGGCAACGGGATCGGCGACCGCTGGACGTTCACGCCGCTCGTCGCCGTCAACGAGGGCAGCTCCGAGCTCCTGCTCGGCTGGGAGATCTTCAAGGTCGCCGGCCGCCTGATCAGCCCGTCGATGTACTGGGCGCTTCAGCGGGGCGGGCCGGTCGAGCAGCCGGTCGCGCCGAAGCACGCGCCGTCGCTCTAGCCTCTGCGGCGATGACCGATTTCGCGCCGATCGACGTCGACCCCGCCGAAGCGCTGCGCCGGATGCAGGCCGGCGAGGCGCAGATCATCGACGTGCGCGAGCAGGACGAGTGGGATCACAGCCGGATCGACGGAGCGGTCCGCCACATCCCGCTCGGTCAGCTCCAGGAGCAGGCGCCGACGATCGACACGTCGCTGCCGGTGATCTTCCAGTGCAAGGTCGGCGGCCGCTCGACGATGGCCGCGCAGGCGTTCCGCGCCTCGGGCCTCGAGGCCTACTCGCTGGCCGGCGGGCTCGAAGCCTGGGACGACGCCGGCCTGCCGCTGGACCCGCCCGGCGCCGGCGTGGCCGGCCACTAACTCGATCTGGGCGAAGGGCGCAGCCCTTCGCCCAGACGGTCCCGGAGGCTATTCCTCCGGGACCGCAATCTCCCGCTTGAGGATCTTCCCGGTCGGCCCCTTCGGCAGGTCGTCGAGCACCCAGACCTGCCGCGGGTACTTGTAGGCGGCGACCTGTTCCTTGACGTACGCCTGGACCTGTTCGGGCGTCGCGTCGGCGCCCTCCTTCAATGAGATCGCGGCACCGACCTCCTCGCCGAGCTCGTCGTGCGGGAGCGCGATCACAGCGGCCTCACGGACGGCCGGATGCTCGTAGAGCACCTCCTCGACCTCGCGCGGGTAGACGTTGTACCCGCCGCGGATGATCAGGTCCTTCTTGCGGTCGACGATGAAGTAGTAGCCGTCCTCGTCCATCCGGCCGACATCTCCCGAGAGGAACCAGTCGCCGCGCATGACCTCGGCGGTCGCGTCCGGGCGGTTCCAGTAGCCGGCCATCACGTTCGGGCCCTTGATCGCGATCTCGCCGGTCTCCCCCTGCGGCATGTCCTCGCCATCGTCGCCGACGATCTTCATCTCGACGCCGGCGACCGGCCTGCCGATCGAACCGACCTTGCGCGCGCCGGGCTGGTTGAAGGAAGCGACCGGCGAGGTCTCCGACAGCCCGTACCCCTCGAGGATCACACAACCGAACTGCCCCTCGAACGCGCGCATCAGCTCGCCGGGCAGCGACGCCCCACCGGAGATCGCCAGGCGCAGCGTGCTCGTGTCGGCAGTGGCGGCGGCAGGGTCGTGGAGCATCGCCGAGTACATCGTCGGCACGCCCATGAACACGGTCACCCGGTCGCGCGCGAACATCTCGAGCGCCTTCGCCGGCTCGAACCGCGGCAGCAACGTCAGGCAGGCGCCGGCCTCGATGCACGTGTTCATGGCACAGGTCTGTCCGAAGGAGTGGAACAGCGGCAGAGCACCGAGGATCACGTCACCGCTCACGACTTCGAGCGGCGCCATCGTGCCGACGTTCGAGCGGAGGTTGCCGTGGGTGAGATCTGCGCCCTTCGGCGTGCCGGTGGTTCCGGAGGTGTAGAGGATCACGGCCGGGTCGCTGTCTGAGCGCTCAACGACCTCGGCACGCGGCTCGGCGGCCGCGAGCAGCTGCTCGAACTCACCGGGCACGACGGAGATCGTCTCCGCCCCGGCCTCGTCTGCGCCATGCTCGGCAGCGTCGAGGAAGTCGTGCCAAGCGATCACGGCCTTTGCGCCCGAGTCGCTCAGGTAGAAGCCGGTCTCACGCTCCTTGAGCAGCACGTTCATCGGCACGACGACCGCCCCGAGCCGCAGCACGCCGTAGTAGGCGATCGGGAAGTACGGGACGTTCGGCAGCATGATCCCGACGCGGTCGCCGGCGCCGATCCCGCGGGCGGCGAGCATCCCGGCGACGCGTGCGCTCGCTGCGTCCAGCTGCGAGTACGTCAGGACGAGGTCGTCGAGCTTGATCGCCGGTGCGTCGGGATGCTCGGCAGCGGACGCCGCCAGGTTCTGCGCGAGGTTCATGGCGCGAGCCTAACCGTCGAGCGGTGGCCTGCGTCGCGCCTTCTTCACGTCAGCCCGGCGCGACTTGCTCTCGAGCCGCCGCTGCTTGGATGCGCGCGTCGGGCGCGTGGCGGTGCGCGGCGCGCGGACAAGCAGCGCATCGCGCAGCTTCTGCTCCAGCCGCGCGAGCGCGAGCTCGCGGTTGCGCGACTGGCTGCGCGCATCCTGCGCGACTGCGCTGACGACCGGGCCGAGCCGCCCGAGTGCGCGCTCGCGCTGGGCGCCGGTCAGCCCGCCACAGCGCCGCAGGTCGACCGTCACCGTGATCCGCGACGCGGTCACGTTCGCATGCTGCCCGCCCGGTCCCGACGACCGCGACGCGCGGATGCGGACGTCGGCCGCAGGGATCACGACCCCGCGCATCGGATGAAGCTCGCCGGCTCGATCTGCCGCCACAGCGCGAGCTTACGCGCGAGAGCCACCGGGCTTCCGGCGCCCGTGCACAGATCACAGTCGGCGCGTCGGCAGCTTGAGAGGCTGAGGCAACCCAGACTCCAGGAGGCGGCATGTCCGAGATCACCGGTGGCGAGCTGTTCGCTCGCGCCCTGCAGGCCGAAGGCATCGAGTTCCTGTTCGGGCTCCCTTCGCCCGAGATCGACCCGCTGCTCGCCGTGCTCGAGGATCACGGGATCCGGCTCGTGCCGATCCGCCACGAGGCTGCGGCTGCGCACATGGCCGAGGGCCTCTACAAGACGACCGGGCGCGTCGCGGCCGTGCTCGGAAACCCGGGCCCGGGGTCGGCGAACCTGCTGCCCGGCGTCGTGACCGCGCTCCACGAGGGCGTGCCGCTGCTCGCGATCACGTCGCAGCACCGGCTCGGGATCGTCTACCCGTCGACGCCGGCGACGTTCCAGGGCCAGGACCAGGTCGAGCTTTTCCGGCCGGCGGTCAAGTGGGGCGGTGCCGTGCTCGACTGGACGCGTATGGCGGAGATCGTCCGGACCGCGTTCCGCGAGATGTGGAACGGGCGCCCCGGCCCCGTCCACATCGACCTGCCCGCCCCGTTCCTGTACGCCGAGGGCGACGAGGGCAGTGCGCCGGTCCTGCCACCGGCGACGACGCGCGCCCCGGCGCCGCGCGCCTGTGCCGCTCAGCTCGACGAGGCCGCCGCGATGCTCGCAGCAGCCGAGCGCCCGGTCGTGATCGCCGGCACCGGCGTCGACCGGGCCGGAGCGCAGGAGCTGGTCACGGAGCTGATCGAGCTGCTCGGCTGCCCGGGGATGACGTCGATGGCCGGCCGCGCGGCGCTCCGCAGCGATCACCCGAACGCGATCTTCGGCTTCGGGCCGGCCGGCGACGCCGCCCGTTCCGAGGCCGACGTCATAGTCGTGCTCGGGTCGCGCGTCGGCAACCTCGACGTTCCCTTCGACAAGTACTGGGGCGACCCGGCCGGTCAGCGGCTGATCCAGATCGACATCGACCCGCGCAACATCGGCGTGACGCGGCCGGTCGCGCTCGGGATCGTCGGCGAGGTCCGCGATGCGCTCGAAGGGCTGCTCGAACGGCTGCGAGCCGGCACCGTCCAACGCGGCGATGTGGCGACGCTCGCGCGCTACCGCGAGATCGACGAGCAGGCGCGGGTTGCGCTCGCGACGCCGATCCTCGAATGGACCGGCCCGGGCATCCATCCGGCCCATGCGATTGGGGCGATCGGCGCGGTCTTCGGCGAGGACGCCGTGTACACGGTCGACGGCGGCAACACCTCGCTCTGGGCGTACTCGGTGCTGCCTCCGACGGCGCCGCGCTCTTACCACTCGATCCTCGAGCTGGGGATGCTCGGAACCGGGATCCCGTCGGCGATCGGAGCGAAGCTCGGCGCACCCGATCGCGACGTCGTCTGCATCACCGGCGACGGCGCTGCCGGGTTCAACATCATGGAGATGCAGACCGCGGCCCGTGAGGGCCTCGCGATCACGACGGTCGTCTTCGCCGAGGGCACGTGGACGATGGAGGAGCCGAACGAGCTGATGATCTATGGGCGCACGTTCGGCACCGAGCAGGGCGAGATCCGCTGGGACATCGTCGCCCAGGGCCTCGGCTGCCACGGCGAGTACGTCGAGCGGATCGAGGACCTCGATGCCGCCCTGCGCGCCGCGCAGGCGCACGACGGCCCGAGCCTCGTCTGCATCCGCTCCGACCACGACGCCAACCTCGCCGTGCCGGCGGAGATGGTCGCACGCTTCTTCGAGGTCTACTCGGGGCCGATCGAGCTGCCGGTGCCGGTGACCGCTTAGGCAGCTTTTCCGAGCAGTGAATCGGCAAAGCAGGTGGTGAGGATGCGAGCGAGCGGCTAGGGAGCGTGCTTGTGCACGTGACCGCCGCCGCGAGTGCGGCATCGTCGCCAGATGCGCAGCCGATTCACTGCCCGCGTTCGACCTTGTCGCGCGCGCGGCAGATCACCTCGACGACCTCCTCGGGGTCGTCGGTGATCCGCAGCAGGCTGAGGTCGGCGGGCGCGATCATCGCCGCGGTCACGACCTCCGCGTGGAGCCAGTCGACGAGTCCCTGCCAGTAGTCGGTGCCGAAGAGGACGACGGGGAAGTCGTGGATCTTGTCGGTCTGCTCGAGCACGAGCGCCTCGAACAGCTCGTCGAGCGTGCCGTATCCACCCGGCATCACGACGAACGCGGTCGAGTACCGGATGAACATCAGCTTGCGCGTGAAGAAGTAGTGGAAGTCGAGCGCGATGTCCTGGTACGGGTTCGGCTGCTGCTCGAACGGCAGCTCGATGTTGAGCCCGACCGACGTGACGCCGGCGTCGCGGGCGCCGAGGTTGCCGGCCTCCATCGCTCCCGGCCCGCCGCCGGTGATGATCGCGAACCCGGCCTCGCCGAGCAGCCGGCCGATCGTCCGCGCCTGGCCGTAGACCGGGTGGCCTTCATGCGTGCGGGCCGACCCGAAGATCGTCGCCGCCGGCCCGAGATCCTTGAGCGCGGTGAACGCGCGGCGCATCTCGTTCTCGATCCGGTCGAGCCGCTGATCCTCGGTCAGCTCCTGCTTGGCGGTCCGCCGCTTGGTACCGAGGATCTCCTCGTCGGTCGATCGAGGCGGATGGGCGGGCGGCCGGTGCTCCATTAGCTGCAGCCTCTCAGAGGCCGGGCGGGTGGCGTGCGACGAACCCGGCCGACGAGCGCATCTCGTTCGTCCAGCGCGTGCCGCCCTCGCGCAGCGCCGACGTGTCGAAACGGCGGCCCTTGACGACCATGTACGCGTGGCCGGGGTTCGTGTAGACGGTGATCCACTTGCCGGGGCCGGGCTCACCCCAGCTCATGAACGCCGACGAGTCGAGCGGGCTGTCGAGCAGTCCGCCGGCAGCAAGGGCGTAGGAGATCGAGCCGGAGCAGTCATATCCGGCGGCACGGAACGAACCGTGACCGCCGCCGTAGATGTAGGGCAGGCCGGCGATCGAGTTCGCGGCGGCGATCACCCGCGCGACGACGGCAGGCGCGTTGGCCGGTGTCGTCGTGGTGCCGACCGCGGCGGCGGGAACGCGGCCCTCGCGTTCACGCTGTGCCTGAAGGCGGCGGATCGTCGCGCGCAGGTCGGAGAGGCTCCGCTGCGAGCTGTTGCGCCGGGCGAGCTGCCGGTTCTGCACGCGCAAGAGCGCGTCGCGGATCGTCGTCGCCTTTTCGGCGCGCGCCTCGACGACCTTCGTCGTCTTCGCAAGCGACTTCTGGAGCACGACGAGCCGGTCGGCCTCCGCGGCCACCTGCACCTTGGTCTTGCGCGCGCCCTTGAGGACGCGGGCGTTGTGGTCGGCGACGCGACGCGTGAAGCCCGCGGCATCGACGAGGTCGCTGAACGATCGCGCACGGACGATCACGCTGACGAGGTCGGGCGGGGCGTTCTGGTAGCGGCTGACGAGGTTCTGGGCGAGCGCCGCCGAGGCGCGGCGCATCCGGTTCTGGAGCCGCTCCATGCGCGCTCGCGCGGCAGCGATCTCGGCCTGCGTCTCGCGTTGCTTGGCACGGCGGCGGGCGAGATCGGTGTTGATCGCGCTGAGCCGGGCCTGGGCTCCGTCGAGCCCTTCCTGGGTCTTGCCGATCCGGCGCGTCTCGGCCCGGATCTTCGCCTCGAGCTCGGCCGTCCGCTGCTGCACCTGGGTGTCGGTCTGCCCCTGGGCGTACCCGCCGCCCCCGATTGCGAGCGCGACGAAGGCAACCGCGACCAACGCCAGCATCGCGGCGCATGCACGAAGAGCGCTCAGGGAGGACACGAACACCGTCAGATCAAGCTATCGGCGGCTCACGGAAAACAGGAGCGGTGCAGCGGTTCCTGCACGCGGCACGGGCTTTCGGCCCTTTGCCGGTGGACGAAGGCTCCGCCTTCGTCCACGCCCTCAGAGACCACTCGGATGGCGGACGGCGTTGCCCCCGGCCGGTCGCATCGACTCCTGCCAGCGCGAGCCGTTGCCGCTGCGCCCACTGGTGTCGAAGCGTAGGCCGGCGACGACCATGAAGACGTGGCCGGGGTTCGAGTAGATCGTGACCCACTCCCCCTTGCCGGCCTTGCCCCAGCTCATCAGCGGCCCGGACGGCAGCGGCGAGTCGAGCAGCTTCGCGCCGTGGAGCGCGTACGAGACCGAGCCCGAGCAGTCGTAACCGGCCGCGTTCCAGCTGGCGTGCCCGCCACCGTAGATGTACGGCTTCTTCGCGATCCGGTTGCCGGCGGCGATGATCTGCTTGACCTCGTCGGGAGCGGACTCGGGCGCGATCGCGAGACCGTCGGCGCCGAGCTTGGCCTTCTCGCCGGGCGTCGTGCGAGTCGCGTCCTCGTCGGCGACGCTGTCGCTGCCGCCCTCGACGTCGAGTCTCAGCGCCGACAGTTCGCCGGCGTCCATCACGCCGTTGCGGTTCGGGGACTCGCTCGCCTTCTCGAAGGCCTTCACGCGGCCGACGGTGCGGGAGTCGTACTCGCCGGTGACGGGCAGCGCAAAGCCGGCGCGGCGCAGGTAGGACTGGAGAACGCGAACGTCCTTGCCGCTCATCCCGGGACGCAGCGGGATCCGGTCGCCGAGGTGGTGCGGGGTGATCGCGGTGCCCGATGCATCGGCGCCACCGGTCGAGGGCGCTGCGGCCGAGACCGCGGTCCCGGCCGCGCGCTTCAGGTGGCGCAGGGTCTTGGCCGTGGCGACCCCGCTGACCGCGAGAACGCTGGCCCGCTGAAACCGGCGCACGGCCTTGACGGTCGTCGTGCCGTAGCGGCCGTCGACACGCACGGTCTCGAAGCCGACCGTGGCGAGGAGCTGCTGCAGAGCCGTGACGCGCGCGCCGCTGTCACCGCGGCGCAGCGGCCGGGTTCCGACCCGCCGGGCGGCCGAAGCCGCCAGTCGCTCGGCGGACGTCGCCGCGTTTGCGGTCGCCGCCGAAGCGGTATTGGCATTGGAGACGACCGCACGCGTCGCGGCGGCGGAGACAAGAGCGGCCAGAACGGCCACGAGCAGAACAGACCTGGTGGTCCAGGTGTACGAAGACAACGTCAACAACCCTCTCGGTGGTGTGGCGCCTACGGGGTTAGCTGTCGGGCTCGCGGCTTGAGAGTGCCGCTACGTCACGGTCGTGACGATTCGCCCCGCGCCGGAATCGGTGTTCCGGCAACTGGGTCCCCCGCTCCTCGACAACGGATCGTCGAGGACTCGGCTGATCAATGACTCGGCGGGAGGCTAGCCCGGCTTGAGGCATCCCATGTGACAGGGGTCACACTCTGGACGCTTCTCACGCTGTTGCCAGAATGGCGAGTGCGAGCGCTAGAGCCACGCGGGCGCGCGGCTCCAGCGAGCTGCGCAGCGCGTGCTCGTCGGGCGCATGCGAGCCGCCGCCGCGCGGCCCGAGACCGTCGATCGTGACCGGTATCGACGCCGCGAAGTGGCTTGCGTCGCTGGCGCCGCCGCGGTCGGCCGGGACGATCTCGAGGCCGGCGAGCCCGCTCGCGGTGGCGAGCACCGGCGCCGCGGCCTCGCGCGCGTCCATCCCGGGCCAGAGCCTGCCCTGCCGCCCGTCGAGGTGGACACCGTCCAGCTCCTGCGGGACCGCGGCGAGCACGGCGTCGAACGCGCGCTCGTCGTCGGCGCGCAGATCGAGCGTCATTGTGCCGTGGCCGGGCACGACGTTGAGTGCCTCTCCCGCGGTCAGGATCGTCGGCACGACCGAGAGCCGGCCCGGGCCTTGCGGGTCGTGGAACGCGGCCAGTTGCTGGGCGACCGCGGCGAGTGCGAGCAGCGCGTTGCGACCGGCGTCAGGGTTGGCGCCGCTGTGCGCCGAGAGCCCGTGGGCTTCGACCTCGATCGTCGCTGCAGCCTTGCGGCGGACGACAACCGCCTCGCGGCCCTCTGCGTCGAGCTCACCGGCCTCGAAGCAGAGGCAGGCGTCGAAGCCGGCGAAGCGCTCGGCGTGAACGAACGGCGCGGTGCGCCACTCCTCGTCGACGACGAGCAGGAGGGCGATCTCGGCGTACAGCTCGGGCTGCCCGGCGAGCGCACGCAGCACGCCGAGCGCGAGCGCGTCGCCTCCCTTCATGTCGATCGTTCCCGGCCCGACGAGCCGGTCGCCGTCTGCCCGGACCGGCGCGTGGTCGTCGTGGCCGATGACCGTGTCGAGGTGGCCGAGCAGCAACAGCCGGCCCGTCCCGTCGCCCTCGACGGTGGCGAGCAGATCGTCGGCGTGCCCGGGTGACGAGCACGGCAGGCGCTCGATGCGGGCCGAGTCCGGCAGCAGCGCGCTCGTCACCGCGACCGCCTCCTCGGCTCCCTCCCGATCCCCTGACGGAGACGAGACGGCGACGAGCGCCGACAGCTCGCGCTCGGCGCGGGCCGCGATCACCGACGCCTGCTCGTCGATCGAGTCCACCTGCAGGTCTTACCGCACGACGGCGGACGAACGGACTGGACAGGGACCACCGGACCCGGTTACGGTTTTCCGGTCCATCAGTGGTTCGAGCAAGAGGGAACGATGTCCACCACGCGAAAGGCGCTCGCGAGCGCCCTCTCGGCGACCGCGGCGGCGACCGGCGCGGCAGGCCTGACGGCACCGGCGGCAGACGCGGCGCAAGCCTGCCTGCCGCAGCGCACGCCGAGCGGGCTGATGTTCTGCATCTAGACGACGAACTCGGGGAAGAGCGTCTCGACGCTGTCGGTTAAGTTCGATCCGACGTCGGGCGGGACCGCCTACTTCACGATCTACGGCTACAGCAGCTCGCAGGGCATGGGCCCCTACCGGGCGTTCCCGAACAGTGGCTTCTCGTACGTGAACGACGGCAAGCTCATCTTCGGCAGGAACTCCCAGAACAAGCTGACGATCGACGGCAAGGTGTGGGACATCCGCAACGGGCACTGGAACGAGGAGTTCCTGTTCTGCAACACCGGGTCGCCCGGCACGTTCAACTGGAGCACCCCGTGCGCGAACTGGCCGGACGTCGGCTCGGCGCCGCCTGCGGCCAACAAGGTCAAGGCTGCGGTGACCTGGGTCCCGCCGGGCAAGCCCGCCGAGACGTCGTACACCGGTGAGATCAGCCTGAAGTAGCTCAGGCGAGGACGCGCTGGAGCCGGCGCTCGACCGCCGCGGCGATCTGGTCGCGCTCGGGGCCCTCGGGGTAGCGCTCTGCGATCGCGGCGAGGAAACCCTCGACGATCAGCCGCGACGCCTGGGCGTCGTCGAGCCCGCGGGCGCGCAGGTAGAAGATCTGCTCGGGGTCGATCTGCGCGATCGCCGCGGCGTGCGTGCAGCGAACATCGTCGGCGAGGATCTCGAGACCGGGGATCGCGTCGGCGTGCGCCTTCTTGCCGAGCAGCAGGTTGCGGGCCTCCTGGAAGGCATCGGTGCGCTGGGCGCCCTCGTCGACCTTGATCATCCCGCGCCAGACCGCGGTCGAGCGGCCGCCGATCAGGCCGCGGAAGGCGAGGTCCGAGGTGGTGTCAGGCGCTGCGTGCTCCTGCAGCGTGTCGTAGTCGATGTGCTGGCGGCCGTGACTGGCGTAAGCACCGGTGACCTTGCCGCTCGCGCCCTGGCCGTCGAGGGTCGTCTCGAGGTAGACCTTGCCGTTACCGCCGCCGAAGCCGAGCGTCGACCACTCGAGCGTGCCGTCGCGGCCGACGATCGCGCGCTGCGCGCCGAACACCCACGTCTTCTCGTTCACGTCCTGAGCGGCGTGGTAGCGAAGCGTCGCGTTCTGCCCGACGACGAGCTCGACGACGCCGTTGACGATCGCCTCCCCGTCGTGCGACGAGACGATCTGCTCGTAGACCTCGGCCTGGGCGCCGTCCTCGATCACGACGAGCGTGCGGTGGTGAAGCGCGGTGCCGGCGTCGGCCTGGACGGTCGTGATGACGATCGGCTCGCTGACCACCGTGTTCGCCGGAACGTGGACGAGCGTGCCGTCGGTCCAGTGCTCGGCGTTCAGCTCCGCGAAGAACCCGGGCCGGGCGACGGCGCCGAAGTGGCGGGCAGCGTCGGGGCCGGCTTCGAGCGCTTCGCGCAGCGGCGCGACGACCACGCCGTCCGGCAGCGTGCCGGTCGCAAGCGTGAAGACCGGCTCGGCCGGCGTGACCTGACCGGCAGCAGCAACCGGGAACGCGCCCAGGTCGAGCCCGTCGAGCGGCGTGAACTCCCAGCCGGGCTTACCTTTGAACGTGGGGAGGGCGGCAGTTGCGGTCATCAGGTGTTGTGGAACCTTCGGGGGGAGAGTGGCGACGGCATTGGTGTCGCTCGCAAGGACGCAGGGGCCGACGCGTACTTCACGTACGCGAGGCCACGAGGAGGCCGCGAGCGGCGCCAAGGACTAGCCAATCGACCCCTCCATTTGGAGCTCGATGAGCCGGTTCATCTCGACCGCGTACTCCATCGGGAGCTCCTTGACGATCGGCTCGATGAAGCCGTTGACGATCAGCTTGCTCGCCTCCTCCTCGTCGAGCCCGTGGCTCTGGAGGTAGAAGAGCTGCTCCTCGCCGACCTTCGTCACCGACGCCTCGTGGCCGACGTCGACGTCGTCCTCGCCGATCCGGATCGTCGGATAGGTGTCAGAGCGCGACTGCGGGTCGAGCAGCAGCGCGTCGCAGACGACCTTCGAGCGCGCGCCGTGCGCGCC
Source organism: Baekduia sp. (assembly GCA_037045385.1). Lineage (GTDB taxonomy): Bacteria > Actinomycetota > Thermoleophilia > Solirubrobacterales > Solirubrobacteraceae > Baekduia. The sequence continues at coordinate 52,839 of JBAOHN010000005.1, read as the reverse complement.
CTTGGCGACCTCGAGCAGGCCGCGGTAGCTGGAGCGCCCGCCGTCCTTGGAGATCGATTTGGCGAAGATGTTGGACGTCGTGTTCGGCGCGGCGTGGATGATCTTGGCGCCGGCGTCCTGGTGCTGGCCGTTGCCGGCGAAGGCGATCGACAGCACCTCGCCGTGGGCGCGCTCGCCGGTCAGGTAGACGGCCGGGTACTTCATCGTCAGCTTCGAGCCGAGGTTGCAGTCGACCCACTCGACGGTGGCGTCGCGCTCTGCGACCGCGCGCTTCGTGACGAGGTTGAAGACGTTCTGCGACCAGTTCTGCACTGTCGTGTAGCGGATCCGCGCGCCGGGCTTGGCGATCAGCTCGACGACGGCTGAGTGCAGCGAACTCGAGCTGTAGGTCGGCGCGGTGCAGCCCTCGACGTAGTGAACGTACGAGCCCTCGTCGGCGATGATCAGCGTCCGCTCGAACTGGCCCATGTTCTCGGTGTTGATCCGGAAGTAGGCCTGGAGCGGCATCTCGACCTCGACGCCGGGCGGGACGTAGACGAACGAGCCGCCGGACCAGACAGCACTGTTGAGCGCGGCGAGCTTGTTGTCGTTCGCCGGGATGATCGTCGCGAAGTACTCCTTGACGAGGTCCTCGTGCTCGCGCAGGCCGGAGTCCATGTCGAGGAAGACGACGCCCTGGGCCTCGAGCTCCTTGTTGATCTGGTGGTAGACGACCTCGGACTCGTACTGCGCGCCGACGCCGGCGAGGAACTTGCGCTCGGCCTCGGGGATGCCGAGCCGGTCGAACGTGTTCTTGACGTCCTCGGGCACGTCGTCCCAGGAGCGCTCGGCCTTCTCGGAGGAGCGGACGAAGTAGTGGATGTCGTCGAAGTCGATCTCGCTCAGCATCGGCGAGGCCGGCTGCGCCCAGTTCGGCATCGGCCGCGCGGCGAAGTGGTCGTACGCCTTGAGCCGGAAGTCGGTCATCCAGCCCGGCTCGTTCTTCATCTCCGAGATCTTCTGGACGAGCTCACGCGTGAGGCCCTTCGGTGCCTTGTAGACGTAGTTCTCGGGGTCGTGGAACCCGTAGCGCTCGTCGTAGTCCGAGCCGAGGCCGCGGAGGGCCGCCTCGTCATCGGTCAGGATCTTGGTTGATTCAGTGGGCGTAATGGCCATGATGGGAGTGAATACCTACTCTCGGAGTCGGTATTAGGGCAGTCTACTACGGCCCGCTAGCGTCCGGCGCCATGTCACGCGAACGTTGGGCCGCCGACCAGATCCCCTCGCAGGAGGGGCGTACCCACGTCATCACCGGGGCGAACACCGGCCTCGGCCTCGCCGCGGCGACCGAGCTCGCCGGACACGGGGCGCACGTCGTCCTCGCCTGCCGGAACCTCGGCAAGGCCGAGGCCGCGGCCGCGGAGATCCGGCGGCGCCGGCCGAACGCGATCGTCGACGTCGCCGAGCTCGACCTCGGCTCGCTCGACGCCGTCCGCGAGCAGAGCGCGGCGATGCTCGAGCGGTTCCCGACGATCGACGTGCTGATGAACAACGCCGGCGTGATGCACCCGCCGCGCTCGAAGACCGCCGACGGTTTCGAGCTCCAGCTCGGGACCAACCACTTCGGCCACTTCGTGCTGACCTCGCGGCTGCTGCCGGCGCTCCGCCAGGCGCCCGGCTCGCGGGTCGTGACGGTGTCGTCGATCGCCCATGCCCAGGGCGGCGACATCCACTTCGACGACTTGAACTTCGAGCGCCGCCGCTACTCGCGCCAGCTCACCTACGCCCAAAGCAAGCTCGCGAACCTGATCTTCGCCCGCGAACTCGATCGCCGCCTGCGGGCGGCCGGCGTCGAGTCGCCGGCCTCCGTCGCCGTGCACCCCGGCGTCGCCGCGACCGAGCTGAGCCGGCACCTGCCGTTCCCGCTCAACAAGGGCTTTGGCCTCGCCCGCTTCACCCCGTTCGCCCAGGATCCGAAGATGGGCGCGCTGTCACAGCTGCTCGCCGCAACCGACCCCCGAGTCGAGGGCGGCGACTACTGGGGGCCGCGCGGCCCGTTCGGGATGTCAGGCCACCCCGGCCATTCCGACTCGACCCGAAAGGCCAAGGATCCCGAGATCGCCCGCAGGCTGTGGGAGGTCTCCGAGGAGCTGACAGGCGAGACGTACGCCGTCTAGCGATCGGTGCCGACACGGATCGCCCACCCATGCAGGGGGTAATCCGTGTCGACACGGATCGCCCCCGGGCGATCCGCTAGTCGACCGCGACCCGCACGACGCCGTCGTCGCCGACGGTGACCGGGAACGACTCGACCGGCTCGTACGCCGGGAGCGTCTTCGGGACGCCGGTCCGCAGGTCGAACAGCGAGCCGTGGCGCGGGCACTCGATCGTGCAGGCCGCCTCGTCGAGGCAGCCCTCGGCGAGCGGGCCGTCGTCGTGCGAGCAGCGGTCCTCGATCGCGAGCAGCTCGCCGGCGCAGTTGACGACCATCAGCTCGACCTCGGGCGTCTCGACGATCCGGATCGTCCCCGGCGGGAGCTCGCTCAGCGGGCAGACTTCGAACGTCTCGGCCATCGCGGCTCACCGTACCTCAGTCGCCGTCGACAACCGCGCCCTCGGGCGCCTTTACCCCGGCCTCGGCGAGGTCGCCGGGGTCGAGCCCCGGGTAGCGCGGGTCGATCGCCCTGAGCGTGTCGACGAGCAGCAGCGCCGCCGCGGTCGTCGCGTACCAGCGGCTGTCTGCGGGGATCACGTGCCACGGCGCCCAGCTCGTGCTCGTCGCGCGGATCATCGTCTCGAAGGCGTGGTCGTAGTCGTCCCAGTGCTCGCGCTCGAGCACGTCGGCGGGCGAGAAGTCGGCGTGCATCTCGCGCTTCTCGAGCCGCTCCTGCACGCGCTCGGCTTGCACGTCCTTGGAGATGTGGAGGAACAGCTTGACCACGACGATGCTCTCCCGCGTCAGCATCCGCTCGAAGTCGTTGATCGACTCGAGCCGCGCGCGCAGGTCGTCCTCGGACTCGAGGTCGTGCACGCGCGGCACGATCACCTCCTCGTAGTGCGAGCGGTCGAAGACCTGCACGAACCCGCGCGCGGGGGTGCGCTGGTGAAAGCGCCAGAGGAAGTCGTGCGCCTGCTCCTCGCCCGACGGCTTCTTGAAGTTGTGGACGCCGACGCCGGCCGGGTCCATCGCGCCGATCACGTCCCGGACGACGTGGTCCTTGCCGGCGCCGTCGAAGCCCTGGAGGACGACGAGCACGCCGGTCCGCTCCTCGGCCATCAGCTTGGCCTGCAGCGCGGCGAGGCGCGCGCGGGCCGCGGCGAGCTCGGGCTCCGCGTCCTCCTCGCTGCCGAAAGGGCCGGTGTCTGCGGTGTCGTGGGCCTTGATCGAGAAGCGCGGCGCAGCCCGCGGCCGGATCAGGTGGCGTTCGTGGCTGAGGGCGGGGCTGTCTGGCGGTGGAGGTGCGGTCGGCATCGGAGTAGGTTCGAATCGTGACCGACTTCCGCGAGAAGAGCTACTGGTTGCAGAGCGACGCGCACGAGCCGGGCCAGCCGCTGCGCGGTGATCTCGACGTCGACGTCGCGATCGTCGGCGGCGGATTCACCGGCCTGTCGACCGCCTACTTCCTCTCGCAGGACGATCCGTCGCTCCGGATCGCGCTGCTCGAGCAGCAGGTGATCGGCTACGGCGCCAGTGGGCGCAACGGCGGCTTTTCGATGACGAAGATCGGGATGACGCACGGCCTGACGAAGGCGCGGTTCGGGCGCGCGCGGACGATCGAGGCCCACGAGTACGCCGACCGGGCGGTCACGCAGCTGCGCGGGCTCGTCGAGGAGCTGCAGCTCGAATGCGACTACGAGCACCCGGGCTTCCTGTGGGTCGCGACCTCCGAGAAGTTCGCCGAGCGCCAGCGCCACGAGCTTTCGCTGATCGACGATCTCGGGATCGGCGGGATCTCGTACATCGACTCAGACGCGCTCGCCGAGCGGGTCCGTAGCCCGCTCTACGTCGGCGGCGCGTGGTGGGAGCCGAACTGCGGGATCCTCAACCCGGCGAAGCTGTGCTGGGAGTGGCAGCGCGTCGTCGAGGCGTCCGGCGTCTCGATCCACGAGCGGACGCCGGTGATCGACGTGGCGCGGGTCAGCGCCGCCGGCCGCTCGGCGCTCACGACCCCCGGCGGCCGCGTCACCGCACGCAAGGTCGTGTTCGCGACGAACGCCTGGTCCCACCTGCTCGCACCGGTGCGGGCCCGGCAGGTGCCGGCGTGGACGTCGATTGTGATGACAGAGCCGATCGCTGAGGAGCGGCTCGCGGAGGCCGGATGGGCCGGGCGCGAGGGGATCGAGGACTTCCGCGACCTCGTCCACTACTACCGGCGGACGGTCGACGGCCGGATCGCGTTCGGCGGGCGCGACATCGGGCTCCACCACGACGGCTCGATGGATCACGACCGCGACGAGCCGACGTTCGCCGCGCTGCGCTCGGACTTCGCGAAGACCTTCCCTTCGCTCGCCGACGTGCGCTTCACGCACGAGTGGGGCGGGCCGATCTCGGCGACGCTCGACCTGTTCCCGGTGATCACGCAGGTCGGCGGCCCGGACTGGATCACAAGCTACGGCTGCGTTGGCCATGGCGTCTCGGCAACGCACCTCCACGGCCGAACGATCGCCGACCTCGTCCTCGAGCGAACCACCGACCTGACCGAGACCTTCTTCGTCAACCGTCGCGTCATGCCGCTGCCGCCCGGCCCGCTGCGCAAGCCGGTCCTCGACGGCATCGCCGGGTTCATGCGCTGGGAAGACCGCCGCTACGACGTCCTCTGAGGCATCTCGAGTGTGCGCTCAGTGCCGTATGCGCGCTTTCAGCGCACACTCGACGGTGGGTGCGTGGCGTTACCAGCGGGCGGAGTGGCGCTCGAGGACGCCCCAGCCCTTCGCGAGCGCCTGGCCGCCAGGGAGCGTGCCGCTGAACTCCGCGAACGGCTGCTCGTAGTCGCTGGAGATCAGGCCGAGGTTCTGCTTGTGCGCGCGGACGGCGACGTGCACCGCGTCGAGTCGCTCACCGGCAGCGCCGGTGACGCTCAGCAGGTCGTCGGCGATCACCGCCGGCTCGGGCTCCGACAGCGCGCCGCCGGCCCAGACCGCGCGCTCGGACCCGCCGCTCGCGGCGTCGTGGAGGCCCTCGCAAAAGTTCCAGGCGAGCGGTGTGCCGTCCGGCGCCTCGCCGACGCCGGCGCACCAGCGCCAGCGCGTGTCGCGGGCGTGGTAGCCGGCCGAGTCGTCGATCAGGCCGCGCAGCTCGACCGGCCGGCCGTCGACGGTCCCGGACGCCCGCAGCGGGTACTTGCGCGTCCAGATGTAGGAATCACCGTGACGACTCGTGACCTCCAAAGGCTCGCCGTCCTGTTCCCAGCGCAGCGCGAACGGCCCGGCTTCCGCGACGCCATCGACGGCCACCGAGATCGGCAGCATCGACGTCTTGCCGCGCAGCCGCTCGCCGTCCCAGAGCGCCCAGAAGCGCTGGCGCCCGGGGCCGACCTGCACGCGGGCGGCGCACAGCATCAGCCCCTCGCCCCAGAGGCCGACGTAGCGCCAGCGCTTGAGCGTCTGCCCGTCGCGCCGGAGCGCCATCGGCGCCGGCGGGATCGGCAGGTCTGGGGAGGCGCCGCGGATCGGCAGCTCTGAGTAGTCGCTCACCCGTGCATCGTCGCAGCGTCGGCGATCGCGCGCCGGACGGCGTCGTCGTAGCCGGTCAGCCCACCGTCCGGGAGCGGCACGAACTCGTCGATGTCGTGCTCCTTGACGACGACCTCGTGAGACAGCGAACCGACGAGCGGCTTGGCGAGATCGGCGTCGGCGTCACTGATCAGCCCGACCCAGTGGCTCGCCAGCCACGGCGTCATCACCGGGACCGTCAGCACCGGCGGACGCCACCGCTTCGCGACCTCGGCATAGCGCTGCATCATCCCCTTGAAGGTGAGGATGTCCGGGCCGCCGACGTCGAACCCGCGGCTGACCTCCGCCGGCATCGATGCCGAGCCGACCAGGTAGTGGACGAGGTCGGCGGTCGCGATCGGTTGGATCCGGTTCTTGAGCCACCGCGGCCCGACCATCACCGGGAGGCGCTCGGTCAGCTGCCGCATCATCTCGTAGCTCGCGCTGCCGTGGCCGATAGCGATCCCGGCCTGCAGCGTCGTCGTCGGCACACCGCTCGCGGTCAGGATCTCGCCGGTCTCGCGCCGCGACTCGAGATGGGAGGAGAGGTGTGGCTCGTCCGGGTGGAGCGCGCCCAGGTAGACGATCCGCTGCACCCCGGTCTCACGCGCGGCACGGCCGAAGATCCGGGCGCTGCGGCGGTCGGTCGATTCGAAGTGACGGCCCGAACCCATCGAGTGGATCAGGTAGTAGGCGACGTCGATCCCGTCGAGCGCGGCCGGCACGGCCGCCTCGTCGAGCGCGTCGGCCCGGGTGAGCTCGACGTCATCGCGCCAGGGCCGGTCGTCAACCGAGCGCGGGTTGCGAACCATCCCGCGGACATCGTGCCCGGCCTCGAGCAGCTGCGGGATCAGCGCGCCGCCGATGTAGCCCGAGGCCCCGGTGACCAGGACGCGCGCCATCACGCCCTCGCCTGCTCGTACCTGGCGAGCGCTTCGGCGCGCGCCTCGCCGTGATCGACGATCGGTCGCGGGTAGCCATGGTCGTACCCGCCGTCGTGCTTCCACGGTTCGTGCGCCGCCTTGCCATCCAGATGCCGCAACTCCGGGATCCAGCGGCGCACGTAGTCGCCGTCGGGGTCGAACTTGAGGCCCTGCGTCACGGGGTTGAAGACGCGGAAGTACGGCGCGGCGTCGGTACCGGTTCCCGCGACCCACTGCCAGCCGTGGTTGTTCGACGCCATGTCGCCGTCGATCAGTAGGTCGAGGAAGTGGCGTGCGCCGTGGGGCCACCAGACGTGGAGGTCCTTGGTCAGGAAGCTGGCGGTGACCATCCGGACGCGGTTGTGCATCCAGCCCTCCTCGCGGAGCTGCCGCATCCCGGCGTCGACGAATGGGAAGCCGGTCCGCCCCTCCTTCCATGCGTCGAACGTGTCGGGATCGGGATCGTCGTAGCTGAGCGAGGCCAAGTCCTTCCGCAGATCGCACCACAGCGCCTTCGGCTCGTGCCAGAGCACGTCGGCGTAGAACTCGCGCCAGCAGATCTCGGCGATGAAGCGCTCGGCGCCCTTGGTGGCCGAGTCCTCGTGCGCCGCCACCTCGGCGAGCAGGGTGCGCGGGTGGATCTCGCCGTACTTGAGCGCGACCGACATTCGGCTCGTACGGTCGAGGTCTGGCCGGTCGCGGTCGTCGTCGTAGGTCGCCAGGCCGTCATCAAGAAACGCCCGCCAGCGCTTCAGCGCGGCCTTCTCCCCGGCCGCTCCGCGGTCGGCCCACGACGACGGCAGACCATCGTCCTCGAGCCCGTCGATCCACGAGACGCCCTTCGGCTTCTCGGCGGGCTCCCGCCAGCCGTGGCCCTTCCAGGCGCGCGAGAACGGGGTGAAGACGCGGTACGGCGTGCCGTCGTCCTTCAGCACCCGGCCCGGAGTCACCGCATAGGGCGAGCCTGTGGCGATGAGCGGCACGTCGTCACCGAGCGCCTCGTCGACCGAGGCGTCGCGGCGCCGTCCGTACGGCGTCGTCTCGGCACTGACGTGCACGGCGCCTGCCTCGATCTCCTTCGCGACCCGCGGCACGACGTTCTCCGGGTCGCCGTGGCGCACGATCAGGCGACCGCCGAGGTCGTGGTCGAGCGCCTGGAGCGACGCCAGCAGCCGGTCGGTGCGCGCCGCCCCCTCGCGGTGCAGCTTTGGGTCGAGCACGAACAGCGGCGCCACGTCGGCGCCTTCGGCCGCGGCGGCAATCAGCGCCGGGTTGTCGCCGGTGCGCAGGTCACGCCGGAACCAGAGGAGGGAGGGCACGCTCGTTCGAGACTACGTACCCACCAGCCCCCTCGGTTGCACCCAGCCGCTGCGGCAACTTCGCGGCGAAGCTGTTGCAATCTCGTGCAGGACGCGCCACGGACCGCCGCCGACCCGTACGATCGCCGCCCCATGCGAGGACCTCTCACGCTCGCCATTATCGGCTCCGTCCTCGCGATCGGCGCCTGCGGCAGCGATTCGACGGGCAACCCCGGAGCAGCAAAGCCCACCTCTTCCGGTTCGTCCAAGCCGATCGCCTCTCGGACGGTGAGCATCCCGATCAAAGGTTTGGCGATCTCACCCGGCAGCTCGGACCCGGACGCCACCGTGAAGGTCGACGTGCTCGAACTGCGGCGCGACGGCAAGCTCGTTCGGATGACGGCGAAGGTCACGCCCCGAAACTCGATCGAGGGGACGCAGCCGCTGAACACGGTCCTCAACGAGTTCCAATGGTCGCCGAAGCTCATCGACGGCGCCGGCCTCAAGGAGTACGCGGCGGTCGAGGTGGCCGGCGAGGCGTTACAGACCAACGGAGATCTCACCGACACGGCGAGCGGACGCCCGACCACCGTCCACGCGGTGTTCGCAGCGCCGCCGGTGGAGACCGAGCGGGTGACGCTGATCTTCGCCGGGGCGGTCGCCCCGTTCGAGGACCTGCCGCTCCGATGAGCGCGCGGATCGCCGTCGCCGTCGCCGCCGGCATCTTGATCGGGGCGGCACAGGGCCAGGCGACGGAGATCACACCGTCGGCGGCCGAGCTTCAGGCGTCGGTGTCGCCGATCGATCCACAGGTCTTCCGGATCAAGGCGGTCGTCACCGGCGTCGCGTCACGTGACGACTTGACCGGCGGCTCGGTCGTCCGCTTGCGGTCAGACATCCTCTTCTCGTTCGGCTCCGCTGGCCTGAGTGCGGCGGCGACGGATCGGATCGGTCAGATCGTCGAGTCGGCAGACCGCGGGTCAGCGATCGCGGTCGAGGGACACACGGACAGCGTCGGCAGCCGGTCGAGCAATGCGCGCTTGTCGCTCGCGCGCGCCAGAGCCGTGGCGGAAGCGATCCGGACCAGCCGGCCAGACCTCCGAACGACAGTGCGCGGCTTCGGCGAGCGCCGTCCGGTCGCGCCCAATCAGATCGACGGACGCGACAACTCGGCCGGCCGGGCGAAGAACCGCCGGGTCGAGCTGCGCGCAAGTCGCCGGTAGCTCCCGGTTGGTGCAGACGCCACCGGTCGCGTGCGCAGACCATTACCATTTCTGGGTATGCATCTCCGGTCCGCCGCCCTGCTCACCTGCGCCGCACTTGCCGCACCCGCCACCGCCGCCGCCTCGGTCAGCTCCTGGCAGACCTGCCCCGTCGGCCCGGCCGGCGACACGGCCTTCTGCAAGTCCGGCCGCTCGCCGCAGGACCTGGCGGTCGCCGATGGCGACGTCTGGGTCACGACGGCCAGCGAAGACCTGATCCGCGTGTCCGCCGCACCGGCGACCCGTGGCGCGATGACGTTCTTCGCGGTCCCGGACTTCCCCGGGATCACGAAGTTCCACGGTACCGGCGGCGTCGCGCGCGGGCCGGACGGCAACCTCTGGATCGCGGAGGACAACATCCCGCGAGCCGGGCGCTTCACGCCGGCCGGCGTGTTCTCCGAGTCGCCGCTCACGCCCTATCCGGAGCTGAAGATCGGCGGCGCCCGAGATGTCGTCCGCGGGCCGGACGGAGCGATGTGGTTCACCCGCGCCTACGGCGCAATGATCACGCGCGTCACCACCGCCGGTGTCGAGACCGACTTCCCCTTGCCGGGCACCGACTCGATCGGCGTCGCGCTTCAGAGCCTCGTCTCCGGGCCGGGCCGCAAGCTCTGGTTCATCCGCTCGGGCCAGGACGCGATCGGCTCGATCACGACCTCCGGCGCCGTGGAGATGTTCCCGACGCCGAAGGGCATCGCCTTCACGTCCGACCTCACCGCGGGGCCGGACGGCGCGATCTGGTTCACGGCCCGCACGAACAAGAGCGAACGCGGGCTCGTCGGCCGCCTCGCCGCCGACGGCAGCTTCCGCATCTTCGATCTCGGCTCATACATCCCACGCGCGATCCACACCGATGCCGGACAGCTCTGGATCGGCTCGGAGATCGTCGCCCCGGCCGGCCATGCGCTGATCCGGATGACGACGGCCGGCGTTGTCACGCGCGTCGAGCCCCTGCTCTTCAGGCCCGACATCTCGGCGATCACGACCGGCCCCGACGGCGCCATCTGGTTCGCCGACCTCAGCGGCGCACAGGTCGGGCGCATCGACGACGGCGCCGCCCCGGCCGCCGCCGGGCCGTCTCCGGTCGAGATCGACCCGTCGTCGCTGGCGGTCACCCCGAGCGCCGCGAGCGTCGCGATCTCCTCGTCCGATGACGTCACCCTCGACCTCCGGGTCGCCGTCGACGCGCCGGCCGTGTCCGGCTCCGCCGCAGAGCGGTCGCGACTGCGGATCGCCAAGCGCGTTCGCATCCGGGCCACGCGTACCGTCGGCAAGCGCTCCGAGCTGCGGGTCGCCAAGGGCAAGCGTCGGGTCTCCGTCTCGCTGCCGGCCTCGACGAGGAGCGCGCTCCGAAACGGCGCGAAGCTTCGCATCGGCCTGCGCGCGACCGAGCGCACCAAGCGCAAGACGGTCGTCCAGGCCACGCTGCGCGTCCGCTGAAGCTGGCGCCGATCGCCGCAGGGCTAGCCTCACGGGCTTCATGCCCGCCGCCGTCACCACCCGAAATGACCTCCGCAACGTGGCGATCATCGCCCACGTCGACCACGGCAAGACGACGCTCGTCGACGCGATGCTGCGCCAGGCAGGAGCGTTCGCGGCGCACAGCGAGCTGACCGATCGCGTCATGGACTCGATGGACCAGGAGCGCGAGCGCGGGATCACGATCCTCGCCAAGAACACCGCGATCACCTACGAGGGCGTCAAGCTCAACATCATCGACACGCCCGGCCACGCCGACTTCGGCGGCGAGGTCGAGCGCGGGCTGACGATGGTCGACGGCGTGCTGCTGCTCGTCGACGCGTCCGAGGGCCCGCTGCCGCAGACCCGGTTCGTGCTGCGCAAGGCGCTCGACGCGAAGCTGCCGGTCGTCCTCGTCGTCAACAAGATCGACCGCGAGGACGCGCGGATCGACGATGTCGTACACGAGGTCGAGGAGCTGTTCCTCGACCTCGACGCGGCCGAGGACCAGCTCGACTTCCCGATCGTCTACACGAACGGGCGCGCAGGGATCGCGACGACCGACCTCGCCGTGCCCGGCGAGAACCTGAAGCCGCTGATGGACCTGCTGCTCGAGACGGTGAACGCTCCGACCTACGACCCGGACCATCCGGCGCAGGCGCTCGTCACGAACCTCGACGCCGACCCGTACCTCGGCCGGCTCGCGATCTGCCGGGTTAGGCAGGGCACGATCAGGAAGGGCGCGCAGGTCGCGTGGTGCCGCACCGACGGCACGATCACGAACGCCAAGGTCACCGAGCTGCTCTTGACCGACGGGCTCGCCCGCGTCCCCGCCGAGGAGGCAGGTCCGGGTGACATCTGCGCGATCGCCGGAATCGAGGAGGTCACGATCGGCGAGACGCTGGCCGACCCCGCCGACCCGCGGCCGCTGCCGGTCATCTCCGTCGACGAGCCGTCGATCGGCGTGACGCTCGCGACGTCGACCTCCCCGTTCGCGGGCAAGGACGGCTCGAAGCTGACCGCCCGGCAGATCCAGTCGCGGCTCGACCAGGAGCTGATCGGCAACGTGTCGATCCGGGTGCTCCCCACCGAACGTCCCGACCAGTGGGAGGTCCAGGGACGAGGGGAACTCCAGCTCGCGGTGCTCGTCGAGACGATGCGCCGCGAGGGCTTCGAGCTCTGCGTCGGCCAGCCGCGCGTCGTCACGCGCGATGTTGATGGTGCCATCCACGAGCCGATGGAGCGGATGACGATCGACGTGCCCGAGGAGTGGGTCGGCTCGGTCACGCAGGTGCTCGCGATCCGCAAGGGCCGGATGGAGCAAATGACCAACCACGGCACCGGCTGGGTCCGGATGGACTACCGCGTGCCGGCGCGCGGGCTGATCGGCTTCCGGACCGAGTTCCTGACGGAGACGCGCGGCACCGGCATCGCGCACTCGGTCTCCGACGGCTACGAGCCGTGGCACGGCGAGCTGCGCACGCGCCCGACCGGAGCGCTCGTCGCAGACCGCAACGGAGCCGTCACCGGCTTCGCCTGTTTCGCGCTCCAGGACCGCGGGCAGCTGTTCGTCTCTCCCGGCGACGAGGTCTACGGCGGCATGGTCGTCGGCGAGAACGCGCGCTCAGAGGACCTCGACGTCAACATCGTCCGCGAGAAGCACCTCACGAACATGCGCGTCTCGAATGCGGACGAGCTCGAGCGCCTGATCCCGGCCAAGCGCCTCTCGCTCGACCAGGCGATGGAGTGGCTGCGCGAGGACGAGTGCGTCGAGGTGACTCCTGCGGCGATCCGGATTCGCAAGTGGGAGCTCGACCCGAACGAGCGCGTCAAGGCGGCGCGCCGGGCGAAGGCCGGCGCGGCACCGAAGTAGTTCTAAGACTTCGGGGTGATGGTGCTCGCCCGCGTCGCCGTGATCGTGACGCGACCCGTGGCCGCCCCCGTGCCTGCACCGGTCCGGTCGCAGGAGACCATCACGAGTGAGCTGAACGCGAAGTCCGCGGACCCCGCCAAGGCGATCGAACCGAGCCTGTCCCCGCCGGCAGGCGCGGGCGCGTCGGCCACGGGCGGCAGCGTGACGGCCGAGGGCCCGTCGAGGGTTCCGGCCACGGGCGAGTACAGCTGACAGGCGACATAGGCCGGGTTGGCCTCGCTGTTGCTGATCGTTACCGCCGCCTGAAGCGCCCACTTGCCGGCGTCGAGGAAGGCGCCGGCACCGCCGGCACGGATCGACCCGCCGACCGGGATCTCGAGGTCTTCCTTGATGATCACAACGTCGCTCGTGCCGGTGCCGGCCGGGCCGGCCGCGCCGGTCGCGCCGGGCGCTCCAGCCGGGCCCTTCTCGCCCGCCGGACCGGGGTTGCCCTTCAGCGCGCTGCGGGTCGCAGGAGCGAGATCCGCGGTCTTGATCGAGCGATCCCGGACTTCCGAAGTGCCGACGGCGCTGGACTGGATCTGGGCTGCGCCGACCGAGTTGCGCGGTAGCTGGACCGCGGCGTAGCTCGTCCCGCCGAGTGCGACGAACAGGGCTAGATAGCCGACTGTGTTGTGCTTGGCGTGAGTGATGAAGCGGCTCATCGCGGCGACCTTATCTTTCGTTCCGGCGCAGCTAGCGACAGACCGCGTAGATCGTGCCGTTGTAGTCGGCGTTGGCGAGACGACCCCGGTAAGCGTCGACGCGAGCGGAGCGCCTGCCGACGTAGTTCGGGCTCGCGGCGGGGATCGAGAAGCCGACGTCGCCGCTGATCGCGAAGCTGCGCAGCCGCGTCTTGCCCGGGCAGCCGGCGGTCAGCCAGCCGCCGACGGCGATGTCGCCGTTGTGGACCGTCACCGAAAACCCGGGGAGCGTGTAGCCCTTCGGGATCGGCTTGCCGCGGCGGATCGCACGAACGCCGGGGACATCCCAAGGCGCGATGTCGCCGGCGCCGAGCGCGGGCGCCGACGTGACGGTCGCGGTCGAAGGTGCGCTGCCGGCGACCGGCGCCGGGGCGGTGCCGCGCAGCGCCCGGCAGGCGAAGTAGTGGTAGCCGTCCTCGGCCTTGTGGCCACGGAAGTAGGTGTTGGCGAAGACCGCGCGGTGCTTGCCGTCGTACTCGGCCAGGTCGGTGATCAGGAAGTTCGCGAACGGTTTCCCGATCGCGAACCCGGTCAGCACGCTGCCCTTCGGGCACACGGCGCGGTAGATCGCCGCGGCCTCGAAACTGCCCGGCGTGGCCGTGACGTGGACGGAGTGCAGGGCGTAGTTCTTCGGGATCGCCGCTTGCCGCGACGGATCGTGCGGACGCCGGGGAAGTCGAGCGGCGCCGTGTCGCCCGGGCCGAGTCCGGCGGCCTGCGAGATCGTCGAGACGGTCGCGTTTGCGTCGGGCGCCGCATCGTCGGCCGCGGCGACGGTTGCGGAGCTCAGTGCGGCGGTGGCGATGACGAGAGCGGTCAGAACGCGGTCCATGACCATGTCAACGGCGCGGGCGTGCGAAGGTGACGCGCTGATGACGACCGTCGCGCTACTCGCCTCCGGAGCGCTCGCCGCGATCGCCGGCGCCTGGCAGGCGTGGCTGCGCCTCCTGCGCCCGCGGCTCGTCCTGCGTTACGTCCGCCGTCGCTACGGCCGCGTCGCCGCGTGGCTGGTGCGGACGACCGGGCTCCACCGGAGCCGCTGAGCAACCACCCGTCGATGGTCATCAGATCGCGCGGTATGCGCGATCTGATGACCATCGACGGCGCTAACGCGTCGAAGCGATCTCGTGCCGGCCGCTGTCGAGCCGGCACAGCAGCACCCCGGCCAGCCCGAACGGCTTCGAGCCGACCTTCGCGGTCGTCGTCGCGACGACGGTCTTGCCGTCACGCGAGATCGCCGGCTGGAACGACCAGCCACGGCCCGAGAAGAGCGGCTTCGGCTCGGGGTCAGCGACGCTCGCGATCTGCAGCGTCGAGCGCTGGCTCGTGATCGCCGGCTTCGTGCCCTCGCGCCGCGCGACGAACGCGACCTGCGACCCGTCGCCGCTGATCGACGGCTGGTGGGCAAATCCGACGCCACGGCTCACCAGCGTCGTGCGGCCCTCGCGCAGCTCGCGCACGTAGACACGCGAGCGCCCACCGTCGCCGCCGAACGTCTTCGCCTGGGTCGTGAACGCGACGATGCTGCCGTCGGCGCTGAGCGCCGGCTCGTAGACATCACCACCAGCCTCGACGACGGCGCGCGAGCCGCTCGCGACCGACATCACGACGATCCGCGTGTGCCCACCCGACGGTTCCGTGAATGCAATCGACGATCCATCGCCGCTGATCACCGGCAAGTAGGCGAGCCCCGGCTCCTCCTTCAGCAGCCGCCGCTGCGTCCCGGCCTGCACGTCGGCGAGCCAGATCGCGAGCCCGCTCGGGCGGCCGCTGATCAGGATGTCGTTGGCCTCGAACAGGACGTAGCGGCCGTCGTCGGAGATCGACGGGTTGAACGCCGTACGAGTCCTGATCCCAGCCGGCCTGCCGATCTCGGACACCTTCTTCAGCGCGCCGGTGCGCAGGTTGCGGTGGATCACAGTCATGTTGCCGACGCGCTTGGCGAGCGGGAACGACGTCTCGGACGACTCGAACACGACCGAGCCGCCGTCACCGGAGACAACCGAGTTGTACGCCGAGGTCGGACGCCGCGAGCCGGGCGGCTCCGGCGGCGAGACACCGGCGCGCTCGCCGGCGGCGTTGCGCGAGACGACGTGGATCTCGCCCTCTCGCTCGGCCTCGCTGATCGTCGTCCGGTATGCGTCCCAGACGACCAGCTCACCGCCGGCGCTGACGGTCGGGTGGTTCGCATAGTCGCCCTTCGGCACGTCCGGCCGCGACGGCGCCGCGGTCGGCCCGTTGTAGCGGTTCTGCCCGAGCCAACGCGGCAGCTGCGCGAGCTGGCGGGCGAGCATCAGGTCGGCCTGCCCCTTGGAGAACGCGCCGCCGCGAACGCCGTCGCTGTTCGCATTGCGCAGCGCCTCGACCGCGCGCTGCGCGAGCTGCGAGCGCGAGCGGCCGTTGAACTCGCCGATCTGGAGCGGCGAGACCTCGCTGCGGCGCAGGTCAAAGAACGCCTGCCTGCTCGGGACGCCGAAGATGCGCCTCGCGTTGTCCCCGATCGCCGTCTGGTGGAGGTCGTGGAAGAGCATGTGCTGCGCGAGGTGTGGCTGGGTCAGCAGCCGCCGCGCACGGCGGACGAGCACCTTCGTCATCCGCGGGCCGGCCGCCTTCGCACGCGGGGCGATCAACTTGCGCGCCGTCCCGTCGATGTCGCGCAGGCCCTTCTTGCTGGCGAGCATCCAGAGCGAGTTGGTCGCATCGACGCGGACCCAGCGGAAGACCTCGCCGCGGCTCGTCTTCAGCACCGCGTAGAGCCGCGCCTCGTCGACCGGCATCCAGCGCAGGTTCACCCACTCCTCGTTGGGCAGCCAGCTCGGGTCCGCGCCGGGCGGGGCGAGCGAGTCCTGGGCCGTTGCAGCGGCGGGAGCCGCGGCCACGGCGGCAAGGACGAACAGCGAGACGAGCGAACGACGCATCAGGGACTCCTCGTGAGATTCGCGGCGCGCGCACCGATCCGGCTCTCCGGGTCGGGCGGACGGGCGATGTGCGCTTGATACCAGAGCGAGAGCGCCATCAGACCCCACAACGCACGCGACCGGTCGCGGTGACGCGCGAGGTGCTGATCGATCAGGCGACCGGCCGCCATTGGGTCGACGACGCCCTGAGCCGCCAGCGCGCCGGGTGACAGCAGCTCCCGCATCAGCGGCTCGAGCGGGCCGCGCAGCCAGCCGGCGACCGGTGCGACGAAGCCCTTCTTGGCACCGTCCGCGACCGTCGCCGGCAGCAGCGGCGCGGCGACGTCGCGCAGCAGTGTCTTCGTCCGCAACCGGCTGACGCGCTGGCGGTGCGTCAGTCGCCCCGCGACCGCGGCGACCTCGCGGTCGAGGAAAGGCACGCGCACCTCGACGCCGTGGGCCATCCCGGCGCGGTCGGCCTGGGACAGCAGGCCGGCCGAGCAGAACGTCCAGAGGTCGAGGTCCTGCAGCCGCGCGAGCTGGTCGAGCCCCTCCGACGCGGCCCAGCGGCTCCGGTGCTCGCCGATCAGCCGCTCGCCCGCAGGCAGGCCGAGCGCGGCCCGCTCGCCGTCGTCGAGCAGCTCCTTGAAGCGGACATGGCGCTCCAGCGGCGGCATTCCCGCTCCGGCCGCCAGCCGCTCGAGCTTGAACGCGAGCGGCAGCCGGGCGTCCGACAGCGGCAGCCGCCGCGCCGCCGGGAGGGCGAGCGCCGCGAGCGCGGCGCCGGCCTGGCCCAGGGTTCCCGCGGCGTACGTCTGGTAGCCGCCGAAGAGCTCGTCGCCGCCTTCGCCGGAGAGCACGGCCTTGACCTCGGCGCCGGCCGCGCCGCAGGCGAGCCAGTACGGGATCGCGGTCGCGTCGGCACGGGGCTCGTCGAACGACGCCGCGACGTCGGCGACGTGCTCGATCGCCTGCGCCGCGCTGACAACGAGCTCGTGGTGGTCGGTCCCGTACCGGCGCGCGACGCTGCGGGCGAGCCCGCGTTCGTCGTAGCCCGCATCGCCGAAGCCGACCGTCCACGTCTTCAGCCCCGGTCCGGTCTCCACGGCCGCGAGCGCGCAGAGCAGACCGGAGTCGACGCCGCCGGAGAGCAGAACGCCAACCTCGGTGTCACCGCGCAGGTGCGCGCGGACCGAGCCGGCGAGCGCGTCACGGACATCGGCTCCGGAGACCGGCGCGGAGCCGGCGGCAGGCACCACCGGTCCGTCGCCGCGCACGATCCGCAGCTCGCCCTGATCGGCGACGAGCATCCCGCCGGCCGGCACGCGGCGGACCGCTGCGACGATCGTCCGCTCGCCGAGCACCTGGCCGAAGCTGAGCATCTGGCCGACCGCGACCGGGTCGAGCGCACGCGGAAGATCGGCCAGCCGCAGCAGCGCGCCGAGCTCGCTCGCGAACGCGAGCACGCGGCCGGGCAGCAGCGCGTAGACGAGCGGCTTGATGCCATACGGATCACGCGCGAGGACGAGCCGCTCAGCCTGCTCGTCCCAGAGCGCGGCGCCCCACATCCCGCGCAGGCCGCTTGCGAAATCGAGGCCGCGCTCCTCGTAGCGATGGACGAGGACCTCGCAGTCCGACCCGGTCGCGAACCGGTGGCCGCGCCCGGTCAGGGCTCGGCGTTCACTCGCGTCGTCGTACAGCTCACCGTTGGCGACGAGCTGGAGCGCCCCGTCCTCGGAGACGAGCGGCTGCCCGCCGCCGCGCGGGTCGACGAGCGCGAGCCGCCGTGAGCCGAGCGCGACCCGGTCGGTGATGAAGGCACCGGCCCCGTCCGGCCCGCGATGCGCCTGCGCATCCATCAGCACCGCAAGCGCTCCGTCGAGCTGCGGGCCGTCGCCGTCGAGATGCAGCAGCCCGGCGATCCCGCACATCAGCAGCCGCCTCCGTAGAGGATGAACATCGGTGTCCGGCCGACCTCGGTGAAACCCGGCGGCGGAATCGTGAGCCGGCGGCCGCGGTCGCTCGGGACGTCGTAGAGGCTGAGCGCGGGAATGCTGTCGACATCCTCGTCGATCAGCACGACGGCGCCCCGACGCGGGTTGAGTCGCAGCGGCTCGGTGCGCGCGACGACCGTGCCCTCCGGCAGGTCGAACATCAGCCGCAGGACCGGGATCAGCTTCTGGTTCGGAACCGTGACCGGCGCACACGCGCGCAGGCGTTGTGCCTCCGGCGTCGAGAGCAGCTCGTGCAGCTCGCGCGGGATCTGCGCCCGCTGCTCCATCAGCACGCGCGCCTTCGCCGGGCTCGTGTGCGCCACGGTCCAGGCCCCGCCCGCGACGAGGACGAACGTGGCGGCGACCGCCCACCAGCGGCGGAGCGGCGTTTCCCGGTCGAGCAGCGCGAAACCGGCGAGGCCGAAAGCGGCGAAGACGACGATCCCGGTGCCGGCGTTCAGCAGGTAGCGGTAGACGTTCGGCAGCCCGCCGACCGCGATCAGCGCATAGGTGGCGACGGTCAGCAGCGCGAGCGCCGCGGGAACGGTGAGCTCACGGCGGCGCATCCTGATCGCGGCAGCGGCGCCGATAGCCGCGGCCGCGATGACCGGTGGTTTGACGATCTCGCTCAGGAGCCGGAGCCCGAGCCCGGGCAGGTCGGTCAGAGGACGCTCGCGCTGGAGCGCCAGCGCGAGGTCGTCGGTGTGCGTCAGGCTGAAGACCGGGCTGCCTGTGACTGCCAGGTCGGTCAGCGCCCAGAGCACCGGCGCGATCGCGGCCGCGGGAGCCGCGCGCAGGACGCCGCGGACGCCGCCCGGCCACCCGATCCAGAGCGCGTACGCGCCGGCGAGCACCCAGGCCTCCGGCCGCAGCAGGCCTGCGAGCGCGAGCAGCGCCCAGACGATGCCGCCACGCCTCGGCCGCTCGGCTTCGAGCACCGCCGCCCAGCCGACGAGCGCGATGTACGGCAGGTCGAGAAAGCCGATCGACGCGAGCAGCCAGTAGTTCATCCGCGAGAGGATCAGCAGCGCGGCGATGACACCGCAGAGCGTTCCCGCCGCGAGCCTGCCCAGCCGCCACGCCGCGCCGGCGAGCGCGACGACCGACACCATGCAGATGCCGACGAGGATCCTGCCGCCGGCCTCGCCGAGCGGGCCGAGGACGACCGACAGCGCGACCAGCAGCGGATGCTGCGTCGGGGCGCGGTAGGCGTCGAAGCCGGGCACGACGCCCTCGGTGATCTCGCGGCCCCAGAGCAGCGAGTAGAGCGAGTCGTAGCCGGGCCAGGTCGGGTAGGTCAGTGTGAGCCAGAGCGCGAACGCGAGCGGGATCGCCCACAGCCCCCAGACGCGGAGATCGCGGCCGGGTGCAACTCCGGCGTCTCCCGCGGCGGCGCTCATGCGCCAGGAAACGTCTCAGATCGCGTTCGGTGACGTCGGCCGGCCGGTCAGCGGCAGACGGCGTAGATCGTGCCGGAGCGTTCGCTACCGCCGCGGTACGAAGTCACGAACGTCGAGCGCTTTCCGGGGTAGTCGACGTCCTCGACGCGGAAGCCGGCATCGCCGGTGGTTGCGAAGCTGCGCAGCGTCTTTCCCTTCGGGCACTTGGCCCTGAACGTTGCACCGACAGCGGTGTGGCCGTTTCTGACCTCAACGCGGTAGCCGGGCAGGACGTAGCCGGACGGGATCGTCTTGCCGCGCCGGATCGTTTTGACGCCGGCGACGTCGAACGGCGATCTGTCACCGGCCTTGTGCCCAGCGGTCTTGGTCAAGGTGGCGGTCGAGGTCCCGGCGTCGGTCGTCGTCTCGCCGGCCATCGATCCGGCGGCACCGGCGAGAAGCGCCGTGGTTGTCAGGGCGATCAGGAAGCGGGTCATGTCTTGAGAACTCCCCGCCCTGCCCACCCGTGACGCCGCGACGTCAGCGCGCAGACGTGGCAGCCGGCCGCTCGCTCTCGACCAGATCCCAGAGCCTGCGACGGTCGGCGGCGCTCGTGACCGTTTTCGGCAGCCGCCGGACCGAGCGGACGCGGCGGTCGAAGTAGAGCGCGCCGTTGACCAGCGGCTCGCCGGTCGCGGCAAGCCAGACGGCCGTGTCAGCCCCCTGCTCGGCGCTCCGAAGGACGGGGCCCATGATCCGGTTGAAGCCGGGCAGCGACTCCTCGACGCCGGGCGTCGCGGCCCATCCAGGGTGCACGGCGACCGAGGCCGTGTCCGGCGCCGGCAGCGCGCGCTCGGCGTATTCGGCGACGAGGTCGACCTGCGCGCGCTTGGCGCGCGCGTACTGGACGACGCCGTCGTACTTCTGGTGCGCCATCTGCGGGTCGTCGAGCCGCAGTCGCTGCGTGTACATGCCGCCGCTCGTGACCCAGATCACGCGGCCGCCGGCAAGCCGATCGCCGAGCGCGCGCGTCAGCGCGTGCGGGCCGGCGACCATCGTCGCCCAGATCGTCTCGAGCCCGTCCGGCGTGAGCGTGCGATCGGGCGGGATCGCTCCGGCGTTGTGGATCAGCACGTCGACCCGCTCGTGGTCAGCCCGCAGCTCGGCCGCCAGCTCGGCCATCCGCGCTAGATCACCGACGTCGGCGATGCGCACGCCGGGCGCCGACCGCGCGGTGAACTCGGCGAGCCGGGCCGCGGCGTGTTCTGTCCGCTCGCGATCGCGCCCGACGATCTCGACCTTCGCGCCGAGGTCGATCAGCGCCGAGGCGGTCGCGAACCCGAGCCCCCGCGTCGCGCCGGTGACGACGCAGACCTTGCCGGCGAGCGCCGCCGGCGGCAGTTCGCCCCAGCCATTGAGGCGGTTGCGCAGCCGGTAGCCGATCGAGGTGTACGCGAGCGGCGGCACCGCCTCCATCGCCGAGTCAATCAAATCGCGCATCACCTCAAGATACGCGCGACGTCGAGTGGTCGGTTGATCCCAACCGTTTGGGATCAACCGACCACTCGACGTTCAGTGACGCTTGCCGTTGACGACTTCGCAGTCGCCGGAGACGCGATCGGCGCGATCCTTGACGACCTTGTCGTAGCCGGGCCCGCACGAGATCACGTCGGCGCCGCCGCCAACGGCACGGATCCGGTCGTCGCCCCCGCCGCCGTAGACGTGGTCGCTGCCGTAGCCGCCGTTGACGAAGTCCGCGCCCGGGCCACCGTAGACGCGGTCGCTGCCACGGCCGCCGAGCACGTTGTCGTTGCCCGGTCCGCCATCGACGTAGTCGTCGCCGAAGCCACCCATCAGGTGATCGTCGCCCCAGCCGCCCATCAGCCGGTCGTTCCCCTTGCCGCCGTCGGAGAAGTCGTTGCCGTCGCCGGCGAGCAGCGTGTCGTTGCCGGCCCAGCCAAGCAGCGTGTCGACGCCACCGGTTCCCGAGAGCCGGTCGTCACCGTCGGTCCCCTTCTCCTGGTCGCGACGGAGCGTCGATGCCGGCGACGCCTGCGCAGCGCGCTCGGCCCCGCCGCGCATCAGGCCGGCGTTCGAGACGCGGCCCATCGGGTCGACCGGCGGCGCGAGCGCGAGATTGTCGCGGCCGCGCAGCAGCTCGGGGTCGCCGTTGTCGTTGAGCTCGTCGGTCGGGTCGCCCAGGACGATCACCTCGCAGCCGGTCGTCTCGTCACCTTCGCCTTCTGATGAGACGTAGACGATGTCGCGCCCGTCGCCGCAGCTCACGTCGTCGAGCGCCGACCCGGTGTAGATCGTGTCGTCACCCGGGCCGCCATCGATCCGGTCCTCACCGGCGGTACCGCCTAGCAGCAGGTCGTTGCCGTCGCCGCCGTCGATCGTGTCGGCGCCGGCGCCGCCGTCGATCGCGTCGTCACCGGGGCCGCCTGTCGAGACGTCGTCGCCGTTGCCGGTGCGGATGATGTCGTTGCCCTCGCCGCCGCGGACGTCGCCGTCGGTGCCGCGGTTCGAGTCGATGTAGTCGTCGCCCGGCCCGCCGTCGACCAGCCGGTCGTCGCCGTACCCCGGTTCGACCAGGAAATCGTTGCCGTCGCCGCCCCTGAGGCTGTCGTCGCCGTCGCCGCCGTCGAGGATGTCGTCACCGCTACCGCCGTCGAGCTCGTCGTCGCCGGTCTCGCCGAAGAGCCGGTCGGCGCCGTCCTCGCCGAAGAGGTCGTCGTCAGCGCTGCCGCCGTCGAGCGCGTCGGGTCCGGGCCCGCCGAAGAGCCGGTCGACGGCGCTGCCGCCGAAGAGCCGGTCTGCTCCGCCGAGCCCGAGCAGCGTGTCGCTCGAACCGTTGCCGCGCAGCAGGTCATCACCGGCGCTGCCGGTGATGCGGTCGCGATTCGGCCCGCCGTCCTTGACGATCGCGCCGGCCGGCGCGGCGAACACGAGCAGAGCGGCAGCACCTGCGAGCAGCTGTCGACCGAGATCCATCTCGGTGGCGGTATCGGCACCGGGCCGGTCGTCCGCCAACAGAACGGTCGCTGGGCGGACGCTTTTTCCTGAGAGATCGGTGAGAGGCCGGGGCCCGGCTAAGACGCCGGCTCCCAATCGGCCTCGCGGCCGATCGAAGCCGACTTCAGCACCTTGAGGCTGAGCAGCGCGCACTTCATCCGCGTTGCGCTGATCCCGATCCCGAGCAGATCGAGGATGAAGTCGCGGTCGAGCTTCAGCAGCTCATCGGCCTTCATCCCGACGACCTCGTCGGAGGCCATCGACGCGGCGGCCTGCGAGATCGCACAACCGTGGCCGTCGAAGCGGACGCCGGTGATCGTGCCGCTCTCGTCGACCTTGAGCATCACCTTGAGCTCATCGCCGCAGAGCGGGTTGTGGTCCTCGGCCTCGAGGTCGGGGTCCTCCATCGGGCCCCAGTTGTGGGGCCGCTTGTAGTGCTGGAGGATCTCCTCGCGGTACAGGTCGTCCATCTCAGTCACCGAAGATACGGCGAACCTCGAGCAAGCCGTCGATCAGCGCGTCGATCTCCCACCGCTCGGTGTGGACGGCGAACGACGCGCGCGTCGTCGCCGAGACACCGAGCCGCTCCATCAGCGGCTGGGCGCAGTGGTGGCCGGCGCGGACGCAGACGCCCCGGCGGCCGAGGATCTCCGCGACGTCGTGCGGATGGACGCCGTCGACTGTGAAGGTGACGATGCCGGCGCGGTCCTCGCCGGTCGGGCCGTAGAGCGTGATAGCCGCAATCTCCCCGAGCCGGTCAAGCGCATACGTCGTGATCTCGCGCGAGTGCTCCCGCACCGCGTCGATCCCACCGGCTCCGCCGGCGGAGTCAAGCCAGTCGATCGCGGCGCCGAGCCCGACGGCCTCGGCGATCGGCGAGGTGCCGGCCTCGAAGCGCTCGGGCGGCGCGGCGAAGCGGACCTCGTCGTAGGAGACCTTCGTGATCATGTGGCCGCCGCCGAGCAGCGGCTCGGTCTCGAGCAGCCGCTCGCGAGTGCCGTGGAGCACGCCGACGCCGGTCGGCCCGTAGACCTTGTGCCCGGTCCAGACGTAGAAGTCGGCGTCGATCGCCGCGACGTCGACCGGGATCTGCGGCACGGCCTGCGCACCGTCGATCACGCTGACGACGCCGCGTTCGCGCGCTTCGGCGGCGATCTCGGCGACCGGGTTGATCGTGCCGAGCACGTTCGAGACGTGGGTCAGCGCGAGCAGCTTGGCACCCGGGAGCAGCCCGCTGAGCGCATCCCGGTCGATCCGGCCGTGATCGTCGACCGGCACCTCGACGAGGACAGCGCCGGTCTGCTTGGCGAGCCGCCACCACGGCACGAAGTTCGAGTGGTGCTCCATCCGCGAGACGAGGATGCGGTCACCGGCACGGACGTGAGTCTCCCCCCACCCGCGTGCAACGAGGTTCAGCAGCTCGGTCGCGTTGCGCCCGAAGACGGTGTCCTCGGGCGCCCAGCCCATCCGCTGGGCGATCCGCGTCCGAGCGCCCTCGAACAGCCCGGTCGCCTCGATCGCGAGCCCGTAGACGCCGCGATGCACCGACGCACGATGGTGGCGGTAGTAGTCGTCGACCGCCGCCAGCACCGGCTCCGGCGTCTGCGACGTCGCGCCGGTATCGAGGTACGCAACCCCCGGGTTCGCGACCAGAGTCGGGAACGCACTCCGACTGCCTACGGCGGCCTGGGTCACTTAGGCGATCCCGACCTCGGCCTTGATCTCGCCGTACCCGTGCGCCTCGAGCTGCTCGACCAGCTCGGGACCGCCCTCGCGGACGATCCGCCCGTCCATCAGGATCGAGACCCGGCTCGGCTGCACGAGGTGGAGGATCCGCTGGTAGTGGGTGATGATGAGGACGCCCATCCCGGCTTCCTTGGCGACTGTGTTGACGCCGTGCGCGACGACGTTGAGCGCGTCGATGTCGAGGCCGGAGTCGGTCTCGTCGAGGACGGCGAGCGCCGGCTGCTGGAGCGCGAGCTGGAGCACCTCGAGCCGCTTCTTCTCACCGCCGGAGAAGCCGTCGTTGAGGTAGCGCGCGGAGAACTCCCTCGGCACGTTGCACAGCTCCATCGCGGCCTCCACCGTCTGACGGAACTCCTTGAGACTGACCTCGCTCTCGCCGCGCGCCTCGCGGTGGGCGTTCATCACCATCCGCAGGTACTTGGTGATCGTGACGCCCGGGATCGCGACCGGGTACTGGAATGCCATGAACAGACCGGCGCGGGCGCGCTCGTCGGGCGACGCCTCGGTGATGTTCTCGCCCTGGAAGAGGATCTGGCCGCCGGTCACCTCGAGCCCGGGGTGGCCCATGATCGTGTTGGCGAGCGTCGACTTGCCGGAGCCGTTCGGCCCCATCAACGCGTGGATCTCGCCGCGCTCGACGGTCAGGTCGAGACCCTTGAGGATCTCCTTCCCGTCGGCGCTGACATGCAGGTTCTTGATCTCGAGTTCGGCCATCTGGAGGTCTCTGTCCTTGTCGGTTCGGGGTCAGGCCGCGGTCGGCGCGGCGTCGGAGGTCGGCTCTACGTCGGCCCGCTGAGAGAAGCGGACCAGCTCGTCGAGCGTGGTCGCCTGCAGCGAGCTCTGGACGCCGCCGAGGACGCGCGTCCACAGCAGCTTCGTCGCACAGGCGTGACCATCGGTGTGGTTGTGGTGGCAGACGACGCGAGGCTCGGCATCGCCGTCCGGCTCGTCGACGAAACACGTCATCGGCGCGAGCTGGCCCTCGAGCGCGATGATCACCTCGTCCATCCGGATCTGAGAAGCGTCGCGGGCGAGTCGGTAACCGCCGTGCGCACCACGGGTCGACTCGACGAGCCCGGCCTTCTTCAGCTTCGCGACGATCCGCTCCAGGTAGGCGAGCGGCAGCAGTTCGGCGTCGGCGATCGCCTTCAGCGAGACGACCGATCCCTCTGACTCCGATCCCTGGCGGCCGAGTTCGATCAGCAGTCGGACGCCGTACTCGGCCTTGGTCGTGAACATCATCGCGGACCTAATCCTACCGAGAAGGTCGGGAAAGACTATGTAACAGCCCCTGCTAGGACAGGTCGGCGGCCGACGGCCGCCGACCTGATCTCGAGCCACACGGAGGAGCGTCGCCATATGGCGACGCGACGATGTGGGCTCACCTGTCCTGGCAGGGGCCGTTAGATATAGGATGCTGGCGCAATGGAGCTCCTGATCGCGCTTTCCGCAACTTCGGCGACCCTCGGGTTCATCGCCATCTTCGGGATCCTCTTCCCGGCGATCGTCGGTGGCCTCGTCACCTACTCGCTGGCGCAGGCCGCACGCGAGCGCCAGGAGAACCTCGACGACCTCGACGGCGTCAACCGGTAACGGCCCCCGCCAGGACAGGTTGGGCCGCAGGCCCCAACCTGATGCCGAGTCACACGGAGGAGCGCCGCCATATGGCGGCGCGACGACGTGGGTTCACCTGGGCCGTTACACCAGGACGGACGCGGGCGCCGGCTCGAGCGCCCGGTAGAGCGCGGTGACCGAGGTCGCGACGTCGGCCCAGCCGAACGTGAGCACGTGCTCGGCGGCCTGGGCCGCGAGGCGGGTACGGGTCGCCTCGTCTTCGAGCACGTGGCAGATCAGCTCGCGCAACTCGTCCTTGTCGCCAGGCGTGAAGCGAAGGCCGACGTGGTCGTCGGGAACGACCTCGCGCAAGCCGCCGGTGTCGGCGACGATCACCGGACAGCCGGATGCCATCGCCTCGAGCGCGACGAGCCCGAACGGCTCGAAGCGCGAGGGGACGACGATCACATCGCACGCGCGGTAGAGCGAGTGCAGCACGACGTCGTCGATCCAGCCCATGAAAGTGCCGTCGCCCGAGATCCCCAGCCGCTGCGCCTGCGCCTTCAGCTCCCACTCGTGGGTTCCCGACCCGGCGATCACGTAACGCACCTTGCCGAGCCTCGCGATCACGCCGTCGGGACCGGCGAGCGCTTCGAGTGCGTCCTGGAAGCCCTTCTCGTAGACGAGCCGACCGACGAGCAGCACGAGCCGTTCGTCGTCGTCGGCGAGCGCACGGCGCGTCGCCGAGATGTCCGGGTGCGGAACGAGGTCGCCGGGGTCGATCCCGTTCGGCGCTACGACCACCGTGTCAGGGCGAGCGTCGAACACGTCGATCACGTGGTCGCGCATGTAGTGCGAGCAGACGAGCACACGATCGGCGACATGGACCATCCAGCGCTCGGCGCGGTGGATTTCCGACTGCGGCGCGACGTGGACCCAGCCCTGATGGCGGCCGTACTCCGTCGCGTGGACCGTCGCCACGAACGGCGCCCCGGCCTCGTCGGCGAGCCGCTTCGCGGCGCGTGCGACGAGCCAGTCGTGACCGTGAACGACGTCGAAGCCGGTGTCGGCGAGCAGCTCGAGCCCGCGCGCGTGGAGGTCGTCGTTGAGCTCCCGCACCCAGCCCATGAACGCGCCCATGTCGGTCGGCCGCGCGGGCTCGCTGACGCGATGGACGTGGACGCCGCTCAGCTCCTCGGCGGCGGGAACGTCATCGCCACCGCGGGTCAGCACGTGCACCTCGACGTCGAGGACGCCATCGGCCGCGAGCGCTTCCGACAACTTCGCGACTGCACGCGCAAGCCCGCCTTCGATCACCGGCGGGTACTCCCAGGAGACCATCAGGACGCGCAGCGGCATTGCGGCGAGAGAGGCTACTGACGGACGAGCACCGCGCGGCCGTCGGGGCCCAAGATCCCCGCGAGCGTCGCCCGGGCCGGCAGCGTGTGCACCGCGCCGGTCAGCAAGTCGCGCCAGCTGCCGGTCGCGGCGTCCGGCAGCGCCCAGCCGCCGGCACCGGTCGAGCGGTCGCCGACGGCGACGGCGACGAGCACGTCCTCCCCACGCAGGTACGCGCAGATCCGCTCGCCGTCGTCGGGCGTGCTCGCGCGGATCGGAGTCAGGGGCGCGCCGTCGAGCCGCAGGCGGCCGAGCTCGCCGATTGCCGCGACGCGGACCGGGTCGTCGCCGGTCGCCTCGGCCCGCACGCCGGCGAGCGCAGCGGTGCCGGTTCGGTCCTCGGGCGCCAGCTCGATGGCGCCGGCGAGCGTCATCCGCAGCACGAGCGCCGCGCGGCCGATCCGCTCGCCGATCTCGGCGACGCGGGCGGAGACGGTGTCGAAGGTGTGCCGGAAGCTCTCGTCGTCACAGAGCGTGGCTGCGTAGCCGGCGACCGCGGCCGGCGGTGCGCCCGGCACCGGCCAGGCGTCGAGATGCGCGCGTATGTCCACGGAGCCGACCGGCCAGCCGCCGGCGAGCCGCCAGAACAGCTCCTGCTCGGCCTCGTCGGTCACGGCGTCGGGACGCGCCGAACCATGCGTCTCGTGCCATGTCCGGACGGCGCCCAACCAGGGCCCGGCCATCGCCGTCAGCGCCACCCAGCGCCAGCGCGCGTTGATGTTTCCCGGTGCTGGAGCAGGCGGCGACTCGCCGGCTCGCGCGCGTCCGAGGAACACCGACGGGGCGAGCGTCGTGTCTCCCTGCCCGTGCGCGACAGTGCGCAACTCGGTCACGCCGTCGGGATCGCGGAACAACGCCTCGAGGTCAGACATCGTCGCCTTCGGGCACGAGCCAGAGACAGGCGAACGGAGGGAGGTCGAGCACCAGCACCCCGTCATCGTGACGAGCCGCCGCCGTCCCCGCCCCCCCGAAGCGCGCCTCGTCGCTGTCGAGCACTATCCGCCACTGCGTGTCCCGAGGCGCGTCGATGCGGTAGGCGGCCTGTGGCTCGGCGCCGAGGTTGGCGACGCACAGCAGCGGCTCCGCGCCCGGCGCGCAGCGGATCCACGCGTAGACGCTGCGTGCCGCATCGTCGGCCTCGACCCATTCGAACCCGGCATCGACGTCGTCGGCAGCCCAAAGCGCCGGCCGGGCCCGGTAGGCGTGCCCGAGCGCGGAGACGAAGTCGAGCATCCCCGCGCTGCGCCGGTCGCGCTCCGGCAGCGTCCAGTCGAGCGCCCAGTCGTGCGTCCACGCGCTCGGCGCCGCGAGCTCGGCCCCCATGAAAAGCAGCTTCTTGCCACGATGCGCCCACTGCAGCGCGAGCAGCGCTCGCTGGCCGGCGAGCCGCTGCTCGGCGGACCCCCACATCCGTGCGGTCAACGAACGCTCGGCGATCACGTCGTGGCTGAGCGCGAGGACGAAGTGCTCGCTACCCGCGTAGGCGCTCGCGAAGGTGATCTCGTTGTGGGCCGCGGGGCGCTCGGCGGGGTCGAGCTCGAGGTAGGCGAGCCAGTCGTGCGACCAGCCCATGTTCCAGCAGAAGGTGAAGCCGAGCCCGTCGTCGTGGGTTACCCCTGGCCACGCGGTCGCCTCCTCGGCGACCGTGAACGCACCCGGCGCCTCCTGCTCGACGAGCTCGTTCAGCTCGCGCAAGAACGAGATCGCGTCGGGATTCACGAGTGAGCCGTCGGCCTCGGGCAGCACCTCGGCGCCCGGCCGGCCCCAGTCGTGGCGGAGCATCGACGAGACGGCGTCGACGCGGAGCCCGTCGATGTGGAACTCCTCGAGCCAGTAGGCGGCGCAGGAGAGCAGGAACGACCTGACCTCCGGCCGCTGGAGGTTGAAGACGAGCGCGCCGAAGGCCGGCTGCGTCCCACGCCGCGGGTCGGGGTGCTCGTAGAGCGGCTCGCCGTCGAACCGGCCGAGCGCGTACTCGTCCGCGGAGAAATGACCAGGCACCCAGTCGGCGATCACGCCGATCCCCCGGCCGTGGAGATGGTCGATCAGCGCCTTGAGCTCGTCGGAGCTTCCGTGGCGGGGGTCGGGCGCGAAGTAGCCGGTGCCCTGATATCCCCACGAGCCTGGGAACGGGTGGGCGGCGATCGGCATCAGCTCGACGTGGGTCACGCCGAGCCGTTCAGCGTGGTCTGCGAGCATCGGCGCCAGCTCGGTGTACGGGCGTTCGCGGCCGGGCTCGCGCGGGTCCCAGCGCCAGGTGCCGAGGTGGACCTCGTAGACCGAGAGAGGCTCGCGCCGCGGGTCGGACCGGGCACGAGCAGCCAGCCACCGGTCGTCGCTCCAGCGGTGGGCCGGCACGGTCACGACCGAACAGTCCGACGGGCGTGGGGCGGCCTCCCGCGCCATCGGGTCGGCCTTGAGCCGGGTCTCGCCGTCGGCGCCGGTGATCGCGAACCGGTAGCGGGTGCCGGCTGGGGCGTCCACTCCGTCGACCGACCAGACCCCGGATTCGCGGACGGGCGTCGTGGGTATCCGGAGCGGATGGGACGCTTCGTCGCCGAGCACGACCGTGACCGAGGTCGCGTGCGGAGCCCAGACGGCGAACCGCGTCCCACCGGGCGCCGGGAACGCACCCAGTGTTTCGGCCAGATCGCGGGCCGTGCCGTTCAGGAACGCGGCGTAGGTGTCGTCAGATAAGTGCAATGTCCCCGCCGGCGCGCCACGCTGAGGGCTGCCCGAGCGTGACGGCGAGCACACGAGACAACCAAAACAGCAGGAGTTCGCGAAATCCCTACGAAACGCTTAGCAGGACTTGATCGGGAGATGGAAACCTTCCATCTCGATCGGAGTTACTTCTCAGGACGCCCTGAGCGTCAGTTCCCTCCCCAACCGCAAGACCATAGCCAGTGAAGACCGGCAGAAGGTTGCACAAGCAACCATCATGCCGTACAATCCCGACCTCCCCCCTCGGGTTTGTGCCCAGAAAGGACCCGTTGACCCCCTCCACCATCACCCAGCCCCTGACGCATGACGTCCTCGCGACGCCGCTCGATCAGCTGCTGCGTCGCGCGAGCCAGTACGAGCTGCTGACGCCTGCCGCGGAGATCGACCTCGCTCAGCGCATCGAGCGCGGCGACCTCGACGCGAAGGACCTGCTCGTCAACTCGAACCTGCGACTCGTCGTCTCCGTCGCCCGCCACTACGTCGGCCAGGGCCTGACGCTCGACGACCTCGTCCAGGAGGGCATGCTGGGTCTGATCCGCGCCGTCGAGAAGTTCGATTACCGCAAGGGCTACCGCTTCTCGACCTACGCGACGATCTGGATCCGCCAGGCACTCCAGCGCGGCCTCGACAACACCGGCCGCACGATCCGGCTGCCCTCGCACATGTCGCAGCGCGCCCGTCGCATTGCGCGTGTCGAGCGTGAGCTGACCGCCGAGCATGGCGAGCCGCCGTCGGACGAGAAGATCGCCGCCGCGGCCGAGCTCGAGATCGAAGAGGTCGCCTTGCTCCGCGAGCGTGACCGTGCGCTTGCGTCGCTCGACGCAACCGTCGGTGACGACGGCGAGACGTCGCTCGGCGCGCTGCTGCCGGCCGACGGCGAGACCGTCGACGTCGAGGTCGAGCGTTCGACCGAGGCTGCGGCACTCCGTGCCGCCGTTGATCGCCTGCCCGAGGACGAGCGCGAGATCATCCACCTCCGGTTCGGCACCGGTGGCAACGGCGAGCACACGCTCGTCCAGGCCGCCCGCCGGCTCGGAATGCCGCCCTCGAAGGCCCGTCAGGCCGAGGAGCGCGGACTGCGCCGCCTCGCCGCTGATGGCGATATCAAGGCGCTGCAGACCGACTTCGCCGCCTGAGGGCCGGTCCGCTTCGCAGGTCCCGGAACATCCCTCAGGGGGCTTCGGGTAAACACGAAGGGCCGGGATCATCCCGGCCCTTCGTCGTTCTGGCCCCTGTGCCCGTTACGTTGGCCCGGTCTGATCGTTAGAGGCTCTATGCGCCACCTTCTCGCCGCCGCGTTCGTGCTCGCCGGACTCGCCGGGCCTGCCGCCGCGACCGCGGCTGCCGGCTGGTCCGAACCGGCCACGGTCCCCGGATCCGAGCGCGGCGCGTTCCCGAGCGTTGCGTCGAGCGAGCACGGCACCGTCGTCCTGAACAGCGGCCTCTCGCGGGTGACGGTCGTTCCGAGAACGGCGGACGGCTTCGGTCCTGCCAGGGAGGCCGGACCGGGCGATCCGTTCGAACAGGTCCTCGGCACGGCGCTCGCCGCGAACGGCGATACGACCGTCATCAGCGAGCGCAAACGCCCCCGCTTCATCCGCCGCGTCAGGGTCACGCTCACCTCAGCCTCGGGATCACGGCTCGGCCCGATGACGATCTCCGACCGGGCTCACTCGGCTCAAAGTCCGGTCCTGTCGGTCGCCCCCGACGGCACGACCGTCGCGGCCTGGTGGGGTTACGCCCCCGGCGAGGGCTGGACTCCCCAGGCGGCGGTCCGGCTCCCCGGCGAGCCGCGGTTCGCGATGCGCCAGCAGCTCGCGTCGCAAGGCCGCGCGGGGCGGCTGACCGGCTACGACATGCCGCGCGCCGTGCTGCGAGCCGCGGCGGCGAACGGCGGCCGCGCCGCGGTCGCCTGGGGGTTCACCTCAACGTCGACCTCGAGCACATCGTCGATCGGCGTCGCCGCTGCGTCGGGCGGCCGCTTCTCCCCTTCCGGCAGCTTCTCGAGCCCGACGCAGGACATGAGCGAACTCGACCTGTCGCTCTCGAACGACGGTCAGCTGCTCGTCGACTACATCCAGGGCTCCGGCTATCGCAGCGGGGCCCGCTCGACCCTGATGGCAGCCAGCGCGCGGATCGATCGGAAGCTTCCCGAATTCGCTGCGGTCGCCACCGGCGACACGTCGGGCTGCACCTGCCGGCTCCTGTCCGCGTTCACCGAGGACGGTCGCGCGACGATCGGCTGGACGCCGCGGGCCAATGCCAACCCCTACGGCGGCCCGCTGCTCGTCGTCACACGACAGGCGGATGGGACGTTCTCCCCTGCCGAGACACTCGCTCCGGACACCGACAGCGTCGATTGGGTCGACGTGCAGCCGGGGCCGGACGGCTCGACCGCGATCTCGTGGCGATCGCGCCTTCAGACCGGCGCCGGCGAGGTCGACACGCAGCGGCTCGCCCTCCGCCCCAGGGGATCGAGCAGCTTCGAAGCCCCGGTCGAGCTGCCGTCGACGGCGTCGTTCGGCCTGCCGTCGGTCGCGAGCCTCACGTTCACGAGCGCAGGCGACGCACTCGCCGTCTGGTCGACCGACTCCGCGCCGGGCGTGCTGGGACCCGCGCGCTACTCGGTGCTCAGCCCTCAGCGCTGAGGACACCGGCCCCATCGGTCGCGGCCGCGGCCGCCAGCGCCCCCATCCCGCGAGGCGTTGGTCCCGATTAGCGACGCTATGTGTCGTTATTCGGGACCAGTGACACGACACCCGAGCGTTGGTCCCCGATAGCGACGCAATGTGTCGCTATCGGGGACCAACGCCGGGTGGTGGCGCGGGCGCCGCGCGCCCTACCGGGCGCTGACGGTGACCTTCACGCTCGTCGCGCCGACACTCTGGCGCAGGACGAGATCCGCGGCGTTCGCGGCGGAGCCGACGGTCGCACCGGTGGCGCTGACCGTGTACCCGGCCGGGTAGATCAGCTTCGGCACCGAGACGATCGTCTGCGAGCCGGTGGCGAACGCGCCACCACCGGCGGCGCGCGCCGTCGTGTACTCGAGCGTGAACGCCTTCGTCGACCGGTTGTAGCCGTAGCGGACCGGCGTGCCGGCGATCGCGCGCGGGCGCGGCGTCGCGAGGATGTCGATCTTCGGCTGGCGCAGGTTGGCGCCGACCGGCGGCTTCGACGGGTCCTCGACGATGCCCTGGCCGGTCTGGTCGATCGTCGTCGGGTCGCCGCAGGAGCAGTAGGCCCACCACTGCTGCCCGACCATGAAGCGAGCGGCGCGATCGACCGTCGACGTCAGAATCTCGAGGTTGTTCGTCGCGCCCCACTCGGTCATCAGCGCCGCCGAGCCGTCACGGGCGGCGACGCGCAGCGAGTCGGCGTGGATCTCGTCGTCGAAGCCCTCGCAGAACGGCTGGAAGTTGAAGAGCGTGATGAACGGGCAGTACGAGTGATAGGAGAGCGCCTGGTTCTTGACCTTCGGCGGCGCGGTCAGCGCGGGAGCGCCGAGCGTGATCAGCGCGATCGGCTCGTACATCACGACGCCGTCCGGGTTCTGGGCTCGGATCGCCTGGCCTGCCTTCTCGTGCAGGCGGCCGATCTTCGCGACGACGCCGGGGCAGCGGTTCTGCCCGTCGAGGCACTCGCCCCACTTCGAGCCTGCGAGCGGCTCGTTGATGATGTCCCAGCCGAGCACCCCGGGCACGCCCTTGAAGCGTTTGGCGACGTGTCCCCACATCGCGGCGTAGCGGTCCTGGAGGCCGACGCCGCCCGGTCCGGCCTCGTTGTCGAGGAACGCGTCCCACGACACCAGCAGACCGAGGTTGAGCAAGGAGTTGGCCGGGAAGCCGAGCTGCGGGAACGACGGCCAGCCCTTGTCCTTGACCGCCCAGTCCGGGGCGCCCTGGCCCTGGAAGCGCTCGTTCTGCATGTCCTGATGGGAGTCGACGAGCGTCGAGATGCCGTAGCGATCGAGCATCCGTGTCGTCGCGATCAGCCCGTCGATGTACTTGTCGTCGTACACGCCCGGCTTCGGCTCGACCGCCTTCCAGGCGAGCCCGAGCCGCACCGAGTCGATGCCGATCGACTTGAGGAACGCGCCGTCGTCGTCGCTGAAGCCCGTGTCGGACGCCTGGTAGGTGCCCTTCTTGTAGACCATGTTCACGCCGGAGCTGATGTACACCCGGCCCTGCGAGTCGGTGATCCAGCGCCCTGCGGTCGCATAGGGTGACTTCGGCGGCCCGATCGCCGTCTGCGCCGTAGCGGACGTCGCCGCCGACGCCGCGAAGATGGTGCTGACCAGAGTGGCTGCCGTGACGGCGACCGTGCGAATGCGTGACATCCCTCGACGACTCCCGTTCCGTGCCGGACCCCCTGCCCGGCGGAACCACACATGAAACCAGACTCAGGAGCAACGCGCGCCGCCGATGACCTCGCGGACTTCCTGCGCGAGGAGACGACCGGCGGCAAGCTGCTGCTGCTCGCGACCGCGATCGCGCTGATCTGGGCCAACGTCGCGCCCGGCTCCTATGACGACGCCTGGTCTGCAATCCCGCTCGGCGGCTGGGCCGAGCCGGTCGCCGGACCGCTCGAGCTGCAGATCGATCTCGCGCACTGGGCGGCCGACGGACTGCTCGCGCTGTTCTTCTTCATCGCCGGGATGGAGGTCAAGCGCGAGTTCGTCGCCGGCGAGCTGCGCGAACGGCGGGCCGCGACGCTCCCTGTGATCGCTGCGATCGGCGGGATGGTCGTACCGGCACTCGTCGCGCTCGCCGTCTCCGGCGGCGCCGCGGCTGAGAACGGCGCCTGGGCGATCCCTGTCGCGACCGACATCGCGTTCGCGCTCGGCGTGCTCGCGATCGCGGGGTCTGTCCTGCCCGCCGGCGTACGGGCGCTGCTCCTGTCGATGGCCGTGATCGACGACCTGATCGCAATCGCGCTGATCGCGATCCTCTTCACCTCGGGCTTCGACCTGGGGTGGCTGCTCGGCGGACTGGCTGCCTGCGGCATCTGGCGAGCGCTCTGGTCGGGCGGCCGGCGGCCGGCCCCGGCGCTGATGCTCGCTGTCGCCGCGATCGCGTGGACCTGCTTCCACGCCAGCGGCGTCCACGCGACCGTCTCGGGCGTACTGCTCGGACTGCTGGTGCCGGTCGGCCCCGCCGCGGAGCACGTCGAGCACCGGCTCCACCCGTGGTCGGCCGGACTGGCGGTGCCGGTGTTCGCGCTTGCGGCCGCGGGGATCCCGCTCGCGGCCGCGGGCGAGGTCTTCAGCAACGACGTCGCGCGCGGCGCGCTGCTCGGGCTGCTCGCCGGCAAGCTGATCGGCGTGTTCGGCAGCGCCTGGCTCGCCGTCCGCGTTCGCGCCGGCGAGCTGCCTGCCGGAGTCGGCTGGGCCGACTTCCTCCCGGTCGCCCTGCTCGCGGGCATCGGCTACACCGTCAGCCTGCTCGTCGTACAGCTGTCGGTCCCGGATCGCGGCACCCGCGAGGCGGCCGCCGCAGCCGTGCTCGTCGCCTCAGCAACCGCCGCCGGAGCCGCCGCGCTGCTTCTGCGCCGCCGCAGCCGGGTCCACGCGGCCGCTCAGGACTGACCGGCGCTCGGCGCGATCTTGCGGTCGAACGTGCGCTCGCTGGCGGCGTTCATCGCCGTCGCGAACACGACCTGCAGCACCTCGCCGGTCAGCGGGCCGAGCTGCTCGAGCGCCGCGCGGACGTCGGCCCAGCGGTCGTCGGGCGATCCCGCGCGCTCGAACGGCTCCCAGACGTGATCGAGGAACAGACGCACGTACAAGTCGGCGATGCCATCGGCGTGGGTGCGGATCTCCGCGACGAGGTCGAGCAGGCTGTCGATCGGGATCCCGAGCTCACGGGTCTGAAGCGCGGCCCGGATCAACCGCGGACTCGGGTACTCGAGCGTGCCGTCCTCACGCCAGCGGACGAACCCGAGCTCGATCCCGCGCCCGAGCGCGGCCGGCCCATCTTCGCCCCATTCCCGGGCAGCATCCTCGAGCGTGACGGTCTCGGGCTGCTCGGTGACGAGCGCGTCGCTGATCGTCTGCAGCAGCCGGAGCGGCTCGCCCCCTCCCGCCGACAGAAGCCGCCGGATCGCCTCGAGGTTGAAGCCTTCGCCCTGGAGCCGTTGGATCAACGCCACGCGTTCGGCGTGGGCCGGCCCGTAGTACCCGGTGCGCCCGCGCACGACCGGCGGGTCGAGCAGACCCCGCGACTGGTGCGCGCGGATGTTGCGGACGGTCATGCCGGTTCTCTGCGCGAACTCGTCGACCGTCCAGGTGGCGACCCGATCGCTCACAGCACTTGCATTGTTACACACTCCTATGTAACATCATTTCATGTCAGAGTCCCCGGTAGCCTTCTCCCCGATGCAGCAGAGCTCCCCGCAGAGCGACGAGCTTCCGCCGGTCCAGTCGATGCGCGCTCCCGAGCCGGTACTGCTCGTCGTGCTGATGGCGATCGGCTCGATCACGATGTGGGCGGTGTCGCCTGTGTTCTGGCTGTGGTTTGCCTCCAAGGTCGCGACCTGGACGACCGGCGCCGCGCAGATCACAGCGCCACTGGCGGCGCTGATCCTCGGCGGCGTGATCGCGACCGCGATCGGCCTCGGCAAGGTGCTCGGCGCCCTCAACCGTCGCCACATGCGCCTCACCGGGCTCGACCGCGGCCGCAAGCACGCGCGCGCTTGGAACAAGTCGATGCGCGACTCGCGTGAGACGTCGCGTGACCGCGGCCTGCTCGAACCGATCATGTTCTGGTCGCTCGGAGCGGCGGCGTTCGCGGCGCTCGTGTTCTCGGTCATCAACTACAAGATCGTCCTCCCGGGCTAGCCTGCCGTCGGTGGAGCTGGCCACCGCAGACGATCGTCCGAACCTGACGATCCGGCGCGGACCCGATGGCCGCCCGATCGTCGTGATCGCGTTCGCCTACGACCCGGCGATCGTCCATCGCGTCCGGCAGATCCCGCGCCGGCGCTTCGAGTGGGAGACGCGCGAGTGGTGGGTACCGGTCGACGTCTGGACCGGCCTCGAGATCCGCGACCTGCTTCGCCGTTACCCGGACCTGACGACCAGCACCGAGGTCGCCGTCTGGCTGCGCGGAATCGAGGACCGCTGGATCGCGGAGTTGCGCACGACGATCCACGACGGTCGCGGCTGGTTCGTCGTCGACACGCGCGCCGGTGAGCTGCCGGAGCTGCTCGCCGACGCAGCGATCGAGCAGGACGGCCGGACGCTCGTACCGATGACGATGGAGATCGCCGAGTTGCTCGACGAGGAGCGCGGCGTCAAGACCGACGGCGCCGCCCGGCGCTGCATCTCGGCGGCGCTGATCGGCGAGGTTCCGCGGGCAAGGCTCGAACTCCGTCACGACGCCGAAGGCATGACCTTCGGCCTCCAGGAACTCTGGGACCCGGACACGGCCCGCGCGTTCATGCGGCTCGGCACCGACCGCAGCGGCACGCTGCCGCTCGACCCGTGGATCGTCGCCGAGCTCGACGGCTTCCTCGCCCGCCACGACGTGCCGGCCGACGGTCCGGCCGCCGCGGCGCTCGAAGATCTGCGCGAAGAGGCCGCCGCGGCGCAGGCTGCAATCCGCCGCTCGCAGGCGACCGACGCCGAGCCGATCGCCGAACTCGACGCCGTCCTCGGCGGGACCCTGCAGCCGTTCCAGTGGGCCGGCGTCCGCTACCTGCTCGACACGCGCCGGGCGTTTCTCGCCGACGAGCAAGGCCTCGGCAAGACCGTCCAAGCGCTCGCCGCGCTCGAAGCCGACGACCGCTGGCCGGCAGTGGTCGTCTGCCCGGCCTCGCTGAAGCTCAACTGGGAGCGCGAGACGCGCAAGTGGCTCCCCCACCGCAGCGTGACCGTCGTCGCGCCCGGGGTCGCGGTGCCGCCGGAGGCCGACATCACGATCGTCAACTACGAGATGGTCGGGCGGCACCGCGAGACGCTCACGCGGCGCGGCGCACAGGCGTTGGTTGTCGACGAGTCCCACTACGCGAAGAACCCACGCGCGAAGCGGACCCAGGAGATCCGACGTCTCGCCGCGTCGATGCCGGCCGACGCGCTCGTGCTGGCGCTGTCGGGCACCCCGGTGCTGAACCATCCCGAGGAGCTGATCAGCCAGCTGCGGATGATCGGGCGGATGGAGGAGTTCGGCTCGGGCGCGTCCTTCAAGCGCGAGTTCCAGGGTGCCTACTCCGAGGATCGCCTCCACTGGCACCTCAGGCGCCGCTGCTTCATCCGGCGGCTGAAGTCCGAGGTGCTGCCGCAGCTGCCCGCCAAGCGGCAGGTGATCGTGCCGGTCTCGCTCGACAACGAGCCCGAGTACCGGCTTGCCGAGAAGGACCTGATCGCCTGGCTGCGCGAACAGCCGCTCTCGCTCTCCTCGCTCGACGCGAAGATCGCCGCGACGCTCAGGGCACAGCGGCTCGCGCAGCTGACAGCGCTGCAGCGGATCGCGGCGCGCGGCAAGCTCCACGCGGCGCTGACCTGGATCCATGACTTCCTCGCCTCCGAGGAGCCGCTCGTCGTCTTCGCCCGCCACGTTGAGATCCAAGGGGCGGTCCTCGACCGGTTCCCCGACGCGCTCCACCTGCTCGGCCGCGACTCGGTCGAGCAGCGCGAGGCCGCCGTCCAGGCGTTCCAAGACCCTGAAGGGCCGCACCTAATCGTCTGCGCGACGCGCGTCGCCGCGCAGGGCATCACGCTGACGCGCGCGTCGAACGTCTGCTTCCTCGAACAGGAGTGGACGCCGGCGCTGCACGACCAGGCCGAGGACCGCTGCCACCGGATCGGCCAGCACGACGCCGTCACCGCCTGGTACCTGCTCGCGGCCGAGACGATCGACGAGACGATGGCCGAGATCCTCGCCAAGAAGCGCGGGATCATTGACGCCGTAACCGACGGCAAGGCGCGCGAGGACGACGAGACGGTGGTCCAGGGTGTGCTGCGGGCGATGCGAGCCGGCCCGACCTACCGGCACCTGTCGCTGGCTCAGTAGCGGAGTTCGCCGGTCTGCTCGAGCGTGCCGAGTTTGAACTGGCGCAGCCCCGCCGACGAGAGCAGGAACAGCCGCGTGCCGGCGACAACGGAGCGAGCGTCCGGCCAGCCGAGCGACGGCAGCTTGCGACCGGGCGTGATCTCGTTGCGGCTCACGGTCAGCGCCTGGGCGAACGGCGAGTCGCCGGTCATCGGGACGACAGCGAGGTCGAGTGGCGCCCACCAGAGGAACGCCCGGTGGTCGCTCTCGACCGCCGAGTAGGTGTTCAGCCAGGTTTCGCTGTCGAGCCGCTTCGGCGATCTCGGGTCGGAAACGTCGAACAGCGACACCTGCGCGCCGGTGACGCGTCCGCGCGCGTCGGCATCGGCGCCGATGCCGAGCAGGCGACCATCGCCGACCGGGTGCAGGTAGGCCGAATAGCCGGGGATCTTGAGTTCGCCGACCGCCTTCGGCGCCGCCGGATCGGAGAGGTCGATCACGTAGAGCGGGTCGACCTGCCTGAAGGTGACGACGTAGCCGAGCTCGCCGAGGAAACGGACGGCGTAGATGCGCTCGTCCTCGCCGAGGCCGGTGACCTGACCGCGGCGCTGCAGCGAGCGGTCTCCGAGCGCGAAGGTGGTGACGCGGCTTTCAGACTTCCGGGACTCTGCTCCGTCAGGCAGCCAGGTCGGCGTCGTCGTGCTCGCGACGCGCAGCGTCCCGTCGTACTCGGAGAGCGAGAACTGGTTGAGCAGGTAGCCGGCGACCTTCGCCGAGCCGCGCTGCTCGGTCTCGCCGCTCGCGCTCGTGACGAAGCGACTGATCTCCGTCGCCGAGCCGGCCGGGATGTCGTCCTCGGTCTCGAGCCCGTCGACGTAGCGATGGGTCGCGACGTAGGTCCCGGCCGCCGACGCGTAGACGGTGTCGGGGTCGGCTAGTACCGCGTCGCGATCGACGTTCTGGAGGCCGTCGCCGATCTCGACCGTGAGCACGGTCGTCATGCCGAGGCCGCTGTAGGGGATCGCGCGGCGGACGCTGCGGCAGGGCACGACCGGACGCTCGTAGGTCTTGCCGGTCAGCCGGCTCTCGATCTTCGAGGTCGGCAGGAAGCGCGAGAGCCCGGCGGCTTGGGCCTGTGTCTCATCCATCGCCTCCGGGTAGGAACGGATGATCACGCGGGCGACGCCGCCGGCGAGGCGGGCGGTCTCGTAGTTGCCCTTGACCGTCAGCGAGCGGCGGATCTCCGGCTTGGCAGCATCGGAGACGTCGAGCTCGGTCAGGACGACCTCGCCGGCGCTGCGCGCGAGAACGGTGGTCTTGATCGCGGGCCCGACGACGTCGTCGCCCGGGGTGAACATGCTCGCGCCGCCGACGACGAGCGCGCGATCGCCGCGGACGAGCAGCTCCTCGGCGCCGGGGATCTCGGTCCGCGAGGCCAGCTTCGGCTCGGCGCCGGAGGTGTCGATGATCAGCAGCGCGTTCTCGCCGATCACGTAGAGCCGATTCGCGGTCGCCTTGACCAGGTCGGCCTCGTCGACGTCCTGCTCCTGATTGTTGGTCGTCGAGACCTGGTCGCCGGCCTCGGCGCCTTCACGGGCGGCGACCGGGGCGGCCGTCGCCGGGGCGGTCGTGGTGGGCGCTGTGATCACGAAGTTGTCGTAGGCGGGCGCCCGCTTCTGGGCGTACTGCTGCAGCGCGTCGCAGCTCGCGAACCGCTGGAGGCCGGCGGCCGGCGCGCTCGCGGGCAGGACGGCGAGCAGCCCGAGGACGAAGGTGGTCGAGGCGCGAATCATGGTGATCAACCTACGCCTGGGACTGGCGCCGCGTCACAGGCTCTTTGTTAGGTTGGCCTAATCGTGTACCGCACAAGCAAAGCCCTCGCGCTTGCCGCCACGACACTCACCCTTGCCGCCGCCCCGGCGATCGCCGCAACGCCGCTGAACGACGTCCGCCTCGACTGGACCGGCAACGGTGAGGTCCAAACTCGCCCACCGTTCGGTGACAGCAACTATCTCTCGGCCTCGGTCTCCGATGGAACGCAGTCGACCTACCGGGCCATCGACGGCCCGGTCCAGATCGTGCAGCGACTGGCGGACGGCGCGAGCGAATACGCAGCGTCGTGGGAGGACCGTGCGTTTCACGTCGCCGGGGCTCCCAACAACGCGGGGCGCCAGATCGCGCGCCTCTCCGGCGGCGCCGGTGAGATCCGTGACGACGGGTCGGCGACGATCTCGTGGACCGGGTCGTTCTCGGTCAACTTCTACGGCGGCCTGGTCCCGTTCACGATCAAGAACCCGGTACTCGAGATCGCGAGCGACAAGACCGGGACGCTGAAAGCGGACCTGTCGGGCTACAGCTCGGACCAAGGCAACCCTTTCGTCAAGACCCCGGTTCCGGAGGTGACGAGCGTGACCGTCGCAAGGTTGGACAACGTCACGCTCAGCCCCGCGTCCACGACCTCGATCACGCCCCTGTTCTCGGGAGTCGCCGTCAGCACCGGCTCGGGCGATCCGCAGCTGCAGGGTCCACCTGGCTGGGGCGCCTGGCCCCAGCCGTTCGTCGACTTCCAGCTTCAGACCGGGTTAGCCTCGCACTGGTACACGTCGGGCGGCAGCTTCGATGCGAACAAGCCGCCATACGCGTTCACGATCAGTCCGAACACGCCACAGGTGATCCTGCCGCCGCTGCCGAAGCCGCCGCCGACCACGACCACGACCACGACCACGACCACCGAGACGACGGCAACCTCGACCACGCCGACCGTCCTGCCGAAGCCCGCGTCGGTGACGGCAGCGAAGAAGGCGGTCAAACTGAGCAAGCTGCGCCGGGCTTCGGTCGCGACGATCAGGTGCCCGGCGGTCTCGTGCACGATCAGGGTGCCGAAGAGCGTCAAGGTCCGGATCCGCGGCAAGCGCTACGCGCTGAGCGTGTCGGCGCCGAGGTCGCTCGCGGCCGGGCGCAGCGGAACCGTCCGCGTGACGGTCCCGAAGGCGGCAGCCAAGCGGCTCGGCAAGCGAACGCTCAAGTTCTTCCTCGTCCTCGAGGTCGCCTCGACCGGCGCGACGACGACCACGACCACCGTCGCCGCGCGCATCAAGCGCTAGCGCGCCCCGCCCGTTGGTGCCAGCTGCCTGCCATATCGGCAGTCAGGTGGCACCAGCGCCGGGGTGCTACAGCGCTTCGCGCGCCCGCTCGACGAGCTCGACGCTCGCCGCGCGCAGCTCGGACGCCTCGTCGAGGCGGCCCGCGAAGGCGACGCGGGTGTGCGCGGTGCCGCGCGGCGTCGAGACGACGAGGTCGAGGCCGTAGCGGTCGGCGCCGGTGCAGCGCGCCGACTCGGCGTCGGTGTAGCCGGTCAGCGCCCGCGCGATGTGGAGCAGCGCGTCGGCGTGGTCCTCGTTGAGGTGCTTGACCGCACCCGAGGCGTCGCCGACAGGGTCGATCTCGGCCGCCGCGTACGCGTCGGCGTCCGCCGACGCCATCGTTCCGTAGCCGCCGACCCAACGCACGCGCGCGACGTCGAGCACGTAGGTCGAGAAGTCGCCGTACTGCGAGTACGACCGCGCCGCCGGCATCTTCGCCAGGTATGCCGCATGTGCGGCCTCCGCGACATCGCCCTCCGGCACGACAAAGCGCCCGGCGAGCGTCACGCGGCCGCGGGCGAGGTGGTCACCGCCGGTCGTCGGCAGCGCGAAGCACATGCTCGCGCGCGGATCACGCTCGAGGTTGCGGCCGTGCTCGGCAAGCGTCGAGACCATCACGACGGGCGCGCCGTCGTCGAGCGTCTCGAACGCGACGAGCGACGCCCACGGCGTCCCGTCGTCGCTGAGCGACGCCAACGTCGCGACTTCGGCGCCGGCGACGATCAGCCGCGCGTGCTCGGCGGCCGACCGCTCGCGGGCGACCGGGACGACGACCAGCGGGGCTGGAGGCTCCGGCGGAGCCTCCAGCCCGGTGAGATCGTGGCCTGACTCGCCGAGCGAGACGTTCGTCATCCGACGACGACGCTCGTCGCGCGCTTGCTGCCGCCGCTGAGCTTGATCGTGTACTTGCCCGAGATCGACTTCACGCCGTCGGCGAGCGTGACCCGCAGCACGCGACCGCGGATCGTGCCGGTCGCGACGATCTTGCCGCTGCGGCGAATCGTCACCTCGTTGCGGCGCTTGCCGGTGTACGGCGCCTTCTTGAGGTACGCGACGTACGAGCGAATCGTCGTCACCGGCCCCGCAGGTCCTGCCGGACCGGCCGGCCCCTGCGGGCCGGTCACGACCGGCTGCGCGCCGGGCTTGATCGTCAGCGCGAACGAGCCGAACGTGTTCGGCGTCCGGTCCGGGCCGGCGACGCCCGCCGGGTAGTTGCCCGGGAACGGAAGGCCGGTGACGGCGACGGTCGGGGCGATGCCGCCGATCTGCCGGCTGCCGTCGGCCTTGAGCGTCACGGTCGCATTCGACAGGTCGAGCGTGTACACCGGCTGCGTCGTGTACGGGAGGATCTGCGGCGCCTGCTGCGTGCCGCCGGTGTAGTTGCCGGAGCTCGTCAGCGTGCCGCTGAGCCCGTCGA
Organism: Baekduia sp.; assembly: GCA_037045385.1. Taxonomy (GTDB): domain Bacteria; phylum Actinomycetota; class Thermoleophilia; order Solirubrobacterales; family Solirubrobacteraceae; genus Baekduia. The sequence goes on along the minus strand of JBAOHN010000005.1, from coordinate 9,338 downwards.
GCGTGATCTGCGGGTTCTCGATCGAAATCTCGATGCCGATCGCCGGCCCGGTGTATCGGAGTCCACCTGCGAAGACGAGGTCACCCTTGCCGGTGTCGACGTCGTAGGTGCCGGACGTGGCACCGAACTGCCAGGTCGAATCGACGCCCTTCGGGCTCGACGCGTCGACGGTCGGGCCGGTCGCGGGGGCGACCGGCGAGGTCACGCCGTTTGGGTTGCCGGGCGCCCCGACACGTGACAGATACCCGAGCCAGGTGCGGTCTGTGTTGGCCGGAGCGGCGCCGTCGAAGACGTTCTTCTGAGTCCACGACAGCGTGCCCGACGTGATCGGTGCGGCGGCTGCGCCGGCGACCTGAGGGATGGGCAGGAGCATCATGCCACCCAGCGTGACGAGCAGCGCCGGACGCCGGAGGACGGTCGAGGAGAGCACGGAGGAGGGTCCTTTCGCAGCTAGAGTGAACGGTGTTAGGTCGCCCTAACGGGTTGCTAGGGTCGCGCACTGTACACGACCCATTAGGGCGACCTAAGTTGCGCGACCTCGTCCTATCCTTTCTAAACAGGCAGCAGTTCAGGGTGGGGATAAAATACTGCGACCAGAGTTTCATGAAGCCCGCCAAGGAAGCAGCCACCCCACCCCGGCGCTGAAGCCCGCCACCGAAACACCGCGGCCACGCCGGCGCAAATTTATTTGCGCGCCGCGTTCCCGGCCCGTTTATGACCCGTGCAATGTCCGCCGCAGCGCCAATTCGCCCAAGCCGTGGCCCATGAAGTGGATCATCCTTGTCGATCGTCATCTGCCTTGGCGCCTACACTTTCCTGACGCTCCACTACCGGAAGCAGAATCCGACCTTCCAGCCTTACGAGGACATGAAGACCCGCGCCAACACCGTTGCGGCTCCTCTCCGCCGGCTTCCAGCGCGTCACCGTCAGCCGCCCAGCGGCCCGCCGACCCCATTGTCCGTCCCGCGGCGGCGCCGGCCATCACCCGGCCGCCGGCGGATTGCCGGCAGAGTCCTGCGCGACCAGCCTTGGTCGACGCAGCCCGTGCTGCCCGGCCGACTACACCCGCGTGGCCGCCGCCGCCACGCGCCAACGCGCTGCTGCCCTACCCGATCCAATTCACCTGCACGCGTCGGCGACAACCACCAGCAGCTCGCCGGGCGCGCAGCTCTACCTCGCGCGAGGACTCCTAGGTCTACGTCGTGCCCGAGTTTGAGAAGCATCGGACCGGCGAACTGCTCGCCCGCAGCCGCGACAGCGTGCGTGCTGCTCACCGTGCCCGCCGTGGCATCGCTGAAACCCGGCCAGCTACCAGGTGTCGCTCATCGGCGTCGCGTTCCTCGCGGACTTGGGCGCTGCAAGTGCATTGACGCGCCGCCCCGGCATGCACGAGAACCGGCAGCACCCAAGACATGAGCAAAGGCAACGGCCAGCCCACCCCGACCCGCCACGCAGCGCGCATGCGACGACGATCAAACCGACCGACCTGCGCGGCATCCTGAAATACGTGCCCCGGTTTCAGGGGCAGACCTTCGTCATCTCCGCCGACGGCATCATCGTCGCCGACGAGAACTTCAGCGAACCTCCTCGACCGACATCGCCGTGCTCCGCAGCCTCGGCATCAAGATCATCCTCGTCCACGGCATCGGCCACCAGATCGAGGATCTCGCCGCGCTCGCGGAACGTGCCCATCACCGATGTCCAGGGCACGGGCGTGGCCGATGCCGCCACGCTCGACCTCGCCATCCGCGCCTCCTCCCGGGTCACGCACCTCGTCATCGAGGGCCTCACCCAGAACGGCCTGAAGGCGGCGCTGACCAACGCGGTGCGCGCCGCTGCCCCTCGGCATCATCAAGGGCGTCGATCATCAGTTCACCGGCCAGCGTCGACCGGGTCGACAAGGATTTCCTCACCCAGCTGATCGAATCGACCAGGTCGTCCCCGTGGTGAACCCCATCGGCTTCGGACCGCGACGGCCGGCCGCTGCGCATCAACTCCGACCTGCTCGCCGCCGAGCTCGCCGAGGCGCTGCAACGCCACCAAGATCATCTATCTCACCCCGCACGCCGGGCCTCGAGATCGACGGCGAGCTCCAGCCGCCAGATCGCCGTCGGCGCCCTCCGCAAGATCCTGCTCAGCGACAAGCCCGAAGCCGATCACCGAGCCGATGCGCAGCCCCAAGGCCACCCACGCCGTCAAGGCCATCGAGACCGGCACCCCGCGCGTCCACCTGCGTCGACGGCCGCATCTTCGACGGCCTGCTCAACGAGATCTTCTCCAACGAGGGCGTCGGCACGCTCATCTACGGCAACGACTACCAGCAGATCCGGCAAGGCGACCAGGCGCGACGTGCGCGCTCATCTACAACCTCACGCGCGCCGGCCGTGAAGCGCGAGGAGCTGCTCCACCGCACCCAGCAGGCCATCGAGAAGAACATCGACCAGTTCTACGTCTTCGAGATCGACGAGAACATCATCGCCTGCGTCACGCTCATCTTCTACCCCGACAAGCCCGGGCTCGCCGAGGTCGGCTCGCTCTACGTGCATGCCCTTCTACCACAACCGCGGCATCGGCAAGAAGATGGTCGAGTACGCCTGCCTGATGGCCAAGGAGCGCGGCGCCGACCAGCATCATCGCGCTCTCCACGCAGAGCTTCGGCTTCTTCACCAACACCGTGCGGCTTCGAGGAGAGCCGACAAGGAGCGTCCTGCCCGAGTCGCGCCTCAAGCTCTACGAGGAGAGCGGCCGCAACGCCAAGGTGCTGGTGAAGGCGCTGGAGTGAGGGAGGGGTGACGCCCGGCCTTCCGGCTCTTTCTCTTTCCTCTTTATCTTTCTCTTTCGTCAGGAGGATTGCGGTCCATCTCGTCCATCAATCGTTCTCGTTCTCGTAATCGTTCTCGTTCTCGTTCGTCGGCGTCCATCGAGTTCGAGAACGAGAACGAGTACGAGAAGCGAGAACGATTTTCCCAATCCTCCTGACAACAGAGAAAGATAAAGAGGAAAGAAGAGAAAGCCGCCTTCGTTCTGCGCAGTAACCGCTGGCCTCCCCGCCTTGGTTCTGCACACTCGGCGCTTCGCCATGCACGCCCCTGCGCCTCCTCCCCGCCCTCTCCCTGCTCACCCTCCTGCCCTTCGCCGGCTGCGTCCATGACCACGGACACGATCACGCCCATCCGCACGGCACCGCCGCCGACGCCACGCCCCTGCGCACGATCCGCGTGACCCAGGCGCCCGACGGCCAGGTGAACCCCTGGAACCACCTCGACTTCCGCAACGACCCCAACGCCTTCCAGTTCGCCGTCGTCTCCGACCGCGCCGGCGGCATCCGCGCCGGCGTGTTCGAGAAAGCCGTCGGCAAGCTCAACCTCCTCCAGCCCGAGTTCGTCATCAGCGTCGGCGACCTGATCGAGGGCTACTCGACCGACGCGCGCCGAGGTGAACCGCCAGTGGGACGAGTTCCAGGGCATCATCCGCGGGCTCGAGATGCCGTTCTTCTACGTGCCCGGCAACCACGACCACTCCAACCCGGTCCAGGCCGCCATCTGGCGCGAACGCTTCGGCCTCGTCGCACCACAGCTTCGTCTACCGCGACGTCCTCTTCCTCTGCCTCAACGCCCAGGACGGCAAGACCCACCGCATCGGCGAGCCGCCAGGTGCAATGGGTGCGCGAGACCCTCGCCGCCCACCCCGACGGTCGCGCTGGACCCTGCGTCTTCCTCCACACGCCCCTCTGGGAGGAGGAATACCCCGACAAGAGCGGCTGGCCCGCCATCGAGGCCGCGCTCCAGGGCCGCAAGTACACCGTCTTCGCCGGCCACTACCACGACTACCTCCGCCGCGTCCGCCACGACTCGCGGTACTACATCCTCGCCACCACCGGCGGCGGCAGCGCGCTGCGCGGCCCGGCCTATGGCGAGTTCGACCAGGTCGCCTGGGTCACCATGACCAACGACGGCCCCCTCGTCGCCAACCTCCTCCTCGACGGCATCCGCGCCGACACCATCCGCACACCCGAGTCGCGCGCCCTCGTGCAGGCCATCAACCGCGCCGGCGCCGTGCAGACCGACATCCTCTGGTACAACCCCGGCGAGAAACCCGCCAGCCGCGCCGAACTGCGGTGCGTCAACCCGCTCGACCTCCCGGTCAAGCTCACGTACCAGCTGACGTCCCCCGCGGGCATTCGCGCCGACCTCTCACCGCGTTTCGCCCCCGCCCCCGACGGCCGCCAGACCTTTGTCGCTCCAGCCCAGGGCCACGCGCAGCCTCGACCTCACGTTCGAAGGCGACCTGCCGACGCATCCCCACCAGGCGCAGGTGGCGGCCGCGTTCAAGTGGGAGGCCGACTTCAGCCCGACGGGCCTGGAGCCCCTCCACCTGCAGGAGAGTCTCATCGTCCCGATCGTGCCGCGCCTCAAACCCGTCCGCCTCGCCGCGGCGCCCACCGTGGATGCCTCTGCCGCGGACTGGCCCGCGCGCCGCCTGGTACGATTTCGCGGCGTCGCCGCACTTCCAGCAGCGGCCTCGAGACCTGGACCGGGCCGGCCGACTGCAGTTTCCGCCTCGGCGGTCGCCCGCGATGAGCAGAACCTCTACGTGATCGTGGACGTGACCGACGACGAGGTCGTCTCCGGTCGCCGACACCCCGCCCTGGAACCAGGACGGCATCGAGCTCCGCATCGACACCCGCCCGCCCGAGGAGCGCAACGTCGCCCGCCTGACCTCGGAGGGCGGATTGACCGTTCGTCGCCTCGAGCCCGGCGCCGCTCGGAGCGGACGAGGCGCGGTACCTCGCCGGCGCCTCGCTCGGCTGCCGCAGGGCACGCGGCACCGTCACCTGCGGACCGCCACCGGCTACACCTTCGAGGTCGCCATCCCGCTGTCTTGCCCTCACCGAAGTCCGCCGGCCCGGCCTGGCAGACAGCACGGCCTCCGCCTCAACGTCGCGGTCAACGACCGCGACGGCAAGGAGCAGGCCCAACTCTGGTGGCAGCCCGACTGGCGCACGACGGCGAACATCCCGGCCTCGGGGACGTTCTTCCTGGAGTAGCCGGAGGCGTTCTTTGTTCAATCTGCTTCGTTCTCGTACTCGTTCTCGTAATCGTTCTCGAAACGACCCCGAGAACGAGAACGATTACGAGAACGAGAACGGAGCGACGACCAGTACGATCCAGGCGCGCGCCAGCGCGGTCCATTCACTCCCGCTTCGCCTGCCGCAGGCGGTCGAGGAACACCGCGGCGATGATCACGACGCCGATGATGATTTCCTGGAAATACGTCGGCCAGCCCATCTGCTGCGAGCCGTTGCGCAGCACGGCCATGATCAGGGCGCCGATCATCGAGCCGAGGATGCGTGCCGACGCCGCCGCTCAGGCTGGCGCCGCCGATGATCACCGCGGCGATGATGTCGAGCTCCACGCCCGACCGCCACGGTCGGGTCGCCCTGCCGGAGCCGGGAGAGCTGCATCAACCCGGCGAGACCGAAGAAGCAGCCCGGCCAGCGCGTAGATCGAGGATCTTCAGTCCGCGCCGTGGCGAATGCCGCACAGCCGCGCGGTGGCCTCGTTGGAGCCGATGGCGAAGACGTGCCGGCCGAACACCGTGTAGCGCAGCAGCAGCGGCGGTGAGCGATCGCCAGCGCGAGGGCCACCCACACCCCGCGCGGGCAGCGCCCAGCCGAACGGGATCGGCGGTGGTCATCCAAGTCGTTGATGCGGCGAGGCCTCGTAGTTGACCGTCTGATTGTCGGCCAGCCACTTCGCCGCGCCGCGGGCGACGCCCAGCGTGCCGAGGGTGATGATGAAGGGCGTCATGCGCAGGCCGGCGATCGCCGCGCCGTTGAGCAGCCCGATCAACGCCGCCCGCACGCGATCACCGCCAGCAGCCAGCCGGCGACCGGCCCCAGCCGCTGCTGGATCAGCAGCGCGCCGACCACGCCGGTGAGCGCGATGACCGAGCCCACGGACAGATCGATGCCGCCGCTCACGATGATCAGCGTCATCCCGAGCGCGCCGATGGCGACGATGACCGTCTGCGTGAAGATGATCTTGAAATTGGCGTAGCTCAGGAAATACCCGCGGATCTCGTTCGAGAGCGAGAAGAGCCCGATGACGAGGAGGAGGCCGAGAAAGGGGCCGAAGCGGGAGAGGAGCGATTTCATGCGGGGGGGATCTTTTTTAACCACGGATCTACACGGATGTCCACGGATGGAGGTCTTGCACCGCGAATGACGCGGGCGCATAGGAATGTGGAGCGGGGTCCACGAACCCCGCCACCAGGTGGGCAGCCCGCTTGCGGGCGCTCAATTCCGCGGGCGAACAGCAATTCAATCGCGAGCAAGCTCGCTCCTCGGGAGCCTCGATGGCAAGGCGGGGTTCGGTGATCCCGCCCTACGTCTGTGCCAAACGCGTCGTTTGATCAAGGTCCAGGAGTCCCTGGGTTCCTGGCCCGGGTTAAACATTCGCATCTGCATCCGTGTCATCCGTGGAATCCGTGGCTCAAAGAATGCCACGCCACGTCAGCCCCCACCGGCGGTGCGTCATCAGGGTCTGCTCGGTCCATTCCGCGGCGGCCGGCAGGTGCACGACCTCGCCGCGGCGCATGACGGCGATGCGGTCGCACAGGCCGAAGAGCTCCGGCAGGTAGGAGCTGACCATCACGACGGCGCACGCCCTCGGCGGCGAGCCGCGCGATGAGTTCGTAGATCTGGGCCTTGCTGCCGACATCGATGCCGCGGGTCGGCTCGTCGAGCAGGAGCACGCGCGCCGGGTGCGCCAGCAGGCGCGCGAGGGCGACCTTCTGCTGGTTGCCGCCGGAGAGTTCGCCGGCGCCCTGCGCGGCGTCGCGGGCCTTGATGCGAGAGCTTTCGCCAGCCAGCGGTGTCGTGGCGCGCGTGCCAGGACCGCCGCCGGCAGCCAGCCGCAGCGCGCCGAGGGCGCCGTACTTGGGCAGGGTGAGTGTTCTCGGCGAGGGACAGTGGCGAGCATGAGGCCCTCCTCCTTGCGGTTCTCGCTGAGGAAGCCCACGCCCCGCTCCGGCCCAGCCGGCGGGCGACGGCGTGGGGTGCGACCACGATCGGCTCGGGTCGAGTCCGAAGGCCGCGCGCAGCAGCTCGGTGCGCCCGGCTCCAATCAGCCCGGCAAGGCCCGAGGATCTCGCCCGCACGCACCTGCCAGGTCCCGCCGGCCGGCAGCGCTGAACAGCGGTTCGCCGACCCGCGGCGAGCGGTGCCGGATAAAGATCGGTCCACGTCGCGGCCAACCATCAGGCGTACGATCTCGGTCCTGCGAGGTCGCGGCCACTTCGCCGCGCGCCGACGGTCTGCGCCGTCCTTGAGCACGGTGAAGCGGTGCGGCGACGCGGCGCACCTCCTCGAGAAAGTGGCTGATGTAGATGACGCTCACGCCGTGCGCGCTGAGCTGGCCGACGACGTCGAAGAGCTTTTCGGTGTCGGCCTGCGTGAGGCTGCTCGTGGGCTCGTCCATGACGAGCACCCGCGGCTCGGCCAGCAGGGCGCGGGCGATCTCGATGACCTGCTGCTCGGCGATGGAGAACTCCCCCACGGGCGGTCGAGGTCGAGGTGCTCGTGCGCGAGCCGCGTCGAGCGCGCCGCGCGCACGGCCGCGGGCGCGCGGGCGCGCGGTCGATCCAGCCGAGGCGGTGCGGCTCCGGCGCCGAGCACGATGTTTTCCCAGACGCTAAGGTGCGGCGCGAGGCTCAGTTCCTGGTAGATCATGGCGACGCCGCGACGCCGGGCGTCGAGCGGTGTCTGACGGGCGTGTAGGGCGCGCCGTCGATTTCCATCGTCCCGGCGTCCCCGGCGTGGGCGCCCCGCTGAGCACCTTCATCAGCGTGCTCTTCCCCGCCCCGTTCTCGCCGATGAGCGCGTGCACCTCGCCCGGGGCCGCCTCCAGCGAAACCCCGCGCAGACGCCTGCGTGGCCCCAAGGGCCTTGTCGATGCCGGTGGCGCCGGAGGCGGGGGGTCTGATGCGGCGGAAGGGGGCATGACCGGCGGCAGCGGATTACGGAGCTAGGCGCGATGTCAAAAGGCAATAACGCGCCCATCTGCCTGAGCACCGAGGCGCACCCCTCCGGTCTGAGCGCCAAAGGCGCGTTCCAAAATAGCCCGGGGTGAAACCCCGGATCTGGACCGCGTCGCCGGGAGGGCTGAAGGCCCGATCCATAGGGCGGGCTTTCAGCCCTCGTATCGGATCAGAATTATAATCCTGGGGCGTTGCCCCAGGGTCTATGAACGCGCCTTCGGCGCTATATATCCGGCAAGACCCGCACCGACAACACCTACGCCGTCACTTCAGATACTTCTCCAGCGGCGGGCGCAGCAGGTCGGCGACGGCGGGGTTGTCCATGTTCTCCGGGGTGACGAGCTCGCAGCCGGTGTCGATGTCGCGCTCGACGCGGCTGGCCGCGGAGGTGGGCGACCAGGGTCTTCACGCCGAGGTAGCCCATCTTCATGCGGGTTCTGGACGACGATGCCCTGCGATGTCGCCGGCCTTGAGCGCCGGGACGATCTGGGCTGCCGCTGTCGAAGCCGATGTACTTCACCTTGCCGCCGGCCAGGCCCGCGTCGCGCAGGGCGAGGAGCATGCCGGTGGCGGACGGACTCGTTGGGGGCGAAGATGCCGTCGACCTCGCGGCCGAAGCGGTTGAGCAGGTTCTGCGCGGCCCGGTAGGCGGTGTCGCGCGTGGCGCCGGCGTGCTGGTCGCTCGAGATGACCGTGATGCCGGGGAACTCCTTCTTGATCGTGTCGAGGAACCCGGCCTCGCGCTGCTCCGTGCTGTTGGAGCCGGCCAGCACCCCGCAGCAGGATGACGCTGGCCCTTGCCCCCGAGCACCTCGCCCAGCCCGGCGCGCCCCGAGGACGCCGCCCTTGTAGTTGTCGGTCGAGACCGTGCTGGCCGGCAGCTTGGACTGCAGCGCCGAGTCGATGATCACCACGGGAATCCCGGCCCGCACGGCGCTTTCGGTCGGGGGCGACAAGGGCCCGGGCGTCAGAGGGGCGAGGACGAGGCCGCTCGACGCGGCGGGCGATGAAATTCTCCACGACCTGCGACCTGCTGCTCGCGGTCGTCCTCGCGCAGCGGGCCCTTCCAGATGATGTTCACCTCCACGCCCTCGGCCTTGAGTTCGCTGCGCGGCCTTGATCGGCGCCGGCGTGGATGGACTTCCAGAACTCGTGGGTCGTGCCCTTGGGGATGACGGCGATCTGGTAGGTCTCGGCGCGGACGGTGAGGGCGGCGGTGGCGAGGACAGGAGTGGAAGCAGTTTTTTCATGGGGGAAAGGGGCAAGCGCAGACGGGAGGATGCAAAAACTTACCGAAT
>JBAOHN010000004.1:0-367102 GCA_037045385.1 Baekduia sp. | reverse complement strand
GTGTCTGGGCAGCAGGCGGACGGCAATCTGCGCCGGACGAGACGATGTACGGCCAGACGATCGCCAGCGTGGCGTTGTGCGAGGCGTACGCGATGACGCACGATGTGCGGCTGTGCGGGCGGTGAGGCTCGCGATCGAGTTTGTCGACGCGTCGGCGCGATCGAACGACGGCTCGGCGGGCAAGACGAGCGTTTTGGGCTGGCAGGTGATGGCGATGGAGAGCGCGCGGCGGGCGGGCGTGAAGACGTTGAACATCACGTTTGACGCGGCGCGGTGTGCTGGCTGGATTCGGTCGCGTCGGCGGTGCGTGGGGCGGTACGCGTATCAGCGCGGGCAGGCGGCGAGCCCGGCGATGACGGCCGAGGCGATGTTCGTGCAGCAGTTGCTGGGGCGAGGGGCGGGTGAGGCTCGGATGGAGGACTCGGTGCGGTTCATCCTTGAAGCGAGGCCTGCGCTGGCAGGACGCGCACCGACGCACTACTGGTATTACGCGACACTTGCGATGTTTCAGCAGCAGGGCGAGGCGTGGAGGGAATGGAACGACGCGCGATGCCGGAGTTGTTGTTGCACCAGAAGACGGAGGGCGATCTGGCGGGGAGCTGGGATCCGCAGGATCCGCTGGTCGAAGTTGTGCGGGCGTGTTCATCAGACGGCGGTGTGCACGCTCAGCCTCGAGGTGTACTACCGGTACAAGACGCGGGCGGAGTGACAGAAACGAGAGATCACGCGACGGCGCGCTCGACACCGGATGGCCACGCCGCCCGGAGCCCCGCCTCGGGCGACGTATTCACTTGTCAAAGACGCCGGGGTTGCGCCTCGGACGATAGTCGCTCGCAGGCCTGGCCCAGGTGAGGGCGCGGGGTCCACGCACGCGCTCTCCACAGAGGGGGCGGACGGACACTTTGGTGCGCACAAACGCGGTTGATACGTAGGCACTAGACACTTGGCACCGGGCATTTGGAAATGCAGGAAGACAAGGCCGCGGAGTGGGTTGCGTGCGGGAGGAAAAACGCGCGGAGAATTTTTTCAGGACATCGGCAAGTGGCCAGAGAGTCGGACGCTTTCGTGCGCACAGACGCGGTGATTAGCGGCCACTAACCGTGAGTCGCGGCTTCGGCGCCCTAGACTTTCCCCGGTGGGGTGGCAGAGCGGTTGAACCGCGCCGGACTTGAAATCCGGTTTGCCCGTCAGGGCAACAGGGGTTCGAATCCCCTCCCCACCGTTTCCTTGGCAGAGGCGGAGGAGACGCAGGGACGAAGTGAAAGACGGCGCGAGCATCGCGCAACGCTGGTTCGCGCGGTGACATGGCCATGCGAACGCGCGGCGTGTGCGTGTGGCGGCACCGGACGGCCTGATTGGCTGGCGTGATCACTGATTGCTCGGCGGAGCGGGCTGGGCGGGGTCGGCCGGCGTGGCGTCGCACCGGGGGTCTCCGTGGCGGGCGGCGCGTGGTGGTGCCGGCGCGTTCGCGGGCTCGGGGTCACCTGGGCCGGGCACTCGCTTGATCCAGTCGAGCCATTCGGGGAGCCTGGCGTCGAGTCCCTGTGAGGGCGTTGGCGCGGGGGTCCAATCGACCTTGCCGGCGCCGAGCAGCGTGCCGGTCGCGAAGGCGAGGTCGACCTGGGCGATCTGGTAGTCGGTGAGGGCGCGGATCTCGGCGAGCTGGGCATCGGCGAGGCGGGCGGCGGCGTCGAGCACGTCGGTGCTGGTGCTGTTGCCGACGTCGAACTGGCGCTGCTCGGCCTGGAGGGTGCGGGTGTTGAGGATCACGCTCTGGCGTGCGGCGAGGATGCGCTGCCACGCCGGCGTCGATGGTGTCGACGGCGTCGAGCACCTCGCTGGCGGATGGACTGCTCGCGGGCGTCGCGGGTGGCCGAGGCGCTGCAGGCGGCGTGAGGATCGACCGCCGGACGCGCGGCCTCGCGGCTCTCGTTGCCGAGCGGGATCTCGCGCGGTGAGGCCGACCGACCAGTCCTCGAAGTGGTTGTCGCTGCAGGCGTGGTCGATGGAGCTGGTCGAGCGCGCCGCCCAGGCCGTTGACGCGGTAGGTGTAGTCCAGCGTGACCAGGAGCGGCAGGGCCTGGTTGCGTGTCGAAGTCGATGGTGACGAGCGTCGGCGGCGAGGCGGAGCTCGAGCTCGAGCATCTCCATGCGGTTGTGCGACGGCCGCGCTCTGGCAAGAGCGTCGGGCGTCGAAGACGTAGCTGGACCGGGTCGGGCGGGCGTGGCGGTGACGACGAGGGTCGGCGTCTCGATCGTCCAGGCCGCGGCGGTTGATGATGCGCTTGAGCTCGCGCTGCTGGGTGAGGACGGCTGTTCTGCGGCGGCGATGATCGCGTCGAGGCGATCGGCGACGCCGGCCTGGGTGCGGATCACCTCGATCTCGGCGACGCTCGCCGGCGTTGACGCGGCGCTCGGCGCGGGCGAGCTGGGCCGACGGCGAGTTCGTACTGCTGCTGGCGCGACCTCGAGTCGCGGCGCACGCGCGTAGAGGCGCCAGTAGGCGCGATCGACGGCGGCGAGCTGGCGGATGACCTCGAGCTTGGTGCAGGCCTCGGAGGCCTGGCCGGTTGTAGCGAGGCGATGCGTGATGCCGGAGGTGTGTGGCGCGCCGCCCGGCGCCGCGGAGGAGCGGCTGGCTGATCGAGAAGCTCCAGGTCGCTGGTGTACGCTGGGGTTGAGGGTGGAGAACGGAGTTGTTGGTCTCGGTGCGGGTGACGGGCAGCGTGACCTGCGACGGTGCTCGCCGGTGCGGAGCGGGATGCGCACGCCGGGCTCGATGCGCTGTGCTTCGTGCTGCGGAGCTATCGAGGTCGGAGGCGGTGGGCGAGTCGGTCTCGGCCCAGGCGCCGCGGAGCGTGAAGAGCGACTCGAAGCGGGCCTCCTCCTCGCGGCTGACGTCTTGGCTGGCGATGGTCGGGGTCGATCAGCGCGACCTTGAGGTCGAGGTTGTTCGCGAGGCGCGGCGCGCGCGGCACTCCTCGAGGTCGAGGCGTGACGTCTCTCGACGCCGCTCGAAGCGGTGCCGCGGCCTGGTCGGGCGCGGGTCGTGCGTCGACGGCGTCGGCGTGGCTTCCGTCTGCGTACTGCTCGAGGTCGCGGGCGGTCGATGCTGGCGGAGGCGCTCGACGGGCGACTGCGGCGCGTAGTCGTCCTCGTACGGGAACTGAGCGGGTTGGCCGCCGCAGCCGAGACGAGGAGGGCAGGGCAGCGGTGATGGCGGCGAGGACGCTGAGTGATCGCAGCGTGCCGGCGGAGGGTGCGCGGTGCAGGAGTTTCGGGTCGCGTTGGGTTCAGCGGTGACGGTTCATTCGTGGCGGAGCGCGTCGATGGGGTCGAGGCGGGCGGCCTTGATGGCCGGGAACATGCCGAAGATGACGCCGGTGGCGGCGGAGAAGCCGACGGCGAGGAGCGATGGCCCAGACGGGGACGCCGGCGTCTTCGAGCGGGGACTTGGGGATGAGCTTGCAGGGCCGGCGACGAGCGCCTGACGCCGATGGCCAGCCCGACGGCGCCGCCGACGAGGCAGAGGGTGACGGCCTCGACGAGGAACTGGAGGAGGACGACGGCTGGGCTTGGCGCCGACGGCCTTGCGCAGGCCGATCTCGCGGGTGCGTTCGCTGACGCGAGACGAGCATGATGTTCATGATGCCGATGCCGCCGACGAGCAGGCGAGATGCGCGACGATGCCGCCGAGCGAAGACGGTGATGGCCGGCGGCGAGTTTTTGAACTGGTCGATGATCTGCTCGATGGCCTCGACGCCGAAGGTGTCTGGGGTCGTCGGGCTTGAGGTCTGCGCATGCGTGCGCATGACGAAGGTGATCTCGGCCTTGGCGTCCTCGTACGAGCTCGGGGCGACTTGGTCTGGCCGCGACGATGTACATGCGCGGGCTCTGGGCGGAGCATCGAGCCCGGTGTGGAAGGGGATGTAGACCTCGGTGCGGGCCTCGTCGCCGCCGAACATGGGGCTGACAGTCTTGGTCTCGACGACGCCGACGATCGTGAAGCGGCGGCCGCCGACGGAGATGCGGGTGCCGATGCGGCTCGCCGGGGAGGTGGAGCTCGCTCGATGGCCTTGTCGTTGATGATGCAGACCTGGACGGCGTTGCTCCTCGTCGATGGTGGAGAACGGGCGTCCCTGGATGATCGCGCGGTCCTCGATCTCGTGCCAGGTCGGGCCGGACGGCCTGGACGGTGACGACGCGGCTTGCTGACGTCGCCGTACTGGACGCTGGTGGCCAGCTCCAAGATCGGGCGTGAGGCGTTCGAGCGAGGGGCAGTCGCTCGAGCATGCCGTTGACTTCTTCGAGCTTGGATGCGGAGCTGTCGCCAGCTGAAGCGGTCCGCGCTGTCGCTCGGGCATGCGTGGGAAGATCCAGACCTTGCTGGCGCCGACGGACGCGAACTCGCTTGAGGACGAACTTCTGCAGGCCCGTCGGTCGCGGCGACGACGGAGATGACGGCGGCGACGCCGATGATGATGCCCAGGGTGGTGAGCATGGCGCGGACCTTGTTGGCCCAGATCTGGCCGAGGCGCGAGGAAGACGGTCTGGAAGACGACGCGGAAGATGATCATGGCCTGACCTCCGCGACCGGCGGCAGCGGCCGACGCCATGACGGCGGCGTCGCCCAGTCGCGCTTGGCGACGGAGACGGCGGCGACGGCGGCGCGGCGCAGGTAGTCCTGGTGGATCGGGTCCTCGCGCGGTCGGGCTGTCGGAGAGGATCCTGCCGTCGCGGAGGCGGACGATGCGTTTGGCGTGCCCGGCGATGTCCTCTTCGTGGGTGACGATGACGATCGTCTGGCCCTCGGCGTGGAGCTGCTTGAAGAGGGCGATGATCTCTTCGCTGGTCTTGGAGTCGAGGTTGCCAGTGGGCTCGTCGGCGAGGAGGATGCTGGGGCTCGTTGACCAGGGCGCGGGCGATGGCGACGCGTTGTCGCTGCCCGCCGGAGAGCTGGCATGGGGCGGTGATGGCATGCGGTCGCCCAGGCCGACGCGTTCGAGGGCCTCCTTGGCGCGTGTGCGGACGCCCCAGCCAGTGCTTGCGAGGAGTAGATGAGCGGGAGCGTGACGTTCGTCGAGGGCGGTCTGACGGTTCAGGAGCTCGAAGCGACTGGAAGACGAAGCCGATCTCCTGGTTGCGGACCTGCGCCAGCTGGGCGGCGTTCATCTCGGTGGGTGGGCTTGCCGGCGAGCTCATAGACGCCGGCGGTGGGACGGTCGAGGCAGCCCGAGGATGTTCATGAGGGTGCTCTTGCCGGAGCCGGAGGCGCCCATGATGGCGACGAACTCGTTTTTGGCGATGTCGAGGTCGATGCCGCGGAGGGCATGGACGCGTTCGGCGCCGACGCGATAGATCTTCTGGAGTTGTCGGATGCGGATGGTCATGCGCGGCTAGTTTCCGGCCTTGGCGGTGGTGGTGGTCGCGGGCTTTTGTTCCTTGGGGATGGTGGTTTCGTCGCGGACTGCCTGTCCTTCCTTCATGCCGGTGAGGGATTTGAAGGGGCCGGTGATGATGGTTTCGTCCGCCGCCAGGCCGCCGAGGACGATCGTGTGGGTCAGGTCGCTCGGCCCGATGCTGACGGGGACGGTGACGGCCTTGCCGTCGACGACCTTGTAGACGACACGTGCGAACTTCTTGGTTTTATCGATGTACTGGCTCGCGTCGACGATCGACTTGGGGAGTTCATCGAGCGGGCGGTCGAGGACGGCCTGGCTGGGGACCTTGACGACATCGCGGATGGTCTCGACCTCGATGTCGGCGTTGCCTGTCATGCCCCAGAAGACCTGATCGCCCTTGGGGATTTCGACGAGGAGTTCGGTCTCGAAATAGGCGGTGCCGTCGCGGTCGACCTGGCGCTGCATCATGACGCGTTGGACGATGGCGTCGAAGGCCTTGTCGCGGTAGGCGTTGAAGAAGACCTTGGCCTTCTGTCCGGCCTTGACGGGCGCGACGTTGGCCTCATCGACCTTGGCCTGCAGGAGCATCTTGGAGAGGTCGGCGATTTCCATGATGACGGTGCCGGCGTTGTTGAAGGTGCCGACGACGACGAGTTCGCCGACCTCGGCGTTGCGTTTGACGAGGACGCCGTCGATGGGCGACTTGATGATCGCGTTGTCGAGGTCTTTTTCAGCGCGGCTGATGTTGGCCTTGGCGATCTCGATGGAGAACTCGGCGGCGCGGAGGTTGGACTCGGCGCGCTGGAAATCGGCCTCGGACTGGTCGAGTTCGGCCTTGGAGATGTCCTTGGTGGAGAAGAGTTCGCGTCGGCGTCCGAGTTCCTGCTCCATGTTTTTGTAGGTGGCCTTGGCGCCGTCGAGGCGGGCCTTTTCGCCGTCGAGTTGGGCCCGGGCCGAATCGAGGTTGGCGACAAGGTCGCGGTCGTCGAGGCGGACGACGACATCGCCGGCTCTGACGACTTCGCCCTCGTCGAAGGGGAGGGCGGTGATGCGTGCGGAGACCTGGGCGCTGATCAGCACCTTGTTCTTGGGTTCGGAGAGGCCGGGCGCCGACACCGTGCGGATCAGGTCGCCCTTGATCGCCTTGTCGAGGCGGACGGTGGTCGCCTGGAGGTCAGGGCGGAACTGCTCCTGCAACTTCTTGAGTTGGCCTGAGCTATAGAGCCAGTACGACCCGCCGGCACATCCCAGCACCAGTACGACGAAGATCCCAAGCAGCCATTTCCACACGAGATTCACACTCCAATTCGGTCGTGCCGACCGGTGCCGCGGGCGGCGATCATGTCGACGGTGCTCAACGAGTTCTCCGGACGCGCCGGTAGGGCTTCACTGGGGAAGTCGCGTTCCCGCTTTCAACGTGCGATCTTGGTCGATCCACCCACGATACCGACGCCAAAGTTGGCCGACCCACACCCCCGAATGTCCAGCGGCAGCGTACCTCTCGTACGTTCTACCGGCCGGTGTTGGTCGGGATGCCGGAGGAAGGCCGAACAATACTAGAAAGTTCGGACCCTCCATTCCGGAAATAGCGGGGACAACTTCCCAATCAATGCGAGGCGGGAGGTCGGCGCGGCCATGGAGCCGCCGTCGTTTGCCTGAAGGTTCGGCAGGCGGTACTCGCCTCACTTGGGTGGATCACCTATGGATCATGCGATGCCCAGTCCCGCCCGATTCCGCGACCCGGACGCGACCCAATCCGACCGGAACAAGGCGATCGCCGCCCACCTGCTGGGGCTGTCGTCGTTTGTCGGCGTGCCGGTCGTTCCCACGCTGATCCTGTGGCTTATCACCAAGGACGATTCGCCCTTCGTCGCCGACCATGGAAAAGAGGCGACCAACTTCCAGATTTCGATCCTGCTGTATGCGATCGTGGGCGGGCTGCTCTCGATGATTCTGATCGGTATCCCCATCGTTGTCGGGGTGGTGGTACTGAAGATCGTCGGGATGATTCTGGCGTGTGTGGCAGCCAAGGACTCGGAGTACTTCCGATACCCCATGTGCCTGCGGTTCATCAAGTAGGACCTGCTCGCCGCCGTATCGCGTGTGATCGACCCGCGAGCGTGCTGTGTTGGTGAGTCAGCCGCGGATGGGTAGCGGCGATGCCGCGCGGGCGAGCGGGGTGGCTTTTTCGTCGCACGCGGGGCTGTCGCACCACCCTTCCGCGACCCAAATTGGATATCCTCAGCCGCAGGAAGGAGCCTCGATGCACATTCCTGACGGCTTTCTCGACGCCAAGACGACGCTCGCGGCCGGGGTACTGGCGGCGGGAGGCGCTGGGCGTGGCGCTGCGGCGTGCTCGTCGCGAACTTCCGCCGCAGCGGGTGCCACTGCTGGGGCTTGCGGCGGCGTTTGTGTTCGCGGCTCAGATGCTGAACTTTCCGGTGCTCGGGGGCACGAGCGGGCACCTGATCGGCGCGGTGCTGACGGCGGCGCTCCTGGGGCCGAGGCGCATCGGTGATCGTGATCTCGTCGGTGCTGATCGTGCAGTGTTTCCTGTTTGCCGACGGCGGGATCGCGGCGTTGGGGGCCAACATCTTCAACATGGCGGTGGTTGGCGGCGTCGGGGGGTGGGCGCTGTGTCGTGCGATCGAGAAGGTCGGGCGTGGTCGGGGGATGAGAATCGCGGCGGCGGGGATCGCGGCGTGGTTCGGCACGGTACTCGCGTCGATCGCGTGCGCGGGAGAGCTGGCGGCGTCGAAGACTATCGAATGGCGAGTCGTGTTCCCGGCGATGGCGGGAGTTCACATGCTGATCGGCGTCGGGGAAGGTGTGATCACGATGCTCGTGCTGTCGGCGATTGCGGCGTCGCGGCCTGACCTGATCGGGGAATCGACGATCGGACCACGGGCCGGGGAGAAACGCCCGGGCGGAGGGCCTGGGATCGTTGCTCACGTTCGGGCTGATCATCAGCATGGGACTCGCGTTGTTTGTGGCGCCGTTCGCCAGCCCCTGGCCGGATGGATTGGACAAATCGGCGGAGAGTCTGGGATTTGCGGATCGCGAGACATCGGAGCGATCGATTCCAACGCTGATACCTTCGTATAAGATGCCCGGCATCGCGTCGGAGGGTCTGGCGACGGGAGTGGCTGGTGTTGCGGGGACGACCGTCGTGTTCGTGCTGTCCTGGATCGGAGCACGTGCGTTGGTGCGGCGGAAGCGGGGAGCGCTGTCGGCGGATGCCGCGGCGTCATGACACATGAACCGCGCATCATTTTCGGAGCGAGCGAGCGGGATTCAGAGCCCGGTGCACCGGCTCGGGACGGGGGAGAAACTCGTTCTGGGAATCGGTCTGATCGTGTTCATCGTGGCGCTCCCGCGCGGCTGGGCAGCGGGGTTGGGATTGGCGACGGCGGTATTGCTGCTCGGTGTGTACATGAGCCGGATTCCGTGGGGTGAGATCGGGCGAGTGTTGCTCCGCATGGAGCCGCTGGCGCATCGGGGTGTCGCTGGTGGCGGGGCTTGGGGCGGCGGGCCTGAGCGGCGGGCTGTTCCTGGCGGCGAAGTGCAACCTGTGCATATTGACTGCGCTCTTGCTGTCGGGGACGACGCCGTTCCCTGAACTCGTGCGGGCGATGCGTCGGGCGCGGTTTCCCTCGCTCCTTGTGACGACATTGGCGTTGATGTATCGGTACAGGCGCGCGTGCTGATCGATGAGGCGGAGCGGATGCGCCGCGCCCGCGCCGCGCGCACGATGACGCGTCGGAGATGGCACGTGTGGCGGATGTCGTCGGGCGTGATCGGGCGGCTGTTCGTGCGCGCCAGCGAGCGTGCCGAACGGCTGTACGGCGCGATGCTCGCGCGGGGCTGGAAATGACCGCGGCGATTGAGGTTCGCAATCTGTGCTACACGTACCCGGACGGAACGGAGGCGTTGCGGCACATTTCCTTCCGCGCTGAGACGGGCCTGCGCGTGGGATTGATCGGGCCCAACGGCGCCGGAAAAAGCACGCTCCTCCACCACCTCAACGGGCTGCTTCCAGAGTCGCGTCGCGGCAGCGCATCCGTGCTGATCGATGGCGAACCCATCGATCGATCCAACATCCTGGACGTTCGCCGACGCGTTGGCCTGCTCTTCCAGGACCCGGGCGACCAGTTGTTCTGCCCGACGGTTGGAGAGGATGTCGCGTTCGGCCCGGAACAGATGGGCCTCGCGGACGGGGAGATTCGGCGTCGTGTCCGCGACGCGCTGGAACACGTGGGATTGTCGGGGTTCGAGTCGAGAGAGCCGCATCATCTCAGCGCCGGCGAGAAGCGTCGGGTCTGCTTGGCTGGTGTTCTGGCGTGCGATCCCTCGATCCTGCTGCTGGACGAGCCGAGCAGCAGCCTGGACCCGCGGGGCCGCAGGGAGCTTCTCTCGCTCTTGCGTCAGACCCCCCTGACCCAGATCATCGCGTCGCACGATCTGGAAATGATGGTGGAGTTGTGCCAGCAGGTCGTCGTGATGGACAAGGGACAGATCGTCGCGCACGGTCCAACTCTGGAGTTGCTGAGCGACGAACCGCTCATGCTGAGGCACGGCCTGGAACGCCCGCACATCCTCCAGCACCGGCACCCGCACGATTGAGAGCCTCATCCGCGTCGCACCAGGTGCGCCCTGCGGACCCGCCCGGTTGCCCCACGTGGCCCGGCCGCATCTCCGAACGAACGCCGATCGCCCTATCGCTCCGGCACCGGCGTTGCGATACACTCTCCGCACGTGTCGTTGCTCCAGGCGATCAAACTCCGAAAGACGTTCTCCGGGCGGCTTGTCGTCAACGACGTGTCGTTCGTGGTCAATCCCAGCGAGATCGTGGGGCTGCTTGGCCGGAACGGTGCGGGGAAAACGACCAGTTTCCGAATGACGATCGGGATGATCGATCCTGATCCAGGTCCGGATTCTGGGCGCGTGCTTTTCAACGACAACGACGTCTCCAACCTGCCCATGTATCGGCGTGCGCGACTGGGGATGGGATACCTCTCGCAAGAGCCCAGCATCTTCCAGCGGATGACGGTCGAGCAGAATCTCCTGGCGATATTGGAGACGCTGCCGCTGTCGCACGACGAGCAGCGGAAGCGGGCCGCGGCGTTGCTCGACCAGTTTGGGCTGAAGCACAAGGCCAAGCACCAGGCGCGAACCTGTTCGGGCGGCGAGCGGCGCAAGCTCGAGATCGCCCGTGCACTGGTGACGCGCCCGAAACTGATCCTGCTCGACGAGCCGTTCAGCGGGGTGGACCCGATCGCGGTCGAGGACCTGCAGACCGAAATCAAGCGACTGGCGGAGACAGGCATCGCGTTTCTGATCACCGACCACAACGTGCAGCAGACGCTTCGCGTGTGCGATCGCGCGTACATCCTCGACAGCGGCAAGGTCTTTGCCGAGGGCACGCCTCGTGACCTCATCAACGATGAGATGGTGCGGCGTGTGTACCTCGGCTCGCTGTTCCGGGGCGATGAGTTCGACGATCATCACGCGCCGCGGAACGGGGGCGGGTCGACGACACTTCCGGCAGTTCCACAAGTCGGACCCGCATCAGCATCGGCCCCGACGCTGCGCCCATCGACGCCCGGCGGCGCTCCGGTCACCCCGGGAGCGGTTTATCCCGCGTCGGGCGTTCGTCCGGCGGGTTCGTCGCAGGGGAACGGCCAGCCGGCGCCGGTGGTCAGGCCGCCCGTGCCACGTACGGCGATCAATCCGACCTCGCCAGGCACGCCGCCCACGAATCCGCAGACGCCTCGCCGCTAGCCCGCGGACGTGGTATCGTGAGCCCATGAATCTGCGGCCAGCCCCCACTCTCATCGTCCTTGCCGCCTGCACGCTGGTGCTTCCCGGATGTCTGACGCGCCGCATCACGGTGACGTCGAACCCGTCGGGGGCGACTGTGTGGCTGAATGATGCGGAGGTCGGGCGTACGCCGCTCTCGACTGATTTCACGTACTACGGCGATTACGATGTGCGGGTGAGGCTCGACGGATATGAGCCGATCAATCAGCGGATGTCGGCGGAGATTCCGCTGCACGAGGTGCCGCCGTTTGACCTGATGGCGGAGGCGATGCCGACGAAGATCGACCACGAGGTGAAGTGGCACTTTGACCTGGTGCCGTCGCTCGAGACCTCCATGCCGCGCGAGGAGTACGAGAAGGAACTGTTGGAACGAGCGACGGACCTTTCGACGAAGGTGGAGCGTCCGGCGGAGAAGTAGCACCGGGGGCGAATCGGGTGGGGCTTCAACCTCAGAGCGTGCGGCTGATTCGCGGCGTGCCGATAACGCACTCGGGGACGGTGTTTGGTGAAGATCTGCTGACCCACGCACGGTGTCCGACGGTGCGGGCACGCGATCGCATTGACACGACAGGCAATGGCTGCGAGTTTGGCGAGTGCGGAGCCTTGTTCCGATCGTTTCGTCATCGGTAGGCTGGCGTGCAGGGAGTCATCGGAATGAAGAACGCGCGAATGCCGTGCCGCCCGGTGCACTGCTGTCATCGGGATGCTGTTGGTCGCTGTCGCTCTTGCACAACCGAGGCAGCAGGCGGTGCAGCGCCCGCCGAAGGCCGACGCACCAGCGACGGTGGCCGCACGTCCGCACTGCCCGGCGACCGGGGCGTGGGAAGGCCATCAATGGCGGCAGCCTGGCGTGGCTGGATGAGCACGGGCAGATCGCGCCGGGCGTGCTGCGCGCGGCGTTGGCCCAGCGCGAGGCGAACATGGCGGCGTGGGCGGGCTCGTCGCGGATCGCGGGCATCGCGCCGATCGCGCTGGACCAGCCGCGGACCATCGAACATCGGCGGGCGAACGCTGGTCGCTGGTCGATCCATCCCGACGCAGACGAACAAGCTCTGGGCGGGCGGCGTGGACGGCGGGATCTGGCATTCGACCGACGGCGGGCTGACGTGGAGCACGGTGGACGACACACTTGTCGAATCTCGTCGATCGTGCGCGCATGGCGATTGCGCCCAGCAATCCCAGACATCATGTACGCCGGCACGGGCGAGGGATTCTTCAACGGCGACGGCGATCGGCGGGATCGGCATGTACAAGTCGACCGACGGCGGCGCGACGTGGAGCCTACCTCAGTTCAGCACCGCAGGCTTTGGGCAACAACGTCGTGCTCGATCGCGGTCGTCAGCCCCACCAACGCCAACATCGTGCTCGTGGGCGACGCGGTATCTACAGGGCATCTACAGAAATCGAACAACGGCGGAACGTCAGTTGGTCGCAATCCGTACTGGGCCCAGGGGTGCTATCGGGTCGCGTTCGACCCGACCAACGGTCCACAAGTGCGATCGCGTCGAGATCATCGATTACAACTTCTCGACAGGTCGAATGGTTCCATCGCGCGGCGTACTCCACCAACACCGGCGGCTCGTGGAGCGCCGCCGACGGGGCTTGGACACAGTGCCCGGAATGGGGGAGCCGCATCGCGCTGGCGTATGCACGAAGTCCAACCCGAGTATCGTGTACGCGACGTAGCGCGGCCGACTCGCAAGATCTACAAGTCGACCGACGGCGGGAAGAACTACACCGCCGGTGACGACGGGCGGCACGACCGACACCAACTGGTATCTGCTCGCCGCTCTGGGTCGATCCGACGAACCCGAATATCGTGCTGGCGGGCATGGGTATCACGTCATGCGTTCGACCGACGGCGGGGTGACGTTCACGCAGATCAGCAACGGCTACATCAACACCGTCGACCCGCACCCGGACATCCACGCCGTCATCGGCGATCCGGGGTTCAACGGCACGACCAACAAGCGCGTGTACATCTGCACCGACGGCGGCGTGTACAAGACCGACGACGTCTACGCCGCCAATCAGGGCACGGGCTGGACGCGCCTCGAGCAGACGTATCGCACCACGCAGTTCTACGGCGCGGTGGGCGACGGGCCGAGCGGCTTGATCTACGGCGGGACGCAGGACAACGGGAGCCTGCTGCTGCACACCGGCTCGGACACGGCCGCGATCCCGTTCGGCGGCGACGGGGGCTTCTGCGCCATCGACTGGGACTATCCCGCCGTGATGTACGGCGAGTACATCTACGCTCCAGATCCACCGCTCCAAGAACGGCGGGGCCAGCGCGGGGTATATCACCGGCGGCCTTTCGGACGCGGGCACGGCCGCCAACTTCATCGCGCCGTTCATCCTCGACCCCAACAACTCCAACACCATGCTGGCGGGCGGCGCGAGCCTGTGGCGATCGAAGAACGTGCGCACCGCGATCTTCGGCCCCACGTGGAGCCGCGTCCGCGACCCCGGCACGTCCTACATCTCCGCCATCGCCGTCGCCCCCGGAAACTCCGACATCGTCTGGGTCGCGCAGAACGACGGACGGATCGACGCGAGCGTCAACGGCACGGCGACCACGCCGGCCTGGAGCGTGATCGACGACAACGGCGCGACCAGGAACCCGCTCCCGGATCGATACTGCACACGCATCGTCGTCGATCCCTTGGACCACGGCACGGTGTACGCGGCGTTCGGCGGGTTCTCGCCCGACAACCTGTGGCGGACCAGCGACGGGGGCGCGACGTGGCAGGACATCACCGGCGCCGGCCCGACGGGGCTGCCGGATGCGCCGATCCGCGGCGTGGCGCTGCACCCGAGCCGTCGCGGCTGGATCTACGTCGGCACCGAGGTGGGCGTCTTCGCGTCGGCCGACGGGGGCGCGACGTGGGCGACCAACAACGAGGGGCCCAACGCCGCCAGCGTCGACGAACTGAACTTCATGCACGACTCGACGGTGCTGCTGAGCGCCACGCACGGACGCGGGCTGTGGACCTCGCCCACCGACATGTGCGCCGCCGACTTCAACGGCGACGGCTTCGTCAACGCGATCGACTACGACCTCTTCGCGTCGCTGTTCGAGGGCGCGGACCCGGCGGCGGATGTCAACGCGGACGGGTTCGTCAACGCCCTGGACTACGACGACTTCGCCGAACACTTCGAGGCGGGGTGCTGAAGAAAAAGGCGCTGGGCATCAGACATCGGGCATAGGGGGATGAGGATGCTACGGAGTCCGTGACAGGCAAGGCCCCTCTCTTGATGGAGCCGTCCGCCTGGGGCGTCCCGACGGTCGAGGGGCGAATTTGCCCATCTGCTCCGGTGCGCGGTACGCTATCGGCCGAACATAGGGAGAAGTCCATGACCACGCGCGACCACGATGATCATTCCATTTCACGCCGCGGCGCGATCGGCGCCCTTGGGCTTCGGCGCCGCCGCCATCGCCGCCCACGCGAGCACCACCATGAACCCAATCCAGCCCGCGGCCCAGGCGTCCACTCCCGCGCTTCAAAGGGCGCATCAACCACTCCGTGTGCAAGTGGTGCTACAGCATGCCGCTGGCCGACCTGTGCAAGAACGCGGCGGCCATGGGCCTCAAGTCCGTTGAACTGCTGAACCCCGACGAGTGGCCGATCGCCAAGCAGCACGGCCTGACCTGTGCCGTGGCCTCGTTTGTCAAGTCCAACCCCATCCCGCGCGGCTTCAACCGCCTCGAGAATCACGACTCGATCATCGCTGAACTCGAAGAGCGTCTGCCCCTGGTCAAAGACGCGGGGCTTCCCGAACCAGATCGTCTTCAGCGGCAACCGCGCCGGGCAGGACGACAAGGAGGGCATCAAGAACTGCATCTTCGGCCTCAAGCGGATCATGCCGCTGGCGGAGAAACTCGGAGTCACCATCATCATGGAACTCCTCAACTCCAAGGACCACACGGACTATCAGTGCGACCATACGTCCTACGGCGTGGCGATCTGCGAGGGGGTCGCGTCCGAGCGATTCAAACTTCTTTACGACATCTATCACATGCAGCGGATGGAGGGCGACGTCATCGACACCATCCGCAAGCACGCCAAGCACATCGGGCACTACCACACCGGCGGAGTTCCCGGGCGGGCCGAGATCGACGAGACCCAGGAACTCAATTACGCCACCATCATGAAGGCCATCGTCGAGACCGGCTACACGGGGTACGTGGGCCAGGAGTTCA
Organism: Baekduia sp.; assembly: GCA_037045385.1. Classification (GTDB taxonomy): domain Bacteria; phylum Actinomycetota; class Thermoleophilia; order Solirubrobacterales; family Solirubrobacteraceae; genus Baekduia. The sequence continues at coordinate 351,676 of JBAOHN010000004.1, read as the reverse complement.
TTCCGCGGCATGACCCGATGGCCTCGTTGCGGAGGGCCGTCGAGATCTGCGACGTCTGAGCGGGTCCCGCGCCTGGCGTGTTGGGTGCCTGATCGGACCCGGTGGGGCATGTTGTCATGACTCGGGATGGCGACGATTCGCCCGCGTAGAGTCCATTGCAGAAACCCGGCCCGCGTGATCGGAATCCGGCCGGCAAGGACTCGCGTCATGACCACTTCGCTCAACGTCCCCACCACGGAATTCGAGAAGACCGACCGCTGCGCCGACCTCCCCCATCGCCCGCGCGTTCTGCTGGGCAAGATGGGGCTCGACGGTCACGATCGCGGCGTCAAGGTCATCGCGCGTGCGCCTGCGCGATTCGGGCGTCCACGTCATCTACTCCGGGTTGTGGCAGACGCCGCGACTCCCTCGCCGTATCCGCACGGGACGAGGACTGCGACGTCGTGTGCGCCTCGATGATGTCGAACTCGCACCTGGTGCTGGGCCCGCGGCTTGTCAATGACCTACGCGATCTTGGCCGCCCCGACATCCCCGTTTACATGGGCGGCATCCTCCCGCAGGAGGACATCCCGAAATTGATCGAGGGCGGGGTCTCGCGTTGCTTCACGACGGGCGTCGGGCTTCTGGACATTGTCGAGGCGGTGCGCGGTGCGGTGAAGCAGCGTCCCGCGAACGTCGCCAGTTCCCACGCGGTCGCGCAACTCGCCCGCGACATCTCGCAACTCCATGACGGCAAGGGCTTCCGCGCCGGCGCGAGGCGTCGTCGTCCCGCCCGCGTCGTCGGCGTCACCGGTTCGCCCGGCGCCGGGAAGAGCACGCTCGTCGCGCAACTCGGCATCGGAATTCACCCGGCGCAACAAGGCCATGGGACGCGGCGGGCGCTGCGCCGTCGTCGCCTTCGACCCGATGAGCCCGATCACCTCCGGCGCCCTGCTCGGCGATCGCCTGCGCGTCGACTTCAACACCATGGGCGACTCGATCTATTACCGATCCCTTGCGATCAGCGGCGAGGACTACCGCGCCCTCGCCCGAGATCCTCGAACTTATCGGCGGCGCGTGCGACGGACCGGACGCCTTCGACCTGGTCTTTGTCGAGACTGTCGGCGCGGGTCAGAACGAGACGCGGATCCGCCAGCACGTCGATCGCACCGCGGTCGTGCTCACGCCCGGCATGGGCGACGCGGTGCAGATGGACAAGGCCGGCATTCTCGAGATCGCCGACGTGTTCGTGTGCAACAAGGCCGATCACCCGGGCGAGAGCGACCTGGTCCGCGATCTTCGCGATGTCGCGGGCAAGCGCCCGATCATCGAGACCATCGCGACCAAGGGGCAGGGGATCGAGGAACTCCTCGCGGCCGTCACGGGATGAATAGCGCCGATACGCCGGGACATTGGGTGCGAGCAACGCCGGTGTTCCGGCGCCCGTCAATGCCGATCCGGATCGTGCCTTGAGTGCAACCAGCGCCGGGGCGTGTCCGAGCACCATCTTGCCACGGCTGATCGCTCGCGGGTGTTGTGTCCCTCGGGGTGGCTTCCCGGGGGGGATTGGAATGAGCGCCGCACTCATTCGCTCGGCGGTTGTTCTCGGCGTCTTGGTCCCCGGAGCCGCGCAGGCCGCGCTGACTGTGCCGCTCGTGGAGGGCACCGCGCACGTCACGTTCGCCAACGAGTGCTTTGATAATGCACAACGCCCCCATCGTGGGGGCGTTGGCGTTCTCTCTCTCCGATCGGCGCGGCAAAGCACACCGCGCGTTCATGTAGGGCGTGCGAGGAGCCGTTTCACGTCAGCGGCGGCGCCGCGCCGCGAGCAAGCCACCGACGGCGAGCAGCGCTGCCGCGCCGGGCGCCGGGATCGGGTCCGCGCCCACGCCGTCGATGTCCCAGCCGTCGGCGTACGACAGGCCGATGAAACTGCTGGTATCGACGAACTTCACATAGTCCCACGCGCCGATGCCGGTGTTGCCCTGCACGGTTGCCAGCGACATCGGCACGCCCTCGGTGAGATTCGAGAGATTGCCGACGAGGTAGTAGGTTGCCGAGAGGGGGTCAGCGCCGGAGCCCACGAACAGGTCGGCGTGCTCGAAGTGACCCGTCGACGCGTTCCATGTCGTCTCGTACCAGTAGATGTTGTCCTTGAACTGCTCGCCGAACGACAGGGTCAACTGCCCGCCGAATCCCAGCGACACGAAATTGATCGTGTCGGGGAAGCTGTCGTCGTTTTCAGGAACTCCCAGCGCGTTGGCGGTGTTGGTGCGCTCGACGGGCAGCGCGCTCCCATCTTCCTGCAGGCCCTGGATGTAGTTGTGTGCCGCCGAAGCCCAGATCTGGGCCTGAGCCGCGCCCGCAAGCGAGAGCATCGCGAGCGCACCGATCACATTCATCGTCTTCATGTCAGGCTCCTTCCTCTTTGACATTCAACATGCCGGCTCGCCGCGGCGGAAACGCGGCGGGGCGGAAGGTACCTCCACCACCCCGAAAGCCAACGCCGTTACGGTACCCATCTCACACGGTGGAACGCAATGGCAAAGTTGTTTCGCACCCGGATGTCGAGCGGGTTTGCGAATCTTGCGAAAAAGCCGGGTTTCGGACCTCAAATCTGTTAGATGCACGCCGGCGTCGCGCCAGCGTCGTCAGCCCAAGAGAGACCGCGATCGAGGTTCCCGGCGCCGGAACCACGGTGTCCAAGTAATCGGTCAGAACTCGGAGTGTCGCCTCCGTTGCCATGTTGGCGGCGGCGAGGGGCGTATCGATTCCGACGTGGATGTGGCCCGCCGCATAATTGCGATACGGATCGTTCACTCCCGAATGCTGCAGGTTGTACCACTCGCCGTGGAGCCCGATGAACTCCGACAGAAACGCACCACCGAATCCGTTGCCGGTATCGATGAACGCATTGTTGATCGCCCCCGAAGCCTTTACAGCGTCGACGATTCCCTGCATGGGAAGCGTGCTGGGCACGATCTGGTTGGCCGCCAGATCGGCGAAGATGGGCATATCTGCACTGGGTCGCTTGGGCTCGAGGTAATCAGGGAACCACGCGTTGGGGGCACGCATCTTCAGTCGTGACTCGACCTCCCAGTTCACGCCCGCGTTCCCGCGCGAGAAGGTGATGATCGCCGCCGGCTTGATCTCGATTCACGATCCGCTGCCAGTCGGCCGAGGTGTCCTGATAGTCGACCTCGAAATCGCCCGTGCCCTTGCCCCAGTTGGGCGCATCATCGGGGTTGAATGTCGGGAAATAGGAGTAGACGTCATACCCGCGTCCCTCCCAATTGCCGCCGATCCAGCCGTCGGGGTTCAACTCTGAACTCGTGCTGAAGCGCGAGACCATCCAGTTGGTGGGCGGCCAATAGCCGGTGATCATGATGTTGTTGGTATGCCCCGCGGCCTCGCCCAGGGAGCGATCGCCAAGCGTGATGAGTGCAGCCGCGATGCCCGCGCGCGGGCCCGAAAGAGTTCGTTGTTCAGCATGTCGTCCCTTCTCCTCAGTGGACGACAGCAGTATCGCAGAACGGCGGCGGCCGATACAAGGCAGATCACGTCCGCCCGCGCCGCGAGCAAAGACGCCCGATATTCAGAGCACACTGGCAAATCCCGGGTGATCCCCATCACCCGGGCGATGGCGGCGCACGGCGCCCCTCGGCGGGCTCAGCCGCGCTTCGCCGATCAATCACCTTGCTGATGGCCCTCTTGAGCTTGTGCGACGCCAGGTCGATGGCCTCATAGAAGCCACCGGCCTGATCGGCGACGATGACGGGTGAACGATGCGGAATGGAGGCGAGAATACGGCATTCTTTGTCGATCCCGCCGCGTGGGCCGTTCACGTCGGCGATGCGAACCTCGATCGGTCGCGATGCTGGGGCTCGAAGCGCCCGATCGCGTGCGCGATGCGCTCTCGCACATAGTCAAGCACGGCCTGGGTGGTGGGCATCGGTCCATCGACGAAACGTAGAGTCATATGAAACCTCCACTGGGCGATACGACCAGATCGGCCGCCTGTTCGCGCCGGCCCAGCGGTTTTCCGGCTGGAACCCGCCGTCTGTCATCATCGGATTCCGTTCGTGACGAACGCCCTGCGTGGTCGAGGCGAACAGAGTGCAAGAAGGCAGGAAATCGGGTACAAACAGGCAACCGTGGGGGCGTCAGCCCCGCGGCACACCGGGAGATTTACGATGTCTGCATCGCCTGCTCGTTCCTCACGTCGCGCATTCCTCAAGGGAGTCGCCGCCGTCGGCGCCGCGTCCGCACTCTCCATTCCCGCGCGTCGTCACCGCGTCGAACAAATCCGGCAAGGACCCGATCATCGTCGGCGCCGGAGATCATCGCTACGAGGTCATCCACGACTGGGGCCAGCTCCCCAAGACCATCGCCTACGGCAACACGCCACGGCGTGTGCGAAGACTCCCAAGGTCGCATCTACATCAAGCACACCATCCACTCCTCCAGCCAGGAGAAGAACGCGATGGTCGTCTTTCGATGCCGACGGCAAGTACGTCGGCGCCTGGGCGCCGAACTGGGCATCGCCGGCGGCGCGCACGGCCTCCACATCAACAAGGAGAACGGCTCGCAGGAGTTCCTCTACCTCTGCGACCAGGCGCGCGGGCAGGTCTTCAAGACCGACCTCGCCGGCAAGGTCGTCTGGCAGCGCGGCGTGCCCGACGCCAACGGCCTCTACGCCAACCCCGGCGAGTACCACCCCACCAACGTCGCCATCCACAACGACACGCTCTTCATCGCCGACGGCTACGGCAAGAGCTGGATCCACATCTACGACACCGAGCGGCAACTACAAGAAGTCCTTCGGCGGCCCGGGCAGCGAGCCCGGCAAAGCTCAGCTGCCCGCACGGCCTGATGATCGACACACGCGGGCAGCACGCCCGTCCTCGCCGTCGCCGATCGCGGCAACAACCGCATCCAGTACTTCTCCCTCGCCGGCGAGCACATCTCGCTTCGTCAAGGACGAACTCAAACTCCCCTGCCACTTCCACCAGCGCGGCACCGACCTCCTCATCCCCGACCTCCAGGCCCGCGTCACCATCTTCAACAAGGACAACAAACTCATCACCCACCTCTGCGACGGCGAGAAGATGGACCTCCGCGACAAGGCCCGCGACCAGTTCCTCCCCGGCAAGTTCATCTGCCCGCACAGCGCGATCTGGGACCACGCCGGCAACATCTTTGTCGTTGAGTGGGTCGAGGTCGGGCGCGATGCACCAAGCTCAAGCGGGTCGGTTAACACCCTGCAGACGCTGGTCGAAACCGTGGACGCCTGATTTCCGAACCCTCGATTTCAAAGCGGGGATTTTTCTCCGCGTGCGGCTGGCCTCGGCTTCCGCGCGTATCCCCTGATCCGCGATTTCACGTTGTCCAGCACGTTCATGTAGTTGATGTACGCGTCGTACGGCGAGTCGTACGGGCTGAAGTACTTGTGCACGTCGCCGTCGGCCCAGTACTTCGTGCACATGTAGTAGAAGTGGTCGCTGGTCGTCAGCTTCCGCCAGTCGGCCAGCACGTGCGCGGCGTCCTGCTCGCTCCTGGCGTCGTCGCCCACGCGACTTGCGTTCGCAACGGTCCTTGACCGGCCTCTCGAGCTCGGTAGCACTCGTCGAGCGGCGTTGTTCTGCATCGCGTTGCCGCGCCACGCCGAGAGGTCGCGCTCGGTGTCGGCCCACGACGATCCAGTTGTGCGCGTCGTACTCGCCCACCGGCGGGAACTGCGTGCAGCGCCTCGCGACGGGCGTGTTGAAGTGGTTCTGCCCGGGGCTGACGTCGAACACCTTCTCCGGGAGCGTGCTTCAGGAACTCGAAGATGCCCGTGTCGGCCCACTGGTGCTCGCCGAACGTCTCGTAGTCCATGAACAGGTTGCACAGGTAGCCGTCGCCGTTGATCTGGTTCACCCAGCCGGCGAACTTCTCCGCCGTCAGCGGCCACTCCGCCCAGCCCGCGGTTGCTGAAGCGGAACGCGATGTCGTCGCGACAGGCGGTAGTTCTTGAGCAGGAGCGCCGAACGGCTTGTCGTCCGCGCTCGCGACCGTCGTGCCGGACAGGTCCGGCGGGCGCGTACACGTAGTTCGGCGAGCGATAGCCGAGCAGCCGGTCCGACGCCCTCGCAGATCGCGCCCGTGCCAGCGCGGCTTGCCCTGCGCGTCGCGTCATGTCCGCCAGGTACGTACGCCAGCTCGTTGGCGTAGATCAGCTCGGTGTTCCGGAAGACGCGCGGGCGTCTGCCCGAAGTGCTCGCTGGATCTTGCGCGCGTGTGCATGTCGACCTGGGCCGCGAACTCGTCGCTTGGAGTAGAGGAACGACAGCGAGTGGTAGTACGTCTCGCCGATGAACTCGCAGCACCCGGTGTCGGCCAGTTCCTTGAAGAGGTCGAGCACGTCGGGCGCCCACTGCCGCGAGCTGGTCGAGCACCGTGCCCGTGATCGCGTAGCTGACACTCGGAAGTTGCCCTTGTGCCGCTTCACCAGGTCGAGGATGCAGCTGCGTCGCCGGGCGATAGCACTTGTCCGCGACCTTGCGGCAGCATCTCGCGCGTTCTTCGCTGTCGTCGAAATAGAACGGGTCGGAGTCGAACACCGAGTACCGCTGCAGGCGGTACGGCTGGTGGACCTGAAAGTAAAAGACGATGGACGCCATACGCACTCCCCGGGCCCTGCCCTGCATAGCCGGCGGAGTGTAGGGGAATCACGGGAGCGGCCGGCGGAGAGGACACCACGCCATTCCTGTCTTGATGCGTCTCGTCCCGGAGCGTCACGGACTGCGCGGTCGTGTGTCGCCGCACTCCATTCCCGGTTTCCGTGCGACCCCTACTCAAACTCCTCCCGCACCACTCCGAACATCAGGCAGTCCATCCGCGTGGTTCCCTTCTTGACGTACCCGCGTGCGAGTCCCTTCGCGCCGCAGTCCGATCTTCTCCAGCACGCGGGCAGACGCCGCGTTGCTCGGTGAAGCAGAACGACTCCACGCGCTCCACGCTGCGCTCCTCAAACGCCCAGCGGACCACCTCACGCCCCGCCTCGCTCGCAAAGCCCCGCCCCCAGAACGGCCGCCCAACCCAATACCCGATCTCCGCCTTTGCATGCCGCGGCACAAAGTCGATCCCGATCGAACCCGCCAGCGTCCCGCCCGCTCGCTCCGTGATTGCAAACTGTGCGCTCTTCCCCGACGCAGAACGATCCCTCGTGCGTCGCGATCCAGTCGACCGCATCCTGAACAACATAAGGATGCGGGATCAGCAGCGTCATGGCGGCCACCGCTTGCGTCCCCCGCCATCGCCGCCACGCTCGGTGCATCGTCCATTCGGAACGGGCGGAGCACCAGATCGCTCGGTCGCGAGACTCGGCTGAGCGCATTCATGTCGGCAACTCTACCAGACGCGGCTACAGCCCGCCGCAACACACCACGGCCACGCTCACCGCCCTTTCACCGTTCCGCCCCCCTGTTCCGGGGCCTCATCACCCAACCACCTGACCACTCCTCCCTTCCTTATCTTTCCCCTGTCTCGCAGTCTCACCCATTCGCTGCCTCGCTGCAGCCCACTCTCGCTTCCCTTACACTCCCCACGTGCTCGCCCGCGTCCAGTCCTATCTCCTCTCCGGCATCGACGCCCTCCCCTGCGAGGTCGAGGTCGACTTCGACAACACCGTCCACCGACACCCGCGACACTCATCGTCGGCCTGCCCGACGCCGGCGTGAAAGAAGCCCTCGAACGCGTCCGCGCCGCCCTCGCCAACACCGGATACGCCACCGGCAACGGCCGCCTCCTCGTCAACCTCGCCCCCGCCGACATTCGCAAGGAAGGCCCTGTCTACGACCTTCCCATCGCGCGTGGCCTTGCTCATCTCCGCCGGCGCATCACACTCCCCGCTGCCCGCGCTCGAACGACGACACCACCCCCGACCTCCGCCGCTACGTCGTCGCCGGCGAACTCGCCCTCGACGGCCGCGTCCGCCCCATCAAGGGCGTCATCGCCCTGGCCGCCCTCGCCAAGTCCAACGCGGCGCCCGCAGGCGTCATCGTCCCCGCCGACAACGCCGCACGAGGCCGCCGTCGTCGAGGGCATCGACCGTCTTCGGCGTGCGCACGCTCACCGAGGTCGTCGGCCTCCTCACGCGGCGCACCTCGAACCCTCACCCGCCCCACCACCCGACGTCGCCGGACTCCTCCGCAGCCGCCGCCGCCCCGATCGATTTCGCCGACGTCCGCGGCCAGGAAGCCGTCAAGCGAGCCATCATCGATCGCCGCCGCGGGCTCGCACAATCTTCTCATGCTCGGCCCCGCCGGCACCGGCAAGACCATGATGGCCAAGGCCCTCCCCGGCGTCCTCCCGCCCGCTCACCCCCGAGGAAGCCATCGAGATCACCCGCATCTACTCCGCCGCCGGACTGCTCCCGCCCGGCCAGGGACTCATCACCGCCCGCCCCGTCCGCACGCCCCACCACACCGCCTCGCGCGCCCGCGATCGTCGGCGGCGGCATGATCCCGCGCCCCGGCGAGATCTCCCTCGCCCACCACGGCGTGCTCTTCCTCGACGAACTCCCCGAGTTCCCCCGCATCGTCCTCGAAACGCTCCGCCAGCCCCTCGAAGACCACGTCGTCACCATCGCCCGCTCTCACGCCGCCGTCCGCTTCCCCGCCAGCTTCATGCTCGTCGCCGCCATGAACCCGACCCCCAAGGGCGACATGCCCGCCGGCGAAGTCGGCCAGCCGCGCCATGGAGCAATACCTCTCGCGCCTCAGCGGCCCGCTCCTCGACCGCATCGACGTCCACGTCGAAGCGCCCGCCGTCTCGTGGAACGAACTCAGCAAAGCCCCCGTCGGCACAAGCTCCGCGCACCGATGCGCCAGCGCGTGCTCGCGGCCCGCCTCCGCCAGACTCGCAGCGCCAGGGCATCCCCAAACTCCCGCCTCAGCGGCAAGCAGCTCGATTCGCTCGCCGTCCTCGACGATCAATCCCGCTCCATGGTCGGCCAACGCGATGACCGAGCTCGGCCTCTCGGCCCGCGCCTACGACAAGATCCGGCGCGTCTCACGCACCATCGCCGACCTCGAAAACAACGACGCCATCCAGCCCCAGCACGTCGCCGAGGCCATCGGCTATCGGTTACTGGATCGGAGGATGTAGGCTGCTCATGCCCGACGAACCCCCGCCAGCCAACGAACCTTCCGCCGAGCCTCGCAAGTCGGTCAAAGGACTCTGGGCTGCTGCGCCGTCGTAGTCTACCTGTTCGTGCTCATCCCGCTATCACTGCTCATCGACACACCAGTCGGCGTGGACGGACCGAACATCCCGTTCTTCTTCGCGCTGACCTGCCCTGCGTCGTCGATTGCGGAACTTCTTACTGATCTCACAGGCACCCCATTCCTTTGGCTCATCGTCTGCGGCGGAGTGCAGTACATATTGATCGGATACATCATTGGAGCGATCATCGACTCCGCCCGCCGAAGACTTGACCATGCAGCAGCGCGCTCGGGCGCTCGGTCCTCCTGTCCTCGCTGCGGTCTTCCAATGGCCGGGCCGGATTCCCACTCCTGCCCGCAGCGCGGCTCGGATTCGCATGTGCCCACGACCAATACCCCACGAGACCCGGCCGCTGAGACTCAGTCTGACGAACCACCATCGCAGGGCGCCTAATGATCCTTCGCACACGATTCCCGTACTGATCCACCTCCAGCACGTCGCCGAGGCCATCGGCTATCGGTTATTGGATCGGAGGATGTAGCGCATCCCTGCTACTTCCACTCCCTCATCAACTCCTCGATCTCCCGCCGCAGCGCCTCCGGCCGAACGAGATGCCGCGCCGGCCGACGCCCCAGGCGCAGCATCCGCTGCATGGACCACGCCGCCACCTCAACGAACGCCTTGCGATCCTCGCCCCGCCACCGCGCTGCAGCGCGACGCGCCCTCCCTCCCAAACCAGCCGATAGCAGTGCGCCCTGGCGATCCCAGCACCAGTGCGCTGATCCTGAACATCGGGCTCTTCAAACCACTGAAGTTCTAACGCATGATACATTAATACTGTAATAGAATTATTTTCCATGTTTCATTCAATCTTATCGCCAGATTTTAGCTGTATTTCCCATTAACCAATGATAGAATCCAACCACAGCCGCAGCATTCATAAGGATAAAAAAATAACATAGATTCACAAAACGCACATTACGAACCGCTGGTACTATATAGCTCAACAACGCCAAGCTGTAAATAAATAGTTGCGTGAAAGTGAGCGCTTTATAGAATGGATCTTGAACGGACGCACAGCTTAGAAGCACGATTGGCAATAAGAATGGTACAATCAATCGAAGAACCTTATGTGAGACAAATCTGAACCAGAGGGGATTCCGCCATGGCAAAATAAAGTTGCTGTTAATCGAAAGAAGTTGCCAGTTACCCGACAAGGTTCTTACTTTTCGTCGCCACTCATCAATAATACGACTTGAAAGTCGATCATAAGCCTTAGCTTCATCACAAAACACTGCGGAGAAACCCTTTTGAACGATAATCATGGGAATCAGTACGTCATCGAGAACCGTATTGGCAGGCATAGGCTCAAACAGCGCCTTTCGTATAGAGTAAATTGCTCCAGTCGCTCCGACGATAGAGCCTGAAAGAGACTCCTGTTTCCTGATCCATTTCTCGTAGCGCCAGTATAAACCTATTTCAGTTTTATCTTTGCCTTCAGCCTCATCTTCAAAGAGCAATTCTCCTGAGACACAGCCTATTGTCGGGTCATTCAAGATTGAAGTGAGATTTTTGATTGCATCCACTTGGAAGCGCTGCCTTGCATCAGTGAAAACCAGTATTTCACCATTTGCATTCTTCACTCCCTCATTTATTGCGACAGATTTGCCCCTACTTGGGTGATAAGAGGTGAATATTATTTTTGGATCATTGAACTGAGATCTAATTTCGCGAGCCATTCTGCTTACAATTTCATTCGTGCTATCGGTCGAACCGTCTGAAGCGACGACAATCTCAAATCTATTTTTCGGATAGCTCTGCAGAAGAAGGTTATTAATTCTATTTTGGATATTCTTCTCTTCATTTTTAACTGCTACCACAACGGAAACAAAAGGGGTGGATTCCCTTATCAGTACTTTCTTTCTCCGGCTGGAAAATAGCCCATTAATCCACAGGATTAGCGGATAACCAGCATATGGGTAGAACACAAAAAATGCAGATATCCAAAAAATCAATTTCATTTCATTTCAACCTGATCTTCTGTAGGCCAATCTTTTCTGATTGGCCGACTACTTTCTCGATGCAAGCCTTCACGGCGATAATTTTTTTCGTCAAGAGGAAGCAAGAAATTTCCACGCTCCACCATGCCCAGAAATACCCAGAAAAAGGCATTAAGCTGCACATGTATCCAACGATCACCAAAAATATTGCCTACAATCATGGACAAGACACAACAACAAAACCCGAATCCAAGCCCCCTAAAAAAGTTATCGCGGCTATGTCGATACAGAAACCACCCCTGTCTGAAGGCACACATAAAAATGGTTACCAGAAAGAAAGCTCCTAAAAGGCCCTGCTCCGCAAGTGTGCGCAACCAAATATTATGTGTGTCATGGCCTATAAGATGCTGAATAACATTAAACCCGATGCCGAATATCGGGTTTTCCAAGAAATAGTTAAAAGTCATTTCCCAATACACGAGGCGTAACGCAGCCGATTGATCTAATGTCCCTTCTGTTTCAGTAAAGGTTAAACGCTTCACTATTTCATCGGGCAGGATCAATTGCCAGAAGAGGACTACGAACACAAGCGCGACGATCAATAGTGGCTTCCGGTTAAGCGCCACGAAAACTAAAGACATTAGAACCGCCGCATAAGCCCCGCGCGAGAACAAGAACAGGACGAGGAAAAAATTGCAGGCGATCAGGGCCATCAACCACGGGCGAAATTTGATCTCCTTTGGTTTGAATATCCACAAACCCAGCAGAATAAACGTGTAGGTCGCGTAGAACGCGGCCACTTCGTTGGCACCAATGTTCAATGTGCCGCGGAACTTCATCCGCGACACCCAAGAAGTCATTTCTCCCACCTGGCGTAGGTCGAAAAAATTCATCAATACCATCGTCACGCATATTGTGATGAAGATCTGGATGATTTGTACCTTGGTCCTCACGTTATTAGCTACAATAAAAAAAAGGATCTGCAACAATAGATAGCCTTTCCAAAGTCTGCAAGCGTTCATTGATCGAGTCGTCTGACAGCAGGGTGCCCAAGAAATGGGAACCCCGCCACAAGGACAAGCAGATGAAGAGCATATAGAACAGCAACAAAACATTGAATGGACTAGGGATGAAGAATGGTTCTTTAGTGCTATTCTTGGAGGTCATCCACCCCACCAACATGGCAATGATCAGAAGAGTGCTAATCTGCTACGACGGGGCTGCAGTGCTCGGCGCCTGGGGTGTCGAGCCCGGCGAGCAGGCCAGGCTTTCCGACGCCGGTGCGTTGACCGTCTCCTGACCGCGCGGTACCTGGTACAACCATTGACATGGATGTGAAGCAGAAGCTCGCGGTCGTTGCAATCGCCCTGGTCGGGGCGCTCGGGGCCGCCTCGAGCGCGAGCGCTGCTGAGACGAACTGTCTGCCGGACGACCCGTCGATGTGGATCACCGACAAGTTCGACTGGAGCGTGACGCCGGATCCCTGGACCGACGAGATGCAGGGCAAGACCGTCACGGTCACGATCACCGGCAAGACGCAGGGCAAGGTCCCGCTTGCGCTGGCGAGCTACCAGGCACAGAGCAACTTCGTCCTCTTCTCCTTCCCGCAGACGCTCTACCAGCTGCAACGCCACACGCTCGACGGCTGCGAAACCGTCACGCTGAAGGTCGACGTGCCCAGTTGCTACTACCAGGTCGATTTCATCGACGCCGAGGGGCTGACGCAGGACGAGATCGACAACCCGATGTACAGCCGTCCGCGCGTCATCAACTACGCCAACGGCGGCCGCAAGCGCTGCGAGCCGACGCCGACTCCGAACCCCGATCCGGAGAACCCGCCCACTCCGAACCCCACGCCTGACCCGAACGACCCGCAGACCCCCTACACGCCGCCGGTGCTCCCGCCGGTCCAGGGCGGCTCGGTCTCCGGCTCCGGCACTGCGACTACGCCGCAGCCGGTCGTCCGTGCCTGCAGCGCCGTCAAGGCCACGAGCTACCGGGTCCGTGCGAAGCAGCGCAACACGATCACCGTGCGCGTGACGACGACGTCGTCGACGAAGCCGAAGGTCACGCTCAAGGGCGCAGGCGTCAGCACCTCGAAGCGCGCCGGTTCGAAGAACACCGCCGTATTCCGTGTCAGGCCGAGCCGGGCCGGGTCGATCCGCGTGACGGCGAGCGGTTGCGCGAAGGTCGCTTCGGTCAAGGTCCTGTCTGCCAAGCGCACCAAGACGACCGGCAAGGCCCCGACCTTCACCGGCTGAGCGGGCAGGAGCGACGCCCGTGGGCGACGGGCGGACGAATAGCGGACCCTGCACAACGCCCCGTGAACTTGACTTTCGGATCGACGGGCTTCAAGATCCAAGACGTCTGGGAACGGATCTCCCGGACGAACACCACCAAGGGGCTACAGGAACCACCATGCTCAGCACTACGTCCAGGAAGCACAAGCTGGCGGCCGCAGGTATCGCCGTCGCCGGGTCGCTCGCGATCGCGTCGAGCGCCGCTGCCGCGGGGGGCTGCGGTACGCCGAACCCACTCGCGTTCACGCTTCCGTTCAGCTACTCGTGCACGCCGGCCTGGAACGACCACATGCAGGGCGGGACCGCCTCTGTGACGGTCTCCGGCACCGGCACCGTCACGCTCCTGAGCTTCAAGACCCAGCCGCAGCTGTTCGAGGGCGATCTACGCGTCCTCACCTCCTTCCCGCAGGAGGGCTACGACGTCGACCAGGTAACGCTCAAAGCCGGTGAGCCGAAGACCCTCACCGTCGACGTCCCGTCCTGCTACTACCAGCTCGATGTGGTCAACGGCGATCCGGATGCCGCCGTGAAGTCGATCGGCGTCCCCAGCTCGACAGCCGGGCAGTTCAGCGAGAGCGCGCCGATGGTTGCCGCGATCCTCGGTGGTAAGGACAAGTGCACGTTCTCGCCTCCGCCGACGCCGAACCCGGATCCGGAGAACCCGCCGACCCCGGACCCCCAGCCCGACCCGAACACTCCGCCGAACCCGTACAAGCCGCCGGTGCTGCCGCCGGTCCCGGACTCCCAGGTTGTTGCTGCCGGCAACACGACGCCGAAGGCCATCGTCAGCGCCTGCGCCGCGTTCAACAACGCGACCGTCAAGGTCTCGAGCTACCGCCCGCGTGCCGGTCAGCGCAACACGATCTCGGTCCGCGTGACCTCGAAGTCGACGACGAAGCCGAAGGTCACGCTCAAGGGCGCGGGCGTCAGCACCTCGAAGCGGGTCGGCTCGAAGAACACGGCCGTCTTCCGCGTCAAGCCGTCGCGCGCCGGTTCGATCAAGGTCAGCGCCTCGGTCAGCGGCTGCAAGAAGAGCGGCAAGGCCGTCAAGGTCCTGTCGGCCAAGCGCAGCCAGAGCCGCGGCGTCGCCCCGACGTTCACCGGCTGAGGCACAGTTGCGCAGGAAATACTCCGTGTCGCTGCTGGCCGGGATCGTCCTGATCCCGGCCAGTGGTCTGTTCGGCGTCGCGTCGCCGGCGGCGGCGGCCGAGGTCGTGCAGATGTCCGAGCCCGGGGTGCGCTCGTACTGGGCCTTCGTCGAGCGCCGCACGCCGATCTTCACGCGCGCCTCCAAGTTCGCGCCGAAGCGCGGCCGGCTCCGGCTCAAGACGCCCGAGCGCACCGACGAGGTCGTCTACATCGAGTCCCGAACCGCCAACTCCGCCTGGTACAAGGTGCGCGCTGCCGGCCGCAAGACCGGCTGGGTGCCGCGCTCACGCCTCGGCGCGCCGCAGGCGCTCAGCACGCACATCACGATCGACAAGAGCGAGCGCGAGCTGACGCTCGAGCGCGCCGGTGAAACCGTCTACGAATTCCCGATCGGGATCGGGCAGTCGATGTACCCGACGCCCGAAGGCGAGTTCTACATCCGGACGAAGCTCAACGGCTTCAAGTCACCGGTCTACGGCCCGCGTGCGATGGGGCTCTCGGCCAACTCGAAGACGCTGACCGACTGGCCTGGCGGCGGCTTCATCGGCCTCCACGGCACCAACCAGCCGGGGCTGATCCCGGGAGCGATCTCGCACGGCTGCGTCCGCCTGCGCAACAAGAACATCCTGCGGCTGTTCCGCAAGGTCAGCGTCGGCACGCCGGTCACGATCCAGGCATGAGCCTCGCGATCGCGGGCCGCGGGGTCGGCGAGGCGGCGCGGGACCAGGTCTACACGGCGCTTCGCCGGGGGATCGTCACCGCCGAGCTCGAGCCTGGCCGCAAGCTGTCGGAGAACGAGCTCGCCGAGCGGCTCGGTGTCTCGCGGACGCCGGTCCGCGAGGCGCTGGTGCGGCTGCGGGACGAGCGCCTCGTCGCGATCGTGCCGCAGCTCGGCACGTTCGTGACGCTGATCTCCGACGAGGGCGTCGCGGACGCGGCGTTCGTGCGCGAGGCGCTCGAGTGCGCGGCGGCGCGGCTGGCTGCGCAGCGGGCAGCGGTCGACGGGCTCGCCGACCTTCAGGCCAACCTGCTCGCGCAGGAGCGCGCGACGGCCGCCGGTGACGCCGAGCTGTTCGACGCGCTCGACGAAGAGCTCCACCATCGCATCGCCGAGCTCTCGGGCCACGAGATCGCGTGGGCGCTCGCCCGGCGGGCGAACGGTCATCTCGACCGCGTCCGGCGGCTCAGCCTGCCTGAGCCGGGCTATCTCGGGGCGATGGTCGACGAGCACCGCGCACTCGTCGCCGCGATCGCCGCCGGCGACCCTGACCTCGCCGAGCAGCGGATGCGCCGGCACCTGCGCACCGTGCTGGGCTGGCTACCGGAACTGCGCGCAGCGCACCCCGGCTACTTCGACGACGCCTGAGCGACGTTTGCGCTGCGCATCTCGCGACGATCCTTCGCTCGCGGCATCGGTCACGTGCCTCAGCACGCTCCCTCGCCGCTCGCTCGGCTCCCCGCGACCTGCTTTGCGCAAACACCGCTCAGCTCTATGAAGTACGGCGCGGGCACCAGTTCGGCCGCGCCGACGACGACAGGCTCGGCGCGTTCGCCGTCCCACGCGATTCCGTCGGCGTCCGCGCCGCCGGCGAGCGCGGTGAACGCCGTCGCCGTGACGACGACGAGCCCGTCGAGTTCGCCGCGATCGATCGCCGTGAACGCGGTGACCGGCCGTGGGTCCCGGACGGCGTAGACGTGCTGGTGCTCGCGGTTGATCGTGCCGTCGGGCTGTTGCTCGTCGACACGGAAGACACCGAGCGCGTTAAGCCGGTCGGGTGAGTAGCGGACGCCGAGCTCCTCCTCGGCCTCGCGCAGCCCGTCGAGCGGCTGCTCACCGGCGGTCAGGTGGCCGGCGGCGCTCGCGTCGAGCCGCCCCGGCCACGCCTGCTTGTGGGCGCCGCGGCGCTGGAGGACGATCCCGTCGGCGCACAGCACCCAGAGGTGGAAGGCCGCGTGCCAGTCGCCGTCGCGATGGATCTCGTCGCGGCGTTTGACGAGCGGCCCGCCGCCGGGCCCGGTGACCGGCTCGCCGCCCGGCCCGAGGACGGCGATCGGCTCGCCGGCGCTCACGCCGCGGCGAGGTTGCGAGCGCGGGCTTCGAGCGCGGCGTCACGGTCGGCCGCCGGCAGCGCCCAGGATCCGCTGCGGCGACGGATCACGGCGAGCCAGATCGCTCCGGCGAGCAGCAGCACGAGCGATTCCCACTGCGCGGCCGTCAGGCCGAGCGCGAGCGCATCGTTGCGGCGGACGAACTCGACCAGCAGTCGCTCGGCGCCTGCGCCGACGAGGTACCCGGCCATCAAGACGCCGGGGCGTACGCGGTCACGCAGCGACCAGAGCAGCAAGGCGAGCGAGGCGAGGACGAGCGACTCGTAGATCGGCGCGGGGTGCACGGTCACGCCCGGCTCCGTCGGCACGACGCCGTCCGAGTAGCCCATCGCCCACGGCCCGTCCCAGGGCCGGCCGTAGTCGCCGTCACCTGAGATCTGGCAGCCGATCCGGCCGACCGCGTAGCCGAGCGCGAGGCCCGGGCCGGCGAAGTCGAGCAGATCGAGGCCGAGAATCCCGCGGCGCCGGGCCCAGACCAGCACGGCGAGCGTGCCGCCGAACAGCCCGCCGTACCAGGTCAGGCCGGAGCCGCCGAAGACGTCGCCGAGGCCGGGCGCCTCGCCCTGCTGGACGAGCCAGTAGGCGCGCGCGCCGACGAGCCCGCCGAGCAACGCGACGATCACGAGCTCGAAGGCGAGATCGACCGGCTTGCCGAGCTCCCGCAGCCATTTGGCCGCCAGCAGTCCCCAGGCGGCGAAGTTCAATGCGAAGAACAGGCCGAAGGTCTTGATCGGCAGGCCGAAGAGGTCGATCTCCTGAAGCACGGCGTGACGGTACCGTTCCAGGCCGCATGATTCTCGCGATCGACCAGGGGACGACGGGATCGCGCGCGTTCGTGTTCGGCGAAGACGGTGCCGAGGTCGCGAGTGCGTATTCGGAGTTCACGCAGCACTTCCCAGAGCCGGGGTGGGTCGAGCACGACGCCGCCGAGATCTGGCAGGTGACCGAACGCGTCTGCCGTGAGGCGCTGGCGGGCGCTGGCATCGACGGTTCGAGCCTCAGTTCGATCGGCATCACGAACCAGCGCGAGACGTCGGTCGCCTGGAACCGGTCGACCGGCGAGCCGCTCTGCCGCGCGATCGTCTGGCAGGACCGCCGCACGGCGGAGCGCTGCGACGAGCTGCGCGCGGCCGGCCACGAGCGGTTCGTCCGCGAGCGCACCGGCCTCGTGCTCGACGCGTACTTCAGCGCGACGAAGTACGCCTGGATGCTGGAGCACGCGATCGATTCAGACGCCGGCGACGTTGCGTTCGGCACGATCGACGCGTGGCTGCTCTTCAAGCTGACCGGTGAGCACGCGACCGACAGCTCGAACGCTTCGCGGACGCTGCTGCTCGACATCGGCTCATGCGATTGGGACGACGAGCTCTGTGCGCTGTTCGGCGTACCGCGAGGCTCGCTGCCCGAGGTCCGGCCGGTGCTCGGCGAGTTCGGTCGCACGTCGCTGTTCGGTGGTGACGTGCCGGTCTGTGCGATGGCCGGCGACCAGCAGGCGGCGCTTTACGGCCAGGCCTGCCACGCGCGCGGCGAGGCCAAGAACACCTACGGCACCGGCTGCTTCCTGCTCCAGAACGCGGGGCAGGATTTCGTACTCGCCGACGGGCTCGTCACGACGATCGCCTGGAGCGACCAAGCCGCGACCACCTACGCGCTTGAGTCGTCGATCTTCGTCGCCGGCTCGGCGATCCAGTGGTTGCGGGACGGGCTCGGGATCATCGCGAGCGCCGCCGAGAGCGAGGCGCTCGCCGCCTCGCTCGACTCGAACGACGGCGTCTACTTCGTCCCGGCGCTCGTGGGGCTCGGCTCGCCGCATTGGGACCCGTATGCGCGCGGGACGATCGTCGGACTCACGCGCGGTACCGGGCGCGAGCACATCGTCCGTGCCGCGCTCGAGGCCGTTGCCCACCAGACCGCCGACGCTGTCGAGGCACAGAGCGCCGCGAGCGGCGCGCCGCTGCCGGAGCTGCGGGTCGACGGCGGGATGGTCCACAACCGCTGGCTGATGCAGTTCCAGGCCGACCTGCTCGGCGTTCCCGTCGTCGTGCCCCGGATCGCCGATACGACCGTGCTTGGCGCCGCGTACATGGCCGGGATCGCGTCAGGGCTCTGGACCCGCGAGAATGTGCGCTCGATGTGGAACGAATCTGAGCGTTACGAGCCGCAGATGAGCCGCGATCACGCGCAGACGCTGCGCTCCGACTGGGCGCGGGCCGTCGAGCGGTCGCGCGGCTGGGCCGCTCCGCCGGAGGCCGGCGCGTGAGCCGCGACGGACGGCTCAACGGCGAGGTGCGCGCCGAGGCGCTGCGCCGGATGGAGCAGCAGACGTTCGACGTCGCGATCATCGGCGGCGGCATCGTCGGTTGCGGAGCTGCGCTCGACGCGGCCAGCCGCGGGTTGAGCGTGGCGCTGATCGAGAAGAGCGACCTGGCGGCGGGCACGTCGAGCCGCTCGTCGAAGCTGATCCACGGCGGGCTGCGCTACCTCGAGCAGCTCGAGTTCGGCCTCGTCCGTGAGGCGCTGCGCGAGCGCGCGCTGATGCTCGACCGGATCTGCCCGCACCTCGTTACGCCGCAGCCGTTCCTTGCGCTGCTTCGCCACAGCGGCTGGGAGCGGCCGTACTTCGCCTCCGGCCTGCTGCTCTACGACACGATGGGCACGGCGCTCGGCCGGGTCCGCGGCGTCCCGGGGCAGCGGCACTACACGAAGAACCAGACCCTGAAGAAGTTCCCCTCGCTTCGCAGCGACGTGTTGACCGGGTCGATCCAGTACTTCGACGCCCAGGTCGACGACGCCCGCCACACGATGTTCGTCGCCCGGACCGCCGCCGTCCACGGCGCGCAGATCGCGACCCGCGCTCAGGCCGTCGGCTTCCTGCGCGAGGGCGAGCACGTGACCGGCGTCCTTGTCCGTGACCTCGAGGGCGACCGCACGATCGAGCTGCGCGCCCGGCAGACGATCAACGCGACCGGCGTCTGGACCGACCAGACGCAGGCGATGGTCGGCGCGCGCGGCAAGTTCAACGTGCGCGCCTCGAAGGGCGTCCACCTGCTCGTGCCCCGTGACCGCATCCACGGCGACACCGCGCTGACGATCCGCACCGAGAAGAGCGTGCTCTTCGTGATCCCGTGGGGCCGCCACTGGATCATCGGCACGACCGACACCGATTGGACGCTCGACCTCGACCATCCGGCCGCGTCGCAGACCGACATCGACTACCTGCTCGACCACATCAACGAGTACCTCGTCACGCCGCTCCGCCACGACGATGTCGAGGGGGTGTACGCCGGGCTGCGGCCGCTGCTGGCGCACGAATCCGAGGACACGAGCCAGCTCTCGCGCGAGCACATCGTCGCCCACGCCGTCCCGGGGCTCGTCGCCGTCGCAGGCGGCAAGTACACGACCTACCGCGTGATGGCGAAGGACGCGGTCGACGCGGTCGCGCACGTGCTCGACGAAGACGTGCCCGAGTCGATCACCGACAAGGTGCCGCTACTCGGTGCCGAGGGCTACCTCGCGCGGCGCAACGCGCACAAACGGCTCGCGGCCGAGAGCGGCCTCCACCGCTCCCGGATCATGCGGCTGCTCGGCCGCTACGGGTCGCTGATCGACGTGTTGCTGCGGATGGTCGCCGAGCGGCCAGAGCTCGGCGAGCCGATCCCGGGCGCCGACGACTACCTGATGGTCGAGGCGCTGTACGCGGCGACCGACGAGGGCGCGATGCACCTCGAGGACGTGCTCACCCGGCGGACGCGGATCTCGATCGAGACCTGGGACCGCGGCCTCGCGGCGGCACGGCCGGTGGCCGAGCTGATCGCAGAGCCGCTCGGCTGGACGCGCGAGCAGACCGAGTCCGAGATCGAGCACTACGAGCTGCGCGTCGAGGCCGAGCGCGAGTCCCAGCAGCAGGCCGACGATCTCACCGCCGACGCCGTCCGGCTAGGCGCGCCCGACGTCGCTCCAACCGTCGAGACCCCAGTCGCCACCGACGACTGAACCCCAGTGGGGTTGTTCAGGTGAGTGCGGGGGCTGGGGGGATGCCGGCCATCGCTTCGGCGATCTCGGCGTCGGTCGGCTCCGGGTCGGAGTGATCGCCGGCGAGGTAGTCGTCGTAGGCCTGGCCGTCGAAGTGGCCGTGGCCGGAAAGGCCGAACAGGATCACGCGCTCCTCGCCGGCCTGCTCGGCCGCAAGCGCCTCCTCGACGGCGGCGCGGATCGCGTGCGCCGACTCCGGCGCCGGCAGGATCCCCTCGGCGCGGGCGAACTGGATCGCCGAGGCGAAGACGTCGTTCTGGTGGTAGGCGCGCGCCTCGATCAGGCCCTGATGGAGCAGCGCCGAGATCAGCGGCGAGTCGCCGTGGTAGCGCAGTCCACCGGCGTGGACCGGCGGCGGCACGAAACCGTGACCGAGCGTGTACATCGGCATCATCGGCGTCATTCCAGCGATGTCGCCGTAGTCGTAGCGGTACTCGCCGCGCGTCAGCGTCGGACAGGCCGACGGCTCGGCGCCGAGGAAGCGCACGTCACGCGTGCCCGCGACCTTCTCGCGCAGGAACGGGGCGATCAGGCCGCCGAAGTTCGAGCCGCCGCCGACGCAGCCGATCACGACATCAGGCACGTCTTCGGCGAGGTCCATCTGCGCGAGCGCCTCGATCCCGACGACCGACTGGTGCAGGACGACGTGGTTGAGCACCGAGCCGAGCGCGTAGTTCGTGTCCTCGCGCTGGGCCGCCAGCTCGACCGCCTCGGAGATCGCGATCCCGAGCGAGCCGGTCGGGTGCGACGCGTTCGCGCGACCGGACTCGGTCCGGTCCGACGGTGAGCGGTATACGGTGCCGCCCCAGGCGCGCATCATCGACTGGCGCGCCGGCTTCGAGTCGAACGAGCTGCCGACCATGTAGATCTCGCACTCGAGCCCGAACTGCGCACACGCGAACGACAGCGACGAGCCCCACTGCCCGGCGCCGGTCTCGGTTGTCAGGCGTTTGATGCCGGCCTGCGCGTTCTCGTACGCCTGCGGGATCGCCGAGTTCGGCTTGTGCGAGCCGGCCGGGGAGACGCCCTCGTACTTGTAGTAGATGCGCGAGCGCACGCCGAGCGCCTGCTCGAGCCGTCGGGCGCGATGCAGCGGCGTCGGCCGCCAGAGCCGGTAGGCGTCACGGACCGGCTCGGGGATCGCGACCTCCGGGTCCTGGGAGACCTCCTGGAGGATCAGCGCCGTCGGGAAGATCGCGGCGAGATCCTCGGGGCCGGCCGGATCGCCGGTCGCCGGTGAGAGCGGCGGCGCCATCGGCTCGGGCAGGTCGGCGGCGATGTTGACCCAGCGCTCGGGGATCTGATCCTCGTCGAGGCGGAAGGTCGTGCGATCGTCGCGGGGCATGGGCGCGATCCTATGGCTTGTCTTGCCGCGCAGGCTTGCCGGATCCGGCAACCGTCACGAACCGTCCGTCCGGATACGAATCGGCCCCGCCCCCGGTTGTCTCTAGCGTTCGCCGGGCACCGACACCGCGGCAACGACAGGAGCGACGACATGGATTTCGCCCACAGCGAACGTTCGATGGATCTGCAGGCCAGGATGACCGCGTTCATGGACGAGCACGTCTACGCGGCGGAGCCGGTCTACGAGCGGCAGCGTGCCGAGGCCGCCGATCCGCACGCGCTGCCGCCGGTGGTCGAGGAGCTCAAGGCGAAGGCGCGCGATCTGGGGCTCTGGAACCTGTTTCTTCCCGATGAGCATCACGGCGGCGGACTCAGCAACCTCGAGTACGCGCCGATCGCGGAGATCAGCGGCCGCAGCGTCGAGATCGCTCCGGAGGCGATCAACTGCGCAGCGCCCGATACCGGCAACATGGAGCTGCTGCACATGTTCGGTACGCCCGAGCAGCAGGAGCGGTGGTTGCATCCGCTGCTCGAGGGCGAGATCCGCTCGTGCTTCGGGATGACCGAGCCGGCGGTCGCATCGAGCGACGCGACGAACATGGAGGCGACGATCACCGACGAGGGCGATCACTACCTCGTCAACGGTCGCAAGTGGTGGAGCACCGGGGCGGCCGACCCGCGCTGCAAGGTCGCGATCGTCATGGGCGTCTCGAATGCCGATGGTCCGCGCTATGGCCAGCACTCGATGGTGCTCGTGCCGTTCGACGCTCCGGGGGTGACCGTCGAGCGTCAGCTGACCGTGTTCGGCTACGACGACCAGCACGGGCATCCGGTCGTCCGCTACGAGAATGTGCACGTCCCGAAGGAGAACCTGCTCGGTGAGGCGGGGGCCGGCTTCGCGCTTGCGCAGGCGCGGCTCGGCCCTGGCCGTGTCCACCACTGCATGCGCACGATCGGTCTCTGCGAGCGGGCGCTCGGGTTGATGGTCGACCGCGTCAGCAACCGCGTTGCGTTCGGCGCGCCGCTCGCCGATCGCGGGGTGATCCGCGAGTGGATCGCGCTGTCGCGGATCCAGATCGAGCAGGCCCGGCTGCTGACGCTCAAGACCGCGTGGATGATGGACACGGTCGGCAACAAGCACGCGCAGAAGGAGATCGCTGCGATCAAGGTCGTCGCCGGCCGGATGGCCTGCGAGATCATCGACCGCGCGATCCAGTCGTTCGGTGGCGCCGGCGTCTCCGGTGACTTCCCGCTGGCGGCGATGTACGCCGGCGCGCGCACGATGCGGATCGTCGACGGCCCCGACGAGGTCCACCTGCGGGCGATCGGCCGCCAGGAGATCCGCGAGCGAGCCGGGAACCCTGCTCCCGTCAGCCCCTGAGCGACCGGCGCAGGATCTTCCCGCTCGCCGTCTTCGGCAGCTCGTCGACGATCTCGATCGAGCGCGGGTACTTGTAGGCGGCCATCCGCTCCTTGCAGAACCGCTTGAGGCCGTCGGCATCGGCGACAGCGCCGGGCTTGAGGCTGACGAACGCCTTGACGGTTTCGCCGCGGTACTCGTCCGGCACACCGACAACGGCCGCCTCGCGGACCGCTTCGTGTTGGTAGAGCACGTCTTCGACCTCGCGCGGCCAGACCTTGTAGCCGGACGCGTTGATCAGATCCTTCTTGCGGTCGACGAGGTAGAACCAACCCTCTTCGTCCATGAAGCCGACGTCGCCGGTCCGTAGCGCGCCGCCGGGCATCGCGTGCTCGCTCTCCTCCGGCTTCCTCCAGTAGCCGGGAACGACCTGCGGTCCGCTGGTCACGAACTCACCGAGCTCTCCGGCCGGAACGTCCCCTCCGTCCTCGCCGGCCACGCGGACGATCGTGCTGAAGACCGGCACGCCGACCGACAGCGCTCCCGAGGCCGCGTCGACCGGTGCGGCCGAGCCGAACGGGACGGCGTGGCTCGGCGACGTCGTCTCGGTCAGGCCGTAGACGACGTGCAGCGGGCTGCCCGCAGCCTGCTCCCATGCCTCCGCGGTCGCCGGTGAGACCGGCGCGCCGCCGCTCATCGCCTTACGCAGCGAAGACAGGTCCCGGCGTCCGGCGTCGGGATGGTTCATCAGCGCGATGAAGACCGTGATCGACGCGACCGTGAACGTCGTGCGGGTGCGCTCGATCTGCTCGAGACAGATCGCCGCGTCGAACCGGCCCATCAGCACCAACGGAGCACCCATCAGGAGCGCCAAGCCGATGTGCGCGACCAGCCCGGTGACATGGAACAGCGGCGCGACCCCGAGAATCACGTCCTCGTCGGGATCGAGCCGCATCCAGTCGCGGTAGACCTGGGAGCTGAACGCAACGTTGCCGTGCGTGTTCATCGCGCCCTTCGGCGGCCCGGTCGTCCCCGACGTGTAGGTCAGGACGGCGACATCGTCCGCCGCGAACGCCTGACGCTCGATCACCTGCCCTTCGTGCCGCTGGACAAGCTCCAGGAGGTCGTGCGTGCCGGCGGCTCGCCGGCGCCGGACCCCGGCGAGCGACGGCGGCACCTCGCCGTCGAGGAGGTCGAGCTCGGAGGTCGTGATCACCGTCTCGACCGCCGTCTGGGGGACCACCGCCTCGCCGACGTCGGCGTACAGATCCTCGAGCGCGATCAGCACCTTGGCGCCCGAGTCGTCGAGTAGCGCGGCGAGCTCACGCTCGCGGTTCATCGGGTTGATCGAGACGACGATCGCGCCGGCCTTCCAGGCGGCGATCATCGCGAGGACGTACTGGGGGACGTTCTGCAGGTAGAGGGCGACGCGATCGCCACGAGTGACCCCGAGGTCGAGCAGCCCGGCGGCGATCGCTCCGCTCAGCCGGTCTGCCTCTGCCAGCGTCAGCGACGACCCGAAGTACCGCAGCAGCACCGAGTACGGGCGGCGCCGGACCGCCGCCTCGAACATCGCGAGCGCGCTCTCGTGCTCGGGCGCGAGATCGGCCGGCATCTCGTCGCCGTACCGGGCCAGCCACGGCCGGTCGTCGTAGACCCCCATCCGCTCTACGCGCCTGCCGGCCGCAGCGAGCCTTCGGCGAGCAGCTTGCGAACCTCGTCGAGCGTCTCGTTCTGGAAGGCTTTCCAGCCGGTCGCCTCAACCGAGTCGAGCGCGTAGATGTCGGACATCAGCCCGCCGTCGACGAGCACATCGGAGCCGGTCAGTCCGGCGGCGGCGTCGGAGAGCAGGAAGACCGTCATCTGCGCGACCTCCTCGACGCTGACCATCCGCCGCAGCGCGACCCGTTGCCAGTTCTGCAGCAGCTCGCCGACCGACTGCTCGGTATCGGCGGTGTCGTCGGCCATCGGCGTGCCCGAGACGTAGCCCGGGCTGACGGCGTTGACCCGGATGCCGAGCGGTGTGAGGTCCATCGCCAGCGAGCGCGTAAGCCCGATCAGCCCGGCCTTGGAGGAGTTGTAGGGCGCGTTCAGCGGCTCGCCTGCGTGGCCGTCGACCGAGGCCATGTTGACGATCGCGCCCTTGCCGGCCCGAGCCATCTCGCGACCGAACGCCTGCGACATGAAGAATGCGGCGGACAGGTCGACGGCGAGCGTCTCGTCCCATTGCGAGCGTGTCATCAGCAGCGCGTGGGCCATCTGGAACGAGCCGGCGTTGTTGACGAGGCCGTCGACCCGGCCCCACTCGTTCAGCGCGCGGACGACCGCGGCGTCGATGTCCTCCTGGACGGTGACGTCGCACTGCTGGACGACGGCGGACTCGCCGATGTCGGCGCGCGTCTGCTCGAGCTTCTCGGCCCGCCGCCCGAGCAGCAGCACCGAAGCGCCCTCGGCCGCGGCGAGCTTCGCGACCGCGGCGCCGATGCCGCTGCCGGCACCGCTGACCGCGATCACCTGTCCTTCGAGCCTGCCTGAGTTCATGATCTGCTCCTTCGTGCTCCGGTCTCTGTCAGGGCGAGACGTCGATCCAGACCGACTTCGTCTCCAGGTACTCGTCGAGCGACTCGAGCCCGCTCTCGCGGCCGAGCCCGCTCGCCTTGAAGCCGCCAAACGGCACCGCGGGCGAGATCGCCCGGTAGGTGTTGACCCACACGGTTCCGGCCCGGAGCGCCTTCGCGACGCGGTGGGCGCGGCCGAGATCGCTCGTCCAGATGCCGGAGGCGAGGCCGAAGTCGGTCTCGTTGGCCTGACGGATCACGCCGGCCTCGTCGTCGAACGGGATCACCGCGAGAACCGGCCCGAAGATCTCCTCCTGGGCGACCCGCATCTCGTTGCTGACGCCGCTTAGGATCGTCGGCTGGAAGAACCAGCCGCCGCGTAGCGTCGGGTCGTCGGGCGCGCCGCCGCCGGTGACGACGGTCGCTCCCTCCTGACGGCCGATCTCGACGTACTCGGCGATCTTGTCGAACTGCGCCCGGATCGCGACCGGGCCCATCTCGGTGTCGGCTGCGAGCGGGTCGCCGAGCCGCATCGCTGCGGCGCGCTCGGCGAGCCGGGCGACGAAGTCGTCATGGATCTCCCGCTCGACGAACAGGCGCGAGCCGGCGAGGCAGCTCTGTCCGGTCGAGCCGTAGATCGCCTTGATCGCCCCGGCGGCGGCGCGATCGAGGTCGGCGTCGGCGAAGACAATGTTCGGCGACTTGCCGCCGAGCTCGAGCGCGACGCTCGCGAGGTGGACGGCCGCTGCCTGCATCACCTGTGTGCCGACCCCGGTCGAGCCGGTGAACGAAACCTTGTCGACGCCGGGATGGCGGACGAGCGGGTCGCCGCAGTCGGCGCCATATCCGGTGACGACGTTGAAGACTCCCGGCGGGAACCCGGCCTCGGCGAAGAGCGCTCCGAGCTCGAGCGTCGAGACCGATGCGTGCTCGGAGGGCTTGACGACCATCGTGCAGCCCGCCGCCAACGCCGGCGCGAGCTTCCACATCAGGACCATCAGCGGCGAGTTCCACGGCGTGATCGCCGCGACGACGCCGACCGGCTCGCGCTGCGTAAAGACGAATGCGTGCTCGTCGTCGACCGGGATCGTGCGACCGAACAGCTTGTCGGCGGTGCCGGCGAAGAAGTCGAGCCAGACCGGCAGCCGCTGCAGGTGCCGGACCGTGTCCGCGAGCAGCTTGCCGTTGTCGATCGTCTCGATCCGGGCGAGATGCTCGTGGCGCTCGTCGATCAGCCGCGCGAGGCGCCGCATCGGCTCGCCACGGTCGCGGCCGGGCAGTGACGACCACGCCGGGAACGCGGCGCGCGCCGCCACGACGGCGCAATCGACGTCGTCGGGCCCGGCGAGCGGGACGGTCGCCCAGGTCTCGCCGGTGAAGGGATTGGTCGAGTCGAACGTCCGCTCGCTGATCGCCGGCACCGACCGGCCGTCGATCAACATCCCGTAGCGAGCGGGAATCTCCGAATCGTTCACGATTCCACCTTCATCAGTCCAGAGGGGTAGAGGCCGACGAGCTTGCGCGTC
The DNA here is from genome assembly GCA_037045385.1 of Baekduia sp. Lineage (GTDB taxonomy): Bacteria > Actinomycetota > Thermoleophilia > Solirubrobacterales > Solirubrobacteraceae > Baekduia. Next base: position 324,112 of record JBAOHN010000004.1, on the reverse strand, counting down.
AGCGCCGAGACCGGCCGGCCGTTGTCGACGGCGTTGATCTGATTGCGGACCGCACGCCGAACCAGGACGCCACCGAGATACCGCACCGGCTCGGGTGGGAACCGGTATGCAGGGATGCCGATGTAGCTGCTCGACGACCACTCGTCCTCGATCCCGAGCGCGAGCGACGCCAGCATCCTGCCGAAGATGTTGGTCGGCCCGACGCCGTTGCCGGAGAAGCCGCCCGCGAACAGGATCCGCGAGCCTGGCAGCCGGTCGACGATCGGCAGGCCGTCGCTCGTCCGGTCGACCGGCCCCGACCACGAGTGCGTGACCGGCGCCTCGTCGAGGTCGGGGATCAGCGTCGCGAGCGCCGTCGAGATCTCCTTCGTCCGCGGCGGGTTCTCGAGGAACCCGCGGCCGAGATGGGCGGCGAAGGCCATCGCGGCCGCGCCGCGCCCGATCACAACGCGATCGTCGACCGTCGGCCTCGCGAAGTCGGCGATGATGCTCGAGTTCGTGACGGCCTCGCCGCCCGACCAGGAGTTCTTGAAGAACTCCGGTTGTGGTGCGGTGGCGATCACGTCGGCCGACACGGGGACGATCACCCGGCGCAGCTCCGGCAGCTTCGCGAGCCAGGCGTTGGTCGCGAGCACGAGCTGGCGGCTGCGGACGCTGCCGCCAGGGCAGGTCACGACCTGCGTGTCCCGGTCGATCGCGGTCACCGGCGTGTGCTCGAAGATCCGGACCCCGCGCCGCAGAGCTGCGCCGCGCAGGCCGGTGACGAGCTTGCCCGGATCGACGGTCGCGCAGTGCGGTTCGAAGAGGGCGCCGAAGACGTTGCGGGTGCCGAGTCGCTCGCGCACCTCCTCCTTGCCGATCTCGACGAACGGCGAGCCACCGAGCGACTCCGCCGCCGCGGCCGTCGACTTCCACGACCCGGCTTGGGCCGGCGCCGTCGCGGTCCAGAGCCAGCCCGGCAGGCGGAACCCGCAGTCGATGCCCTCGTCCGCGCAGAACCGCTCAAGCTCGTCAAGCGCGTCGTCGGAGGCCTGCGCCAGCCGTGACGCCTCCACCCGGTCGGCGCGCCCGAGCAATGACGAGGACTTCGACCACAGCGACATCGCGAAGCCAGCGTTGCGCCCGGAGGCGCCGAACCCGCATGTGCTGGCCTCGAGCACGCAGACGTCGGCGCCGGGGTCGAGTTCGACGATCTTGATCGCGGTCCAGAGGCCGAGCAGGCCGCCGCCGACGATGCAGACGTCCGCCGTCAGCTCGCCGCCCAGCGGCGCCTGTGCGCCGGGGGCAGGCGCGCCGGCCGCGGGGTCGAGCCACAGTACCCGGCCGTCGACGGTCTCGCCCGGACTGATCCGATTCATGACGGGGAACGTCCCGGAGAGGGCTCCGCCCGGTCTACGCGGATTCGGACAAGGGGCGTGCGAGCGCGTCGTGAACCGGACAACGGCGCTCAGCTCGCCCGCGTCGCCGCAAGATGCGCGGTCTCGTTGAACGCGCGCAGGATCGGCCGGCCGTCCTCGGTGACGACGAGCTGCGTGATCGACGCATTGTCGGAGTGCACGAACGCGAATGGGCGGCTAGACGTGGCCTGACGGCAGATCTCGCCGATCACGCCGCCGTGCGCGAACACCGCGGCCCGTCGCGACGGCCCGGTCTCCTCGACGACGATCGCGAGCGCATCGGCGATCCGGGCAGCGAACGCGGCCGGCGGCTCGGCGTTCGGAATCACGTCCCAGCGCTCCTCGGCGAACGCGCGCTCGACGACCGGATCCTTGTTCGCGGCCCGGATCCGGTACTCGCCGCCCTCGAAGTCGCCGAGAAAGACCTCGGCGAGCTCGGGGACGACGCGCGCTTCGAGCCCGATGCGGTCGAGCAGCGGTTGCGCGGTCTGCTGCGTGCGGATCAGTGAGGAGACGAAGACGGCGTCGAGCTCATGATCGGAGAGGTGCTCGGCGATCGCCGCCGCCTGCTCGATGCCGGCCGGCGCCAGGTCGGGGTTGCCGCGCCCGTCGAGCAAGGGGAACGGCGTCTCCTCGCGCGCGGGCGCCGACGAGCCGTGGCGGACGATGAAGAGCTCGGTCGAGCCGGGCGGTGGCGCGAAGGGATGTTGGTCGTAGCGGTGTGGGTTGCTCATCGGCACTCGGAAGCGTCGTGCCGGTGGGGCACCCGTCTCTATGCTTATCCCGGCAATGCGCACCGAGGGCCTTTCCGCTCCACGCAACCTCGCCCGCAGGTTGAGCGAGGAGCTCGATTCGCTCGCGCCGGAGCTCGCCGGTGAGCTGCTGAAGGCCGACCCGGCCTGGGTCCAGCGAGGCGCCGAGGCGGCACACGTCGCCGAGGACGTGCGGCTCACGATCGACGGGATATCGGCTGGGCTCAGCAGCGGCAGCCTGCCCGCGACGGCAACCCGCGGCGCGGAACGGCTCTCCGCCTGGGCGGCGGAGGAGGGGATCCCGTGGGAGACGGTCGTCCGCTCTGCCTCGCGCTGCAATCAGCGGCTGCTCGACCGGGTGCTCGAATGGCTTGCGGCGGAGGAATGGAGCGATGCGGCCCAGGCCGCGGCGGCGATGCGGACCGTCGTGCTCCGGCTCGCCGGGTTCGGACGCGAGATCGAACGCGAGATGGCGGGCTCGTACCAGCGCACCGCGTCACGCCTTGTCGTCCGCCGGCCGGGGCACCGCCAGCGCGAGCAGATCGACGACCTCCTGGCCGGGCGATCGGTGAAGGCCGACGAGCTGCCGTTCGAGCTGCGCAACGACCATCTCGCCGTCGTCGCTTGGGGCGGCGACCACGAAGGCACGCTCCGCCGGCTGGCCGGCGAGATGAAGACCGATCTCACGATCGAACCCCGTCGTGAGCACGACTGGGCCTGGCTTCACGGAACCCCGGAGCTGCGCGACGATCACAAGCAGGTGATCCGCGCGTTCAGCGTGCCGGACGGCTGCTTCCTGGCGATCGGCGGCCGCGGCAGCGGTGGCGACGGCTTCGCCACGTCGCACCGCCAGGCGATCCGCGCCGCCCGCGTCGCAGCCGTCAGCGGCGCACCGGTGACGCTCTTCGGTGACGTCGCGCTCGAGGCGTTCGCGCTCGCCGACGAGCCGCTCGCGCGCCGCTTCGTCGGCCGGCAGCTCGGCGAGCTCGCCGACGACAAGCCGCGAACGGCTGCGCTGCGGGAGACGCTCGAGGCGTACTTCGGCGCCGGCAACCGGGCGACCGCGGCCGCGACGGCGCTCGCCGTCCACGAGCGGACGGTTTCCTACCGGATCCGTGCTTCGGAAGAGCGCCTCGGGCGCTACCTCACCGACTGTCAGGACGACCTCTCGCTCGCCCTGCGCCTGCGGAGGCTGTTCCAGCCATGAGCGCCAGCCTCGAGGCGCTCGGCGATCACCTCGCGCTCGAGCGCGATCTCCACGCGCGCGAGCACGTCGAGCAGATGATGATCGAGGTGCCCGAGTACTTCGCGGGCGGCGACCAGGCGATCGTCCAGCTCGCCGTCGAGAGCACGTCGGACTGGCTTTACGGGATGGCGTCCGGTTTCGCCCACGGCTGCCGGCTCCCCGAGGCGCCACCGGCGAACGCGCTCAAGGAGGCGCTGCTGACCGCCCAGATGGGAATCCCGTGGCGCGCCGTCGAGAAGACGATCTGGGTCGGGTACCGCGAGATCGTCGACCGTCTGTTCACCCACATCCGCGAGCAGGAGCTGCCGCAGAGCGAGGAGTTCGCGCTGATGCGCGCCGCTCACCGCTACATCACGACGTACTGCAGCGAGCTCTCGGCGCACCTCGCCCACGTCTACGAGATGGAGCGCGACCGCGTCGTGCGGCGCGGCGAGCACCGCCGGATCGAGGTAGTCAAATCCCTCCTTGCAGGCACCGACGTATCCGCCGACTCGCTCGGGTATCCACTCGACGGACCGCATCTGGCGGTCGTCGCCTCGGGCCCGCAGCGAGAGGAGGTCGTCAGCGATCTAGCGCGTGTTCTCGGCTGCTCGGTCCTGACGACGCCCGGGATCGACGGCACCGCCTGGGCGTGGCTCGGCGGGCGGCCGATCGTGCGCGAGCTGCTCGACGGGTGGGAGCCGCATCCGGGCAACCAGGTCGCATTCGGCACCGTCGACAGCGGGCGCGAGGGCTTCGTCAGCTCGCACGCCGAAGCGGTCGAAGCGCATCGTGTCGCACGGCTGAGCGGGGCGGCTGCGACCGACTACGACGACGTTGCGATCGAGGCGCTGGCACTACGCGACGAGCGCGTCGCGCGTGCGTTCGTCGCCGACGAGCTCGGCCCGCTCGCCGACGACGGTGATCGCGCCCTGCAGCTGCGCGAGACATTGCGCGCGTACTTCGCGGTCGGCAACAACGGCAGCGCAGCCGCGGCGATGCTCGGTGTCCACGAGCGGACCGTCTCGTACCGCCTCAGCTCGATCGAAGAACTGCTGCCCGACGGCATCGCCCACCGGCGCAGCGAGCTCGTTGTGGCGCTCAGCCTGCACCGCCTGCTGGTCGAAGAGCACTGACCACCGCCGCTGCCGTTTCAGAACAAGTCGGCGTGACCGTGTCGTGAAAACGCACAAAACGCTCGGCGGGCCGTCCTTACGATAAGCCGGCGCCGGTCGTCGGCCGGTGCTCGGACTCTGAGGAGAGAGATTGGCCGCTCGTGCAAACAGCAACGGCAGTCGCCTTCGGCTCTCGGGCGTCTCGAAGGCGTTCGGACTGACGCAGGCTCTGGACGACGTCGACTTCGAGGTCGACTCCGGGCAGATCCATGCGCTGCTCGGGAGCAACGGGTCCGGCAAGTCGACGCTGATCAAGATCCTCGCCGGTGTCTACGCCGCCGACGCTGGCGTGCTCGAGATCGGTGAGCGCAGCTTCGACCTGACCGTCGCCGATCCGGTCGGGCGCTGTGACGCCGGCATCAGCGTCGTCCATCAGCAGCCGTCGATCTTCCCGGCGCTCACGGTCGCCGAGAACCTCGCGATCGGCGACGAATCTGGCCGCGTCAGCTTCTCGCGCGTGCGGCGGCGGGTGATGAACGACAGGGCACGCGAGGCGCTCGACCGCTTCGGGATCGACGCCGAGGCCGAGATGCCGGCGGCCGAGCTCGGCCCCGCGATGCAGATGATGGTCGTCATCGCTCGTGTGCTTCAGGCCGGGGAGTCGCCCGATCGCGTTCTCGTCCTCGACGAGCCGACGGCGTCGCTCTCACCGGCCGAGACGAAGATCCTCTTCGATGCGCAACGCCGTTACGCGGCCGAGGGCGAGACGATCGTGCTCGTCTCGCACCGGCTCGACGAAGTGATGGAGGTGGCGTCGGTCGCGAGCGTGCTGCGCGACGGCCGCAACGCCGGCAGTCTCAGCCGTGAGGAGATGTCCGAGGACCGGCTCGGTGAGCTGATCGTCGGTCGTGCGGTCGACACCTACTTTCCGACGCGCGATACGACCCCCGGCGAGGTGCCGGCGCTCGAGCTGCGAGGCCTCTGCGGCGGTCCGGTCGCCGGCGTCGACGTCACCGTTCACAACGGCGAGATCGTGGGCCTCGCAGGTTTCGAGGAGGCCGGCTGCGTCGACGTGCTCGGACTGCTGTTCGGGCTCGTGCCGATCACCGAAGGCACCGTGCAGCTCGCCGGCACGACGGTCTCAATCGGGTCGACCCGTGATGCGGTCCGCGCCGGGTTCGCATACGTCCCCGCCGACCGGCCCGCGCTCGGCATCTTCCCCGACATGTCGCTTCAGGCGAACCTCTCGCAGGCGACGCTCGGGCGCTACCGGCGGGGCATCGGCATGAACCGTCGTGCCGAGGCCGCCGATGCCGAACGCGACATCGCGCGGTACAACATCCGGACGCCAGGGCCGAAGACGCCGGTGTCCGAACTCTCGGGCGGCAACCAGCAGAAGTCGGTGATCGCGCGCTGGTTGCGCGCCGCCCCGAAGGTGCTGTTGCTCTCGGACCCGACACAGGGTGTCGACGTCGGCGCCCGTCAGGAGCTCTGGAGCGCGATCGATTCAGCTGTCGACGAGGGCACCGCGGTGTTGATGACCTCTTCCGACCACGAGGAACTCGCGCATGTCGCCGATCGCGTCCTCGTCCTCCACGACGGCCGCGTCGCGGCCGAGCTCAGCGGTGGCGATCTATCTGCCGAGGCGATCGGCACGGCGATGAACATGGCAACGGCGGCAGTGGCATGAACTCGACGACCTTCGTCACAGGAACTGAGACCCCAGACATGACGACCCAAGAGACCAAGCGCGAAGGCAACAGGCCGTCGGCCCGCGGCCACCGGGCGATCGAACTCGCCGAAGCGCTCGCTCTGCCGGCGCTCCTGCTCGCCGTGATCATGTTCTTCGCGCTGCTGCCGGCGTCGAGCGAGTCGTTCGCGACGACCGCGAACCTCCGGATCATCCTCGCCGATCAGGCGATCCTGCTCGTCGTCTGCCTGGCGATCCTGTTCCCGATGGTCACGAACACCTGGGACTTCAGCCCGGGAGCGAGCGCCGGCTTCTGCGCGATCATCGCGGCGTCGGTCGTCCACAGCTCCGGGTCGGTGTTCGTCGCAACGCTTGCGGCGCTCGGGACCGGCGCCGTGATCGGTGTCGCGAACGGCTTCCTCGTGACGCGGATGCGCGTCAACTCGGTCATCGCGACGCTCGGGATGACGATCGTCATCGCAGGGTTCGTGCAGTGGAAGACCGACGGCAACGCGCTGCTCGCGGGCATCCCCAAGAGCGTCACCAGCTTCGGTTCCGACCAGTTCCTGGGCATCCCCGTCCTGATGTGGATGGCGCTGGCGCTGTCGGCGGTCGCGTTCTTCGTTCTGCGCCGCACCGTCTACGGCCGCGACCTCCACGCGATCGGATCGAACCTCGCCGCGGCGCGGCTCGTGGGCCTGCGGATCGAGCGCTTCATTTTCACCGCCTACGTGATCGGCGGTCTGCTCGCCGCCTGCGCCGGGATGATGATCCTCGCCCGCACAGGATCGGGAAACCCGGAGGTCGGGCCCGCCTACCTGCTTCCGGCCTACGCGGCGGTCTTCCTAGGCGCGACGACGATCACGCCCGGACGCTGGAACGTCTGGGGCGTCGTTGTCGCCGTGTTGTTCCTCGGCGTGCTCAACAGCGGCCTGACGCTCGCCGGCGCCAGCTCTTACGTCAACAGCTTCGCCAACGGCATTGCCCTCTTCGTGGGCGTCGGTGTGGCGAATGTCCTCGCACACCGGCGCGGCCGGTCCCCGGAGATGTCGTGACCGCGCTCTCTCTTTCATCCATTCGAAAGGACCTCATGTCTCGTATCCGATTCACCTTGATCGCGCTGCTTGCAGCCACCGGCGTCGCCGCCGGCGGATGCGGTGGCGGCGATGAGAAGACCAGTGACACGTCGAGCGGCTCCGACTCGAGCGGCGCGCCCGCGTTCGCGGTCGAGGGTGCCAAGAAGTCGCTGTCCGACCAGGGCACCTTCATCGAGGCTCCGACGAAGCCGGTCAAGCCGGCCAAGGACAAGAAGCTGATGCTGATCTCCTGCGGGCAGGCGATCTCGGCCTGTCAGTTCGACACCGCCGCGGCGGCCGAAGCGGCCAAGGAACTCGGCTGGAAGTCGACGATCTACGACACCAAGGGCGACCCGACCAACGCCGCGACCGGCATCCGCCAGGCGATTGCCGGCAAGTACGACGGCATCTTCTACTACTACATGGACTGCGACTACGCCCGCGCCGCGCTGGAGGAGGCCAAGAAGGCCGACGTGCCTGTGGTCGCGGCCGAAGCGTTCGACTGCAACCAGATCGAGAAGGGCGCGCCGGCGCTGTTCACGCACATGGTCGAGTACCAGGCTGGGACGTACGTGCAGCACGCACGCGCGTGGGGCCGGGCGATCGCCGATCACGCGATCTGGAAGCAGGGCGGCAAGTCCGAGGCGCTCGCATTCCTCGATGACACCTCGCGCGGCAGCCGTCCGATTCTCGAGGGCATGAAGCAGCAGTACGCCAAGTGCGACGGGTGCAAGCTCCACGTCGTCGAGTTCCCGTTCTCGGCGTTCGGCGGCAAGCTCCAGTCGATCGCGGCGCAGAACCTGCTCAAGTACCCGAAGGTCAACACGACGCTGACGACATACGAGGCGATCTCGCTCGAGGTCGCTCCGGCGGTCCGCGAGTCCGGCCGCGACATCCTGCAGTTCGTCGGTGAGGGTGGCGAGCCGGGCCTCGACCTGATCCGTCAGGGGATCAACGGCTACGGCAACGGCTACCCGCTCGACTGGGAGGGCTGGGCCGTGGTCGACGCATTCGCGCGGATCTTCAACGGTGAGAAGCCGGAGCCGAGCGGCATCGGGGTGCAGACGTTCGACAAGGACAACCACATGCCCGACAGCGGCAGGTACGTGTCCCCGATCGATTACCAGAGCATGTACCGCAAGCTCTGGGGGCTGGAGCAGTAGGACGCTCCGCGAGCCGCCCGTTCCGCGAAAGGTGACCGCGGAGCGGGCGGCCCGCCCGTCGACCTGATCAGCCGATGACCGACACGTTCGAACAACAGCTGGACGGCGGGGCCGCCGCGGCGCCCGCGTTTTCGGGCGACGTGGACCCGGGCGCGCGTGCGCTCGTCGCGGCGCTGCTCGCGGAGCTCCTCGACGCGGGCACGCTCGCGCAGGCGGTCGTCTCGGTTCTCGCCGGTGGCGCGATCAACCGCAGCTTCCTCGTCGAAGGACCGGGCTTCAAGCACGTGCTGCGCGTCGCCCCGAGCGCTGAGGACACCGCCGACATCGGCATCGACATGACCAACTCGGCGGTCGTCGCACGGATCACAGGGGCAGCCGGCGTCGGCCCTGCTGTGATCGGCGTGAAGATGCCCGAGGGTCACTCGCTGATCGAGTTCGTGCCCGGTGTGCTCAACAACGAGACGCTGCGCGAGGGCGCGCGGCTTCACGACGTCGGCACGGCCGTCCGCGAGCTGCATTCGCTGCCGGCGCCTGAGGTGCGGGCCGTCTCGACGTTCAGCGAGATCGACGACTGGCTCGCGCGCGCCGCACGGCAGGAGGGTGTCTCGATCGCCGAGTTCGACGAGCTGCGGCCGCAGCTCGAGGCTGTCGCTGCGGTGATCGAGGCGGTCGATGGGCGCTGTCTCAGCCACCGTGATCTCAACCCGCAGAACTGCATCCACACTGGTACGGCGGCGAAGCTGATCGACTGGGACTTCTCCGGCGTCGACAGCCCCTACCTCGACCTGGCGATGCTGACGACGTACGCCGACCTCACGGAGGCCGAGGCGCGCATCTTCTGGGCGGCGGCGATCGGCGAGGTGCAGGCAGAGGACGTCGCGCGGATCCAGCTGATGCGGTTCGCGCACGCGATCCGAGAATGGTCGTGGGCGCGGATGGCGCGCGCGACGCTGCTCGGCAAGGCGGTCACCGACGACGGCCTGTTGCCCGCGGGCGCCGAGGAGGCCGAGGACTTCTACACCGCGTTCGGTGACGTCAACCGTGGCCACGCGCGGCGTTTCGCTGCCGATCCGCGCTTCGCCGAGTGGCTCGAAGCGGCAGCGTCGAGTCTGCCGGCGCCGGGGTTCCGCTAGCCGATGCCCGAGCTCGCCTCCGTCTTCGTCGGTGCCCGGGATGCCGTCTCGTTGACTGCCGAGCAGGCGGAGATCGAGCGCGTCGAAGGCGAGCTCAACATGCGCTTTGAGCAGCTGCGCGACACGAGCGGGCCCGACGGCAGCGTCTGGGCCGGGCTCGTCACGATCGACCCGGTCACGATCCACTACACGTTCAAGGGCCATGAGACGATCCACGTGATCGACGGCGAGGTCTCGATCACCGTCGATGGTGCGACCATCGATTTGCGTGCCGGCGACGTCGCCTCGTTCGCGAAGGGCGCGCGCTCGGTCTGGGTCGTCAAGTCGACGCTGCGAGAGTTCTTCGTCTTGACCGGTGTGTGACCGGTGGCAGCCCTCGACGACCGGGTCCGCGCCCTCCTCGGCGGCACCGGCCTTGCGCATCTCGCGACCGTGCTCCGTGACGGCGGGCCACATGCCGCGCCGGTCTGGGTCGCTGTTGAGGGCGAGCACGTCGTCGTCTTCAAGGAGGAGGGAACCGTGGCGTTGGCGAACGTCCGCCGCGATCCGCGCGTGGCGTTGACCGTCGTCGACCCAGAGGACCCGTACCGCTACTGCACCGTTCGCGGTGTCGTCACGGGCGAGCGCACCGGTCAGGACGCGATCGAGGTCCTGCAGCGGCTCGCAGTGAGTTACACCGGCCGTCCGTACCCGGAATCGGTGTTGCGCCCGGGAGTCGTGCTGGAGATCGAGCCGCGGCGTGTGTCGCTCGTCGAGATCGGTGGCTTCGGCTAGCCCCACCCGGCGGCCCGCAGCACGGCGGCCACCGTCGCCGCGCCAAACACCACGACGAGGAAGTTCACGCGCGCGACGAGCAGCACGATCGCGCAGGCGACCGCGGCCGCGCGGGCGTCGAGCGTGATGCCGTGGTCGCGGCCGGCGAACGTCTGCGTCGCGAGCAGCGCCGCGAGCAGCGCGACCGGTAGCAGCGTTGTGATCCTGGTTGTGCGGATGCCGCCGAGCCAGCGTTCGGGGACGAGGAAGCCCGAGAACTTCATCGCGAACGCGGTCACGCTCGACAGCAGCACGGTCGTCCAGATGCTCATGGCGTCGGGTCCTCGCCCTCGAGGTGACCGGCCGGTGGCGGCGCAAGCGGTGTCGTGCCCCGCGCCAGTCCGACTGCGACCGCGGCGAGCGCGGCGACGAGCACCGGCAGGCCGGGGGCCAGGTGCGGGATCGTCAACAGCGCCAGCGTGATCGCGACCGCCGCCGTAACGCGGGCGTCGGCGCTGCGCAGGCGCGGCCAGAGCAGGCCGCAGAAGGCGGCCGCCGCGGCTGCGTCGAGGCCGTAGTCGCGCGGGTCGCCGATCGCCCCGCCGAGCAGCGCGCCGGCGAGCGTCGCGAGGTTCCAGAACGTGAAGACCGCAAGTCCGGTCGTCCAAAAGCCGAGGCGCGAGAGTTCGGGGCCCGGCTGTGCGAGGGCGACCGCGGTCGACTCGTCGATCGTCACCTGCGCCGCCGCGAGCCGTCGAACGCCTTTGGCGCCGGAGATCCGCGACGTCTGAAGCGCGTAGAGACCGTTCCGGACCCCGAGCATCGCCGACGTCGCGACCGCCGTTCCGCCCGATCCGCCGGCACCGAGGATCGCGACGACAGCAAACTGCGAGCCACCGGAGAACAACAGCAGCGACAGCGCCTGCGCCTGTAGCACCGTCAGGCCGGCGGCGACCGCCAGCGCGCCGAACGAGATCCCGTAGGCGCCGGTCGCGACGCCGACGGACAGCGACTGGCGGATCGTCGCGCGGCGTGCGTCGCTGGCGTCTGCGCTCATGCGACCGCGGCAGGGAGGTCGCGCACGAGCCTGGGCGCGAGGAACGCGGCGAGCTCGGCGGCGCCCCACTCCGGCTCGGGATCGAGCAGGACCGAGAAGCCGAGCTCGGCCGTCGCGACGAGCAGCCGCCCGAGCACGTCGGCCTCGCGCTCGTCGAGGCCCGCCGCGTGCTCGCGCAGGTGCGTCGCCATCCGCTCGTGCCAGTGACGGCGGCCTCGGACGATGCGGTTCTCGCCGCGCGCTTCGACGTAGAGCACGCGAATCGCATCGGGCGCCTGCTCGACGGCGCGGAAGAGTCCGGTCAGCGCCTGCTCGAGCAGCGCGGCGTCGCCGTCACCGCCGCCCGGCGTGGCCGGCGTCAGCGAGTCGACGAGCTCCCAGAGCCGCCGGTTCTCGCGCCGCGCGAGCGCATCGAACAGCTCCTCCTTGCTCTCGAAGCAGGAGTAGAGGACCGGCTTGCTGACCTCGGCCGCGTCGGCGATCGCCTGCATCGAGACGGCGTCGTAGCCGTCGTTGGCGAACAGCGGCAACGCCGCATCCAAGATCAGTGGTCTGCGGACGGCAGGGCCCAGGTGCCGGGCTCTCCGGCTGTCAGCCATGGGCCGCCCTGGAATCGTCAACAGAGGAGGTGGATCGTCGTGGCTGGCAAGGACGCAGCGGGCGTGGGGTACCAGCGGTACGCAAGCCGGCGAGGATGCCGCCAGGCGCGACGAGGCGCCGGACGCGAAGCATGCGCATCGCCGTCAGATGATGCGCATGCCGGAGATCGCCCGCGCGATGACGATCTGCTGCATCTCGCTCGTGCCCTCGAAGATCGTGTAGATCTTCGAGTCGCGGTGCCAGCGCTCGACCGGGTACTCGCGGGTGTAGCCGTTGCCGCCGAGGATCTGGATCGCGCGCTCGGTCGTCCAGACCGCGCACTCGCCGGCCTTGTACTTGCTCATCGAGCCCTCGGCGTTCTCGAACGGGATGCCGTTGCGGGCCATCCACGAGGCGCGCCAGACGAGCAGGCGGGCGGCGTCGATCTCGGTCTTCATGTTCGCGAGCGTGAACGCGACGGCCTGGTTCTCGATGATCTTCTTGTCGAACTGCTCGCGCTCCTTGGCGTACTCGAGCGCGTACTCGTAGGCCGCGCGGGCGATGCCGAGCGCTTGGGAGCCGACGACCGGGCGCGTTGCCTCGAACGTCGCCATCGCGGCCTGCTGCTTGCCCTTGCCGCCCTCGCGAATCCGGGCGTGACGCTCGTCGAGCTTGTCCTTGCCGCCGAGCAGGTTGGCGCCGGGGATCACGCAGTCGTCGAGATGGACGTCGGCGGTGTGCGACGCGCGCAGGCCGTGCTTCTTGACCTTCGCGCCCTGCTCGATGCCCTTGGTCTCGATCGGCACGACGAACGCCGCGTGGCCGCGCGCGCCGAGGTCGGGCGCGGTCTGGGCGATCACGACGTGCACGTCGGCGATGCCGCCGTTCGTCGCCCACGCCTTCTGGCCGTTCAGCGTCCAGGTGTCGTCGGCCTCGTTGTACTTCGCGGTCGTCCGGATCGCGCCGACGTCCGAGCCGGCGCCCGGCTCCGACGCGCAGAACGCGGCGACCTTGAGGTCGTTCTCGGTTCCGTAGCAACGCGGCACCCACTCCTGGATCTGCTCCCACGTGCCCTGGCCGGCGATCGCGGCGGCGGCGAGGCCGCTGCCCATGATCGCCATGCCGATTCCGGCGTCACCCCAGAAGAGCTCCTCCTGGACGATCGGCATCGTCAGGCCCGACTCGTCGATGCCGAAGTCGCGCATCGATTCCCAGCTGTAGAGGCCGATCTTGGCGGCCTCCTGGATGATCGGCCACGGCGTCTCCTCGCGCTCGTCCCACTCGTGCGCGGCGGGCCGCATCACGTCCGCGGCAAAGCCGTGGACCCAGTCCCTCATGTCCTTCTGCTCCTGCGTCAGCGCGAGCGAGAAGGTCGGCTTCGTATCGGTCTCTGTGGCAGCCATGGGCCAATCCTACCGATCGGTAGGAACACAAGCCTCGTCGAGTGTGCGCTGAGCGCCGTATAGCGCTACCCAGCGCACACTCGACGTCAGGTGGGGGTCGAGAAGATCCAGCCGGCCATCGCGACGAAGTGCGTCGTCGCGGCGGCGATCACGAAGGCGTGGAAGACCTCGTGGAAGCCGAAGACCTTCGGCCACGGGTCTGGGCGCTTCAGCGCGTAGACGATCGCGCCGGCGCTGTAGAGCAGCCCGCCGGCCGCGAGCAGCGTCAGCGGCGCGACCGGGAGGTTGTCGATCAGCTGCGGTGTCGCGGCGACCGCGACCCAGCCGAGCGCGAGGTAGACGCCGGCGACGAGCCAGCGCGGCGCGTCGATCCAGAAGACGCTCATCAGCACGCCGGCGATCGCGCCGGCCCAGACGACGGCGAGGATCGACCAGCGCCACGCGCCGTCGAGCACGAGCAGCGAGATCGGTGTGTACGACGCGGCGATGAAGACGAAGATCGTCGAGTGGTCGATCCGCCTCAGCAGCGGCCGCCAGCGCGGGTTCCAGCGCCAGCGGTGATACGTGCCGCTGGCGCCGAACAGCGCGCAGAGCCCGATCCCGTAGATGACCGCCGCCGCCGTCTCGGTCGTCCCGTCGGCGAGGACGACGAGCACGATCGCCGCGGCAAGCGCGATCCAGAAGCTGACCGCGTGGCTGACGCCGCGCAACAGCGGTTTGAACTCCTCGATGTGGACGTGCTCCATCGTCCGCTGATTGTGCCTGGTAGAACCCGCACATGGCATCTCGCGACGACTGGGACGGTGGCGAGCCGCCCGAGGGGCGCCACACGCGCGACCAGGCCGACCCCGGTCACTGGCAGCGTCAGTGGAAGGCGCAGGCGATCGTCTTCGGCGTGCTCGGGCTGATGGTGGTGTTGGTGATCGTGTTGGCGCTGATCTGAGCACGCAGCTCAGTTCAGAGAAGGATCTTCTGGGCACGTCGCGAGCAGGCGGTAGCGGCCGCCCTTGCGCTCGAGCACGCCCGACCACAGATGGTCGGGTGTCATCGCGAAGACGTCATCGGGGTGGACGGGCTCGAGGATCCAGTCCTCGCGCTCGAGCTCGGACTCCAGTTGCCCCGGACCCCAGCCGGCGTAGCCGGCGTAGACGCGGCAGCGGCTGCTCGCGTCCTCGAGCCCCGCGATGCCCATCCGGTCCGAGACCAGCCCGATCCGATCCGAGACCAGATAGGCCGCCTGGCCCGGATCGCGGAACTCGGCGAGGACGACGATCGCCTCGTGGTGGACGGGGCCTCCGAAGTACACGACCTCGTGCTCGTCGGTCAGCGGCTCGAGCTCCGGCACCGCCTCGGCCACGGTCGTCGCCGAGGGGCGGTTGAGGACGATCCCGAGCGCGCCATCGGCGTCGTGGTGGGCGATCGCGACGACCGCTCGCGCGAAGTTCTCGTCGGTCAGCGCCGGCGATGCGATCAGGAGCTGTCCTTCGAGGGACTCCATCACCGCAATTCTTACTGTCACCCCCGACCCCATGTTCCGGCTAGCTTGCACAGGACAGTGCTCACGCAGGCTCGCCAGGTCATATCCGTCATCGATGCCGACCCCGAGCTCGCCGCCGTCCTCGACGGCGACGAACTCGCGTTGGCGCGGCGTCACGCGGTCGCCGCCGCGTTCGCGCTGCCGAAAGGGCCCGTCGGCGAGTTGCCCGAGCCCGACGGCGATGACGCCCAGCGCTACGGGCTCTTGATCCTCGACGGGCTGATGATGAGGGAGCTCGACATCGCCGGCCGCCAGACCGCCGAGCTGCTCGGCCGCGGCGACCTGATCCGCCCCTGGGACGAGGATCCGCTCGACCCCCTACCCGGCGAAGTGCGCTGGTCGGTGACGGTTCCGGCCCGGGTGGCCGCGCTCGATCGCCGGTTCGCCGCCGTGGCAGGCAGGTTCCCGGCCCTGCAGGAGGTGCTTGCGAGCCGCATTGATGCCCGGGCGCGGCTGCTCGGACTGCAGCGGGCGCTCGCGCAGATCCCGCGCGTTGACGCGCGCGTGCTCGTGCTGCTCTGGCGGCTCGCGGACCGCTGGGGCCACGTCACGACCGAAGGCGTCCAGCTGCCGATCCCGCTGACGCACGACACCGTCGCGAAGCTCGTCGGCGCGCGCAGGCCGTCGGTCACGACTGCGGTCGGCGTGCTGATCGAGCGCGGGCTGGTCGAGCGCGGGCGCGGCGGGTACACCCTGCACGGCGATCCGGCAGCGGCGTTGCCCGCGATGCTCTAGGCGATCACGCGGAGCGCGCCGGGCCGCACCGTCGCCGTGACCGGCAGCGCCGACAGGCGGTCGCCGTCGGCGTAGGCGTCGACCGGCTCGTCGGCGGAGACGGTGATCTCGCGGCCGCGGAAGACGTGGACCTCGTCGAGCGTGACGTGCCTGCCGTCGTAGACCTTCGGCAGCGAGCGGACGAGCTGCCAGCGCGAGGCGGCGTCGATCACGACGACGTCGAGCAGCCCGTCGTCGATCTCTGCGTCGGGCGCGATGTGCATGCCAGAGCCGTAGTAGCCCGAGTTCGCGACGACGACGTTCGCCCCTCGTTGCTCGTGCCTGACGCCGTCGACCTCGATCGTGAACGTCGACGGTTTGTACGTCGCGAGCGCACGCACCGCCGCGTACTGGTACTGGAGCGGCCCGGGCACCCAGCGTGTCCTGTCGAGGATCACCGACGCCTGGGAGTCGACGCCGGCGTAGACCGATCCGACGACCGTCCGGCCTGCCGCCTCGATCACGTCGACGGCGCGCTCCTCGCCTTCGAGCAGGCGGCTGGCGATCTCGGCCGGCTCGCCGGGGCTGTCGATCCCGAGCTGGCGTGCGAAGTCGTTGCCGCGGCCGCCCGGGATGATCGCGAACGGGCCGCCGGATTCGACCGCCGCCCCGGCGACCAGCGCGACCATCCCGTCGCCACCTGCGGCGACGGCGACGATGCCTCCGGCGCCACAGGCCCGCGCCTGCTCACGTGCGTCGGCGACGCTCGTCGTGTTGACGATCTCGGCCTCGGCGCCGGCCTGCCGAAGCAGCTTGGCGACCGGCAGCGCCTTGTGCGGCGCGCGACCGTGGCCGGCGACCGGGTTGACGAGGATGCGGAAGCGGCGATTCATCGTGCTGGGACGAGGATTCCCGGGTTGAGGATCCCGTGCGGGTCGAGCTCGGCCTTCACCGCCTGGAGGATGCCGATGCCGACCGGGCCGATCTCGCGTTCGAGCCATGGCTGGTGGTCGCGGCCGATCGCGTGGTGGTGCGTGATCGACGCGCGCCGCGCCGTCATCGCGTCGCTCGCGGCCTTCTTGACCGTCTGCCATTGGGCGATCGGGTCTGTCTCGGAGCGTGCCGCGACCGTGAAGTAGAGCGAGGCGCCGGTCTCGTAGAGGTGCGAGACGTGGCAGAGCACGATGTGCGGCGTCTCGCCGAGCGCGCCGTGGATCGCCTCGCCGACCGCGTCGTGGACGCCTTCGAGGTCGCTCCAGTTCGTCACCGTCTCGAGCGTGTCGACGAGCACGCCGGCGTCGAGCAGGCCGTCGCGCAGGTAGGGGCCGTTGAAGCGGCCCTCGTACCAGTGCTCGCCGGCGGGTTCGTCCGGCTCGCCGCCGCCGTGGCGGGCGAGGATCGCGAGCGCGCCGTCGCGGCCGCGGGCGACCTGCTCGGCGTCGCCCTCGACGCCGATGATCAGGAGGCTGCCGGGATGGGCGGGATCCTCTCCGCTGCCGATCGCGTCCGGGTTCGCGAGGTTGATCGCCGTCTCGGCCTCGTCGCTCAGCCGGACGACGGTCAGCGGCAGCCGCGAGCGGTTGAGCTCGCGCAGCGCGGCGGCGCCCTCGGCGAACGACGGCATTCGCACGCCTGCCGCCCAGCGCTCGCTCGGCAGCGGGCGCGTGCGGACAGTGACCGACGTGATCACCCCGAACGCGCCCTCGGAGCCGACTATCAGCTGGCGCAGGTCGGGCCCGGCCGCGTTCTGAGGGCCGCGGCCGAGGTCGAGATCGCCGGCCGGCGTCGCGACCCGCAGGCCGGTGACCATCTGGTCGAAGCGGCCGTACCCGGCCGACGACTGGCCGCTCGACCGGGCGGCCGCGAAGCCGCCGATCGTCGCGTACTGGAACGACTGGGGGAGGTGGCCGATCGTCATCCCGTGCGGGGCGAGCGCCGCCTCGGCCTCCGGTCCGCGCATGCCCGGTTCGAGCGTCGCCGTCATCGACGTCTCGTCGACCGCGAGCAGCCGGTTCATCCGGCGCAGGTCGAGCGCGATCGTCGCGGTGAAGCCGCTGCGATCGGGGCTGAGGCCGCCGACGACCGAGGTGCCGCCGCCGAACGGGATCACGGCGACGTGTTCCGCTCCGGCCCAGCGCAGGATCGCGGCGACGTCGTCGTGGCTGCCCGGCAGAACGATCGCGTCAGGTGCGTCGCGCAGGTCGCCCTCGCGGCGGTGGAGCAGGTCGACGGTCGAGCAGCCGCCGGCATGGCGCGTCCGCGTCTCGTCGGTCGTGTCGACGTGCGCCGCGCCGACGAGTCCGGCGAGCGCGGCGAGCTGATCTGAACTGAGCGCGCAGGGTCCCGGCACCAGTGCCTCCAGCGGCGCCGACGAGCGCGGTTCCGGGTGCTGGAAGGCGGCGTCGATCAGTGCGCGCATCGACTCCGGGACCGGTCCGGCCTTGGCCGGGTCGCCCCAGCGCGAGTGGTGTGGATCGGAGGTCATCGTGTTACAGTGTGACAGATGACGTCAAGTCGTCACATCGAGGCGCTGCCGTCGACCGAGGAGGTAGTGCTCGCGGCCGCTCGCGAGGCGATCCTGGCCGTCGGCTGGCGCAAGACGACGCTGACCGACATCGCCCGCCGCGCCGGCGTCTCGCGGATGACCGTCTACCGGCTCTGGCCCGATACCCAGACGCTGCTCGCCGAGCTGATGACGCGCGAGTGGCTTGCGATGGAGGAGCGGGTGCTCGCGGGGACGGGCTCCACCGGCGACGCGCCGGGGGCCGTCGCCCGTCTCGCGGTGGCGACGATCCGCGAGCTGCGCAGCGATCCGCTGCTGCAGCGGATCGTCGAGCTCGACCCCGAGCTGCTGCTGCCGTACATGCTCGATCGCCCCGGCCGATCCCAGCAGCACACGCTCGACCGGCTCGAGGCGCTGATCGCGTCCGGGATCGCTGCGGGGACGATTCGCGCCGGCGACCCGCAGACGATGGCGCGCGCGCTCGTGCTCGCCGGTCACGGCTTCGCGCTCTCGGCGCTGACGATGATCGGGTCGGGCACCGGCGTCGACGATCTCGACGCGGAATTCGAGCGATTCGTCCGGGCGGGGCTGACGCCATGACCGAGTTCGCGCCTGGCCAGCTGAACGCCGCACGCCGAGCGCAGGAGATCGAGGCGCTGGCCGGGCGTGACCTTGTCGACGTGCTCGTCGTCGGTCTCGGCGTGACCGGCGCCGGTGTCGCGCTCGACGCCGCGAGCCGCGGGCTCGACGTGCTCGCCGTCGACGCTCACGATCTCGCGCACGGCACCTCGCGTTGGAGCTCGAAGCTCGTCCACGGTGGCCTGCGCTACCTGGCGAAGGCACAGTTCGGAGTCGCCTACGAGAGCGCGGTCGAGCGCGGCATTCTGCTCCAGACGACGGCGCCGCACCTGACGCGGCCGCTGCCGATGCTGCTGCCGGCACTGCCGAGCGTGGCGCCGGCGGCGCTGACGATCGCCGCCGCGGGCTTCCGTGCCGGTGACGGACTGCGGCTGTCTGCACGGACGCCACGCTCGCTGCTGCCGCGCCCGCGCGGTCTAAGTGCGACCGAGGCGCGTGCGATGGCGACCGGCGTCCGCAGCGAGGGTCTGCGCGGCGGCGTGCTCGCGTGGGACGGGCAGCTCGAGGACGACGCGCGGCTCGTCGTCGCGCTCGCGCGGACGGCGGCCACGCACGGCGCGTCGATCCTCACGCGGATGCGCGTGACCGAGACCGGCGAGGCCGGTGAGGTGGCGCTCCGCGACGAGCTGACCGGCGAGGACCACGTCGTTCGGGCGCGGGTGATCGTCAACGCTGCTGGCGTCTGGGCGTCGGCGCTCCAGCCGGAAGTGGCGCTGCGCCCGGCCCGCGGCACGCACCTCGTCTTCGAGGGCGAGCGCTTCGGCCATCCGACTACAGCGCTGACGCTGCCGATCCCTGGTGAGAGCAACCGGTATCTGTTGGTGCTGCCGCAGCCGGACGGCCGGGTCTACGTCGGCCTGACCGACGTTGACGCGCCGGGGCCGATCCCCGACGTGCCGGAGCCGAGCGAGGAGGAGATCTCCGAGCTGCTCGACGTGCTCGGCGTGCTTTACGACGACCCGCCTCAGCGCGAGGACGTACGCGGCGCGTTCGCAGGGCTGCGGCCTCTGCTCGACAGCGGCGAGGAGGGTCGGACCGCCGATCTGTCCCGCGCCCACCTCGTCCATCGCGGTCGCGGGCCGATGGTCACGATCGTCGGCGGCAAGCTGACCACCTACCGCAAGATGGCCGAGGACGCCGTCGACGCGGCCGTGATCGAAGGCGCGCTGACTGCCGGCCCGTGCGTCACGCGGACGCTGCCGCTCGTCGGCGCATTGCCGCGTGAGCAGCTCGAGGCCGTCGACGCGCCGCAGCGGCTCGTCGGCCGCTACGGCTCTGAGGCGCCGCTAGTCGTCAGCGGCGACCCGGCGCTTGCCGAGCCGGTCTCCGGCGGGCTGCCGTACACGCCCGACGAGCTGCGCTTCGCCGTCACCCATGAGGGCGCGCTCGACGCCGGCGACATCCTCGACCGCCGGACCCGAATCGGGCTGGTGGCCGAGGATCGCGCTGCGGCGTCGAGTGCCGCCGCGGCGGCACTCGACGCCGAGCTCTGAAGCCTTTTGCTTCCCAGGGAAGTAAAAGGCTTCACAGCTCGCGGGGGAGCGGGGCCTACAGGTGGTGGTTCGCCAGCAGCGTCCGCCGCGCCAGCTGCCGCCGCTGCGACTCGTAGATGAAGCGGATCAGGCGCTCGCGCTCGCGCTCGCCGGCGCTCTCGATCCTTACGCCGCGTAGGCCCCACGGGTCGTCGTCGCGGACGACGCGGCCGCGGAGGTCGATCACGTCGTCCTCGTGGTCGAGCTCGAAGCGGAGCCGTAGGCCCTCGCCGGCGCGGAGCTGCTCGGCGCCGCTGACGAGGATGCCGCCGACCGAGATGTTGCGCGTCGCGCCGTTGAGCCAGCCGACCTTGAAGGTCTCAGGGACGATCGCGACCGGCCGGATCAGCTGAACGCGGACGCCGCGGCGCTTGCTGCCCGGGAGATGGTCACGGACGTACTGGAGGTGGTGAGGCTCCTCGGCGAGCTCCTCGGCGCGGTCCTCGTCGAGCAGCGACAGCGGCACGGCGGCGCGCTCGACGATCCGGTCCTCCTCGGACTCACGGATCGGGCGCGGCGGCGCGCCGATCACGTTGTGCAGCAGCTGCATCCGGTCGTCGCGGAGACCGCCGTCCGGCGCCTCGTACGCGAGCAGCGTGCCGCTCAGCTGCTCACCGCCGTCGTAGGTCAGGAGCGCTGGCTGTCGGTGCAGGAAGCGCGTCTCGACGGCGCGGCGGCGGGGGAGCGCGATCTCCGAGGCGCCGGGCACGGTCGCGACGATCAGGCCCGGCATCGACGTCAGGCCGGGGACGTGGATCGTCACGCGCGAGCCGCGCGCGTTCTTTCGGAACAGCGCCATACCTCCGCGAGAGTCGGTTCGCGACTCCGATACTTGAGGCAAGAAATCGTGCATCAACGATGTTCGCGCCTGCAAACACACGATCTACAGGTTCTCGGTAATAAGTTGCGTTCGCGCGCGGACCGGCTACCCTGTAGGGATGGCCGCCAAGACCCAGCGTGAACGTGACCGCGATGCCCGTGAGGCCAAGCTCGAGCGCATCAAGGATCAGGTCTCGAGCGGCGACCTCGTCATCCGCAAGATGACAGCGGCCGAGGCGAAGAAGTGGGAGGCCCGCCGGGCCGACCGCGAGCGCTCGCTGAGTCCGGCCGAGCAGCGTCGTGCCGCCGCCGCGGTGCGCCGCCGCGAGCGCAAGGCCGCTCGCCCCGCGTAGCCCAGAAGTGAAGCTCGCGACGATCCTGCCACCCGGCGGCGGCTCTCCGCTTGCCGCCGAGGTCCGTGGTGATGTCGTCCATCCGTACGACCCCGGCACGACCGTGCTCGGCCTGCTCGCCGCCGGCGGCGAGCCACCGGCCGCGACCGGCGATGGCATCGCGCTCGACGGCGTAACCCTGCTCGCGCCGCTGCCCGAGCCGCGCGTGCTCTACGGCGTCGGCCTCAACTACGCCGGCCACGCCGCCGAGCAGGGCGCGGAGCTGCCGTCGGCGCCGATCATCTTCACGATGCAGCCCGGCGAGCGCGGCACCGCCGTTCGGCGAGATCGTCTGCCCGCCGGTCGTCGCGTCGGCTCGACTACGAGGGCGAGCTGGCGGTGATCATCGGCGCCGGCGGCCGGATCGCCGGCTACGCCGTCGCCAACGACGTCAGCGCTCGTGACCTGCAGAAGCGCGAGCGCGCAGTGGACGCGCGCGAAGGGCTTCGACGGCGCCTGCCCGTTCGGCCCTTGGATCACCACCGCCGACGAGATCGCCGATCCGCTGCGCGCTGCACATGCAGGTCCGACGTCAACGGCGAGCTCAGGCAGGACAGCTCGACCGGCGACATGATCTTCTCGCCGCAGCAGGTCTGTGACTTCCTCGCCGAGACCTGCACGCTCCACCCCGGTGACGTGATCCTGACCGGCACTCCGGCCGGCGTCGGGATGTCGATGGACCCGCCGCGGTTCCTGAACGGCGGCGACATCGTCCGGATCGAGATCGAGCAGCTCGGCGCGATCCAGCAGACCGTCCGCGTCTGAGGTCGAGTGTCGCGTTACCCGTGCTCCAGCACGGGTAACGCGACACTCGACTGGTGGTGGCGGGTCAGCGGGCGGCGGCGAGGACGCGGAACTCGCTGCGGCGCGTCGTGCCCTTGCGGGCCGCCGGGGACGCGACGACGCGGTAGGTGCCTGCCGCCAGCTGCCGCGAGGCGCGTGCGCGGGCGACGAAGCGGGCGTCCGGCGTCAGGGTCGTTCGCGTCAGTCGCCGCCAGCGACAGCGGCCGCCTGAACAGCTGCGCCGCTCCAGCGCGACGCTGACGGCGCCGCGGCCGGTCGTCCGCACCGTCACCAGCGCCCGCGGGCGGCAGGCCCGGCCGGCGAGGCAGCGGTCGATCGTGGTCGCCACGGCGACGACCTGGCCGCCGGTCGACTCGCCCTCGACCGGCAGCGTCGGCACCGGCTCGACCGGGATCAACTGGATCGTGCCTGGTGGGAGGCCGAGCGCGGCCTCGAGCGTCCGGATCAGCTCGCCCTCGATGATGATCGTCATCGACGACGGCGCACCGAACAGCTTCAGGTTCGTCAGCCGGATCGCCAGCCCGCGCAGCGTGTCGCCCTCGAGCAGCACGCCGCCGCTGATCGTCACGCCGATCCGCAGGAACGGCAGCGGCGGCGTCCGGCCGGCGAGCTCGAACTCGCCGCTGAAGCTGATCTCGAGCGCGGCGCCGTCGCGGCAGAGAGCGCACGTGTTGCGGATCCTCGCCGAGATGTTGGAAGCGGCCGCGACGAGCCCGTCGGGCGGCGGGTTCGAGAGGTCGCCGAGCGCGATCTTCGAGAGCTGGATCGCGAGGTCGATCGTCGGCTTGCCGTTCGCGTCGATCGCGATCGTCCCGGCGAGCGTCTTTCCGTCGAGCGTCAGCGCGTCGCCGATCATGCAGTTGTCGGCGTCGCCGGCGATGTCGAGCTTGATCTCACCCGTGCCGGTGACGTACCCGGAGGCGCCGAGGTCGAGGCTCCCGGTCGAGCACACGAGCCGCAGCGTCGCCGCGAGCGTGATCCGCCCCGCGGCCGGATCCCAGGCCAGGTCGACGTTCGTGATGCCGAGCACGCCCGGCACGAGCCAGATCGCCTCCGAGCTGCCGCCGTTCACCGTCACCCGGATCTCGCCGTCCGGCGTCGTTCGGACGATGCGGCCGGCGGCGCTCAGCTTCGTCCCGGCGATGTCGAGGTCGGTCAGCTCGAACTCGATCAGGAACGTGCCGTTGCCGTTGATCGTCCCCGAGAAGGAGACGCCGTCACCCTTCGCGGAGAGGCCGATCTCGAGCTTGGTCTCGTCGGCGCGCAGCTTGATCCCGACGACGAACAGCGACTCCTTCGGTGGGATCAGTGAAGTCCGCAGCTTGACGGTCCCGTCGACGGCCAGCGACGGCTTCCCGTTCTCGACCGCGATCGTGGCGGTCAGCTCCGTGCCCGGCTCGAGCTTGAGGTCGGGCGCGAGGCCGCAGCCCTGCGCCCCGGCGCGGAGGGCCACATCGACCGTCAGGTTCTGCAGGTCGTTGCCGAGACCGAGTCTTGCACGGGCGACGAGCTCACCGCCCTCAGGGCAGGCGACCGCGACCGTCGCCGCGATCGTGAAGCCGTTCCTGTCCCAGATCAGCGTCGCGTCGCGCAGCTCGACTCCCGGCGCCAGCGTGATCGTTCCGGTCACAGAGCCCTTGAGGCGGATCGTCGAGAGGTCGAGGATCGAGCTGCCGCTGACCTCGCCCGCAATCGTCACGCGGTTGCCGAACAGGTCGACATCACGCAGCGTCAGCGCGACGCGGTAGGAGCCGTCGAGCCGGATCAGGACCGATCCGACCTCGTCGGAGCCGAGCAGCAGACGCACGCGGACGCCACCGTCGTAGAGGTCGAGCGACAGGTTCCACTCCTGACCGGCGGGCGCGGCGGGCAGTGCCGGCCCGACGTCGGGCACGGCGGTGCCGTCCTTGCGCCGTCCGCCGGGCAGCTTCTCCAGCGAGCCCTCGGTGCCGTCGGCGGTGATCCGCAGACCGCTGCCGGCCGCGGTGAAGCGGCCTGCCGTCAGCTCCTCGGGGATCGTGAACGAGCCGCCGCGAAGCGTGACCGAGCCGTCGCCGGCCAGCTGCACACGGACGCGCTCGCCCCGGACCGAGCGGCCGATCCGGACCGTCGCCCGCTCGACCGTCCAGCCGTCGCCCGCGCGCCGCGCGGCGACCGACGGCGTGACCGTCACGCCGTGACCGATCGAGACCGTCCTGCCCGGCTTCGCGCCGGAGAGGCCGGACGGGGCCGCCTCGGCGACGGCCGAAGCGCCGAACAGTGCGCAGAGCACGAGGGCAACGAAGAGAGCGACGTGTCTGCGCAACGGCCTCCGCGCTCTAGGTGAGCGCGACCTCCCTCGCTGGTGGCGGCGTCGCGGCGACATCACCGCGGCGGAGCTGCTTCATCCGGGCCTTGACGTAGACCGGGCCGAACTCGCGCAGCTGCGGGATCAGCAGCGGCCCGGACGCGCGTGAGGCGGCCGCGAGCGCGCGGAACCGCAGCTCGTGGCCCGAGGTCCACTCCATCCCGAAGCGGTCGCGCAGCAGCGGCGGCATCATCCCGATCGAGATCAGCTTCACCTGCGCGGACGCCGGCTTGCGGATCACGTTCCAGACGCCCTCCGGCAGGCCGGGAACCGGCGGCGCGGACGGCGCGTCGAGCAGGTCGAAAACCTCGTGCACGGTCGGGTGGTCCTGAAGCGTGTCGCGGACCGTGCGATCGAAGTAGATCTCGAACTCCTGCCAGGTCTCGGGCAGGTCGCGGTCGCGCACGCCGACGAGCCGGCCGAGCTTGCGCCATTCCTGCCAGAACACCTCCCGCTCCGAGGGGGTCATCGTGTTCCCGAAGCGGCGGCCGGTCTGGTAGATCGAGGCCGCGAGCGTCGCGTGGACCCAGGCGAACGCCTCGGGCTCGAGCGCGTGGTAGCGCTCGCCGTCCTTGTTGAGACCCTTGATCGTGCGGTGGACCTCGCGTACGCGCTTGCCGATCGCCCCGGCGAGCTTCGGTCCGCCGTAGATCGTCCCGTTGACGTAGTCGAGCGTCCGCAGCAGCCGGCCCCACGGGTCGGTCGCGAACGCCGAGAACTGGGCCACGCCTGCGCCGACGGTCGGGTGTGCCGTCTGCAGCGCGAGCGCGTAGCCGGCGCCGCCGAGCAGGCGGACGTCACCGGCGTAGCGCCAGGTCACCGATCCCGCTGCCGGGATCAGATCGGCGAATTCGTCTTCTGTGGGGAGCACGCTCGACATGGCCGGGGATTCAACGCCTCTGCGCGGCGGATGTGGTGTGGCGACGCCACACCGTCATGGCTTCGGGTACGGGGTCAGGCGTGGATGGCTCCCCGCGGTGTACGGCTTCGGGTTGATCGCGTCGTCGGGCTCCGGGTAAGGGTTGAAGCAGGCGCCACCGCGGGCGCCGGTGCCGCAGGTGACCGTCGCCTCGCGCCCGTTGGTCACGTACTCGTCGTTGATCAGGAACACGCGCAGCCACTTGCCGTCGCTGTCGGCGTACTGGGTCGCCGACGAGAGGTTCGCGAAGACCGACGCGTACCCGCCGGCCCGGGGCTGGAGCCACTGCGCGAGCGGGATCATGTTGCGAAGCGTCGGCTCGAGCTGCTTGGCGGCGGGCTCGAGCCCCTTGACGACCGGCGTGGCCTGCTGGAGGACCGGGACGGCGGCGGACGCCAGCTTCGGTGCGCGGCTCGCGAGGCTGTTCGCGCTCGCCAGCGCCGGGCCGCTCTGCTGGAGCGCCGGGCGCAGCTCGCGGACGGCTGCGGCCACGTCGTCGGAAACCGCGTTTGCCGGTTCGAGCACCGAAGGCAGCTCGCGCAGGGTGCTGTCGGCCGACGCCGACAGTCGCGGCAGCTCGCGGATGCCGGCGCGCAGCGAGTCGCCGCCGGCGGCGGTCGCCTGCATCGTGTCGGTGCCCGCGTCGACGATCGTCCGCAGCGAGCGCTCGCGGCCGGCGAGCGTCGATGCGACGGCGGCGCTGTCCGTCACGAGCCCCGCGAGGTCGTCGCCCTGGCCTTCAAGCGATTCGGTCAGCGTGCGCAGCGACCGGGCGGTTCCGGCGAGGCCGGATATCGACGTGCGGATCTGCCCGGCGCGGGCCGGGTCCTCGAGCGCGGCCCCGAGCTCCTGGATCACGCCCTGGGCGTGGGTGCGCGTCTGGCCGTCGAACACGGTCAGCGCCTCGTCGGTCTCGACGCTCGCTCGGCCGGGGATGCGGCTGCCGGAGTCGAGCCGTGGGCCGCCCGATCGGCCGCGGTCGAGCTTGAGGTACGCCTCGCCGAATGCCGTGCGCCAGCCGACCGCCGCGCTCGCGCCCGCGCCGACGCCGTCGTAGCGGTCATCGACGGTGAACGTGATCTCGGTTCCCGAGCGGGACGGCTCGACGCGGGTCACCTCGCCGACCTTGACGCCGCGGACCAGCACCAGCGACTTGGTCAGAAGCTGCTGGGAGTCGGCGAGCTTCGTGTGCAGCTCGTAGCCGCTCGCGCCGACCCGCCCGCCGGGGCCGCCGAACGCGCGGTTGAGGAGCAGGAACGCCGCTGCGGCGACGAGCGCTGCGACCAGCAGTCCCACGAACCAGCGCATTGGCAGCCGTTTGCTCACGGTGCGTCCTCCACCGGCGGCAGCCCGGGCGTCGTCAGCCGCATCAGGCAGGCCGTCTCGTCGGTTTCGCAGCGGTGCTCGAGCGCGGCGGCGAGCATCGGGTAGAGCGAGGTCCGTTTGCCGCCGAGCGACTTGGTCTGGGCGTCGAAGCCGAAGTTCTCGGGTTTGATCGGCTCGATCGAGCTGAAGATCGCCCGCGCGAGCACGCCGTTGTTGTCGTTGGTCGAGACCGCCCCGCTGATCAGGTCGCCGAGCTGCGCTAGGCCTGCGCCGTAGTCCGAAAGCGTCGAGATCGTCTTCGCGGCGGCGTTCACCGACGGCCTGCCCGCGGTCGCCGCCTGCGGCAGCCGGGCCGTGAACTTGCGGATCGCGGGCAGCTGCTCGGAGCCGAGCTGCTCGAGCTGGGCGAGCTGATCGACGAGCGACTTCGTCTCGGGCTGCATCCGGCGCAGCTCGCGCAGGCTGCTGGGAAGCTCTGCCAGCAGCGGACCGCTTGCGCGCAGGCCCGCCTTGAGCGGCCCGGCCAGCTCACGGATCTCGCGCAGCGCGCCGTCGGTCTCGTCGAGCAGGGCGGGCAGCTGCGCGACGGCGCGCTCGATCTCGTCCGAGCGGCCGCCGGTCGTCGCGAGCACGGTCCGCCCGGCGTCGATCGCTGCGACGAGCGTCTCGCGGCGCTCGCGCAGCGTCCGAGCGACGGTCGCGAGATCACCGACCATCTGGCGGACGAGGCGCCGGCGCTCGGCGACCGTGCTCGTCACCTCCGCGGCCGTGCCGGCGAGCGGCGCGGCCGCGACCGCCGCGTCGGCCAGGTCACCGCCGCGGCCGGCGAGCGCCTTGCCCGACTCGCCGAGCAGGATCTGGAGCTGTGCGCGCGTGTCGGCGTCGAGCACGTCGAGCACCTTGTCCGGCGCAACGTAGGTGCTGCTGCGGCTTTCGGGGATCGTGGCGCCGTCGGCCAGCGGCTCCCGGCCTGGCGTTCCGGGGTCGATGTCGACCGACAGCACAGGCACCGCGCCGGCCGGCCTGATCGTCGCCGCGGCGTCGGCGAAGACCTTGCCCTCGACGCCGGGTTCGAGCTTCAGCGTCACGATCGTCCGCCCGCCCTCGCGCTTGACCTCGGCGACCCGGCCCTGACGCGTGCCGGCGACGGCGGCGAGCGGCCTGTCGGCCGGGTCGAGCCCGGCGGCGTCCTTGAACGCCACGTGGACGACGAACTTGTCGCCGGTGTCGCCGATCCCGACGTGGCCGAGCGTGTAGACCGTCCCGATCACCGAGGCGATCACGAGCGCGGCCAGTGCCGCCCAGAGCATCGGCAGGCGGGTCATGGCGTCAGGTCCGGGGTTCCGGTCAGCGTCCCCATCAGGCCGTCTGCCACGTTGCCGCTGATCTTGACGAAGCGCCCGTACCCGGTCGGGCTCTGCTTGCGGGTCTGGTACTGGCTGAGCGCGCCGGTCAGGCCGGTCGCAGCCGTGAAGAACTGCCTGTAGGCGGGCGTTCCGAGGCGCGTCTTGGCGTGCATCGCAGGCAGCGCCCTCGTCCGCATGTCGTCGATCGCCTTCTCGATCGGGCCGAGCAGCTGCTGCATCGGCGTCGCGGCCCGGTCGAGGTCGGCGAGCGTCAGCCGCAGCTCGTCGACGAGGTCGGGTGCCGCCTTCAGCACCGGCGTCGCCTTCTTCAGTGTCGGCGTGTACGCGGCCATCGCCGGTGTCGCCTCGCGCAGCGCGGGACCGACGTCCTCGGCGGTCCGGCGCAGCTCGGTCGCGAGCGCGGCCGCTTCGGTCGCCCCGCCGCGGACCTCGGTAAGAGCGCCCGGCAATCGGGCGAGCAACGCGTCGAGCGCGGCCCCGTCCACGCCTGAGAGCGCGGCGAGCGTGCGGTCGGCGTCACGGGCGACCGGACCGAGTGCATCGGAGCGGCTCGCGACGGCGGCGTTGGCGGCCTGGATGTCGCGCAGCGCGGCATGGAGCGATGTCCCACCCGGTCCGCGCAGCGCCTCGGCGCTGACGCCCGCGCCCTCGATCAGCGCCGGCGCCTTGCGCAGCGTGCGGCGCGTGGCGGCGCTCGCCTCAGGCGTCATCGAGGCAGCGAGCTCGGAGGTGACCGACTGCAGGCTCGCCCGGCTGTCGGCATCGAGCCCGCGCAGCGCCTGGTCGACCGAGACCGACACGTGTGTCCGCCGGCGCGGGATCGTGTCGCCCTGGAGCGGCCCGGCGGACGGAGTCCCGGGGTAGAGGTCGACGAACGCCGATCCCTCGAAGATCGAATGCGGGCGGAGCTCGGCGCGCGCGTCGGCGAAGATCTCGCCGGCGTCATCGGAGATCTTCAGCGTCAGCTCGGCGTCCTCGCCGACGCGGCGCACTTCGGTGATCGTGCCGACGTTGACGCCGCCGACGCGGACGTCGCGCTCGACCTTCGCGAGGCCCTTGGCCTCGTCGACGATGACGTGGACCTCGCGCCCGCCGCCGCCCGGCGAGGGCCGGAAGGTCGCGAGCGCGACCGCGACCGGCGTGATCAGCACGATCAGAAGGCCCGTCAGCCGGAGGCGGGCGCGGCTCGTCCGGCGGGCGCTCAACACTCACCCCGCTTCGCCTGGTCCTTGATCGCCTGGCCGGGGGCCGGGAACGGGTTGCGTGCGCTGTGGCAGCCGAGCACCGGTGCGAACCGCAGCGCTGCGGCGCCGGGTGCGGTCGCGCCCTCGGGGTACGGCTTCGACGTGACCGCCTCGAGCCCGCGAACGCCTGCGAGCAGGTCAGAGCGGTAGGCCGTGAGCGTGTCGGTGATCGGTGTGACGGCGGCCGATGCCGGGGACGTCAGCAGTGTCGGCCCGCGCAGGGCGCGGAACGCGGCCGGGGCCTCGGCCAGCGCCTCGTCGGCGGCAGCGGTGAGCTTGACCGTCGATGACCGCAGCGAACGGCTCGAGGAGAGCAGGCGCCGCGCCTGCGGCAGCTGCGCGAGCATGTCGCTCGTCAGCGGATCGAGGTCATCGATCAGCGATTCGGTCGTCGCGAGCAGCTCCTCGACCTGCGGCGTCGTCCGCTCGACGCGCGTCGCGAGCCCCGGAGCGCTGTCGAGCGCGGCGCCGAGGTCCTCACGCCCCGCAGCGATCTGAGCCGCGATCTCGGCGCCAGCGGCGATCCCGGCCGGGAGCCTGCCGGAGCCCGAGAGCGCCCGCCCGACCGTCTGCGCGTCGCTGACGAGGCCGGCGAGCACGCCCTCGGCCGGGGTCAGCGAGTCGACGAGCGGCGTTCCGTCGCGCAGGACGGCGGCCGTGTCCGAGCCCAGCGACCTGAGCGCGTCCTCTTGGCCGATCAGGCCGCCGCCGGTGGTGCGGATGCTCTCCGAGAGCGCAGAGCGGGTCGCCTGGTCGAACGCCTCGGCGGCCTCGGGGAGCGTCGTCGCAGCGCTCACGCGCGAGCTGTCGATGGTCGCGTCCTCGGCCATCTCGCCGGAGCCGCGCGGCGTCAGCTCGATGTAGACGAGGCCGGAGGCGGGCTTGACCCGGACTCTCGCGGTCGTCTCCTCGGGCAGCGGCCAGAAGCGTGGGTCGACGCGGAGCGTCAGCTCGCTGCGGTCGCCCTTCGGGGCGGCGGTTGAGACGATGCCAGCACGCTGGCCGCCGATTCGCACCTGGTCGGCCACGTCGACCGGTGGAGCGTCCGCGGGCAACGGCATCCGCAGCGTGTGACGCTTCTGGAACGGCACGCCGTTGACCGACATGATGATGATCAGCGTGATCACGCCGAGGATCGCCGCCGCGGCGACGCCGAGCGCACGCGGGCGCTCCGCGAGGCGACCGGCGGCGAGGCGGATGCGGGAGGGTCCGCTCATCGCAGCAACCACTCCAACATCCGGTCGGCGGACTCGTCGAGCTCGTCCCGGGCAGCGTCGCCGGCGTCGGGGACAGTGCCCTTCTTGGTCGCGGCAGCTGCCGGGACGGAGACGCCCGAGTCCTTGAGGTACTCGGCGAAGCAGCCCGGCTGGACCGGCCGCCCGAAGGTCTGGCAGCTGAGGACGATGCCGGTCCGCAGCCACATCCGGCGCGGGTCGACGTCCTGCGAGAGCGGCTGGTCGCCGCGCTCGGTCGCGACCGCCCCGAGGCCGACCTCGCCCTCGGGCTTGGCGCCGTAGCTCGAGGCACCGAACAGCGCCCTGGCGCCGTCGCCGAAGACCGGCGAGAGCACCTCTAGCAGCTTGGCGGCGGGCAGCAGCACGTCGACCGGGTCGAGCTGGTCGAGCTCGGCCGTGACCGGAGCGGCCGCGGTCAGCGTCGCCTTGAGCCGGCGCGTCGTCGGGCTCAGGGCGGCCAGCGTCTTCTCCATGTCGCTGATCGCGGGCTTGAGCAGCGGGGCGATCTTCTCGATCTCCGGTGCAGCTCTGCCGAGCCTCGTGGCGAGCGGCCGCGACTTCCGCGTCACGCGGCGCGTCCGGCTGAGCACGCGCTTCGTCCCGGCGATCGCGCCGGGAGCGGCCGCGAGCGTGCGGTCGAGGCTCTCGTCGTGCTGGGCGGCCTCGGCGAGCACCTGCTCGAGCGCGCGCAGGCCGCGATCGGTGTCAGGTGCGCTTGCGGCGAGCTGGCGCATCAGCCGCGCGCTGTCCTCGGTGACCGACTCGAGGTCGGACTGCTGCCCCTGGACCTCGGCGAGCAGGTCGTCGAGTGCCCGGATCGCCGGGCGCAGCTTCAGGATCGACGCGTTCAGCTCGGCGCCGCGGTCGTCGAGCGAGCGGCCGAGCGCGACGACCGTCGCCTTCAGCGCCTCGCGCTCCGGTTCGGCGAAGGTCGAGAAGACCTCGTCGAGGCGCGGCATCGTGATCGTCCGCGAGGCCGGGATCGTCCCTTCGAGCTTGTCGGTCGCGCTGCCGAGGTCGAGCGCGACGTACGTGTCGCCGAGCACGTCCTGCTGGCGGATCGCAGCGGTCGCGTCGGCGCGCGGCTGCGGCATGCCGCGGGCCAGCCGGAGCTTGACCTCGGACGTGCCGCGATCGGTCAGCTCGACCGACTGGACCGAGCCTGCGACGGCACCCGAGATTCGGACGCTCATGCCGGGAACGAGCGGCCATGAGTTGCGGAACTCGGCCCCGACCTCCGACCCGCCGAGCGCGCCGCGCTGCGAGACGAGCACGCGTCCGCTGGAGAGCACGACGAGCAGCGCGATCGACGCGATCAACGCCGCGACGAGGCCCCAGCCGGTCCACTTGGCGACGCGCGGGTTCACGGGCTCTCCTTGCGGCCGTCCGCCGAGAGCATCGACTGGCGGAAATCACGCCAGGGCTCGTTCGTGAGCACGCCCGGGGTGCGCTTGAACGGGGCCGCGAGCAGCCCCGGTTGCTGGACGTCCTCGGGCGCCGGCTTGTTCGGCGCGGGCTCGAGCACTAGCATCAGGCGCGCGCCGTGGCCGTTCTCGTCGTAGGAGGCGAGCGCGTCGCCGAGCATCGGGAACCAGCCGAGTGCGTCGGGTGCAAATGCACGCATCTCCTCGAGCACCGGCAGGAAGCGGTCGAGAGTCTCGGGCAGGTCGCGCACGACCGGTTGGGCGCTCCTCACGACCGGCTCGATAGCGCGCAGCTGACCGGGGGCCTGGGCGGCGAGCTGCTCGGAGGCGGCGAGCGCCTCGGGTGCCGCGGCGAGCGCTCCGGCAAGCGCCGGCGCCGTCTCCTTGGCCTGACGTGCGGCGGGGCGGGCCTGCTTCAGCGCCGTGCGGATCGGCGGCAGCGCGGAGCGGCCCTCGTCGAGGGCCGCGGTCGCCGCGCGCAGCGCCGGGGCGAGCTGGTCGACGCTCGATCGCAGCTCGTTCCGACGCCGGGCGGTGACGGCGAGCGTGTCTGCGAGCCGGTCGGTCGCGCCGCCGATCGACTCGCGCTCGGCGGCGACCGCTCCGGCGACCTGGCGGCCTTCGGCGACGAGCCGTGAGATCAGCGGCCCGTCGTCGGCGAGCACCGAGGCGAGCCCCTCGATCTCGTCGATCTGCTCGGCGCTCGCGGCGATCGCGTCGCCGAGGTCGGGGCCGGCGCCCGAGAGCGTCCTGTCGAGCGACGCCGCGACGGTCCGTGCGTCGCGGCGCATCTTCGGGGTCAGCATCGAGAGCGCGTCGTCGAGCTCGACCGGCTCGTCGGTGCGTCCGGTCGGCAGCACCGCGCCGTCGGGCAGCGGCTCGCCGCTGCCGAGCGTCAGCTCGACCGAGCGGTTGAGCTGACCTGCCTGCGATCCGATCCGCAGGTCGGCCCGCGCCCCCTGCCGGAGCCGCACGCCGTCCTCGAGCCGGAGCGTCACCTCGGGGATGTCGCCTTCGCCGAGCCCGATCTTCTCGATCCGGCCTGCCGGCACACCGGCGACCGTTACCGGCGCACCGGCGATCAGCCCGCCGGCGAACTGGAAGCGCGCGGTGACGCGCTGGCCGGTCGGCGCCGCCGGGATGATCAGCAGCAGCAGGCAGGCGATCCACACGACTGCGAGCGCGGCGACGACCGCGGGCCGGGCAGGGGAGCGGCGAGGGCTCTTCGCCGCCATGTTCACGCGACCGGGATGTTCGGGTCGATGCCCCAGAAGATCAGGGTCAGCGCCATGTTCGCGAGCGTCGCGAGGACGAGGTTGGTCGTCATCGAGCGCGCCGTCGCCTCACCGACTTCGACCGGCCCGCCGCGGACGTTGAAGCCGTAGTAGAGCGACACCGAGACGACGAGCAGCGCGATCGCGAGGCCCTTGATCGTCGAATAGAGCAGGTCGAGCGGGGTCAGCGCCGAGTAGAAGCCGAGCGAGTAGGTGCCCTGTGAGACGTCTGCGAAGTAGGCGACCGACACGAGCCACGCGCCGAACTGGCCGGCGATCACGGCGACGATGTAGATCAGCGGGATCACGAGCAGCGACGCTGCGAGTCGCGTCGAGACGAGGAACGTGACCGGCGGGATGCCCATCACCTCGATCGCGTCGACCTCCTCGTGGACGCGCATCGAGCCGAGCTCGGCGACGAGTCCGCAGCCGACCTTCGCGGCGAGGATGAAGCCGAAGATGAACGGCACGACCTCGCGCGTCGTGCAGAACGCGGTGAAGACGCCGAGCGTCGAGCCGCCGCCGAGCGAGCGCGTCGCCGCCGACGCCTGGAGGCCGCAGGCGCTGCCCATCAGGAACGCCATCACGAGGATCACGAGCGTCGACCCGAGCGCGAGGATGCCGGCCTGCCGCAGCGTCTCGGTCATGAACGGGCGCAGCCGGCCGATCTGCTTGACCGCGCGGCAGGTGAAGTGCGCCCAGTCGCCGACCGAGACGAGCGGGTCCTGGCGCGGCTGGCTGCTCACCGCTGCACCGCGATGTCGGGGTTGATCGCGAGGAAGAGCGCCGAGTAGAGGACGCCGACCGCCGCGCAGCCGACGATGCAGGCGACGACGCACTCGTTGACGGCACGTCCGATGCCCTCGGCGCCGCCCTTGACCGAGAGGCCCTTGTAACAGGAGATGACGCCGATGATCGCGCCGTAGACCATCGCTTTGACCTCGCTCGACCAGAGGTCTAGCCAGCTCGTGTTGGCGAGGAACTGCGCGACGAAGCTCTCGCGGCTGGCGTCGTAGAAGCCGACGATCCCGAGGTAGGCGCCGAGGCAGCCGACCAGGAAGCCGATCATGTTGAGGATCGGCATCACGAAGATCAGCGCGAGGATCCGCGGCAGGACCAGGTGCCGGATCGGGTCGATCCCGAGCAGGATCAGCGCGTCGAGCTCGCCGCGCGTCTTGCGGGCGCCGAGCTCGGCGGTGATCATCGTCCCGATCGCGCCGGCAGCGACCGCCGCGGTGACGAGCACACCGACCTCGCGCAGGAACGCGACCGGCACGGTCGCGGCGGCGCGGTCGATCGCGCCGATCGAGGAGAGGACGCCGCCGACAGCGATCCCGGTCGCCGAGAAGCCGAACGCGAGGTCGACGATCACCAGCGTGAGGACGATGTGCTGGAAGTTCCGCGTCGCCTGGATCGCGAACTCACGCCGCCACGAGCCGCCGCGGCTGACCAGCTCGGCACTGGAGCGGATCGCCAACGAGGACATGCCACCGAGGCGGTCGATCCACATCCACGGCGGCAGGTCGGACGCGTCGGGCACCAGCCCGTCGGGACTCCTCCTCCCCATTGCTGAACCGTAAATTGGGGCGGCATTTCGCCCCGGTGATGCGACCACTCCCGAACCATTCGACGGTGTGGCGAAGGCAC
Organism: Baekduia sp.; assembly: GCA_037045385.1. Classification (GTDB taxonomy): domain Bacteria; phylum Actinomycetota; class Thermoleophilia; order Solirubrobacterales; family Solirubrobacteraceae; genus Baekduia. The sequence continues at coordinate 289,046 of JBAOHN010000004.1, read as the reverse complement.
ACTTGGACTTAGCTCCCGCGGCCATCTACGATGCCGCGCATGGGGGAGGTCCACACCTGGCAGGCGGCGCTCGAAGCCGGCGGCCGTGAGACCGGCGCCGAGGCGCTCGTCGAGATCGTCGTCGCCGCGTTGCGCCAGGAGCTTCCGGTGCTGCGCGACGACGACGACCTGCTCGAGATCGCACGGCGCAGCGCCGCGGCGAACATCGCGGTGATCATCGACCTGGCCGGCGGGACGTTCGCCCTCGCCGACCTCGAGCCGCCGCCGCAGGCGGTCGCCTTCACCCGCGAGCTGGCACGCCGCAACCTGCCGGTCTCCGACCTGGCCCGCGCCTACCGGGTCGCCCAGCGAGCGCTCTGGCACTGGGGCACGGCCGAGATCCACCGGCGCGTGCTCGATGCCGAGGAGCGGGCGCGCGCGATCGAGGAGCTCTCGCAGGCCGCCTTCGCGACCGGGGACGTGTTCGGGTCGCTCGTCATGGAGCGCTATGCCCAGGAGCGCGAGCGCTGGGTCCGGAGCGCCGACGCGTTGCGTTCGGCGACGCTCGCCGACCTGCTCTCCGGCAACGTGATCGACGTCGAGCGCGCAGGTCGGCGGCTGCGCTACGACCTGCGCCAGCAGCACGAGGCGTTCGTGGTCTGGAGCGACGACGACGCCGTTCACCCGGAGGCCGTGGCGGCCGCAGTCGGCGGCTCGCGGGCTCTGATCGTGCCGATCGCGGGTGGCATCGTCGCGGGCTGGGCGCCGGCCGGCTCGACCGACTCCGGGGCGGCCGGCTCGGCTCGCGTTGCGTACGGGGAGCCGGGAGCCGGCGTCGACGGCTTCAGGGCGAGCCACCACGAGGCGCTCGAGGCGCGGCGGGTCGTTCGGCTCGCGGGCTGGGCCTCGCCGGTCGTCTGGCATCACGAGATCGCCCTGCTGGCGCTGCTGACAAACGACATGGAGCAGGCCGAGCGCTTCGCGCAGCGGCTGCTGGGGCCGCTTGCCGAGGACACCGATCAGGCGCGCCGGCTCGCCGGTACGCTGCTGACCGTGCTCGAGTCCGGCGGCAGCCCGAGGCGTGCCGCCAAGCAGCTCGGCGTGCACGAGAACACCGTCGCCAAGCGGCTGCGATCGGTCGACCAGCTGCTCGAGGAGCCGTTCGCCGAGCGGCGGACCGCCGAGCTGCACGCGGCGCTGTTGATTGCGGCGGCGCTGAAGCCGGCGCTGCCGGAGGTGGAGGCATGAGCGAGACGCAGGCGATCGCCGACGTGCTGGCACGGTTCGACTCGCTGCCGGCGGTCGAGGCCGAGTCGATGATCGGATCGTGGAGCGGTGAGATCGTTCCGACCGGGCACCGCGGGGAGCGTGCGCTGGCGGGGCTGCGCTGGGCCGGCAAGGACTTCCACGACGCCGACGACGTCGATCCGATCGTCGTCTTCGGCGAAGATGGCGGGCGCGAGCCGTCGGGCGTGATGGGCTCTGCGCAGCTGCGGATGGTCGCCTACCGCGGCGTCGTCACGGCGACGATGATCTACGACGACCATCCGGTGCTCGACCACTTCCGGCGGGTGGACGAGACCACGGTCCTCGGGCTGATGGATCGCAAGGGCGAGGACGCGCCGCTCGCGTTCCTGCTCAGACGACCAGCACAGCCTTGATCACGCGGCCGGTGCGCGTGTCGTCGAGGGCCTGAGCGACGTCCTCGATCGGGTACCGCTCGATCATCGAGTCGAACGGGAACGCACCGGCGGAGTGCAGGTCGAGCAGCCGGCCGATCGTTGCGTGCGGATCGCCATCTCCCTCGATCACGCCGGTCAGGGTGCGGCCGAAGAGCAGCCGCCCCTGGTCGATCTCGACCGGGTTGCGGGGGCCGCGGAAGCCGAGCGTCGCGCAGCTGCCGGGAGATGCGAGGCAGGCGATCGCGGCCTCGACGACGGCCGAGCTGCCGACGGTCTCGACGCTGTGGTCGAGCCCGCGAAGTCGCGTCCCCGGCACGTGTGCTTCGGTGGCGCCGAGTCGGATCGCCAGGTCGCGGCGTCGTTCGTCGGGCTCGACGGCGATCACACTCTCGCACCCCGCTGCTCGTGCGGCCATCACCGCCGCGAGGCCGACGGCGCCGCAGCCGAAGACCGCGATCGACGACCCGGGCTGCGGCTTCAGCACGTTCAGCACGGCGCCGGCGCCGGTCATCAGGCTGCACCCGAGCGGGCCGAGCAGCGCAGCGTCGACCGCGGTCTCGACCTTGACCGCGCTGCGCTCGGTCGCGTTCGCGTGTGTGGCGAACGAGCTCTGGGCCATGAAGCTGCCGTGGACCGGACCGAGCGTGGACGAGCCGTCCGGCCTGGTGCCGCTGCTGTTGCGCAGCGCGAACTCGGCGCAGTAGGCGGGGCGCCGCGAACTGCAGGCCGGGCAGGTGCCACAGGCGTCGTAGGTGAGGACGACCTTGTCGCCGGGCGCCAGCCGCGTGACGCTCGCGCCGGTGCGTTCGACGGTGCCTGCGCCCTCGTGGCCGAGGACGACCGGGAGCGGCAGCGGGACGTGGCCGGCGATCGCGGTCAGGTCGGTGTGGCAGATGCCGGTGCCGGCGATTCGGACGAGCACCTCGTCGTCACGGAGCGCGTCGAGCGTGACGTCCTCGATTGTGGGCGACTCGCCGAACGCCCGCAGGACCGCTGCGCGTGCCGCGGTCACGCGTCGCTGGTGACCGGAAGGCCGACCGCGCTGAGGAAGGTCGCAAGCTCGTCGTCGATCGGAGCGCCGGTCAGCACGAGCGTCGCGGCGTCACCGAGTCCCTGCGACCGTCGCCATGGCGCGAACACCATCTGCTCGGCGACGACGTGGCGGGCGGCAAGGTCCTCTGAGAGTCGCTTCCCATCCTGCTCAGCGCGGACGCGGGCCATCCCGAGCGCGAGCGCGTCACTCAGCTCGCGGCGACGCACCGCGTCCGGCGCGTCGGCGATCGCGCGCTCGAACTCGCTACGCAGGCTCGCGGCCTCCGAACCGGTGGCCGTCCACGTCGTCGCTGTTTCGCCGACCGAATGCACAGCGGCCGATCCTGACCGCAGCCCGGGCACTTGTGCCTGTGGTCCGGGCACACCGGCGCGGTGGCGCTATGTGGCGTGCGGTCTCCGCGGGCGCCGACAAGCGCGCGCGTCGCGCCCTCTGGCTGGTACCGGTTTGCCGCCACATTGGCGGCAAACCGGTACCAGCCGGGTCCGCTCACGAGAGGTCGGTGAGCCCGGCGGGGTGCAGGGCGATCGCGATCTGGATCAGGCCACCTCCGACGCACCAGATCAGCACCAGGCCGGCGCCCTTGCCGGCCACGGCTCGTTCGTCGGCCGGATGTGGCGTCGTCCAAACGACGATCGTGACGACAAGTACGGCGAGCGCGCTCGCCAGCGCGACGATGGTCAACAGCGCGCCGGCAAGTCGCGGGCGAGCCATCGCCTCAGGTCAGTGCGAGGTCAGGACCTTGTCGATCAGGCCGTACTCGGCGGCCTCGTCGGCCTTGAAGAAGCGGTCGCGCTCCATGTCGCGGTGGACCTCTTCGATCGACTTGCCGGTGTGGTGTGAGTAGATCTCGTCGACGCGGGCACGGGTCTTCAGGATCTCGCGCGCCTGGATCTCGATGTCGGTCGACTGGCCCTCGAAGCCGGCCGACGGCTGGTGGATCAGGATCCGGCTGTTGGGGAGCGCGAACCGTTTGCCCTTCGTGCCGCCGCAGAGCAAGAGCGAGCCCATCGACATCGCGATCCCGACGCAGATCGTCGAGATCTCCGGCTTGATGAAGTTCATCGTGTCGTAGATCGCGAGTCCCGCCGAGATCGACCCGCCGGGCGAGTTGATGTAGATCGAGATGTCCTTGTCTGGGTCCTCGGACTCGAGGTGCAGCAGCTGCGCGACGATGAGGTTCGCGATCGTGTCGTCGACCTGCTGGCCGAGGAAGATGATCCGCTCGTTTAGGAGCCGCGAGAAGAGGTCGTACTCGCGCTCGCCGCGGGCGGTGCGCTGGACGACGGTCGGAACCATGGGCATGGGGGAGACGATAGGGGCCCGGCCCGCGCCGTCGAGGTGTTCAGCTTGCGGGGAGCAGGAGGCCCTCGAGCACCGGCCGCACGAGCGCCCACTGCTTCTCCGGCGAGCGGCCGCCGCCGGGAAGGAACGCGTCGGTCAGCGCAAGACCGCGGATCGTCGCGAGCACCGTCGTCGCGATCGCCGCCACCTCGGCGCGCGGCCGGTCGCCGCCGAGCTCCGCGACGACCCGGGCGATCTCACCGGCGACGAGCCGCTCCATCGGCTCGAGCCGCTCGGCCAGCTCAGGGTCGTCGTCGGCGGCGACCCACAGCTTCACCGCGACGCGGAAGACGTCGCTGGAGAAGTCCTCCCAGACGAGGTCGAGGATCGCCCGCGTCAGCCGCCGCGCGCCCGATGGCAGCTCAGCGCTGTGGAACCGCGCGATCCGCTGCTCGGTCAGCGAGTCGACGGCGGCGCCGACGAGGTCGACGCGGCGGGGGAAGTGGTGCGTCATCGCGCCCGACGAGACACCGGCGCGCGCGGCGACCGCGCGCAGCGTCGTGGCCGCGTAGCCGTCCTCGAGCAGCGACTCGATCGTCGCGTCGAGCAGGCGCTCGCGCATCTCGCTTCGGCGCTGCTCCTGCGTCCGTCTGGTCCCGGTGACCGACTGCACACAGCGGAGCATACAAACCGAGCACTCGTTCTGTATGTTGCATTCCCATGAGCAACCAGCGCACGTTCGTCGTCGGGGTCGGCATGACGACCTTCGACAAGCCCGGCAGCAAGGAGGGCGACTATCCCGACTGGGCCAAGGAGGCCGGCAGCAAGGCGCTCGAGGACGCCGGCGTCTGCTACGACCAGATCGAGCAGGCGTTCGTCGGCTACTGCTACGGCGACTCGACCGCCGGCCAGCGCGCGATCTACGGCCTCGGCCTGACCGGCATCCCGGTCGTCAACGTCAACAACAACTGCTCGACCGGCTCGACCGCGCTCTACCTCGCGCGCCAGGCTGTCAAGGGCGGGCTCGCGGACTGCGCGCTGGCGCTCGGCTTCGAGCGGATGGAGAAGGGGTCGCTCGGCGCGAAGTTCCTCGATCGCACGAACCCGATGGACAAGCACGTGATGGCGCTGATCGAGCTGCGGCCGTGGGAGGAGGCGCCGCCGGCGCCGCAGATGTTCGGCGCGGCCGGCCGCGAGCACATGGAGAAGTACGGCTCGAAGCCCGAGCACTTCGCCTGGATCGGCTGGAAGAACCACAAGCACTCGGTGAACAACCCCTACGCGCAGTTCCAGGACGAGTACACGCTCGATCAGATCAAGGACGCCAAGGAGATCTACGCGCCGCTGACGAAGCTCCAGTGCTCGCCGACGTCCGACGGCTCGGCCGCCGCCGTGATCGCGTCCGAGCGCTTCGTCGACGAGCACGACCTATGGGATCGCGCCGTCGAGATCTCCGGCCAGGCGATGGTCACCGACCTCTCCTCGACCTTCGACGCGAAGTCGTCGATTCGTGTCGTCGGCTACGACATGTCGCGCGTCGCGCGCGAGCAGGCGATGGAGGAGGCGCAGGTCGCCCCGAATGACGTCGATGTCTGCGAGCTGCACGACTGCTTCAGCGCCAACGAGCTGATCACCTACGAGGCGCTCGGCTTCGCCGATGAGGGCGAGGGCCACCTGCTCGTCGACGCCGAGGCGACCACCTACGGCGGCGACGGCCCGGTCGTCAACCCGTCGGGTGGCCTGATCTCCAAGGGGCATCCGCTCGGGGCGACCGGCCTCGCGCAGTGCTCCGAGCTGACCTGGCAGCTGCGCGGCACCGCCGACGCCCGCCAGGTCGACGGCGCCTCGGTGGCGCTTCAACACAACATCGGCCTCGGCGGCGCCGCGGTCGTCTCCGTCTACAAGAAGGCAGCCTGATCGATGTCCGTGACGATGTCCCTGCCGCCGGCCCCGCGCCGCGAGCTGTTCACCGATGAGCAGCACGAGTACCGCGAGAGCTATGCGCGCTTCCTCCAGTCCGAGGTCGTTCCCAACTACAAGGAGTGGCACGACGCGCAGATCGTCCCGCGCGAGCTGTTTCAGAAGTGCGCCGAGCATGGCTTCCTTGCGCTCGAGGTGCCCGAGGAGTACGGCGGCAACGGCATCGACGACTGGCGCTTCAACGTCGTCCTCGGCGAGGAGAGCGTCCGCGCCGGCGTCGGTGACGCGATGGGCGGCCCGATGCTGCACTCAGACGTCGTCCTGCCCTACCTCACCGGCTCGGCGAACGAGGAGCAGAAACGGCGCTGGATGCCCGGGATCGCTTCGGGCGAGACGATCCTCGCGGTCGCGATGACCGAGCCCGGCACCGGCTCGGACCTCGCCGGCATCAAGACCCACGCCAAGCGTGACGGCGACACATTCGTCATCAACGGCGCGAAGACGTTCATCACGAACGGCATCAACGCCGACCTCGTCGTCGTCGCGGCGCGCACCTCGGAGGACCCGCACGCCGGCCTATCGATGATCGCGGTCGAGCGCGGCGCCGAGGGGTTCGAGCGCGGCAAGCAGATCGAGAAGCTCGGCCAGCACGCCTCGGACACGGCCGAGCTGTTCTTCAACGATTGCGTCGTCCCGGCCGAGAACCTGATCGGCGACGAGGGCTCCGGCTTCATGCAGCTCGTGCAGCGGCTCGTCCCCGAGCGGCTGACGCTGGCCGTCGGCTCGATCGCCGGCGCCGAGGCCGCGCTCGAGATCACGCTCGACTACGTCAAGGACCGCAAGGCGTTCGGCCGGCCGATCGGCACCTTCCAGCACTCGCGCTTCACGCTCGCCGAGCTGCAGACGAAGGTCGTGATGGCGCGCTGCTTCGTCGACCGCTGCATCGAGCGCTACATCGCCGGCACCTGCACACCGCAGGAGGCGGCGATGGCGAAGTACGTGACGACCGACCTCGTCTGCGAGGTCACCGACGCCGGCGTGCAGCTCCACGGCGGCTACGGCTACACGACGGAGTACCCGATCGGCAAGGCGTGGGTCGACGCCCGCGTCGGCCGGATCTACGCGGGAACCAACGAGATCATGAAAGAGCTCATCGGCAAGACGATGGGCCTGTGAGGAGCAGCCATGTCTGACGGAATGGTCACCGAGTGGGGCACCGGCAAGCTCGGCCAGTGGGGCGAGCCGAGCGAGTTCGAGGTCACCGCGGAGCGCACGATCGCCTACGCGGAGGGGACGAACGACGAGCACCCCAAGCACCTGTCCGGTGAGCTGGCCTCGCCGGTCTTCGCGTTCGTCCCGGTCTTCCAGGCGCTGATGCCGGTGATCGCCCAGGTCGTGCCGACCGAGATCCTGATGCGCGTCGTCCACGGCGAGCACGACTTCTCGTACGCGCAGCCGATCGTGCCGGGGATGCGGCTCGTCTCGCGCGTCGCGCCGGTCGGCATCCACGGCCGGTCGAGCGGTGTCACGGTGATCGCGAAGGCCGTTACCGAGACGAGCTCCGGTGAGCCGGTCGTCGAGCAGTACATGACGGCCTTCTTCCGCGGCGCCGAGCTCGACGGCTCGCACGGCGAGGAGGCGCCGCCGCACGCGTTCCCCGAGCACTTGCGCGAGCAGCCGCCGCTGCTGTCGGTCACCCACGGCTACGACGCAGACCAGACCCAGCGCTACTCGAAGGCGTCCGGCGACCCGATGCCGATCCATCTCGACGACGAGTTCGCGAAGTCGGTCGGGCTGCCCGGGATCATCGCCCACGGCATGTGCACGCTGGCGTTCGCGTCGCGTGCGGTGATCGCCGCCGGCTGCCCGGACGACCCGGCGCGGCTGAGCCGGCTGGCGGCGCGCTTCGGCGCGATCGTGCAGCCGAGCGAGCAGGTCACGACCAACGTCTACGCGGGCCCGCCCACCCTCGCCTTCGAGACGGTCTCTGACAACGGCAACACGGCCATCAAGGATGGCCTTGCGGAGGTGCGATAGATGGGTTCTTCACTGGACGGCCGCGTGGCGGTCATCACCGGCGCGGGCAACGGGATCGGCCGCGAGCACGCGCTGCTGTTCGCGAGCGAGGGCGCGAGCGTTGTCGTCAACGACCTCGGCGGCGCGACCGACGGCACCGGCTCGGACACCTCCGCCGCGCAGGCGGTCGTCGACGAGATTCGCGCCGCAGGCGGCGAGGCGCTCGCCAACACCGACGACATCGCCGACTGGGAGGGTGCCCGCAATCTGATCGCCTCCGCGATCGAGGGCTTCGGCCGGCTCGACGTGCTCGTCAACAACGCCGGCATCCTCCGTGACGCGTTCCTGACGAAGGTCACCGAGGAGGAGTGGGACCTCGTCGTCCGCGTTCACCTCAAGGGCCACTTCGCGACCGCGCGCCACGCGATCGACCACTGGCGCGAGCGCGCCAAGGCCGGTGACGCGGTCAAGGCGTCGATCATCAACACGGCGTCGGCGTCGGGCACCTTCCTGCCGAATCCGGGCCAGGCGAACTACGGCGCCGCGAAGAGCGGCATCGCCGCGCTGACGATGGTCGAGGCGGCCGAGCTGAGCAGGATCGGCGTCCGTGCCAACGCGATCGCCCCGGTCGCCCGAACCCGACTGACCGCGGACGTTCCCGGCTTCGTCGGCGAGATGATGAAAGCGCCCGAGGACCCGGACGCGTTCGACACGTTCAACCCCCGCCACGTCTCGCCGCTGGTCGCCTACCTCGCGACAGAGGACTGCCCGATCACCGGCAAGTTCTTCGCGGTCCAGGGCGGCCAGATCAACGAGATCGTGATGCCGCAGGTCGGCACCGGCTACACGACCGGCGGCGACTGGACGGTCGAGCTGATCGCCGAGCAATTGGGCTCGCCGGCCTCCGGCCGTTGAGCCTTGTGCGAACGACAAGGTCGTTCGCCCGCCCGATCGGAGCTCCCTGTGGCGGCTTCCGACATCTGTCCAGGTCCGCTGCCGGACCGCGCCGGCGGACCGAACGCCAAGGGGGAGGAGATGCCCTTCCGGCGGACAGATACAGACGCGCGCGCGGACGACACTGTCCGCGACCAGTCGCAGCGGCTCGCTGCGCTCGCCTCGGCGCAGGCGCAGATCGCCGCGGGCGGGCCCTCGCCGCAGGAGACGATGGAGCTGATCGGCGCCGCCGCCTGCCGCCTTGTGGCCGCGGGCGGCGCGGCGATCCTGCTGCCCGAGGGTGAGCGCCTCGTCTGCCGCGCCGGCATCGGCACCGCCTCGCAGCTGCCGCGCGTGCAGGCCGGGTCCTCGTCGATCGCCGGTCACGCGCACCGGATCGGCCAGGTCGCCGGCGTCGCCGGCGCCGACCTCGAGGCCGAGCCGCTCGCCGGGCCGGGCGGCATCGCCGGAGCAGGGATCATGCTCGCGATCCCGCTCCGCGAGGGCGGCACGCCGACCGGCGTGCTCGTCGTCGCGCACGGCGAGCCGGACGGCTTCGACGACGGTGACCTGCGGCTGCTCGAGCTCTTCTCCGGGATGGCCGCGTCGGTGCTCCACCGCGCGCAGGTCGAGCACTCGCTCGCGGTCACGCACGCGATCGCGCAGGCCGCGAGCGTCGACGCGACGCTCGAGAGCGGGCTCTCGGGCTCGCTGCGCGTGCTGACCGGCCGGCTCGGCTGGGACGCGGCCGCGATCTGGCTCGAATCCGACGACCACGACGGCGCGCTCACCTGCCGCTCGCACCTGATCGACTCGGGGTTGCCGGCCCAGCAGCTCGAACAGTCCTTCGCCGGCGTGATCACACCGGCCGACCCGTCGCCGGCCTGGGCAGCTTTCGCGGGCGGTGGGTCGCTCTGGATCGACCTGACGCGCGAGCCGCGGCCGGTCACGACAGCCGCCGGGTGCGGCATCGCGACCGCGGTCTTCGTGCCGCTCCGCAGCCACGGCCGCCCGATCGGCGTGCTCGAGCTGCTGCAGCGCAGCCCACAGGCCGGCGGCGCCGCCGAGCTCGGCCTGCTCGAGACGCTCGCCGCGCAGATCGCGAACTTCGTGGCGCGGCGCCTCGCCGAGGCGCAGCTCGTCACCCAGGCAGACAACCTCGCGGCGGTCGTGGCGCTCTCGCAGATGATCGCGAGCGTGCCGGTCTCGCACGTGCGCGAGACGATGTGCGTCGAGATCGCCCGGCTGGCACGCGTCGACGTGGCGTGCCTCTACGAGCCCGATGGGAAGGGTGGTCTGCTCGTCACCGGGCAGGCCGGCGACGCCGCGCTTCCGGACGGCGCCGTCGCAGCGACCGGCACGCTCGCCGGTCAGGCGTTCGCGGCCGGCAGCGGCCGCTTCATCGCCGCGGGCGAGCTCGCCTCCCACGAGGCCGACGAGCTCATCGCTCGAATCGGCTTCGGCTGGTGCCACCTGCAACCGGTGCTGCGCGACGGTGAGGTCGTCGCGGTGCTCGTGCTCGGCGCCCGTGCACCGCGGATGCGCCCGGTCGCGGGCCTCGCCGAGCTCGCGTCGCTGCTCGCGGCGGAGACGGCGACGACGCTCGCGCTCGCCGACCTCGTCCGCGCGCTCGACGCGCGCGCCCGCACCGACGAGCTGACAGGCCTCGCCAACCGCCGCACGTGGGACGAGGAGCTGCCGCGGGAGTTCGCGCGCGCGAAGCGGTCGGGCCGGCCGCTGTCGGTCGCGATCCTCGACCTCGACCACTTCAAGACCTACAACGACACGTTCGGTCACCCCGCCGGCGACCGGCTGCTGCGCGCGGTCGCGGCCGGTTGGGGGACCCGCCTGCGCGAGACCGATCTGCTCGCCCGCTACGGCGGCGAGGAGTTCGGCCTCGTGCTCCCGGACTGCGACCTCGATGGCGCCCACCACGTGCTCGACGAGCTGCGGCTCTGCATGCCCGACGGCTCGACCTGCTCGATCGGCGTCGCATGCTGGGACGGCACCGAGTCACCGGAGAGCGTCGTCGCTCGCGCCGATGCGGCGCTCTACGACGCGAAGCGTGCGGGGCGCGATCGCATCGCCAGCGCCGCTTGAGCGCGCTTCCTGCGGCACGGTGTCCGGCCCGGCGCTGCCGGCGTCAGCGTTCGTCAGCTCGGGCGTCGGCAAGCGATTGGCTGGGCAGGGGCGCATCCTTCGCTGGCGGCAAGGGTGAGCCGAGTTCAAGCGCGTCTTCCTGGACCAGATCCTCGGTCGTCGCGCTTCGCTGCACGCCACGGAGATGGTGACCGACCTGCCGCCAAAGGCCCCCAATCCCGGTTGCTCGCATGCCGCTAGTTGTAGTGATCCGCCTGTGAAGCGCAAACGCGCTCGGCCACAGTGTGGTTCGCGCAGGCGGCGCCGAGTAGTTTGCGCGCGTGAGCGAGCCCCATGAGATCCGGGCGCTGCCCGGCAGCGAGCGTGTGCCGCCGGTCGCGCTGCTGCTCTGCGGGATCGCGTCGGTCCAGTTCGGCGCGGCGTTCGCGACGACGCTGTTCGACCGGCTCGGCGCATCGGGCACGTCGTTCGCGCGCGTCGCGACCGCGGCGATCATCCTGATCGCGATCTGGCGGCCGTCGGTGCGGGCGCTGAGCGGCGAGCAGATCCGGATCGTCGTTCTGTTCGGACTGATCCTCGGCGGAATGAACCTGTCCTTCTACGAGTCGCTCGACCGGATCCCGCTCGGCACGGCGGTGACGATCGAATTCGTCGGACCGCTCGCGGTCGCGATCGCGCTCTCTCACCGCCGGCTCGATGTCGCGATCGCGATCGTCGCCGGCTGCGGCGTCGTGCTCGTGACCGATCCATGGGGCGCCGGCCTTGACGGCGGGGGCGTCCTGTTCGCGCTGCTCGCCGGGGCCTTCTGGGGCGCCTACGTGCTCGTCGCCGACCGGGCATCCGGCCACTTCTCGGGCAGCGACGGCGTCGCGCTCGCGATGGCGGTCGCGGCGCTAATCCCGCTCGTCCCCGGCGTGATGCAGGCCGGCACCGAGCTGCTCGACCCGCGGCTGATCGGACTCGCCGCGCTCGTCGGGTTCTTCTCGAGCGTCGTTCCCTACAGCGTCGAGACCGAGGCTCTGCGGCGGCTGCCCGCGCGCGTATTCAGCGTGCTGATGAGCCTCGAGCCCGCCGTTGCCGCGCTTGCCGGGCTGGCCGTGCTCGGCCAGCGGCTCGAGCCGCTCCAGGTGCTGGGGATCGCGTTCGTCGTCGCCGCGTCGATCGCGGTCACACGCCCGGCGGTCGTTGCCGAGGCCTGACCGCGCGATACTCCCGGCCGTGCTGCGCGCCGAGAACCTCCCGAACGTCCTGACGGTCATCAGGATCTTCCTGATCCCGGTGCTCGTCGCAGCGCTGCTCGACGAGACCCGCAACGGCGACGTGTTCGCCGCGTTCGTCTTCGCGCTCGCGTCGGTGACCGACTTCATCGACGGCTGGCTCGCGCGCTCGCGCGACGCAGTCTCGACGTTCGGGAAGCTGATGGACCCGATCGCCGACAAGCTGCTCGTGCTCGCCGCGCTGTTCGCGCTCGTCTCGCGTGACCGGCTCGAGGTTTGGGTAGCGATGGTGATCGTCAGCCGCGAGCTGGCGGTGACGCTGTCGCGGATGGCGGCGAGCGGTCAGGGCGTGATCGTCGCCGCGCGCAGCTGGGGCAAGCTCAAGACGGTGATCCAGGTCGCGACGATCTTCTTCCTGATCGCGTTCGACCCGACGCCGTGGTGGGTCGAAGCGATGGTCTACTTGACGGTCGTCGTCACGATCGTCTCGGGGCTCGACTACCTGTACGGCCTGCGCAAGCAGTTCGCGGCGCTCGAGCAGGAACAGGGCGCCGCCGTCAACGAGCGCTAGGCGTCCGCGCCTGCGCCGGCCTTCCCGTCAGCGAACGCGGCGACCGTGGAGGTCGATCCGGACCGTCCGCTGGTCGGTTCGGACGCCTTCGAAGCCGATCAGCCATCCGGCGGCGGGCCGGGTGGAAACCTTGACCTGCCCTCTGGCGAAGGTCGTGGTGACGATGTCGGTCAGCACCGCGTACGGGCCGCGGGCATGCCTGCCGAGGGCCTTATCCCGAGCTCGTACGTAACGGACCATCGGCTGCAGTGGTAGGCGCGAGAGCGGGAAGGTGCTGTGTCCGGCGACGGCTCCGGTGTCGGTGGCGACCGTCCGGCCGCCGGCCCAGGCCGTGACCGTCGTGGCCGCGCCGTTCCGGCGCTTGAAGGTCACGACCACGTACCCGGGGAACACGGACATGCCGACGGCGCGCGCGCCCGGCGGGGCGGCCTTCTGCGCCCGGGCAGTGGCGCGGGCGAGGTTGTCGCCGCGGAACATCGAGCCCTTGGCGAACGGGGTGCGCGAGTAGTCGGCCGATACGGCGGCCTGACCGGGAGCCGTGGGCTCCGGCGTGCCGACCGTCTCGGTCAAGTCCGAGACCGAGGACGAGACGTCGCCGATCACGTCGCCGGCGCTGCGAACGATCAGGAACCCGGCGGTCAGGAAGAGGCCGATCACGACGAGGCGCAGAAGTCCCGGGATCAGGACGAGCAGGCCGCGCGACCGTCGGCGCGACCGCCGGGGCGGCACCGGCGGTGGGGCGGCCTGCGGTCCTGGATCGTGCCGGGCCATCGGCGCCGCTTCGGCCGGGGCGGGAGCCGGCGTGCTGGAGGGGGCGCCGGCGAGGTCGCCGATCGGGTTGCCAAAGGCGTCACGGTCGTCAGCCACAGGCCGAGCCTAGTTGTGCCGGTCGAAGCGAAGCCTCTCAGCGGCTCGCCAGCAGCCAATCGCGCAGCGACAGGGCCTGGGGCGCCGGCTCGGTCTCGGCCAGCTCGCCGCGGATCGTGCCGAGCAGCGCGCCGCGCTCGGCGATCACGTTGTGCTGGTGGATCGACTCGAGGTTCTCCTGACGCGCGGAGACGAAGCGTCTCATCGCCGAGCTGAGGCAGCTCGCGGACGACGCCGGCGAGCATCTCGCGCACGCAGTCCTCGACGAAGCGCGGGCGGCGGTGTGCCTTCTCGACGACGTGGCCCTCGTCCGAGCGCTTCATCAGCTCGTAGATCTCAGAGCTCATCGAGTCCTCGGCGATCGCGAGCAGGACGGTCGCGTCGAGGTCGAGCGTCACGCCCTCGGGCACGCCGATCATCAGCGTCGCGAGGCCGCGCTGGTTGTGTGTCGCCACCGGGACGTGGTCGAGGATCCGCTCGATCTGCTCGTCGTCGAAGTCGTCGGCGGCGAGCCGCTCGCGCGCGCTCTGCGCGACCAGCTCCTGCGCGCACGGGCAGGCGGTCATGCCCTGGGCGCGGACGCCGACCACCTTGCGAGTGCCACGCTCGGTTGCCGCGGCGATCCCGATCAGCGTGTACAGCTCTTGAGTCTCGATCCCCGAGACGGGGGCCGGCTTGTGCTCGGGGTAGCGCGCCTCGATCGTGACCTCGGCGCGGGCCGCGTTCTGTGCCTCGCGGACGCGCTCGGCGATCTTGCGCGCGAGGTCCTCGGCGCGGAAGACGCAGCTCCCGAGCACGACCTCGCCGATCGCCTCGTTGACGGTCTCCTCGAAGCGCGACATGTGCGCGCCCTTCTGCTCGCCGCCGAGGTCGACGACGCAGGTGAAGCGCGCCCAGTACAGCTCCTCGCGGCCGTCGCGGGCGATCCGGATCACCTTCTCGACGCCGGTCACGCCGACCTCCGAGAGCGCGATCGGAACCTGCGGGCGGCGCGCCTGAACGTCGGTGCTTGCGGGCTCAGCGGTGCTCGCCATGACAGCGAGGTTAGTGGGCGAGCCGTAGTTTCCCGCAACGTGGTATCACTCCCGAACTGTCTACGGAGCGGCCTCCGAATTGGAGAGCGGAGACCGTCAGCCGGACAGGGGGAGCAGTGTCGTTTGTGGCGGAGCGCCGAGCGCTCTGAATCCGTTCATGGAGGGATTGACCGCAGTGAGCACCAAGGCCGACGTACTGCTGGGAGACGAGACCCCGATCGTCGAGATCGACGGGATCCAGGCGCTCGTGACGGGAGGCCAGGAGAAGGGCTTCGTCACGATCGAGCAAATCACCTCGACGCTGGAGGAGGTCGAGGTCACCAAGGAGCAGGTCTCAGAACTTCACTCGCATCTCGTCGAACACGGGATCGCGATCCTCACCGACGAGGGCAAGCCGGTCGCGGCGCCCGAGGCCGCCGGTGACCAGCCGACCGCCAAGGTCGGCAAGACCGAGGAGAAGAAGCGGCCCGAGGTCGACCTGACCGTCGAGCCGTCGCTCGACTCGCTGCGCCTCTACCTGCGCTCGATCGGCCGCGTCGCGCTGCTCACCGCCGAGCAGGAGGTGTCGCTCGCCAAGCGGATCGAGCGCGGCGACATGGATGCCAAGCAGCAGATGGTCGAGGCGAACCTTCGCCTCGTCGTCTCGATCGCCAAGGGCTACCTCGGCCGTGGGCTGACCTTCCTCGACCTGATCCAGGAGGGCTCGCTCGGGCTGATCCGCGCGGTCGAGAAGTTCGACTACCGCCGCGGCTACAAGTTCTCGACGTACGCGACGTGGTGGATCCGCCAGGCCGTGACGCGCGCGATCGCCGACAAGGGCCGCACGATCCGGATCCCGGTCCACATGGTCGAGAAGCTCAACAAGGTCGTGCACGTCGAGCGCCAGCTCGTGCAGTCGCTCGGCCGCGAGCCGACGCCGGACGAGATCGCCCGCGAGCTCGAGATCACGGTCCGCGAGGTGCGTGATATTCAGCGGATGAGCCAGCAGCCGATCTCGCTCGAGAAGCCGGTCGGCGACGAGGAGGAGTCAGAGCTCGGCGACTTCGTCGAGGACCAGATGGCCGAGTCCCCGTTCGAGCTGGCGGCCGACAGCCTGCGCCGCGAGAACGTGCACCGGGCGCTGGCCGCGCTGCCGGCGCGCGAGCGCGAGGTGATCGAGATGCGCTTCGGCCTGACCGGCGGGCGCCCGCGTACGCTCGAAGAGGTCGGCCGCGCGTTCAACGTCACGCGCGAGCGGATCCGCCAGATCGAGAACCACACGCTGAAGAAGCTCGAGTCGCTGCCGGAGGCGCAGCGGCTGCGTGACGCGACGTAGAGCGCTCTGTGGGCAGGCGGGGACGACGAGGCCCTTGCGGAACGTAGCTCCGCCTCCGGCTCCGCTCCAGATGTTCCTCCAGGGCCTCGTCGTCCCCGCCTGCCTCGGCGCTCGTGGCGGCACGGGGCTGCGGTCCGGTAGCTCGTCTCGCAGCGGGGCGAGGGTGCGTGGCCGCTGCGGCGGGCGCGGCCGGGCGTTGACGCCCGGCGTTGGTACCGGATAGCCACCGTATGCGGTGCTATCGGGTACCAACGAGCCATCGGCGCCCGCGCCCACCGGCGTTGGTACCGGTTGGCCACCGCATGTGGTGCTATCCGGTACCAACGCCCTGCGGTCCACCGGTGGGACGGGCACCCGCAGCGAGGGGCTAAGATTCCACGCGCTCTGGGCGGGATTCCCGAGCGGTCAAAGGGGCCTGACTGTAAATCAGGTGGCTCAGCCTTCGAAGGTTCGAATCCTTCTCCCGCCATCGCGGACGGCGCTGTCGGTGCGGGCCGGGGCGTGAGGTACGTTTCGCGCGATGAACTCGCGCAGCAGGGTCGACGCGGCGCTCGCGCTCGTCGCGGTGCTCTTCACGCTCGCGGTCGCGATCTTCGGCGGCGAGGATGGTGCCGCGTGGCTGCGCTGGGTGGCGTTTACAGTCGCGGCAGCGGTGCTGCTCAAGCTGCTGCGGAGCGCCGCGGTTGGATCCCGGTCATCGGCCGGCGCGGTCGCCGTCGATGCGCCCGGCTTTGAGCCGGCGATCGACCGGGAGGTCAAGCGCTGCCGCCGCAGCGGGCGGCCGATGAGCGTCGTGCTGTGTGAGATCGACAGCCTGCCTACGATCGTCTCCGAGCACGGCCCGCAGGCGGGGGAGAGCGCCGATCATCAGCTCGGTGATCTGCTCCGCAGCTCGGCTCGCGAGATCGACCTCGTCGCCAGGGTCGGCGACGGGCGCTACGGAATCCTGCTTCCCGAGACGCCGGATCGCAACGCGGCGGTCGTCGCCGAGCGGCTGCGGATCGCGATCGCGCGGTGGTCGCCGCAGAGCGGCGTGCCGATGACGGCGAGCTTCGGGGTCGCCGGCTGGGCCGAGGATCTCGACGTGCTCGATGAGGCACGGGGCGCGCTCGTCGAGGCGCAGCAGCAGGGCAGCGACCGCGTCGTCGTCGCCGGCGGCGACGACCTCGCTTCGTGACGAAAACTGAGCGAGCCTTTACGAGTTTCCCCTGCTCAGTGGCTAGAGTGCTCGCCTACATGCCGAAGAAGACCGCCGCCCTGCTCGCCGCTCTCGCTCTGACCGCAACGCTGCCGCTGGCCGCGTGTGGCAACGGTGAGGGCTTCCGCCGCGACGACTCGAAGCTCGATCTCGACAGCTCGACGAAGATCCCCGACGAGCTCGCCGAGGTGAAGGACACGCCGGCGCGCAAGGCGACCGAGCCGCTGCCGGCTCAGGAGAACATCAAGGACATCTCGACCGATCTGGCCGAGAAGCCGAGCGCCGGTAAGGGCGACGGCGACGCGCCGGACGAGCTGTCCGGCACCGACGTCGTCACCGGCAAGGGCGCGCTGGCCGAGACCGGCGACGAGGTCGAGGTCCAGTACGTCGGCTCGCTCTTCGACACCGGCAAGGAGTTCGACTCCAGCTGGAAGCGCAAGAAGGAGCCGTTCAAGTTCACGCTCGGCCAGGGCCAGGTCATCAAGGGCTGGGACGAGGGCGTCGTCGGCATGAAGGTCGGCGGCCGCCGCATCCTCGTGATCCCGAGCGACCTCGGTTACGGCGCGACCGGCTCGCCGCCGAGCATCCCCGCGGACGCGACACTCGTGTTCGTCGTGGACCTCGAGAAGGTCACGAAGAAAAAGGGCTAGTCGGTCACCGCGCGGCCCTCGCGCGCCCACGCCTCGGCGCGTGAGCGTGGCCGGCCGATGACGGCGGTCGTGCCGTCGTCGAGGATCGGGCGCTGCAGCAGCGAGGGGTGCTCGGCGAGCGTCGCGACGACGGTGTCGGCATCGGCGCCGTCGAGGCTCAACCCGAGCTTCTTGTAGGTGGCGTCGCGACGGACGAGCGCGTCTACCGGGTCGCCGGCGAGGCGGGCGGCGAGCGAGCGCAGCTCGTCTTCGCCGAGGCGCTCCGAGGCGAGCAGGTACTTGCGGACGTTGACGTCGTGTCCGGCGCCGGTCAGTGCGTCGTAGGCGTGGACCGAGGTCGAGCAGTGCGGGTTGTGGAGGAGCGTCAGGGCGGCCATGAGGGCGATTCTACGGCCGGCCCGAAAGATACCCAGTATTGGGTATCAAGTTGCTGTTCTGGATGGTCGAGGAAGGGAATACATACAGACGCCGGAGTCACCCGGTGATCCATGCGAGTCCCCCCTTCTCGTACATCGGATCCGGCGTCGATTGCCCGCACACCCCCTGTCTGATGCGGGCAACTCCCCAAAGACATCGGGGCGGGCCTTCGGGTCCGCCCCGTTTTCTTTAGGCGGGCAGTGGCTCAGGTGCTGCGGTCGCCGTCTGCCCGGCGATCGGGCGGCTGCCGAACGGGTGCTCAGGCACGTCCGCGCCTGCCTTCGCGGGCACGAGCCCGATCGCGCGTTCGCTCATAGCGGTGATCGTCAGCGACGGGTTGACGCCGACGTTTGCGGGGATCGCCGAGCCGTCGCAGACGAGCAGGTTCTCGTAGCCGAAGACGCGCTGGCCCGAGTCGATCACGCCGTGCGCGGAGTCTGCGCCGATCGCCGCGCCACCGAGGATGTGCGCGGTCGTCGGGATGCCGAACAGCGCCTCGGGGATCGACGAGCCCGGCGCGCCGCCGGTCTCCCGCGCGAGCCATTCGGTGAACGCGTTGGCGGCCGGGATGAAGGTCGGGTTCGGGTTGTCGGCGTTCTGCTCTGTCTGGAGCTTCACGCGGCCGTCGCGGCGGCGAGTGAAGGTGAACCGCATCGAGCTGTCGAGAGCCTGCATCACGAGGATCACGATCGTGCGGCGGTCCCAGCCGGGCTTGAGCATCAGCTCGGCGACCCAGCGCGGGTGGCGGATCATCTGGCCGAGCCACTTGAGCGGGCGGGTCAGGCGGCTGCCGTCGCCGGTGAGGACGGTGAAGAGGCCGCGCAGCGAGCTGCCCGAGCCCGCGTAGGTGACGGTCTCGATGTGGGTCAGCGGATCCGGGTAGATCGACGAGGTGATCGCGACGCGCTTGCCGAGCGCGTCGGCGCGGTCTTCCGGGACGGTGACGACGAGCACGGCCTCGCTGTTGGTGCGGATCAGCTCGCCGAGGCGGCTTGAGAGCTTGGGCAGCGTGCCGTCGAACCGTGCGCGTGCGAGCAGCTCGTTCGTGCCGAGCGCGCCGCCCGCGAGGACGACGCCCCGGGCGCGGAGCGTGCGGCGATCCTTGCCGCGGCGGCTGCCGGTGATCTGGTGGGTGATCTCCCAGCCGTCTGCGCCGTCGGTCGTGCCGAGCGGCCGCAGGCCGACGACCTCGCGCCGGGCCTCGATCCTCGCGCCGAGCTTCTGGGCGAAGTAGAGGTAGTTCTTGTCGGTCGAGTTCTTCGAGCCGTTCGGGCAGCCGATCACGCAGCGGCCGATCCGCTCGCAGCCGATCCGGGCGGGGCCCTCGCCGCCGAAGTACGGGTCGGCGACTTCGACGCCGGGGTTGTCGAGATAGGTGCCGACGCGGGCCTTGCGGTAGGTGTGGCCGACGCCGATCTCCTCGCCGTACTTCTTGAGCAGCTGGTCGGCCGGATCATCGTCGGTCACGTCGGTGACGCCGAGCATGCGCTGGGCGGTGTCGTAGTGCGGGGCGAGTTCGGTGTGCCAGTCGGCGAGGTCGCGCCACTGCGCGTCCTCGAAGTAGGCGCGCGGCGGGACGTAGAGCGTCATCGCGTAGCCGAGCGATCCGCCGCCGACGCCGGCGCCGCTCATCACGAGGACGTCCTTGAGAAAGGTCAGGCGGAAAAGCCCGCGGAGGCCGAAGCGGGGCGCGTAGTAGTACTTCCGCGAGTCCCAGGAGTTCTTGGGCATCTCGTCCTTGTTGCGGAAGTGCTCGCCGCGCTCGAGGACGAGAACGCTGTAGCACTTCTCGGCGAGCCGCATCGCCGAGACGCTGCCGCCGAACCCGGAGCCGACCACGACCCAGTCGACGTCGAACGTGCCCGAGGAAGCGCTGGTCATCCGCCGACCCTAAGCGACGAGCGGCCGATGTGGCCGCGAGGCGCTCCGGCTAGACTGCCCCGCGCTGCCCTCTTAGCTCAGTTGGTAGAGCACTTCCATGGTAAGGAAGGGGTCGCCGGTTCGAGTCCGGCAGAGGGCTTGCCTATTGCTGCCTGCTGCTTCCCTCGTTCCACAGCCGCGGTCGGACCGGCCAAGCGCTTCAGCCGACGCCCACCCGGGAATGACGCCCTAAGGAAGGAGACGTCCACCGAACTCATCGTCGTCCTCGTAGTAGTCGTCGTCGCAGTCATCCTCGTCCTCGCCTTCGCGCTGCCGCGGGCGCGGGAGCGCGAACGTGTGAGGCGTGTTCAGGACGGGCGCCGGCAGCACGCCGGCGAGCAGCGGGACCTGGCCGAGGAGCACTCGCGCCGCGCGAAGATCGCGGGCGCCGAGGCGCGGCGGGCGGAAGCCGAGGCCGAGATCGCGCAGGCCGAAGCCGAGCGACACGAGCTTGCCGCCGAGGGCGACGGGACCGGCCTCGACCTCGACGCCGACCCCGGCGTCAACAACGAGGATCGCGACCCCGCACGCACCGACCGGGCCACCGAGCGCACCTGAGCGCCCAGCTCACTCCACCTGCCACCTCCGCACGCGCGCGGTCAGCAGCGCCTGCGCGACGATCCCGAGCCCGGTCGGCAGCCAGAGCGCGACGAACCGGTAGGCCAGCACCCCGGCCACCGCGGGCCCGACGGCCACCCCTGACGCCACCAGCATCCCGATCATCCCGCCCTCGACGCCGCCGAAGCCGCCGGGGATCGGCAGCAGGTTTCCGAACAGCCCGAGCGTGTACGCCAGCACCAGCACCGCCGCCGGCACCTCCGCGCCGAGCCGGTGCAGCGCCAGCCCGAGCGCGAGGATGTCGAACGACCACCACGCGAGCGCGCCCACCACGAACCTCGGCGAACGCAGCGTCTCGCGCCCGCGGTCGACCGCATCGACCAGGCCGTCGGCCGCCGCACCGACACGCCTGCGCCCACGCGCACGCTCGGCGAGCCTGTGCAGCAGATCGCGGTTGCGGCGCGCCAGCAGCGACAACCCGCCGAGTGCGATCAGTAGTCCGATGATCACCAGCGTCACCGGTGCGCCGCTCTCGGCGAGCCCGCTCAGTAGCAGCACCGAGGACAGCGCCAGCAGACCGAGGAACACCGCGTACAGCGCCACCAAGAACGCCGTCACGCCGACGGTCACCTCGCGCCCCGGCCTGCGCGCCCGGATCAGCGCCCATGACGTCAGCGCGATCCCGCCCGCGCCACCGGCCGCCAGCACGCGCGTCGCCGCCACACCCGCGAGCGTGATCAGCCAGGACGCATATCGGTCGACACGGCCGCCCCCGAGCGACCGGTGGAACGCCTCGACGTAGCCCGCGAACGACACGAGCTCGCAGGCGACGAGCGCCGCCAGCCACCAGCCGCCCCCGGCCGCCGCCCCGCGCCAGGCGTCGCCGACCGCCGGCACCTGCCTGACGAGGACGACGACGACCGCAACCGACGCCACCGGCGCCAGCAGCCACAACGCGACGCGGGCCGGAGTCAGACCCGCGGGATGCCCGGACTCATCGGAGATGAGCCGATTATCGCCTCAACCTACGGCGTGAACGCGTACCAGCGGATCGGGAAGTCGGTCGTGGCGGCGGACGCCGACGCACGCACGTTGCACAAACGCAAGCGCACGTTGCCCGCGGCCGTGGCCGCGCCGGTCGTCATCATGACCCCGGTCGGGAGTGCGGTCGTGTTCTCGCGGACGACAACGATGTCGCCCGCATCGACGCCGCCGAGCGACAGATTCAGGTCGACGCAGGTCTGAGCGCTGATGGCGCCGAAGCTGATCAGCCCGCTACTCGAGGTGCTCTTCCGCGCGAAGCTCGACGAGTTGATGCCGTCGAGCAGGTTCGCGTCGGCCGCCTTGCCGCTGGTGGAGAGGAAGAACGTCGAGTCGTGACCGTCGAGCAGGCTCGCGTCGAGCCCGGATCCATCGCCATCCACGGTGCTGAGCTTGGTGAGGATCTGGAGTGGCGTGTCGGCTGAACCGGAGGTGCCGGCCGGCCCTTGGACGCCTTGGACGCCCTGCGGGCCCTGCGCACCCGGCGCCCCGTCGGCGCCGGCGGGGCCGGTCGCCCCAGCGGGTCCTGCCGGCCCGGTCGGCCCGGCGGCACCGCTGGCGCCGCTGACACCGCTCGCGCCGTTGACACCGTCTGAGCCCGAAGTGCCGGGCTGCTGCGACACGGGCGTCGTCGTTGACGCGCTCGTCCACTTCAGGTTGCGCTCGGTCTTGCGGCACTTCGCCGTCGCCGACACGACGCGTAGCTGGCCTTTCTGTGCTCCCGCCTTCTTCACGCACGCGCTGACCGTGACCGGCTTCTGTTCCGCGGTAACCGCCCAAGCTCCGCCTCCGAGCGCGAGGAACACGGCGATGGTCGACATCACGTTCGCGTAGCTGAGCCCGGGCATGAGGCATGTGTACCAGAGGGGGTAGGGTCGGCGCCGGTGGCGCCCGCCCGCTACACACGTCTGCTCGTCCTCGCCGCGCTCGTCGGCGTCCCAGCCGCCGTCATCGCGCTGCTGTTCACCTCCGCCGCGCACGGGCTCGAGCACCTGCTCTGGCACGACCTCGCGGACGCGCTCGGAGAGGACCAGCCGCCCTGGTGGCTCGTCCTCGCGCTGCCGGCCCTGGGCGGCGCACTCGTGGCGCTCGCGATCGAACGCCTCCCCGGCCACGGCGGCCACCCCCCGCTCGACGGCGTCGCGCTCGACGCGCCGACCCCGCTCCAGGTGCCGTCGATTGCGCTCGCCGCGCTCGCGTCGCTCTCGTTCGGCGCCGTCGTCGGCCCCGAGGCGCCGCTGCTCGCGCTCGGGCTTGCGGTCGGCGCGCTCGCCGCCCGGGCCGTCGGCGGAGCCGAACAGGAGACGAAACTGCTCGCGCTCGCCGGAGCGTTCGCGGCCGTCAGCACTGTCTTCGGCGGTCCCTTCCCGGCCGCGCTGCTGCTGTTCGAGGTCGCCGCGCTCAGCGGCGCCGCGCCGGCGCAGATGCTCGGCCGGATGCTGCTGCCCGGCTTCCTCGCCGCCGGCACCGCCGCCCTGATCTTCACCGGCGTCAATGACTGGCCTGGCGTCCACGAGATCTCGCTCCGAATCCCCAACCTGCCCGACTACCCGACGGTCCGCGCCGCCGACGTCGCCTGGACGATCCCGGTCGCGCTCGCCGCCGGAATCGCCGCGACTGCCGCGCTCGCCGCCGCACGCAGGCTCGCCGCAGCGATCAGCGACCGCCCGCCGCTGACCGTCCTTGCGACCGCCGGCCTGGCGATCGGCGCCGCCGCACTGGCCTTTCGGGCGATCGCGGGCCGCCCCGCCGAGCTCGTCCTCTTCTCCGGCCAGGCCGCCGTCACCCCGGTCGTCGCCGAGATGGCGGCCGGCGTGCTCGCCCTCCTGATCCTGCTCAAGGCGGTCGCCTTCGCCTTCAGCGTCGCCGCCGGCTTCCGCGGTGGCCTCGTCTTCCCGGCAGTGCTGATCGGCGTCGCGATCGCCGCGCTCGCCGCCGACCTGCTGCCCGGGCTCGACCTCACCCCGGCCGTCATCGCCGGGGTCGCCGCGGCCGCGGCCGCCGCGCTGCGCGCGCCGTTCTTCGGCGCCGTGATGGCCGCGCTGCTCGCAGGCGCCGCTATCGCCGACACCGCCCCGATCGCCATCATCGCCGCAACCTGCGGCTGGCTCGCCGCGTCCGCGACCGAGCCCGCGGGCACAGGAGCAACGACATGACCACACCGACCAATCCGTTCGACCGGCTCGACCCCGCCGAGCGCCGCCGCGTCGCCACCCACGCCGCCGCACGAATCACCGCCGTGCTCGCAGGACTCGGGCTGATCTACGCCCTCATCCCGCTGCCCGATCGCCCCACGACCGGCTCGATCATCGGCCTGGTCGCCGGCCTCGCCGCATTCGTCACGCTGATCGTCTGGCAGCTCCGCAGCATCATCAGCTCCACGCACCCCGGCGTCCGCGCGATCGAAGCGGTCTCGGCGGTCATCGGCACGCTCGTCGTCGTCTTCGCCTACACCTACGCCGGCCTGTCCGCCTCGAACCCCGACGCCTTCAACGAGGCGGTCGGCCGGATCGACGGCATCTACCTCTCGGTCACGACGCTCAGCACGGTCGGCTTCGGCGACATCGTCGCCCGCACCGACACCGCACGGCTGATCGTTACCGGCCAGATCATCATCGACCTGATCGTCGTCGTCGGGGTCGTCCGCCTGCTGATGGCCGCCGCCAAGCGTGACCGAACCTGACGCGTCCGAGCACGCCCCCGTGCTGCTCTTCTCCTACGGCACGCTCCAGCAGCCCGAGGTCCAGCGCGCCACCTTCGGCCGCGAGCTGCACGGCCGCCGCGACGCGATCACCGGCTACCGGCTCGAGACGGTCACGATCACCGACCAACACGTGATCGAGACGAGCGGCTCCGACGAGCACCCGATCCTCGTGCCAGACCCCGGCCCGGCCGCCGAGGTCGAGGGCACGGTCTTCGAGATCACCGAGGACGAGCTCGCCTCGGCCGACGAGTACGAGGTCGACGACTACGCGCGCGTCCTGGTCCCAATGCGGACCGGCGGCCACGCCTGGGTGTACGTCTTCGCGGGCGGCTGACTCTAGGATCGCGCCATGGTCCGGATTCTCGCGCTCGTCGCCCTCGCTCTCGCCCTCACCGCCAGCGCTGCGAGCGCCGCGCCGTTCATCATCAGCCCGACCGCCGACTCCTCACCGGGCATCGCCGTCGACAGCGCCGGCACCGCGCACATTGCCTGGGGCAGCAAGAGCGGCGCCACCAACCAGATCACGTACTGCCAGGTCCCGCGCGGCGCCACCGCCTGCACGAACACCAAGACCTTCGCGAACCCCGGCAACCTCGGCAACTCGGGCACGACCCAGGTCCTGATCAAGGGCTCGCAGATCTGGATCCTGTTCGACGTCTGCTGCGGCGGCAGCGAAGGGATCCTGATGCGCAAGTCGACCGACGGCGGCGCCACCTTCCCGCCGCCGACGTTCAAGGTCTCGAACCTGCCCGCAGGCTTCGGGCTCTACCGCGCGACGCTCAACCAGGCCGGCACCGGCGCCGCCGTCAACAACGACTACGGGACTCGCCTCGGCTTCGTCGCCTTCGACGGATCGACCTCCGGACAGGAGCCGGCCTCGCTCGGCAACGTCGGCCTAGGCGACCGTGAAGTCCTCGGCTACGCCGATGTCGACTGGCTCAACTCGACGACGCCGTTCGCGACCCAGGTCGGCTACCTCACGAACCACCACTACACGCGCATCTTCGACAGCTCGAAGACCGGCTACAACAACGCCGCGAACTGGCTGCCCGAGGCCCGCTTCGACACGAAGATCACCCAGTCGGCGATCGGCAACGGGCCCGCAGGCATCTTCGTCGCCGGCGTGACGACCGTCGACCACCCGTTCGGCAAGGACGAGATCGCGCTCTACCGGCTCAGCGACGCGGGCGCCGCCGGCGCGCCGATCCCGCTGATCCAGGAGGCGACGCCGCCGCACTCGCCGACGAGCATGGACCTCGCCCAGGACGGCGGCGGCCGCCTCCATGTCGCCTGGACCGACGCCGGCTTCGACGGCAAGCTCTACTACGAGTGGTCGCGCAACGGCACCACCTTCTCGCCGCCGCAGCTGATCCAGCTCGACCCGGCCGCCGGCGGCTACGACAACCGGATCGCCGTCGCGCCCGACGGCGGCGGCTGGATCATCAGCGACTCGAACAACAGCGGCGCGCTCGTGCTCGCCCCGCTCGACGCCAAGGGCGACAGCGACCCGCCCGCGCGTCCCGCACCGCCCGGCGGCACCACGCCGCCCCCGACAACCCCCGACCCGGCGATCTGCCCGAAGGCGATCGCCGTGACCAAGAACGCTTCCGCGGTCGTCCGCAACGGGCAGTGCTTCGTCAACGCGCCGAAGGGCTCGAAGATCTACACGACGACCGGCACCGTCCGCGTCGGCGGGATCGACCTGGCGCCGAAGGGGTCGAGCACGCTCACAGTCGACACGGCGAACGGCACGATCGTCTCCAAGGGCGGCAAGTACGAGATCCGCGCCGGCGCCGCGATCCTCGGCCTGCAGTCGATCGACTGGAACCTGGGCAACCCGATCCCGGTGCCCGGCGTCAGCGCCTTCGGCGTCAAGTTGTTCGGGCTCGGCGTCGTCGGCGTCGCAGACATCTGGTTCACCAAGGGGGAGGGGCGGATCCAGATCAACCTCGACCTGCCCTCGCCGCTCGACTCGGTCCACGCCAACACGATCCTGCGGACGACGATGACCGACGGGCTGCTCGTCGACGGCTTCACGCTCGACGGCAAGAACGTACCGATCGGGCCGGTCACCGTCTCCAGCTTCAACCTCGCGTACTCGTCGGGCGCCGACACGCTCGAAGGCGCCTTCGCGATGAAGCTGCCGCCGGGCGCGAGCGACAACGTCACCGGTGGCATCGGGCTCGCGAACGGCTCGTTCAAGCACGCCGAGCTCGAGATCGGGCCCGGCGTCCCGCCGCTGCCGCTGCCGCTGTTCGCCACGCCGCCGATCACGCTGCAACGGATCGGCGCGTCAGCGTCGAATGACGCCAAGGGCTTCCGGATGGCCGGCAAGGTCGCGATCGTCGCCGGCGGTGAGATCGCCGGCGCCGCGCTCGTCGGCGTCGACGGCTCGCTCCAGCTGTTCGTCCCCTCCAGCCGCGCCTACGCCCAGATTCGCGCCGAGGGCAAGGTGCAGATCGTCGGCGTGCCGCTCGGCGGCGGCTTCGTCCAGGTCCGGAGCGACGGCCCGCTGACGTTCGGCGGCTCGATGTCGATCGACTTCTCAGTGATCGAAGCGAGCTTCGCGACCGCCGGCGGCATCAACCTCGACAACGGTGACTTCTACGCGTCCGGCACGGCCAGCGCCGGGGTCAACCTGGCGATCATCGCCGGCAGCGTCAAGGCCAGCTCGATCGTCTCGTCGGTCGGCGTCGCCGCCTGCGGCGCGATCACCGGCGAGGTCCCGGTCACCGGGATCAAGAAGACGATCGAGCTCGGCTACCAGAAGCCCTGGGGCAAGGACTCCGAGCTCGGCGGCTGCGAGATCGACAAGTACGTCCCGGCGTCGCTCGCCGGCGCTTCGGCGCTGAGCACGAGCGGCTTCGGGCCCGCGCCGTCCGACCCGCTCGCCCGCGCGGCCCAGGCCGGCGGCCGGAGCTTCACGCTCAAGGCCGGCAGGCTCGCCGGCGTCAAGGTGACCGGCGCCGGCGGCCGGCCGGGCTTCACGCTCGCGGGGCCGGGAGGCCGCACCGTAACCGTCCCGCCGAACATGACCGAGCCGGTGCTCGACGCGAACTTCGCGGCGATAGCCGCCGGGCCCGACAGCGTCGAGGTTCAGGTGAC
This sequence comes from Baekduia sp., assembly GCA_037045385.1. GTDB lineage: Bacteria > Actinomycetota > Thermoleophilia > Solirubrobacterales > Solirubrobacteraceae > Baekduia. Next base: position 261,484 of record JBAOHN010000004.1, on the reverse strand, counting down.
GAACCCCAAGGGCGGCTGGACCGTCACGCCGGACGGCGGCGCGCCCGCGGTCAGCCAGGTCTACTCGGCCGGCGTCGTCAAGACCCCGCGGACGACCGCAAGCGTCCGCCGCGCAAGCGGCGCGAAGCGCGAGCTGTCGGTCTCGGCCGCGGGCCTCGATGGCCAGTCGCTGTTGATCCGCGAGCTGCTGCCCGGCGGCGCCGCGAACGAGCTCGGACGGATCACCGCGAACGGGCGCAAGGCATTCACGTTCACGCCGGGGCTCGGCGCGCCCGGCAAGCGGAAGATCGAGGCCGTCATCCTCAACGGCAACAAGGTCACCGGCACGAAGTCGCTCGCCACCTACACAGCGCCGCGCGTGCAGCGGCTGCCGGCTCCGGGCCGCGTCCGCCTTGCCCGCAAGCGCGCCGGCCGCACGAACGTGACCGTGAGCTGGGCGAAGGTCGCGGGAGCCGCCTCCTACCGCGTGCTCGTCACCGCCAGCGACGGCCGCCGCCAGTACCTCACAGCGAAGCGGTCGGCATCCCGAATCACGATCCCGAACGTGACCTACGGCGACAAGCTCACCGTCAAGGTTCAAGCGATGCCGAAACTCGGCCCGGCCGGCCGTGTTCGAACGGCAACCAGTCGGGCGGTCAAGCTCAAGAAGCCTGTCAAGAAGAAGACCGGCTCCAAGAAATGACCGTCTGAGCAGGGATGGGCCAATAGGCAGGTTTGTGAAGTATGGACAATTGACCGGGGACCTAGTACGGTTCCGGCGTCGGTTGGGAGGGCCGGATGCCCTCCGCGACCCATCGGGGAGATCGAGGGAGAGCAATGAGCATTCGGTACAAGGGCCTCGGCCTGCTGGTCGCGGCAACGGGTTTCGGCGCGGGGCTCGCGCCCACATCGGCGGTCGCCGCGCAGACCAGCTCACCGGGTGTGATCTGCGAAGGCATCAGGACCGACGTCGCCGCCGACATCGGCGGTACGCCGACGTCCTCCTTCGACGCGCTCGCCCTCGCCGGCAAGGCGCTGCAGCCGCCGATCGACGCACTGCCGCCGTTCCCGACGACCGTCACGAGCGACGCGCCCGCGAAGGTCACCCTGAAGTCGGGTGACCTCAACCTCACCTTCAACTACGACATCCGGGTTCCCGACCTCGTCGCGCAGCTGATGCGCGACAAGCTCGGCAAGAGCTCGATCGTCGGCAAGAACGCCGAGATCGGCGTCCAGGTCACCTCCGGCGGCGCTGTCCTCGGCGATTCGAAGGTCACGATCAGCGACACGACGCTTGACCTCAACAACCCGGCCTCGTCGATCAACGTGACGATCAAGATCAAGGCGACGACCGACAAGTCCGGTCGCCTGATCTTCCGCGGAACGCCGTTCCGCCTCGCGCTCCAGGTCGACGGCTCGCTCGCCGGCGCCGCCACGATCGGCACCGCGACGGTCGACTGCGACGTCCAGGGCGTCCTCGCCAGCACCGTCGTCTCGGTCCCCGGCACGCCGAACACGCCGGCCGAGATCCAGGCGGCCGCGGTCGGTGGCGAGACCGTCACGATCCCGCTGCTCGGCCGCTCGGACATCACCCCCGACGACGGCAACCCGATCCTCGGCGACACGCTCAAGCTCGTCGGCAACGCGGCCAACGGCGCGCGGATCGAGAACGGCGCCCTGATCCAGCCGACCGCGCTCGCCGGCGGCACCTACACGAACGACGTCGAGATCTGCGCCGGACCGCGCGTCAACGCGGACACGCCCGGCGTGGACGAGGAACAGACGATCACGTTCCCGAGCGAGTACCAGGTCCCGGAGAGCCTCGCGCTGCTGAAGCTGCTGAACCCGCATCCGCTCGGGATGAAGCTCAAGTTCGGCGGCGAGGAGACGGCCGAGATCCCGCTGACCTCGAACTACAAGACCGCTGAGTTCATCGGCCAGTTCGTCGCGCCCAGCGCCGGCACGATCAAGGCCGCGCTCGTGGCACTGCCGAACATCGAAGCGGCTGACATCAAGGTGACCCGCGTCAGCGACCTCGGCTACAAGATCACCTTCACCGGCAAGCTCGGTCAGTCCGATCAGCCGAACATCGAACTCAGCGACTGGCGTACCCAGCTCGACTACGCCGCCTATGAAGAGCTCTTCAAGCTCGTCAGCGGCGGCGGCTCGAGCGGTGGCTCCGGCGGCTCGGGTGGCGGCTCCGGCGGCTCGGGCGGCGGCTCCGGCGGGCCGTCGATCACCGAGATCCTCGACATGCTCGGTCTCAAGCTCGGCGACATCCTCGACGCGCTCGAGGTCGCCTTCCCGCAGAAGCCGGCGATCGCTGTCCGCGACGGTGAGGCGGGGATCGCAGGCGGCTCGACCGGCCCGCTCTGCACGAGCTTCCAAGTGCGGACGACCGCCACCCCGTTCAAGCCCGTCAAGGCGACGAGCGACCGGGTCGTGCCGCCCTGCAAGATCTCCGGCCGCAAGGCCAAGGTCACCGTTGCGCGGACCCGCGTCGTCGCCGGCCGCCAGAAGACCGTCAAGCGGACGGTGACGGTCTTCCGCACCGTGCGCACCGGCCAGTGCGGCCAGGCGCTCGTGATCAAGGGCGGCAAGCTGACGATCAACAAGCTCCCGGTCCGGGGCTCGAAGCCTGCGCCGACGCCACCGAAGAAGGTGACGATCACCGTCACCGGCTCGGGCAAGAGGGCGAGCGTAAAGCTCTCCGTCTCGCAGACGACCGGCGTCGCATCCGGGTCCTTGACGCTGCCGGCCGCCCTCGGCAAGGGACGCGTGACCGTGAAGATCGGTGGCGCAGGAGTCGCATCGCAGTCACGGACGCTGCTCCCCAGCTGATCAACCAACCACCAGAACCCGACCGATCCCCTCCAAGAGGTCACCAATGCGCCTGAAGTCGATCACCCTGTCCGCCCTGCTCGTCGCCACGCTCGGCGCCGGCGCCCAATCGGCGTCCGCGCTGACCGTCTACAACAGCATCGGTGAGCTGAACGTCACCGACGCGAAGCCCGGGCAGCTCGTCGAGATGATGAGCACGTCCGGCAAGGTGATCCAGAGCGGCAAGGCCGACAAGTTCGGCAGCAAGTCGTTCCACGACCTGCCGGAGGGCAGGGCGTACAAGATCCGCGCCGGATCGACCGTCAAGAAGGCGAAGACGCGCAAGCGCGACGACAACCCGCCGCAGTCGTTCTACGACAAGATCAAGCTCAAGCCAGGCCTCAACTACGTCAAGATGCGCGACGGGATCGAGCTGGCGATGACTGTCCGCCTGCCCGCCGGCAAGACGTTCGCCGACGGCCCGTTCCCGGCGATGATCGAGTACTCGGGCTACCAGGCCGCCGCGCCGGGAGACCTGCTCAGCGCGTTCCTCGGCGGCGCGTCGGATCCGCTCGCCCCGGCCACCTCGACGATCGTCGGCGGCGCGCTCGGCCAGCTGCTCGGCTTCGCCTCGATCAGCGTTCAGATCCGTGGCTCGGGCTGCTCGGGCGGGCACTACGGCCTCTTCGACACGCCTGAGGCATACGACGGCTACGACGCGATCGAGACGGTCGCCGCGCAGCCGTGGGTCAAGGGCGGCGTCGTTGGCATGTACGGCATCTCGTTCTCCGGCATCTCGCAGCTCGAGGTCGCGGGCACGCGCCCGCCGCACCTCGCGGCGATCTCGCCGATGTCGGTCACGTCCGACCTCTACACCGGCACCGGCTACCCGGGCGGGATCTTCAACAAGGGCTTCGCGCTCAGCTGGCTGACCGAGCGCGTCGAGGACGCGAAGCCTGCACCCGGCGGCGGCCAGCCGTGGGCGAAGGAGCTCGTCAAGCGCGGCGACAAGCACTGCATCAACAACCAGCGGCTGCGGCTCCAGACGGTCAACGTTCTGAAGCTGCTCGGAGACGTCCCGTACAGGACTCCGCTGCTTCACAACGACCGATCGCCCAGCAACTGGATGAGCCGGATCACCGTGCCGACGTTCATCGTCTCCGCGTTCCAGGACGAGCAGACCGGCGGCCAGTTCGGTGCCTACTTCGGCAACTTCGCGGACAACGACCGCGTCTGGCTGTCGATGATCAACGGCGCGCACATCGACTCGCTCGGGCCGTCGACGGTGACCCGCTGGTTCGAGTTCCTCAAGCTCTACGTCGCCGACGAGATCCCGGTGCTGCCGTCGACGATCACCGGCCTCTCCGGTGCTCTCTACCAGCAGATCTCCGGCGCCGGCTCGATCCCGGTCGAGCAGTCGCGATTCGCGGAGATGACCAGCACCTCCGAGGCGCGGGCGATCTTCGAGCGCGATCCGCGCGTCCGCCTGCTGATGGACAACGGGGCCAGCGACCAGGGGCTCGGCTCGCTCGGCGCCACCTGGGAGATCGCCGCCGACCAGTGGCCGATCCGCGAGGTCGCGCCGGCGAACTACTACCTGGACGGAAGCGGCAAGCTGACGACGGCCAAGCCGGCAGCCGCCACCGCCTCGTACAAGAGCGACCCGTCGGCCCGCAACGAAACGACGCTTGGCAACGGCGAGGCGAACGTCGGTCGTGACGCCGCCTGGGTCGCGCAGCCGCCCTACCTCTGGAAGCCGATCGTCGCGGGCAAGGGTCTCGCCTGGGCGACCGACCCGCTCGCCAGCGACCTCGTGATCGCAGGCTCGTCGAGCTTCGACGTCTACGTCAAGTCGAGCGCCAAGGACACCGATCTGCAGGTCACGCTGACGGAGATCAGGCCCGACGGCAACGAGACCTACGTCCAGAACGGCTACCTGCGCGCGTCGCACCGCAAGCTCGCCGCCGACTCGACGGCGCTGCAGCCGAACCCGACGCACCTGCCCGAGGACGCCGCGAACCTCCCGAAGGGCCAGTACTCGCTCGTGCGGATCCCGGTGTTCCCGGTCGCGCACGCGTTCCGCGCCGGGTCGAGGATCCGCGTCTCGATCGAGGCCCCCGGCGGCGACCGCCCGAGCTGGAAGTTCGCGACGATCGAGAAGGGCAACACGACCAACACGCTCGCGCTCGGTGGAGCGCGCGCGTCGAAGCTGGTGCTGCCGGTCCTGCCCGGCGCGAACGCGAAGGGCACGCCGCTACCCGAGCCGACCGCGCTGCGCGGCGAGCCGAACCGGCAGTATGTGCCCGCTTCCAACGGAGGGTGACCGGTAGCGTTCCGCCGGTGACCGGCCGCACGACGAAGACGACGACTACCGCTGCCAAGAGCGAGGAGTGGCAGGCGGACCACAAGCACGAGCTCGATGAGATGGCCGAGCTGCAGGCGCGCAAGCGTGGCGCGCGTGCGGCCGCCGGGATCGACCCGGATGCCTGGCGCGAGGGCTACCCGTACGCGCAGAAGATCACGCGCCGCGAGTACGACGCGCAGAAGCTCAAGCTCCAGATCGAGCTGCTCAAGCTCCAGGTCTGGATCAAGGACACCGACCAGAAGATCGCGATCCTGTTCGAGGGCCGCGACGCCGCCGGCAAGGGCGGCTCGATCAAGCGCTTCACCGAGCACCTCAACCCGCGCGGCGCACGCGTCGTCGCACTGCCGGTGCCGACCGACCTCGAGAAGTCGCAGTGGTACTTCCAGCGCTACGTCGCACACCTGCCCGGCAAGGGCGAGATCGTCCTCTTCGACCGCTCCTGGTACAACCGCGCCGGCGTCGAGCGGGTGATGGGCTTCTGCACCGACCAGGAGTACCGCGAGTTTCTCAAGACCTGCCCCGACTTCGAGCGGATGCTCGTCGACTCGGGCATCCACCTGATCAAGCTCTGGTACTCGGTCTCGCCACAGGAACAGGCCGCACGCTTCGCCTCGCGCGCGCTCGACCCGGTCAAGCAGTGGAAGCTGTCACCGACCGACAAGGCCAGCTTCGACAAGTGGGACGCCTACACCGAGGCGAAGGAGAACATGTTCTTCTACACCGACACGCGCCACGCTCCCTGGACGGTCGTCAAGAGCAACGACAAGAAGCGTGCCCGCCTCGAGGCGATGCGCCACGTGCTGAGCCAGTTCGACTATCCCGAGAAGGACGAGACGGTCGCCGTCAAGCCCGACAAGAAGATCGTCGGCCGCGCGAGCAAGCTGTTCGAGGTCGGCGAGCCCGAGAGCAAGAAGCGGGCCGGCTAACCCGGCCAGCTGCGGTTGAGCGCGGGCACCGCGATCCCGGCCAGCCCGCGCAGCAGCGAGACGGTGATGTCGAACCAGTCGAACGCGTCGCGCCAGACGGTGATCTTCCCGTCTACGACCTCGAAGCGCCCGTAGACCCAGAAGCGCTGGGCGAAGCGGCCGAACGAGAGCTCGTCGATGCGGTCGGTCAGGACCGTCCCGCCGTCGCCGGCGACGGCGACGTAGTGAACGCGAAAGCCCATCCCGCGCTTCGACGCCGCTCCGAGGACGCGCATCACGCGCTCGCGCCCGCGCAGCGTCGGCAGCGTGACGTTGGTGTAGCGGACGTCGCCCGAGAGCAGCTCGCCGGCCGTGCCGGGGTCGCCTGCCTCGAGCGCGGCCAGGAAGTCGCGGACGATCTGCTCGGGACCGGTGGCGCTCATCGCCCGGCAGTCTGAACTATCGCGGCCGGTAGAGCGCGAACGGCTTCGACCGCACGGTCCGCGCGGTCCGCAGCGCCGTGTCCCTGCCGCCGGCGAGGAGCCGGTAGCGGCCTGCCGGAACGGCCCGGTTGCCGACCCGTCCGCTGAACGTGAACGCCTTGAGTCCGCGCGTCATCTGCAGCGTGGTCGTCGCGCCGATCGTGTGCCAGCGCTTGCGCGACCAGCGTTGGAAGCGGATCGTGATCGTGCCGTCCGCCAGCACCTTGAACTTGACCGGTGCCCCGTCGACCGCCACCGGGCCGGACTGGCGCAGGGTTCGCCTGATCCGGGGCTTGACCGAGAGGCTGCTGACGATCGCGCCGCGCCTGCAGGGCGCCGTTCCGCGACGGGCCGGCGAGAGGCAGTTCTCGGTGGGGCCGCCGTCATCCTCGGTGTCGCCGGGCGTCGTCGTGGTCCGCCGCACCACCGGCGTCAGCGGCGGGATCGGCGAGGACACGACCCCGAAGTCGGCGCCCGCATACACCGGCGAGGCGATCCCCGCGCGAAAGGCCGCGAGCGACGAGTCCGTGCTCTCGATCAGCCAGCCGCGCGGGTCGTAGGGGGCCAGCGCGGGCTCGGCCTTCTCGAACCAGACGAAGCCCTTGACGTTCGGCAGCCGGGTCGGCAGGTCGCGGAGCATCTCGGTCAGCCACGCGGCCTTGTTGACCTTGTCCTCGGTGCCTGCGGTCTCGCCGATCAGGATCGGCTTGTCGGGCGCGACCGACTGGACGATGTCGTAGGTCAGCGACGTCATGTCGACAAAGGACTCGCCGACCCACGGCCACTTGTAAATGTCGATGCAGGCCCAGTCGACGTATTCATCGCCGGGGTAGAGGCCGGCTAGCCGCGAGCTCGGCTCGTCGTAGACGCCGTTCGCGCACCACGTCCAGGTCGCGTTCGTCGCGCCCTCCTCGCGGAAGATGTCGTGGACGTGGCGCCATGCCCGGGCGTACTCGCCGGGCTTGTTGTTGTTGATCGCCTCGAGGTACGGCCACGGTGTGTAGAGGTTCATCTCCCAGTTGAAGACGAGGAAGAACGGCTTGCCCCACGCCTTCGCGTCACGCGCCCACTGCCGGATGAACGCGTCGTGGCGCCCGGCGATGATCTCTGACAGCTCGTAGTCGGGCTGCTTCGGCGACAGCGGCTGCGAGTACGACGCCCAGCCGAAGACCGGGATCGAGCCACGGGCACGGATCGCCTCCATCTGCACGGTCGGGAAGGACTTGTACGTGCAGGGCGTCTCGTAGCAGTGCGCCCACGGCAGCGAGAACTCGATCAGGCTCATCCGCTTGCCGGCCATCGCCTCGAACTGGTCTGCGGCCGCCATGTCGTACGGCGGCGCGCCGCCGGTCAGGTGGTCGCCGATGTTGGCCCCCCAGTAGAGCGACGGCGCCGCGCTGGCGGTCGCACCCGGCAGCGCGAAGCCGCCCGCCAGGACGGCGGCGGCGCAGGCGATCAGGCGCGCGAGGCGGCGCATGGCGGCGAGTCTAGGCCCGAGTCGCGCGAAAGCCGACCGCTCTCCCACGAAACTCTCAATTACGGTGCGAGCGGTAGCACCTTGGTCAGGCCGCCGGGCTGGCGGCTCGTGTCGGCTGTGTACCGCGGCGAGCCGATCCCTGACGCGAACGCCGATGTCGCCGCGGCGCTCGTCTCGATCGGCCAGTCCATGCCGTCGTCGTGCTTCTGGAAGTACATGAACGCGCGGACCTTCGGCAAGTCGAGTGCGAGCGAGCCGAACATGTCGCTGATCCATGCCGCCTTGGACCCGCCGGCCTCGGTCGAGCCGGTCTCGCCGATCACCATCGGCTTGCCGGGCGCGACCGTCTCGGTGATCTGGCGGTAGGTCGGCAGGAAGATGTCCTTGAACGAGCGCCGCGGCGTGTTCCAGTTGTAGCCGTCGAGGCAGGTCCAGTCGACGTACTCGGCCCCGGGGTAGAGCGAGGCGAGCGACTGGAACATGTTGTCTGGGTCGACGTTCGGGCACCAGACCCAGGTCGCGTTCGTGGCACCGACGCGGGTGAAGATGTCGTGGACGTGCCGCCAGGCCGCGACGTACTGGCCCTGGGTGTTGCCGTTCCTGCCCTCGCTCCAGCTGAACCAGTTGCCGTTCATCTCCCAGTTGAAGCGCAGGAAGAACGGGCTGCCCCAGTTCTTCGCGGCCGTCGCCCACTGCGTGATGTAGGCGTCATGACGGCCGGAGAGGATGTCCGACAGCTGGTAGTTCGACTGGTCGCCGGTCGTCGGCAGCGCGTTCGAGGCCCAGCTGAAGAACGGGATCGTCCCGCGCGTTCGCAGCTTGGTGAACTCGGTCTGCGGGAACCCGTAGTAGCTGCACGGGCTCTGGTAGCAGTCACCGAACGGGCTCGAGAAGTGCAGCAGCGAGACCTTCTTGCCGGCGTTGCGCTCGAAGGCGGTGATCGCGTTCGTGTCCCACGGCGCTTCGTTTCCGGTCAGGTGCGAGCCGATCCAGGCTCCCCAGTAGACCGGTCCGGGGTCCGCGCTCCGGGTTTCCGGCGACGAGTCCGACGGCGCCGGCGGGGCCGGCGTGGCGGAGGGCGCGGCCGGCAAGGGGGTCGCCGATTGCGCCGGTGAGATCGTCGCCGCCGGCGGCCCTGCCTTGGGCAGCGGAGCGAGTCTCAGCGACGGCTTCTTGGCGCTCTTCTTGGCGGCACAGGCCAACCTCGCCTGGCGGGCCTTCTTCTTCGTCTTCGCCTTCTTCGCCGCGGCGCAGGCCTTCGTCTTCGGTGCCGGCTTGGGCTTCGGCTTCGCGGCGACGGCGGTCGCCGGCGCTGCGGACACGAACGCGCAGGCGGCCGCGGCCATGAGCAACCGGCGGTAGGTGCGCACGCGCTTCGACACGAGACATGGGTCGGCGCGTCACGTCTACGGGTTGGCCCTCGTCCACCGGCGCGGACGGATTCCCGATCGCCGCCGGGTTGAGCGGTCAGATCGGAAACCGGACGAATGATCTACTTCGGAAGCGAACGACTGGTACGCTCCGTTTTCAAGCTGACTGTGTTAGGGGGGGCCTGGCGCAGTTCCAGACACATGGATGCGGGCACGACGCTCGCAGAAGGGCCGACGGGATGTCGCAATCGGAGTTGATCGACGACAGGGGGATGCCGATGGCGATCATCGCCACCGGTCGCGACGCGAACATCGACGTCGACGGTGCCCTGCACGACTGGATCAGCCCGACCGTGACGGTCGTGATCCCGGCCCTGAACGAGGCCGGGAACCTGCCGCACATCCTGCCCCGGATCGACCCGGAGCACGAGGTCGTCCTCGTCGACGGCGGCTCGAGCGACGACACCGTCGCGGTGGCACGACGGCTGCGCCCTGACGTCCGGATCCTTCATCAGGACCGCCGTGGCAAGGGCAACGCGCTGATCTGCGGCTGGAACGCCGCGCGCGGCGACATCATCGTCACGCTCGACGCCGACGGCTCGGCGCTGCCCGAGGAGATCCCGTTGTTCGTCGCGGCGCTGGTCGCCGGCGCCGACTACGCGAAGGGGTCGCGTTACCTCGCCGGTGGTGGCTCGACCGACCTCACCCTCCTGCGCTCGAGCGGCAACCGCTTCCTCGGCGCGGCCGTCAACGTGCTGTTCGGCACCGACTACACCGACCTCTGCTACGGCTACAACGCCTTCTGGCGCCGCTGCGTAGACGACCTCGCCTGTGACGTCGACGGCTTCGAGATCGAGACGCTGATGAACATCCGCGCCGCCGAGCGCGGGCTCAAGATCACCGAAGTGGCGAGCATCGAGGCAGACCGGATCGTCGGCTCCAGCAACCTGCGGCCGTTCCGTGACGGCTTCCGGATCCTTGGCCTGATCATCCGAGAACGGCTCGCGCGCGGGCGCGAGGCCGAGCCGGCCCTGCAGGCGCAGCCCAGCGAAGCACTGGCCAAGTAGGCCCCCGCGGCAGCCGGTGCCGCTGCGGCTGGTTGAATCCCGCTGATGCCGCCGTCCGGCCAGACCACACCGGGCGCGCCACCTGACCCGATTCCCGACGGCAGCATCGAGCGCTACGTCGTAACCGGGACGGCCGCCAACTACGCCGGCCAGCTCGTGATCCTCGTCGTCTGGTTCTTCCTGACGCCGTTCATCCTGGACGAGATCGGGGCAACCCAGTACAGCCTCTGGGTGATCGTCGCTTCCGTGATCGCCTACGGCCAGCTGTTCGACCTCGGCATCAACGACGCGGTCGCCAAGTACACGGCCGAGCACCGGGCGCTGGGGGACGACGAGACCGCGTCGTCGCTGATCGCGACCGCGCTCTGGCTGTTCCTCGGGCTCGGCGTGGCCGTGGCGATCGCCGGCTACCTGCTGGCCCCGCTCGTCGTCTCGGCTTTCAACATCCCCGCCGCCGAACGCGACACCGCGGAGCGGCTCGTCTGGGTCGCGGGAATCGGGATGGCCGTCGAGCTGCCTGCCGGCACTGCGTACTCGGTCCTCCGCGGACTTCACCGCTTCGACCTGATCAACCTGATCTCGTCGCTCGGGATGCTGGCGCTCGCCGGCGGCACCGTGCTCGTGCTCGTCCTCGGCGGCGGCGTCGTCGAGATGGCCGCGATCGTGATCCCGCTGACGCTCGTCTGGCAGGTTCCGGCGATCGCGATGATCCACCGGCTCGCGCCCGAGCTCCGCTTCGGCCTGCGCGGCGCGAGGCGTGACCAGGTCCGTGAGGTCGCTTCGTTCGGCGGCGCGCTGTTCGGCATCAACGCGGCCGAGACGGTGAAGATGAAGTCGAGCGAGATCGTGATCGGCGCGTCCTTGCCGGTCGCCGCCGTCGCGCCGTTCTCGGTCGCACGCCGCCTCAGCGAACTGCCCGAGATGCTGACGTTCCAGTTCGCGAAGACGCTGATGCCGCTCAGCTCGAAGCTGTACGCCGAAGGGCACCGCGACGCGCTGCGCGGCATCTACATCTCCGCGACGCGGGTCGTGCTCGGCGTCTTCGCGGCCGCCGCGATCCCGATGACCGTCTACTCGAGCGAGCTGCTGACGGCCTGGGTCGGCGCGGAGTTCGCGGGCGACGCGGACGTGCTCGTCGTGCTCGTCTTCGCCGGCCTGGCGAAGGTGGCGATGTTCCCGGCGCTGCTGATGCTGCAGGGGATGGACCGGCACCGGCCGCTCGTCGTCTTCGCGCTGTCCTCGGCGGCGCTCCACCTCGTGCTGGCGATCTCGCTCGTGAGCAGCGCGGGCGTGATCGGCGTCGCCTATGCGACGCTGATCGCGACGACGGCCGAGATGCTCGCGGCGATCCCGTATGCGATGCGCGTCAACCGCGTCGGACCGGCGGAGCTGCTGACCCGGGCGCTGGCGCCGGCTCTGGTCGCGACCGTGCCTGCACTGGCGCTGGCGCTCGAGCTGAGGTCGGCGCTCGAACTCGGAAGCCTCGTCGCGATCGGGCTCGCGGCGATCCCGCCGCTGCTCGTGTTCGCGGTCGTCTTCCTGCTGATGCCGCAGTCGCGGGTCGAGCTGCGCTTCGTCCGCCGGGTCGCGGTCGCGGCCTCGCGCCGGCTCAGCGCTCGATGACGTCGAGCAGCGCGCGACGGAGCTCGCGCCGGACGCGGCGGACCGGCGTCGCACCGGAGAGGCGCTCGTGCAGCATCCGCTCGAAGGTCGCGCCATCGACATCCGGGACCATCCAGCGCGGCACCGCGAGCGGATCGCAGCCGCCTCGGATCTCGCGGTCCTCGACCGTCGCCGCCGTACCGACGCCCGCCTCGCGCGCGGCGCGCATCGTCGCCCGGGTGACGTCGACGCGGCGGCGGCCGAACGGGTAGGCGAAGCTCGTCACCTCGCGGCCGACTACCGCGGCGAGCGCCGCGCGGCTCGCGCGGATCTCCTCGACCTGGTCGGCGTACGGCTGCGCGCCGAGCGACGGGTGCCGGACGGTGTGCGCGCCGAGCGTCACCAACGGATGGGCGTCGAGGGCGGCCAGCTCCGCGGCGGTCATCACACGGGCGTCATCGGCGTCGGCCGGATCGCGCCCGGCCTCCGCTCGGATTGCATCGATCCGGGCCACGATCTCGGCGGGAGGCAGCCGGCGGAGCGCGCGCCAGCGCTCGATCACCGCCCGCGAGTGCGCCTCGCCTTCGGCGGCGGGATCGATCAGCGCCGCGAGCTCGTCCCACCACAACGGCCGGTCGCTTCCGGTGGCACCGGTCAGGATGAACACCGAGGCCGGGACGCCGTGACGCTCGAGTGCCGGCAGGCCGTGGTCTGCGTTGTCGGCGTAGCCGTCGTCGAAGGTGACGGTCAGCGAACCCGGTGCGAGCGTGCGCCGGCCCGCGCGGCCGGCGAAGTCCTCGAATCCGAGCACGCCGCCGAGCCCGGCGACGACGGCCATCTGCTCGTCGAAGTGAGCGGGGGAGACCGCGAGGCCGAACGGGTCACGCCCGGACTCGGCGACGCGGTGGTAGAGCAGCGCGACGGAGGCGTGACTGCGTTCGCTCATGGTCGCCGCCCCAACGCCTCGTCGTAGAGGTCGAGCGTGTCATCGACCATCGTCTGCGCCGTGTAGCGCGCGGTCACCTCGGCGGCGGCCGCGGCACTGACGCGTTGCCGCAGCGGCTCGTCGGACAGCGCCCGCGCGAGCGCCGCGCTGAGCGCGGCAGCGTCGTCGACCGGGACCAGCAGCCCGGTGCGCCCGTCCTCGACGAGCTCGGCGATCGCCGGTATCGAGGAGCCGACGACCGGCACTCCGGCAGCCATCGCCTCGAGCAGGAAGACAGGCAGGCCTTCGACACGCGAGGGGAGGACGGCGACCTCTGCCGCCGCCAGTACATCGGCGAGCGCGTCGACCCTGCCCGGAAGGTGGAACCGGGCACCGATCGCGGCCTCGGCGATGAGCCGCTCGGCCTCGCCGCGGTAGGGCCCGTCGCCCGCCACGACGAAGACCGCGTCAGGGACCTTGCGCGCGGCGTCGACCAGAACATCGATGCCCTTGGCCTGCTCGAGGCGGGCGAGCATCAGCACGATCGGCCGCTCGCCCGGGACGCCGAGCAACTCGCGCCCGCGGGCCGCGTCCCCGCCGGTGCAGCGCTCGGGCTCGACACCGTTGCGGATGACGCTGACCTGGCCGGCGGGCCAGCCGTTGCGATCGATGCAGTGGCGGGCCACGGCCTCGGAGACCGCGACGTAGCGCGTCACGAGCGGTGCGCAGCGCCGCTGCTGCCATTCGACGAGCCGGTGAGGCTCGACCTGCGCGCTCGAGTGCACGGTCGCGACGATCGCCGGCCGGCGTGCCGCGATCGCGCCGGCGACCGGCCAGCGCATTGCAAGCGGCCAGTTGAGGTGCGCGTTGACGAGGTCGGGCCGGCCGGAGCGGATCAGCCGCGCCAGCGCCAGCGCGCCGCGTGGACCGCCGGCATGGCGCATCATGAGCGTCTCGGCGCCGCACGCGCGTGCTTCGGCGACGAGCGGCTCGATCCCGGGCACACCGGTGTGGACGAGCACGGGCCGCCAGCGCGACCGGTCGGTGAGCTTGAGCAGGACCGCGATCTGCCGCTCGGCGCCGCTGAAGACGCCGGAGTCGGTGACGTGCCAGACGCGTGGTGTCACGAGGTCACCGTGCCCCGGCGGCGGTGGAGCAGCGCGAGCAGACCGTTGGCCGCGCGCCGCTGCTCGGGGAAGAGCCACCAGCGGGCCAGCATCCGGGCGACCGGCCGCGGCGCGACAGCGGTCGCCGCGAACCAGCAGCAGAACGCGGCGCGAAGCAGCGGGCTGACGTCGTCCCGTCCGGCCGCGGCGCGGATGCCGTCGCGCAGCACGCCGGCGCGGCTGTCACCGGCGACCGGATGGGACCCGGGGTCGAGCCGGAGCGAGATCATGCGGTTCGCCGCCGAGGAGACGGCCCGCATCTGCTGCCGCGGCAGCTCGAGTTCGGCAGCGAGGCGTTCGAGCTCGCGGCCGGTCCGCTCGGCGACGGCCACGCTCTCGCGTACGTGCGCGACGTCGACGTCGTCCGTCGCTGCCTGCTCGTAGGCGTTGGCGCCGTGGACGCGGCGCAGCGTCCCGACCTCGCGCAGCGACACCACCGGGCCGAGCAGCGGGCTCAGGTGCTGGAGGTACCAGTCGGCGTTCGTGCGGTACTCGTCCTCGGGCATCGGCAGCAGGCGCTCGAGCGCCTGCCTGCGGAAGAGGTTCCCGGAGGTCGCCGCCCAGAAGAGGTCGAAGCCGTACCGCTGTTGCTCGGCTGCGACGTCGCCCGTGGGCATCGGCAGGTGCGGCGCCGGGATCAGCGCCCCCGTCCGCCGACCGCCGGCGTCGGCGAGCTCGACGGTCCACTGGACCTTGACCGCCTCGGGCACGGCGGCCGCCGCACCGGCCGCACGCGCAAGCGCGCCCTCGGCGAGGATGTCGTCCGCGTCGAGGAACGCCACGAACGGGGCCTGCGAGCGCGCGAAGCCGGCGTTGAAAGCGGATGCCTGGCCTCCGTTCTCCTTCAGGACGACCGCGATCCGGTCCTCGTACCGGGCGAGCACGGCGGCACTGTCGTCGGTCGAGCCGTCATCGACGGCGATCACGCTGACGTCGACGCCCGGCTGCGCCAGTGCGCTGTCGATCGCTTCGCTCACGAAGCGGCCGTAGTTGTGGTTGGTGACGATCACGTCGACCGGGATGCTCATCGCGGGCGCTCCCCGACGCTACGGATCGGCGGCCTTCCGCTCGGCCCTATCCTGACCGACCTGATCGGCACGCCGGGCGCCGCGGCCCGCGCGAGGCTGACGCGGACGGCGGCTCCGCCGGCCGGTGCAGGCAGCGGTCGCCGCCACTCCTCGCCCGGTTTCAGCGTGAACGTCGCGATCGTCTCGACGACGCCGCCGCGTCCGGTGCGCACGACGAAGCGCTCGGCCTGCCGCTCGGCGCTGCGGACGCCGACGGTGATCGCGCCGGGCCCCGAGGGCAGCGCCCAGAGCGCGACCGTCCCCGGCACGTCACCGGGCAGCGGACGTTCCCGCGTGCCGATCACGAACGCGAGCGCGAGCAGCGCCGCGGTCAGGCACCCGAGTGCGATGGCGAGCGGAGCGGGGCGCCCGGCACGGCCGCGTCGCCCGACCGGTGGCCCGGCGCGCGTCGCGCCGGCCGCGATCAGAGCGGTGGTGATCGTGATCGCCGCCGCCCACGGGAGCGGTCTCAGCCCGATCCCGGTCGCGTGCAGGATCAGCGCGAGCAGGATCGTGGTCGCAATGCTGAGCGAGACGGTGAGCATCGCCCGCTCCGCCGGCCCGAGCATCCCGGACGGAGCGCTATTGCCTGCCAACGCGTATCCCGGAAGGACGGCCGCGAGCGCTATCGCCGCCGGCAGCCGGACCGGCCAGAGCGCCTCCGGGACGACCGCGATCACGACGGTCGCGGCGACAGCGGCGCCGGTGATCAGCAGCGCCCCGCGGTGGCTCCTCACCAGAGCCCCCTGACGTCGAACACGACGATGTCGCCGTCGTCGTAAAGGCGGTCGGTGACCAGCAGGTCGAACTTCGCCGTCGCCGCCGGCGGCGCGACCTCGGCTCCCGCGCGCGGGAAGAAGTAGCCGTCCATGTTGTCCCGGCTCAGCCGCAGCCGATTGCTGGCTACAAGCGCCAGGCCGTTCTGCTTCAGCAGCCGCCGGTGCCAGGGCTCGAGCCGCACCGCGTCGAGCATTCCCTCGACGTTCGGGTTCGTCCCCTGTCGAGCGGGCTGCCCGCCGATCGTCACGAGCAGACGGGCATCGGCGTTCTGCGCGCCGATCCCGACAGGCGGATGGAGCTCGGTGCGCGCCCAGCGGGCCAGCTCCGCGCCCGGAGGCTCTAGCGTCGCCTCCTCAGCAGTCGCGCGGTACGGCTGCGCGAGGCGGAGGTTGGCCGGCCAGCCCGCGATCACGCCGCCGCCGACGATGACGGCGACGGCAGCCGCGACCGCGAGCTGGCCGAGCGTGCTCGGGCCACGGCGGTCGAGCAGCGCGAGCAGCCCTGCGGCCGCGGTCACGCCGACCGCGATGAAGAGCACCGATCCGGCACGGTTGCCGGTCTCCCAGGCTGCCGGCACTAGCCGCAGCGGCTGCGTTGCGAGGTAGGAGAGGGCGCCCGCCAGCAGCAGAAGCAGGATCGGCGAGGCCCACCTCTGCCGGCGGATCGTCCGGACCCCGTTGATGATCGCGATCGCCAGCACCACGACGGCGAAGAGCGCGGCGAGTCGCTCTGCGAGCGGTGTCGGGTCGACACTGCCGGCCGAGTCGAACAGCTTGCGTGGTCCGGCCTCGCGGCTGAGCGTCTCGCCGACGCTGCTGAACGCGCGGCCGAGAACCGGGCTGAGGTAGCCGACGGTGTCCGATGCGACGAAGGCGAGCCAGCCTGCCGTCATCGCCGCGACGATCGCGGTCGCAGCCCACGGTGCGTGCCGGCGGCCGTCGCGGACCGTGATCGCGACGCAGGCGGCGATCAGGAAGAAGAGCACGGCGTACGAGGTCAGGTGGTGGGTCAGGATCACCGCCGCCGAGAGCACCACGACGAGCGCCGACCAGCGCCGCTGCTCCGCGGTGTCGACCGCCGACTGGCGCCGTACGAGCGCGAAGATCACGGCCGTCGCCAACGGGATCGCCAGCGACTCGTAGGAGAACTGCGCGGAGAAATAGAGGAACGTCGGCGCCGCCATGCTGAGAAGAGCGCCGACGCCCGCGATCCGCGGCGATCCGGTCAGCCGCTCGTAGAGCAGGTACACGGCGAGGACGAACACGAGCCGCGCGATCCCGACGACGATCAGCCCTGCTGCGAAATGCGAGATGCCGCCTGCCGAGGCCAGGAACGCGGTCACCGACTCGAGCCCCGGGTAGCGCGGCGTCACCGGAAGGATCGTGTTCGTGCCGAACAGAGCGCCGGTCGCGTCGATCGCCTGGACGTTGCGCAGGTGCGCGAGCTCGTCCCCGAAGGTGAACGCGAACGGATCGCGCAGCACCTTGATCAGGTACATCCCGAGCCCGGCGCCGATGACGATCGTGATCCGCTCCTGGCGTGACGCTCCGTGACCGGCGAGCGTGGCTCCGGCCGGGATCAGGATCGCGCCGAGCCCGGCCCAGAACAGCCAGCCGTCCGGCTCGCCGGCACGCGAGCCGGAGTGGGCGAGGGCGATGACGACGAGCCCGGCGGCGATCGTGGCGAGCACGCCGAGCGTGCGGGCATGCCCGTGGCCCTGACCGCTCACCGCGCCCTCCGGTGCTCGATCGCGGTCTCGTACGCCTGCTCGAGGCGCGGCACGACCTGCTCGCCGGTGAACTGCGCCGCCCGCAGCCGCGCGCCCTCCGAGAGGGTGCGTCGCAGGGCATCGTCACCGAGAACGCGTTCGAGCGCGTCGCGCAGGCTCCCGGCGTCTCCAGGCTCGACGAGCAGCCCGGACCGCTCGTGCTCGACGACCTCCGGCAGCCCACCGCTGCGCGCGGCGATGACGGGCTTCCCGGCGCGCATCGCCTCAAGCGCGACGACGCCGAACGCCTCGGGCTGAAGCGACGGGACGACCGCGACCGTACAGCGCTCCCAGGCCGCGAGCACGTCGGCGTGGGGAACCGGGCCACAGACCGTCACGCCGTCCGGAACGGTCTCCGGGTCGACGTCGATCGGCCTGCCGATCATCACAAGCGGCGGCGCGGCGTCGAGCTCGCCGTATGCGTGGAGCAGGACGTGCACGCCCTTGTCGGTCGTCAGGTCGCCCGCGAACTGGATGAAGGCCCCGTCGGGCAGGTCGAGCCCGCTGCCGCCGGTCGCCGCCCGCCCGTCGCCGGTCAGGAAGTTCGGCATCACCTCCCAGGGCGTGCTGCCGCCCGGAAGACCGCATCGCTCGGCGACGTAACGGCTGATCGGCAGCATCCGGTCGGCGAGCGCGCGGCGGCGACGCTCGCTGCGGCGGACGAGCGTTGCGATGACCGGCCCGCTGAGCCGGCCGTATTGGTTGGCGGCGCAGGCCCGGCACTTGGCGGGAGCCGGTCCCGAGCAGGGGTCGTCGACGCGGATCAGTCGCTTGTTGGCGCAGATCAGGCTGTAGTCGTGGAGGCTGATCACGAACGCGGCGTCCGAGCGCGGCGCGAGCGGCAGGTAGGCGTGATCGAGCCAGTTGTGGGTGTGGACGATGTCAGGCCGCAGATCTCGCAGCAGGCGGCGGAGTCCGGCGACGGTCTCGGGGTCACCGAGTGGCGGCGCGTGGCGGCGGCCCGGCTCGCTGAACAGACCCGGTACGCGCTGTGCGAGCCCGCCGAGCCGGTGGACCGGCACGCCCGCGATCTCCTCGTAGGAGTCCTGGCCCGGCTGGCGCAGCGTCGCGACTGCCAGCTCGTGCCCGCGCTCGGCCAGGGCCGTGGCCATCGTCTCTGCCATCCGCTCCTCGCCGCCGATGATCGGCGCGTAGAACTGGGCCAGCATCAGGACGCGCATCGCCGCTCCAACACCTCGCGGTAGAGGGCGGCGAGGCCGGCGGCGCACGCATCCCAATCCGGCAGCTCGGCGCTCGCCGGTGTGAACGGCTCATTCACCACCCGCACGATCTCGGCGGCGAGCTGCTCCGGCGGCTCGGGGTCACACGTGCGCGCGAGGCCCTTCGCGGCGAGCTCGCCGAAGCCCGATCCAGGGGCGACCAGGACCGGACGGCCGAGCGCGATCGCCTCCAACGCCGCAACCGGGTGGGTCTCGTACGAGCTCATCAGCACAACGGCATCGGCCGCTGCGACCCGGCGCGCCATCTCCGCACGGTCGCCTGCCGCGACCGCCTCGATCGACACGCGCGCCGAGACGCCGAGCCGCTGCGCCTGGTCACGCAGCTCGTGCTCGTACGGGCCTGCTCCGGCGATCCACAAGCGGGCCTCGGGAACGGCCTCGAGCACGTGCGGCAGCGCTGCGATCACGTGCTGGTGGCCCTTGTAGCGCTCGAGCCTTCCGATCGACGCGATCAGCGTGCCGGGGTCGGTGGCGGCAGGCTCACCGGGGTCGGGCAGGTCGAAGCCGTTAGGGATCAGCGCGAAGCGCTCACGCGGAACGTGCAGCTCGGCGCCGTAGTCGTCGATCTCGAATCCGGCGACCGCGACCAGCCGGTCGGCGCGTCGCAGCAGCGGCCCGAGCAGGCGGCGCTGAAGCCCTCGGACGCGAGTTCGCAGCGCCGACGAGTGGCCGCCGCCGTGGAACGTCACGACGTAGGGGATGTTGTGCCGCGCCGCCGTGACCATCGCGGCCGGCGCGACAAGCGTGTGGTAGCTCTGGACGTGGACGAGGTCCCACGGCTCATCGCGGAGCGTCCGGCCGATCTCGGGACACCAAAGCCAGTCGCGGCCGCGCGGCCGTGCGTGGAAGCGCCGGACCTCGGTGCCCGAGACAGTCTCGCGCTCGGCGAGCCCGTCCTCGGCACCGGTCGTCAGCACCGTCACCTCGGCGGCGCCGGAGGCGTTGATACGCCGCGCGACTTCCGCGACATGCTGCTCGACTCCGCCGTTGTGCGGCAAGAAGTACGGCGTGACCATCGCGACGCGCGGGCGCCGCTCGCTCATCGCCGGCCTCTGCGCACGCGCGCCGACCCGTAGCCGAAGGCGGTCGTCAATAGCCCGGCGACGATCGCAGCGCTGCGGCCGAGCCCCGACGCATCGCCGCGGAAGGTGTCGGCGAGGCCGGCCCAGGCCCCGCGGGGAAGCGTCTCGCGCGTGTACCGGCGCTCCTCGGCGAGCCCGTCCTGCGCGCCGACGAGCTGCGAGACGATCGCCTTCGACCGCCCTTCGGCGCGGCAGCGGCTGGCGAAGTAGTCCCACGTCGCCCGCTGCGGTGGGACGACGTGGTCGACCGCGGCAGCCGGGTCGTAGCGGACGCGCGCACCGGCGATCTGCTGCTGGGCCCGGATGCAGAGCTCGGTCTCCTCGCAGCCCTCTGGCAACGTTCCGACCCGGCCGACGTCCTCGTGGAAGCCGCCGAGCGTCAAGAGCGCGTCGCGGCGGAATGCCATGTTCGCGCCGACGACGTTGCGGACGTCGCTGGGCCGGTCCGGCATCCCCGAGTGCGTGCAGCCGACGACCCAGAGAAACTCGTTCGGGAACCAGTCCGGCGCGCCGGCGGTCCAGCGCGGGCGGACCTCGCCGCCGGCGGCGACCACGTCCGGCTCGCCGAACTGCCCGGCGAGCGCGGCCAGCCAACCCGGCGCCGCGACGGCATCGTCGTCGAGGAACGCGACGATCTCGCCGCGTGCAGCCTCGGTTCCGCTGTTGCGCGCGCCCGAGAGGCCCTGACGGTGTGCGTTCTCGATCACCGTGACGTCATCGCCGAGCTCGCCGGCGCGCGCAGCGAGTGCAGGGTTGTGATCGCTGACGACGATCACCTCGAGCGGCGGCGGCTCCTGCCCGGCTGCCGACGCGGCGGCGTCACAGAGCTGGTCCCAGCGGTCTTCCGTGTACGCGCAGATAACCACGCTCACGGTGCTGGCATGCGTGGTTTCTCCCGGCACGGTGCAAGGTGAGGGTACGCGGGAGGCCGGAGTGCTCAGCGCTTCTTGCGCTCGTCCGGTGGCGAAGCGAGATGCCACTTGCCGCAGACCGTGCACTCGTACGCCACGAGCCCGTATTCGGCGGCGAACGCGCTCGCCATCACCCAGGTGTCGTATGCGCGCTTCGGCCTGCCGTCGGGGCCGAAATGCTCGCCGAGCAGCCTGCCTGTCACGGGCCCGGATCTCCTCCGGCCCAGCCGGTCGCGAACCGCCAGCTGAGCAGGACCGCGGAGACGCTCGTCGCGAGGTTGAGGCTCGAGACGCCGGCGCGCATCGGCAGCGCGAGGATCTCGTCGCAGCGCCGCCGGGCCTCCCCGCTCAGGCCGTGGCGCTCGGACCCGAACACGAGCGCAGCGCCGGACGGCAGCGCGCCCGGGTCGAACGGCGTGCCGCCGGCGTCGAACCCGACCACCGGGCCGCCGATCTCGCCGACGCTGCCGACGCGCCCGACGGGAATCGCGAAGTGGAGGCCCGCGGCGCCGCGGATCGCGGCCGGATGCCAGGGGTCGCTGTCGCCGGTCACGAAGACGCCGGCAGCGCCGGCGGCGGCTGCGACGCGGATCACCGCGCCGGTGTTGGCGAGGCTGCGTGGCCTGTCGAGCACCACGAGCGGCGCGTCGCGGACCGGTGGGACCCTCGCGGGCGCTGGCGTCGCGGCGATCGCCACAACCCCGGTCGCGACCGGGCGTCCGTCCTCGAGCAGCTCCGTCTCGCCGACCTGCCGCAGCAGCTCCCGGGCCCGCGGCGCGACGTCGGGCGCCAGTTCGAAGAACAAGGCCGCCGCGCGCTCGGGGTCGACCGCCATGATCGACTCGATCCGGGCACCGAAGCGAAGCGCGTGCTTGACCGCGTGCACGCCCTCGATCCGCGTCATCGGCCGCTCAGACCACGCGCAGCGGACGCGCGCCGTAGGCGCTTGCCGCGTTGTCGGCCGACGCCTTGACCTTGAGCCGCAGCGATCCGCGCGCGGCCTTGCTGCCGGGCCGGACCGAGACCGTCCGCGAAACCAGCTGGTACGGGCTCAGCGTCGTGCGCTTGACGCAGACGGTGCGGCCGAGCACCTGTGCACCGGCGTGGCTCCTCACGCGCCATCCGGCGGGCAGCGTGACGCAGGCCCGGACGTTCTTCGCGACGCCCTGGCCGCGGCCGGCGATCCTGAAGGTCAGGCCGATCGACCTGTTTCGGCGCGCGACCTGCCGCCGGGTCCGGAGCGCGACCGAGATCTGAGCCGAGACCGGGACCGTCGTGGGTGTCTCTGCCTCGACCGCGGGGGTGGCTGCCGTCGCCGGCGATCGGCCGACGCCGCCGTCGGTGTCGGCGCGAACGTGACAGGAGATCCTGCGCCCGATGTCCGCCGCCGTGATCGCGTAGGTGGTCGAAGGGCCGGCCTGGATCACCGAGCTCGTCGACGCGTCTGTGAAGGTCACGGTCAGTTGGGGGGAGGCGGTCCACGTTCCCGGCGAGCAGCTCAGCTGGCGGCCGGCCTTGAGCGGTAACGCACCGCCCTTGTCGGCGGTCATCAGGATGTCCCGCCCTCCGGTCGGCGCCGGCGGCGGGCTGTCGCTGCCCTCGATGAAGTCGCGGATCTCTCCCGCCGACACGCGCGTGAACACGGAGGTCGTGCCGGCCTGGCAGTCGGCGCTGAACGCGACGAGCCCGACCAGCACCGCCTGGGCGCCCGAGCCCTGGACGAGCGGACCGCCGCTGTCGCCCGAGCAGTCGAGGCCGCTTGCGGATGTCGCCGTCACGTAGAGGGCGTTCCACTCGCCGGTCCGGGGGACCGGGTCGAGCACGTGCATGTCGCTGAGCCGGTACAGCGAGCCGTCGAGGCTCTGGCTGTACTCGGACTGGAGCCCGAAGCCGGTGACCGACAGCAGACCCCCGATCGTGAGCTCGCTGTTGCGGGGTGCGAGCGCGATCGGCTGACGGACGACGCCGTCGAGCGGCAGTGGGGCGCTCAGCGTCAGCACGGCGACGTCGTCGCGGCCCTGGCGTGCGTCTGTGCGGCCGTCGGCGCTGGGGACGTATCCGGCATGCCGGCGGATCGAGCTGACGTAGGAGGTGACCGGGCTGTCGGGCGGCGTCGGCCCGTTCGGCGGCGTGCTTCCGGAGGGGCTGAAGGACGAGGAGCCCGAGACGACCGTGATCGAGCCGGCGGGCAGCGGGCTGAGGCCGTCATACGTGCAGTGGGCGGCGGTAACGATCCGCTGTGCGTCGATGATCGAGCCGCCGCAGATCCCGGTCGAGCCGATCCGCAGGCGCACCTGCCACGGAGCCTCGGTGATCAGGACCTTCTTGCCGCCGGTGATCTTCTGCAGCGACGGAGTCGGCGAGTCGTCGCCGCTCGCAGCGCCCCATTGGACGGCGCCGGCCGGCGCGACGATGGTCAAGGCAAAGAGCAGCGAAAGCAGCGGCGCAGCCTGGCGCCGAGGCCGAGCGAGCGCTGCACGCCTGCGAGCCATCTTGCGAGAGATAGCACACGAAGAACTTGGAAAGTTGCGGTCCGTGTTGGTTTCCGCGCCGCCCGCCCGAGCCGCTACCGCTGCCCGTTGACACCATGTCAAGTCGCGCTTATGGTGCCCGCCCATGACCGACGTCACGAGCGCATCGACCGACCGGCCACTCAGCGATCTGCGGATGGCCGACCGCGAGCACTGGCTCGACGGACCACCGCACGAGACGTTCGCGCGGCTACGGCGCGAGTGCCCGGTTCACTGGACCGACCGGATCACCGAGTTCGAGGACGAGAAGGGCTTCTGGTCGGTGACCACGCAGGACGACATCCACGAGGTCAGCCGCGACTGGCAGACCTACTCGTCGGCCCAGGGGATCGTCGGCGCCGACGGCATCGTCCCGCCGGAGCTGATGGGTGCGATGTTCATCGGGATGGACCCGCCGCGCCACGATCGTCTCAAGGCGCTGTTCCAGCGCGGCTTCACGCCGAAGCGGATCTCCGAGCACGAGGACGAGATCCGCGCGATCACGCTGCGGCAGCTCGACAGGATCGACGGCCGTGAGGAGATCGACATCGTCAAGGACCTCGCCCAGCCCGTCGTCTCGCGGGTGATCGGGAGCTTCACCGGCATCCCCGAGGAGGACGACGAGATGTGGGCCGAGCTGATGAACACCTTCCTCGGTGCCGGCGACGACGAGCTCAACCCGGAGGGGCCGGAGGCGATCATGGGCCGTGTCGTCCCGGAGATGTTCGAGAAGTCGAGCAAGCTGATCGCCGAGCGTCGCGAGAACCCGACCGATGACCTGACGAGCGTCCTCGTCCACGCCGAGGTCGACGGCGAGCGGCTCGAGGAGCACGAGATCGTCATGGGTTTCGTTCTCTTGATGGCGGCCGGCAACGACTCGACGAAGTCGACGTTCTGCAGCGCAATGCTCGCCCTGCTGGAGAACCCCGACCAGCGCCGGCTGCTGCTCGACGACCCGTCGCTGGTCCCGTCCGCCGTCGAGGAGGCGCTGCGGATGTTCCCGGCGTTCGCGCACTTCCGCCGCACGGCGACGAAGGACACCGTCCTCGGAGGCCAGGAGATCAAGGAGGGCGAGAAGGTCGTCATGTGGTACGCGAGCTCGAACCGCGAGGAGGAGCGCTACGCCGATCCGCACCGCTTCGACGTGACGAGGAACCCCGAGCATCAGGCCTTCGGCGCCGGCGGCCGCCACTTCTGCCTCGGGACGGCGCTCGCCCGGCTCGAGCTGCGGATCCTCGTCGAGGAGACGCTCAGGAGGTACCCGCAGATGGAGCTCGTGGGACGGCGCCGCTACTCGATCTCGCCGTTCGCCAACCAGCTCACCTCTCTGCCCGTCAGGCTCGGGCCGAGAGCCGCCTGACGGCACCCTGCACGTAGGCTCCGCGGATGGACAAGCGAGTACAGGTCAGCGTCACCGGCCACGTCGCCACGGCGACGATGGTCCGGTCCGACAAGCACAACGCGCTGGATCAGGCGATGTTCGACGGGCTCGCGGCCGCGGCCGCCGAGATCGCGGCGACGCCCGGCGTTCGCTGCGTCGTGCTCTGCGGCGACGGGCCGAGCTTCTGCTCCGGCCTCGACGTGATGTCGTTCGCCGAGGCAGGGGGGCTCGACGGTGAGCACGCGCTCTTCCAGCCGCGCGAGGGCGTTCGTGGCAACGCCGCCCAGCGCGCCGCGCTCGACTGGGTCGACCTGCCGATGCCGGTGATCGCCGCGATCCAGGGCAACTGCCTCGGTGGCGGGCTGCAGATCGCGCTCGGCGCCGACATCCGGATCGCCCACCCCGAGGCCAAGCTCTCGGTCCGCGAGATCCAATGGGGGCTGATCCCCGACATGGGCATCACCGAGACGCTGACGCCGGTGGTGCCGGTTGACGTCGCCAAGGAGCTGACCTACACCGGCCGGATCGTGTCCGGCGCCGAGGGCCACTCGCTCGGCCTCGTCACCCGCGTCGAAGACGATCCGCTCGCGGTCGCCCAGGAGCTTGCAGCCGAGATCGCCGGTCGTTCGCCGGATGCGACGCGCGCGGCGAAGACGCTCTGGAACACGGTCTACGCGAGCGGTCCCGACCTGGCGCTCGAGGCTTCGCTGCAGAAGGGCATCATCGGGCAGCCGAACCAGTTCGCCGCTGCGGTCGCGGGGATGACGAAGCAGCCGGCCGAGTTCACCGACCCAGAGCCTGTCGCCAGGTGAGCGTCACGACCACCGACGTCGCGATCGTCGGCGCCGGCTTCGGCGGCATCGTCCAGGCGATCGAGCTGCGCCGGGCCGGGGTCGAGGACATCGTCATCCTCGAGGCCGGCGCGGGAATCGGCGGCACATGGCTGTGGAACGACTACCCGGGCTGCGCCTGTGATGTGCCGAGTCACCTCTACTCGTACTCGTTCGCACAGCGGCGTGAGTGGAGTCGGCTTTGCTCGCCGCAGGACGAGATCCTCGACTACGCGCGCGAGGTCGCCGACGAGCACGGGATAACGCCGCTCGTGCGGACCGGCGCGCGCGTCTCCGCATGCACGTTCGACGAGCAGCGCGGGCGTTGGACGGTCACCACGGAGTCGGGGGAGACGTTCGATTGCGGCGCGGTCGTGCTCGCAACCGGCCAGCTCGACACGCCGGTGATCCCTGAGATCGCCGGCCTTGGTGACTACGAAGGCGAGCAGTTCCACTCCGCTCGCTGGAATCACGACCTGCCGCTCGCGGGCAAGGACGTCGCCGTGATCGGGACCGGTGCGAGCGCGGTCCAGTTCGTCCCGGAGATCGCCGGCGAGGCGCGCACGGTCACCGTCTACCAGCGGACCGGCAACTGGATGATGCCGCGCAAGAACCGCGCCTACCCCGGTTGGGCGCGCTTCCTCTACCGCTCGGTGCCGGGGCTCGCCGCGGCCCGGCGTGCCGGCCTCTACCTCTACACCGAGTCGCTGACCCAGGCGATCCGCAACCCGCGCACGCTCGGACGCGCGGTCGGGGCGCTGTCGGCGTGGTACATGCGCCGCCAGCTGACGGGCGACCCGGAGCTCCGGGCCAAGGTCTGGCCGGACTACACGTTCGGCTGCAAGCGGGTGCTCTTCAGCTCGCACTGGATCCCGACGCTGCGCCAGCCGCACGTCGAGCTTGTCAGCGACGGGATCGAGCGTTTCGACGGCGGCGGCATCGTCGCGCGGGACGGGACGAGCCGCCGCGCCGACGTCGTGATCTGGGGCACCGGCTTCGACACGAGCCTGATGCCGGCGATCGCGATCAGCGGCCGCGACGGACAGACGCTGACCGAGCGCTGGGCCGGCGGGCCGCACGCGTACCTCGGGATCGCCGTTCCCGGGTTCCCGTCGCTGTTCATGATGTACGGGCCCAACACCAACACCTCGGGCGGCTCGATCCTCGTCTACCTGGAGGCTCAGGCGGCCTACATCCAGCAGGCGATCGTCGCCGCCCGGCGCGCGGGCGGGACGATCGAGGTCCGAGCGGAGGTCGAGCAGGCGGCCGACCGCGCGCTGCAGGAGCGCTTCGCCGGTACGGCGTGGCTCGACTGCGACTCCTGGTACCGCAACGAGGACGGCCGCATCGTCACGAACTGGCCCGACTCGATGAAGCGCTACGTGGCGCGCACGAGAACGCTCGACCCGTCCGACTTCGAGCTGCGAAGCTCGGCCGATGACCGGGAGCTCGAAGTCGCTCGCTGAACTGCTCCGCGCCCGCGAAGGGGCGGACCTCGGGCGCTCGGACCCACGCTCGACACCTGGCTGGACCGGCTCGAAGTCCGAGGCCGTCAAGGCGATGGCGACGCTCTCGGGCAGCGTCACCGAGCTGCAGGAGCGCCTCTACGCAGAGGCTCGGGGCGGCGGCAGCAGGTCGCTGCTGCTCGTCGTCCAGGGGATGGACACCTCGGGCAAGGGCGGGATCATGCGCCATGTCGTCGGCGCATGCGACCCGCAGGGCGTGCGGCTGACGGCGTTCAAGGCGCCGACCGCCGAGGAGCTCGCGCATCCGTTCCTGTGGCGGATCCGCAAGGCGCTGCCGCGCCCCGGCGAGATCGGCGTGTTCGACCGTTCGCACTACGAGGACGTGCTCATCGTTCGCGTCCACGAGTTCGTGCCGCGTGCGGTCTGGTCCCGCCGCTACGGGCAGATCAACCGCTTCGAGCAGGCGGTTGCGGACTCGGGCACACGGATCGTCAAGGTGATGCTCCACATCTCGCCCGAGGAGCAGCGCGCGCGGCTCGCCGAGCGGCTCGCACGACCCGACAAGCACTGGAAGTACAACCCGCGCGACGTCGACGAGAGGCTGCTCTGGCCGCAGTACCGCGAGGCATACGAGGCCGCGCTCGAACGTTGCAACGCCGACAACGCCCCGTGGTACGTCGTGCCCGCCGATCGCAAGTGGTACGCCCGCTGGGCGGTGATGACGCTGCTCGCCGAGCACCTCAGATCGCTCGACCCGCGGTGGCCGGCCGCGACGTTCGACGTCGAGGCCGAGAAGAGGCGGCTCGCGGCGGCCGACGTGCCAGGCTGAGCCGGGGTGGCCCGCGGGAACGACACCGAGCACGGAGGGGCGGCCGCCGGCACGCCGGTCGTGCTGCGCGACGGCCGCATCGTCTTCATTCGCCAGGTCGTGGCCGGAGACCGCGAGGCGCTGCGCAGGATGTACTCGGAGGTCAGCGACGAGAGCCGCTACCGGCGCTTCCTCAGCGTCCATCCCGAGCTCGGCGAGAGCGAGCTCACCTACCTGACCGAGATCGATCACGAGAAGCACGAGGCGCTCGCCGCCTTCACGCCCGAAGGGAAGATGGTCGGGATCGTCCGCTACGTGCGGCTGCGCGACGACGAGGCGGAGCCCGCGATGCTCACCCACGACGACTGGCAGGGACTAGGTGTCGCCTCCGAGCTGTTCGACCGCCTCGTCGTTCGCGCGTGGGACTCGGGGATCCGCCGCTTCCGGGCGCCGGTGCTGGCGGACAACCCGGGCGGCCTGCACACGCTCGACCGGCTCGGCACGGCCGAGCACCATCTCGTCGGCGCCGAGATCGACGTCGAGATCGAGCTCGACCCGCCGCAGGTCGAGGAGCCGGCGCGCGGGCGCCGCCGCGGCCGCAGGCCGCCGGTCACGCTCGAGGGGCTGCTTGCCGGGCTCAGGCCGATGCCGGCCGCGGCCGAGCCGCAGAACGTCGTCGTCGTGGGTGCCGGGCCGGGCCCCGGCACCCCCGTCACGCTCGACGCCGCAGCCGGGCTGGCACGGATCACCGGCGCGTCGCTCGTCGTCGTCCGCGCGATCCGCGCCGGAGAGGACGCCGAGGACGACGCGCAGACCGAAGCCTGGACGAGCCGACTGCGCGCCGGCGGACTCGCCGTCGAGCTCGAGGTCGCCCGCACGACGCCAGCGGCAGCGATCGTCGGCGCCTGCCGCGCGCATGGGGCGAGCTACGCGGTTCTCGGCGGGTCACGCCATCCGCTCGGCTCCGCCGCCGGTCTGATCGGCGCGGTCGCGGACGTCGTCACTCGGCAGGCACCCTGTGACGTGCTGCTGGTGCGGTCGATGCCGTTGCCGGCTACCCGCGACGGGTCGTCAGCGTCCGAGCCTTGATCGCGCTGCCGGAGAGGGTGACGCGCAGCTTGGCGCGCAGGCTCGGGCTCTTCTTGAGGCGGATCGTGCCGGTGGCACGGCAAACGCCGCCGGCCGTCGCGAGCTTGAGCCTCGTCTTGTAGCGGCGGCCGCCGAACGCGGTCGTCGCCGTCACCTTGCCCTTGCAGCGCTTGCCGCGCTTGAGGACGACCTTGGCGTTGAGCGTGACCGCCCTCCCGGCGAGCCGCGCCTCAATGATCGGCTCTTTCGTCACCGCAGGCGTCGGAGCCGATGGCGTCTCGGACGGCGGGGGCGGAAGCACCTCGAGCTGGCGCCGGTCGGAGCTCGCGTGGCCGTGGCTGTCGGCCGCGGTCACGGTGACGGTGTACGTGCCGGGGGTGGTGAAGACGTGGGCGGCGGTGCTGCCGGTGGCGGCGGCGCCATCACCGAACGACCAGGTCGTCGAGGAGACCGGAGACCAGGCGTCGAGCGGGTCGACCGAGACCGGGACGGTCTCTCCGGCGACCGCCGTCGAGGGGACCGAGAGCGACCGCAGGCGAGGGCCGGCGCCGTCGGCGATCGCGACGATGACGTCGCCGTTCATGCGCACCCAGGCCGCCGCCATGTTGCCCTCGCCGTCCGCGGCGATCGCGGCCCCGCCGATCGCGTAGGCGAGGTCGCCAGGGAAGGGGCTGGTGAAGTCCCAGGCGTTCGCCGCCGGATCGAAGGTCGCGAACGAGACAGAGCCCTCGGGCATCGAGCCGTGGAGGACAACCGCCGTCGCCTCGCCGTTCGGTCGGCTCGCGACACCGGTGGTGCCGCTCAGCTCCGGCGCTGCGACCGGCGCGAACCAGCTCGACCAGACCGAGCTACCGGCTCGCAGGACCGATGCCTTCGCGGTGTACCCCGAATCGGAGTCGATCACGGCCATGATCACGTCGCCGTTGACCGTCCTGTTCATCGAGACTCCCGCGGATTGGGCGACCGCGATCTCCGGCGCGTTCCAGCTCGAGCCGTCGGCCGTGCCGGTCGCGCGGACGGCGGCTTGGACCGAGTCGCCGGTCGTGCGCCAGTCGTTGTCGGCGTCACTGACCTGCGTCCAGCCGGCCACGAGCTCGCCGTTGGGGCGCGCGACGACCTGAATGTCGTTGAACCAGTCTGCGTCGCCCGAGATCGTCTGCGGCGTGCTCCATGCCGCTGTGGCGTCCGGGCGCACCGAGAAGCGAAGGTGGGCGCCGTCGAAGGGGCCGGTCTGCCACACGAGTGCCTGCGCCTCGCCGTCCGGTGAGAACACGACCGGCCCCGAGGCCCATTCGGAGTCCGGCGAGACCGCCTCCGGGGCGCCGAATCGGTTCTCGCCGGCCGGCCGCCGGGAGACGTACGCACGGTCGGTCTGCCCGTTGTAGCCGAGCCATGCCAGCAGCGTGTCGCCGCGCCCGGTCGAGGCGATCGACGCCTTGCGGAACTGCCCGCCGGTTGTCGTCGTGTCGACCGGCTCGGTCGAGAACATGCTGCCGTCGGCCGGCAGGGTCGACACCGACGTCCCGGTCGGCATGATCACGTCTCCGTTCGGCAGCGCCCGCGGGTACCCGATCGAGCCGTCGGTCCCGTCCCAGAGCTGCTGTGCCGGTGACCAGCCGGGCGAGCCCGGATCACGGAACGACGCGTAGAGGCCGTCAGCGGCTCCGCCTGACTGGGTCCCCCAGGCTGCGACCACGCGGCCCTGCGGGGTCTGGACGACGTTGACCCCGGCGATGCTCGCTCCCGGCGAGGCCACGACCGCAGGGGACCCCCAGACAGGGTCGGGCAGCGTGGCGGCGCCGGAGGCCTGAGGCACCGTCAATGCGCCCGCGAGAACGATGGCGGCGAAGGCGAAACGGGCGGTCATCCTCCTGGTAGTCGGCACGCGAGCTCCGGAGTTGCGTGTCGCCGCTTGCGATCTGTCGGCGGTTGCGGTCAGGCTTGTGCGGGCATGGCTCGACCGATGGACATCGATCCGCAGGAGACGCGCGAGTGGCTCGACGCGCTCGACGCGGTCGTCGAACACGACGGCGCCCAGCGCGCGCGTGAGCTGCTGGAGGCGGTCTACGAGGAGGCGCGCTTCCGCAACCTCCATGTTCACGAGGACCTGTCGACGCCGTACGTCAACACGATCCCGAAGGAGCGCGAGGCGGCGATCCCCGACTCGGGCGGGCTGGCACGGCGGATCCGCTCGCTCGTCCGCTGGAACGCGATCGCGACGGTGATGCAGGCCGGAAAGATCTCCTCGGAGCTCGGCGGCCACATCGCCTCATTCCAATCGGCGGCGACGCTCTACGAGGTCGGCCTCAACCACTTCTGGCGCGGCTCCAGCGACGAGCGTCGCGGTGACCTCGTCTACATCCAGGGGCACAGCTCACCGGGCATCTACGCGCGCGCGTTCCTCGAAGGGCGGCTGACCGAGGACGACCTGCGCGGGTTCAGGACCGAAGCCGCCGGCTCCGGGTTGTCCTCCTACCCGCATCCCTGGCTGATGCCGGGGTTCTGGCAGTTCCCGACCGTCTCGATGGGTCTCGGCCCGCTTATGGCGATCTACCAAGCCAGGTTCATGAAGTACCTGGCCGCACGCGACTTCGGGCGGATCGGCGACCGCAAGGTCTGGGCGTTCATGGGCGACGGCGAGATGGACGAGCCCGAGTCCCTAGGCGCGATCTCGCTCGCAGGGCGCGAGCGGCTCGACAACCTCGTCTTCGTCATCAACTGCAACCTCCAGCGCCTCGACGGGCCGGTCCGCGGCAACGGCAAGATCATCCAGGAGCTGGAGACGATCTTCCGCGGAGCCGGCTGGAACGTGCTGAAGGTGGTCTGGGGCTCGAACTGGGACCCGCTGCTCGAGGCCGACAGCGGCGGCCACCTCGCCCGGATCATGGACGACACCGTCGACGGCGAGTACCAGGTGTACAAGAGCCGTGACGGCGCCTACGTTCGCGAGCACTTCTTCGGCAAGACGCCGGAGACCGCGGCGATGGTCGAGGGCTGGAGCGACGAGGAGATCTTCCGGCTGACGCGCGGCGGGCATGACCCGCGCAAGGTCTACGCCGCCTACCACGAGGCCGTCCGCACGATCGGCCAGCCGACCGTGATCCTCGCGAAGACGATCAAGGGCTACGGGATGGGCGAGTCCGGCGAGGGCCAGAACATCACCCACCAGGCCAAGAAGCTCAACGAGAAGGCGCTGTTCGCCTTCCGCGACCGCTTCTCGCTCGAGCTGTCAGATGACGAGGTCCGCGAAGCCGCGTTCCACAAGCCGGCCGACGACTCGCCGGAGATGGCGTGGATGCGCGAGCGCCGCGAGGCGCTCGGCGGGCCGCTGCCCGAGCGCCGGACCGACGCCGACGAGCTGCCGGTGCCGGAGCTGAGCGCCTTCAAGACCCAGCTCGAAGGCTCGGCCGACCGTGAGATCTCGACGACGATGGCGTTCGTCCGGATGCTGTCGACGCTGCTGCGCGACAAACAGCTCGGCCCGCGGATCGTCCCGATCGTGCCCGACGAGTCGCGCACGTTCGGGATGGAGGGGATGTTCCAGCAGCTCGGCATCTTCAGCCAGGTCGGCCAGCTCTACACGCCGCAGGACGAGGGCCAGCTGATGGCCTACCGCGAGGATCGCTCCGGCCAGATCCTCCAGGAGGGGATCAACGAGCCGGGCGCGTTCAGCTCGTGGATCGCCGCTGCGACGTCGTACGCCAACCACGGCCTGACGATGCTGCCGTTCTACATCTACTACTCGATGTTCGGCTTCCAGCGGGTCGGCGACCTCGCTTGGGCCGCCGGTGATTCGCGCGCCCGCGGCTTCCTGCTCGGCGGCACGGCCGGCCGGACGACTCTGAACGGCGAGGGGCTCCAGCACGAGGACGGCCACTCGCACCTGCAGGCGACGCTGATCCCGAACTGCGTCACCTACGACCCGACGTACGCCTACGAGCTGGCCGTGATTGTCCACAGCGGGCTCGAGCGGATGGTTCGCGATCGCGAGGACGTCTTCTTCTACATCACGCTGATGAACGAGAACTACGTCCAGCCGGCGATGCCGGAGGGCGTGGAGGAGGGAATCCTGCGCGGGATCTACTCGCTGAATGGGGCCCCGCCCACCCCGGACATTCGCCTCGTCGGGTCGGGCACGATTCTCCGTGAGGTGATCGGCGGCGCGGAGCTGTTGGCTTCGGACTTCGACGTCTCCGCCGAGGTGTTTTCGGCGCCGTCGCTGACGGAACTGCGCCGTGACGGCATGGAGTGCGAGCGCTGGAACAGGCTTCATCCGACCGATGAGGCCCGCGTCCCGTACGTGACCGAGATTCTCGGCGAGGGAGCGCCCGTGGTCGCCGCGACCGACTACAACCGCGCCCTGGCGGACGGCATCCGCGAGTGGGTACCCGCGCCGTACACGGTGCTCGGCACCGACGGCTTCGGCCGCAGCGACTACCGGACGGCGCTGCGGCGCTTCTTCGAGGTCGATCGCCACCACGTCGTCGTCGCGGCGCTGACGTCGCTCGGGCGCACCGAGGACGCGGCGGCGGCGATCGTCAAGTACGAGATCGACCCGGCCCTGGAGGCACCGTGGCTGAGGTAGTCGTCCCCGACCTCGGCGACTTCGCCGACGTACCGGTCTCCGAGCTGCTCGCAGCCGCCGGCGACGAGGTGACGGCCGCTCAGCCGCTGGTCGTGCTCGAGTCCGACAAGTCCTCGATGGAGATCCCCGCGGGGGCGGACGGCACGCTCACCGAGATGCGGGTCGCGGTCGGGGACACGGTTTCCGCGGGCGACGTGATTGCGGTCGTCGTGGACGCGGATCCTTCGGATCCGCTTACCGTCGCGGAATCGCCTGACGGCGATTCCGCAGAGCCGGGTGACTCGGCACCTTCTGCCGCACCGAGCGACGAAACGCGCCGAGTTACGAAGCCAGCGCTGGGCGAAGCGCGAAGCGGTTCGCCCGACGGTCCCGCGAAGCGGGACCGCGTCTACGCGAGTCCGAGCGTGCGCAGGCTTGCGCGCACGCTGGGCGTCGATCTCTCTTCGCTGACGGGGTCGGGGCGCGGGGGGCGCATCCTCGCCGAGGACGTGCGCTCACCAAAGGCTCAGGCGCAGCAGGCGCGGGGCGGCGGGCTCGACCTGATCCCCTGGCCGGAGGTCGATTTCGAGGAATACGGCCCCGTGGAGCGCCAGAAGCTGTCGCGGATCCGCAAGCTGACGCGCGACAACCTCGCGCGCAACTGGGTCCACATCCCGCACGTCACGCATCACGACGAGGCCGACATCACGGAGCTCGAGGCGTTCCGCAAGCAGCTCAACACCGAGCAGTCGGACGCCAAGGTGACGATGGTGTCGCTGCTGCTGAAGGCCTGCGCGGCGACGCTGAAGCAGTTCCCGAACGTCAACAGCTCGCTCGACGGCGACGAGCTGGTGGTCAAGGACTACTACCACCTCGGCTTTGCGGCGGATACGCCGAACGGGCTCGTCGTCCCGGTCGTCCGCGACGTCGACAAGAAGGGGCTGGTTGACCTGGCGTTCGAGCTCGCCGAGCTGTCCGGGAAGGCGCGCGGCGGGAAGCTCTCGCCCGGCGAGATGCGCGGCGGCACGTTCACGATCTCGAGCCTCGGCGGGATCGGCGGCACCGGCTTCACGCCGATCGTCAACGCGCCGGAGGTTGCGATCCTCGGCGTCGTCCGCTCGAAGACCCAGCCGGTCTGGAACGGCAGCGACTTCGAGCCGCGGCTGATGCTGCCGCTCTCGCTCTCCTACGACCACCGCGTCATCGACGGCGCCGAGGCCGCCCGCTTCACTGCCCACCTCGCGAGCGTGCTCGCCGACTTCCGCCGGGTGCTGCTCTGATGGACGTCGTCATCCCCGACCTCGGCGACTTCTCCGGCGTCCCGGTCTCCGAGCTGCTCGTCGCCGCCGGCGACGCCGTCGAGGTCGGCCAGCCGCTCCTGGTGCTGGAGTCGGAGAAGTCGTCGATGGAGATCCCAGCCCCGACGGCCGGCACGCTCACCGAGCTGAAGATCGCCGTCGGGGACACCGTCTCGGCGGGTGACGTCGTCGCGATTCTCGACGCCCCCGAACCTAACTCGGCACCTTCTGTCGCACCGAGCGACGAAACGCGCCGAGATACGGAGCCGGACGCCGCGGCGAAGCCGGGGCGAGTGGTCGTCATCGGCTCGGGCCCCGGCGGCTACGCGGCTGCGTTCCGTGCCGCCGACCTCGGTCTCGACGTCACCCTGATCGAGCGCTACGAGACGCTCGGCGGCGTTTGCCTCAACGTCGGCTGCATTCCCAGCAAGGCGCTGCTCCACGCCGCCAAGGTCATCACCGAATCGCGAGAGGTCCCCGGCGTCAGCTTCGCGGACCCCGAGATAGACCTCCCCTCTCTGCGCAGTTGGAAGGACAGCGTGGTCCAACGGCTGACCGGCGGCCTCGCGCAGATGGCCAAGGGCCGCAAGGTCGACGTCATCACCGGCGAGGCGCGCTTCACCGGGCCGAACACGCTCGACGTAGGCGGAGACACGATCGAGTTCGATCACGCAATCGTCGCCGCGGGGTCGACGGCGGTCCGCCTCCCGTTCGTGCCCGACGACGACCGCGTGGTCACGTCGACCGGCGCGCTGGCACTGACCGACGTGCCCAAACGGCTGCTCGTCATCGGCGGCGGCATCATCGGCCTCGAGATGGCCTGCGTCTACGACGCGCTCGGCGCCGACGTCACCGTCGTCGAGATGACCGACCGTCTGATCCCCGAGGCCGACGACGACCTCGTCAAGCCCTTGCAGCGCCGGATCCGCAAACGCTACGCGGCGATCCACACCGCCACGAGCGTTGACGCCGTCGAGGCGAAGGACGACGGCCTTCACGTAACGATGTCCGGCAGGAGGGACGGCACTGAAGTCTTCGACCGCGTGCTCGTCGCAGTAGGCCGGACGCCCAACGGCGGCAGCCTCGGCCTCGCCGCCGCGGGCGTGAACGTTGACGAGCGCGGCTTCGTCGCCGTCGACGCCCAACAGCGCACCAACGTGCCGCACATCCTCGCGATCGGCGACTGCACGCCGGGGCCGATGCTCGCGCACAAGGCGACCGCCGAGGGCCACGTCGCCGCCGAGGTTGCCGCCGGCATCGAGGGCGCTGTCAACGACGTCCGCGTGATCCCGTCGGTCGCCTACACCGACCCCGAGATCGCCTGGGTCGGCCTGACCGAGCGCAAGGCGCAGGAGGACGCGCTCGCCCACGAGGTCGCGACCTTCCCGTGGACGGCGTCCGGCCGCGCGATCGCGCTCGGCGCGACCGGAGGCGTCACGAAGCTGATCCACGACCCGCAGACCGGCCGCATCCTCGGCGGCGGCGCGGCCGGACCGAACGCCGGCGAGCTGATCGCCGAGATCACGCTGGCGGTCGAGATGGGCGCCGTGATCGAGGACGTGGCGCTCACCGTCCACCCACATCCGACGCTTTCTGAGACGATCGGGCTTGCCGCGGAACTCGCCGACGGCACGATCACCGACCTTCCGAACCCGAAGGCCGGCGCGCGAAAGGAACAGGCATGAGCATCGGCGTCAGCCACACCGACTTCGTGATGATCCCGGTCTCCGACTTCGATCGGGCAGCGGCCTTCTACGGCGAGACGCTCGGGCTCACGCCGAGCAAGCGCTGGGGCGACCTTCCGGCTCAGGAATTCGAGACCGGCAACCTCACGCTCGCGGTCGTCGACCCGGCCGGGTTCGGTCGCCCGTTCCAGGGCCCGAGCACGTCGACGATCGCGCTGCGCGTCGATGACGTGAAGGCGCGGCAGTCCCAGCTCGAGCAGGCCGGTGTTCAGTTCTTCATGGACACGATGGACAGCGGCGTCTGCCACATGGCGATCTTCGCCGACCCCGACGGCAACCAGCTGATGCTGCACCACCGCTACGCGCCCGAGACGCCGGACGCGCACGGTCACTGAACGGTCGCGTGCGAATCGTCCCCGATCGCGCTCCGGATGATCCGGCGCGCGACATGGCGCTCACCGGCGAGCTGCTGGCCGCTGTTGCGTCGGGCGCCGAGCAGCCGCTCGTCCGTGTCTTCGTCCCGGGCCCGACGCTCGCGTTCGGCCGGCTCGACGCCCGCGCGGACGGCTTCGCCGCGGCGGAGGCGGCCGCCCGTGTGCACGGGTTCGTACCGCTCGTCCGCCACGCCGGCGGCCGCGCCGCCGCCTACGACCACGGCTCGGTCGTGATCGAGCGGATCGACCGGGCCGGCGCCGTCGCCGAGGGGATCGAAGAACGATTCGCGGCGATGGCGACCGTGGCGCAGCGACTGCTGGCGGACGCCGGGGTCGACGCGCAGATCGGCGAGCTGCCGGGCGAGTACTGCCCGGGCCGGTTCTCTCTGCACGCCGGAGGCCGCAAGCTCGCCGGCGTGGCACAACGGAGCATCGTTGGGGCCTCGCTGACCACACTCGCGATCGCGGTGACCGGCGGCGACCGGCTGCGTGCGGTCCTCACCGACGTGCAATCGGCGCTCGCCGTCGACTGGGATCCCGCCACCGCGGGCAGCGCCGACGAGTTCAACCCGGGACTCACGGCAAGCGCCCTCGCCGGGCTCGCGGGGCAACCGGCGCGCTGGCAATAGATGACACGCTATTCTGGATTGCGATGACAATAGATCGTCTCCGCCGCTGGAACGTTGTCCTCGCAGTCCTGCACTTCGTGCAGGCGGCGCTGATGGTCGCGCTCTCGACAGCGCTGACGCTGCCGGTCACCGGCGCGTTCTCGACCGGACCGCCCGGCCAGCCGGAGTCGCCGGTCCAGATCGACGAGCTGTTCAGCTACCGGCTCGGGTATGCCGTCGCCCTCTTCTCGCTGCTCTCGGCGGTCTTCCACGCGATCGTCGCGAGCCCGTGGGGCTGGCCGCGCTACACCGCCGAGCTCGAGAACGAACGCAACCGTTTCCGCTGGGTCGAGTACGCGCTGTCAGCTTCGCTGATGATCGTCCTGATCGCGTCGATCACCGGCATCACCGACATCGCCGCGCTGATCGCGCTGTTCGTCGTCAACGCGTCGATGATCCTCTTCGGCTGGCTGATGGAGACGACCAACCGTGGTCGCGGCGACGGGGTCTCATGGACGCCGTTCGTCTTCGGCTGCATCGCTGGCGCCGCGCCGTGGATCGCAATCGCGATCTATCTGATCGGCGCCGGGTCGGACGTGCCCGGGTTCGTCTACGGGATCTTCGTCTCGCTGTTCGTCTTCTTCAACGGCTTCGCGCTCGTCCAGTGGCTTCAGTACCGGGCGAAGGGCAAGTGGGCCGACTACCTCCGCGGTGAGCGCAGCTACATGGTGCTGAGCCTGCTCGCCAAGTCGGCGCTCGCCTGGCAGGTGTTCGCGAACGTGCTGGTCTGAGGCGCCGCGTCGCGGCGCGTCGTCACGGTGATCCGCCCGCCGCGCGCCGGCACGAGCGTGACATGGTGGACGGCCTGCCGCTCAGGTCGCGCGGCCGACGGCACGAGGTCGACCTGACCGAGCACCGTCGCGAGCACCGTCCGCATCTCCATCGCCGCGAACGATGCGCCGACGCAGCGCCGCGTCCCGCCGCCGAACGGGATGTAGGAGTACGGCGGCGGCGAGCCATCGAGAAACCGCTCCGGCCTGAACTCGTCGGGGTTCGGGAACGCCGCTGCCGAACGGTGCGAGAGCACGATCGACGGCAGCACGACGGTGCCGGCCGGGAGCGTGCGGCCGGCGAGCTCGGCCGGCCGCGTCAGCACGCGCGCGACGCTGTCGACGACCGGGCGCAGCCGCAGCGTCTCCTTGACGACTGCGTCGAGGTAGCCCTCGTCGCCGGCGTCGAGCGTCTCGCGAAGCTTCGCGAGCACGCGCGGCTCCCGCGACAGTCGCTCGAACGCCCAGGTCAGCCCCGTGGTCGTCGTCTCGTGGCCGGCCAGCAGCAGCGTGATCAGCTGGTCGAGCAGGTTGCGGTCGCTGAGCGGCTCGCCGTCCGCGTCGCGTGCGGCGAGCAGCAGCGCGAGGATGTCATCGCGTCCTTCGGGGTTGGCTCGGTGGGCCTCGATCTCATCGAGCAGCAGCCGCTCGACCTCCGGCCGGATCTTCATCGACGGATGCCGGGTTCCGAGCGGCGTGTCGAGCACTTTCGGGAAGAGCAAGACCGCCCACATCTCGATCGGCTTGAAGGCAAGCAGCTGTGGCAGCAGCTCGCGAAGCCGCGCGAACCGCGCCTCGTCGGAGACGCCGAAGACCGCGCGCAGGATCACCTCGAAGGTGATCTCCTGCATCCGCGGGCCGACCGGGAAGCGCTCGCCCCGCGGCCAGCGCGCGACCGATGTCTCAGTGATCGTTACGACCCGCTCGCGGTAGCGCTCGATCGACTCGCCGTGGAACGGCGGCAGCATGATCTTGCGCTGGCGCAGATGGCGCTCGCCGTCGAGCGTCAGCAGCGACTCCTCGCCGAGCACGGGGGCGAGTGCGGCGTTGCCGAGACCGGCAGCGAAGACCTCGGGGTCGGAGGTGAAGACCTCCTTGATCACCGCCGGGTCGGCGACGACGACGATCGGGGCGAAGCCGTACGGGCGCGTGGTGAACACGTCGCCGTAGCGGCGCTGCGCCCGGCCGAGCAGGCCGAGCGGGCGCGTCGCCCAGATCGCGGTCTGGAGCCAGCGGGGCGATCGCGGGCCTGGCGGGAGCGTTGGCTGGGTCATATCTAGACGAACGTACAATACGGACGTATGGATAGCAAGCCGATACGATCTGCTCGTGGCGCAGCCGAGCAATCGCGAGCAACTGCTTGAGGGTGCGGTCGAGTGCCTGCGTACCAAAGGCTACGCGCGCACGACTGCCCGCGACATCGCCGCGGCGTCGGGAGCCAACCTGGCGTCGATCGGCTACCACTTCGGCTCGAAGGACGGGCTCCTCACGGAGGCCGTGATCCGCTCGGGCTGGGATTGGACGGCGAGGTTGACCGATGCGGCCGGCGCGCCGGAGGGCGCGGCGCCGCTCGAGCAGATGGGCGCCGCCTGGATCGAGATGCTCGGCGCGTTCGAGGAGCTGCGTCCGGTGCTTGTCGGGTTCGTCGAGGCCGCCGCGCAGGCTGCATGGTCAGAGGACGTGCGCGTGCCGCTCGCCGAGCACTACGCCGAGGTCCGCGCGAAGGTCGCCGATGCAGTGCGCGCCAGCCTCGGCGAGGACTCGGCGGCGTCGCCCGAGATCGTCGCCTCGTTCCTGATCGCCGTCTGCGACGGCTTCATGCTGCAGTGGCTGCTCGACCCCGGGACGACGCCGACCGGCGAGGAGCTGCTCGGCTCGCTCGGCGCGGCGCTCAACCAAGCGCTCGACGCCGGCTGGCGCTCGTCGAAGGTCATCAGAACGCGCATATCGCGCGTTCTGATGACCTTCGACGAGCGTCAGTCCTTCTCGCGGCTGTAGGCCGCGACCCGCTCGATCACCTCGGGGCTCGCCTTGTCGAGCGAGCCGCACGAGAACGGCGGCTGCGGGTCGTACTCGACCATCAGCTGCATCGCCTCGGCGGCCGGTCGGTCGACGAGCAGCTCGGCGAGCCGCAGCGCCATGTCGATCCCGGACGAGACGCCTGCGGCGGTGATGATCCTCCGGTCGAGGTGCTCGACGACGCGGTCGGAGATCGCCGTAGCGCCGTGCCCCTCGAGCTCGGCGTAACAGGCCCAGTGCGTCGTCGCCGTGAGCCCGTCGAGCACGCCGGCGGCGCCGAGCACGAGCGAGCCGGTACAGACCGACGTCGTGAAGCGCGTCGTCTCGTGGGCCGCGCGGACCCAGCGGGTGATCGGATGCGCCGCGTCGAGCGCGCGTGAGCCGATGCCGCCCGGAACGATGATCACGTCAGGTCGCGGCACCTCGTCGAGCGCGCGGTCGACGGTCAGCCCGAGATAGCCGTTCTCGGTCCGCACCTCGCCCGGTTCGCTGCCGCAGAACACGACCTCGGCGCCCGGCAGGCGTTGCAGCACCTCGTACGGCCCGATCGCGTCGAGCGCCGTCAGGCGGGGGAACAGCGGGATCGCAATCTGCACGGGTCGAGCCTCGCAGGTGGCGGGTTCGGAGAGTCATCAGACCGGCCTGCGGCCGGATCTGTCCTGGCAGGGGCCGTTACAGGCCCATGATCTTCGACAGGATCTCGCGCATGATCTCGTCGGTGCCGCCGCCGATCGGGCCGAGGCGGGCGTCGCGGAAAGCGCGCTCGATCCCGACCTCGGTCATGTAGCCGGCGCCGCCGTGGAGCTGGAGGCAGGCGTCGACGAGGTCGCAGGCGGCGCGCTGCGTGTGGAGCTTGGCGATCACGACCGCCTCGGTCGTTCCCGGGTCGCCGGTGACGAACCGCTGCAGCGCGTCGTATGTAACGCAGCGCGCGATGTGGACGGCGGCCCGCAGGTCGGCGAGCGTGTGGCGCGTCACCTGGAAGCCGGTCAGCGGCTTCCCGAACGCCTCGCG
Source organism: Baekduia sp. (assembly GCA_037045385.1). Lineage (GTDB taxonomy): Bacteria > Actinomycetota > Thermoleophilia > Solirubrobacterales > Solirubrobacteraceae > Baekduia. Next base: position 219,941 of record JBAOHN010000004.1, on the reverse strand, counting down.
CTCCTTCGTGTAGGCGATCGTCTGCGTCAGGACCCGGTCTATCGCCGCCACGGAGCCGAGCGCCATCGTCAGCCGCTCCCAGGCGAAGTTGGCCATGATCAGCTTGAACCCGCCGTGCAACTCCCCGAGCAGGTTCTCGTCCGGGACGAACGCCTCGTCGAACGCGACCGTCGCCGTGTCGGATGCGTGCCAGCCGAGCTTCTCGAGCGGGCGCGCATCGATCGCGTCCTGCTGGTCGACGATCAGGAAGCTGATGCCGCCGTGGCCGCCCTCGGGCTTCGTCCGCACGGCGGTCACGTAGTAGCCGGCGCGGACACCGCCGGTGATGAACGTCTTCTCGCCGCTGACCGTCCAGCCGCCGTCGACCTTCGTCGCGGTGGTCCTGAGCGATGCCACGTCCGACCCGGCCCCCGGCTCGGTGATCGCGAGCGCGGCGACCTTCTTGCCCTCGATCGCCGGTCGCAGATAGCGCTCGTGCTGGTCGGGCGTGCCGAACGTGAAGACCGGCGAGGCTGCGATCTCGCAGTGGGCGCCGATGCCGGCGGCAAGGCCGCCGGAGTGGCAGCCGGCGAGCTCCTCGACGAAGACCGCCTCGTGCAGGTGGTCGCCGCCCTGTCCACCGACCGACTCGGGAAACTTCAAGCCGAGGAAGCCCTGCTCTGCGAGCTTCACGAACACCTCGTCGGGGAAGTACTGCGCTTTCTCCCATTCGGCGGCGTGCGGCTGCAGCTCGCGCTCGATGAACGAGCGGACCGACTGCCGCAGCTCCTCGTGCTCCGGCCCGAAGGGGTTGCAGGGGCCGGCGCTGAGGCTGTCCATGGCGGGCAACCTATCTACGAGACGATCCGGTCGACCCGCACACGTCCGCCGCGTGCCGGGATCAGCGTCACGTTGCGCATCCGCTCGCGCTCGGGCTGCGGACGATCGGCGCTCGCGTCGACGCGGCGTGTCAGCTCCCGCAGCACGACGCGCATCTCGGCCATCGCGAGCGTCGCGCCGAGGCAGCGGCGGATGCCGCCGCCGAACGGCATCCATTCGTAGGTGCCGGGAGGTGCGTCGATGAAGCGTTCGGGCAGGAAGTCGTGCGGGCGCGGGTAGAGATCTTCGCGGCGGTGCATCAGCACGATCGAGACGGTGACGAGCGATCCGGCCGGCACGCGTTTGTCGCCGAAGCTCCAGTCGGATTGGATCCGGCGCCCGATCATCGGCACGACCGGGCGCAGCCGCATCGCCTCGTGGATCGTCGCGTCGACGTATGCATCGGCCTCCGGCCCGCCGACGCGCACCGCTTCACGGAGGTTGGAGTAGGCGACGGGCTCGCGGGTCAGTCGCTCCATCGCCCAGGCCAGCGAGTTGGCCGTCGTCTCGTGGCCGGCGAGCACGAGCGTGAGCAGCTCCATCCGGATCTCCTCGTCGGTCAGGGCGACGCCGTCCTCGTCGCGGGCGGCGAGCAGGATCGAGAGGATGTCCTCGCCGCGCTCGGCCTCCGGTACGGCCCGCCGCGCCCGGATCAGCGTGTCGAGCGCGTCGTAGACCGGCTGCACCTGGCCCCTCACCGGCCACCGCGGCGAGTCGTGACCGAGGCTCGGCGCCTCGGCGAGCGGCCACCACGGCTTCGTCGTCAGCGCGAGCGACTTCCGGACGAGCCGCCGTAGTTCGGCCTCCGGCGTGCCGGCTTCGAGCGGAGGCTCGGCGCCGAAGACCCCGGCCATGATCACGTCGAGCGTCACGTCCGACATCCGCGGCGCAAGCTCGATCGTGTCGCCCGTGCGCCAGCGATCGATCTCGGCGCTGACAGTCCGCTCGATCGACGCCACGTATGCGTCGACGGCGTCGCCGTGGAAGGAAGGGAGCAGCAGCTTGCGCTGGCGCAGGTGGCGCGAGCCGATCGCGGTCAGCACGGTGTTCGGGCCGACGACGGGACGGAGCGGCGAGTCGCCGGTCGCCGACGGCGCCTCGTCCGGCTTGGCGAGGAAGAGCGCCTTCGCCGAGTCCGGGTGCGAGGTCACATGCATCCGGAAGTCGCGACGCAGCACGTTGATCCGAAACACATCGCCGTACTTGGCACGCGCTCGCTCGATGAAGTCGAAGTGGTTGAAGATCAACCCGCGCGACTGGCCGACGGAGGACCCCGCAAGGACCGGCGCAGGCACGAGGCCATCCGCGTCACCGGCAGGCCCGGCCGGCGATGGCGGCGCCTCACCACGAAGCGGGTTGACCGGTCCTGCTGTCTCCTCAACGGCGGCCATGTTCACAACTGTACATGCGCGACGCCTTCGGCCTGACGCCGGGCGAATGCGCTGCCTTCGCCCCCTGAGGAGACCGAGTCGCTATCGTGCCCCCTCGCACTATGGCCCGACGCCCGATGAGACCCACAGGCGGCCCGATCCGCCGCAAGCGCTGGCCGGCCGAGGAGCTCGAGAAGATCAGCTACCTCGATCCGGAGAACCTGAAGCAGTTCCTGACTTCGCGCGGGCGGATCCGCTCGCGTCGTCAGACCGGTCTCCCGCGTCGCGACCAGGCCCGCATGGCCCGCGAGATCAAGCGTGCCCGTGAGCTTTCGCTGCTGCCGTACGTGATCCCCGAGGCCGAGAGCGGCCGCGGCGGGCGCGGGCGACGCCGCTCACGCGACGACGACTGAGTTCGCGCTACGATGACCTGACGGCTCGCCCCTGGCGGGTCGTTTCTTTGACCACCTGCATTTCGACGGGAGCCGGCCATGGCCCGCGGAGACGTGCGTATCGCTATCACCCTCGCCTGCGAGGACTGCAAGCGGCGCAACTACCAGACGAACAAGAGCAAGCGGAACACCCCGGATCGCGTGACGATCCGCAAGTACTGCAAGTGGTGCCGCAAGCACACAGACCACCGCGAGACGCGCTAGCCCCGCGATGACCGACGACCGCCGCCGCGACGACGAGAGCGACGAGCTCCCGGGCCAGCTCGAGCACAGCTCCGCCTGGGCCGACGAGGCGCGCGAGGTCACCCACCAGGGCGACGAGGCGGAGATCGGCGACGAGGAGCTCGAGGAGCAGGCGGTCGCGGCGACCGCCGACCTCGACGACGACGGCGACATCGACGCCGACGACAGGGCGCTCGCCACCACCCGTGGTCGCAAGGACGCGGCCGGCAGGCCGGTCGGCGGGTCGGGCGGGCCTCGCTTCGTCCAGTTCCTCCGCGCATCGGCGGCTGAGCTCCGCCGCGTGCAGTGGCCCGACCGCCGTCAGGTCGGCCAGGCGACAGCGGTCGTCATCGGCTTCGTGATCATCGCCGGGGCCTACCTCGGCTTCGCAGACTGGGTCGCACAGCGGCTCGTCAACTTCATCCTCTAGGGAACTTCATGTATCGCTGGTACGTCGTCAACACCTACTCGGGCCACGAGAACAAGGTCAAATCGAACCTCGAGCACCGCGCCGCGTCGCTCGGGCAGAAGCGCGCGATCCGCACGATCGTCGTGCCGACCGAGACCGTCTCGGAGATGAAGGACGGCCAGAAGGAGACCAAGGAGAAGCGGACCATGCCGGGCTACGTGCTCGTGAACATGGACCTCAACGAGGACTCCTGGCAGCTCGTCAAGGGCACGCCGGGCGTGACCAGCTTCGTCGGCGCCGCGAACGAGCCGGTGCCGCTGACCCAGCCCGAGGTCGACCGCCTGCTGCACCGCGAGGTCGCGCAGAAGGTCGCGACGAAGGCGCAGTTCTCGATCGGCGAGTCGGTCAAGGTCGTCGCCGGCCCGCTGTCAGACTTCACCGGCGAGATCTCCGAGATCAACCAGGAGGGCCAGAAGCTCAAGGTCCTCGTGTCGATCTTCGGCCGCGAGACCCCGGCCGAGGTCGGGTTCGATCAGGTGAAGAAGGTGTGACAACGGCATAGCCGTTGTCATTGGGAGTTCGCTCCCGCGAACTCCCGCCTAACTGGGAGGCAGGGCGTCGAGGTCGAGCAGGTCCTGCGGCCGGCCTGCTGCGGATTTCATGGCGCGGAGGTTGGCAAGCGACGCGACAGCGATCGTGACTCCCGATGGAAGCGGCACCTCAAGTGCGTCACCGACCAGGGAAGCGTACGGCTGAACGCCGGGGAGGCGCTGCACGATGTCGACGTCGCCCAGCGTGGTTGTGAACGAGAGGGAGTGACCTCGCGCCAGCGCATCGTGGTGCTCGGGCCCGAACTTGACGTCGGGGCTCTTCGCGAGGCATGCATCGAGGTCGATCAGGAGATTGCCGAGGGCGAGCAGGTTGCCTGCGGTCGGGGCGGGCACGATGTCCAGGTCCTTCGTCGCTCGCACGACCCCGTGAGCTGCAACGGCGACGCCCCTGACGACGACGAACTCGACTCCGCTCGCGCACGTCGAGTGGTCGGTTGCTCTCACCCGTTCGAGAGCAACCGACCACTCGACGCAGTTCGTGCAGGCAGCTCCGCGGCTGCGCTACCCTCACGCGCTCCGTCGTCCGTACCACGCCGCCCCGAGCGGTGTGGGAGACCGAAGAAAGAAGGCCACCGTGGCCAAGAAGGTCCTCACTCAGATCAAGTTGCAGGCTGCCGCCGGCCAGGCCAGCCCCGCGCCGCCGGTCGGCCCCGCGCTCGGCCAGCACGGCATCAACATCATGGAGTTCTGCAAGGCGTTCAACGCCCAGACGCAGGACCAGAACGGGACGACGATCCCGGTCGTGATCACGGTCTACGAGGACCGTTCGTTCACGTTCATCACCAAGACTCCGCCGGCCGCCGTCCTGATCAAGAAGGCGATCGGGCTCGACAAGGGCTCCGGTGAGCCGCACAAGAACAAGGTCGGGAAGATCACGAAGGCGCAGATCCGCCAGATCTCCGAGCAGAAGTTCGCTGACCTCAACGCGAACGATCTCGACCAGGCCGACCTGATCATCGAGGGCACCGCCCGCTCGATGGGAGTCGAGGTCGTCTGATGGCGCGTCACGGCAAGGGATACGACGCGGTCCGCTCGAAGGTCGATCGCGAGCGCGAGTACGAGCCGCGTGACGCCGTCGCTCTGATCAAGGAGTGCGCGCGCGCCAAGTTCGACGAGTCGATCGAGCTGCACATCCGCACCGGGCTCAACGTCCGCCACGCCGACGAGCAGCTGCGCGGCACGATCGCGCTGCCGCACGGTCTCGGCAAGGACGTCAAGATCGCCGTCTTCGCCAAGGGTCCTAAGGCCGCTGAGGCCGAGGCCGCAGGCGCTGACGTGGTCGGAGCGGACGACCTCGCCAAGCAGATCGAAGAGGGCTTCAGCGACTTTGACGTCGCGATCGCGACGCCGGACATGATGCCGGTCGTCGGTCGCCTCGGGAAGATCCTCGGACCGTCGGGCAAGATGCCGAACCCGAAGGTCGGCACCGTGACGATGGACGTCGCGAAGGCCGTCGAGGAGTCGAAGTCCGGCAAGGTCGAGTACCGCACCGACCGCACCGCGATCGTCCACATGACGATCGGTAAGGCGTCGTTCACCGAGCAGGCGCTGCTCGAGAACTACGCCGCAGTGATCGAGGAGCTCGTCCGCGCGAAGCCGTCCGCTGCGAAGGGCAAGTACCTCAAGTCGATCACAGTCACTTCAACAATGGGGCCGGGGATCAAGATCGATCCGACCCGGACCCGAGACCTGCTCGGGGAGAACGCGCCTGCCGCATCCGCGGCCTAGGAGCTACTCTCGCCCGGCATCCAGAGACCGTCGGCACGCGCTCCGCGCGAGAAGCCCGGCACAGGAGGCCATTAGTGAACAAGGAACAGAAAGCCGCTGCGGTCGCAGAGATCGCAGAGCAGATCGAGGGGTCGGACGCGGTCTTCGCGATCGACTACCGCGGCATCACCGTGGCGCAGGTCGGCGAGCTTCGCACGAAGCTGCGTGATGCGGACACGACCTTCCGTGTCGTCAAGAACACGCTGACCGAGCGCGCGGCCGACAACGCCGGCGCCGAGGATCTGAAGGCGCATCTCGAGGGCCCGACGGCGCTCGCGTTCGTCCGCGGTGACGCGGCCGCCGCCGCGAAGGCGATCGCCGACTTCCAGAAGGCCACCGGCGGCGAGCTGCTGCCGTTCAAGGGCGGCCTGATGAACGGCGCCGCTCTCGACTCGGCCCAGATCGTCGCGATCTCGAAGCTGCCTTCGCGCGATGTCCTGTACGGACAGCTCGTCGGCATGATCGCCTCGCCGATCACCGGCCTGGCGCGTGGCATGAACGGGCTGCTTTCCGGCCTCGCCGTCGCGCTCGGTGGTGTGCTCGAAGGCAAGCAGGACGGCTCGATCCCCGCAGGGGAAGCAGCGGACGCGGCTCCTGCGGAGCCGCTTACCGACGAAGGTTCTGCTGACGCAGAACCTTCAGCTACGGCAGAGGAAGCTGAGCCCGAGGCTGCGGCATCGGCTGACGCCGAAGCCGTCGAAGAGTCAGCTGACGCTGACTCTTCAGAGACTGAAACGAACAACGAGGGCTCCGAGGAGTCCGAAGAGTCAACGGACAACGAGGAGTAAGGAACCAGCATGGCTACAAGCACCGCAGATTGGATCGAAGAGCTCAAGGGCATCTCTGTGCTCGAGCTCTCTGAGCGCATCAAGGCGCTCGAAGAGGAGTTCGGCGTGTCGGCGACCGCCGTTGCCGCAGCAGCCCCGGCCGCCGGTGGCGGCGGTGGCGGCGACGCGGGCGGCGGCGATGACGCCAGCTCGACCGTTGACGTCGTCCTGACCGGCGCCGGCGACAAGAAGATCCAGGTCATCAAGGTCGTGCGTGCCGCGACCGGCCTGGGCCTCAAGGAGGCCAAGGCGCTTGTCGACGAGGCCCCGAAGCCCGTCAAGGAAGGCATCGAGCGCGACGAGGCCGAGAAGCTCAAGCAGGAGCTCGAAGAGGCCGGCGGCAGCGTCGAACTCAAGTAATCGCAACTCGGCGCGTTCTGTCGCCATGCGCGACGGAACGCGCCGAGATAGCAACGAGAGGGCGCCCTACGTGGCGCCCTTTTTCGTTGTATTGAGCGGTGATGGCCGGTAACGTGCCGCCGATGCGCCGGAGCCTCGCAGCAGCCGTCGTGGCCGCTGCGGCGCTGCTGGTGCCCGCGACCGCCTCGGCACTCACGGTCAGCACGCTCGCCGACGGCACGCTTCGGCTCAGCGCGTCCGAGAACGTTCGTGATGACGTCACGATGCGCTTCGGAGGGACGCCGCTGACGACGCTCGACACGCCGGAGACCGACACGATCGAGTTCTCGGTCTATTCGTCGGCTCCGATCGTCAACCAGGCGGGATGCACACCCGTCAGCCCCGACACGGTCCGCTGCCCGCGGGCGCCCCGCTACGACATCGATCTTGGCGGCGGCGACGACCTCTTGAACGTCGATCTCGTCCAACGCCGGACCACCACGGCCGACTGGCCGTATGCGCCGACGATCCCGATCGGCCCGATCGCAGTCCGCGACGGAGCCGGCGACGACATGCTGGTGTTCAGCACGTTCGCCGACGTCACGGCCTACGGGGGCGCCGGCGACGACGACGTGATCGCCGTCCAGGCGCCCTCCGTCCGGGCTGTCGCCGGCCCGGGCGCCGACCTCTACGACTCCCGGTGGGAGTTCATCTCGAACCTGACGGTCGACTACAGCGCCTATGCCGTTCCGGTCTCGGTCACCACCGACTTCACGAACGACGACGGTGCGGCCGGCGAGCACGACACGGTTCGCGCGGTCCGGGCGGTGATCGGCGGGTCTGGCAACGACACGCTCAACTGCAGTTGGTACATCCTGGGGGCACAGGAATCGGTCTTGGGCGGGCCCGGCGATGACGTTGTCAGCGGCGGGGACGGCAACGACCTGCTCGACGGCGGCCCCGGCGCCGATCGGATCAGCGGTGGTGCCGGCACGGACCGTGTGACCTACGAGTCGCGTACGGCGCCGGTCTCGCTCACGCTCGATGACATCGCCAACGACGGTGAACCGGGTGAGGGCGACTCGATCGAGGCGGACGTCGAGGAGCTTCAGGGTGGTGCCGGCAACGACGTGCTGTCAGGGAATCAGGGAGCGGACCGCCTCGACGGTGGTCCGGGCGCCGACACCGTCTCCTACGCGAGCGCAACGCGTCCCGTGCGCGTGACCCTCGCTCGGGACGCGACCACGGACGATGGGGCCGACGGCGAGGGAGACGACGTGGTCGCGGTCGAGCACGTGATCGGGGGGCCGTTCGATGACGTCCTCAGCGGTGACGATGGCAGCAACCGGTTCGACGGGGGTGGCGGCAGCGATGTGCTCGATGGCGCAGGCGGCGCTGACCAGCTGATCGGCGGCCCGGGCAGCGGAGATCGGGTCGACTACGGCCGGCGCTCGGCCAGCGTGCGGGCCACGATCGACGCGAGAGCCGACGACGGCGAAGCGGGCGAGCGCGACCGGGTCGATGTCAGCGTCGAAGAAGTCGTCGGCGGCAGTGGCGCCGACACACTGATCGGAACCGAGCGTGGAGACGCCCTCTCGGGCGGGCCGGGCAACGACCGGATCGACGGGCGTGGCGGCGACGACAACCTGCTCGGCGGCGGCGGTACCGACGTGCTCACCGGCGGTGCGGGCTCCGACGCGATCGGTGCGGTTGACGGAGTCCGCGACACTGTCGTCTGTGACAGCGCCGACTACGTAGCGACCGATGCTCGGGACGCGACGACCCGATGTGCCCAGCGAGTCGTCGGCGTCGTGCCGGCGGGGCTCACCGTCCACGCCGCAGCCCGGTCACGGAGCGGCACGAGCCGCGCCGACGTGCTCCGCGGGACCGCCTCCCGCGACCGGATCTGGGGCAAGCGCGGCAACGACCGGATCGCCGGCGGCGGTGGTGATGACCGGCTTCACGGCGGCACCGGCGTCGACCGCGTCGCCGGCGACGGCGGGAACGATCTCGTCGCAGGTGACGAGGCACCGGACCTGCTGTTCGGCGGCGCCGGTGACGATCACCTCCTCGGCTGGACCGGCAGCGACCGCCTCGACGGTGGCCCAGGTGACGACGTTTCCGACGGCGGCTCGGGGGACGACCTGATCATCGGTGGTGCGGGCAACGACCGCTCGTTCGGCAACTACGGCCATGACGACTTGCGGGGCGGCAGCGGTGACGACGACCTGAGCGGCAACGCCGCGCCCGACGTGCTCAGCGGCGAGCGTGGCAACGACGCACTGAACGGCGGGTCCGGCGTCGACCGGCTCGTCGGCGGCGAAGGCAACGACGACCTGATCGGCGGCTCCGGACCGGACGTCTTGATCGGCGGGCGCGGCGACGACACGCTCTATCTGAACGACAACGACGTCGACAGGCGCGTCGAGTGCGGACCTGGCGACGACACCGTGTACGTCGATCCGCGGAACACGGCGAACGGCATCAAGGATCGGTTGCTGCTCGCCAAGACCGCCGCCAATTGCGAGCATCAGATCGAGCTCGCGCCGGGCCAGGACACGACGTTCGACGGCGCGGTCATCCTCACCGCCGACACCGGCGAGGCGCGGGCGGGCACGGAGCTGTCGGACAAGCTGCTCGGCGGCCTCGGACCGGACATTCTCCACGCCGGAGCGGGGAACGATTTGCTCTGGGGCGACCGCAGTCCGGGTCCGGCCTCGCCTGACGTCATTCGCGGTGGTGCCGGCGACGACACGATGTACGGCGGCGGTGCCGACGACATCGTCGACGGCGGTGCCGGCAACGACATGGTCCAGGGCGACAACGGCGCCGATCGCCTCTTCGGCGGCCCGGGCGCTGACCTCCTGCGCCCGGCCGCAGGCCGCGACGTCGTCTTCGGCGGAGCCGGCCCGGACGTCGTCCACTCCGAGGCGGACGGCGCAGTCGACGTCGTCGACTGCGGCCCGGGCAAGGATGTCGCCCACGTCGACCGCATCGACCGCGTTCGCGGCTGCGAGTCGGTGCGGTACCGATGAGCTGCCCTGCCGTCACCTCGCACCCTCAGCGCCGTTCTATGGGAGTGAGGCTCAGACGCCGTGGCGCCATCCTGCTCGCTCCCGCCCTTCCCGCGGCGCTCCTCGCATGCGCCGTGCCCGCCGAAGCCGTAACGGTCATCAGCGAGCCGGGCAACGTCCTCCGCATCGTCGACACCGCCGGCGTCGACGACAACATCACCGTCACCTTCGGCGTGACGTACGGTGGGCTCACCGGCGACGCCCGGCGCATCGCTGCCGAAATCACGTTCTTGAGCGGATTCGACTTCTCGAGAGCGACCGCCTGCGAATCGTCCGACCGGATCCTGCGCTGCCCGGGCTCGTCGAGGCTCGTGATCGAACTCGGTGGGGGCGATGACAATGTCTCGGTCAGGACCGGCTTCGTGCTCGACAGCAGCCCTCTCGATCCGCTGCTCTCGCCGGTCCACATGATCGACGGCGGCGACGGCACCGACTCCGTCTCCTTCGATTCAGGGTACGCCGGCGTTGTCGTCAACGGCGGGGACTTTCCCACCAGCGACTCCGAGGGCCGAAGTTGGAATGCCTCAGCGGTGGAGGCGTTCGTCGGGACAAGGTTCGCCGACAGCTTCACCGGCACCGACGCCGGCGAGTCTTTCGCCGGCGGGTACGGCGCCGACCGGTTCGACGGTCGTGGTGGGGCCGACCGGTTCGACGGTGGTCTGGGGATCGACGAGGTCGACTACAGCGGGCGTGCGGGAGCCGTGACTGCGACCTTCGATGCGCAGCCGAACGACGGTGAGCCGGGCGAGCAGGACACCATCCTCGACTCTGTCGAAGGCGTCATCGGCGGGCAGTCCGGTGACCGCCTGACCGGCCGCGGAGGGACGCAGATCCTCTCAGGTGGCCCGGGGGACGACCGGATCGAAGGCCGAGGTGGCGAGGACGAGATCGACGCCGGGCCGGGCGACGACCTGGCCGACGGCGGCGACGGTGACGACACGATCAAGGGCGGGGCCGGTGAGGACACGCTCGACGGGAACTTCGGAGGGGATGCTCTCGAGGGCGGGGACGGTGACGACCGGCTCGTAGGCCGAGACGGCGACGACCTGCTGCACGGAGGCGCGGGACGCGACCGGCTGATCGGATCCGGCGGCGCCGACCTGCTCGGCGCGGTCGACGTGAGCCGCGACGTGCTGTCCTGCGACGCGGACGACAGCGCAGCCGTTGACATCAGCGACGAGGCATCGTCCTGCCGCCGCAAGGTCGTCGGACGCCCGTCAGAGGACTACCGCGCCGATCCGCCCGAGATCGCACGCGAGAGTCCCGGTGCTGACGTCATTCGCGGGACCCGGAGGGACGACGTTCTCCGTGGCGGGCGCCGGCCCGACCGGCTGTTCGGTCTCGGTGGAGCGGACGAGCTGTACGGAGGTACCGGCGGCGACTACATCAGTGCCGGCTCGGGCGACGACACCGCCAGGGGCGAGGAGGCGCCGGACATCCTCCTCGGCGGTCAGGGCAACGATGAGCTGTTCGGCGACACCGGTGGCGACCGGATCTCCGGCGGCAGCGGCAACGACGAGATCGACGGCGGCAGCGGCGACGATCTGACGACCGGTGACGCGGGCGACGACTTCGTCCAGGCCGGATACGGACACGATCGTCTCGACGGTGGCAGCGGAGACGACGAGCTCAACGCCGGCACAGCGCCCGACCTCCTTATCGGCGGCAGCGGCGACGACACGCTGCGAGGCGAGTCGGGCAACGACCGAATTGACGGCGGGGCGGGCAACGACCGGCTGATCGGCGGCTTCGGCGCTGACGTCGTGCGCGGAGGCGAGGGCGACGACCAGCTGTTCATGAACGACGCACGCATCGACAAGCGCATCGACTGCGGACCGGGCAACGACTACGTCTTCATCGACCTGCCCACAACGGCCGCGGGCCGTGCCGAGCTCGACGCCGTCCGGCCCGACGCGGCCGGCTGCGAGCACGTCGAGTCTCGCTCGCCGATGGGCTTCGGCCTCGGCAGTCGCGCGACCCTGACCGGTCCCGAGGGCGGTGCGGTCGCAGGCAACAGCAAGGACAAGCTTCTCGGCGGCCCCGGCCCGGATGTGCTCGCAGGCCGCGAGATGGACGACCTGATCTGGGGCGACAAGGATCCGCTGACCGCAGCGCCCGATCTGCTGTCCGGCGGCCTCGGCAACGACACGATCTACGGTGGCGGGGCCAACGACGTGATCCTTGGTGACGAGGGCGACGACTTCCTCCAAGGTGACGGTGGCGACGACTTCCTCCTCGGCGGCCCGGGACGGGACATGCTCCGGCCGGCTGCAGGCCGCGATCGTGTCGAGGCCGGCAGCGGGGATGACGTGATCACCGCCCAGGCCGACGGGGCAAGCGACCGCATCGACTGCGGCCGCGGTCACGACGTCGCGAACGTCGATCGCGGCGACCGGGTGCGTGGGTGTGAAGTCGTGCGCTACCGCTGAGCGCTCTGGTCTAACCCGGCGCGTTCTGTTGCGATACGCGTGACAACGCGCCGAGTTACGCGCGCGGTCCGCCGTCGTCCTCGCTACTCGACGTCCGCGACCCGCTTGACCGGCTTCACCTCGGTGACCTCGAAGCCGTCTGGCGTGGCCACGACGGTCGCCGAGTACAACCGGGATCCGATCTGCCCGGAGCACTTGACGCGGGTGCCGGGGCAGCTCGAGATCAACACCGGGCATTGCGCGCCGATGATGTCCTTCGACTCCTGTCGGAGCCGGCCGGTTGCGGCATCCCGAACCTGCGTGGCGACCTGCGTCGAGTCCAGGCTCAAGAGCGTCACCCGAATGTCGCCATCGGGAGCGTCCGTCACGGTCACCCGGGCCGGTGCCGACCCGCCGCCGGACGTGAGCGTCGCGGTGCAGGTGACCGAGGAGCCCCTGTCGACGGTGTCGTCAGGGCAGGTGACGACGACGCCGCGGACGTTCAGCTCGGTGTCCTTGACGACGGCGCGGGCAACCGCCGCTTTCACCTGGCCGGCCGGGACGGTCTCCTGCCCGCAGCCGGTGACGCCGAAGACGATTGTCAGGGCGGCGGCCGCCGCGAGCGGTGTTGTCTGCGCCACTAGCTCGTCTGCTTCGTGGTGAAGCGGAAGCGTCCCTGGCCGTCGGTCTGCGTGGCCTTGACGGTGAAGGTCTCCTTGCCGGCCTTGCCGTCGCACTCGAACGGAGCGCCCTTCTTACCGACGACGATGTCCGGGCAGTCGACGGAGACCTGACCGGCGGCGCCCGGAACCTGCTCCTCGATCTGCGTGATGATCGACGCCTCGGCCTCGTCCATGTGAATGAACGGCGCGTCGAAGCTGACGTTGCCGTCCTCGTCCTTCTGGACCACGTCGACCGAGCCGCTGGTCCCGTCCTTGGCGGTCACGGTGCATGTGAACGTGCCGCCCTTCTCGATCTTGACGTTCTCGGGGCAGGCGACCTCCTTGACCGGCACGCCTGCCTGGACGCGGACGGCCTTCGAGATCTCCTGCTCGCCCTTGGCGGCGTCGATCGTGCTTGTGCCGCAGGCGGCGAGGGACAGGGCGGCGGTGCCGGTTGCGGCGAGGACCAGGGAGCGCATGCGTGGGAACCCTAGAGGGAAGCCCGGCGATCCTGCGGCGTGGCCAATCATCCGCCCGGGGCATCCGTAAAGATGGCGCCCGTGGCGAGGGAGTGCGTCCACCCGATCCGGACTGCGCTGGCGCTCACGGCAGTAATCGCCGGGATCTACTCGGCCGCTGCCGCGCCGGGCGCCGCCACCGACATCTGGCGCTCGCCGTCGTTCGACGCAGGGCCCCCCGGCCCGACGGTATGGGTGCTCGGCGACAGCCTGTCCGACGACTGGAACTACGGTGATTCCACCGAGGTGATGAAGCCGATGATGGCCCAGGAGTTCGCCCGGCGCGGGTGGCACGTCCACGTCGAGGCAACGGCGGGCTGGCGGATCGCCGATCAGCTCGCGGCCGGCGTCTTCGCGGAGGCTCGGGCGGCCGGTCCGGCCGTGATCCTCGTCCAGCTCGGCACGAACGACCTGATGGAGATCGAAGGTATGGACGGATGGCACCGGACGGCGGCCGACGCGCGGTACGCGGCAGCCCTGCTGGCGGCGGTCCATGCCTGCGTCATTTGGGAGGGACTCAACGAGCGCGCCGGCCGGCAACCGCTCGCCCGATACGCGAGACGGTTCGACGATCAGCTGCGGAGGCTCGACCGGCGATATCCCGATGTTGCGTACGCCGGGTACACGGAGTTCGTGCGCGGCAACCGCACTTACGCTGACGGCCTGGGTCGCGACGGCATCCATCCGTGGCCCGACGCGTCGAAGAGAGAGCTGGTGCGCTGGCGCGCGCGGGAGATCGCGCGTGCGTGCGGGGCGCGGCTCCGGGGCGTGACGCTCCCCGCCGCCACGCCACCCGCTACCCTCCCGCCCCTCGGCCGATAGTCGCAGCCGCCCACGAACAGCCTCCGCGCCACATACGCGGGGCTCGGGCGGGGTCCGTGAGCGCCGGGAACCCCAGCACAAGGGGTCCGATGACCCGTGTGCTACCTTCATCAGTCCGCGTCTGCGCGGCCGTGCGACCACCGGCCGGCAGAGCGCGCCTCTCCACGTGACCGCCCGTTCGACCCTCTGAGGAGTCGCCGTAGTGCCTGTTCTCGACGCCGCCAGCCGGAAGCGCCGCAGCTTTGCGCGCCTTGAAACCGCTGTTGAGGTTCCGAACCTCATCGACATCCAGTGCCGCTCTTTCGAGTGGCTGGTCGACACCGAGAAGGGTGGCCTGCGCGAGACGATCGACGACATCTCGCCGATCGAGGACTACACCGGCCACCTCGCCGTCAACTTCGGCGAGTTCCACTTCGACGAGCCGACCAACTCGATCGACGAGTGCCGCGAGAAGGACCTCACCTACTCGCGTCCGCTGACCGTCACCGTCGCGTTCATCAACCACGAGACCGGTGAGATCCGCGAGCAGTCGGTCTTCATGGGCGACTTCCCGTGGATGACCGAGCGCGGCACGTTCATCATCAACGGCACCGAGCGCGTCGTCGTCACGCAGCTCGTCCGCTCGCCGGGCGCCTACGTGATGGAGGCCAAGGACCGCGAGAAGCAGTGCTTCGTCGCGAACCTGATGCCGGCCCGCGGCTCCTGGATGGAGATGGAGATCGACAAGAAGGGCAAGGTCTTCGTCCGGATCGACCGCAAGCGCAAGCTTCCCGTCACCGTCCTCCTTCGCGCGATGGCGTACAACCCCGAGCTCGACGCTGACCGCGAGGAAACGCAAGAGGACATCGAGAAGCTCGACCAGGAGATCATCGACCTCTTCGGCGGCTCGCTCTACATCCGCCAGACCGTCGAAACCGACCCCGAGGCGACCAAGTCCAAGAAGGGCGCGCTGATCGAGCTCTTCAAGAAGCAGCGTCCGGGCGAGCCGCCGTCGGTCGACGCCGCCTACGCGCTCCTCAACCAGCTCTTCTTCGACCCCAAGCGCTACGACCTCACCCGCGTCGGCCGGTACAAGCTGAACGCGCGCCTCGGTCTCAACATCGACCTCGAGACCCGCACCCTCACCCACGACGACATCCACGCGCTCGTCCGTGAGCTCGTCAGCCTGCCGAAGCTGCTCGGCATCCCGGAGGACGGCGAGACCGAGATCAAGGACTTCGCCGCCGAGGTCGCCTCGATGCCGCGTGAGCCGATCGCCGACCACCTCGATGAGTACGAGCACTTCGGCAACCGCCGCCTGCGCCCGGTCGGCGAGCTGATCCAGGAAGCGTTCCGCATCGGCCTCTACCGGATGGAGCGCGTCGTCCGCGAGCGCCTCACGACCGAGGACGAGGACACGATCACGCCACAGACGATCGTCAACATCCGCCCGGTCGTCGCCGCGATGAAGGAGTTCTTCGGCTCCTCGCAGCTCTCGCAGTTCATGGACCAGACGAACTCGCTCTCGGGCCTGACGCACCGTCGCCGCCTGAACGCGCTCGGCGCCGGTGGCCTGACGCGTGAGCGTGCCCCGATCGAGGTCCGCGACGTCCACCCGACGCACTACGGCCGCATGTGCCCGATCGAGACGCCGGAAGGGCCGAACATCGGCCTGATCGGCTCGCTCTCGAGCTACGCCGAGATCTCCGAGCACGGCTTCGTCATCACGCCCTACCGCCAGGTCGAGAACGGCGTCGTCACCGGCAAGGTCGTCCGCCTCGACGCCACGCAGGAGGAGCAGCTGCTGATCGCCCAGGCGAACTCGCCGGTCGACGGCGGCGGCAAGCTCAAGGGCCCCGAGGTCCTCTGCCGCACCCAGGCCGGCCAGTACGTCACGGTCGCCCCGAAGGACGTCGACCTGATCGATGTCTCGCCGCAGCAGATCTGGTCGGTCGCCACGGCGATGATCCCGTTCCTCGAGCACGACGACGCGAATCGCGCGCTGATGGGCTCGAACATGCAGCGCCAGGCGGTGCCGCTGCTGAAGGCCGACGCCCCGATCGTCGGCACCGGTATGGAGCACCGTGCCGCGATCGACACCGGCGACCTGATCATCGCCTCCGGCCCCGGCACCGTCCTCTACGTCGACTCCCAGCAGATCGACGTCGAGTACAAGGACGGCAAGCAGACCTACGAACTGCTCAAGTTCAGCCGCTCGAACCAGGGCACACTGATCCACCAGAAGCCGCGCGTGAAGGTCGGCGAGAAGGTCAAGAAGGGCCAGCTGCTCGCCGACGGCTCCGCGTCCGACAAGGGCGAGATGGCGCTCGGCAAGAACCTGATGGTCGCCTTCATGTCCTGGGAGGGCTACAACTTCGAGGACGCGATCATCCTCTCGAAGCGCCTCGTCAAGGACGACGAGCTGACCTCGATCCACATCGAGGAGTACGAGGTCGACGCGCGCACGACGAAGCTCGGCGACGAGGAGATCACCCGCGACATCCCGAACCGCTCGGAAGAGTCGCTGCGGAACCTCGACGATCGCGGCATCGTCCGCGTCGGCGCCGAGGTCGGCTCCGGTGACCTGCTCGTCGGCAAGGTCACGCCGAAGGGCGAGACCGAGCTGACCGCCGAGGAGAAGCTGATCCGCGCGATCTTCAAGGAGAAGGCGCGCGAGGTCCGCGACACCTCGCTCAAGGTCCCGCACGGCGAGGGCGGCGTGGTGATCGACGTGATGACGTTCTCGCGCGAGGCCGGCGACGACCTGCCGCCCGGCGTCAACGACCTCGTCCGCGTCTTCGTCGCCAAGAAGCGCAAGATCTCAGAGGGCGACAAGCTCGCCGGACGCCACGGCAACAAGGGCGTCATTTCGAAGATCGTCGACGAGCAGGACATGCCGTTCCTCGAGGACGGCACCCCCGTCGACGTGATCCTGAACCCGCTCGGCGTTCCGTCGCGGATGAACGTCGGCCAGATCCTCGAGACCCACCTCGGGTGGGCCGCGGCGCAGGGCTGGTACGACGACGACCAGGGCTTCAAGCACGGCGAGCGCGTCTACACCGCGACGCCGGTGTTCGACGGTGCCTCGGTCGAGGACGTCGACAACGCGCTCGTCCGCTGGCAGGAGGACCACGAGAAGTCCGGCGGCAAGATCCGCATGGACGTCGACAAGAAGCGGCCTGCGGGTAACCGCGCGTCGGGCAAGTTCACGCTCTACAACGGCCGCACCGGCGAGCCGTTCCAGGAGCAGGTGACGGTCGGCTACATGTACATCTTGAAGCTGCTGCACCTCGTCGACGACAAGATCCACGCGCGCTCGACCGGCCCGTACTCGCTCGTCACCCAGCAGCCGCTCGGTGGTAAGGCGCAGTTTGGCGGCCAGCGGTTCGGCGAGATGGAGGTCTGGGCGCTCGAGGCGTACGGCGCGGCCTACACGCTGCAGGAGATGCTCACGATCAAGTCCGACGACACCGTCGGCCGCGTCAAGGCATACGAGGCGATCGTGAAGGGCGAGAACATCGCCGAGCCGTCGATCCCCGAGTCGTTCAAGGTGCTGCTCAAGGAGATGCAGTCGCTGTCGCTCGACGTCAACGTCGTCTCCGAGGAGGGCACTTCGTCGGAGCTCGGCGAGGAGGACGACGACCTGCTCAGGGCGGCCGAGGAGCTCGGCATCGACCTGTCCGGGGTCCGCGCGACCGACGGTGAGGCGGCCGACGAGAACGTCGAGGGGGAGACCTCCGGCGATGACGACGCTGGCGACGACGAAGCCGGCGTAGACGCAGAGATCGACTTGGGCGAACTGGCCTAGAGGACTGAGGAAGAAACGATGATCGACATCAACAACTTCGACGCCATCGAGATCGGGCTCGCCTCGAGCAAGCAGATCCGCGGCTGGTCCTCCGGCGAGGTCACCAAGCCCGAAACGATCAACTACCGCACGCTGAAGCCGGAGAAGGACGGCCTCTTCTGCGAGCGCATCTTCGGTCCGACCAAGGACTGGGAGTGCTACTGCGGCAAGTACAAGCGCGTCCGCTACAAGGGCATCGTCTGCGAGCGCTGCGGCGTCGAGGTCACCCGCTCGAAGGTCCGCCGCGAGCGCATGGGTCACATCGACCTGGCCGCTCCCGTCAGCCACATCTGGTTCTTCAAGGGCGTTCCGAGCCGGATCGGCTACCTGCTCGATATGGCTCCCAAGGAGCTCGAGAAGATCCTCTACTTCGCTGCGTCGATCATCACCTGGGTCGACCAGGAGGCGCGCTGGCGCGACATCGGCAAGCTCGAGGTCGAGATGCAGGAGGAGCTCGATCGTCTGCGCGAGGAGGAGAACGAGCGCGTCGAGGAGCTTCGCAACTCACGCGAGGCGCGGATCGCCTACCTCGAGAACGGTGAGCAGGGCGCGTTCTCGACCGAGGACCACCTCTGGGCCGACTCGCTCGAGGTCAACGTCAAGAAGCTCTCGAAGGACGAGCGAGAGAAGATGACGAAGGAGATCCAGAAGACCTTCGCCGGCGACATCGACGACACGCAGGCCTACTACGAGGACGCCCGCGAGCGCCTCAAGGACGTCTGGAAGCTCTTCGCCAACAAGGAGGAGCCGAGCGACGAGCCGCCGCAGGAGGGCCAGGACTGGCCGCTCTCGACCTACACCGACAAGGACGCAGCCAAGGACGAGTTCCGCCCGCGCGCGATCATCGCCGACGAGACGTTCTTCCGTGAGCTCAAGCACCGCTTCGGCTCGCCGTACGGCTTCGGCGAGTACTTCGGTGGTGGCATGGGCGCCGAGCACATCCGCTCGCTGCTGCTCGAGAAGAAGGAGTACGACCGCGAGGCTCCGGCCCGCAAGGTCGACGAGGACCGCCTCGCCGGCGACGACATGAACCCGGCCGACGAGCCGGGCATCGTCCTCGACCACGAGCGCGAGGACCTCGAGGACCAGGTCAAGAACGGCAAGGGCCAGCGCCAGGCGCGCGCGGTCAAGCGCCTCAAGGTGCTGTCGGCGTTCCTCAACTCCGACAACAAGCCCGAGCACATGGTGCTCGAGGCCGTGCCGGTGATCCCGCCGGAGCTGCGCCCGATGGTCCAGCTCGACGGTGGCCGCTTCGCCACGTCGGACCTCAACGACCTCTACCGCCGCGTCATCAACCGCAACAACCGCCTCAAGCGGCTGCTCGACCTCGGCGCGCCGGAGATCATCGTCAACAACGAGAAGCGGATGCTGCAGGAGGCCGTCGACGCGCTGTTCGACAACGGCCGCCGCGGCCGTCCCGTGACCGGCCCGGGCAACCGCGCGCTGAAATCGCTCTCGGACATGCTCAAGGGCAAGCAGGGCCGGTTCCGCCAGAACCTGCTCGGTAAGCGCGTCGACTACTCGGGCCGTTCGGTGATCGTCTCCGGTCCGTCGCTGCGGCTGCACCAGTGCGGTCTGCCGAAGCTGATGGCGCTTGAGCTGTTCAAGCCGTTCATCATGGCCCAGCTCGTCGAGCGCAAGTCGGCTCAGAACATCAAGGCCGCCAAGAAGATGGTCGACTCGATGATCCCCGAGGTCTGGGACGTGCTCGAGAACGTGATTCACGAGCACCCGGTGCTACTGAACCGCGCTCCGACGCTCCACCGCCTCGGCATCCAGGCGTTCGAGCCGGTCCTGATCGAGGGCAAGGCGATCCAGGTCCACCCGCTCGTCTGCTCGGCCTTCAACGCCGACTTCGACGGCGACCAGATGGCCGTCCACCTGCCGCTGTCGGCGGAGGCCCAGGCCGAGGCACGCATCCTGATGCTGTCCTCGAACAACATCCTCTCGCCGGCGCACGGTGCGCCACTCGCGACTCCGACGCAGGACATGGTGCTCGGCACCTACTACCTGACGCTGGGGCCTGACGCCTCGGAGCTGGCCGAGAAGCAGGCGACGCTCGTCGCCGGCAACTGGCCGAAGGGCGAGGATCGCCCGAAGGTCTTCCGCACCGCGCAGGAGGCCGAGCTCTCCTACGACAACAAGCGGCTCGGACTGCACGACCTCGCCGAGTTCCGCCCGCTCGGGCGTGAGGGCGGTCACGTGCTCACGACGGTCGGCCGGATCATCTACAACGACCGGATCGAGCGTGCGCTCCAGGAGGCGCTCGGCGACCAGTTCGACCCGGCGAGCTACATCTTCGTCAACCAGGCGATGCGCAAGAAGGACACCGTCAAGCTGATCGACGCGCTCGTGCAGGCGTTCGGCGCCTCGGCGGTCTCCCAGGTCCTCGACGCGTTCAAGGACCTCGGCTTCCACTACGCGACGCTCGCCGGCATCACCGTGTCGAAGAACGACGTCGTGATCCCGCCGAAGAAGGGCGAGATCCTCAAGAAGTACGAGGACGAGGTCGCCGAGATCCAGGGCCAGTACGACATGGGCCTGATCACGCAGGAGGAGCGCCACGAGCTCGTCGTCGAGAAGTGGACCGACTGCACCGACGAGGTCGCCGACTCGATGCAGGAGCACTTCGACGAGCTCAACCCGATCTACATGATGGCCAACTCCGGCGCTCGTGGATCGATCTCCCAGATCCGCCAGCTCGCCGGCATGCGCGGCCTGATGGCCAACCCGAAGGGCGAGATCATCGAGCGTCCGATCAAGGCCAACTTCATGGAAGGCCTGACCGTGCTCGAGTACTTCATCTCGACCCACGGTGCCCGCAAGGGTCTCGCCGACACCGCGCTCCGTACCGCGGACTCCGGGTACCTGACGCGCCGTCTCGTCGACGTCTCGCAGGACGTGATCATCCGTGAGCTCGACTGCGGCACGAAGGAGGGCATCGACCTGCCGGTCTTCGACGCTGCCGGCGACCCGAACACGAACCTGATCGGCCGCATCGCGGTCAGCCAGATCGCGGGGGCCGACAAGAAGGCGATCGTCAAGAAGGGCGGCGAGATCGACCGTGCCGAGCTGGCGCTGATCGCCTCAGAGCACTCGGATGCGATCGACTCGAAGCCGACCGTGGCGGTCCGCTCGACGCTGAAGTGCGAGGCCGTCACGGGCGTGTGCCAGGCGTGCTACGGCCGCTCGATGGCGACCGGCAAGCCGGCTCAGATCGGTGACGCGGTCGGCATCATCGCCGCGCAGTCGATCGGCGAGCCGGGCACCCAGCTGACGATGCGTACGTTCCACACCGGCGGCGTCGCCGGCGCGGACATCACGCACGGCCTGCCGCGTGTCGTCGAGCTGTTCGAGGCGCGTCGTCCGAAGGGGCTCGCCCAGATCTCCGAGCAGGACGGCGTGATCCGCCTCGAGGAGACCGACAAGGCCCGGACCGTGATCGTCACCGACGACTCGGGCGAGGAGCACTCCTACGCGTTCCCGCGCCGCACGCGCCTGCTCGTCGAGGACGGCGAGAACGTCAAGGCCGGCACGCAGCTCAACGAGGGCTCGCTCTACCCGCACGACCTGCTCAAGCTTCGCGGCCGGACCGAGACCGAGCAGTACCTCGTCAAGGAGGTGCAGGAGGTCTACAAGTCGCAGGGCGTCGACATCAACGACAAGCACATCGAGCTGATCGTGCGGCAGATGCTCAAGAAGGTCCGCGTCGATCAGAAGGGTGACACCGGCTACCTGCCGGGCCAGTTCGTCGACCGCTACGAGTTCGCTCGCGCTAACGCCGAGATCAAGAAGAACAAGGGTGAGACCGCCCAGTTCGAGGAGATCATCCTCGGCATCACGAAGGCGTCGCTGAACACCGACTCGTTCCTGTCGGCCGCCTCCTTCCAGGAGACGACCAAGGTGCTGACCGACGCCGCGCTCGAGGGCAAGAAGGACACCCTCAACGGGCTCAAGGAGAACGTGATCATCGGCAAGCTGATCCCGGCTGCCACCGGCCTGCGCCGCTACCGCCGGATCGAGATCGAGCCGACCGAGGCGCTGCCGCGCTCGATGGACGACATCGGCCTGCTCGACCAGGACGAGATCGCCGCCGAGCTCGGCCTCGGCGACGGCGGGCTCGGAGGCTTTGGCTCCGGGTTCGACGACGACCTCGCGCAGCTCGAGGACATCGGCGCCGGGTCCGGCGCCGAGACCGGTTTCGCCGACGAGCTCGCCGAGCTCGACGTGCCGGCCGACCAAGGCTGACCGCAGGAGACATTGCGTCCGACGCCTGAGTTCGACGCCGCTTGCGAGGAGCTCCTCGCAGGCGGGATGGGCACGTCGGTGCTGCTCGTCGCCGAGACCGCGGACGCACGTGTCGAGCGCGCGTACGGCGTCCGCTACGACGACCGGCCGGCCGCGGTCTCCGACCTGGTTCCGCTCTACTGCAGCGCCAAGCCGGTCCTCGCGCTCGCCTTCCTCTCGATCTGCGCCGAGCGCGGGATCGACCTCGACACGCGGCTCCGCGAGCTGCTTCCGTGGATGGAGGAGCACTGGATCGGCGCCCACACGTACGCCGAGCTGCTCGGACACCGGACCTCGATCCACCGGCTCGGCGCGGTCTTCCCGATGGCGACCGAGCCTGGGCGGCGCGGCGACCTGCTGCGCCATCTGCCCGAGCCGGGACCTGACGACCAGCCCGGGTACGCCGACTTCGGCGCCTGGTACCTACTTGCCCAGACGGTCGAGACACTGACGAAGACCGACTTCCGCCAGGTCGCGGTCGAGCGCGTGCTCGCACCGTACGGAATCGATCTGCGAGACCTCAATCTCGGCATCCCGCCCGCACTGTTCGAGCGCTGGCGGGAGGACATCTCGATCAACCTCTACCGCCGACGTGACTCCGGGCTTCATCCGCTCGCCGCCGAGGGGGCCGCGATCTGGGCCTGCGAATGGAATCCGGCGTTCGCTGCCTACGGCACGCCGGTCGGGCTCGTCCAGCTCTACCGCGCCGTCCTCGCCGACCGGGAGGGCGCCGGCCGCGTCATCTCCGCGGAACTCGCCCGCCTCGCGACGAGCCCCGGCGAGGTCTTCTACGACGCGCGGCTCGGTCACGACTCTCGCTACGGCCTCGGCTTCATGGCCGACATGCGCCTCTTCCACGGCGGCCCATCGGTCTCGCCGCGCTCCTTCGGGCAGTCCGGGGTCGGCGCCGGGTCGCTCGCGTTCGCCGACCCAGACTGCGACCTCGCGGCCTCGATCGTCATCAACACCGTCTTCGACGAGCAGCCCGACCTGCTGCACGAGCGCCCGCGGCTCGTCAGCGCCCTCTACCGCGACTTCGGGCTCTCCGAGGAGGCCGGGCCATGACCGAGTTCGTCAGGCGCGAAGGGCGGCTCGGTGCCGATGACCGCATCGCGCTCGTCGGGTCGGCCTTCGCCCACGGAGTCATCGGCTGTGAGGCTGCGGCTCGCGGCACACCCGGCGAGGTGCCGTTCGAGATCGACGGTGAGGCCTACGTCCTGTCGACGCAGGGAGGTGTTCCCCAGCGTCTCGCCCGCGCCACCGCACCCCCGGA
Organism: Baekduia sp.; assembly: GCA_037045385.1. Taxonomy (GTDB): domain Bacteria; phylum Actinomycetota; class Thermoleophilia; order Solirubrobacterales; family Solirubrobacteraceae; genus Baekduia. The sequence goes on along the minus strand of JBAOHN010000004.1, from coordinate 196,216 downwards.
CTGGGCGGTCGTGCTCGACGACTGGGATCTCGTCGTGCCGGTAGCCCCGGTGCGCGGCCTGACGACGCTGCGCGGCTGCGGGATCCGGATCGGCGACACGCTCTGGCCGCTGCCGCAGGTCTGGGAGTTCGACCGGCTCGGCGGCGAGCTGTTCACCGAGCGGATCCCGAACGCGCTGCTCTACGTCTACTTCGAGATGTACGGGTCGCCGGCCGGGTCGTTCGGCGCCGCCTTCATCTACCGCGAGGGCATTCCGGAGTTCCTCTCCGACACCGGCGACGTGCCCGAGAAGACACCGTACGTCGGCATGGGGATTTCCTACCCCACCTACCTCGCCTACCGGCGAGGGGCGGGCCACCAGATGGCGATCACCGAAGGCTCGTGGGTCGACGCCAACTGGAAGGACCTGCTCGCTCTGCACGGCCTGCTCGACATGCCGGGGTACGCCCGCATCCAGTCCGGTTACCCCGACCTGCCCGAGCCGCTGTGGGACTACATGCGGATTATCGCCGAGGCCGCGAAGCTGCCGCAGGCCGCGCCGCCGCAGCAGGACGACCAGGGGCCGCCGCCGGAGAGCCCCGGCGGCGCGACCGAAGCTGCGCCCATGTAGCTCAGGCGCCGGCCGGCGTGAGGCCTGCTGCCTCGACCTTCGGCCCCATCGCCTGCGCCAGCGCGATCAGGCCCGACGCCGGCCGCACCATCACCGTCAGCTCGGCGATCGAGCCGTCGGCGGCGAGCCGCAGGATGTCGAGCCCCTGGAGCTCGCGATCGCCGACCCGCGCACGGAACACCAGGATGTGTTGGTCGCCGTCATCGCCGGTGAACGAATCGGTGTAGCGGAAGTCCTCGAAGGTCTCGGCAACGAGCCGCAGCAGCCCCGAGACGGTCTCCTTGCCGCGATAGGCCTTGTGGACCGCCGGGCTGTTGAACGTGATGTCGCCTGAGAGCAGCTCGAGCCCGGCCTCGATGTCGCCGCCTTCGACCGCTTCGCGGAACCGCTCGATCGTCTCGCTCATCCCGTCAGCATCTCAGGTCCGGTGCCCGGCGGCGAACCGGCGCAGCTCCTCGTCGCAGCGCGCGTCCAGTCCGGTCGCAGGGTCGGTGCCGACGAGCAGCGTCGGTGCCTTGCGTGCGTCCGCCCAGCGGCGGCAGGCGCTGTCGAGTGCGTCATCGATCCAGGCGGCCGGGCGCGTGCCCGCGTAGGCGTCGATTGCCGGCAGCTTCCAGTGGCCGTGAGCACTGACCTCGGCGCGCGAGCGTCCGTCGAAGACGAGGTGCGGAAGCCCCGCCGGCAGCCCGAGCAGCGGCGGCAGATTCTCGTCGGCGCGCTCCTCCCAGCCGGTGCACCAGACCACGTCGAACAGGCCGCTGAGCCCTCGCAGCAGGTCGCCGCCGCCGGTGCTCAGGAAGTGGGTGGTGCCGTCGACCTGCGCCCAGCGGCCCGGTGGCGGCGACGCTGGGTCGAAGCCCCACAGCGAGAGCACGCCGTCGACATCGCAGAACAGCAGCGGACGGCCCGTCATCTCAGGGGATTGTCGCGTAGCGGACGTTCGTCCGGGATTCGGGCGGCCGCCAAAGGTCGCGGGATTCGCGGCCGACGATGAAGGAGAAGCGCCACGGACCGGCGCGCGACCTCCCCGCTCACTGATGATCACTCTCGGCATCCTGCTCTCGCTCGCCTGCGCCTTCGTCGCCAACCTCGCGTTCTTCCTCAAGCACAGGGGCCTGCAGACCGCGCCGGCCGTCGACATCCGCCACCCGCTGAAGACGACGAAGGCGGTCTGGAGCTCGAAGTGGTTCGCGATCGGGATGGCGGTCGCGGGCGTCGCCTGGGTGCTGCACGTCGCGGCACTCGCGATGGCGCCGATAACGGTCGTGCAGATGGGCCTCGCCGCCGGCGTCGTGATGATCGGCGTGATCGGTGATCGCGTCTTCGGAATGTCGGTCGGACGGCGCCAGTGGCTCGGGCTCGGCCTCGTGACGCTCGGCCTGATCGTCGTCGCACTCACCTTCCCGGGCGGTGGCGAGAGCCCGCACAGCTCCTTCAACGGCCCGACGATGGCCGTCTTCCAGGGAGTGCTGTTCGCGATCGGTGGACTCTTCATCCTCGGGCCGCGGATCGGCGCCCCGGAGTCGCATTACGGCGTCATGCTCGGCGCCGCGGCAGGCGTGCTGTTCGGCGTCAGCGCGGTCACGATCAAGGCGCTGACCGGTATCGCCGCGCATGACGGCCTGCTCGCGATGCTGACGACGCCCTGGATGATCGGGGCCGTCGCGTCGTCGGTCGGCGCCTTCTTCTCCTCGGCGCGCGCGCTGCAGGAAGGTGAGGCGGTTGCGGTGATCGCGATCACCGGCGTCGCGACCAACGTGACCACGATCGCCTCGGGCGTGATCGTCTTCGGCGACCCGCTGCCCGGCACGACGCTCGGCATCGTCATCCATGCCGCCGCTCTGATCCTGATCGTCGTCGCTGCCGCGATGACGCCGACGAGCAGCACCGCGCCGCAGCCTGCCGCGGCGTCGGCGTAGGCAGACGGGGCGGTAGCCGGCCGCGGTCCGCTACCATCACGCGCCGCATGCCGACAACGAGCCAGCTCGTCCGCAAGGGGCGCAAACCGAAGCCCCGCAAGATGGCCACCCCCGGCCTCAAGTCCGGGAAGGGCAACAAGAAGAAGCAGGCCGCGCCGCAGCGGCGCGGCGTCTGCACGCGCGTCTACACGACGACGCCGAAGAAGCCGAACTCGGCGCTGCGCAAGGTCGCGCGTGTCCGCATCGCCGGGTCCGCCGAGGTCACCGCGTACATCCCCGGCGAGCAGCACAACCTCCAGGAGCACTCCGTCGTGCTCGTCCGTGGCGGCCGCGTCAAGGATCTTCCGGGTGTCCGTTACAAGGTCGTCCGTGGGACGCTCGACGCTGCCGGCGTCAGCGATCGCAAGCAGGCGCGCTCGCGCTACGGAGTGAAGAAGAAGTAATGCCTCGTCGCGCAGCAGCCGGAAGCCGGCCGATCGAGCCGGACGCCGTCCACCGCTCCCGCGTGGTGACCCAGGTCATCAACAAGGTGATGCTCCACGGCAAGAAGTCGACCGCAGAGCGGATCGTCTACGACGCCCTCGCGATCGTCGGTGAGAAGACCGGCAAGGACGCGGTCGAGCAGATGGAAGAGGCGCTCAAGATCCTCACGCCGAACCTCGAGGTCCGCTCTCGACGGGTCGGCGGCGCAACGTACCAGGTGCCCGTCGAGGTCCCGGGCAACCGCGCGCGCACGCTTGCTGTCCGCTGGCTCGTCGAGTTCTCGCGCGAGCGCCGCGAGAAGACGATGGCACAGCGCCTCGCAGGCGAGATGCTCGACGCGCTGAACCAGCAGGGTGGCGCCTTCAAGAAGAAGGACGACATCTTCCGCATGGCGCAGGCCAACAAGGCCTTCGCGCACTACCGCTGGTAGCGGTTCGGGGCGCTCGCCCCCTCGCCGCGTCCTCGGTCGCTCGCGTACCGATCGGTACGCGTCGCTCCCTGCGTCCTGGCCAGGACCCACGATCGCTCCCTCGGGTGCGCCGGTGGCGGGACGGCCGGCAGGCCGGGCCCTCGTGCGTCGCCGGCCGTTGGTACCGGATGGCCACCGTATGCGGTGCTACCTGGTACCAGTGCCGGGCCGGCGCGTGAACTTCGGGGCGTTGGTACCGGATAGCCACCGTATGCGGTGCTACCTGGTACCAGCCGTCGAGTGGGCGACCGCGACCGCTCCCTCAACAATCGCTCGGGGGTTCGCGAAAGATCCAACCGTGAGTGGGCGGGTTGTCGACCGAAGGCTCCGGGCGTGGGCGGGGAGGCGGGGGAGGCGCACTCCGCATCCCGACGGGGCCGACTCCTGACGGTCGGAAGTTCCGCAACGCGGAACTTCCGGCGTGCGGAGCACGCAGGGATGCGGCGCCGACGCCACCTGTCCGACCGCGCCGACCACCAACGCCCGGCACTACGCTGACTAGATGCCGCCGCTTCGTTCACGCACCTCGACCCACGGCCGCAACATGGCGGGCGCTCGCGCGCTGTGGCGGGCGACGGGCATGGGTGACGGTGACTTCGGCAAGCCGATCATCGCGATCGCTAACTCGTACACCCAGTTCGTTCCCGGCCACGTCCACCTCAAGGACTTGGGCGAGATCGTCGCCGAGTCGATCGCTGAGGCCGGCGGCGTCGCGCGCGAGTTCCACACGATCGCCGTCGACGACGGGATCGCGATGGGGCACGACGGAATGCTCTACTCGCTGCCGAGCCGCGAGGTCATCTCGGACGCCGTCGAGTACATGGCGAACGCGCACTGCGCCGACGCGCTCGTCTGCATCTCCAACTGCGACAAGATCACGCCGGGCATGCTCAACGCCGCGCTGCGGCTCAACATCCCGGCCGTCTTCGTCTCCGGCGGGCCGATGGAGGCCGGCAAGGCGGTGATCGTCGACGGCGTCGCGCACGCCCCGACCGACCTCATCACCGCGATCTCCGCGTCGGCGAGCCGCACCGTCACCGAGCAGGGCCTGATGACCGTCGAGCAGATGGCCTGCCCGACCTGCGGCTCCTGCTCAGGGATGTTCACCGCCAACTCGATGAACTGCCTGACCGAGGCGCTCGGCCTGTCGCTGCCGGGCAACGGCTCGACGCTCGCCACGCACGCGCAGCGCCGGCGCCTGTTCGAGCAGGCCGGCCGTACCGTGATGGACCTCGTCGGCAGCTACTACGAGGACGAGGACGACTCGGTGCTGCCGCGCAACATCGCCTCGCCGAAGGCCTTCCGCAACGCGATGGCGCTCGACATGGCGATGGGCGGATCGACGAACACGATCCTCCACGTCCTCGCCGCCGCCCAGGAGGCCGAGGTCGACTTCACGCTCGCCGACATCGACCAGATCAGCCGCGAGGTGCCGTGCCTGAGCAAGGTCTCGCCGAACTCCGACTACCACATGGAGGACGTCCACCGGGCCGGCGGCATCCCCGCGATCCTCGGTGAGCTGGGTCGCGCCGGACTGCTCGACCACGACGTCCGCAGCATCCATTCGCCCGACCTCGACGGTTGGCTCGCCGAATGGGACGTCCGCGGCGGCAGCCCCTCCGAGCAGGCGCTCGAGCTGTTCCACGCGGCGCCGGGCGGCGTCCGCACGACCGAGGCGTTCTCGACCACCAACACCTGGGACTCGCTCGACACCGACGCCGCCGGTGGTTGCATCCGCGACCTCGAGCATGCCTACACGGTCGAAGGCGGGCTCAACGTCCTCCACGGCAACATCGCCGAGGATGGCTGCGTGATCAAGTCGGCCGGGGTCAGCGAAGAGCTGTTCACGTTCTCCGGCCCGGCGCTCGTCGTCGAGTCCCAGGACGAGGCGGTCGACCTGATCCTCGGTGGCAAGGTCACGCCGGGTGATGTGATCGTGATCCGCTACGAGGGTCCGGCCGGTGGCCCCGGGATGCAGGAGATGCTCCATCCGACCGCGTTCCTCAAGGGCGCAGGACTCGGCGAGCAGTGCGCGCTGATCACCGACGGCCGGTTCTCCGGCGGGACCTCCGGACTCTGCATCGGCCACATCTCGCCCGAGGCCGCCGCCGGCGGCACGATCGCGCTGATCGAGAACGGCGACCGGATCGAGATCGACATCCACGAGCGGCGGCTCCATCTCGACGTACCGGACGAAGTCCTCGCCGAACGGCGCGCGGCGATGGTTGCGCGCGACCGTCCCTGGGAGCCGGCCGAGCAGCGCCCGCGCAAGGTCAGTGCCGCGCTCAAGGCTTACGCGCTGCTCGCACGGTCGGCGACCTACGGCGGCGTCCGCGACATCTCACAGGTCCAGCGCCGCACCGACTGAACCCGGCCTGTTCGGCCTGGGTTGGCGGCCGGTGGTCTGTCGCCACACCGGCACCCGAACCGGCGTTGAGCGAACCACCGGCGCGAGCCCTGCCGGTCGGGAGAGGATCGGCCGATGGGGAGCAGAACGAGGCGTCAATTCATCGGCGAAGCCACGGCCGCGGGTGTCGGGCTCGCCGTCGGCACGATGGCCCCGACCGGGGCCTGGGCGGCAACGCAGAAGCGTGGGCGCAGCGTCGGCGTCTTCGGCGGCGGGATGGCCGGACTGACGGTCGCTCACGAACTAGCCGAGCGCGGATTCAAGGTCACGGTCTACGAGCCGGCCTACCTCGGCGGCAAGGCGCGCAGCATGGGCGTTCCCGGCAGCGGCAAGGGCGGGCGCAAGGACCTGCCCGGTGAGCACGGCTTCCGGTTCTTCCCGGGCTTCTACCACCACGTCCCCGACTCGATGCGGCGGATCCCGTTCGACGGTCAGGCGAACGGCGTCTGGGACAACCTCTCGTCGGCGACCGGCGGCAAGTTCTACCGCGCGGGCAACCGGCCGGACGCCCTCGCCTTCGGGCTGTTCTTCGACCCCGAGGAGCTTGCGACACCCGAGGGCATACACCGTGTCCTGATGGAGGCCTCGTCAGGCCGCGGTGTGTCGTTCGACGACATGGCGTACTTCGTCAGTCGCGTCCTCGTATACCTCACAAGCTGTGAGCAGCGGCGGTTCGGCCAGTGGGAGAACACCTCGTGGTGGGACATGATCGGCGCCGGCGGCCGCAGCCACGAGTACCAGACCCAGCTCGGTGAGGGCCTGACCCGCAACCTCGTCGCCGCGAAGGGCACGCTCGCGAGCACCCGCACTATCGGCAACATGGGCGAGGCGTTCGTGTTCTCGGCGATGGGTCTGGGCGCAGACGGCACGCCCGACCGTGTCCTCGACCTGCCGACGAACGAGGCCTGGATCGACCCGTGGGTCGCGTTGCTGCGGTCACTCGGCGTGACGTTCGTGATGAACACGGGCCTCGCCGGACTCGAGACAGCGGGCGGCCAGATCAGTGCCGCGCGGACGGTCGCGAACAACGGCAAGCGCGGCGCGGTCCAGCACGACTATTACGTGATGGCGATGCCGGTCGAGCGCGCGACGCCGCTGATCGGGCGCGGCGTGCGGACGCTCGATCCTTCGCTGACGAACATGGACAAGCTCGTCACCGACTGGATGGTCGGGATCCAGTACTACCTCAAGCGACGGGTCGACCTGACCCATGGCCATCTCTCGTTCGTCGACTCGCCGTGGGCGCTCACCGGCCTGACCCAGGCGCAGTTCTGGACCGACCGCGACTTCGGCCGCGACTACGGCGACGGCAGTGCCCTCGACTGTCTCTCGATCGACATCTCCGAGTGGGACAAGCCCGGCATCCTCTACGGGAAGACCGCCAAGAACTGCACGGCGAACGAGATCGCCAAGGAGGTCTGGGCGCAGGTGATGGCCTGCCACACGCCGGCGTCGAAGCTCAAGGACTCCGACGTCGTCCGCTGGTGGCTCGACCCGGGCGTCCACTGGAACACCGCCAAGGGCCAGAACGACAACGACACGCCGCTACTCGTCAACACCAAGGGCTCCTGGTACAACCGGCCCAAGCCGGCCACGAAGATCCCGAACCTGTTCATGTCCGGCGATCACGTCCAGACCAACATCGACCTCGCGACGATGGAAGGCGCCAACGAGTCCGGCCGTGCCGCAGCCGCCGGGGTGCTCCAGGCGGCCGGGTCGAATGCGACGCCGCCGAAGATGTACAAGCTCTACCAGCCGCCTGAGCTGCAGGGCTGGAAAGACTTCGACGCCTGGCGCTACTCGATGGGCATGCCGAACCTGTTCGACGGATAGTGGCCGAGTCGGTTGACGCGATCGTCGTCGGCGGGCGCTGCTCCGGCGCTGCCGCCGCGATCGCGCTCGCGCGCGCCGGGCGTCGCGTCGTCGTGCTCGACCGGGCACGGTTCGGCTCGGACACGCTCTCGACGCACCTGTTGTTCCCGGCAGGGCTTGCCGAGGTCCAGGCGCTCGGCGCGCTCGACAGAGTCAAGGAGATCGGCTACCCCGAGCACCGCGAGGCGCTAGTCGGCGGCGCGGGTGTGACCGCTCAGGCCTCGTACTCGGCCTACGATGGCGTCGGGCACGGCGCATGCATCCGGCGGCCCGGGTTCGACGCCGCGCTCGCCGATACAGCGCGCGAAGCCGGCGCCGACCTACGCGAGCGGACCGCGGTAACCGGGCTGATCTGGCGCGGCGGCCGCGTCACCGGGGTCCGCTTCGAGGGTCGCGACGGCACGAGCGGCGTGCTCCGCGCCCCGCTCGTGATCGGCGCCGACGGCCGGCGTTCGCTCGTAGCCCGCGAGGTCGGTGCCGACACACCGCACCGCCGGTCGAAGAACCGGCGCGCCTGCTACTTCGCGTACATCGAGGACGAGCGCACGGGCGACGATCGCCACGTCGCTGCGCAGTGGCGCGAGGGCCGCGAGCTCGGCACCGCGTTCCCGTGCGACGACGGCCTCCTGCTCGTGCTGCTGATGCCGCCGCTCGACCGGTCGGGCGAGTTCAAGACGGACATGGAGGGCGAGTACCGCAGGACGATCGCCGCGATTCCCGGCCTCGCGGAGCGTGTCGGCGGTGGCCGGATCGCGACGAAGGTGCGGTCGGCGACCGACACGACGGCCTACTTCCGCCACTCGGCCGGGCACGGCTGGGCGCTCGCCGGCGACGCCGGCCACTTCAAGGACCCGGTCACCGCGCAGGGCATGCGCGACGCGATGCGCTTCGGCCGGCTGCTCGGCGAGGCCGCCGCCCCCGTGCTCGAGGACGTGGTCGCGCTTGACCGCGCGGTCGCCGCCTGGCAGCACCGCCGTGACGGCGAATGCCTCGAGACCTACCAGTGGACCAACGTGCTCGCCCGCGCCGAGGCGATCACGCCGCTCGAGCACGAGCTCTACCGCGATGTCGCCGCCAGCCCCGAGCGCACGCGCGAGCTGCTCGACGTCTTCTCGCGGCTGCGTCGCCCGGCGGAGGTGCTCACGGCCGGTCGAGCGCTGCGTTACACGGCCCGTGCGTTCTGTCGTCCGGGGGTAGACCGGCGTGAAGTCATCAGGACGACGTCCCGCGACGCGAGGACGACGGTCCGCGACGCCGCGGAACGCCAATTCCCGCGCGGTATAGTGAGCCGTCGTTCCCCCGCCGGAACAGCGCGCGCCTGAAGGGAAACCGGGGCCGCGCCGAGAAGGACCTCTCACGACGGGCCCGCGGGCCCGTTCTTTCTGCCGCAACCCACGCACGCCTCCAGACCCATGCCACGCAAGTACTCGCTCGAGAAGACCCGAAACATCGGGATCATGGCGCACATCGACGCCGGCAAGACGACGACGACCGAGCGCATCCTCTACTACACCGGCCGCACCTACAAGATCGGTGAGGTCCACGAGGGCGCCGCGACGATGGACTGGATGGAGCAGGAGCAGGAGCGCGGCATCACGATCACGTCCGCCGCGACGACCTGCGAGTGGCAGGACCACCGCATCAACATCATCGACACGCCGGGCCACGTCGACTTCACCGTCGAGGTCGAGCGCTCGCTGCGCGTCCTCGACGGCGCGATCGCCGTCTTCGACTCTGTCGCCGGCGTCGAGCCGCAGTCCGAGACCGTCTGGCGCCAGGCCGACAAGTACTCCGTCCCGCGGATCGCGTTCATCAACAAGATGGACCGGATCGGCGCAGACTTCGAGAAGTCCGTGCAGACGATGCACGACCGGCTCGGTGCCAACGCCGTGCCGATCCAGCTGCCGATCGGCGCCGAGGCCGATCTGCTCGGGATTATCGACCTCGTCGAGATGAAGGCGACGATCTACAAGGACGATCTCGGCAAGGACCTCGAGGTCATCGACATCCCCGAGGAGCACAAGGACCGCGCCGACGAGGCGCACGAGGTCCTGATCGACGCGATCACGCACTTCGACGACGAGATCGCCGAGTACTACCTGGAGCACGGCGAGGTCGAGCCGGCCAAGCTGCGCGAGGCGATCCGCCGCGCCGTCCTCAACATCGAGATGACGCCGGTCCTCTGCGGCTCGGCCTTCAAGAACAAGGGCGTGCAGCCGCTGCTCGACGCTGTCATCGAGTACCTGCCGTCGCCGCTCGACGTCCCGGCTGTCGAGGGCACCGTCGAGAAGAAGGGCGGCGAGATCGAGGAGCAGACGCGCGAGGCATCCGATGAGCAGCCGTTTGCGGCGCTCGCCTTCAAGATCATGTCCGACCCGTTCGTCGGCAAGCTCACGTACTTCCGCGTCTACTCCGGCACGCTGTCTGCCGGCTCGCGCGTCCTCAACGTCAGCTCCGGCAAGACCGAGCGCGTCGGCCGCATCCTGATGATGCACGCCAACGACCGCGAGGAGCTCGAAGAGGTCTACGCAGGCGACATCGCCGCCGCCGTCGGCATCAAGCAGATCGTCACCGGCGACACGCTCGCCGCCCCCGACGCGCCGATCATGCTCGAGCAGATCGAGTTCCCCGAGCCGGTCATCAAGGTCGCGGTCGAGCCGAAGACCAAGTCCGACCAGGAGAAGATGTCGGTCGCGCTCGGCCGCCTCGCCGAGGAGGACCCGACCTTCCAGGTGCAGACCAACGAGGAGACCGGCCAGACCGAGATCTCCGGCATGGGCGAGCTTCACCTCGAGGTCCTCGTCGACCGCATGCGCCGCGAGTTCAACGTCGAGGCGAACGTCGGCAAACCGCAGGTCTCCTACCGCGAGACGATCCGCGCAACCGTCGAGAAGATCGAGGGCAAGTTCGTCCGCCAGACAGGTGGCTCGGGCCAGTACGGTGTCGTCTACATCGACATGGAGCCCGCGCCCGGCGAGGGCTTCCAGTTCGAGAGCAAGATCAAGGGCGGCTCGGTCCCGACCGAGTACATCCCGGCGGTCGAGAAGGGCTGCGCCGAGGCGATGGGCACCGGCGTCAAGGCCGGCTACCCGATGGTCGACGTTCGCGTCCGGCTCGTCGACGGCAAGTACCACGAGACCGACTCCTCGGAGATCGCCTTCAAGGTCGCCGGCTCACTCGCCTTCAAGGAGGCCGCCAAGCGCGCCAAGCCGGTGCTGCTGGAGCCGATCTTCGCGGTCGAGGTCGTCACGCCCGAGGACTTCCTCGGCGACGTCATCGGCGACCTCTCGCGCCGCCGTGGCCGCGTCGAAGGCCAGGAGCAGCGAGGCAACGCGCTCGCCGTCACCGGCAAGGTTCCCCTCTCCGAGATGTTCGGGTACGCGACCGACCTGCGCTCCAATACGCAGGGCCGCGCGACGTACACGATGCAGTTCGAGGGCTACGACGAAGTGCCGCCGAACATCGCCGAGAAGATCATCGAAGGCCGCAACGGCAGCGAGGCCGGGTAACCGGCACCAGGGCGACGACCCGTGATGCGCTAGCCTCGCGGGTCGGTCTCAGCAGCAAGCGAAACCAACCAAGACTCAAGTACAGGAGCGGGAAACCGTGGGTAAAGAGAAGTTCGAGCGCGACAAGCCGCACGTCAACGTCGGAACGATTGGTCACATCGACCATGGCAAGACGACGCTTACCGCTGCCATCACCACCGTTCTCGCCGAGAAGATGGGCGGCGAGGCCCGCAGCTTCGCCGAGATCGACAACGCTCCGGAAGAGAAGGAGCGCGGCATCACGATCGCGACCTCTCACGTCGAGTACCAGACCGAGGCGCGCCACTACGCGCACGTCGACTGTCCGGGACACGCCGACTACGTGAAGAACATGATCACCGGCGCCGCCCAGATGGACGGCGCGATCCTGGTCGTGTCCGCTGCCGACGGCCCGATGCCGCAGACGCGTGAGCACATCCTGCTCGCCCGCCAGGTCGGCGTGCCGTACATCGTCGTCTTCCTCAACAAGGTCGACATGGTCGATGACGAGGAGCTCGTCGAGCTCGTCGAGGAAGAGGTCCGCGAGCTGCTCTCCGAGTACGACTTCCCGGGCGACGAGATCCCGTTCATCCGCGGCTCCGCGCTCAAGGCCCTCGAGGGCGAGCAGGAGTACAAGGAGAAGATCTACGAGCTGGCCGACGCGCTCGACTCGTACATCCCCGAGCCGGTCCGTGACCTCGACAAGCCGTTCCTGATGCCGATCGAGGACGTCTTCTCGATCACCGGTCGCGGCACCGTCGTCACCGGCCGTATCGAGCAGGGCATCGTCAACACCGGCGACGAGGTCGAGATCGTCGGAATCAAGGACACCGAGAAGACGGTCGTCACCGGCGTCGAGATGTTCCGCAAGATCCTCGATGAGGGTCGCGCCGGTGAGAACGTCGGAGCGCTGCTCCGCGGCACCAAGCGCGAAGAGGTCGAGCGTGGCCAGGTGCTCTGCAAGCCCGGCTCGATCAACCCGCACACCAAGTTCAAGGCCGAGGTCTACGTCCTCAAGAAGGAGGAGGGTGGCCGTCACACGCCGTTCTTCACCGGCTACCGGCCGCAGTTCTACTTCCGCACGACGGACGTCACCGGCACCGCCAACCTGCCTGCGGGCACGGAGATGGTCATGCCGGGCGACAACGTCGCCATGGACATCGAGCTGATCCAGCCGATCGCCATGGACGCCGGCCTGCGCTTCGCCATCCGCGAGGGTGGCCGCACGGTCGGCTCGGGCGTCGTTACGGAGATCATTGAATAGGTAACGCCCCCTGGCAGGACAGCCCCGCGCGATAGCGCGGGGCTGAGCAGTCTCCGGGGTTCGTCCCGGACGCAGTACCACCACGAATAGGCAGCAGTCTGGAGTGGAGACCCGCCGGAAGCCGGTGCGCGGTCCACTCCTAGAACTACGTCAGGAAGCGCCCAAAATGGCAGCAGCAGTCCAAAACAAGATCCGCATCCGCTTGAAGGCCTACGACCACCAGGCCCTCGAGACCGCGGCCAAGGAGATCGTCGAGACGGCGACGCGCACCGGCGCGACCGTCTCCGGTCCCGTGCCGCTGCCGACCGATCGGAACATCTACGCCGTCATCAAGTCGCCGTTCAAGGACAAGGACTCGCAGGAGCACTTCGAGATCCGGACCCACAAGCGGCTGATCGACATCCATGGGCCGACCCCGAAGACCGTCGACTCGCTCCAGCGTCTCGACCACCTTCCGGCCGGCGTCAACATCGAGATCAAGCTGCTCGGGTAGTCATGGCCGCGATTCTCGCCAAGAAGCTGGGCATGACCCAGCTGTTCCTGGAGGACGGCAAGGTCGAGCGCGTGACCGTGCTCGAGGCCGGTCCCTGCCCGGTCACCGCGATCCGCACCGACGAGCGTGACGGCTACGAGGCCCTGCAGCTTGCGTTCGGCCAGACCAAGGAGAAGCACCTCTCCAAGGCCGAGCTCGGGCACCTGGCCAAAGCCGGCGCCTCGCCGCTGAAGCACCTCGTCGAGTTCCGAGACGAAGCCGGCGAGCACCAGGTCGGCGACACGATCACCGTCGAGGCGTTCGAGGTCGGGCAGACCGTCAAGGTCGCCGGCACGTCGAAGGGCAAGGGCTTTCAGGGCACGATCAAGCGCCACAACTTCAGCCGCGGCCCCAAGTCGCACGGCTCGCACAACGTGCGTGCCCCGGGCTCGATCGGCGCCTCCGCCTGGCCCGCCCGCGTGATGAAGGGCATCCGCGGCCCCGGCCAGATGGGCAACAAGCGCGTCACCCAGCCCGGTCTCGAGATCGTGCGCATCGACGCCTCAGACAACCTGCTGATGGTCCGCGGCTCGGTGCCCGGCCCCAAGAACGGCGTCGTGGAGGTCCGGACGCATGGCTAACAAGGCCAAGAACCTGAACGGCGCCGACGTCACGCTCGACAAGGACGCGTTCGGCGCGGACTTCAACGGCGCGCTCGTCCACGAATCGGTCCGCGCCGAGCTGAACGCCCGCCGCCAGGGCACGCACTCGACGAAGACCCGCGGCCAAGTCCGTGGCGGTGGCGCCAAGCCGTGGCGCCAGAAGGGCACGGGCCGTGCCCGTGCCGGCAGCTCGCGCTCGCCGATCTGGACCGGCGGCGGCATCGTCTTCGGCCCGCAGCCGCGTCACTACACGTTCAAGGTCAACCGCAAGGAGAAGCGGGCGGCCTTCCGCAGCGCCCTCTCCGTGCATGCCGAGCGGGGCACGATCGCCACGTTCGACGTCAAGGCGTTCGACGACCCCTCGACGAAGGCCGCCGCGAAGCTGATCGACGGCTGGGGCGCCAAGGGCTCGGTCCTCGTCGTCCTCGCCGAGGCCGAGGAGCAGGCAGCGCTGAGCTTCCGCAACCTCGACCAGGTACGCGGCGTGCTGCCGGCCGACGGCGTCGGCGTTGCCGACCTGATCGGCGCGGCCAACGTGCTCGCGTCGGCTGCCGCCATCGACGCACTGACCGCGCGAGCCACCGGAGCAAAGAAGGAAGATTCCTGATGGATCCGACCCAGGTCATCATCCGTCCCGTCGTCAGCGAGAAGAGCTACGTGCTGACCGGCGCCGACAAATACACGTTCCGCGTCCACGAGAAGGCGCACAAGACGCAGATCCGGCAGGCCGTCGAGGCACTGTTCGACGTCGACGTGCTCGAGGTCCGCACGATGTCGGTGAAGTCGAAGCCGAAGCGCCGTGGCTACACCAAGGGCCGCACCCGCTCGTGGAAGAAGGCGATCGTGCAGGTCAAGCCCGGACAGTCCATCCCGATCTTCCAGGCCCTCCAGGGTCTCGAGGAGGAGTAAGCCATGGCTATCCGCAAGCCCAAGCCGACGAGCCCGGGTCTCCGGTTCGTCTCGTACCCGGACTTCGCCGAGATCACGAAGACCGAGCCGGAGCGCACGCTCGTCGAGGGCCTCAAGAAGTCGGGCGGCCGCAACAGCTACGGCCGCAAGACTTCGCGCCACCGTGGCGGCGGCGCCAAGCGCCTCTACCGCAAGATCGACTTCAAGCGTCGCCGTGACGGGATCCCGGCCAAGGTCGCCGCGATCGAGTACGACCCGAACCGGACCGCCTACATCGCGCTGCTGCACTACGTCGACGGCGTCAAGGCGTACATCCTCGCTCCGCAGAAGCTCCAGGTCGGCGCGACCGTGATGTCCGGCCCCGAGGCCGAGATCGCGACCGGCAACTGCCTACCGCTGGCGAACATGCCGGTCGGCACCGTGGTCCACAACGTTGAGCTCCAGCCGGGGCGCGGCGGCCAGATGGGCCGCTCGGCCGGCACCTCGATCCAGCTGATGGCGAAGGAGGGCGGCATGGCCACCCTGCGCCTGCCGTCCGGCGAGATGCGGATGGTCCGCGACGAGTGCCGCGCGACCGTCGGCGTGATCGGCAACGCCGACCACCAGAACGTCAAGATCGGCAAGGCCGGCCGCAAGCGTCACATGGGCGTCCGCCCGCAGACGCGCGGCACCGCGATGAACCCGGTCGACCACCCGCACGGCGGTGGCGAGGGCTCGACGACCCCGGGCCGTCACCCGGTCACGCCGTGGGGCGTGCCGACGCTCGGGTACCGCACCCGCAAGAAGAACAAGGCATCTGACCGCTACATCGTCCGCGGCCGTCGTCGCGGCAAGAACAAGCGGTAGGGAAGGCAGAAGACGTGAGTCGCTCAAGCAAGAAGGGCCCGTTCGTCGAGGAGCGCCTGATGGGGCGCATCGAGAAGATGAACGCGGACAACACGAAGACGATGGTCAAGACCTGGTCGCGGACCTCGACGATCTTCCCGGAGATGGTCGGTCACACGATCGCCGTCCACGACGGTCGCAAGCACGTGCCGGTTTTCGTCTCCGAGTCGATGGTCGGGCACAAGCTCGGCGAGTTCGCCCCGACCCGCACCTACCGCGGTCACGCCGACACCGGGAAGAAGCGGTAATGGCTGACGAGAAGACACCCGACGAGGAGGCGGTCGAGCCGACCCCAGAGGCCGCGCTCGACGAGACCGCTGCGGTCGAGGAGGCGCCTGACGCTGCTCTCGAGAGCGCGGACGACGAGCTCGTTGCCGACGAGGCAGCCGAGTCCGAGGAGGCCGAGGGCGCCGTC
This sequence comes from Baekduia sp., assembly GCA_037045385.1. Classification (GTDB taxonomy): domain Bacteria; phylum Actinomycetota; class Thermoleophilia; order Solirubrobacterales; family Solirubrobacteraceae; genus Baekduia. The sequence continues at coordinate 180,322 of JBAOHN010000004.1, read as the reverse complement.
GCTGAGGAAGCCCCGGCCGAAGCGCCGAAGGCAACCGCGAAGGCCAAGAAGCCGAAGGCGGACAAGCCGAAGACTGAGAAGGCGAAGGCTCAGAAGCCAAAGGCGGCGGAGAAGAAGGTGGCACCGGCTCCTGCCCGGCCCGTGGTCGTCCGCGCCAAGGCCAAGTACGTCCGCACCTCCGCCCGCAAGGCGCGGCTCGTCTGCGACAACATCCGCGGCAAGTCGGTCGAGGATGCTCGGGCGATCCTGCTGCACACCCCGCGCGCGGCGGCGGAGAACTGGAGCAAGCTGCTCGAGTCGGCCGTCGCCAACGCGGAGAACAACCACGAGCTCGACGGTGACGATCTGAAGATCCTCGCCGTCCAGGCCGACGAGGGCCCGACCCTCAAGCGCTTCCGCCCCCGGGCACAGGGTCGCGCTTCAGCGATCCGCAAGCGGACCGCGCATCTGTCGATCGCGCTGGGACCGAAGGAGCAGTAGGAGCATGGGACAGAAAGTCCACCCCGAGTCGATGCGCGTGGGTTACATCCACGACTGGAAATCGAACTGGTTCACCGAGCGCGACTTCGGCGCCTACCTCGCCGAGGACGTCAAGATCCGCGACCACATCACCGGCAAGCTCGCGCACGCCGGGCTTTCGGACATCACGATCCGCAAGGACGCGAACGAGGTCGAGATCAACATCCACACCGCGCGCCCCGGCATCGTGATCGGCAAGTCCGGCAGCGAGGTCGACGCGCTGCGCCGTGACCTGCACAAGATCACCGGCAAGCAGATCAAGGTCAACATCCTCGAGATCAAGCGCCCCGAGCTCGACGCGAAGCTGGTCGCCCAGTCGATCGCCGAGCAGCTGCAGAGCCGCGTGGCGTTCCGCCGCGCGATGAAGCGCGCGCTGACGAGCGCGATGCGCTCGGGCGCCAAGGGCTGCAAGATCCAGGTCGGCGGCCGCTTGGGCGGCGCCGAGATGGCCCGCACCGAGATGTACTCCGACGGCCGCGTGCCGTTGCACACGCTCCGCGCCGACATCGACTACGGCTTCTACGAGGCCAAGACGACGTTCGGCCGGATCGGCGTCAAGGTCTGGATCAACAAGGGCGAGATCATGCCCGAGGGCTACAGCGGCCAGGACATCACCGAGATGGAGAAGCCGCAGGCAGCCGGCATGGGCGCCGGCGACGACCGCGGTCGTGGCGGTCGCGGCGGCCCCGGCGGTGGACGTGGCGGACGTGGCGGTCAGGGCGGCGGCTTCGGCGGCGGCGGTCGTGGTCGTGGCGGCCAGGGCGGCGGGTTCGGAGGCGGTCGCTGATGCTGTCCCCGAAGCGCGTCAAGCACCGCAAGCAGCACCGTGGCCGCAAGCGCGGGCTCTCGCGCGGGCAGACCAAGGTGCAGTTCGGCGAGTACGGCCTCAAGTCGCTCGACGCCGGCTGGCTCACCAACCGCCAGATCGAGGCCGCGCGTATCGCGATGACCCGCAAGATCAAGCGTGGCGGCAAGGTCTGGATCAACGTCTACCCCGACAAGCCCGTCACCAAGAAGCCGGCCGAGACCCGCATGGGTTCCGGCAAGGGCAACCCGGAGGGCTGGGTCGCCGTTGTCAAGCCGGGCCGCGTGATGTTCGAGCTCGCCGGCGTGCCGGAGCCGCTCGCGCGTGAGGCGCTGCGCCTCGCCGCGATGAAGCTTCCGGTCCGGACCAAGACCGTTTCCGCGGAGGACGACGCCTGATGCGTACCACCGAACTGCGCGACCTCGACGACAAGCAGCTCGCCGAGCACATCCAGACGGTCCGCAAGGACCTGTTCGGCCTGCGCTTCCAGCACGCCACCGGCGAGCTCGAGAACGTCGCCGGACTGAAGACCACCAAGCGCGACCTCGCTCGCGCACTGACGATCGCCCGCCAGCGCGGGATTGCGGACGGGGCTTCGCCCCTTACCGACGGAAGTTCCGCAGACGGAACTTCCAACTGAGGAAATGAACATGGCTGACGAAGAGACACCTGAAGAGACGGTCGAGGAGACTGCGGCCGCCGAGGAAGCCCCGGCTGCTGAAGAGACTCCCGCCGACGAGCCCCAGGCCGAGGAGACTCCGGCTGAGGAGGCCCCTGCCGAAGAGCCGGTCGCCGAGGAGGCGCCTGCCGAGGAAGAGGCCTCTGCTGAGGAGCCTGCGCCATCGTCTGACGACGATGGCGTCGAAGAAGCGGCTGAAGCCGTTTCTTCAGGCGATGACGAGGCGCCAGCCGAAGAGGCCGAGCCCGTTGCTCCCGCGACCCCCAAGGACCTCAAGGCTGCTCGCCGCGCCGAGCGCGGCCAGCGTCGCCATTCCTCCCAGGAGGAGCGCGATGAGGAGCGCAAGGCCAAGCGCGCCGCCCGTTCCCGCTACCGCAAGAACCGTCGCGAGCGTGACAACAAGAAGCGTGGCGAGGCCGGTCCGAAGCACACCGTCTCGCCGGTCGAGCACGGTCCCGGGGCTCCGAAGGAGCGGATCGGCATCGTCGTCTCCGACAGGGCCGACAAGACGATCACCGTCCGGATCGACACCGCTCGCCGTCACCGCAAGTATCAGAAGATCGTCCGCAGCTCGTCGACGCTCCACGCGCACGACGAGGCCAACGACGCCCACATCGGTGACCGCGTCAAGCTGATCGAGTCGCGCCCGCTGAGCGCAACGAAGCGCTGGCGCCTGACCGAAGTGCTGGAGCGTGCGAAATGATTGCGGCAACCGCTGTCGCGGTTCCCGTTGAGAAGGGAACTGCACGATGATTCAGAACGAGTCACGACTCAAGGTCGCAGACAACTCGGGTGCTCGCGAGATCCTCGTGATCCGCGTCCAGGGCGGCTCGAAGCGTCGCTACGCGCACGTCGGCGACGTCATCACCGCCACGGTGAAGTCGGCGTCCCCGCAAGGAACCGTCAAGAAGGGCGAGGTCGTCAAGGCCGTCGTCGTCCGGACCCGCAAGGAGTTCGGGCGCGAGGACGGGACCTACATCCGCTTCGACGAGAACGCCGCGGTCATCATCGACGCGACGAACAACCCGCGCGGAACGCGCATCTTCGGACCGGTCGCCCGCGAGCTGCGCGACCGCAACTTCATGAAGATCATCTCGCTCGCCCCGGAGGTGCTCTGATGGCGAAGATCAAGTCAGGTGACGAGGTGATCGTCATCAGCGGCAAGGACCGCGGCAAGACCGGCAAGGTCCAGCGCGTCGACCCGAAGAAGGACAAGGTCGTCGTCGAAGGCATCAACATCGTCAAGCGCCACCAGCGGCCGAGCGCGCTCAACCCGAACGCCGAGGCCGGCGTGATCGAGCGCGAGGGTGCGATCCACATCTCGAACGTGATGCTGGTCGACCCCGACACAAAGAAGGGCACGCGCGTCGGCATCACCCGTGAGAACGGCAAGCGCGTTCGCATCGCCCGTCGCTCCGGAGCAAAGGTCGATTAGCACCATGGCCGATACCACCACAGCACGCTTCAAGACCCGCTATCTCGACGAGATCCGCCCCTCGCTGATCGAGCGCTTCCAGTACTCGACGGTGATGCAGGCGCCGAAGATCGAGAAGATCACCTTGAACATGGGCGTTGGCGACGCCAAGCAGGACTCCAAGGTCCTCGAGGCCGCCACCGAGCAGCTCGGCACGATCGCCGGCCAGAAGCCGAACGTCCGCCGGGCACGCAAGTCGATCGCGCAGTTCAAGGTCCGCGAGGAGATGCCGGTCGGCGTCAGCGTCACGCTGCGCGGCGACCGCGCCTACGAGTTCCTCGATCGTCTCGTGACGATCGCGCTCCCGCGCGTCCGCGATTTCCGCGGTATCAAGCCGACCTCGTTCGACGGCCGCGGCAACTACTCGATGGGTGTCCGCGAGCAGATCATCTTCCCCGAGATCGATTACGACGCCGTCGACGCAGTTCGCGGCCTCGACATCACGATCACCACCTCAGCAAAGACCGACCCCGAGGCCTACGCGCTGCTCGAGGCGTTCGGCATGCCGTTCACACGTGACGGCAATCCGTACGTGAGCGCCGACGACAGCTCGAAGGAGAACTAACCGTGGCCAAGACGTCCCAGAAGGTCCGCCAGCAGCGCGGCTCCAAGTACAAGACCCGTGAGTACACGCGGTGCAGTAAGTGCGGCCGGCCCCGTGCCGTCTACCGCAAGTTCGGCGTCTGCCGGATCTGCCTGCGCGAGCTCGCCCACAACGGGTACATCCCCGGCATGACGAAGTCGAGTTGGTAGGAGGCCGCGCATGTCGATGACCGACCCCATCGCGGACTACCTGACCCGCATCCGCAACGCGATCCGTGCCCAGCACGACGTCGTCGAGATCCCGTCGAGCAAGCTGAAGCGCGAGATGACGCGCATCCTTGCCGAGCAGGGCTACATCGAGGCTTGGGAGACCGAGGCCGCCGACGGCGATCACCCGCGCGACACGCTGCGGATCCAACTCAAGTACACGGACCAGCGCAAGCCCGTCCTCTCGGGGATCGAGCGTGCGTCGCGTCCCGGCCAGCGCTACTACGTGCCGGCGACCGGAATCCCGAAGGTGCTCGGAGGCATGGGCACCGCGATCATCTCCACGTCCCAGGGCGTCATGACCGGCCATGAGGCGCGCAAGCGCGGCATCGGCGGGGAAGTTGTGGCGAAGGTTTGGTGATCTGATGAGTCGAATCGGAAGAAAACCCATCCCGGTGCCCGCCGGCGTGACCGTTCTGATCGAGCCTGAGCTCGTCACCGTCAACGGTCCCAAGGGCGAGCTGCGCGAGCGGATCAACCGCGATATCGAGGTCAAACAGGAGGGCGAGGAACTTCTCGTCAGCCGCCCGACCGACCGCGGCGAGCACCGTGCGCTGCACGGGCTGACGCGCTCGCTCGTCGCGAACATGGTCGAGGGCGTGACCGAAGGATTCACCAAGACGCTCGAGATCCAGGGTGTCGGCTATCGCGCGCAGCTCAAGGGCAAGAACCTCGAGCTGGCGCTCGGTTACTCGCACCCGGTCAACATCGATGCCCCCGACGGCATCGAGTTCGAGGTGCCGATGCCGACGAAGATCATCGTCCGCGGCATCTCCAAGCAGGCGGTCGGTGAGATCGCCGCGAACATCCGCAAGCAGCGCAAGCCGGAGCCGTACAAGGGCAAGGGCATCCGCTACGAGGGCGAGTACGTCGCCCGGAAGGTCGGCAAGAGAGCATGAGCACCGTCACCGCACCGAAGAGGCGCCTCAAGCGCCGCCGTCGCGTTCGCGCGAAGGTTTCCGGCACCGCCGAGCGTCCGCGCATCTCCGTGTTTCGCTCGAATCGCGGCATCAGCGCGCAGCTCGTCGACGACCTTGCCGGCCGCACGATCGCCTCGGTCCAGTGGACCGAGGCCGAGCTCGACGGCCTCAAGAAGGCTGACCGCTCCGCCAAGGCGGGCGAGCTGCTCGCGCAGCGCGGAAAGGCCGCCGGCATCGAGACCGCCGTCTTCGACCGTGGCGGCTACCAGTACCACGGGCACGTCAAGGCGTTCGCCGACGGCGTCCGCGAGGGAGGGATCGCCGTATGAGGCACAACGCATTCGCTGACCGCGTCGTCAGCCCGGCCGGACTCGACCTACAGGAGCGGGTCGTCGAGATCAACCGCGTCGCGAAGGTCGTCAAGGGCGGCCGCCGGTTCTCGTTCACGGCGCTCGTCGTCGTCGGTGATGAGGACTCGGTCGTCGGCATCGGTTACGGCAAGGCCAACGAGGTCCCGATCGCGATCCAGAAGGGCGTCGACCAGGCCAAGAAGAACCTGTTCCGCGTGCCCAAGCACGGCTCGACGATCACCCACCAGATCGAGGGTGTCTTCGGCTCCGGCCGCGTGCTGCTGAAGCCGGCCTCGCCCGGTACCGGCGTCATCGCCGGCGGCGGCGTCCGCGCCGTGCTCGAGCTGGCCGGGATCCACGACATCCTCAGCAAGTCGCTCGGCACCCAGAACCCGATTAACCTCGTCAAGGCAACGGTCGCCGGTCTCAAGGACCTGCGGATGCCGGAAGAGGTCGCCGAGGTCCGTGGTCTCTCGATCGCGGAGGTGCTCGGCTTGGACGAGAACGCCAAGGGCGCCGTCGAGACGCTCGACGCGGTGCCCGAGGAAGAGACCGAAACGGTCGAGGAGATCGTCGACGCTGACGAAACGGCGGAAGCCGTTTCGTCGACGGTCGCCTCCGAAGGAGGCGACCGCGATGCCTAAGGTCACCCAGATCAAGTCGAAGAACGGCTCCACGCAGCGTCAGCTCGACACGCTCCGCTCGCTCGGGCTGCGCAAGATCAACCACACGGTGACCGTCGACGACTCCCCGCAGACGCAGGGCATGCTTCATCGCGTGCGCCACCTGATCAAGGTCGAGGAAGACTGATGGCCGAGAAGAAGACCGAAGAGAAGACCGAGCAGCCGATTGGGCTGAACACGCTCGCTCCGAACCCGGGCTCCCGTAGGCCGCGCAAGCGCGTCGGCCGCGGCGAAGGTTCCGGCCTCGGCAAGACCTCCGGTCGTGGCCAGAAGGGCGCGGGCTCGCGCTCGGGCAGCAAGAGCCGCGCGCGCTTCGAGGGCGGCCAGATGCCGATCCACATGCGGCTGCGCAAGCTGCGCGGCCCGCACAAGAAGCAGTCGATGCCGTTCGAGCCGTTCCGGACGCACACGCAGGGCGTCAACATCGGCGAGCTGGAGCGCGTCTTCGACAAGGGAGCCGACGTGACGCTCGACGCGCTGCGCGAGAGCGGCCTGGCCAAGCACCGCACCCACCCGGTCAAGATCCTCGCCAAGGGCGAGCTGACCAAGCCGCTCAACGTTCACGCTCACAAGGCGTCGGGTGCAGCGAAAGCTGCCATCGAGGCGGCAGGCGGAACGCTCACCATCATCGAATAGTCACAGCACGATGATCCAAACCATCCTCGGCGCCTTTACGGTCAAGGACATCCGCAAGAAGCTGCTGTTCACGGCAGCGATGCTGGCGCTGTACCGGGTTGGGTCCTACGTGCCGGTCCCCGGCGTCAACGTCGACGCCGTCAAGGCGACGCAGGAGTCGTTCGGCGGCAGCGGCATCCTGAGCCTCCTGAACACGTTCTCCGGCGGCAGCCTCAGCCGACTGTCGCTGTTCGCGCTCGGGATCATGCCGTACATCACGGCGAGCATCATCCTGCAGCTGCTGACCGTCGTCGTGCCTTCGCTGGAGAAGATCCAGAAGGAGGGCGAGGTCGGCCAGGCACGGATCACGCAGTACACGCGCTACCTCACCGTCGGCCTCTCGTTCGCCCAGGCCGTCGGCTACGTCTTCCTCTTCCGGTCGCTCGCGGGCAACACGAACGACCCGATCATCCCGGACTTCGACGTCGGGACCGTGTTCCTGATCGTCCTCTCGCTGACTACCGGCACCGTCTTCCTGATGTGGCTCGGCGAGCTGATCACTCAGCGCGGCATCGGCAACGGCATCTCGCTGATGATCTTCGCGTCGATCGTCTCCGGCCTGCTGAACGGCATCACCTACTGGTGGAACAGCCCGAACCAGGTCTTCGTCGTGATGATGCCGTTCCTCGCGCTCGCGATCATCGCCGCGATCGTCTTCATCCAGGAAGGCCAGCGCCGGATCCCGGTCCAGTACGCCAAGCGCGTCATCGGCCGCCGGATGAGCGGCGGTGGTCAGACCTACCTGCCGCTGCGGGTCAACATGGCCGGCGTCATCCCGGTCATCTTCGCCGCCTCGATCATGGCCTTCCCGGCAACCGTCGGCCAGCTGATCAACACCGGCATCTTCAAGGACATGGCCAACTTCCTCTCGCCTGGCAAATGGCCCTACGTCCTCGGCGAGTCGATCTTCATCGTCCTCTTCACGTACTTCTACACGGCGATCCAGTTCAACCCCGTCGACCAGGCCGAGAACCTCAAGAAGCACGGCGGGTTCATCCCGGGCGTTCGCCCCGGCCGGCCGACCGCCGAGTTCCTCGACCGCATCCTCGCGCGGCTCACGTTCCCGGGCGCGATCTACCTCGCGGCGGTCGCCGCTCTTCCGACGATCCTGATCGCGGCGACCGGCGCCGCCCAGTCGTTCTCGTTCGGAGGCACGTCGCTGCTGATCGTGATCGGCGTGGCGCTCGACACCATGAAACAGCTCGAGTCGCAGCTCATGATGCGGAACTACGAGGGTTTTCTGCGCTGAGCGTCGGTGGTTGCGGCGTGGGGCCGGTAGGTCCCCGTCGAACGGCGTTCCGCCTCCGGCTCCACGCCAGAGTGTTCTCCGGGGACCTCCGGCCCCACGCCTCCCCCAACGCCAGTGCAACCCCTCGGGCCGCATACGCTGCTTTGCTCGCAAGCGGACCTCGGTGAACGGGTAGGATCCCCCGTTCGTGTCGCAGCTCAATCTCATCTTGATGGGACCGCCCGGAGCGGGGAAGGGGACGCAGGCCGAGCGCCTGACCGAGGACTTCGGGCTGCCGTACTACGCGACCGGTGATCTGCTCCGGGCTGCGGTTCGTGAGGGGACGGAGCTGGGGCGCGAGGCGAAGAAGTACATGGATGCGGGTGACCTCGTTCCCGACGAGGTCGTGATCGGGATGATCGTCGAGGCGCTCGGGACCGACGAGGCCGAGGACGGCTTCCTGCTCGACGGATTCCCTCGGACCGTTCCGCAGGCCGACGCCCTCGGCAGGGCACTCGAGCAGCTCGGGCGCAGGCTCAACGGCGTGCTCCTGATCGAGGCGCCCGACGAGGAGATCGAGCGCCGGATCTCCGGCCGTCGGGTGTCGGAGAACGGGCGCGTCTACCACGTCGAGTTCGACCCGCCGAAGACCGAGGGCGTCTGTGACGTCGATGGATCAGCGCTGATCCAGCGCGACGACGACAAGCCCGAGACCGTCCGCAAGCGGCTCGCCGTCTACCACGAGCAGACGACTCCGCTGATCGCCTACTACGAAGACCTCGGCCTGCTCCATTCCTTCGACGGGTCGCCGCCGCCCGCCCAGGTCTACGAGCACCTGCGTGCCACCGTCTCGACGCTCCGGCGCGAGGACGAGGCGTGATCGTCAAGAAGTCCCCGCGCGAACTCGAGAAGATGGCGGCCGCAGGCGCCGTCCACACCGAGGTGATGCAGGCACTCGGAGCGATGATCGCGCCCGGTATCACGACCCGCGAGATCGACGCCGCGGCCGAGCGCATGGTCCGCGAGCGCGGCGGCATCCCGACCTTCAAGGGCTATCCCGGCCCGAGTCACCCACGGCCGTTCCCAGGCTCGATCTGCGCGTCGCCGGACAGCATGGTCGTCCACGGGATCCCGGACGACGCGCCGCTGGCCGATGGGCAGATCCTCTCGGTCGACCTCGGTGTGACGCTCGACGGCTGGGTCGCCGACGCCGCGGTGACATTCCCGATCGGCACCGTAACGCCGGTCGCCGGCAAGCTGCTCGAGGCCACGCGAGCATCGCTCATGGCCGCGGTCCCCGCATGCGCCGCCGGCGGCCGGCTCGGCGACGTGTCGAGCGCGGTGCAGACCGTCGTCGAGGCGGCCGGGTTCTCGGTCGTGCGCTCGCTCGTCGGCCACGGCGTCGGCCGCGACATGCACGAGGACCCGCAGATCCCGAACTTCGGGGCGGCGGGGAAGGGGCCGCGGCTCGAACCGGGGATGGTCTTCGCGGTCGAGCCGATGACGACAGTCGGCCACCCCGACGTCTACGAGGGCGACGACCACTGGGCGATCTACAGCAAGGACGGTTCGCTCGCCGCGCACTTCGAGTTCACGATCGCCGTCACCGACGACGGCCCGCGCATCCTTACGCCCTGGCATGAGGGCGACAACGCGCTCTGAGGAGTATCGCGGCCTCGCTTTGGCCGTCAGCTCCTCGGCCGCGTTCGCTCTGTCAGGTCCGTTCGCGCGGGCACTCATCGACACCGGCTGGACGCCGCTGTCGGCCGTGACCGTGCGTACGTGGGGAGCCTTCGTCGTGCTGCTCGTCCCAGCGCTGATCGTGCTGCGCGGCCGCTGGCGGCTGCTCAGGGAGCACGCGCCGATGATCGCCGGCTTCGCGGTCCTCGGGGTCGCCGGCGCCCAGCTCGCGTATTTCAACGCGGTGGCGCGGATGCCGGTCGCCGTGGCGCTGCTGATCGAGTACATGGCGCCGCTCGCGATCCTCGCCTGGCTCTGGGCCGTACAGGGCCAGCGACCGACGCGGCTGACCGCGGCCGGCGCGGCACTCTCGATCGCCGGACTCACGGCGGTGCTGGGTGTGCTCGGCGGCGTCACGGTCTCCTCCGCCGGCGTGCTCTGGGCGTCCGCGGCGATGGTCGGCGCCGCCGGGTACTTCCTGATCGCCGCCCACGACTCGTCCGGTCTGCCGCCGCTGGTCCTCGCGACGACCGGTCTGGGGCTCGGCGCGTTCGTGCTGACGAGCGCCGGCGTGCTCGGGTTCCAGCCGGTCGGCGCCGAGTTCGCCGACGCCGAGATCGCCGGCCGGGTCGTGCCGTGGTGGGGCCCGGTCGCGATCCTGATCGTCGTCACCAGCGCCTTCGCGTACGCGACCGGCGTGACGGCCGCCCGCATCCTGGGCGCTCGCGTGATGTCGTTCGTCGCGCTGACCGAGGTGCTGTTCGCGGCGATCTTCTCCTGGCTCCTGCTCGCTCAGAGGCTGAGCGTCTCGCAATGCCTCGGCGGCCTGCTCGTGATCGCGGGGATCGCCGCCGTCCGGGCAGGCGAGCCTGATCCGGCGCCCCGGGACCCGAGCTTGCATCCATGACGAACGGATGCCTTGTGGGCGTCCCTGCCGCCAGTTACACTGAAAAAATGTCTTTGAGCCGTCTGATGCTCCTCCTGCCCATGATCACCGTTGCGTTCGCGGGGGCCGGCGTGGCGTCGTCCGCCGCCGCCCCGATTACCACTGGGCTCGGCCCGGCCTGCAAGGCGAGCGAGGCGCACGGCATCCAGAACGGCAAGGCGTGGGGCATCATCACCGTCGGAAATCCGGCCTGCAAAGGTCTCGTGAACATCGGGTACTGGCCGCCTCAGCAGGTGCCGAGCCCGTTGTGGGAATCCAGCGAGTACGGCTACCCCAACTCGGGCTTGACGACCAAGTTCAAGGTCGGCTACTTCGGCTACGACTGGCCGAACTGGTGCTTCCAGCTGGTAGTCCCAGCGATGCACAACTTTACGGGCTCGAGCTGCATCAAGTTCGGCGTCAGGCTGTAGACCGAGTCTCGCGCGAGGTGGCACGGTTGTCGGCTCTGTGATTCGGCACACACTTCGCTGCCGAATTGGGCTTGCTATCGTGATGCGTTCGCGCGCACACCCCTGCGCGCACCCGTGACTGCGGTTTCGGCGGCCCCAGCGGGCGCCACAGCCGGTCACCGGAACAGACCGCTTTCGAAAGGGACCATGAAGGTACGACCGTCGGTGAAACCGATGTGCGAGAAGTGCAAGATCATCCGCCGTCACGGCCGGGTGCTCGTCATCTGCCAGAACCCCCGTCACAAGCAGCGGCAGGGGTAGCGCGGCATGGCACGAATCGCCGGGGTCAACGTGCCCCTCAACAAGCGCGTCGAGGTAGGACTCACCTACATCTACGGCATTGGCCGGTCGACGGCCAACGAGATCCTCTCGGACCTCAAGATCGATCGCGACACGTACGTCCGCGATCTCACTGAGGACGAGGTCGGCCGGCTCCGTGACGCCGTAGAGGAGCGCACCGTCGAGGGCGACCTCCGTCGCGAGCGCTCGCAGAACGTCAAGCGGCTGATGGAGATCGGCTGCTACCGCGGCCTGCGTCACCGCCGTGGTCTCCCGGTCCGTGGTCAGAAGACCAAGACCAACGCCCGTACGCGCAAGGGTCCCAAGCGCATGTCGATCGCCGGTAAGAAGAAGGCAGGCAAGAAGTAGATGCCAGCACCGAAGCGCCCGCAGCGCGGCCGCCGCAAGCCGAAGAAGAACATTCCCGTCGGCCAGGCGCACATCAAGACCAGCGTTCAACAACACGATCGTGTCGCTGACCGACACGAACGGCAACGTGATCGCGTGGGAGTCCGCCGGCGGCGCCGGCTTCAAGGGCTCGCGCAAGTCGACGCCGTTCGCCGCGCAGGTCACCGCCGACGCCGCCGCGCGCAAGGGCATCGAGCAGGGCCTCCAGAAGGTCGAGGTCTTCGTCAAGGGGCCGGGTTCCGGTCGCGAGACGGCGATCCGCTCGCTGCAGGCCGCCGGCCTTGAGGTCACGGTCGTCCGTGACGTCACCCCGCAAGCCCACAACGGTTGCCGCCCCCGCAAGCGGCGCCGCGTCTGAGGTAGAAGCAGATGGCTCGCGATACAAGTCCCCAGTGCAAGCAGTGCCGCCGCGAAGGGCAGAAGCTCTTCCTCAAGGGTGAGCGTTGCCTCACCGACAAGTGCGGCATCGAGCGCCGTGCGTACCCGCCTGGCGACCACGGCCGTGGCCGCCAGAAGCAGTCCGAGTACCGCGTCCAGCTTCGTGAGAAGCAGAAGGCGCGCCGCTACTACGGCGTGCTCGAGACGCAGTTCCACCGCTACTACGTGAAGGCCTCCCGTCAGGAGGGCATCACCGGCGAGAACCTGCTGCGCCTGCTCGAGTCGCGTCTCGACAACGTGATCGTGCGGCTCGGCTTCGCCGCTTCGCGCCGCCAGGCACGCCAGCTCGTGCGGCACGGTCACTGGACGGTCAACGGCCGCCGCGTCGACATCCCGAGCTACCAGGTCCGCGAGGGCGACGTGCTCGCCGTCAAGGCCGGGACCGGCGCCGAGGCGCTGATCCGCGACGCGACCGAGCTCACCGCTCAGGTTCCCGCCTGGCTCGAGGCCGACCACGACGGCCTCACCGCCAAGGTGCTCCGCCTGCCCGACCGTCGTGAGATCACGACGCCGGTGCAGGAGCAGCTCATCGTCGAGCTGTACTCCAAGTAGTACGCCTGCTGCCGCGCGCCACGGTGCGCGCAGCGGCGAAGACCGGCGCCGCCGCGCCGGAGCAGACCCACCACAGACAGGACCCCAGTGCTCGACTTCCAGATTCCCCGCATCACCAGCGAATCCGTCGAGGAGAACCGCGGCACCTTCGTGATCGAGCCGCTCGATCGCGGCTTCGGCTACACGTTCGGCAACTCGCTGCGCCGTGTCCTCCTCAGCTCGCTGTCCGGCTCGGCGGTCACCAGCGTCCGCATCGAGGGGGTCGCCCACGAGTTCTCGACGATCAAGGGCGTCACCGAGGACGTGACCGACGTGATCCTCAACCTCAAGGGCATCGTCTGCCGGATGCACTCCGACGCGACCGAGGTCGAGGCTCCGCTCGTCGTCACCGGCCCCGGTGAGATCACCGCCAAGGACATCGACCTGCCGGCCGGCGTCGAGGTGCTGAACCCCGAGGTCCACGTCGCGACGCTCGAGAAGAAGACCAAGCTCGAGATGTACATGACGATCGGCCGCGGCCGTGGCTACAGCCCGTCGGAGGACAACAAGTCGCCCGACCAGCCGATCGGCGTGATCCCGATCGACTCGATCTTCTCGCCGGTCCGTCGCGTCGCCTACTCCGTCGAGCAGGCCCGCGTCGGTCAGCGCACCGACTACGACAAGCTCACGCTCGACATCGAGACCGACGGGTCGATCGACCCGCAGGCCGCGATGCGCGAGGCCGCCGAGCTGCTGATCAGCCAGCTCGCGATCTTCACCGACCCCGAGCGGGTCGAGGAACTGCGCGCGATCCCCGGTGGCCCGGCCGCCGGAGCGATCCCAGGCGGGCTCGACATCGACGCGCTCGCCGGTGGTCAGCCGGGCGCCGCTGCGCCAGGCGCCGCGGCTGCCCAGGGCCCGATGCACGACATCCTGATCGAGGAGCTCGAGCTCGGCGTCCGCTCGTACAACTGCCTGAAGCGCGCCGGCATCCAGACCGTCGGCGACCTGATGACCAAGTCCGAGGGCGAGCTCGCCGCGATCCCGAACTTCGGTAAGAAGTCGATCGACGAGGTCATCGAGACCCTGAACGCACGCGGCCTCGGGCTGCGCGAAGGCTAAGAAGAGGCCCGGCCATGCGCCATCAGAAGACCCGTCACAAGCTCTCCCGCGACAAGGCGCACCGCAAGGCGCTGCTCGCCAACCTCTGCAAGGAGGTCATCGAGCACGAGCGGATCAAGACGACCGAGGCGAAGGCGAAGGCCGTCAAGCCGGAGGTTGAGCAGCTGATCACGCTCGCCAAGCGCGGCGACCTTCACGCCCGTCGCCAGGCGCTGTCCGCGCTCGGCCAGGACAAGTTCATCGTCCACAAGCTGTTCGAGGACGTCGCTCCCCGCTACGCCGAGCGCCCCGGCGGGTACACGCGCATCCTCAAGCTCGGTCCGCGCAAGAGCGACGCGACCGAGATGGTTTACATCGAGCTGGTGTAGACCCACCCAACGTCGAGTGTGCGCTGAGTGCCGTATAGCGGCACTCAGCGCACACTCGACGAAGCCAGCGCGGCGTGGACGAGCGCGATCGCCTCGTCGGGGTGCCGCTCGATCAGCTCGTAGTCAAGCCGGAGTACCCGCAGGCCGAGCGCCCTGAGTCCCGCGTCCCGCTCTGCGTCGCGTCTTCGTGCCGCCCGACCGCGGTGGTGCGGGCCGTCGATCTCGACGACCAGGCCGGCCTCGGGCCAATAGAAGTCGACACGGATCTGTCGAGGTGGCGAGCCGATCACGAACCGCCGCTGAAGTTCCGGCCTGTCGATCGCCGCCGCGAGAAACAGCCGCAGGGCGAGTCGCTCGAGTTCGCTGCCTGCCTCCGCTGCGCCGAGACGGTCGACACCCAGCGCGCGCCTGAGGTTGCGCACTCCGCGCATCCGATCGATCGACTCGGCGACAGCGACAACCTGCGGGATGTCGAGTTCCTTGCGGAACTCCGCCCGCTCGATCGCTCGCTCCAGCGCATAGAACTCGAGCGCCGACGCCAGGTCGCAGATCGTCCGAGACGGTGAGGTGCAGGCGATTCCATCGCGAACAATCCGGTGCTCGGGTTCGAGCGAGGCCAGCCGCATCGATCTGAGGTCGGGCCGTCGTGGGTGTCCGGCAGGCACAGCGACCTCGATCGTCCCGTCCGGCTCGGCCTTGGCGACATAGCCGAGCAGCCGTCCGGCCGACCATCGCGCCAGCAGCGCCTCCGGCCCTGCCGCCATCACCGCCGCCAACCAGCGGCTCTTCTCCGTCAGCGCCGTGTGTCCGACCGCGAAGACGTCCTGATGCAGCCTGTGCAGCCGACCGCCGGTTACGGCACGACCAACTGCTGGGGGGTCGTAGCCGAGATCACGCAGCTGAACCCCGCTCACCACGCCGTGTTGCCGGTTTGCGATCCGCGCGATGCTCTGCATCCCTCGGTTCTCCCAGACAAACTGCGACCTGTCTGTCGTCGAGTGTGCCGAGAGTGCGTTCATTCGCAATCGAAAGCACACTCGACGGGGCGGTGCGCGCCCTACACTGGCCGCCATGAGCGAGTATGGAGCGGCGGGGAGCGCGTTCGGCGGCGAGCGCGTCAGCACGGCGACGATCTTCGGCCAGGTGATGAGCCTCGTCGGGCTGACGCTCGGTTTCCTGGCTGTCGGCGCCTTCATCGGCCAGGACATCGCGTTCGGGACGGCGCGGATCCTCAGCTTCACCGCGCTCGGGATGCTGTTCGCCCAGATGGTGCCGGCGCTCCGTCAAGGCGCGATCGGGATCACATGGCTGCTCGCGATCGGCCTCGTCATGGGCCTCGGGCTCGGGCCGTACCTGACGAGCGTGCTCGAAGCCGAGCCGGACGCCTTCATCCAGGCCGCCGGCGGCACCGCGCTGATCGTGCTGATGATGGGCGCCTGGGGGCTCGGCACCTCGAAGGATCTCGTCCGCTGGATGCGCCCGCTCGCGTTCGCGATGTTCGGCCTCTTCGCGCTCAGCCTGATCGGCCTCTTCTTCGCGCCGGGCATCAACGCGAGTCCGATCTTCAGCCTCGCGGTCATCGGCATCTCGGCCGGACTGCTCGTCGTCGACTTCAACTACGTGCGCAAGCACGCGGACGAGGACGACGTCGTCTGGATCGCGACCGGCATCTTCGTCTCGATCGTCAACATCTTCCTGTCGCTGTTGAACCTCTTCTCCAGCCGGTAGTTCGCTGAGCGCCCGGCTGACGATCGCCTACGACGGCTCCGCCTTCGCCGGCTGGGCCGCGCAGCCGGGGCAGCGCACCGTCCAAGGGGTGCTGGAGGACGCGCTGTTCCGGATCGGCGGCGAGCGCGAGCGTTATCCGCTGACCGTCGCCGGCCGCACCGATCGCGGCGTCCACGCGACCGCGCAGGTCGCGAGCCACGCCGGCGCCGCGCTCTCCGCGCGGGCGCTCAACGCGATTCTGCCCGAAGACCTCAGCGTGCTTGCGTCCAAGCCTGCCGCCGAGGGGTTCGACGCGCGCCGCGACGCGACCTCGCGCAGCTACCGGTATCGCGTCCACACCCGACCCGAGCACGATCCGTTCGAGCACTTGCGAGCGCTCCACCATCCGCACACGCTCGACGACGATGCGCTCACCGAAGCCGCGTCGCTGCTCGTCGGCGTCCACGACTTCACCGCCTTCACGCCGACCGAGACCGATCACGTGCGCTTCGAGCGCGACATCCATGCCGCCGGCTGGGCGCGCGAGTCCGAGCACGTCCTCGCGTTCACGATCACCGCCGACGCGTTCATGCGGAACATGATCCGGATCCTCGTCGGGACGATGCTCGAAGTCGCCGGTGGCCGGCGTGACTTCGGCGACCTAGAACGGCTCTTGACCGGACGCCCGCGTCCGGAGGCCGGACCGACGGCGCCGCCGCACGGGCTGTACTTCATCGCCGCGCACTACGGCCGGCCCGCCGGGTGACCACCTAGCCTTCGGCGCCCGATGCGGGTCCTGCTCACAAACGACGACGGCATCGAAGCGGCCGGCCTCCGACGGATGCGCCAGGAGCTCCTGGCAGCCGGCGGTGTCGACCTCGTCGTGATCGCGCCGGACGGCAACCGCTCTGCGGTCGGCCGCGGAATCAGCTTCCGCAGGCCGGTCCACGTGGCATCGTTTGCCTTCGACTCCGGACCTGCAGGGTGGTCGGCGGACGGCACGCCGGTCGACTGTGTCAGGTTGGCCGACCTCGGGCTGGCCGGCGGCGCCAAGCCGGATCTCGTCGTCTCCGGAATCAACCACGGGGCGAACCTCGGCGACGACATTGCCTACTCCGGCACGGTCGCAGCCGCGCTCGAGGGCGTCGTCCTCGGAATACCGGCGATCGCCGTCTCCCAGGACTGGACGCGCGCGCGGCCGCCGCAGGACGAATCCGACCCCTTCGGACAGGCGGCGCGTTTCGTCGCCCGGCTCGTAGGGCAGCTCGAATCGGTGCCGCTCGATCCCGGGACGATGCTCAATGTCAACGTGCCGACCGTCCCGGCGACCGGCGTCGACGTCTGCTCGATCGGGCGACGCGTCTACTACGACACGCTCCAGGCCGAGGGCGAGATCGGCGCCGACGGAGCCGGGCGTTACGTCCTCTACAACGCCGAGCCCGGGTTCCACGAGGCCGAGGGAACCGACGTCTCCGCGGTCGCCGCAGGCAAGGTCGCGATCACGCCGCTGCACCTCGACCTCACCCACCACGACGCCGTCGGCCCGTTGACCGAGGCAGCGCTCGGGCGGCTGCTCGACGACCGATGAGCGCCGATCCTCGGGCCCGTGTCGCGGAGCTCCGCGACGAGATCGAGCGCCACAACGAGGCCTATTACGTCGCTGACGATCCGCTCGTCACAGACGACGTCTACGACGCGCTGCTCGACGAGCTGCGCGCGATCGAGGCCGGTCATCCCGAGCTCGTCACACGCGACTCGCCGACCCAGCGGGTCGGTGGCCGCGCCGTCGAAAGCCTCGCGAAGATCACGCATCTGCAGCCGATGCTGTCGCTCGCCAACGCGCGAAGCGAGGAGGAGCTGACCGCATGGGTGCAGCGGATGCGCAACCACCTCGCGCGGGAAGGCATCGACAGCCCGGCGTTCACGTTCGTCTGCGAGCCGAAGATCGACGGCCTCGCGATCAGCCTGCTGTATCGCGACGGCGTCCTCGAGCGGGGAGCGACGCGCGGCAACGGTGAGGTCGGAGAGGACGTCACCCACAACCTGCGCACGATCGCGACGATCCCGCAGCGACTCGACGCCGCGAGCGTCCCGCCGCTGCTCGAGGTCCGCGGCGAGGTCTACCTGTCGCTGCCCGACTTCCAACAGGTCAACGAGCGGCGCGCCGAGGCCGGCGAGCCGACGTTCATGAACCCGCGCAACGCGGCCGCCGGTGCGATCCGTCAGCTCGACCCGCGCCAGGCGGCTGAGCGCCCGCTCTCGTTCTGGGCCTACACCGTCGGCGTCAGCGAAGGCCTTTCGTTCACGAGCCACCGCGAGGGACTGGCGTGGCTGGCCGAGCACGGCTTCCCGGTCAATCCCGATATCGTCGTAGAGGACGGCGCCGACGCGGTGATCGCACGTTGCGAGGACTGGCAGGAACGTCGCGGCAGCCTCGACTTCGAGATCGACGGCGTCGTCGTCAAGGTCGACGATCTCGAGCTGCAACGACGCCTCGGTGTCTCCGGACGCGACCCGCGCTGGGCGATCGCCTGGAAGTTCCCGCCGACGACTGCGATCACCACGCTCCACGCCGTGATGTGGAACGTCGGCAAGTTCGGGGACCTGCGGCCGTTCGCCTCGCTCGAGCCGGTGCACGTGGGTGGCGTGACGGTCAAGCTCGCGACGCTTCACAACGAGGAGGACATCGTCCGCAAGGACCTCCGCCCCGGCGACGAGGTGATCGTGTTGAGAGCGGGTGACGTGATCCCGCAGGTCGTCTCGCCGGCTCCACACGCGGTTGAGAAGAAGGGGCGCGCGGCTCCGGTGGAGCCCCCCGCTGCATGCCCGGCATGCGGCACACCGACGCTGAAGCCGGAGGGCTCGGTCTTCACGATGTGCCCCAACAACGCCTGTCCCGGCAGGCAGTGGCAGCTGCTCAAGCACTTCGTCAGCCGCGGTGCGATGGACATCGACGGGCTCGGCGAGGAGCAGATCACCGACCTGATCGACGCGCGCTTGATCTCGACCGCCGCCGACATCTACCGGCTGACCGCCGAGCAGCTCGCATCGCGGCGCGGTGAGAAGGACAAGATCACCGACGGCAAGCTCGCCGCCGCGGAGAAGCAGCGTGCCGCGATCGAGCGCTCGAAGGAGCAGCCGTTCGGCCGGGTGCTGTTCGCGATCGGCCTCGAGGAGGTCGGCGCCGTCACCGGCCGCAGCCTCGCCCAGCAGTTCCGGACGATCGACGCGCTGCTCGCGGCGTCGCCCGACGAGATCCGCGAGGCGCCGGGCGTCGGCCCGATCATGGCCGAGCGGATCGCCGCTCAGCTCGCCGATCCGCAGATGCGCTCGCTGATCGACGACCTTCGTTCGCTCGGCCTCCGCTTCGAGGAAGAGGGGCCGTCGCCCGGCGAGGGCGTGCTGTCGGGCAAGACGTTCGTCCTGACCGGGACATTGCCCACGTTGACGCGCGAGCAGGCGACCGAGCGCATCGTCGCGGCCGGAGGCCGGGTGACCGGCTCGGTCTCGAAGAAGACCGACTACGTCGTCGCCGGTGACGCGGCCGGCTCGAAGCTCGCCAAGGCCGAGCGGCTCGAGGTCGCGGTGATCGACGAGGACGGGCTCGTGAGCCTGCTGGACGGCTAATCGAGACGCGAGCGGCTGGCTCAGTCCAGGCGCGCGATCGCGGCGGTGATCCGGTCCTCGGTCTTCTTCGCCGAATAGGTCGAGACGCCGTTCGAGACGATCGAGAAGGCGACCTGGCGGCCTCCGCGCGACGTGCAATAGCCCGAC
Source organism: Baekduia sp. (assembly GCA_037045385.1). Lineage (GTDB taxonomy): Bacteria > Actinomycetota > Thermoleophilia > Solirubrobacterales > Solirubrobacteraceae > Baekduia. The sequence goes on along the minus strand of JBAOHN010000004.1, from coordinate 160,477 downwards.
AGCGACGAGACGCCGATCAGCGTGCCGGTCTTCGCGCGGCAGCGCCCGGCGGCCGCGGTGCCGCGCATCCGCTTGGCGATCGTGCCCGACAGCCCGGCGATCGGCAACGACGCGCGGAACTCCGTCGCCGCGCCCGACTTCCGCATCCCGGCCAGCAGCGTCACGAGCTGGAGCGGTGTCGTGCGGTTGCCGCGCGAGAGCCCGGAGCCGTCTACCAACCGCGGCTCGATCGAAAACGGCCGGATTGCCGATGAGACAACGCGCAGCCCGGCGGTTGTGCTGCCGGCGGCGCCGGCCTTCGCACCGAGCGCCTTCGTCAGCATCTCGGCATAGAAGTTCTCGGACGGGACGTTGATCCGTTGCGCCAGCTCGGCGACGGTCGGCGAGCGCCAGGTCGCGACCACGTTCGCCTTAGCAGCGGCAGCACCGCCGCCGGACGCGGCCGGCATCGTGCCGACGGCGGGTGCGCGGGAGTAGCGGACGCCCGCGGCCTTCAGCGCCCGCCCGAACCGCGTCGCGGCGGCGAGGGCAGGGCTGCCGTTCCGCGCCGACCCGTGTGCCCAGACGAGCGCACCGAGCGCGCCACCGAGGTCATAGTCGTAGCCATAGCCCGAATCGGGGCCACCACGGAGCGCGTCGAACGCCGATTCGTCGCCACGGACGCCGCCGGCGAGCCGCCGCACTCCGGCCTTGCGCACCCGCCGGGCCAGGTCGGTCAGCGCCGCCTCGCCGAGCGTCGGGTCGCCGGCGCCGATCAGGTACAGGTTGCCGTCGAGCCGGCCGTCCTCGTCGAGCGTCGCCGATCCGGCGACCGCGGCCGTGGTGTCGAGCGTCGCGGCCGGGCCGAGCTTCAGCAGTGCCGCGGCCGTCACGTAGAGCTTCTCGTTCGAGGCCGGAACCAGTGCCCGCTCGGCGCCGCTCGCGAAGAGGGTGCTCGCCGAGCTGAGATCGACGACGATCACGCCGGAACGCGGGCCGAGCTTGCGCTGCTCGCGCGTGATCAGCCGGTTCAGCTCCGGTTCGCCGATCGCGAGCGCGGGCGCTTCGGCTGCGCCGAGCAGGGCGGCGACCGCCGCGAGCGTCGTCAGAGGCCGCCGCACGCCGTCGAAGCTAGCGAACGCTGCTGCCGAGGGCGCCGGGCGCGATCCGCTCGAGCCGTGGCGGGGGATACCATTGAGAGGTGGGCGATGTCGTCGACATCAAGGGTCGTGGCAAGGAGCCGCAGCGCGCGGCGGCCACTCCGCAGCGGCGCCGCCGCAAGCCGCGCGGTCGCTCCAAGACTGCGCTCGTGCTCGGCGGCGGCGGGATCACCGGCGGCGTCTACGAGATCGGGGCACTGCGCGCGCTCGATCTGCTCTCGGTCAACCACACGATCAACCAGTTCGACGTCTACGTCGGGACCTCGGCAGGCTCCGCGGTCGCCGCGATGGCGTCGAACGGGGTCACGCCCGAGGAGATGATGCGGGTCGTCCACGGGGTCGGCCCCTCGCCGTTCCCGGACATGGACCTCGACCTGATGCTGCGGCCGAACCTGATCGAGTTCGTACGCAAGAGCGTCGCGCTGCCGTGGCGCGCCGTCCAGGTTGCGCGCGAGCTGGCCCCCCGGATCGGGCAGGTGTCGCTGATGGACATCGCCGTCGGCATGGCCGAGGCGCTGCCGTCCGGCCTCTACTCCGGGTCCGGCATCGAGGAGTACATCCGCCTCGTTCTCTCCGACCCCGACCGCACCGACGACTTCCGCTCGCTCGAGAACGAGCTCTACATCGTCGCGACAGATCTCGACACCTGTGAGCGGGTGGTCTTCGGTGAGCCCGACTGGCAGGACGTCCCGATATCGCGGGCCGTGCGCGCGTCCACGGGCCTGCCGATGGTCTACAAGCCGACGCGGGTCGGTGACCGCGAGCTCGTCGACGGCGGCCTCGTCTCGACCACCAACCTCGATGTCGCGGTCAATGCGGGCGCGAAGCTGATCGTCGTCGTCAACCCGCTGGTTCCGTACCACAACGACTTCGTTGGCCAGATCTCGACGCTGCTCGGATCGCGCGCCCGTCGCGTCAGCGACATGGGCCTGCCCCAGATCGGGTACCAGTCGTTCAAGATGATGGCCCACCAGCGGCTGCACATGCAGGCCCGCTACTGGCAGGAGAAGTACCCGGGCGTCGACATCGTTCTGATCGAGCCCGACGTCGACGACGAGCTGATGTTCCAGACGTCGATCATGAACTACACGAAGCGGCTCGACATCGCGCGCCACGGCTTCGGCTCGGTCACGTACAAGCTCGCCGAGGACTACGAGCACTACAAGGAGATCTTCGAGCGCCACGGCGTCAAGATCTCCGCCGACCGTGTCCGCGACGTCGTTCGGACGGTCGCCGCTCAGGAGACCAAGCAGCGCGCCTGGGAGCGCATCCTCGAGCAGACGACCGGAACCCTGCTGCGCCAGGTCGGGCGCGGGCAGGGAACCGGTCGCGCCGGAGCCTGACGGCTAGGCAGCCGAGACGGCCTCGCGGCGATGCGGCGGCAGCGCCGCCTTGACCGACGCCATGTAAAGCGTCTTGTCAATCCGCCCTTGGAAGATCGGGATTCCGTGCTCCATGCACGTCGCGATCACGTCGCTTCGCTCCACACCGGCCTCTTGGGCGAGTTCGGTCGGTGTCAGGTGGTTTGCCATGCAGCTTCCTCCTAGGGATACGACTGTCGGCTCACCGTACCCCCGGGCGCGGACCGCTCGCAACCACCACTGGACGCATCTCGCGAGGTTTTAGAGGGCGCTTAGATCGGGTTCGCCACGTCGATCGGGACGTGCCGCACGCCGAACCGCTCGGCGAGCAGCTCGCCGAGTCGCTTGACGCCGAAAGTCTCCGTCGCATGGTGGCCGCCGGCGATGAAGGTGATGCCGGCGTCACGAGCGATCCCGAAGGCGCGCTCGGCCGGCTCGCCGGTGATGAAGGCGTCGCAGCCCGCCTCTACGGCGGCGAGCACGTCGTCGCAGGCGGAGCCCGTGACGATGCCGACGCGGCGGACGAGGTCGGACCCGCCGGCGATCACGAGCGGCTCCCTGCCGCCGGTCGCTGCGGCGACCCGCCCGGTCAGTTCGGTCCGCGTGATCGGGTGCTCGCCGAACCCGGCGATCAGGCCGATCTCGCGACCCCCGTGCTCGGCGAACGTCCGCTCCGGATCGGCGCCGATCGCCTGGGCGAGCAGCGCGTTGTTGCCGTGCTGAGGATGCGCGTCGAGCGGCAGGTGGTAGGCAGCGAGCGCGAGGTCGTTGCGATACAGCGGCCGGAGTCGGGAGTCCATCAGCGGAGTGATCTCGAGCGGCTGCCCACGCCAGAACAGCCCGTGGTGGACGACGAGCAGGTCCGCTCCCTGGACGACCGCCTCGGTGATCAGGTCGCGGTGGGCGCTGACGCCGGTCGCGACGACCTCGATCTCGCGCTTGCCGGGAACCTGCAGTCCGTTCGGCCCGTAGTCCGAGAACGCCGAAGCATCGAGCAGCTCGTCGAGGAACGCGATGATCTCGGCGGTGGCGGCGGCCATACGGGCACGCTACCGCCGACCAGCCAATCGGGGCGCCCGGATTCGAACCGGGGACCTCACCGACCCGAACGGTGCGCGCTACCAGGCTGCGCCACGCCCCGAGAGGCCGGGCCAGTCTAGCGACGCGGCTGATCTTGCCGGCGGGCGAACGAAGGCGACTACTTCGTCCGATGCTCGGACGTAGCCCGAGCACCCGCTCAGCCGATTCTCAGCGCGAGCTGAGGGCCGGTGGCGATGGTCTCTCCAAGGTCCCCGACCGAAGGAGAGAGATGTACGACAAGCGAAGGCGGATCGTGGCCGTGCTGGCGTCAGCGGCGCTGACCACGGCCGGAACCGCGGGAGTCGCCTCGGCCTGTGACGGCAGCGGCGGTTCCAGTGGCGACTACCCGTCCGACACGTCGGGCACGTACCCGAGCGACACGACCTCGTCGAGCTCGAGCACGGCGTCCGCCGCGTCGACGAAGAGCGCCACGCGCAAGACCCGCAAGGCCCGCAAGGCCGCCAGGCGGGGCTGATGGGGAACGGGCGCCGGCGCGCCAGACGCGGTCTCGTGGCGGGCACGATCGTGCTCATCGCAGCGGCCGTGCTGCCCGCGGCGGCGCCCGCCCTCGTCGTCGGGCTCGGTGACCAGAAGCCGGGCGTGTTCTCCGACCAGCGGCTGCGCGGACTCGGCCTGCGCACCGCCCGTCTGACCGTGTCTTGGGACGTGGCGACACGGGACCCGCAGGCGGTCCGGACCTGGCTCGGAGCGGTTCGCGCCGCCGGCCTCGAGCCGCAGATCGCCTTCGAGCACCTGCCGAACGAGCGCTGCCCAGCCTCACCCTGCAGGGCGCCGAGCACCGCGGAATACCGGTCGGCCGCCGCACGCTTTCGCGCGCTCTTCCCCGAGGTCACGACGCTCACGACCTGGAACGAGGCCAACCACCAGAGCCAACCGGTCTCGGCAGACCCCGAAGCGGTCGCCTCCTACTACGGGGTGCTCCGCGGCCTCTGCCAGAAGTGCACGATCGTCGGCGCCGACGTGCTCGACTCCGGTCGCTACGTGCGCTGGCTAGAGCGCTTCCGCGCCGCCGCACCGGAGGCGCGGCTGTACGGGCTGCACAACTACGGCGACGTCACCTACGGCACGACAGCCGGCGTCGACGCCGTGCTCGCAGCCGTTCCCGGAACGCTCTGGATCGAGGAGACCGGCGGCATCGTGACGCTGCGCAACGAGGCCGGCCGGATCACGCTCTCGACCAACGAAGCCCGCGCCGGCGCGGCGATCGAACGCGCGTTCACCAGCGCGCTCGCCCGGCCGCGCGTCACGCGGCTGTCGGTCTACCAATGGACCGCTCCCTCCGGCTCGCGCTTCGATGCCGGTCTGATCCGTGCCGACGGCAGCGAGCGGCCGAGCTACGCCGCGCTGAGACGCGGGCTCGCGAGTCTGCCCGCGTGGAGCGGCCCGGTTACGATCTGGACGGCCCGCCTCCAGCGCCCGAACCGGCGACGGCTGCTCCTGACCGCCTCGTGCGACGAAGCCTGCAGCGGCAGGGTGACGGTCACGATCCGAGGCCGCCGCGTCGCCACGCGGCGGTATGCGACCGGCTCCTCGCAGGTACTGCGGATTGCGATTCCGCGGTCGATCCGGGGCCAGCTACTGCGCTCGTCGCAGCGCCGCGCCGTGATCCGGACAGATGCCGGCATGCGGTCGGTCGTCACGATCCGCCTCCGCTGAGCGTGCCGCCCGCAACCGCCGGTTGCAGGCCGGTCTGCCAGAATGCGGGCCATGGATTCCGTGCTCCTCACCCTCCACCTCTTCGGCATCATCTTCTTCGTCGGCGGCCAGATGGCGATGGTCGGCGCCGTGACACCGACGCTCGGCGGGCGTGAGGGGAACACCGAGGCCGTCCGTGAGATCGCCAAGCGGTTCGGCATCGGCAGCGCGATCGCGCTCGTCGTGATCGTCGTCACCGGCTCGATCATGGCGGCCGACGACAACCTGTTCTCCGAGCCGATCCTCCACGCCAAGATGGGGCTGCTCGCGCTGGTCCTGCTCCTGACCGGCCTGCACACCAAGGTGCCCTACACGCGCGCCATCTCGCTCACGATCTTCGTGATCTCGCTCGTCCTGGTCATCCTGGGCGTGCAGCTCTCCGAGGTCTGAAGCCGCCTCAGGAACCCGAAGCGAGCCGTGCAGGCACCATCCCGCGCACCGCGTTCACGACATACAGCTCGCGGGCTCGCTCGAGGTCGGCGAGCGTCAACATCCGCGGCTGCGGGCGGACCATCTGGTGCATCGTGGCGATCCCGATCGACGGCAGGATCCGTCCGTCTGCGACCGGCGTGACCAACTCGCCGTCGAGGTCGGCGACGACCGACCAGCGCGAGGCTTCGAGCACCGTGCCGTCGAGGTCGCAGAAGAGCGGCTCCGCTGGGGCCGTTCGCTCCTCCCAGGCCACGACGAGCCGCCGGTCGGCCCACTTGTGGGCACCGAGCCCGCCGGGAAGGCAGACCGGGGTGAGCGACACCGTCTCGGCGGCCGTCTCGATCGTGAACGCCTCGATCGTTACCTCGCCGTTCGGAAGCACGGTCACGCGCAGCCGCTGCTGATCGAAGCTCGATGCGGCGGCATCCCTGATCCGGCGTGCGATCCGATCCGGCAACCTTCTTCCGTAGAGCTCCCGCGAGGATGCTTCGAGCCGGGCCAGGTGCTCGGTGACGTGAAGCGCCCGGCCGCCGTCGGCGAGCAACGTCGTGAAGACCCCGGACCGTGCGCCGGGTCGCGGCAGCGGCGTCGGGCCGAGCCGCTGCAGCGGTGCGCCGGGGTGTACGCCGGCGACGCCGGCCGGCGGTTCGGCGCCGAGCGCCCGTAGAACCGGAGCGGCCTTCGCGAGGCACTCCGCCGCCTCGCTCGCCGGGTCTGACGCCGCCGTGATGCCGCCACCGACGTCGAGCCAGATCTCATCGCCTGCCATCTCGAGCGTCCGGATCAGAACGCTCATTTCGAGGCCACAGATCGGGGAGCAGAGAACGGCGGAGCCGCAGAAGGCCTGTCGTTCGACGCTCTCGAGCTCGGCGATCACCGACAGCGCGGCCTGCTTCGGCGCCCCGGTGACCGAGCCGGCCGGAAGCACCGCGGCGGCGACCGCGTCATCGCCGGTTCCCGGGACCAGGTCCCCGGTCACCGTGCTGACGAGATGCCAGACGCCGGCCATCGCCCGGACCTCGCAGACCGGTCCGGCCTCGACCGAGCCGGGCACGGAGACCCGGCCGAGGTCGTTGCGCATCAGGTCGACGATCATCACGTTCTCGGACCGGTCCTTCTCCGACGCTCCCAGCTCTTCTCGTAGCTGTTCGGACCGGTCGGGGTCGCTGGCCGGGTTCGGGCGTGTGCCCTTGATCGGCTCGCTTCGCAGCGTCGCCGCGTCCCGTGCGACGAGCAGCTCGGGCGAGAGGCTCGCGATCGCACCCCAGGAGCCGACGACGAACGCGCCACGCTGCGGTGAGAGCGCCGCGACGCCGGCCTCGAAGACCGACGCCGGCGTCGTCGTCAGCGCCGCACGCAGTCGGAGCGCGAGGTTCGCCTGGTAGAGGTCGCCGCAGGCGATCCGCTCGCGGCAGGCATCGACCGCCTGCGCATGTGCGCCGACGCCCGGCGTCGCCGACCAGGCTCCGGATGCGGCGCCGGTGGCGGTCGCAGCGGGAGCGCCGGTCAGGGCGGCGAGCCTGTCGGCGAGCAACTTCGAACGACGGCGCAGCTCGGCGTTACGCGCCTCGGTCCAGAGCATCTCGAACCACCACGCGCCGGCGCTGTCACGCACGAGCAGGTGGTCGTAGTAGCCGAGCGCCAGGTCCGGGAGGCGCTCACGTGCCGGCGGGTGGTTCAGCTCAGGGTCTGCGATTGCGGCCGCCGCGCGATAGCCGACGAACCCGAGCCAGCCACCGCCGACCGCGACGTCGTCAGCACCGCCGCGCAGGGCGGTGGCCCGCCCGAGCGGAGCGCCGGCGCGGCCCCGATCCACGACCTCGAGCGGCGCCGAAGCGACGATCACCGTGACGCCGGCCCACTCGCCGCAGAGGACGACGGCGCCCTGATCGCCCGCAACGAGTCCGGCCGCGCGCGCTGGATCGACGTCCCCCGTGAGCGCGATCCGCCGCGGCTCGGCGGCGGGCATCTCGCGGGCGGGCTCGGACTCCATCGCGGGCAGTCTCCCGCATGCAGCTCGAACCCGGCGCTCTGCGTGCGAGACTCCGCCGATGGCACGACCGATCCGCCGCACGATCTCTGCCGGTGCCGCGGCAGTCCTGCTGGTGGTCACGGCGTGCGGGTCGGGCGCAGCCTCCGAGCGTGAGACGACGACGCCGGCCGCGCGCGCGTCCGTTACGGCCGTTCGCCTGGTGCGGGTCGCGGTGCTATCGGCGCCGACGGCGATCGCCGCCGCTCCCGCCGACAATCGGCGGGTCTACGTGACCGAGCAGCGCGGCGTGGTCCGGGTGGTCCGCGGTGGCCGGCTCGTCGCGCGCCCCTTTCTCGACATCTCCGGCAAGGTGCAGAGCGGGGGAGAGCAGGGCCTGCTCGGGATCGCGTTCCCGCCCGACCACGCGGCCAGCGGCCGCTTCTACGTCTACTACACCGCCAAGGACGGCCGCCAGGTGCTCGAGGAGTACCGGCGCCGGAGCGCCGACAGCGCCGACGTGTCCTCTGCCCGCCGCCTCTTCGCCCACGCCGACGCGGAGTCCAACCACAACGGCGGCCAGCTCCAGTTCGGGCCGGACGGCTTGCTCTACATCGGCACCGGCGACGGGGGCGGCGGCGGTGACCAGCACGGGGCGCGCGGCAACGCGCAGGACCTCGGGTCGCCGCTCGGCAAGATTCTTCGGATCGATCCGAGCGCATCGGGCAGCAGGTCGTTCACGATTCCGTCCGGCAACCCGTTCGCCGGCCGCGATGGTGCGCTGCCGGAGATCTACTCCTACGGGCTTCGCAACCCGTGGCGGTTCTCGTTCGATCGCGTGACCGGCGCGCTGACGATCGCCGACGTCGGGCAGGACGAGGTCGAAGAGATTAACCACGTCGCCAAGGGCGGCGCCCGCGGTGTGAACTTCGGCTGGCGGCCGTTCGAGGGTGACCGGCGCTACACCGACGAGCCCGCGGCCGGCGCCCGCAAGCCCGAGCTTGTGCTCCGCCACAGCAGCGGCTACTGCTCTGTCACCGGCGGGTACGTCGTGCGTGATCGCGCGCTCGGCGGCCTCTACGGGCGCTACGTCTTCAGCGACTACTGCAAGCCGGGAGTTCGCAGCGTGCGGCTGCGGCCGGGCCGCGCGAGCGGACTCCAGACGGTTGCGGGTGCGCAGGCGATCGGATCGGTCTCGACGTTCGGCGAGGACTCGTCGGGCCGGGTCTACGTCGCCTCGCTCGAGGGTCCGGTCTACCGGTTGGCGGCGCGGTGACCAGCAGCGAGCGCGAGCTGCTGGCGGCGCACGACGTGGCGCGCGTGCGCGCGGACAATCCCGGCCCGTTGACGCTGACCGGCACCAACAGCTGGCTCGTCGGCCGGGACCCGTGCTGGGTCGTCGACCCCGGCCCGGCGATCGGCGGGCACCGCGACGAGCTGCTTGCCGCAGCAGGCGCCCGCGGCGGGATCGGCGGGATCGCGATCACACACGACCACGGCGATCACGGCGATCTCGCCGCCGAGCTGGCGGACACCGCCGGCGGCGTGCCGGTGCTGGCCGCGCGGCACGAGGCCGCGACCGGGCGGGTCGGGGACGGCGACGCGGCCGGCCCGATGCGCGTCTTCGTCGTCCCCGGCCACGCGCCCGATCACCTCTGCTTCGGCTTCGGTGGCGTCTGCTTCACCGGCGACGCCGTGCTCGGCGAGGGCAGCGTCTTCCTCTGGCCCGACCCCGGCGCGCTCGGCGGCTATCTCGATGCGCTCGCGAGGCTGCGAACCGAGCGATTCGAGCTGCTCGCCTGTGGCCACGGGCCGCTTGTGCAGGACCCCGACGCCAAGCTCGCGAGCTACATCGCCCACCGGCTCGAACGTGAACGCAGTGTCGTTGCCGCGCTCAAACGCGGCACGCGCAGCGTCGAAGGCATGCTCGACGAGGCATGGAGCGACGTGCCCGAACTCCTACGGCCGGCCGCCGCGCTCACGCTCGCCGCTCATCTCGACAAGCTCGAGGACGAGGGTCAGCTCCCGGACGGCGTCGAACGGCCGCACGTTCCGACGCTCTAACCTGCCCGCCGTGGGACTCGCCCCGTCAGACATCTTCACGATGGTCATTTTCGTCGGCGCGATGGCGTTCCTCTTCTACAAGGTCCGGCATCTCGACCGGTACCGCCGCGAAGAGGAGGCCGCGCGCGAGTTCTTCGACCGGCACGGGCACTGGCCCGACGAGACGCCCGAGCAGGCCGCCGCAGATCGCGAGCTGCTTCAGCGCGCCGGCGACGAGCACCTCGCGGCGATCGCGACGCCCGACGCCGACAACCGCGTCTGAGAGGGTCAGGGAACGGCGACCGGCGTGGTCGCCTTCGTCGGGTCGATCGTTGCGCTCGTGGTCGCAGTGCCGGTCGACGCTGTCGCAGGAGGCTGGTCGCCCGGCGCTTCCGCCCCACTCTTGACCGGGGCCGGGTCGGCCGTCGGCAGAGTCACGTCCGGCGCGGCCGTGGACGGGTCGGCGAGGTCGTCCGGCGCCGCGGTCCCGCCGGTGCTCAGTGACTCTTCGTCGGGTGTGTTGATCGCCTCCTCGCCGGAGGCGGCGAAGACCGTCGTCGCCGGCACCGGTGCGGGGTCGGGCTTCGCGGCGGCGGCTCGTTCGGCCGTCTGCTCGCGCTGCTGGCGGCGGGAGACCTCGCGGACCTCTCGGACGAGTTCGAGCGGCGCCGATGCTGCCGGAAGGACGATCCTGCTGTTGGACTCGGAGCCGGTCGCCGGGCGCTCCGGGCTCGCCGGCGTGTGATGGGTCGCCTGGACCGCGCCACCGCCGACCACGACCGCGGTCGCGACCGCGGCGGCGACCTTGGCGGTCGTCGCGCCGAGGAAGCCGAAGCCTCCGACCGCGCCTGCGCCGCCACCGCTCGCCGCGGCTGCACCGCCGGCCGATCCGAAACCGAGCAGTTGCGCGAGCCAGGCGACCGGCGCCGGGCCACCGTCAACGGCGGCAACGGCGCGATCGAGCGCACGGACCCGGTCGTGGTGGTCACGGCAGTCGCGACAGGTGACGAGATGGCGCCGCGCAAGCCCGGTCATCCGCACGCCGCGGCGGCGAGCGTCGTCGAGCCCGGCACGGACCTCGACGCAGCTGGTGTCCTCAGCGGCCGCGGCGTCGACGAGGCCGACGCGGGCGCGCACGAGCAGCGATTTGACGGCGGGCACGGTCGTGTCGAGTGCGTCGGCCACCTCCTGATAGGAGAGCCCCTCGAGCTCGCGCATCAGGAGCGCCGAGCGCTGCTGACCGGGCAGCGCCTGCACGTCGCGGACCAGCCGGCGCAGGCTGTCGCGGCGCTCGGAGTGCTCGACCGGGTCGATCGCGGCCGGGCGGTTGAGCGCATGCACCTCGGCCTGGTCGACGACCGGCCGGCGGGTCGTGTCGATCGCGCGGTTGTGCGTGACGCGGAACAGCCACGCTTTGACCGGGAGCTCGCGTTCGTCGTTTCGCAACGACCGGTACGCACGCAGGAAGACGTCCTGGAGCACGTCCTCGGCGTCGGCCGAGCTGCCGAGCATCCGACGCACGTAGCGCAGCAGCTTGGCGCGGTGCCGGTCGAAGAGGACGGCGAACGCGTCGTTGTCGCCGGCACGGAACTGCGCAAGCAGTTGCTCGTCGCTCCGGAGGGCGGTCAACGTTCGCGACGGGCGCGGGGAGCGCCGTTGCGCGCGGAACGTCGTGTTGGGCAGCGTGACTACGACCATTGAGAGACCCCTTTCGAGAACCCTAACGAGCTGGATCTCGGAGGGTTGCGGGCTTTCTCACAATGCCTTCAGACGACGTTCTGTGACATCGGGACGTCGTCGGAATCGGGAACAGGCCCTCGGCCTGTTCCCGTCCTGGCAGGGGCCGTTACTAGCCGAGGCTGACCATCACGTGCTTGATGTTCGTGTAGTCCTCGAGCGCGTACATCGAGAGGTCCTTGCCGTAGCCCGACTGGCCGTAGCCGCCGTGCGGCATCTCGGCGGCGAGCGGGATGTGGTCGTTGACCCAGACGCAGCCGAACCGCAGCGCGTTCGCGACGCGCATCGCACGGCCGACGTCCCGCGTCCAGACCGACGAGGCGAGACCGTAGGGCACACCGTTGGCGAAGGTGATCGCCTCGTCCTCACCGTCGAACGCCTGGACGGTCATCACCGGGCCGAAGATCTCGGACTGGATCATCTCGTCGTCCTGGCGCATGCCGGCGACGACGGTCGGCTCGACGAAGAAGCCCGGGAGGTCGGGCCGGCCGCCCCCGGTCGCGATCTCGGCGTGGCCGGGGGCGCGGCCGAGGAAGCCCTCGACGCGGTCGCGCTGCTCGGCGCTCGACACCGGCCCGAGCGTCGTCTCCTCGTCGTCCATCGCGCCCATCACGTAGCTCTTGGCCTGGCCGGCGAGGCCCGAGACCACGTCGTCGTAGACCTCCTTGGCGGCGAGGATGCGGCAAGCGGCGGTGCAGTCCTGCCCGGCGTTGTACAGGCCGACGGCCGCGATCGTCTCGAGCGCGGTCTCGAGGTCGGCGTCGTCGAACACGATCACCGGCGCCTTGCCGCCGAGCTCGAGGTGGACGCGCTTCAGCGAACTCGAAGCCGACGCGGCGACCGCCTTGCCGGCGCCGACTGAGCCGGTCAGCGAGACCATGTCGACGCCGTCCGAGGCGACGATCGCCTTGCCGGCCTCGTCGGTCCCGCAGACGACGTTGAAGACGCCCTTCGGGAAGAACTCGGCCGCCAGCTCGGCCATCCGGATCGTCGTCACCGGCGTGTTCGGCGCCGGCTTGAGGACGACCGTGTTGCCGGTCGCGAGCGCCGGCCCGATCTTCCAGGCCGCCATCATCATCGGGTAGTTCCACGGCGCGATCTGGCCGACGACGCCGACCGGCTCGCGCCGGATCATCGACGTGTAGCCCTCGAGGTACTCACCGGCGGCCTTGCCCTCCATGCAGCGCGCCGCGCCCGCGAAGAAGCGGATCTGGTCGGCCATCGCGCCGATCTCGTCGCCCTTGACGGCGGCCAGCGGCTTGCCGGCGTTCTCGGACTCGAGTACGGCGAGCTCGTCCGCGTGCTCTTCGATCGCGTCGGCGAGCTGCAGCAGCGCATGGGCGCGTTCGCCGGGCGTCGTCGTCGACCAGCCGCCGTCAAAGGCGGCGCGTGCGGCAGTGACGGCGCGATCGACGTCCGCGGAGGTCGAGGCTGGGGCCTGGCCGATCTCCTCGCCGGTCGCCGGGTTGATGATCGCCGTCGTTTCGCCGCTGGCGGCGTCGACCGCCTCGCCGTCGATCAGGTTCTTCAGGGTCGCGGACGCTGTGGCACTCATGGGCCGACGCTACCAACCCCATAGTCTCCCTGCCATGACCAACGTCGTGATCACGTCGGCCGCGCGCACCGCGGTCGGCTCGTACGGGAAATCGCTCGCCGGCGTCTCGCCGACCGAGCTCGGGACGATCGCTGCCAAGGGCGCGATCGAGCGCGCGGGCATCACCGCCGACCAGCTCGAGCATGTCGTCTTCGGCAACGTGATCCACACCGAGCCACGCGACGCCTACTGCGCGCGCGTCGTGGGCATGCAGGCCGGTACGCCGAAGGAGGTCCCGGCCTTCACCGTCAACCGGCTCTGCGGCTCCGGAGCCCAGGCGATCGTCTCGGCGACGCAGACGATCGAGACCGGCGAGGCGCGCGTGGCGCTGGCAGGCGGCTGCGAGTCGATGAGCCGCGCGCCGATGTGGCTGACGCAGGCCCGCTGGGGCTCGAAGATGGGGCCGGCGCCGGTTGTCGACCCGGTCCAGGGCGCGCTGTCGGACCCGTTCGACCATCAGAAGATGGGGGTCACCGCCGAGCGGCTGGCCGAGCGGATGTCGATCTCGCGCGAGGAACAGGACGAGTTCGCGGTCGAGTCGCACCGTCGCGCGGTCGCCGCCCAGGAGGCCGGCAGGTTCGACGGTGAGATCGTCCCGGTCGAGATCAAGGTCAAGCGTGAGCTTGTGGCGTTCGACAAGGACGAGCACCTTCGCGCCGACGCGAGCGTCGAGTCGATGGCGAAGCTGGCGCCGATCTTCCGCAAGGACGGCACCGTCACCGCTGGCAACGCATCCGGGATGAACGACGCCGGCGCCGCGCTCGTGCTGATGGACGAGGCTCGCGCGGCCGAACTCGGCGCGCCGGTGCGGGCGAAGGTTCTCTCCTACGCGTCCTGCGGCGTCGACCCGGAGATCATGGGCATCGGTCCGGTTCCGGCCGTCCAGCGTGCGCTGTCGAAGGCCGGCGTGACACTCGACCAGGTCGGCGTGATCGAGCTGAACGAGGCGTTCGCCGCCCAGGCGCTCGCGGTCATCAAAGACCTCGATCTCGATCCCGCGAAGGTCAACCCCAACGGCGGCGCGGTCGCGCTCGGCCACCCGATCGCGGCGACCGGCGCCGTGATCACCGCGAAGTGCCTGTCGGAGATGGAGCGCGAGGGGCACGACTACGGGCTCGTCACCTTGTGCATTGGTGGCGGCCAAGGAATCGCGATTCTGCTCGGCAAGGCCTGAGGCTCATGGTCGACGGCCCGGCGATCTCGGTCCGCGACCTGGTCGTGGAGCGCGGTGGCCGGGTGGTTCTTCCCGGGCTGAGTCTCGACGTCGATCCGGGGACGGTCTGCGGCCTGCTCGGGCCCAGCGGCGGTGGCAAGTCGACGCTGCTGAGGGCGATCGTCGGGACCCAGGTCCTGACGTCGGGAGACGTGAAGGTTCTCGGCCTGGCTGCAGGTTCGGCCGAACTGCGCCACCGCGTCGGCTACATGACGCAGTCCGGCGCCGTCTACGCCGATCTGTCCGCCGAGGACAACCTCCGGTTCTTCGCATCGGTGCTCGGCGTCCGGCACGACCGGGTGGGGGAGGTGCTCGCGCTCGTCGACATGGCCGACGCCGCCGGCCAGCGAGTCGACGAGATGTCAGGCGGCCAGCGGGCGCGTGTGTCGCTTGCCGCGGCGCTGCTCGGGGGTCCGGAGGTGCTGGTGCTCGACGAACCGACGGTCGGACTCGATCCGGTGCTCAGGCGCTCGCTCTGGGACACGTTCAAGCGGCTGGCCGGTGAAGGCGTGACCCTGCTTGTCTCCAGCCACGTGATGGACGAGGCGCGGCACTGCGACGAGCTCGTTCTGCTCCGGGAGGGCGTGGTTCTGGCTCAGGGCTCGCCCGAGCAGCTGTTCGACTCCACCGGTGCCGCTGACATCGAGGCCGCCTTCCTGGCGCTCGTCGACGAAGGCGCGCCGGCGTGAACGGGCCGAAGGCGATCGCGGTCGCGCGGCGCGTGCTGCGGCAACTGCGGAACGACCGGCGCACCGTTGCGCTCCTGTTGCTCGTGCCGCCCGCGCTGACGACCTTGCTCTGGCTCGTGCTCGACGACGAGCTCGTCTTCAACCGGGTCGGCCCGCAGCTCGTGGCGATCTTCCCGTTCACGACGATGTTCCTCGTCACCTCGATCACGATGTTGCGCGAACGAACGTCCGGGACGCTCGAGCGGCTGATGACGATGCCGATCGCTCGTCTCGACCTGGTCGCCGGGTACGCGATCGCGTTCGGGGTGATGGCTTCGCTCCAGGCGACGATCACCGCCACGGTCGCGCTCGGGTTGCTCGGCCTCGACGTCGCCGGCGCCGCTCCGGCCCTCGTCATCACGGCTGTCGTCGTTGCGCAGCTCGGGACGGCGATCGGCCTGCTCGTCTCGGCGTTCGCGCGCAGCGAGTTCCAGGCGGTGCAGTTCCTGCCGCTGACCGTCCTGCCGCAGCTGCTGCTCTGCGGCCTCTTCGTTCCGGTCGACGAGCTGCGTGGCTGGCTGCAGGCGATCGCGCGCGTGTTGCCATTGCGCTGGGGCGTCCGGGCGATGGAGGACGCGGCGGCCGCAGGCCGAGGCGCGGAGCTGGCGACCGACATCGCTGTGCTGGCCGCGTTCATCGCCGTCGGTGTCGCACTCGGCGCGCTGACACTGCGCCGCCGAACCTCCTGAGCGCCCGCGGTCGTCCGTCGGCGCCGCGGCACCGCCGGGGCGTTGGTCCCAGAAAGCGACGTATTGCGTCGTAGATCGGGACCAACGGGCGGCACGCCAATCGTTGGTCCCAGAAAGCGACGTATTGCGTCGCGGATCGGGACCAACGCGCGGGTAACGGTGGCGCGCGGACGGGCGCATGACGGAACGGCCGGATAGGGTCAGCGGCGATGGCGAGCTATGACGGAGCCGAGGCGGTCTACCAGGAGCTGGGCGGGGTGCTCAGCACCGTGCTCGAGAACGCCGAGCGCCGGGAGGCGTTGCAGAAGACCGCCAGCGTCTTCCAGTTCGCGCTGACCGAGCCCGAGGCAACGATCACCGTGCTCGCTCGGCCCGGTGCACCGGCCGCGGTCGGCACCGGTTCGACCGAGGTCCCGGTCGAGCTGGTCTTCGCGATGACCGCCGAGACCGCGAAGGCGCTGCTGCTCGGTGAGCGCAACGCGATGTCGCTGCTCGCCGCCGGCGAGATCGCCCTCAAAGGACCTGCGGCCAAGCTGCTGATGGTCCTGACCGCGCTCGTCGGCGCGTCGGATGTCGCGTCAACGGCCGAAGCCGACGCTGCGCCTTCCGTTGAGCCCGAGCCGGAGCCCGAGCCGGAGCCGGAGGATGAACCGGCCGAGGCGGAAGACGAGCCGGCCGGCGACGACGACGCTCAAGCGTCGTAGCCCGGGTCGCCGGGCAGCAGCACGCGCACCTGCTCACCCTGCATCTCCACCCGCGGCTCGACCGGGACGACCTCGCGGCCGCGCGTAGCCTCGAGTAGCGCGTCGGCGCTCGCGAACGCTTCGAGCTGCTCGAGGTGCTTGATCGTCGGGAAGACCATCGGCAGCGTCCCGGCGCGGTGCGCCGAAAGTGCCCCGCCCGGGGTTAGCCAGGTCGAGTCGACGCACTCGTCGCCGTCGATCTCGACAGTCGCTCCGTCCGGCATCGGCGCCAGGAAGAAGTGCGTGTCGAAGCGCTTGCTGACCTGCTTCGGCGTTACCCAGCGTGAGAAGCGAACGAGCGCCGACGGGTCGACGCCGGTGATGCCGGCCTCCTCCTCCAGCTCGCGGAGCGCGGTCACGCGCTGCGCCGCGTCGGTTTCAGGGTCGCCGTCCTCGGGGTCCACGGCACCGCCGGGGAAGACCCACATCCCGCCCATGAACGTCTGGTCGGGCGTGCGCTGCACGAGCAGCACTTCGAGGTCGTCGGATCCGCCACGGAGCACGATCACCGTCGACGCGGGACGCGCGAAGACCGGCTCGGCGACTTCCTCGATCCGTCCCTCTGGCGTCTCCACGCCGGCGACCCTACTCGGTCGATAGTGTCCGGCGCGATGAGCGACGCGCAACAGAAGTGGATCTGCGAATCCTGCGGCTTCATCTACGACCCCGCCGAGGGCGACCCCGACGGCGGCATCCCGGCCGGCACCGCGTTCGAGGACATCCCGGACACCTGGTACTGCCCGGTCTGCGGCGCGCAGCGCAGCGAGTTCGTCCCGTACGAGGGCTGATCCGGTTTCGGCTGACCGGCCGCGCGCAGGCGGCCCAGGACTCCGGCTCGGGGCGCTCGTCTTCACGGTCGGGCTTGCGACGCTCGGCGCGGAGATCGCTGCTGCGCGCTTGATCGCGCCGTGGTTCGGCGCCTCGACGATCGTCTGGGCGAACACGATCGCGACCGTCCTCGTGGCGCTCTCGATCGGCTACTGGCTCGGTGGCCGGCTCGCCGATCGCGACCCGACGCTCGCCGGCCTGTCGCGGCTCGTGCTCGCCGCCGCGCTGCTGCTGATGGCGGTGCCGTTCGTCGCCGGCCCGTTCCTGCGGGTCTCGGTCGACGCGCTCGATCGCGTCGAGGCGGGTGCAGCGATCGGGTCGCTGCTCGCGGTGCTCGTACTGATCGCGGCACCGGTGCTGGTCCTCGGCTGCGTAGCGCCGTGGGCGCTCCGGCTCGCGATCACCGGCGTCGAGGAGGCCGGCACGATCTCGGGGCGCCTGTCGGCGATCGCGACCGTCGGCTCGCTCGCCGGGACGTTCACGAGTGCGCTGCTCTTGATCCCGTTCATCGGCACGCGCCGGACCTTCCTCGTCTACGCCATCGCGCTCGCGGTAGTAGCGGCGCCTGGGCTCGCTCGGAGACGATGGGCGGTCGCCGTCCTACTGCTGGGCGCAGTGCTTGCCCTCGTCCCGGCCGGCACGGTCAAGGCCGGCGGCGGCCGCGTCATCTGGGAGGCCGACACGGAGTACCAGTACGCGCGCGTCGTCGAGGATGCGGCCGGGGCCCGCCGGCTCGAGCTGAACGAAGGCCAGGCGGTCCACTCCTACCTGCCGGCCGATCGCGGTGTGCTGACCGGCGACTACTGGGACGAGGCGCTCGTCCTTCCGGCGGCATCGCTTGGGCGGGCACCGCGCTCGATCGCGATCCTTGGCGGCGCCGCCGGGACCGTCTCACGCGCGTACGGGCGGCTGCTGCCAGCGACGCGTGTCGATGAGGTCGAGATCGACGGCGAGCTGACAGATGTGGGGCGCGAGCGGTTCGACCTCAGCGGTCCGCGGCTGGTGACGCACACAGCCGATGCGCGACCGTGGCTGCGCCGGACCTCTCAGAGGTTCGATGCGATCTTCGTCGACGCGTACCGCCAGCCCTACATCCCGTTCTATCTCGCCACGCGCGAGTTCTTCGCGCTCACGCGCGAGCGCCTCGAGCCGGGCGGCGTCGTGATCGTCAACGTAGGTCATCCGGAAGGCTCCGATCAGCTCGAGCGCGCGCTGACCGCCACGATGCGCGAGGAGTTCCTGCACGTCGCGCGCGATCCGGCGCAGCCGACGAACACGCAGCTGGTCGCGACGACCGGCGAGGCGCCGTCAGCGGAGCGCCTGCGCCGCGCGCAGCTACCGGCGGATCTGCGCCCGGTCGCCGGGCGCACCGCCGACCGGCTCGCGCCGCCGCTGACGGGCGGCCCGGTCTGGACCGACGATCTGGCGCCGGTCGAGTGGCTCGTCGACAGCTCGATCCTCGAGGTCGCGGCGCGCGGCGAGCGCTGACCGTCAGCGCCCGCAGCAGCGCTTGTACTTCGCGCCCGATCCGCACCAGCACGCGTCGTTGCGGCCGGGCGGCCACGGCACACCGCGAGCGGGGTCATCACGGAGCGCGGCCGCCGCGACCTGGTCGTGTGTCACCGGCCAGTCGGGCTGCCAACCGTTGTCCGCCGCGAACGCCTGCGCGGAGTGGACGCCGATCGCGACGAGTCGCGGATTGCGCCCGGTGACTCCGGAGGCGCCGTCCCGCAACTGGCGCTCGAGGCCGAGCACGTACGCGGAGTAGTCGGACGCGCCGCCGGCGAAGTCGCTGCCCCAACTGGCGAGCGCATCGGCGAACGCGTCCCGATCGAACCAGGCGACGGCGGGTGCGTGCCGGGCGAGGGCCTCACGTGCACGGTGGTCGACGTCCTCCGGCGGCCGGCCGCGGGCGCGCAGCGTCTCGAGGCGCTCGTCGGCGACCCGGCGCAGCAGGGTCTCGTCTGAACCGCCGCTCAGTCCGAGGTCGAGCGACTCGGCGAGCAGCGGCAGCGCCTCGTCGTGGCGGTCGTCCTCGAGCAGCGCCGCGGCCTCGAGGTAGGGGAGCCCTGGGTCGCCCGGGCGCTCGGCACGCAGGGCCGTCCAGATCTCGTCGGCTGCCGCCGCGTTGCCGGCGCGCGTGTGCATCCAGGCGACGTGCCAGCGCACGTCCTCGCCGGTCTCGGCGGCGAGACGATCGAGCGCGACGATCGCATCCTCGTAGCGGCCGGCCTCCTCGAGCGCGTCGACGTCGGCCTGAGGATCGGACCCGCTCACCGTCCGGTCCTATTCGAGGACGACGAGGACGTCGCCCTCGCTGACCGCCTGGCCCTCTTCGCAGAGGATCTCCTTGACGGTGCCCTCGTCCTCGGCCTCGACCGGCATCTCCATCTTCATCGACTCGAGGATCGCGACGGTGTCGCCCTCCTCGATCGTGTCGCCGACGGCGCACTCGATCTTCCAGACGGTTCCGGTGATGTGGGCTTCGACGTTCGCCATGAGGCGGCACTGTAACCAGCCGCGCTGCGGCAGGTAATCTGGGTGGATGGCCGAGCCGCTCGTGGAGATGAAGCCGCAGGTCTACGTGGACCCGCGACCGCCGGAGTACTTCACGCGCTTCCACGAGCGCGCACGGACTCGTCGCCCCGACCTCGTCTACGAGGCGGTCCGCAGCGTCACATCGCTCTACGCCTGGACGGCGTTCCGGCTGCGGCCGATCGGAGCCGAGCTCGTGCCGCCCAGCGGCCCGGTGATCCTGGCTCCGAACCACTTCTCGTTCATGGACCACTTCTTCCTCGGCGCCCCGATCCGCCGCAAGGTCCAGTTCATGGCCAAGTCGCAGATGTTCGCCCGGCCGCTGCAGTGGATCTACACCCACGGCGGCGTCTTCCCGGTGCAGCGTGGACGTCGCGACGAGGACGCGATGTTGACGGCGCGGACCGTGCTCGAACACGAGGGCTGCATGGCGATGTACTGCGAGGGCGGACGCTCGCGCAGCGGCGATCTCGCCGAGAAAGCCAAGCCCGGCATCGGGCGGCTCGCGCTCGAGACCGGCGCGACGGTCGTCCCTGTCGCGATCCACGGGTCGGCGCGGGTCCGCAACTGGAAGCGGCTCGACTTCCCGAAGATCACGGTTCAGTTCGGCGAGCCGTTCCGGTACGAGCGCACAGAGGTCTCCGAGCGCGGGCAGCAGCAGGCGGTCGCCGACGAGATCTTCGAGGCGATCCGTGGCCTGTACCAGGGCCTCGACGCGTACGGGCGCAGCGGTGTCATCGCCCGCGTCCGCGCCGAGCGCCGGCGCGCGCGCCGCGCCGCCAAGCGCCACGTCCCGGCGGTCTGAGCCGATGCTCGAGGGCGGACGTGAGCCGCTGCTCGTCCGGGTCGCCGTCGTCGCCGCGGCGATCCTGGCGATGGTCTTCCTCGTCTCGAAGCTGAACCCGTTCTCGGAGGAGACGATCGACCGCAGCCAGCCGGCGGTGCTCAAGTCGATCGAGGACCTCGGCGAGCTGAAGGCGGCGAGCGCAAACCTGCAGGTGATCGTCGACGTCGAGAAGGACGTCAACAACATTCCCGACTGGCTCAAGGGCGAGCGGACGCTGTTCGTCGCCGCCGGCAGTGTCGACGCGGTCGTCGATCTCAGTCAGATCGGCAAGGACGACATCGACCTCTCGTCGGATCGCAAGTCGGTGACGCTGACGCTGCCGCGGGCGAAGCTGACCGACGCCCGGCTCGACACGAAGCGCTCGCGCGTCTACGACCGCGACCGGGGCATCCTCGACCGCGTCGGTGATGCCCTCGGCGACGGCGCGGGGACCGACCAGGAGGTCTACGAGCTCGGCACGCGCAAGCTCGAGGAGTCGGCCGCCGCCGACCCGGACATCCTGCTGCGCGCCGAGAAGAACACGAAGGCGACGCTCACGAGCCTGCTGCGCGGGCTCGGCTTCGAGCAGGTGACGATCCGCTTCGAGGGCCCGGACCCGCCGAAGCTCTAGGGTTGCGGCGGTGAGCGCGCGCTTCGATCTGCAGTCGCACTCGGTCTGCTCCGATGGCGAGCTTTCCGCCGCCGAGGTCGTTGCCGCCGCGGCCGGCGCCGGCATCGAGGTGCTTGCGCTGTCCGACCACGACACCGTCGACGGGGTCGCCGAGGCGCTGGCAGCCGGGCGTGAGCACGGCGTCGGGATCGTGCCGGCGATCGAGATCTCGGCGCTCGACCCGGAAGGCAGCGACCTCCATATCTTGGGCTACGGGATCGACCACGAGGACGCCGGCTTCGGCGTCGCACTCGAGCGCTTCCGCGCCGACCGCGGCCAGCGCGCTGATCGCATGATCGCCGCGCTGCGCGAGTGCGGGTTCCAGCTCGACACGGCGCCGCTTGAGCGGCGTCGTGCAGACGGCGGCTCGATCGGCCGGCCGCATCTGGCCGAGGCGGTCTTCGCGCACCCGGCGAACGCGGAGCGCATCGCCGCGGAGGGGCTGGCGCACCCGAGCGCCGTGCTCGAGGCGTATCTGCTGCCGGGCACACCGGCGTTCCGGGCGCGCTCGGTCCCGACCGTCGCGGATGCCGTCACGGCGATCCACCGCGCCGGCGGACTCGCGGTCTGGGCGCACCCGTTCTGGGACGTCGACGCGCCCGAGGAGGTGGTCGCGACGCTCGAACGGTTCAAGCAGCTCGGGATCGACGGCGTCGAGGCGTTCTACACGACCTTCGACGAGCCGCAGACCCGCCTGCTCGCCGAAACCGCCGCCCGCCTCGGCCTGCTCACGACCGGCTCAGCCGACTTCCACGGCCCCGGCCACGACCGCTTCAACAGATTCGGATCGTTCTCGACGTACGGACTCGAGCCGGACGTCGGGCGCGTCCTGGCGATGGCCGCATAACCTGACCCGCGCCGGTGTCGACCGTCGGGTCAGCCGACCGGCAGCGTGTACGTCAGCCACTGCGATCGCTCGCCGCCGACGCGGTCGTACACGGCCTGCGCTCGCGCGTTGTCGAGCGCGGTCTCCCACTGGAGCGCGACCGCGCCGTGCTCGCGCGCGCGTGACCGGCAGGCCTCGATCAGCGCCTCGGCGGCGCCCGAGCCCCGCGCCTCCGCGGTGACGAACAGGTCGTTCATGACCGCCAGCCGTCCCGGCCCGCTCGTCGTCGACCAGGTCCAGTAGACCGTCGCGAACCCGACCGCGGTGCCAGCAGCGTCGCGCGCGATCAGCTGGATGCCATCACGCTCGGGGTCGGCAAGCAGCGCCCGTGACAGCCCGATCAGGGCCTCGTCACCCGGCGCCACCTCGTAGAAGGCGCAGTAGCCGCGCATCAGCGGGAGGAGGTCGTCGAGATCCTCCTCCCGCACCAGCGACACGCCACCTGCGAAGGCCATCTACCCCCGCATACCGCCGAACAGCCCGCCGGTCACGTTCAGCACCTGACCGTGGACGTAGTTGCTCCACGGCGAGCAGAGGAAGAAGACGCCACCGGCGGCCTCCTCGGGCGTCGCCGGGCGGCCGATCGGGATCATCATCGACGCCATTCCGCGCATCTGCTCGGGGATGCCGAGCTGGACTTTCTCGCCGTCGATCTCCATCTGGTTCTCGTCGTCCTTGGCCTGCGTCAGCCGGGTGTCGACGAAGCCGAAGGCGACCGCATTGACGTTGACCTTGAACTGGCCCCATTCCTTGGCGATCGTCTGCGTCAGGCCGACGACGCCCATCTTGCCGGAGCTGTAGTTCGCCTGGCCGGCGTTGCCGAACACGCCCGAGGTCGAGGAGATGTTGACGATCTTGCGGAAGACCTCTTTGCCTTCGGCCTTCTCCTGCTTGGCCGGCTCGCGCAGGTAGGGCGCCGCCGCGCGGATCACCTTGAACGGGACCGTCAGGTGAATGTCGATCATCCGCTCCCACCAGTCGTCGGACAGCTTGTGCACCGGTGCGTCAAGCGTGTAGCCGGCGTTGTTGACGATGATGTCGACCTTGCCCCAGGCGTCGATCGCGGTCTTGATCAGCTGCTCGGGCGCATCGCCTTTCGTCAGATCATCGGAGAAGACCGCGGTCTCGCCGGCGATCTCGCTCGCGGTCTGCTGCGCGACGTCGCTGTCGAGGTCGTTGATCACCACCTTCGCGCCCTGCTGGCTGAGCAGCTCGGCGGTTGCGCGGCCGATGCCGCGAGCCGATCCGGTGACGATGGCAACCTTGTCGTCGAGTACTCCCATGAGAACTTCTCTCCTCCGGCGGTGTTTTGGATGACCGGCGTGGGACTGTAGTCGAGAAGAGAGGATCGGCCGATGCCCCGAGGTTCACGTTCCCTGCTGTGCGCCGCGATGGCTTGCGGTCTGCTCGCTGCGCCGCAGGCGGCGGGCGCCGATGGCGTCGCCTATCTGAAGGGAGGCGAGGTCTGGGCCTCCTCGTTCGACGGCAGCACGAAGGTCCAGCTCTCTGCCGGTGAGGGTGGGTGGAACGCGGTCGGGCAGAGCACTTCGGGCTCGGTCGTCGCGACGAGACGCGCCCCAGGGGCGGCAGCAGGCACGACGACCTTCACGATCTGGAACGGGTCCGGGAACGTGACCGACAGCGGCCCGGCGAGCCCCGGCAGCTTCGCCACCGGCCTTGCGATGCCGTTCAGCCTCGACCTCGCCAAGACGAACAAGCTCGTGGTGTCAGGCTTCTCGAACAGCGTGTCGGGGGAGACGGCGAACGGCTACGCGCTGCTGCCCTCGGCGACACGCGTGGTTCCGGCAGGGTCGACCTTCACCGGCACTGCGATCAGGTACCCGACGCTTGCGAGCGAGCGGCTGCTCGGAACAGCGGACGGCCTGACGCTCTCGATCCAGGACGGAGGCGGGTACTCGTCGCGCACGTTCAACCCATGGATCACCTTCAGCTCGGTGCTCGGAGTCGCCGTCCGGGCCGGGCACGCCTCCGATGACGGCAAGGTCGTCGCGGTCGAGCTCGCGACCGAAAGCCCGGCCACCGAGCGGATCGCGATGGTGCCGGCCGCCGGTCTCGGCGAGGCGATCCAGACCGGTGACTGCTTCCTGCCGGCGACCGGCCTCGCGCCGTCTGCCGACGTCTCCGCCGACGGGCAGACCGTCGCCTGGGCCGACGCCGACGGGCTCAAGATCGGAGGCCGGCCGGACTTCGGCGGCGCCGACCCGTGCGCGCTGGTCCGGCCGGCGCAGCTGATCCAGGTCGGCGCCTCCGACCCGGCGCTCGGGCCGCTCGACGTCGCGAAGCTCTCCGCCGCCCGCACGAAGCTCGCGACGCGGCGCCGGGCGCTCACCCCCGCTCCGGGCGCCGCGCCGACGATCGTGCTTGCCGACCCGTTCCGCGTGTCGTCGCTGAAACGCGGGCGGGCGACCGTGTCTGTCGGAGCCGGCCGCGGTGGCACGGCATCGGTCGTGCTGTCGGTCAAGGGGCGCGTCCTCGCGCGCGGCTCCGGCCGCCTCGCCGACGCCGGCGCCGTCACGCTGGGGCTCCGTCCGACCGCGGCAGGTCGCAAGGCGCGTGCAGGCGCCCGCGCGACGCTGAAGATCGCGGCCGGTGGCACGAAAAGGTCGGCAACAGTCAAGCTGCGCTGACCGGTCCAGGCTGCGAGACTCCCCGCATGGCCAGGCTTTCTCGGATCCTCGCAGTCGGTGCGCTCCTCATCGCCGGTTCGGCGGCGACCGCGCAGGCCGCCGGCGTCGCTTACCTCAAGGACGGGCAGGTCTGGGTCTCGTCGCTCGACGGCTCGAAGAGCGTGCAGCTGTCGACCGGTGACGCCTGGTGGAACGCGGTCGGGCAGAGCAGCAGCGGCGGCATCGTCGCGACGAAGAACGAGCCGGGGAAGATCGCGCAGCTAACGCAGTTCGCGGTCTGGAATCCCGACGGCTCGATCAAGGACCAGGGGCCTGCCTCGCCCGGGCTGAACTTCAGCGGCTCGCTTGCGGCCCCGCTCGGCCTCGAGCTGACCGCGGACAACCGCGGGATCATCTACGGCTTCTCGGAGTACGTGTACGGGTTCCCGGTCGGGACGCTCACGACGGGCTACGCGCTGCTCCCGACCGACACGCGCGTCACGCCGACGAAGACCCTCACGAACACGATCATCGATTGGCCGACGCTCGTCGCCGGGCGGATCATCGGCTCGCCGGACGGGCAGGCGATGACGCTCGAGAACGCGGGCGGCAACAACACCGGCGGCAACAACAACGCTGACTTCACTGCCTGGCCGGGCATCGCGATCACCGGCGTGCAGAACGGCAAGATCCACCGCATCCACTCCTCGGATTCGGGCGCGTTGCTGGCCTTCGAGATCGACATCCACGACGCGAACAACTCGGCCGCGGACACCTCCCGGATCCTGATGATGAAGACAGGCGGCCTGCTCGGCGCGTACGCGGACGACTGCTGGCTGCCGGTGACGGGCAAGGCGGAGTTCGCCGACGTAGCCGCCGACGGCTCGTCGGTGGTTTGGTCCGATGCGGACGGTGTGAAGATCGCCGGGCCGCCGGCCTTCGGCGGCGAGGCCGACTGCGTGCTGACCCGCCCCGCGACGCTGATCGCCGCTGGTGGCAAGTACCCGGCGGTCGGCCCGATCGACGTCGACGCGCTCTACGCAGCCCGGAACCCGGCACCGCCGGCGCCAACGACCACGACGCCCACCCCGAAGACGCCGGCCAAACCGGTCCTGAAGGTGCCGGCGGCGAACAAGCCACCGGTCGCGGCGCTCCCGGCCGAGACGACGGCGGCGACCCTGATCGCTGGAACCGGCACGGTCGAAGTGGCGGCAGGCAAGGCAGGCAAGGTCACCGTCACGGTGACCGTCACCGCCAAGTCGGTTGGGCGCAAGGGCAAGGCGATCGTGATCGCGACCGGGACCGCGAAGCTCGGGAAGGCCGGTCAGATCACCGTCAAGCTCAAGGCGACCAAGGCCGGTAAGGAGCTCAAGAAGAAGCTGAAGGGCCGCAAGGTCACGCTGGTGATCAAGGCCGGCGGCAAGACCACGCGCAAGACCGTCACGCTCAAGTAGCGCGATCGAGCCGGCTGACGAGCGGCACGCTCAGCAGCACGGCCAGCGAGCAGACCCCCCAGACCGCCTGATAGCCGGCGGTGCCGGAGAAGATCCCCCCTCCGGTGGCCTCGATCGCGACCCCGGCGAGAAGCGGGCCGAGCGCCGCGCCGATCCCGCGGCTGACCGAGTACAGACCGGTCTGCAGGCCGTGGTCGCCGTCATCCATCAGCGGGATCATCAGCGCGTACGGGAGCGTCATGACGACCCCGCCGCCGAACGCGAACACCGGGGCGATCAACGCGACGACGGTCGTGTCGGCGAACAGCATCGGGATCGCCAGGCCGATCCCGTAGGCGATCAACGCGCCGCGCATCACGCGTGTCGCGCCGTAGCGGTCTGCGAGCACGCCGCTGACCGGTGCGCCGACCGCGATGAAGACCGCGGCGAACGTCACGCCCAGTGCCGCCGCCGACGTTCCCATCCCGAGCCCGATCGTCAGGTAGAGGATCACGAACGTCTTCAGCGCGCCCAGTGAGAGCTCCCAGAGCGCATTGGCGACGACGAACGCGCGCAACTCGCTGCGGGCCATCAGCACGCGGCGGAGCTTCGGCAGGTCGTGCCGGAAGACGGCGCGCAGCGAAGGTTCGGCCTCGCGTACCCGCTTCGGCTCGGGATGCCGCTTGACACCGCGCAGGAAGACCAGCACGGCGGTCGCCGACACCACGGCGCCGGCGACGAACGGCACCGGATCGCCCAGCGCGAGCAGCGTGCCGCCGGCGCCGATCGCGATCACCGTGCCGGCCCCGCGCCACAGCGCCTGGGTGCTCTGCGACCGGCCGACGATCTCGGGGTCGACGAGGTCGGGGTAGAGGGCGCGATAGGGCTCGTAGGCGACGAAGTAGCCGCCGAAGAAGACGGTCGTGATCACAAGCGCGAACGCGAGGTTGCCGGCGAAGCCCATCAGCGCGAGGGCTACGACGAGCACCGGCGTCGCGAACACGACAAAGGGGAGACGGCTGCGGACGCGGTCAGAGAGTGCGCCCGCCGGGACGGCGAGCGCGAGCGCCATGATGCCCTCGATCGCAACCAGCAGCCCGACGAGCGTGCTCGACTCGGTGAAGTCCTCGGCGAGCACCGGCAGGTAGGTCGTGGCGATCGTCGTCGCGAGCGCGTACGCGAACGTCGGCAGCCCGAGGACGGCCAGCAGGCGCCACTCGCCGCGCTGCAAGGGGCGCTCGCGGCCGGCGTCGGTTTGCGCTCTTTCGCCGGGCGGCACGGAGGAAGTCCTACCGCACGGGACGGAGTTGAACCGCGCTGGCGTCTCTGCCACGCTGTCCTGGTCGTCCGTCAGGAATCCAGCATGTCAGCACGTGTCCTCGCCCTGTTTGTCACCTTCCTGCTCCTACCGGTAGCCCAGGCGTCGGCGCAGTCACCCGTCAACATCGGGCTCTTGGGGGTCAACAAAGCGTTCGACCACCAGGTCGCGGTGACGCTGCGATGCAACGTCCCGGAGCCTGCGGCGTGCCGGGCGAAGATCGCCGTTCGGCTCGCGGCCGATGCCGCTGATCTTCGCCGCGGCGCGCTGCTCGCACAGCGGACACTGCTCGTCCCGGCCGGAGGGCCGCGGGTCGTCTGGCTGCGCGGCGTCGACGAGGACGCGGTCGCGGCGATTCGCGACGGCAAGTTCGGCGTGCGGGTCCAGGGGTGGGTGGGGTCACGGCGGATCGCCACGGTCGTGCGATCGCGGCTCAACCGGATCCGCATCCCGGGAGGGCTGCCACGGTTCGCCGGCGGCGCCCCCGACGCCCGGCGCGTCGTTGGGTCGGTGCAGTCCGGGGGCTGCGGCTCCGTGTTCTCCCTGGCGCAACTGGCCGAAGACGATTCCGGCGTCGAGATCGCCTTCGCCGCCGACGCCCGGGAACTGCCCGCCGACTCGGTCTGCAGCGCGGACTTCCGGATCGAGTGCATCGCCGTGACGCTCGCTGCGCCGCTCGGCGAGCGCGCGGTCTGGCAGCGGGTCGGCGGCGTCCTGCAAGCGTTCGCGCTGCCTGCACCCGAGACGCAGCAGGGTGCGGTCGGCCGGTGCCCTGAACTCGCGCCCGGGGGTTCGGTTGTCGCGTAGAGGAACTCGCCGGGGCTAGAGGCCGTAACTACGGCCTATGACGTCGAGCATGATCTCGTCGGTGCCGGCGCCGATCCGGTTGAGGCGGAGGTCACGCCAGCTGCGCTCGACGCCGTACTCCTTCATGTAGCCGGCGCCGCCGTGGATCTGAATGCACTCGTCGGCGACCTCGACTGCGATCCGCGACGCGTACAGCTTCGCCATCGAGATCTCGCGCACCGGGTAGTCGCCGTTCTGGACGCGCAGCGCCACGTTGTAAACCATCTGCCGCGCGACTTCGATCTTGGTCGCCATCTCGGCGAACTTGTGGCGGATCACCTGGAAGTGGCCGATCTCGCGGCCGAACGCCTTGCGCTCGAGCGCGTACTTCATCGTCTGGTCGAAGCAGAGCTGCGCTCCGGACACCGAGCCGGCCGCGCCGATCAGCCGCTCGCCCTGGAGCTCCCACATGATGTGGTAGAAGCCCTTGCCGACCTCGCCGAGCACGGCGCTGTCGGGCACGCGCACGTCCTGGAACGCGAGCAGCGCGGTGTCCGAGGCGTGCATGCCGAGCTTCTTCAGGCGCTGCTCGCGGATCACGCCCGGCGTGTCCATCGGCACGAGGAAGAGCGTGAAGCCGCCGTAGCCGGCGTTGGGGTCGGTCTTCGTGACGAGCACGATCACGTCGGAGCGGTGGCCGTTCGTGATGTACGTCTTTGAGCCGTTGATGACCCACTCATCGCCATCCTTCACGGCGCGGGTCTTGATGCCCGAGACATCCGATCCGGCATCCGGCTCGGTGATGCCGAGGCAGAGGATCTTCTCGCCGGCGATCGCGGGCGCCGCCCACTGCGCCTTCTGCTCCTCGGTGCCGAACGCGATGATCGGCGGCATCGCCATGTCGGTCTGGACCGCAACGCCCATCGCCAGGCCTCCGGAGCGAGCGTGCGCCATCTCCTCGGCGAAGACGATCGCGCTGGCGTAGTCGCCGCCCTGGCCGCCGAGCTCGACCGGCTTGTCGAGGCCGAGGAAACCTTGCTCGCCGAGCTTCTTGAAGCACTCGTCGGGGAATGTCGTCTCCTCCCACTCCTCCGCGTGAGGGGCGAACTCGCGGGTCACGAAGCCGCGGATCGACTGACGAAGCTGCTCGTGCTCCTCGCTGAAGAGCGGATGGCGCGCGGCGGCCGCGTGGTCGGGCTTGAGGACATCTTCGGTGGTGGCCATGCCGGCGACGCTATCGGGGAGCGGCCGAAAAGTAAACAGTTGTACGTCCTACTTTCAGCGGCGCCGGTAGTCTGGCGGGCGTGCCGACGGTCGATTACCGCGTGGAGGACGGCGTCGCGACGCTCGCCCTCAACCACCCCGAGACGCGCAACGCGCTCTCCAACGAGCTGCTCGACGAGCTGATCGCAGGCTTCGAGCGCGCCCGCGACGACGCGGACGTTCGCTGTGTCGTCCTAACGAGCGCCGACGAGAAGGTCTTCTCGAGCGGCGGCAATCTCGGCGGGTTCGCCGCCGACGTGCCGCTCGTGCACAAGCACCACGGCATCGCGCGCTTCCCGGAGCTGTTCACGCTGATCGGGGAGCTCGGCAAGCCGACGATCTGCGCGGCGAACGGCCACGTGCTCGCCGGGGCGCTGGGGGTCGCGCTCGCCTGCGACCTGATCGTCGCGAAGGAGGGCGTCACGTTCGGGACGCCGGAGATCAACGTCGGCGTCTTCCCGTTCATGATCATGGCGCTGATCTACCGGAACGTCGGCCGCAAGAAGACGAACGAGCTGCTGCTGCTCGGTGAGCGGATCAGCGCCGAGGAGGCCGAGCGGATCGGCATCGTCAACAAGGTCGTGCCGGCGGGCGAGTTCGACGCCGCGGTCGCCGAGTGGGCGGGGAAGCTGGCGTCCAAGTCGCCGATCCTGATGCGGCTCGGCAAGGACGCGATGTTCCGTCAGCAGGACCTGCCGTTGCGCGCGGCGCTCGAGCTGCTGCAGCACAACCTCACGCTGGCGCTGTCGACCGAGGACGTCGTCGAGGGCGTGACCGCGTTCTTCGAGAAGCGCGATCCGGTCTGGAAGGGCCGGTAGGCGGACACCTCCCTTCGGTCGCCTGCTCGCGGCGCATAGACTCGGCCTCGTGGAAGGGGAGCTCAGCGTCGTAGCACTTGTCTGCCGGACGTCCGACCGCGCGCCGCAGGGTGCCGCGGCGGCCGAAACGCTCGCGCACGAGATCGCCCGCCGCGCAGGCGTTCCCGCTCGGGTCGTCGGCTCGTCCGAGCCGGTAAGGGACGGGCAGTGGAGCGACGACCTCCGCGACGGGCGCGGCTGCCTGCTAGAGGCGGGCGGCCAGGTCTCCGACGCGCTCCGTGCCGGGCTCGTCCCGGTGCTGACGGCGGCCGACTGCTCGATCTGCATGACGACGCTCCGGGAGGTGGCGCGCGAGCGCCCCGGAACGGTCGTCCTCTGGCTCGACGCGCACGCCGACTTCCACAGCCCGCAGTCAACCGAGTCCGGCTACCTCGGTGGCATGTGCCTAGCGGCCGCCTGCGGTGTCTGGGAGGCCGGGCTCGGGAGCGCAGACCCGTTCGCGCCGAGCGCGATCGTGATGGCCGGGGTCCGTGACGTCGACGCCGGCGAGCTGCCCGCGCTCGACCAGCACGGCGTGATCCGCGCGACCGACACCGACGGGGTGCTCGAGCAGGTATCCGACCGCGACGTCTTCATCCACCTCGACCTCGATGTGCTCGACCCGGACGTGCTGCCGGGCGCGAGCTTCCCGTCGCCGGGCGGGCTCGACGGCGATGACCTGCTCGGACTGCTCGACGCGGTGGTCGAGGAGTCGGCGTCGATCGTCGGGGTCGAGATCACCGGCCTCGGCACGCCCGAGTACGCCGCGATCGTCGCGGATGGGGTGGCAGCGCTGCTCGGGCTCGGGATGGACGCGGCGGCCGAGTAGTGCGCACCATCGCCTCAGGCGAGGCGGTGCGGATCGAGCTTGCCGGCGATCTCGCCGCGGCAGAGGCGCCGTGGCTGGAGGCCGAGACCGGCTGCACGAACGTGTTCTCGAGCTACGAGTACGCGCAAACCTGGTGGCGGCATTTCGGCGCCGGGCTCGAGGCTGAGATCTGGGTCGTGAAGAACGCGGACGGCGGTGTGGTCGCGGTGCTGCCGCTCTACCGGACGCGGGTCAGGGGGTTGCCCGCGCTCCGGTTCATCGGCGGTGTCGTCGCCGATGAGCTCGGACCGGTCTGCGCCCCGGCCGATAGCGATCACGCGATCGCCGGTCTCCTGAAGGTGATGGCCGCCTCGCGGGGCGTGGTGCTGGTCACCGAGCGGACCACCGTCGAGGACGGCCTCGCCCAGCGGCTCGGCTCGGTCGAGATCGAGCGCGAGCCGAGTCCGGTCGTCGACCTCGACGGTCTCGATTGGGACGGCCTGATGGCCGGGTTCAGCAAGAACCTGCGCCGGCGCCTGCGGCGGATGGAGAACAAGCTCACGCGTGAGCGCGGACTCGAATACGTGCTGACGAGCGAGCCGGCCGATGTCGCCCGCGACCTCGCGGCGGTTGTCGCCCTGCACCGGCTGCGCTGGGGCGCAGTGTCCGGGGCGTTCGACGGAGCCAAGGCCGGGTTCCATGCCGACTTCGCACAGGTCGCGTTCGAGCGCGGCTGGCTGCGCCTCTGGATCGCTCGGCTCGACGACGAGCCCGCTGCCGCGTTCTTCGGCCTCCGATACCAAGGGGTCGAATGCTCTTACCAATCCGGCCGCGACCCCCGGTTCGAGCAGCCGTCGATCGGCCTGCTGCTCCAGGCGCACGTGATCCGGGACGCGGCCGAAGCAGGCTGCGACGAGTACCGGCTGCTGCGCGGCGACGAGGCGTACAAGCTGCGGTTCGCGAGCCGTGACCGGCCGGTGCAGAGCGGCGTTGCGAGCACGCTGCCGGGTGCTCGCTGCGCCCTGGCCGGGGCGGTGGCGGCGCGGCGTCGGCTGATCGCGTTCCGTGACCGGCTTGACGGTGCGGCAGAGTAGGAAGTAATACTTCCTACTTCTATGAGCACCGACGCCCCGACATCACTGCTCCGGCCCCTCGTCGAAGACCTTGCCGAACGGCGCGCCACCGCCAAGCTCGGCGGCGGCGAGGAGAAGATCGCCAAGCAGCACGCCCAGGACAAGCTGACCGCGCGCGAGCGTATTGACCTGCTCTGCGACGACGGCACCTTCACCGAGATCGGCATTCACGGCGGCATCCACTTCTCGGTCCGGGGGCTCGAGGGCAAGGAGGCGCCGGCCGACGGCGTCGTCTGCGGCTACGGCAAGATCGACGGCCGGCTCGCCTGCGTCGTCGCCTACGACTTCACCGTGATGGCCGGCTCGATGGGGATGAGCGGCGAGCTCAAGGTCGGGCGCATCCGGGAGATGGCGCTTACCAAGCGGATCCCGATGATCTGGCTGCTCGACTCGGCCGGCGCCCGGATCCAGGAGGCGGTCGGCTCGCTGTTTGCCGGCTCGGGCTACCTCTTCCACGAGGAGGTCGTCGCCTCCGGCGTGATCCCGCAGGTAGCGGCGCTGATGGGCCCGTGCGCCGCCGGCACCGCGTACATCCCCGGCCTCGCCGACTTCGTGCCGATGGTCAAGGGCCGCGGCTCGATGGCGCTCGCCGGCCCGCACCTCGTCCGTGCCGCCGTCGGCGAGGACGTCACCCAGGAGGAGCTCGGCGGCTCGCGCGTGCACTGCCGCAAGTCCGGCGTCGGCGACCTCGAGGTTCCCGATGACGAGAGCTGCATCCAGGCGATCAAGGACTACCTCTCCTACATGCCGTCGAGCAACGGCGAGGCGCCGCCGGTGCGCGAGTGCAGCGACCCGATCGAGCGTGCCGAGGAGGCGCTGCTCGATGTGCTGCCGGACTCGAACCGCCAGCCCTACGACATGCACGAGGTGATCGACAGGATCACCGACGACGGTGTCTTCTTCCCGATCAAGCCGCAGTGGGCGAAGACGCTGATCACCGGCTTCGCGCGCTTCGGCGGCCGGCCCGCCGGGATCGTCGCCAACCAGCCCAAGCAGCTCGGCGGCATCCTCGACAACGACTCGGCCGACAAGGCGGCGCGGTTCGTCAACCTCTGCAACGCCTACGGAATCCCGCTCGTCTTCTTGATGGACGTGCCCGGCTTCATGGTCGGCACGAAGGTCGAGGAGGCGGGGATCATCCGGCACGGCGCAAAGATGCTGCACGCCGTCGCGAACGCGACCGTTCCGAAGATCACGGTCATCACGCGCAAGGCCTACGGCGCCGGCTACTACGTGATGAACGGGCGTGCGTACGAGCCCGACCTGATCTACGCCTGGCCGAGCGCGGAGATCAGCGTGATGGGAGCCGAGGGCGCGGTCGAGATCGTGATGCGCAAACAGGTCGAGGAGGCCGACGACCCGGCGGCGATGAAGCAGATGCTGATCGACAACTACCGCAAGCTGATCGACGTCTACATCCCGGCGAAGAACTCGATGATCGACGACGTGATCGACCCGCGCGAGACGCGCGAGGTGATCTGCCGCGGGCTCGAGATGGCGTCCGGGAAGGTCGTCGAACGTCCTTGGAAACGCAACGGCGTCGTGCCGGTCTAGGAGGCCTCTGATGAGCATGGAAGATCCGGTTGTCATCACCTGCGCGATCAGCGGCGCGATCGCCAACCGGGCGCAGTGCCCGGCGATCCCGTACACGCCCTCCGAGTACGCCGCCGAGGCGCGGCGAATCGTCGACGAGGGCGGCGTCCACATCCACATCCACGCGCGCGACCCGGAGAACGGGCACCCGTCGATCGAGCCCGCGCACTTCGACGCGATCCACGACGCGATCCGTGCCGAGGTCGGGGATGCGGCGATCGTCAACTACTCGACCGGCACGATCGGCGTCCCGGTCGAGCCTCGGGTCGCTTACCTAGAGTCGCGTCCGCCCGAGGTTGCGGCGCTGAACATGGGCTCGATGAACTACGCCAAGTACTCGGCGCGGCGCAAGGAGTTCGTCTTCAAGATGGTCTTCGCGAACCCGTTCGAGGAGATCATCGAGCTGCTCGAGGCGATGAACCGGCTCGGGATCAAGCCCGAGCACGAGTGCTTTGACCTCGGCCACATCGGCTCGCTGACGCCGCTGATCGACATGGGAGTGCTGAAGACACCGCTCCACGTCGACTTCGTGATGGGCGTCGTCGGCGGCATTCCACCGAGTGCGCGCAACCTCGCCGTGATGGCCGACAACCTGGCCGATGTTGGTCCCACCCACCCGTCACACCACTGGGGCGTGATCGGCATTGGAAGGCAGCAGTGGTCGTTGGTCGGCGCGGCGCTGTCTTTGGGCGGTTCGATCCGGGTTGGGCTGGAGGACAACCTCTACCTGCCCGACGGCTCGATGGCGACGTCGAACGGCGATCTCGTTTCGAAGGCGCGCGAGATGGTCGTCAACGCCGGCCGGCGGCCTGCGACGGTGGAGGAGGCCCGTCAGCTCCTGGGTGTGCCGGCGCGCTGATGCGGGCCGATGGCTACCTGAAGATGAAGGAGCTCGCCGAGCGCTCCGGCGTCTCGGCGGCGACGATCAAGCACTACCTGCGTGAGGGTCTGCTCGGCGACGGTGCCGGCGTCGACCGGACCTCGCGCAACATGGCCTGGTACCCGCCTGAGTACGTGGAGCGGCTGCGGATGATCAAGCGGCTCCAGGAGGACCGCTACATGCCGCTGCGCGTCATCCGTGAGCTGCTCGACGAGGGACCGGAGCGCGTGCAGAGCGTGCTCGAGGCCGAGGACAGGCTGATCGACCACCTTGCAGGCATGGAGGACGGGGCACGCGTCCCCGCGGCCGAGCTGCGAGAGCGTTCTGGTGTGCCGGAGGTCGTCCTCGACCGGCTCTCCGAGATCGGCGTCCTGTCCCCGGCCTCGGAGGGCTACGGCCGCGAGGACGTGGCGATAATCGGTGCGCTCGTGGGCTTCCGGCGCGGCGGATACGACGAATCGATCGGCTTCACCGTCTACGACGTGCTGCGCTACCAGCAGGCACTCGAGCCGCTCGTCCAGGGAGAGGTGCGGGTCGTCCTCGACCGGCTGACCGGAGCGATCAGCCCCGAGCGCGCGGGGGAGATCATGGAGGCTGGGACCGAGCCCGTCGGGCACCTGCTCGGCGCGCTCTACACGAAGCTGCTGGCAGCCGAGCTGCGGCGGGTGCGGGACGCCGCGTAGGGCGCGGCAGGCGCCCTGCTGGGACCGTGGCGTTGGTCCCGATTCGCGACGCGGCACGTCGTGATCCGGGACCAACGCGGTGTGGGGTCGGGGCGCCCTCGGCGTTGGTCCCGATTCGCGACGCGGCACGTTGTGATCCGGGACCAACGCCGGGGGTTGGAGTTGCGCAGAATCGTCGCGAAGGTGCCAGCAGATCGTTGAACCTGCATGCTCGCGGGTCGCAGGTTGGGTGCCAGGCTCGTCGGGTGTCCAGGCGCGAAACTGACAGGGTGATCCGGGCAGCTGCGAGTGGGCGCCATGGAGTCGTCTCGCGACGTCTCCTGCGACAGTCGGGCGTTGAGGACCGAGCGATCGACCGGCGGCTCGCGGACGGCTTCCTGCACCCGGTTCAGCCCGGTGCCTACGCGGTCGGCCGCCCCGACCTTTCGGCCGATGGTCATCGCCTCGCGGCTGTCATCTCATGTGAACGAGACGGCGGGGGAGCGTGGCTCAGCTACCGGGGGGCGTCGGCCGCATTCGAGATCCACCTCGATCGGCTGCCGGGACTCGACGTCACGATTCTTCGCAATCGTGGCGGCATCCAGCGGCCGGCCGGTGTGCGCGTGCATCACCTCCGCACGATGGCGCCGACCGATGTCACGGTGCGTGACGGCGTTCCGATCACGACCGTCTCGCGGACGCTTGTCGATCTCGCCCAGGTGCTGCCGGCTAACGAGCTCCGGCGCGCGGTTCACGAAGCCGAGGTCAAACGATTGCTCGATCGCCGCGAGGTGGCTTCGATCCTTGCGCGCATGCCGTCGAGACGAGGTGCCAAGCGGCTCGCCGAGCTCCTCGGTTCGTCGGCGCCCGACCCGACGAACAGCGAGTTCGTCGCGCTGTACGTGCGACTTTGTCAGCGTTGGTCCCTGGAGAGGCCGGAGACGTCCGTGTACATCGACGCGGGACTCGGCTGGCCGACTGAGATCGACCTCCTCTACCGCCGTCAGCGGGTGATCATCGAACTCGACGGCGCCCATGTGCACATGACTCGGCAGCGATTCGAAGCCGACCGGCGCCGGGACGCGGCGCTGCTCGCGCTCGGGTACGTGACGATCCGCGTTACATGGCATCGCCTGACCACTGACGGCGAGGCCTTGGCTCGTGAGATTCACGCCGTCCTCGCCTCCCGCGCGAACCTCGCTGGTCCCGGATAGCGACGCGATGCGTCGCTATCCGGGACCGAGCTCCGGGCGACTCGGCGTTGGTCCCGATTTGCGACGTGGCACGTCGCAAATCGGGACCAACGCCCGCGCCTCGCGCCCGCGCCTCGCGCCGCGCCCGCGCCTCGCGCCCGCCGCGCGCCTCGCGCCCGCGCCGCGCCGTGGCGCCCGCGCCCGCGCCCGCGCCCGCGCCCCGCGCCCGCCCCGCGCCCGCCTGGCGCCCGCGCCCCGCGCCACAACGACAAGCGCCCCGCCGAAGCGGGGCGCTCGCCACTCACACACGCTCGCCGACGGAGATCAGCGAACGAACAGCATCTCCGAGTACTTCGGCAATGGCCAGAGGTCGTCGGAGACCAGCTTCTCGAGGTCGTCGGCCACGCCGCGCACTGCGGTCATCGCCGGGATGCCCTTGTCGCGCATGTACTTCGCCCACGCGATCGGCGGGTCGTCGACCTGGTTCTCGGCCTTGTTGACCTCTTCGAGCGTCACGATCGCCGCGTGCAGCTCGGAGACGAGCGGCTCGAACTCGGTGACGAGCGCCTCGACGCCGCCGTCGCGCAGGCGCGCGAGGTGGCGCACCGCAGCCGGCAGGATCATCGTCCGCGCCATCTCGGCCGCCGTCTCGCACTCGATGTTGAGCTTGACCGCGTACTGCTCGGCGAAGACCTCGAACCGTGCGTCGAGCTCGCGCTCGGACAGCACGTTGTAGGCGCCGAACGTCTTCACCGTCTGGCGGTTCGTGATCCACGGCAGCGCATCCGGCGTCGTCCGCAGGTTCTTGAGCCCGCGCGCCTTCGCCTCCTCGTGCCACGCTTCCGAGTAGCCGTCGCCACCGAACACGACCTGCTTGTTCGAGGACCAGACGTCCTTGACGACCACCGAGACCGCGGCCGTCACGTCGCCCTTGGCCTTCTTCAGCTCCTTCTCGAGCTGCTTGGCGAGCTCGTCGATCGACTCGGCAACGATCGTGTTCAGAACCGTGTTCACGAAGCCGAGCGACATGCTCGACCCGAGCGCGCGGAACTCGAACTTGTTGCCGGTGAACGCGAACGGCGAGGTCCGGTTGCGGTCGCCGCCGTCCTTCGGCAGCGTCGGCAGCACCTCGGCGCCGAGTCCGAGCAAGCCCTTCTTGACGCGCTTGCCCTTGCCGGTCGCGACCTTCTCGAACGCCGTCTCGAGCTCTTGCCCGAGGAAGATCGAGATGATCGCCGGCGGCGCCTCGTTGGCACCGAGCCGGTGGTCCTGGCCGACGTTGGCGACCGACGCGCGCAGCAGCGCCTGGTGCTTGTTGACCGCCTTGATCACGGCCGAGCAGAAGAACAGGAACTGCGCGTTCTCGTCCGGCGTGTCGCCCGGATTGAGCAGGTTCTCCCCGGTGTCGGTCCCCATCGACCAGTTGTTGTGCTTGCCCGACCCGTTGACGCCGGCGAACGGCTTCTCGTGCAGCAGGCAGACCATGCCGTAGCGGCGCGCGACGTTCTGCAGCACCTGCATCGTGAGCTGCTGATGGTCTGAGCTGACGTTCGAGTTCTCGAAGATCGGCGCGAGCTCGTACTGGCCCGGCGCGACCTCGTTGTGGCGCGTCTTGACCGGGACGCCGAGGGCACGCAGCTCCTCCTCGGTATCCATCATGTAGGCGAGCACGCGCTCGGGGATCGACCCGAAGTAGTGCTCGTCGAGCTCGTGGCCCTTCGGCGGCTTGGCGCCGAACAGCGTGCGGCCGGTCGTGTAGAGGTCGGGCCGCTCGAAGAAGTACTGCTCGTCGACGAGGAAGTACTCCTGCTCGGGGCCGACCGTGGTGAACACGCGCTGGGACTCGATGTCGCCGAACAGGCGCAGCGCCCTGATCGTCGACTTCGACAGCGCGTCCATCGAGCGCAGCAGCGGGATCTTGTGATCGAGCGCCTCACCGGTCCAGGAGACGAATGCGGTCGGGATGCAGAGGAACGTCCCGTTCGGGTTGTCCATCAGGAAGGCGGGGGAGGTCGGATCCCATGCCGTGTAGCCGCGTGCCTCGAAGGTCGCGCGGATGCCACCGGTCGGGAACGACGACGCGTCCGGCTCGCCCTGGATCAGCTCCTTGCCGGAGAACTCCGCGATCGTGCCGCCGTCTCCGTCGGGGTTGTAGAAGGAGTCGTGCTTCTCGGCAGTCAGGCCGGTCAGCGGCTGGAACCAGTGCGTGTAGTGGGTCGCGCCGTTCTCCATCGCCCAGTCGCGCATCGCCTGCGCGACCTGGTCGGCGAGCACGGCGTCCATCGGCCTGCCGGCGGCGAGGGTCGCTTTGAGCGCCTTGAAGGCCTGCTTCGACAGGCGGCGCTGCTGCTGCTCGATCGTGAAGACCTTGGAGCCGTAGGACTCGCTGTCGGCCGTGCGGTCGTAGCTGCCGAGGGCGCTGCCGTTCGCCTCCCACTGGGCGGCGGTGACGTTGTGACGTCTCGTGCGGGCGGTCATTTGGTGGTTGATCTCCGTGTGCGTGTGCGTGTGTGTGGTGACGACCGGGAACCGAAGTCGCGCGACCAAGACTAATCCGGGGCCGAACCGAGCGGGTGTCCGTCTGTCCAAACATCCCTGCCGATCTTTCGACGGAGGGCGAAGGACGGATCGCCGGACCGCACCGACACTTCTGGGCATCAGTCCGACTACGGAGGTCCAATGACTCGTTCGATCCTTGCCCGCGCGGCCTTCTTGGCGGCGGGCGCAGCATTGGTGGTGCCATCGGTGGCCTCGGCCGATATCTACGACTCGAGCTCGCTACCGAACAGCGTCGGCATCAACACGATGTGGGTCGTGTTCGCCGGCGTGCTCGTGATGTTCATGCAGGCCGGTTTCGCATTCCTCGAGATCGGGTTCTCGCGGGGCAAGAACGCCGGCACGATCATCGCCAAGATCCTGATGAACTTCTCGATCGCCGCGATCCTCTACTGGGCGGTCGGCTTCGCGTTCGCCTTTGGCGGTGAGACCGGCAAGATCATCGGCACCGACGGGTTCTTCCTTCGGGGCTACGGCGACCCGGCCGAGGCGTTCCCGATCATGGGCTTCTCGGACGCGACGATCGAGGCGAAGTTCTTCTTCCAGTTCGTCTTCTGCGCCGTGTCGCTGGCGATCGTCTGGGGGACGACGCTCGAG
Organism: Baekduia sp.; assembly: GCA_037045385.1. Lineage (GTDB taxonomy): Bacteria > Actinomycetota > Thermoleophilia > Solirubrobacterales > Solirubrobacteraceae > Baekduia. Next base: position 120,582 of record JBAOHN010000004.1, on the reverse strand, counting down.
CGGATCAAGTTCGGCGTCTACGCCCTGTACGCGATCGCGTTCTCGGCGTTCATCTACCCGCTGTTCTCGGGCTGGGTCTTCGGCGGTGGCTGGCTCCAGGCGAACCTCGGCATGCAGGACTTCGCCGGGTCGACGGCCGTCCACCTGATCGGCGCGACCGGCGCGCTCGCCGCGCTGCTCCACCTCGGGCCGCGCAAGGGCAAGTACGCGGCCGACGGGAAGCCGCGGGCGATCCCGGGCCACAACATGCCGCTCTTTGGGCTCGGCGTGTTCATCCTCTGGCTCGGCTGGTTCGGGTTCAACCCGGGCTCGACCCTGAACGCTCTCGACGGGCGGTTCGCGGAGGTCGTGCTGACGACCAACCTCGGCGCTGCCGGCGGTGTGCTCGCGGCGATCGCAACCGCGTACTGGAAGACGAAGGCGATCGACATCGGCATGGCCGGCAACGGCGCGATCGCCGGGCTCGTAGCGATCACCGCGCCGTCCGGCTACGTGATGCCGTGGGCCGCGCTCGTGATCGGTCTCGTCGCCGGCGTGATCGTCGTGCTCGGCGTGTACGCGATCGACAAGAAGATCGACGACCCGGTCGGCGCGCTGTCGGCGCACGGCCTGGCTGGCATCTGGGGCACGCTCGCATGCGGGCTGTTCACGCACCCGAAGCTGGCGGAGTTCAACACGGTCGGTGACGGTGGGCTGTTCTACACCGGCTCGCTGCATCAGCTCGGCGTCCAGGCCCTCGGCGTCATCGTTGTGTTCGCTGGCGTTCTGATCACCTCGTACCTCGTGTTCGGCGCGATCAAGGCGACCTATGGCATGCGGGTCAGCGAGGAGGAAGAGGACGCCGGGCTCGACATCTCCGAACACGGGATGTACGGGTACCCCGAGCAGTTCATCCCGCAGAGCGAGCTCGTCGGCTACGGTGCCGCGAGCACTGTGGCGACCGGATCGGCCGGCGCAAACATCGAACAGCGTGAGGTGACGGCATGAAGATGATCGTGGCGTACGTGCGGCATGAGGCCTTCGAGCCGATCCGCGCTGAGCTCCTGAGCCAGGGATTCCCGTCCCTCTCGATCACCGAGGTCAAGGGGTCGGGGCGTCAGAAGGGCATCACCGAGCGATATCGCGGTGCCGAGCTGACGAACTACCTACGGCCGAAGATCAAGATCGAGTGCGTCGTCTCCGACGACGCGGTCCAGACGATCGTCGACGGCGTGCTGAAGCACGCCCGCACGGGAGCCGTCGGCGACGGCAAGGTGTTTGTGATGCCCGTTGACGAGGCGTACCGCGTCCGGACCGGCGAGTCCGGCGAGGAGATCTGCCAGGCGCACCAGGAGGAATAGGCGTTCGGCGCTGGTACCCGCTGCCTGCCGATATGGCGGTCATCGGGTACCAGCGCGTTGGCCCCTCGGCGTTGGTGCCGGCTGCCTGCCGATATGGCAGTCACTTGGCACCGGCGTGCGGGGTCCGAGCCGCGAGGACCGCTCGAATCTCGGCGGCGAGCGTGCCGTCGTCCTCCATCAGCCGGCGCCACGTGACACGAATCGTCACGTACCCGCGTGCGAGTAGCGCGGCGTCACGGCGACGGTCGGACTCGAATCGTTGTCGCGTCAGGTGAACGCCCGCGCCATCGAGTTCGACGATCACGCGCTGTGCGCGAAGGAGGATGTCGAGCTCGGTCGGTTTCGCGAACCCCGCGTCCACGTACACCGACGTCTCGGGGTTATCCAAGCCCCAACGCGCGCAGTGCGCCACAAACCGGGCGACGAACTCGCCATTCGTGGGGTCGGCCGCGGACGTGCCCAGGAGTTCGGCGAGGCGCTTGACGCCGCGCCGAGTCGACATCCGCTCGATGATTGCCTGACCTCAGCCCGGTTGAGTTGCCGAGTGACTTCGGCCTCGTGGACCGCTCGCCGGAGCTCGTCGTGGGGGAGGATCTGGGCGAGGTCGACGAGCGTGCGGGCGACGGTCGTGTCGAGACGTCCAGTCCTGGAGACGTGTCCGCATGTACCGAGTAGAAGGCGCCCGAAGCCCGATAGCTGAGCGGGGCGCCGCGGCCGCAGGAAACGACGGCGGCCAGGCGCCTAGTGCCACCTGCCTGCCGGTATGGCGGTCATCGGGGACCAGCGCGAGCGCGTCTCGGCGTTGGTGCCAGCTGCCTGCCGATATGGCGGCCAGGTGGGACCAACGCCCGGACCGCGGCTCCCGCGGACGGCCGCGGGCGTCCGCGCCTACTGAGCGCTCGCGCCCTACTCGCCGATCGTGACGTCGAAGGTGCCGCCGACGTCCTCGCCGGAGCCGTCGACGACGCGGGTCGTGCCGTCGACGCGGCCGCCGAGCTGCCAGCGCAGCTGGTGGTCGCCGCGGCGTACCGGCTGAAGCCTCCACCTCAGCTTCAGCGTCCGGCCGGCTGCGATCGGCCCGGCCCGGAAGACGCCGGAGTCGGCCGTGACGGAGTTCAGTGGGATCTCGTCGACGATCCAGACCGGGCGGTTGGGGTCGCCCGCGCCGGCGCCGCCGGTCTGCGACCCGAAGCCGGTGCCTGCGACGCCCTCGCCGTCGGGGGCGATCGCGACCGTGAACTGCTCGACCGGCTCGTTGCCGGGGTTGCGGACGACGAGCTCGAGCGACTCCTCGTGCGCGAGCCGCTGCTTCTTCGCGAAGTCGGCGGACACGAGATCGATGTTGACGACGTCCTGCTGCGCGGACCCCTCGTCGTCGCCGCAGGCACCGATGCCGAGCACGGCGAGAACCGCCAGCGCTGCCAGTGAGCTCCTCCCCGGGGCGTCCACGCGCCCAACGTACCAGCTGACGGTGATTTCAGGCGGCCGTAATGCGGACGCAACATTCGCCCGCGCACGCGCTGCCCGTGTTCCCGTATGCTCACGGGCGCGCTGGCGTCAGTGTCGTACGTCACGCACGTCGTACCGAAACGGGGAGAACCAGACTCGCGTGGCACAGAACGTCGCTGAACGGGCATTGAGGCCCGCGAAGAGCTTCCTCGAAGAGGTCGGGGACATGATGATCCTGACCGGGAAGACGATCGTCTCCGCGGTCAGGCCGCCGTACCCCTACGGCGGTGAGTTCATGGGGCAGTTCCTCTTCGTCCTGCGGCTCTGTTGGCTGCCGCTGATGCTCTCGACGGTCGCCGTCACCTACGGCGCCCCGGGCCTGCAGGCGCTCGGCTTCCTGACGACGGTCGGCACGCCCGACCGCCTCGGCTCGTTCTTCAACCTCGCGGTCACGCGCGAGTTCGCACCGCTCGTCTGCGCGATCATCGTCGCCGGCGTCGCCGGCACCGCGATCACCGCCGACCTCGGCGCCCGCAAGGTCCGCGAGGAGCTCGACGCGCTCCAGGTGCTCGGCGTCGACCCGATCAAGAACCTCGTCGTCCCGCGCTTCCTCGCGCTGATGATCGTCACCGGCCTGTTCGACGTCTTCACGATCATGTTCGGCATCACCGGCGGCCTGCTCGCCTCGATCGTCTACGACCAGCCGCTCGGCCCGTTCTTCGCGACCTTCTTCCAGCAGTCGTCGATCACCGACCTCTGGGGCTCGGTCGTCAAGTGCGTCATGTTCGGCGCGATCACCGCGATCGTCTGCTGTTACAAGGGCATGACCGCGTCGGGCGGCGCCGAGGGCGTCGGCCGCGCCGTCAACCAGGCGGTCGTGATCGCCTTCCTCGCGATCTTCGCCTTCAACTACGTCTTCACGCAGACGTTGCTCGCGACCAACCCCGACATGCTGATCATCCGATGACGGGGGAGGGCTCAATCGATGCCTGAGGTCCTCCGCGGCTGGCTCGGCTCGGCCGGCGACATGGGCAAGTTCTTCGCCCGGATCCTGCGCGACATCTACGGCCTGCGGATCCTGCGCTTCACCGGCGAGGTTCTGCGCCAGTGCGGCGTTCTGATCTTCGGCTCGACGATCGTGATCTGGACGCTGGCGTTCGTCCTCGGCCTCCAGTGCGGCATCGAGGGCGCCTACCTGACGAAGGCGCAGGGCGCCTCGGCCTACGCGGGAGCCTTCACGGCCCTCTGCGACCTGCGCGAAGTCATCCCGTACGCCTTCGGCTACATGATGTCGGCGAAGGTCGGCACCGGCATCGTCGCCGAGCTCGGCGCGATGCGGATCAGCGACGAGATCGACGCGCTCGAGGTGATGGGCTTCGACTCCGTTCTCTTCCTCTGCGCGACGAAGCTGCTCGCCTCGTGGCTCGTGCTGCCGTTCATCTACGCGGCGGCGATGGGCGGCGGCTTCTTCGCGAGCTACCTCGCGGTCGTGGTCCAGATCGGCGAGGTCTCATCGGGCGGCTACTCGCTGATCTTCTGGATGTTCCAGAACCCGCCCGACCTGTTCTTCAGCGTGATCAAGGCGATGACGATGGCGACCGCCGTCGTGCTCGTCGGCTGTTACTACGGCTACCACGTGACCGGGGGACCGGTCGGCGTGGGCACGGCCACCGCCAAGTCGATGGCCCTGAACATCGTGCTGGTGCATCTCATCGGCATGCTCGGCACCCAGATCTTCTGGGGCACCAACCCACGAGCGCCAATCGGAGGTTGAGCGTCATGGACGAGAGCAACTACCCACCCGAGGAGACCCCCACCGAGGCCAGCGTCGTGCGCGAGGCAGCACCTGCTCGCGACGAGGAGGACGAGTACCGCTGGCACACCGGCATGAACCGTCCGACCGGCGTCCAGGACGCGGTCGAGTTCGTCGACGTCCATAAGGCATTCGGCCGCAACAAGATCCTCCGCGGCCTCAACATGGGCCTGCCCGAGGGCAAGATCTCGATGATCCTCGGCCCGTCGGGCACCGGCAAGTCGGTCTGCATCAAGCACATGGTCGGCCTGCTGTACCCGGACGAGGGCGACGTCCTCGTCCACGGCGAGTCGGTGCCGCACATGCACGACGACGAGCTCTTCGCGATGCGGCGCAAGTTCGGCGTGCTGTTCCAGGACGGCGCGCTGTTCGGCTCGATGAACCTGCTCGACAACGTCGCCTTCCCGCTGCGCCAGCACACCGACAAGAGTGAGGAGGAGATTCTCTCGATCGTCGGCCGCCGCCTCGGCGAAGTCGGCCTCGGCGACTCCGGCGACAAGATGCCGAACGAGCTCTCCGGCGGCATGCGCAAGCGCGCCGGGTTCGCCCGCGCGCTCGTCCTCGACCCGTCGATCGTCCTCTTCGACGAGCCCGACTCCGGCCTCGACCCGGTCCGCACGGCGCTGCTGTGCGAGCTGATCCAGGAGGTCCACGAGGAGAACGGCGGCTGCTACTGCGTCATCACCCACGACATCATGAGCGCGCGCCGCGTCGCGGAGTACATCTGCGTCCTCTGGCGCGGCCGGATCGTCGAGGCCGGCCCGGCCGAGGAGTTGTTCGACTCCGACAACGCGTTCGTCCGCCAGTTCCTGTCCGGAGAGGCGACCGGCCCGCTCGGCATGGAGTAGATGCAGCGGCGCGGTGACATCCACGCGCAGGGCCTCGGGGGCGTCCGGTGACGGCCGGCCGCGCCGTGGCTGCGGGTTCGCTCGCCGTCGTGGCGATCCTCGCCGTCTGGCTGGTCTTCTTCCGCCAGACCGGCCACGAGTACACGTTCCTGTTCCAGAATGCGGGTCAGCTCGTCAAGGGCAACGAGGTCCGGGTCGCCGGGCGACAGATCGGCAAGGTCGAGTCGATCGGCCTGACCGACGACAACCGCGCCCGGATCAAGGTCACCGTCCAGGAGCCGTACGCGCCGCTGGCCCGCGGCACCACGGCGACGATCCGCGCCGGCTCGCTGTCCGGGCAGGCGAACCGCTTCATCGCCCTGTCGCTCGGCCCCGACAACGCCGAGAAGTACGAGGACGGCGTCACGATCGGCACCGAGAGGACGACCACCGCGGTTGACCTCGATCAGCTCTTCGCGACGCTCGACGAGAAGACCCGCAAGGGCCTCCAGAACGTGATCATCGGCTCCTCGCAGCAGTACGGCGACAAGGGCGAGAAGGCCAACGAGTCGCTCAAGTACTTCAACCCCGTCGTCCAGTCCTTCACCGACCTCGCCGCTGAGATCAACAAGGACCAGCAGGCGCTCGCCGACACGATCGTCAACGCCGCGAAGGTGTCCTCGGCGCTGTCCGAGCGTCGCGACGACCTCTCCGGCGCCGTTCGCAACACCGCCGCCGGCCTCGGCGCGATCGCGGACGAGTCGGACTCGCTCGACCAGGCGCTGGCCGAGCTGCCGGCGACGCTGCGGGGCGGAAACACGACGCTCTCCGAGCTGCGTGCCGCGCTCGACGACCTCGACAAGCTGACGGCCGTCTCGAAGCCGGTCGCACCGAAGCTGAAGCCGCTGTTCGAGGAGCTGCGCCCGCTCGTCGAGGGCGCCGACCCGGTGATCGAGGACCTGCGCCTGATCGTGACTCGGCCCGGCGCAAACAACGACCTGACCGATCTGCTCCAGAACCAGCCGCGGTTGACGAAGATCAGCGGTCCGGCGCTCAGCAACTCGATCGAGAGCCTGCGCAAGAGCACGCCGGTCCTGACCTTCCTGCGGCCGTACGCACCGGACCTGATCGGCTGGTTCCGAGGCTTCGGTCAGACGACGGCCAACTACGACGGCAACGGGCACTTCGCGCGCGTGTCGCCGGTGACCGATGCGTTCTCGTACACGCGGACCGGCGAGACGACCGCGACGCTGACCGCCCGGAGCCCGGCCGACCGCCAGACGGCGCTCGAGAACGGCAAGGGCAAGCGCTGCCCGGGCGCCGCCGCCGCACCACCGGACGACGGCTCGGCGCCGTACCGTCCCGACAACCTCGACTGCGACCCGGCGACGACGCCGCCCGGCCCATGACGCGCCGTCGGCTGACAGCCCTCGTCGTGCTTGCCGTTACCGCGGTCGCGGTGATCGCCGGCGTCAGCGCATGCGGTGGCGATGACGAAGGCGCCGGGTACAAGGTCCGCGCGATGTTCTTCAACGCGTTCACGGTGATCCCCGGCGCAGACGTCAAGTCGGCGGGCGTCGTGATCGGGAAGATCGAGTCGCTCGACGTCGAGGACCGCAAGGCCGCGATCGTCCTCAACATCACCGACCCGGCGTTCCAGGACTTCCGCGACGACGCGCTCTGCCAGATTCGCCCGCAGTCGCTGATCGGTGAGCGCTTCATCGAATGCCAGCTGACGAAGAAGCGCGCCGCCGGCTCCACGGAGGCCCCGAAGCTGAAGAAGATCGAGGACGGACCGGGCAAGGGCCAGTACCTGCTGCCGGCGACCAACACGGTCAACCCGATCGACCTCGACCTCGTCAACAACACGCTGCGGCTGCCGTACCGCCAGCGGCTCACGATCATCCTCAACGAGCTCGGTGTCGGACTCGCCGGCAACGGCAAGGCGCTGAGAACGGCCGTCCGGGCGGCCAATCCGACGCTGCGCTCGCTCGAGGACGTGATCGCGATCTTCGCCGAGCAGAACAAGGTGCTGGCGCAGATCGCCGACGACGGTGACCGGGCGCTGCAGCCGATCGCCGCTCAGGCCGACCGCGTCGCCGGCGCGATCGAATCGATGAACACGGTCGCCCAGGCAACCGCCGAGCGCTCGGATCCGCTTGAGCAGGGGCTTCAGAAGCTGCCGGCGACCCTCAGAGAGGTCCGCCCGACGATGGCCGCGCTCAACGACCTCGCCGAGCAGATGCAGCCGGTCGCGGACGACCTCAAGACCTCCGGCAAGGACATCAGCCGCACGATCGTCGGCCTCGGCGACGCAGCGGCCGTCGGCACCGAAGCGTTCGAGAGCCTCGCCGACACGCTCGATATCGGCCGCGACGCGCTGCTCGCCTCGACTCCGATCCTCGAGGATGGGCGCGAGATCGGCAAGACCGTGCGGCCCGGCGCGAAGAACCTCGCCGACCTGACGACGAGCCTGAAGGAGACCTACGGCATCGACGGGCTGATGCAGCTCTTCTACTTCACGGCGATGTCGACCAACGGGTACGACGAGGACGGGCACTACCTGCGCTCGCTGCAGACCCTCAACACCTGCGTCGCCTACCAGAAGGGGCCCTGCACGGCAGGCGCGCGCTTCACGGTGACCGCGAAGGCGCCGCCGGCGGGCCAGCCGACCGCGTCGGCCGCGGCCAAGAAGCGCGCCAAGCCGGTCGTGCTGCCGAGCGCGGTTCTGCCCGGCGCCGACGCCGTGAAGGCCGGTGCGCAGACCACGGCAGGCGGCGGCAAGACGACGAAAACGGACGGCCGTGAGGCCGTTCTCGACTACCTGATGGGCGACTGATGCGCCGGAACGCCATCACCGCCAACCCCGTCCTGATCGGCGCCGCGACCGCGCTCGTCGTCCTCGTCGCAGTGCTGCTGTCGTACAACGCGAATCGCGGCCTCCCGTTCGTCCCGACCTACAGCTTCAAGGTCGAGTTGCCGTCGGCGGCGAACCTCGTCCCCGGCAACGAGGTCCGGCTCGGCGCCAACCGGATCGGGCTGATCGACGGCATCACCGCCAAGCGGCTCGACGACGGGCAGATCGTCGCCGAGGTCTCGGTCAAGATCGAGGACCGGCTGCGGCCGTTGCCGCAGGGAACCCAGACGCGCGTCCGCTTCAAGTCGGCTCTCGGCCTCAAGTACCTCGAGCTGACGCGGCCCGACCCGGCCAAGCGCGCCGAGCTGCCCGACAACGCGTTCGACGACCTGCCCCAGGGCGGCCTGCTGCCGCTGTCGCAGTCGAACGTGCAGGTCGAGTTCGACGAGGCGTTCGCCTGGGCCGACGAGAAGACCCGCGCGAACAGCCAGAAGCAGCTGACCGCGATCGGCGACGCGCTCGCCGGCCGCGGCGAGCAGCTCAACGACACGATCGCCGGGCTCGCGCCGCTGCTCGAGAAGGCGCGGCCGGTTGCCGAGACGCTCGCCGATCCCGACAGCAAGCTCGCCGAGCTGCTTCAGGGCTTCGCCGCGCTTTCCGGCGAGATCGCCCCGGTCGCCGACCAGCAGGCGAACCTCTTCGTCGGGCTCGACGACACCTTCTCGGCGCTCGCCTCTGTCGCGCGGCCTTACCTCCAGGACTCGATCACCGAGTGGCCGGTGCTGGAGCAGACGCTGATCGACGAGCTGCCCAAGCAGCGGCCGTTCCTACGCCACTCGACCGAGCTGTTCGCCGAGCTGCGGCCGGCGACCCGAGCCCTCGCCAAGAGCTCGAAGGACATCGGCGACGCGGCGGAGCTGGCCGGCCCTGCGCTCGAGCAGTCGATCACGCTCAACGAGCGCCTCAAGCCGACGCTGCGTGAGCTCGAGGCGACCTCGAAGGATCCCCTCGTCCGCCTCGGCATCCGCGATCTCCGCCTCACGACCTCGATCCTCGATCCGCTGCTCGCTCACGTGACACCTGTGCAGACCGTGTGCAACTACGGCTCTCTGTTCTTCCTCAACGCCCAGTCGGCGCTCAGCATCGGCGACACGGTCGGCACTTCGCTCTGGACCCAGATCGTGATCCCGCCGGATGGACCGAACAACGAGCTCGGTCCGGCGCCGTCCCCGGCCAACGGCGGCGGCACCGACCCGAGGAACTTCCTGCACTCGAACCCCTACCCGAACACGGCGGCACCCGGGCAGGAGAAGGAGTGCGAGCCGGGCAACGAGCCGTGGACCGGACGGGTGACGATCGGCAACCCGGTCGGCAACCAGGGGACGACCACGCGCAAGACCACGAAGGCGGACCTCGGCTGATGGCCCGCCGCCCCAAGCCAGACGCGCCGCGCCCCGCCCGCAAGGACCGGGTCGGCATGGACCCGGTCAAGGCCGGCGTGATCCTGATCGTGCTGCTGCTCGTCTTCACGTGGTTCGGGTTCTCCAAGGACATTCCGGTCACGAAGGACTTCGAGCTGAAGGCCGTCGTCACCGACGCAGTCTCGATCCGCAAGACATCGCCGGTCCGGATCGCGGGCGTCAACGTCGGCACCGTCAAGGGCGTCGAGCCGTACGGCGACGGCCGGATCAAGCAGGCATCGCTGATCACGATGCAGATCGAGGACGAGGGCCTCCCGATCTACAAGAACGCGACGATCAAGATCCGGCCACGGATCTTCCTTGAGGGCAACTGGTTCGTCGATCTCAAGCCGGGCAGCCCGACCGAGCCGAAGCTCGAGAGCGGCGACCCGCCGTTGCCGATCACGCAGGCATCTGCGCCGGTGCAGTTCGACCAGATCCTCACGATGCTGCAGAGCAACACGCGCGAGGACCTCAAGGCGTTGCTCGACGGCTACGGGACCGCGCTGACCTACAAGCCGCTGGCCGCCGACGACGCCGACCAGGATCCGATGGTCCGCGGCAAGTCCGCGGCTCAGGCGCTCAACCTCTCACTCGACGACGCCGCCGACGCCCTGCGCGGCCAAGCCGTCGTCAACAAGGCCCTGCAGGGCGAGAACACCGGCGACCTGTCGCGCCTGATCGACTCGACGGCGCGAGTCACCGAGGCGCTCGCCCGCGACACCAACGCGCTCCAGGGCCTCGTGACCAACCTCAACCGCACCTCGGCGGCGCTCGCCGATGAGCGTGAGAACCTGCGCCGGTCGATCGCGCTGCTCGGCCCGACGATCAAGAACGGCCGGACGGCGTTCGAAGCACTCGACAGCGCCCTGCCCGAGGTTCGCGCGCTCGCGCTCGAGCTCGTGCCCGGAGTCAAGGAGTCGCCGGAGACGATCGACGCGTCGATCCCATGGATCCGTCAGGCGACCGGCCTCGTCGGCAAGGACGAGCTCGGCGGCGTGACGGCGCAGCTGCGGCCGGCGACGAAGTCGCTCGCCTCATTCTTCGACGAGAACGGCCGCTTCAACAAGCAGGCCGACCTCGTAGCCCAGTGCGTCACCGACTACGTCCTTCCGCTCGGCGACATCAAGGTCCAGGACGGCACGTTCACGACCGGTGTCGAGAACTACAAGGAGTTCTGGTACACGCTCGTCGGCTTCAACGGCGAGGCCCAGAACTTCGACGGCAACGGCGACTACATCCGCTTCCAGATCGGCGGCGGCGAGTACGCGTGGGCGACCGGTCCCTACGGCCCCGACACCGCCGACACGAACGCCCAGAAGCAGTTCTCCCGCTCCAACAAGCCGCCGCTCGGTACCCGTCCGGCGAAGCCGAGCAAGAAGCCGCCGCTCGTCTCCGACAAGGCATGCAAGGACCAGGCGCTGCCTGACGTCAACAACGCACGCCAGGAAGGGCCGGCAGACGGCAGCGGCACCGGCGGCACCCCGGCGTTCCTGTATCAGCCGGACGCTGCAACGGCTGCCGGTTCGACGACTTCGGGCTCGACGAAGGCCAAGAGCAAGAGCGGCGACGCCGAGGTCGTCGGAGGACTGATCGACAGCCTCAACCCGTTCCGCGCCGAGGACGGTGGGAAGCCGTGAGGAACGCGATACGCAAGTACCGCGCACCGTTCCTCGCCTTGATGGTGACGATCGGGCTCGGCCTCATCATCGGTGGCTACATCCTCTCCAAGCAGCGCTTCTACCTGCCGGGCTGGGTACCGGCGATCGGCACCGATTTCGTCGACTACTCCGCCGAGTTCTCGACCGCGCAGGCCGTGACGCCGGGTCAGGGGCAGACGATCAACATCGCCGGGGTGCCGGTCGGCGAGATCGCGTCGGTGAAGCTCGTCGACGGCCGTGCCGTCGTCGGAATGAAGATCCGCCGCAAGTACGCGACGATCTACAAGAACGCCACGGCGTTGCTGCGGCCGAAGTCGGGGCTCAATGACATGCTGGTCCAGCTCGACCCGGGCACCAGGGATGCCGGTGAGCTCGACCCGGGCACGCCGATCCCGGCATCGCAGACCGAGCCGAACGTCAACCTCGACGAGATCCTCGCCTCGATCGACACCGACACACGCAACTACCTGCGGCTGCTGATCGCCGGCGGCGGACAGGGCCTGCGTGGGCAGGGCGAGGACCTCTCGGCGGCATTGCGCCGGTTCGCACCGATCAACCGCGACGTCGCCAAGATCAACTCCCAACTCGAGACCCGGCGCCGCCAGATCAGCCGTTCGATCACCAACTTCGGCAAGCTGATGGAGGCCGTCGGCAGCAAGGACGACCAGCTCGCACAGCTGATCGACGCCTCGAACGCCAGCCTGCGTGCGTTCGCCTCGCAGGACCAGCGGATCCGCGAAGCCCTGCGCGAGCTGCCGGGGACGCTCGAGGAGACCGACGAGGCGCTCGGCCGGGCGACCAAGCTCGCACAGACGCTCGAGCCGGCCGCGAAGGATCTGCGTCCCGGTGCCCGCGCGCTGGCCGGAACGCAGCGCAAGCTGCGTCCGTTCCTGAAGGACACGACGCCGATCATCCGTGACCGCCTGCGTCCCGTCGTCAAGGAGATCCTGCCTCCGACGAAGCTGATCAAACCGATCGCAGCAGATCTCGACGCCGCTGCGCCGAACCTGACGAAGTCGTTCTCGGTCCTCAACTACACGCTCAACCTGCTCGCGTACAACCCGCCCGGTGACGAGGAGGGGTACGGCAACTACCTCGCCTGGGTCAACCACATCGGGCCGCAGGTCTTCGCCGGCCAGGACGCCCACGGGCCGATCCGTCGCGGCGCGATCCTGATCGACTGTGGCACGCTCGCCACCGCCGAGCTCACGATGAAGGACAACCCGGGGCTGGCGGCGATCCTGGGGCTGATCAACCCGGTCAGCTCGACGACGCCGGTCAAGTACGATCCGCAGCGCTGCGCGCGCTACCAGGGCGATCCGAACGGGATTCTGGGGCGGCGATGAACAAACAGATCCCGAGCTTCGGCAAGATCTTCGTGATGGTCGCCTTCGCGGGGCTGTGCTTCGTCCTGCTCCTGTGGCTGTGGCTCACCTTCGGCGGTTCGGCGCCGCTGAAGGCCAATGGCTACCGGTTCACCGTCCCGTTCGGTGAGGCGACACAGCTCGCCAAGGAGGCCGACGTCCGCATCTCGGGTGTCAACGTCGGCAAGGTCAAGGGCCTCGAGACCGACAAGCGGAGCGGCCTCTCGATCGCGACGATCGAGATGAAGCCCGGCTTCGCGCCGGTGCCGGTCGACACGAAGGCGACGTTGCGCCAGAAGACCCTGCTCGGCGAGACCTACATCCAGCTCACGCCCGGGACCAGCGGTGCCAGGGCGATCGCGGAGGGCGGTGCGCTCGCGAAGGCCCAGGTGTCGCCGACCGTCGAGCTCGACGAGATCCTGCGCACGTTCGACCCGAAGACGCGCAAGGAGCTGTCGAACTGGATCGAGCAGCAGGCGATCGCCTTCACCGGCCGCTCGGCCGACGTCTCCGAGCTGATCGGCAACCTGCCGGGATTCGAGGAGGAGCTGACGAAGACGCTGACCGTCCTCGACCAGCAGTCGGCCGCGCTCAAGGAGTTCTCCGGCTCGACCGCAGACGTGCTCGCCGCACTGACCGAACAACAGGGACAGCTCACGTCGCTGATCTCGAACTCCGAGCGTGTGTTCAGCACTACCGGGCGTCGCAACACCGAGCTCGCGGAGGCGATCAAGGCACTGCCGACCTTCCAACGCGAGCTGACGGCGACGACGAAGCGGCTCACGAAGTACGCCGAGAACACCGATCCGCTCGTCAAAGAGCTGACGCCCGCTGCACGCGCTGCGACTCCGGTCGTCCAGTCGGTCGCGAAGAGCGCTCCCAACCTCGCGGCGCTCGCGCGAGGCGTCGGCCCGCTCGTCGATGCGTCGGAGAAGGGGCTGCCGGCGACGACCGAGTTCCTCCAACAGTTCCGGGCTTTCACCTCGGAGCTCGACGCTCCGCTGTCGCAGCTGGCTCCGGTCCTCGATGAGGCCAATCTCTACAGGCAGGAGATCACCTCCGCGATCGCCAACGCGTCCGCGGCGCTCGAGCTCGAGCAGCGGGTCAACGACGACCCGAAGACCAAGGCGCACGTGTTGCGGGTCACGACTCCCCTCAACCCCGAGGGCCTGTCGCTCTACAGCAACCGTCTGCCGACCAACCGGCAGAACGCCTACGCGTTGCCCGGGGCCGGCAAGGCGCTCGGTACCAAGCCGGTCTACGACGCTCGCAGCTGCGGCCCTGATCTGACGATCACCGCCGAGGGATCCGAGGCGAACATCGACCCGACGCTGCTGCAGCAGATCATCAAGTACGCGCTCAACGGCGGCGACGTCAGGGCTCCCACCTGCAGCCAGCAGCCGCGGTTCGACCTCGGCGGCACGATCACCCGCTTCCCGCAGGTCCGCGCCGATCCGGCCGGCCTCCGCGCCGGCCTGCCGGTGCCCTAGCGGGCGCCCGCGATGACGCCGGCCCAGAGGATCGCCTCGCGCCTCGTGCGCTTCGGAACGACGCGGCCGCGCGCGGCGGTCGCCGGTGCGCTTGTGCTCGCCCTCGCAGGGATGCTCGCCCTGATGCGGCTCGACACCGACACCGGAGCCGCGACCCTGGTCGGGACCGGCAGCGAGTCGTACGCGGCGACCGAGCGTGCCCAAGACAAGTTCGGCTCCGATGCCGTGCTCGTCCGAGTCGCCGGCCCGGTCAAGAACCTCGTCCTGACCTCCGATCTCGACCGCATCCTCGGCCTCGAGGGCTGTCTCGCCGGGCACCAGGGCCAGGCCGGTGGTCCCTGCGCGCGACTGGCCGGGCTTCAGCCGGCGCAGGCGGTGATCGGACCCGGCACGTTCATCAACACGTCCGCGAGCCAGATCTCCGACGAGTACGCGCGCCGGATCGCGGCCGCTCGCCGTGACGCCCGGCGGGCAGCCCGCGCCGCCCGCACGCTGGCCCGCGATCGCGGCCTCAGCGACGCCGAGGGCGAACGGCTCGCGAAAGCGGCTTCAGAGGCGGCCCAGCAGCAGGCGCTGCTGGAGCTCGCGCAGATCGGCCTGCGCTTCGGGATCCTCAAGCCGCCGACGATCAACGACCAGAACTTCGTCGCCCAGCTCGTCTTCGCCGGCGGCAAGGAGGCGGGCACCCCGAAGCAACGGTTCGCGTATCTGTTCCCCGACAAGAACACCGCGCTGATCTCGGTCCGGCTCAGGTCCGGCCTCAGCGAGCAGGAGCGGGCGCAGGCGATCGACGAGATCCGGGCAGCGATCGAGATGCCGCAGTGGAAGCTCGAGAACGGCGGCCGTTATGCCGTCACCGGTGCGCCGGTCGTCCTCTCGGACCTGACCGGCGCCGTCAGCGAGGCGCTGCTCGTGCTGAGCCTGATCGCGATCGTCGTGATGGCGCTGACGCTCGCGCTCGTCTTCCCGGTCGAGCGTCGCCTGACGCCGTTGGCGGTGGCGCTCGGGGCGGCGGCTGTGACGTTCGGGCTGCTGTCTCTCGTCGGTGCCTCGCTGACGATCGCGGCCGTCGCGGTCGCGCCGATCCTGCTCGGGCTCGTCGTCGACTACGCGCTGCAGATCCAGTCGCAGTTCGCCGAGCAGGGGCCGGCGGAGGTCGCGGGCACGGTTGCGGACAGGGTCGGCACGGGCGGTGCGACGACGATCGCGATCGCGGCGCTGACGACGGCCTGCGGCTTCGTCGTGCTCGTGCTCTCGCCCGTCCCGATGGTTCGCCAGTTCGGGTTGCTGCTCGTCGCCGGGGTGCTGGTCGGCCTCGTCGCTGCGCTCGTCGTCGTCCCGGCGGTCGTGTCGCTTCCCAGCGCTCGCCACCGGCGCCTCCCCGGCAGCGGTACCTTCGCCGGGTCGGCACGCGGGGCGGCGGAGATCGTGCGCGAGTCGCGAGCGGCTCGTACGCTCGTACGGGCCGGCGCATCGCTTCGCATGCGCGCATTCCAGGCCGCAGGCAACCGGCCGCAGCGGCTGCTCGCGATCGGCGCGGTGATCGCAGCGCTCGGGCTCGCCGCAGACGGCCTTGTGCCGGTCGAATCCGACGTGATCCGGCTCGCGCCTCAGGGCCTCGACTCACTCCAGCAGCTTCGTGCGCTCCAGGAGTCGAGCGGGATCGGTGGCCAGATCGACTTGCTCGTCGAAGGCCGCAAGGTGACCGACCCCGCGGTCGTCCGCTGGATGTCGCGCTATCAGCAGCAGGTGCTCCGCGATGCCGGCTACAACGCCAAGCGCGGCTGCGGCGAAGCCGACCTCTGCCCGGCCTTCTCCCTGCCGGACCTGCTCGCCGGGTTCGCCAAGCCGACGCAGAAGCAGATCGAAGCTCTGTTGAAGGTCATCCCATCGTCGTTCAGCCAGAGCGTGATCACCGCGGACCGCCGCTCGGCGACGGTCGCGTTCGGGATCCGCCTGATGCCACTCTCCGAGCAATCGGAGGTGATCGAGCGGATGCGCGACCAGCTCGATCCGCCGAAGGGAGTGCAGGCGACGCTCGTCGGCCTGCCGGTGCTGGCCGCAGACGCCAACGCCGCGATCGCCTCGCCGCTGCGGCGGATCCTGACGCTGCTGGCCGGGCTGCTCGTGGTCGCGGTCGCGCTTCGGCTGCTGCTCGGCAGCTGGCGGCGGTCGCTCGTCCCGATCGTCCCGATCGCGCTCGCAGCCGGGTGGGCACCTCTGCTGCTGCTCGCGAGCCGGGTACCGCTGAACGCGATGTCGGTGACGCTGAGCGCGCTCGTGATCGCGATCGCGACCGAGTTCAGCGTGCTCCTGTCCGAGCGGCACCGCCGCGAACGTCTCGCCGGCCGTTCGTTCGCGGACGCGCTGACGGAGACCTACCGGACGACCGGTGTCGCGATCCTCGCGTCGGGCGCGACCGCGATCGCCGGCTTCGCCGTGCTGATCACGAGCCAGATCCGGATGCTGCGCGACTTCGGCCTCGCGACCGTCCTCAACCTGGGGGTTGCGCTCGCCGCCGTGCTGCTCGTGCTTCCGGCCGCGCTCGCGGTCTTCGGCGAGCGCGGGGAGCCCGCCGATGAGCGCTGACGACGGCGACCACGAGCCCCCGGGTGGGCGTGGATTCAGCACACCGAGCTGGTCGTGGTTGCTCGCCGCGGTCGTGCTCGTCGCGTTCGTGGTGATCGGATTCACGTTGCTTCGCGGGGCCTTGTCGGGCGGGGAGGGGGAGCGCGGCGCGCGCGGGCTCGAAACCGGGACGGTGATCCCGCCGTTCGCCGCGCCGCTCGTCTCCTCCACCGTCGACGGCGACGTGAACCTCGCGCGCAAGGCCGATTCCGGCGGTGCCGGGAGGGTGCCCGCTTGCTCGGTCAGGATGCGCGGCGTCGTCACGAGCTGCCGTCTCGTCGCGCAGCGGCCGGTCGTCCTGATGTTCGCGACCACGACCGGCCGTTGCACCGGTGCGCTCGACACGCTCGAGCGAGCCCGCCGGGCCATCGGACGCGACGTCCAGGTGGCGGCCGTTGCAATCCGCGGCGACCGCGAGCGCTGGCGCGAGCTGGTGGCGCGCTGGCGCTTCCCGGTGCTCTACGACCGCGACGGCGGGCTGACGAGTGCCTTCGCGGTCGAGGTCTGCCCGCAGACGACGCTGATCGAGCGCGGCGGCCGCGTCGCGGGGACGATCATCGGCGAGGTGCCCGCGACGGAGCTGGTCCGGCGTGCGGCAGTGCTCGGCGACGGCCGTAGCATGGGTCGGCGATGAGCAAGCGCCGCAAGAAGACGCCGCGGCCGAGGCCGCCGGCCGCCCGACCCGCGGCCGAGCGGACAGAGCGGCCGGCGAGCAACGAGCGTGATCTTCCGAGCGTCAAGTCGAGGCCGGAGGAGGCGCCACAGCCTCCGTGGGCGCCGCTCCCGCTGACCGAGCTCGTGATCCTGCTCGGGATCGTTGTCGCCGCGATCGGTTGGCTCGCCGCCTCCGGCGACCGCCGGACGGCGATGCTGATAGGCGGCATCGGGCTCGTCTCGCTGGCCTCCGCTGAGCTGGCCTGGCGCGAGCATGTCGCGGGCTACCGCTCTCACACGCTGCTGCTCGCAGGCGTGCCGGCCGCGCTCGCGGCCGCGCTCAGCTGGTGGCTGTGGGAGCGCTTCGCCCTGTATCCGAGGCAGGCTGTCCCGGTCCTGCCGTTGATCGTCTTCGTGCTCTGCGCCTGGCAGCTCCGCGAGCTCTTCAAGCGTCGCAGCGGCGGCATAGGCTTCCGGGTATGAGCGAGCACGACCAGCAGCCCGTGGCGGCCGAGCACGAGGCCGGAGAAGCGGGCACGGAGCCGCGCCGGATGAGACTCCAGGGCCTCCACCACGTCACGGCGATAGTTCGCGACCTAGACCGGACGACCGCGTTCTATCGCGACCTGCTCGGCCTCGCGCTACTCGAGGCCGGGCGCAACGAGGACGACCCGGACGCGCGCCTGTTCTGGTTCGGCGACGGCGTCGGCACGCCGGGGACGCTGGTCTCGTTCATGGAGTACCCGTCGATGGAAGAGGCCGCCCAAGGCCGCGGCGGCGTCCACCACTTCGCGTTCCTGGTCAGCGGCCGCGAGGAGCTCGAGGCCTGGGCCGGTTATCTCGAGCAGGGCGGCGTCGCCGTGTCGGAGATCTACGACCGCGGGCGCTTCAGCTCGCTCTACTTCCGCGACCCCGACGGGCATCTCGTCGAGCTCGCGACGCCGCCTGCCGCTTGAGGTCGAGTGTCGCAGTACCCGTGCCCTGTCACGAGTAATGCGACACTCGACTGCGGGCCTACGCCGCCAGTCGTGACGCAAGTTCCCTGCGCTGGCGCTCGGTCATCGTGCCGACCGGCTTGTGCTCGGGCACCGGGATCGCCTGTAGCGTCCGGCGGCAGCGGGTGATGCCCCAGCGGCGCTGGCTCATCAGCAGCTCGGCGACCGGCATCGACTCGGCTTCCCACGGGCAGTCGAGCACCACTTCGGCCACGGCGACCTCACCCTCTGCCACCCGTCGCTTGAGCTGGGCCCGGGCGAGCCGGACCTCGTTCGCACGTGCGAGCGCACGCAGGTGCTGGGGCTCGCCGGTGCGGCGGATCGGGGTGGGGTGGGTCAGCGTGGCTGCAGACATCGAGTCTCCTTCCGTCCGAACTGCGATGGACGGCTCAAGGGGGTTTCAGGGGGAAGCGCGCAGGCGCGGGCGCTCGCACGGCGAGACAGAGACCACTCACCCCAGCGACCTTCTGGTCGTTCGGGTGGGGGCTCTCCAGCTCCTCCGCCGGGCGCCGGGCCTGCGCGCAGCGCGCAAACTAGGACAGCACCGCGGTGTTCCGCAACCGCTTCTGCGAAGAAGATGCGCTCAGAGCACGAATTTCCTCCGCAGGTCGTCCGGCGGGCGGGAAGGAATCACCCTCCCTGGGGAGGCGAGAGGGTCAGTGACCGGACGGAAGCGGGCCGTGTGATGTTTCGAACTCGCGTCTGACCGATTCGAACGCCGCGAGCGCGCGGTCGAGCGTCGCGTCGTCATGGGTCGCCATCACGCTCGTCCGCAGCAGCGCGCCCCCGGGTGGAACCGCCGGGTGGAGCGCGACGTTGACGAAGACGCCGGCGTCGTAGAGCGCGCGCCAGAGCAGCGCGGCCTTCCAGTCGTCGCCCACGAGCACCGGCACGATCGGCGTCTCGCCGGTGCCGATAACGGCGAACCCGAGCTCGCGCAGGCCCTCGCTCCAGCGGCGCGCACGGTCGAGCACGGCCGCAAGCAGTTCGGAGCCCTCCTCCGAGCGGACGATCCGAAGCGCCGCCAGCGCCGCGCCGGTCGCCGCGGGGACACCCGAGGCGGTGAACAGGAACGCTCGTGATGAGAAGCGAAGGAAGTCGATGACGTCCGCCGGCCCGGCGACGAAGCCGCCGCAGGAGGCCAGCGACTTCGAGAAGGTGCCCATCCGCAGGTCGACCTCGTTCTCGACGCCGAGCAGCTCGCTCGCACCCGCACCGCGGGCGCCCAGCACGCCCGCGCCGTGGGCCTCGTCGACCATCAGCCGCGCGCCGTAGAGCTCGCAGAGGGCGGCGATCTCGGGCAACGGCGCGATGTCGCCCTCCATCGAGAAGACGCCGTCGACGACGACGAGCACGCCGCCTCCGTCGCCGGCCGCGCGCTCGAGCATCCGCTCGAGCTTGTCGAGCCGGTTGTGGCGGAACGGCCGCAGCTTCGCCCGGCTGAGCAGGCAGCCGTCGAGAATCGAGGCGTGGTCGGCCGAGTCGGCGATCACGGTGTCCCCGGGCGCGAGGATTGTGCCGAGCGTGCCGACGTTGGCTTGGTGGCCGGTGGTGAAGACGAGCGCGTCCTCGGCCCCGATCCAGTCGGCGATCTCGCGCTCGAGCTCGACATGGAGGGCGCACGTGCCGTTGAGGAGCCGCGAGCCGGTCATGCCGGTGCCGTAGCGCTCGAGCGCGTCGCGGGCGCCGGCGATCACGCGCGGATCCTCGGTCAGGCCGAGGTAGTTGTTGCCGCCGAGCATGATCCGCTCGGCGCCCTCCATCGTCACGACCGGCCGCGCAGGGGACTCCATCTGCCGGAAGTACGGCAGCAGGTCGTGCTCGCGTGCGGCTGCCAGCATCTCCGCGCGCTCGTGCGTGCGGGACTTCTCGAACACGTCAGCGGCAGCGCGGAGGCTCATCGGGCGAGGATAGTCTTCGCGTGGGTGGCAGCAGGCGTCCAAATCCGCACAGCGAGGTCGTTCCGCGAGGTGGGCGCGTTCATCGACCTGCCGTACCGCCTCCACGCCGGCACGCCTTGGGTGCCGCCGCTGCGGATCGAGCGGCGTCTGTTCCTGTCGCGGCGCTTCGGCACCTATCGGCGGCGGATGGATTACGAGCTGTTCTGCGCCTTCCGCGGAGGCGAGCTCGTCGGCCGCATCAGCGCCCACATCGACAAGGCCTACAACGACCACCACGGTGCGCGCTGGGGCTGGTTCGGGTTCTTCGAGACGATCGACGATTCCGAGGTCGCCGAGTGCGCTGCTGGACGCGGCCGAGGCATGGCTGCGTGAGCGCGGGATGGAACGGATGGTCGGCCCGGCCGACTTCACGGTCAACGACGAGAGCGGCATCGTCGTCGAGGGCCACGACATCCAGCCGATGATCCGCGAGCCCTGGCATCCCCGCTACTACCAAGGCCTCGTCGAGGGCTCCGGGATGGAGAAGGTCGTCGACCTCTACATGTACGACCTCAACGTCGCCGATCGCTCGCAGGTGCTGCCGGCCCTGTTCGAGGTCGGCCAGGCCGCGCTGGACGAGCACGGCGTCGTCATCCGCAACATGTCGCGGCGCAAGCTGCGCAAGGACTTCGACGTGTTCGCCGAGATCTACAACCAGGCGTGGCGGAAGAACTGGGGCTTCGTCCCGTACGACGAGCACGACCTCGACGAGTACGCGCTCGAGATGCAGCTCGTCTACGCCCGCGAGTGGTTCATGGTCGCCGAGATCGACGGTGAGACGGTCGGGATGGCGATCACCGTGCCTGACATCAACCGCGCGCTGAAGGGAATGAACGGCCGGCTGCTGCCGCTCGGCTGGTGGAAGTACCTGCGCCGCAGCACGGTCATCGACCGCGTGCGCGTCGGCTTCCTCGGCGTCAAGCCCGAGTTCCAGCACACCGGTGTCGCGGCAGCGCTCTATCTGCACCACTACGACGTCTGCGAGGCGGCGCCGATCATCACGGGCGGTGAGACCGGCTGGATCCTCGAGACGAACACGAACATGAACCGTGGTATGGAGGCGATGGGCGGCGTGATCATCAAGCGCTATCGGATGTACGAGCGGCTGCTGGACGACGACGCCGAGTACCAGCACCTCGCCAGCGGGGCATGAGCCAAGCAGGTGGCGGGGAGGTGCTCGGCTCCGCCGAGCATTGGACGAAGGCTCCGCCTTCGTCCGGCGGTAAGGCCATAGGCCGTCCGCAGGGAGCGATCTTGTGGTCGTGACCGCCGCCGCGAGCGAAGGATCGTCGCCAGACGCGACGGCTCACGCCCCGCTGGGCGGAGGTGTCGGGCCGATGCGCGAGAATGGGCTGGTGGAGACCGCTCAAGAGACCGCCGAGGTCGAAGTCGTGGACGCGGAGCCGGTTCCGTCCGGCGTGCCGACGGCGGTAGGTGATGCTCCGAGGACGGTCACGCTGCGTCTGCCGCGCGGGTTCGCGCTCGTGCTGCCGGCGCGCGTCGCGCAGGGCGCCGCGCTGGCGCTGACCGGCTTCACGGCCGGCGCCCTGACGACCGTGCTCGGGCGGCGTGGGGGTGGCCGCAAGCTGCTGCGCAAGCCTGGGTCGAAGGTCTCGGGCCGCGTCGTCGGGACGCGGTCGTTCGTCGTCGACGTGCACCTGCTCGACAAGCGCTGACGTGCGGGCTCCGTGGGCCGAGGAGCTGCGCGCCGAGGTCGCTCCGGTCTGGCCGTTCAAGTTGTCGCGTGGCGGGGGAATGGACGGCGTGCTGCGGCGGCGTGGCGGTGCAATTGTCGAGCGGGCCGTCTGGGTCGGCGAGCGGCCGGCCGTCGTTCGCGTGGCCCAGCCGTCAGCGGGGCGGGTCGTGTTCGGCGCTCGCGCCGATGATCGAGGCGTCGCGTCGGCGGCGATCGCGCGGATGCGGCGCGCGACCGGCGTCGACGTCGACCTGCGGTCGTTCCACGACGCGCACAGAGCGGACGCGTGGATCGGGCCGTCGGTCAGGGCACGGCCGCATCTGCGGCCGAACGGCCGGCCGGACGCGTTCGAGGCGCTCGCCTGGGCGGTTTGCGAGCAGCTGATCGAGTACGTGCGTGCGGCGGCGATCGAGCGCCGGATCATCGCCCGGTTCGGGCGCCGCTGTCCTGACTGGGACGGCACCGGCACGCTGGCTGCACCGCCGTCGGCGGCGACGGTGGCCGGGCTGGCCCCGGCCGAGCTCCAAGCGCTCGACCTCGCCGGCAGCCGCGCGCGGGCGCTGATCGCGGCCGCACGCGAGGTCGCCTCCGGTCGCGTCGACCTCGAGGACCCCGCTGCGGCCTGTCAGGAGGCCGGCTGGCGCCGCCTGCGGGCGATCCCCGGGATCGGGCCCTGGACGGTCGCTGTGACGGCGCTGCATGGCCAGCAGCGCTACGACCAGCTCCCGGCCGGCGACCTCGCGTACGTCAAGCTCGTCGGGCAGCTCCTGCGCCCGCACGAGGGCCCGCACGCCCGCGCGGAGCTTGAGGAGGTCGACGAGGTCTTCGCGCCGTACGTGCGCGCCGGCTACGCCGGGCTCGCGGGGTTGCACGCGTTGGGCGTGCGCGCGACGGGTGGGGGCGCCAGCCTCCGCTTTGCGGCCTGAGGCACCACCAACGCCCTGAGCGGCGTGTGAGCCGAGCAGGTGGCGGGGGTGCTCGGCTCCGCCGAGCATTGGACGAAGGCTCCGCCTTCGTCCGGCGGTAAGGCCATAGGCCGTCCGCAGGGAGCGACCTTGTGGTCGTGACCGCCGCCACGAGTGACGGATCGTCGCCACCTGCGACGGCTCACACGCCGCTCAGACGCCGCGGCCTGGGAGGAACTCGTTGGTCAGCGACGTCGGCGTGGGCGCGGTCTCGATCAGGTTCTCGCGCAGCATCCAGTCGCCGTAGCGGCGCCAGTCGCGGGTGTCCATGAAACCCCAGGGGAACCTTTCATCCTCGGGGCGGAAGACCGGCAGCGTCGCCTTGACGCTCGCGGTCGTGGCCGCGCGGTCGAGCGCCGGCGCGGCACGGAGCAGCTCGTCAACCGCGGGTGTCTGGTCCTGCTCGAGCGCCGACGAACCGTCGGCGACCGCTTGCATGAAGCGACGCATGACCGTCCCGTTCGTCTTCAGCTCGTCCATCTGGCCGACGAAGATCAGCTCCTGGTAGGTCGGCACGCCGGCCTCGTCGACCGGCAGGATCCACGGCTTCTTGCCGCGCCGACGAAGCTCGACACCCTCGACGTTCCAGAACGCGCCGAGCGTCGCGTCGACCTTCTTGCCGACGAGCGCCGCGGACAGGTTGAAGCCGACGTTGACCTCCTTGACCTTCGAGCGCGGAACACCGGCCCGGCGCACTATCGCCCGCAGGTACGCGGACTGGTACGGGATCCCCGCGGTCCCGACGGTCTTACCCTCGAGGTCGCGCACCGAGCGCACGTCTTTGCTCAGTGACATCAGCGAGGTGAGCGGCTTCTGCACGAGCGCCCCGACCGCGGCGACCTTGAGCCCCTTGTCGCGGGCGAGCAGCAGGTCGGGCTGGTAGCTGATCGCGAGGTCGACCTTCTTCGCGGCGACCAGTTTCAGCGCGGCGGCGGGGTCGCTCGGTGTCCGCAGCTTCACGTCGAGCCCCGCGCGCTCGAACGCGCCTGACGCGATCGCGGCGTAGATCGGCGCGTGGTCGGCGTTCGGCGTCCAGTCGAGCAGGACCGAGAGCCTCTTGCGCTCCGGTGTGCCCGCGCCTGAGTCGTCCTTGGCGCCGCAGCCGGAGGCGAGCAGAGTCAGCAGGCCCGTCGCGAGCAGCAGGGCGGGGCGGGGGAGGCGGCGCATGGTCAGCGGTCCTTTCGAGGGGCGGTCCAGGGGATCAGGCGGCGCTCGGCTGCGCTGATGGTGGCGACGCAGCTCACCGCGAGCGCGGCGAGCACGACCACCGTAGCCCAGGCCAGATCGGTCCTGAGCTGGGGGATCGAGGTCAGGAGCAGGTGTCCGAGCCCACGGTCGGAGCCGGCGTACTCGGCGAAGACCGCCGCGATCGAGCCGACGGCGACGGCGACCTTCGCGCCCGAGATCGCGGCCGGCAGCGCCGACGGCAGCTCGAGCCAGCGCAGCTGCTGGCGCGGCGAGGCGCCGAGCGTGCGCAGCATCGTTCGCTGTTGCGGGTCGACGCGGCCGAGCGCGTCGAGCGTCGTCACGGTCACGGGGAAGAAGCAGATCAGCGCGACGATCGCGACCTTCGGCAGCAGGCCGAAACCGAGCCAGGCGACGAGCAGCGGCGCAATCACGACGATCGGTATCGCCTGGCTGGCGATCAGCAGCGGGTAGGAGCCGCGGTGGAGCCGCGGCCAGCGGTGCAGCGCGAGCGCGATCAGCAGGCCGCCGGTGACGGCGACGGCGAGACCGCAGACGACCTCGGTCGCCGTCACGACGAGGTCAGATGCGAGCGCGCTGCGCTCGGTCCAGAGCGCGGCGGCGACGTCGGTCGGCGGCGGCAGCAGCAGCGGGTCGATGCCCGAGATGCGGGTGTAGGCCTCCCAGCCGCCGATCAGCAGAGCGAGCGTCAGGAGCGCGACGATCACGCGACGACCGCCTCGCCGAGCGCCGCAAGTGCCGCCGTGCGCGCCGTTACGACCGCCTCGTCGGTGACCGTGCGGCCGCCGTCCGGTCGCGGCGCGGCGACCGTCAGCTCGGCGGTGACACGGCCGGGCGTGGGGGAGAGCACGACGATGCGGTCAGCGAGCAGCGCTGCCTCCTCGACATCGTGCGTGACGAGCACGACGGTGCGCGCCTCGCGGGCGAGGACGCCGGCGAGCCAGCGCTGCGCCGCGGCGCGCGTGATCGCGTCGAGCGCGCCGAACGGCTCGTCGAGGCAGAGCACCGGCGCGCCGCTGAGCAGGGTGCGGGCGAACGCGACGCGCTGGCGCATTCCACCGGAGAGCTGCCACGGCCGCTTCGAGGCGGCAGCGCCGAGTCCGAGCTCTCCGAGCATCGCGACGGCGCGGGCGCGCGCCTCACCGGAGCCGATACCGGCGATTCGCAGCGGCAGCGCGGCGTTGCCGGCAGCGTCGAGCCAGTCGAGCAGCGCGTCGTGCTGGGGCATCAGTACCGCGCGTTGGCCCGCAACCGTCCCGGCGTCCGGGGTCCGCAACCGGCACAGCAGCTCGAGCAACGTCGACTTGCCGCAGCCGGACGGGCCGACGATCGCCAGCACGTCGCCCGCTCCGGCGGCGAGCGCCACGTCGTCGAGCACCGTCACGCCACCGAGGCGGCAGGTCAGGCCGGTGGCCGAGATCGTCGTCAGCGTTGCGCTCCCTTCGCGGGCATTACCCCGACAGGTTCGAGCGGTCGGGGCCCGCGTGACCCCATCTCAGCCGGACGTACGCTCCAGCCCCCGCGTGTCGCTCGAACGCTACCGACGACACGCCCTGCACGTCGAGTGTGCGCTCAGTAGCGCTAGGCGCTACTGAGCGCACACTCGACGCACGGGGGGTGTCAGCGGCCCTTGACCAGCTCGCCGACGAACCGCTCGAGCTGCGGCACCGTCCAGCACTCGTACGCGTCGCAGTGCGCGGCGTACTGGCTGATCACCGAGTCGCCATAGTTCCAGTAGAGCGCGGGCTCCGGGTTGAGCCAGAAGGTGCGCCCGGCGCTTTCCGCGAGGTCGGCGAACAGTTCGGCGCGCGGCGGGCGGCCGTTCGAGCGCGCGTCGCCGAGAACGATCACGGTCGATCGCGGCCCGAAGTCGGCGGCGACCAGCTCGTGGAACTCGGTCCAGACGCGTCCGTAGTCGGTGTAGCCGGAGATGTCGGCGACGCCCGACTGCTGCGCAATCGCCTGCGATACAGCCTTGAAGTCACGCTCGCGCTCGAAGATCTCAGTCACCTCGGCGACCCGCTCGATGAACACGAACGAGCGCATCTTGCGGAACGAGTCGTGGAGCGCGTGCAGCACCGACAGGAAGAAGACCGACGAGCTGGTCACCGAGGTCGACACGTCGCAGAGCACGAAGATCTCCGGCCGCCGTGGCCGCACCGGCCGCATCTTCACGTCGACCGGGACGCCGCCGTACGCGAGCGATGCGCGCATCGTCCGGCGCATGTCGACATGGCCGCGTTTACGGCGCCCGCGGCTCTCCTGGCCCTGCGTCTTGAGCTTGCGCTTGAGCTGCTGCGTGACGCGATGGACCGCCGCGAGGTCCTGGAGCGGGCCGGACGGCAGCGTGCGCGCGAGGTCATTCAAAGGCCGCGCCGGCGGCAGCTGCCCGGTCCGCTCGATCTGCGCGCGCTCGAGCTCGGTCCGCAGCATCTGCTCAAAGCGGCGCAGCTCGTCGCTCGGCAGCCCCTGCGCGCGCGGATCATCGGACGGATGGCCCTCCTGCGGCTCGCTGCGCAGCGCCAGCCGGCGCCGGATCCGCTGCACGTCGACGCCGACGACGCCGGTCCCGACGCCCTGCTGGCCGAACGCGGCAATCGCGAGCCGCGCGAACTCGGCCATCGCCGCCTCGTCACCAGCGGCGATCGCCTCGGCGACGGCGCGCCGCAGCGCGTCCTCGTCGATGTCGAGCGATTGTCCGGACTCTCCGTCATGGCCCTCGCCCGGCGCCCCGGAAGACGGCTGTTCGGTCACGCCCTCCTCGAGGGCCGACAGCTCGGCGGCACGGAAGAAGAAGCGGTCGAAGACCTTGTCGAAGACGACGCTGTCCTCCGGCGACTTCGCGAGCGTCGCCGACAGCGCGCCGCGGAACTGCTCGGGTGTGTTCCAGTCGACGAGTCCGAGCGCTGCCAGCCCGTCGAGGAGCTCGGAGGTGCCGATCGCAACGCCCTCACCGCGCAGCTCCTCGGTGAACTCGGTCAGCCGCCCGACCATCCCCGGCCGCGGGCCGAGCCCGCTGGTGTGGACCCCAGCTGTCCGTCTAGCTGGCGACGCCATCGCTCGAAGCCCCAGCGGCGAGCGTCACGCCGATCTTCTCGGCGACGAGATCGAGATCGGTCCGGTGCTTGACGATGATCGACATCGTCTCGCGGAAGACGTCCTGGTCGATGTCGCCGGCGCCGAGCAGCAGCAACGCGCGCGCCCAGTCGACCGACTCGGCGACCGACGGCGCTTTCTTGAGGTCGAGGCCCCGGACCTGAGCGATCACGTCGACGAGCTTGCGGCCGACCTCGTCGTCGAGGTCCGGCACGTGCAGCTTCACGATCGCCAGCTCGTGCTCGAGCGACGGGTAGTCGAGCCAGAGGTAGAGGCAGCGCCGCTTGAGCGCCTCGGTCAACTCACGCGTGTTGTTCGAGGTCAACAGCACGATCGGGTGGGTGCGTGCGCCGACCTGGCCGAGCTCGGGGATCGAGATCTGGAAATCCGAGAGAACCTCGAGCAGCAACGCCTCGAACTCCTGGTCGGTCTTGTCGATCTCGTCGATCAACAGCACGACCGGCTGCTCAGAGGCGATCGCGGTCATCAGCGGCCGCTGCAGCAGGAACTCCTCGCCGAAGATGTCGTCCTGGACGTCGCTCCAACTGGTGTCGTCGGCCTCGGCCTGGATCCGCAAGAGCTGCTTGCGGTAGTTCCACTCGTAGAGCGCCTTGGCCTCGTCGAGCCCTTCGTAACACTGGAGCCGCACGAGCTCGCGTCCGGTCGTGCGGGCGAGCGCCTTGGCCAGCTCGGTCTTGCCGACGCCGGCCGGCCCTTCGACGAGCACCGGCTTGCCGAGCGAGATCGCGAGGTAGGCGACCATCGCGGTGTGGTCCTCCGGCAGGTACCCGGTACCGCGGAGGCCGTCCGCAAGATCACCGGCGGTCGCTGGCAGCTCGGACATCAGCCTGAGTCTAGGCGGGGTCGTCGGGGCCCGGCTTGTGCAGGCCGCCTGTCGCCCGTCCCGCGTCGTGCAGGAGAAGCCCTGATCCGACCAGCGCGAAGGCACAGAGAAGGCCGCAGAAGATCCCCCAGGACAGGCTCCACTCGACCGTCGTCCCAGGCGCGGGCTCGGACGAGGGGTGGTCGACGAAACGCCAGAACACGAGCAGCACCGACCAGGCGCCGGCGCCGGTGACGAGCATCCGGTCGCTGAACGGCAGCACGACGTTCGCGCCGACGCCGCGCAGGACCATCAGCACAATCACGGCGATCGTCACCAGAACGATCGAGGCCTCGATGAACGACGGGACGAGCACGGCGGTCCTCGAGTCCGCGGTCGTCGTGACCTCAGGGTTCGGGAATCCGTTCGCGAGGCTGATCTTCGTGACGGTCGTCGTCTGCGTGTACCAGGGCAGCAGCAGCGACCCGAGCAGCAGCGCGGCGCAGGCCACGACCCGGCGTTGGTCGGCGTGAAGGGCGCGCAGAGCTGCGATCAGGCGGTCGCGCATTTCAGAGGATCGGGATGTCCGATGACTCCGGCGCCTCTTTTTCCGGCGCCGGCAGCTCGGCGGTGTCGAGTCGTTCGAGTGCGAGGTCGAGGATCCCCCGGACCAGCAGCAGCACCTGGCGGATCGTCTCGCGGAGCTGGTCCTGGAGCTCGTCGGGCAGCAGCTCGCGCAGCGACCTGAGCGCGTGCAGCAGGGCTTCGATCTCGTCGGCGTTCGGCTGGTGGTCGTCGCCGTGCGCGGCCCAGCCCTGCGGCGGGACGTCGCGCGCGAAGCGCTCCGCCGC
The DNA here is from genome assembly GCA_037045385.1 of Baekduia sp. Taxonomy (GTDB): domain Bacteria; phylum Actinomycetota; class Thermoleophilia; order Solirubrobacterales; family Solirubrobacteraceae; genus Baekduia. The sequence continues at coordinate 91,467 of JBAOHN010000004.1, read as the reverse complement.
CTCCTGAGTCGCCCGCAGGCGGTCACGCAGCTCGTCGAAGGTGCTGCCACCAGCGGCGGTCACGGGGTCGCTCCAGCAAAGCGGATCTCGAGCAGGCCGTCTTCGAGCTTGGCGTCCTCGGGCTGCAATCCCTCGAGCGCCGGCGGCAGCAGCATCGTCCGGCGATGGTCGGCCACGCCGACGACGAGCTCGGCTCCGACCCGCTTGAGCGTCAGCTCGCCGCGCTCGGCGAGCGGCAGCGAGAGCCGGAGCCGTGCGGTGCCGTCTTCGTCGAGGACGAGCCGCTCGGGAATCTCGCCGTGCAGGCGAACGCCGGCATCGACATCGGGGAACAGCGCGTCGCCGAGCCGCTCGAGCAGCGGGATGCCGACGACCTCCTCCTCGAAGTAGGGCGCTTCGAGCACCGGCACTGGCGCGAAGCCCTCGATCGCGGCGGCGAGCTGCGCCTGCTGGCGATCGCGCCAGGCGGCGAAGTAGTCGCCGGTCTCGGCGCCGAACACACGGTTGACGACGACCGCGTCGGTCAGGTAGCCGTAGAGGTTGAGGTAGGTGAACGTACGCCGAGCCTCGTCGACGACCATCTTGTCGGGCGTCATCACGAGCCGCACCGATGACCGCTCGGTGTCGGAGAGGATCTCGTGCATCCCGATCAGGTTGCGGACGAGGTGCTCGACCTCGGCGATCGCCTCGTCGCCGGGCAACGTGATGTCGAGGATCGAGCGCGCCAGCGGCCGGACCGCGTCGAGCAGTCGTCCCTGCTGCGGGAAGACGCGCTCGAGCCACCAGCGCGCGACGTCGGGGAAGGCGAGCAGCCTGAGCGTCTCACCGGTCGGCGCGCAGTCGACGACGATCACGTCGTAGTCGCCGGACCGATGGTGCTGTTGGATCGCCAGCAGGCTGAAGAGCTCGTCCAGTCCGGGCGGGACCGAGAGCTCTTCGGCGCTGATCCGGTCGACGCCGCGTGCGATCAGCATCTCGCCGAGCCAGTCCTGGACGGCCGACCAGTTGCGCACCATCTCGGCTCGTGCCGAGACCTCCTGCGCCCAGAGGTTGCCGGAGACCGGCCGCGGCTCCGGGCCGAGCGCGCAGCCGAGCGAATCCGAGAGGCTGTGGGCAGGGTCCGTCGAGAGGATGATCGTCCGCCGGCCGGCGGCGGCGCAACGCAGCGCGGTCGCGGCGGCGACAGATGTCTTGCCGACGCCGCCCTTGCCGGTGTAGAGAATCGTCCGCGGGGTCACGAACCGCCCAGGTTACGTCAGGAGCGCGAGCCGGGCACGCGCAGCGTGCGTCGCGCCGAAGCGCGATTGCCCGCGAGGTCGGTGGCGGTCACCGAGACCGTGAGCGCCCCGGGCTTCGTGCGCACGGCGATCGCGTGCCGACCGCCGCTGAGGAGGCCCGACCGGGTCGCGAGCGTGCGCCGTCCCTGCCGCACGACGGCCGAGACACCGGAGATCTTCGAGAGGCGAATCACCACGCGGTCGCGACGGGCGGTCACGGTGATCTTCGGCGGCGTGCGCAGGTAGCTCTCGAACCGCTCGTGCTCCCTGCAATACGGCGAGGGGCTGGCCCGCCCGGCATACGCCGACCGTTCCGGCGCGGCCGGTGCCGAGGGGTCGGCGCCGCCGCTGCCTGGGTCGGCTTGGATCTGCGCTGCGTTCGCCGCGGCCTTGTCGCGATCCTCGGTCAGCCGCTGGCAGAGTCCGCCGACGAACTGGGTCAGCAGCTTGTGGTACTCGAGGTTCGACTCCGCACCCGGCCGCGAACCACGCCACTCGTAGCGCGTCCATGCACCGGTGTCGTAGCGCGAAAGCTCGGTCCGCAGTCGCTTCTCGCCGCTTGCGAACAGTCGCCAGGCGGGATCGTCGTCGGCGAGCCGCGCGAAGTCACGTAGGCCGTTGAGCGTCTGCACGAAACCGTTGGCGATCCGCTGATCGCGCGCGAACGAGTACTGGAGGTAGTGGGCGCCCTCACCGGCGCTGACGCGTACGCCCTTCGGCGGCGGCGTGCGGAAGATGCCGAGCGCCGAGCGCGCGTCGGCGAAGAACGTCGGCTCGGACAGCCTCAGGGCACCGCGCGCGAACGCCGTCAGGCCGGTCGCCTGCGCGAGGCCGCTGACCCACGGTGGGCGCCCGCCGCCGAACTGGAAGAGGTACTCGAACGCGATCCCGCCGGCGCGCTCGGCGGCGAGCAGCCGGGCTTCGGTCAGGAGCTGCTCGAGCTCGTCGTCCTTGCCGCCGAACGACCACAGCGCGTTCGCGCGGCCGAAGGTGCCGAGCCACTGGATCTGGAGACCCTGGCCGCCGTAGTACTGCCAGACAATCTGGCTGTCGCGGAAGCGTGTCCGGCCGCCCACTCTGAGAGACGGGGTGGGCGGGGATCGCTTCCACCAGTCGCGGTTGCGGACGACGGTCAGCATCACCGCGGGGACGCGGCTCGCAGAGAAGAGCCCGGCTGCGGCGATCGCGCGGGTGTTGGCGAGCACGGCGCGGAGTTCGCCGCCGCGCCAGCTGCGGATCGCCTTCGCGGTGCGGACCGCGCTCGACCAGTCGCGCTTGTAGCCGGCGGCGATCTCGCGGTCGAGCGCGCCACGCTTCGCGAGCCGGTCGAGCGCCTGCGGGACCGTCGGTCCGGAAGCCGCTCGCGCGGGCGCGGCCGCGACGACCGGTGGGGGAGACCCGAGCTGGTCGATCGCCGGCAGCGCCGGGTCGTCGACTGTCACCGCGCGCGTGCCATCGGGGTCGGCGACGACGATCGGAGCTGCTCCGGCGCCGGCCACCGGCATCAGCAGGAACAAAGCGCAGAGCAGCGCCAGCGATCGCACTGTTCGGCCGAAACCCATCGGGTGCAGGGTAAACACAACAGACGCTCAACGGTCGAGGTTCTGTTGCGGGCTACGCTGGCCGCGTGAGATCTGCTCGGCGCCCCTGGATCGGCGTGCTCGCCGCCTGCGTGATCGCCGTCGCCGCGGTGCTGGTCGTCCGCGGCTGTGGAGACGACTCGGGCCGCGAAGCGGCAGCGGCGCAGCTCGAGAAGACCTTCGGCCCGGGGCACCCGATCGAGTCGGGCCGCCTCGGTCTGACGCTGCTGGTCACCGGCAGCGGCGCCGGGCTCGGTTCGCTCGACGTCACCGCGACGGGCCCCTTCAACACGAGCCGCAGAGGCGAACTGCCGCGTTTCGCGCTCGAGCTGAACACCGGCGGCGGGACCGCGGCGACAGCCGGTGTCATCTCGACCGGAGAGCGCGGGTACGTGACGATCGGCGATCAGGCATTCCGGATGACCGATGCGAACTACCGCGAGCTGAAGCGCAGCTTCTCGGCGTCGCAGAAGCGCGACCAGAAGGCCCGCGAGAGCGCCCCCGGTTTCGACGCGCTCGGGATCCGTCCGTCCCGCTGGCTGACCGATGCGACGACGCTCTCCGATGCCGACGTCGCCGGCACGCCGACGCGGCGGGTCAGCGGGCCGCTCGACGTCGGCGCGCTGCTCGACGACATCGACACGTTGCTCGGACGCGCCGGCTCGCTCGGCCAGGCCGCAAGCGCCGCGAAGCTCCCCGACGGCCTCGACGCCAAGACGCGCGCTGCGATCGAGCGATCGGTGCGCACGGCGACAGTCACGGTCGACGCCGGGGCAGAGGACGACACGCTGAGGCGGATCGCGCTGCGCTTGATACTCGACGTCGATCCCGCCGACCGTGCGGCGATCGACGGCCTCGAGAAGCTCGATGTCGATCTCGACCTGACGATCTCGGACCTCGGCAAGGTCGAGGCGATCGCTGCTCCGAAGAACGCGCAGCCGATCAGCGCGTTGACCACGGCGCTGGCCGAGATCGCCAAGACCCCGCGCAGCGGCGGGAACACGACGACCACGCCGCAATCGACCCAGGATCGCTACACGCAGTGCCTGGCGGCCGCCGGCGACGACGTGGCCGAGATCCAGAAGTGCGCGCCGCTGCTCGAGCGGTGAACGAACCACGTCCCCGTCCACCGCGGCGCGCGCCGTAGGGTGTCACCGATGCTCGCCTTCCTCCGCTCGAGCTCGGGCTGGCCCTATCTGCTGGTTCCGTTCATCCCGCTCGCAGTCGTGCTCGAGCTGGCGTCGGCCGACCCGGTCGCGGTCTTCTTCGTCTCGGCGGCGGGCGTGATCCCGACCGCGGCGCTGATGGGGCAGGCGACAGAGCACCTCGCGGCCCGGTCGGGGCCCGGCGTCGGCGGCCTACTCAACGTGACGTTCGGCAACGCGCCGGAGATCATCATCGCGCTGTTTGCGCTGAACGCCGGGCTGCACGAGGTCGTCAAGGCGTCGCTCGTGGGCTCGATCCTCGGCAACGTGCTGCTGGTCCTCGGAGCAGCGATGCTCGTCGGTGGCGCGCGCCGCGAGCGCCAGTACTTCGACCGCACCGCGGCGAGCGCGCAGTCGTCGATGCTGCTGCTCGCCGCCGCAGCACTGATCATGCCGGCGGTCTGGGAGCTGATCGAGGGTCGCGGGCTGCCGAGCCCGGGAGCCGAGCGGATCAACTACGAGCCGACCGTCGAGAACCTCTCGCTCGCGGTCGCGGTCGTCCTGATCGTCGTCTACCTCGCCGGACTGGTGTTCTCGCTGAAGACGCACCGAGATCTCTTCAACCCGATCCCGGACGAGGAGGAGGAGGCGATGCACGGCGAGACCTGGACGGTCCGCCGGTCGGTCACGATGCTCGCGATCGCCGGTGTTGCGGTCGGCGTGATGTCGGAGATCCTCGTCGGCTCGATCTCCGAGGCGGCCGAGGGCATCGGACTGAGCGAGTTCTTCGTCGGCGTGATCGTCGTCGCGATCGTCGGTAACGCCGCCGAGCACTGGGTCGCGGTGCTCGTCGCGGCCAAGGACAAGATGGATCTCGCGGTCAACATCGCGATCGGGTCGAGCGCGCAGATCGCGCTGTTCGCCGCGCCGGTGCTCGTGATCGCCTCCTACTTCATCGGCCCGCACCCGATGGCGCTCGTCTTCAACGGCTTCGAGCTCGCGGGGATCGTGCTCGCGATCCTGGTCGCAGGGCACGTCACCAACGAGGGCGAGTCGACCTGGTTCGAGGGTCTCCAGCTGCTCGCCGTCTACGTGGTGATCGCGCTCGGGTTCTACTTCGCATGAGCCCGTTGGCCGTCGTCGAGGGCGCGGCGCCGCTGGCGATCCTGATCGCGATCGTCATCGCGCTGCTGCTCGTCGACCTGATGGTCTTCGCGCGCGGCCGCCAGCCGGACTTCGCCGAGTCGGTCCGCTGGTCGATCGGCTGGTTCGTGCTCAGCCTGCTCGTCGCGATCCCGATGTTCTGGCTCGATGGCCGCGAGGCGGCGGTCGAGTACACGACCGTCTACCTGATCGAGCGCACGCTCTCGCTCGACAACCTCTTCGTCTTCCTGCTGCTGTTCGGCTACTTCGCCGTTCCGGTCGCGGACCGGACGCGGCTCCTGTTCTGGGGCATCGTCCTCGCGCTGATCCTGCGTGGCGTCGCGATAGTCGCCGGCGTCGAGCTGCTCGATCGCTTCCACTGGCTGATCTACATCCTCGGCGTGATGCTGATCGTGCTCGCCTGGCGGATGCTGCGCACCGACGAGTCGCACTCGACGCCCGGCGACAGCGTCGTCGTGCGCACGCTCGAGCGGGTGCTTCCCGTCACCGAGGAGCAGGAGAACGGACGGCTTTTCCTGCGCCGGGGCGGCACCCTGATGGCGACGCCGGCGCTGCTCGCGCTCGTCGCGATGGGGATGGCGGACGTCGCGTTCGCGATCGACTCGATCCCGGCCGCGTTTGCGATCACCGACGACTCGTTCGTGATCTGGGCGGCGAACGCGTTCGCGCTGATGGGCCTGCGAGCGTTGTTCGTGCTCGTCGAGGGGCTGATCGAGCGCTTTCGCTACATGGACGAGACGCTCGCGGTCGTGCTTGCGCTCGTCGGCGTCAAGCTGCTGATCGAGCACTGGGTCAAGGTCTCGCCGGCTGCGAGCCTCGGGATCGTGCTGCTCGCGTTCGCGGTCGGGATCGGCGCGTCGATGCGGGCCGAACGGCGCGACCGCTGAGGCAATCCTCAGTCTTCGTCTTCCTCGGGGTGCGAGACGTCAAAGCCGTCGAAGTCGTCGGCCTCCTCGTCGGCCTCCATGAAGCCCTCGTCGGTCGCCGAGTGGCGCGTCTGGAACTTCTCGAGCAACTCGTCGCGGACGTGCTCCTCGACGGGCGACTCGTCGGAGACGAGCACCCATTCAGCGCCCTCGAACTCCTCCATGTTGAAGATCTCGTTGTCGAGGTCGGGCGAGTCGTCGACGACGAGCAGCACCTCGGTCTGAGGGTTGAAGTACGTCCCCGGCCGGTTGACCAGGTCGTCGAGCTCGTAGCGGCGCATCGCCATGGACGAGGTTCTACCGCAACGCGGTAGGCCGCGTCACGCCGGAAACGTGCCATGTGAGTTTGTTCCCCTATGCGTAACAAACCCACATGGCACGCGCCGTTCAGGCGCAGACCTTGAAGGTCGCGCGGATCGACTTCGTCGGCGACTTGCCCCGGCGTACCTTGATGTACGCCCGCGCGCGCACCGTCTGGGTCGATCCGCGCGGTGCGGTGATGGTGACGGTCAGCGTCTGGGCGAACGGCGCCTTCTTGTCGATCTTCACACGCTTGGACCCGATGTAGAAGTCGGTCCGCCGCACCTTGACGAAGAGGTTGCCCTTGCGCTTCTTGCGCGTCCAGCCGAGCTTGACCTTGAACGTGGCGCCTGGGTTGACGCACTCCTTCGGCACGCCGCTGAGCGTGTAGCTCGCCGACTTGTCGCTGACGGTCTTCTTCGTCGTCGTGCCGCCGTAGATGCCGCCGGTGATCGGGGTGGTCGGAGTTGGAGCCGGAGCCGGTGACGGGTCCGCGCCCGGGGCTGTCGTCAAGTCACTGGCCCTGATCGAGGTGCCCTCGCGCCAGACCGCCCAGCCGTCGCCGGCGTCGTTCGGTGAGACCGCGAGTCCGGAGTAGATGCTGTCGGAGAGGTTGAAGGTGCGCTGAGCGAATGTCGCGCCGCCGTCGGTCGTCACCGCGACGCGCGCCCGCGCGGGAGAGCCGTTGAGCCGGTACGCGGCCGCGACGGTGCCGCCGGGGCTGGCGCCGATCGCCGGCATGTAGCCGGTCTCGGTCTCGAGATCCCGCGGCGGATCGAAGCCGGCACCATTGAACTTCCTGATGACGACGTTCGGCCCGGCACCGCTGAGCATGAACGGGCGTCCGGTGCGGCTGCCGCCGAACGCCATGTCGCCGGACTTGCCGACGAGCGCCGGCGCCGAACTCCAGCTAGGCGTCAGCGACGGGTCGGCGCTCGGCGTCAGACTCCAGGAGTAGGCGTCGCCCAGGTTCTGGGCGACCGCGACCAGTCCGCCGGCGCCGTCGTTGGCGACGTGGAAGTCGTAGACGAGCGCGGAGATCGAGCCGGTCTGCAGGTCTGCACGGGCGGTCCCGGTGCTCTCGCTGCCGTCGAGTTTGACGCTCGCTACGTACCGTCCCGGGTTCCACACCGGCGTCGTGATCTCGCCCGCTCCGGGGCCGAAGACCGGCTGCTCGACGTTCGTCCCCGAGCCGTTGTCGTAGATCTTCGCGCCTCCGTTCCAGGTCGCGCCGTTGTCGGTCGACTTGAACAGCCACTTCGTGTTCGGCACGTAGCGGTGAAGGAATATGTAGAGCGTTCCGTCGGTGTCGCGCAGGAGCTTCGGGTCGCCGACTGCGTTCGCCGGGGCCGCCGGCAGCTGCCAGATCGTCTGTGGGGAGCAGGTCTGGGTGCCTGCGGCGACCGAGCAGAACTTGATCGTGTAGTCGTCCTCGGCCCACACGAACCTGCCGGCGCCGGTGACGGGGTCGGTGAGCACGTCGGGCACCGAGCCCGTGCCGAGCGGGAACGAGGTTCCGGCTTGGGCGGCGGGAGCGGCCGCGGCGGCGGCGATCAGTGTGAGGAGCGCGGTGCGACGGAGCATGGGTGCAGCATCCCACACGCGGCAGGGCACGTCAGCTGCCGCGCAGCAGCCGCGCGACTTCGGCCTCGACGTCGAGCGGCTCCTTGCCGGCTCTTTGTCGCCGTTCGTTGCGTGCGGTGACGACCGAGCGGACCTCGGCCTCGAGCTCGGGGCCGTCGGGCTGGGGAGCATCGCCGCCGGAGTCGAGCCGCGACATCTCCGCGTCGACATCGAGCGGTTCGAGGCCCTTGGCGATCCGGCGGGCGTTGCGCGCCTCGAGCATCGAACGCAGGTCGGCGTCGCGCTCGGCCGGCGTCTCGGCAGGTGCCGGCCCGGTGACGCTCTTGCCGTGCTCCATCGACCACTGGCCGCGGCCGACGCTGTCCCAGGCGTCGCCGGTCCCGGTCCAGTTCCAGAGCGCTGCACCGATCCAGATCAGGAACAACAGCACGATCACGAGCAGAGCGAAGTCGGCCACGGTGACAGTCTCGCGGCCCGTCCGGTTGCCGGGGGCGATACCCTCCCCGGAGGCTCGTTGACTGACGAGTCAATCGACACCCGCGGGGCGCCGCAGACCGGGCCCCGGACCCCTTCCAAGGAGCACTGAGGACCGCATGGTCGACTTCACGCTTACCGACGAGCAGCAGTCGCTGAAAGACCTCGCGCACGACTTCGCCGAGAACGAGATCCGCCCCGTTGCCTGGGAGTACGACGAGAGCGCCAAGTGGCCGCTCGAGGTCTTCCAGAAGGCGCACGAGGTCGGGCTCATGAACACCCACGTGCCGGAGGAGTACGGCGGCCCCGGGCTCAGCTACCTCGAGGGCTGCTTGATCGAGGAGGAGACCTCCTGGGGTTGCTCCGGGATCGCGACCTCGCTCGGCGCGAACGGCCTTGCCAGCGCGCCGGTGATCCTCGCCGGCTCCGAGGAGGTCAAGAAGCAGTACCTCGGGATGCTGACCGAGGAGCTGAAGTTCGCCTCCTTCTGCCTGACCGAGCCCGGCGCCGGGTCCGACGTCGCCTCGATGCGCACGCGCGCCGAGAAGAAGGGCGACAAGTACGTCCTCAACGGCTCGAAGTGCTTCATCACCAACGGCGAGCACGCCTCCTGGTACACGGTCTACGCCAAGACCGACCCCGAGAAGGGCAACAAGGGCATCTCCGCCTTCGTCGTGCCGCGTGACGACACCGTCACGATCGACAAGAAGGAGGACAAGATGGGTCAGCGTGCCTCGAACACGGTGACCGTCACCTTCAACGACACCGAGGTTCCGGCCGAGAACATCCTCGGCGAGGAGAACGGCGGCTGGAAGGTCGCGATGATGACCCTCGATCGCACCCGCCCCGGTGTCGCCGCGATGGCGACCGGCATCGCCCAGGCCGCGTTCGACTTCGCCAAGGCCTACTCGATCGAGCGCCAGCAGTTCGGCGTGCCGATCGCGATGCACCAGGCGATCTCGTTCATGATCGCCGACATGGCGACCAAGGTGCACCTCGCGCGGCTCGCGACCTGGAACTCGGCCGTCCTGCTCGACCAGGGCAAGCGCAACACGCTCGAGTCCTCGCACGCCAAGCGCTTCGCCGCCGACTCCTGCATGGAGATCACGACCGACGCGGTGCAGGTGCACGGCGGCTACGGCTTCATCAAGGAGTACAAGGTCGAGAAGCTGATGCGGGACGCGAAGATCATGCAGCTCTACGAGGGCACTTCGCAGATCCAGCGGCTCGTGATCGCCAGGGAGACGCTCCTACCTCGCCAGTAGCGAGAGTTCGGTGGAGCCGAACTCGCAACGTCCCGCGCCGCTTGCGGCGCGGGACGCCGAGACGTTGTTGCCGCGGGCTTAGGGGGCAGTGGTCTCGGCCGGGGCAGCGCCAGTGGCACCGCAACAACGTCTCGACGCCGCCACTCGCGGCTTGGGCGGGCGATGGTGGTGCGCCGTGCGTGCGGTGGCCGGACGGCGGTTGCTAGTCGGCGAGGATCGCTTCGATCTGGCCGAGGGCTTGGACCATGCCTTCTTCCATGCCCATTTGCAGGACCTTCTGTAGGTCCTCGGCCGTTGCGTGACGGCTTTCGATCGCCATCGTGGTGACGCCGCCGGCCTCTGAGATTGTCACCGTCATGCTGCCTGTCGGCATGTCGTTGTTCGGGGCGCCGGTCTCGTCTGCGAAGTAGTCGTCGACCACGAGCCGGTTCGGGGCGTTGACCTCGACGACATTCCAGCCGCCGTGGAACTGCTCGCCCTCGGGGCTGGTCATGAAGTAGCTGGCAACTCCGCCGGGCCGCAGCTCGAGCGTGGTGAACGTCGCGGGGTAGCCCGGAGGTCCCCACCAGCGCTCGAGCTGGCGCGGGTCCTCCCACAGCTGCCAGATGCGCTCGGCGGACGCGTTGAACTGCGATTCGATCACCATCGTCTTCGCGGCTATGTCCTTGCGGACGTCTGTCACGGTCACTGTCTCAGTCGCCTCCTTCGAGGATCTCGTTCATTCGGTCGATGCGGCCGCGCCAGAGCTCTTCGAGCTCCTCCAGCAGCATGCGGGCGGTGCGGATCTGCTCTGGCCTGCTGATCACGATCTGCTCGCGACCTCGGCGCTCCTTGCGCACCAGCCCGGCTCGCTCCAGTACCGCGACGTGCTTCTGGGTCGCGGTGACGCTGATCGGGTAGTTGCGGGCCAGTGCCGAGACCGAGTGCTCGCCGCGGGCCGCCCGGCGCACGATGTCGCGTCGCGTCGGGTCGGCGAGGGCCTGGAGTGCGCGTTCGGCGATGGCACGATCTGCAACCATTAGGTTGTAGATTAGCCTGGCGTCCCCGCGGCGTCAAGGCGCAGGCCGCGCTAGGTTCTCGCGCCATGTTCGTCTTTGAGGTCGGGGTTGTCGGTGTTGGGGGGCGGGCGGAGGCAGCTGCCTCCGCAGTCGCTGCTGCCGGGGTGCCGGTGCGGAGGGCCGTCGGAGAGCTCGGTGCCGCCGACTTCGTCGTCGTATCCGGGGTCTCCGGGCTCGATCAGGCCGCGGAGTTGCTGCAGGAACTCGACGAGGCGTGTCCGGGGCACGCGATCTTCGCGATCGACTCGTGCGAGCTCCCGTTGACCGAGCTGGCCGAGGCGACGCTGCGGCCCGAGCGTGTGATCGGGTTCCATCTCGGCGACGAGGGCTCGCAGCTCGTCGAGGTCGCGCCGTCCGAGCACAGCGAGCGCGAGCCGATCGGGGTCGCGGTGACGTTCGCCCAGGCGATCAAACGCCAGCCGGTCGTCTGCGCCGAGTCGCCGGGTTTGGTCGTGACGCGGATCCTCGATGACGCCAAGGAGATCCCGGCCGGGGATGACGCGACGCTGGTAGCAGCGCTCGGTGTGCTCGAGGAGGGCTTGGCGACCCACCGTGACATCGACGTGGCGATGGCCCGGGGCGCAGGGATCGCCCCGCCGCCGCTGATGGCCGCCGATGCCGAGGGCCTCGACGTCGTCCTCGGACGGCTCGGCGACGACGCGCCGACGATTCTCCGCCGGCTCGTCGCCCAAGGCCGCACCGGCAAGGATGCCGGCCAGGGCTTCTATCCGTACCCGCGTCCGGACGCCGAGGACGAGGCGGTCGTCGCGCTGGAGACCCGCGAGGATGTCGCGATCGCCTGGCTCCGCAACGGCGCGATGAACTCGGTCTCGCCGCAGCTCGTCGCCGACCTGGGATCCGCGCTCGATCGCGCCGAGGCAGCCGGAGTGCGCGCGCTCGTGGTTGCCTCGGCGAATCCGTTCCTGTTCAGCGCCGGCGCCGACCTCAAAGCGTTCAAGACGCTCGACGAGGCGGCCGGCCGAAGATTCGTCGAGGACACACACGCGCTCTTCCGCCGGCTCGGCGAAGGCCCGTTGCTCACGGTCGCTGCCGTCAACGGTCTCGCCTTCGGCGGCGGCAACGAACTCGTGATGTCGTGTGACCTGCGAATCGCGGCAGAGTCGGCGCTCTTCGGGCAACCGGAGATAAAGCTCGGCCTGATCCCGGGCTTCGGCGGCACGCAGCGGCTGCCACGGCTCGTCGGCGCGAGCACGGCGCTCGAGTTGAACCTGATCGGCGACCCGATCCTCGCCGAGCAGGCTTACGACGACGGGCTCGTCACCCGTCTCGTTCCCGACCACGAGCTGTTCGACGCGGCGCTCGCCTGGGCGCGCAAGCTTGCGGAGCAGGCGCCGGTGGCGGCAGCTCGGATTCGGTCGGTCAGCGACGACGCGGATCTCGACGCCGGCCTCACGGCGGAGATCGGCGCCTTCGGCGAGATCCTCGTCTCGGAGGACGGACGCGAAGGCGTCAGCGCCTTCTTCGAGAAGCGCGCGCCGTCATGGAAGGGCCGTTAGCTACGGATCGACCGGCTCGAGGTCGCGCGTCGCGGGCCCTTCGAGAACGGTGCCGTCGACCGCGAAGCGGCTCGCGTGGCACGGGCAGTCCCACGAACGCTCCGCATCGTTGAACCGCAGCTCGCAGCCGAGGTGGGTGCAGGCCGGCGAGACGAGCGTCAGCTCGCCGGACTCGTCGCGGTAGCCCGCCGCGAACCGTGCTCCGTGGCGGACGATCGCGCCCTCTCCGGGGCGCAGGCTGGCGGCGGTCCGCGGCGGGATCCGTGAGCGTGCACGGTCGGTCGTCAGCCGCATCCCGATCGTCGCGTTCTCCTTGATGAGCGAACTCGCGCCGCGACGAAGCTGGGTGCCGAGCGAACCGAACGCCTGCTGCCAGGGGTGGGTCTCGCCGCTCAGCGCCGCTGAGATCACGTGCGCCGCGGCAGTCCCGTTCGTCATGCCCCACTTCCGCAGGCCGGTGACGGTCCAGATGCGGCCGTCTCCGAACGGCACCTCGCCGGCGTACGGCAGGCCGTCGGAGGCAGTCGGATCCTGCGCGGACCAGCGGCCGACGACCGGCGCTCCGGGGAAGTGCCGACCGGCCCAGGCCGTGAGCTCCTCGTAGCGGCCCGTCGTGTCGCTCCGGCCCGTGTGGTGACCGGCGCCGCCGACGAGCACGAGCTCGCGTCCGTCGCCGAGCGGTGCGGTTCGCAGTGACCGGCTCGGCTGCTCGTCGGCGTAGAGCATTCCCTCGGGTAGCTTCGGGGATCCGGCATCGACCGCGACGCCGACCACGTACGAGCGCTCGACCTTCAGCCGTGCGAAGAACAGTCCCCGGTCGAGCAGCGGGTAATGGGTTGCAAGGACGACCTGATCGGCCCGTAGACGGCCACCGGCCGTCTCGACCACGCAGCCGTCACCGGAGCTGTCGACACCGAGCACGCGAGCGTCCTCGGTGACGGTGCCGCCGGCCGCGACGAACGCGTCGGTCAGGGCAAGGACGTAGCGACGGGGATGGAATTGCGCCTGTCCGGGGAGGGTGATTCCCGCGGCCGCGCCGAACGGCAACGCGAGCGACCAGTCCTCCTCGACATCGAGCCCGGCGGTCCGGGCCGCCCCGAGCTCCTGCTCGATCAGCTCCCGGCGATCGGGCTGGGTCACGTACGTGACCGCCGGCCGGTCCTCCCAGTCGCACGCGATCTCCTCCTCGGAGACCAGTTGCCGCATCCACGAGAGTGCACCGCTGTTCGCTCGCGCGTACGCGGCGGCGACGTCCGGGCCGTGAGAGCGTGTCAGCTCGCTGTAGACGGTCGCCTGGAGAGCCGAGACCTTCGCCGTCGTCGCGCCGGTCGTCCCCGCGCCGATGCGTCCCGCGTCGATCAGCGCGGTCGTCGCCCCGGATCGCTGGAGCAGGAGGGCGGTGGTCGCTCCGACGATGCCGCCGCCGACGACCGCCACATCGACGGTCTCGGGCAGCGAACGGCCGTACGCAGGAGCGTCGGCGGTGGTTGTCAGCCAGTACGAGCCACCTGCACCGCAGGTCACGGTCGTCGGCGGGTGCCCGGCCGGCTTCGGCGAACTCAGCGGCATGCGGGATCGATGCCCGCCGCCGGCCTCGGTCAAACCCGGGGGCCTGAGCGCTCAGTCGGACTTGCGTGTCGACGACTTGACGTCGATGGCGTACTTCGAGGGCGAGGTCAGGACCTCGGGGTTGTCGATCTTGCTGATCCGGTCGATCAGCTTGATCCACTGCTTGGGCTTCAGCACCCGTGCGACCTTGCGGCCCTGCTTCGAGTTCGGGTCGAACTCGGGGTTGAAGCCGACGTGGATGTGGTCGTCGTGATCGGGCAGCGACAGGGTGTTGTCGGCGCCGTCGAAGGTCATCAGCGAGATGATCTGAGCCGGCTTCATCGTCCCCTGCAGCGTCAGCAGTCGCCGGATCGTGATGTCCGTGATCGAGCCCGAGCCCTGGTGGCCGATGATCGGGATGCCGTTGACGGCGGCGATGTCGGTCGCGTTGCCCGACGAGTGGTGGGAGACGTTGCCGCCCTTGGTGTAGTAGCCGTGGCCGCAGGTCAGCGAGCTGACGGTCGGGCGCAGGCCGGAGGCGGCGAGGAACTCCAAGGTCGCAAGCACGCGCCTGTCGGTGATGCCCGCGCGGATGTCCTTGCGGCCGCACTCGTAGATCTCGATCCGCGGGTTCGAGAGAACCTGGCGCTGGAGCGACTGCTTGCTCATCAGCAGGATCTGACCGATCGTCGGCGACTTGGAGTCGGGGCCGAAGAACGGGTTCTTGCCGGCGGCGCGGTAGATCGCGGTCGACTCGAGCAGCTTCCAGCCGTCGAGGATCGGCTTCGGGTCGATCCGCGGGGCGTCGTCGCCGGTCGGGCGGATCTCAAAGGTCAGGTGGGGCGCGGCGTTGTCCTCGGGCTGGCCGATCAGGCCGAGCACGGTGCCGGCGGGCACCTTCGCGCCCTCGCGGAAGCGGCGGACGACGACGTCCTTCGGCTTGATCCCGAGGACCTTGGCGTAGCCGGCGATGTCGTCGATCGACGACGGCACCGGGCCGGTGTCGTCTGAGCCGGTCGCGGCGGACTGGGCGACCGCCGGCCGCCCGGGGTTCGCGAAGACCCGCTGCTTGGTGACGAGTTCGACCGGAGCCGGCTCCTCGGCGCTCTCGGCGGGCGCTGCCTCGGTCTGGCTGCCGGCGGTCGCTGCCGTCTCCGGCTTCGGGTCCTTCGGCAGCTCGAGCTCCTTGCGGACCTGCTCACGCGAGACCGGCTCGGGCTTGACGATGCCGTAGCCCTCGGCGACCGATCCGAGGTGCCCGTACGTGTAGGTGTTGCCGTACACGTCCCGGATCTGGACGAACTTGCCGAGCCGCTCGGACTCGCCGACGTTGACGACCTTCGCGTCCTGCGTCGCGACGACGGGGGACCCGGCCTTCGCGTAGATGTTGATCCCGCGGCGCTCGGAGTCGGACTCGACCGGGATCGCCGCGTTCTTGCCCTTGGCGATCTTGCGCTTGTACTCCTTCTCGGAGAGGTCGTCGGCGTAGATCGCCTTCGCGTCGACGGGGAAGCGGCCCTGGGTCAGGCCGGTCAGAGAGCCGATCAGGTCGGACGGCAGGCCGCCGATCAGGCGGGCGCGCATCAGGACCGAGTCGACGTACCAGTCGGCGTGGTTGTAGGCCCAGATCGCCTTGCGGATGTCCTTGTCGGCGTCGGCCGCCTTGAGATAGCGCGCAGCCGAGAAGATCGCGTCGACCGGGTTGTACGGATCCTTCTTGCCGTCGCCGTTGGCGTCGGTGCCGTACTGGTCCCACGTCGAGGGCATGAACTGCATCCAGCCGAGCGCGCCGGCTGAGGAGACGTTGAGGTTGCGGCCATAGTTCGTCTCGATCTCGTTGATCGCGGCGAGGACCTCCCAGCGGATGCCGTACTCGATGCCGGCGGCCTGGTAGATCGGCAGCAGGAACGGCGGGATCCGGAAGCTATCGATGAAGAAGTTCGGGACACCGATCGGCGCCGCGCCCGGCAGCGCCTCGGTGTAGGTCGGGTTGGCGAGCGTCGGAGCGCCACCATCGGTGCGGATCGCGCCGCGCTCGGCATCGCGCTCGCGCTCCTTGTCGGTGCCGCCCGACGCTGGGTCGCTGTCGCGGCTGTCGCCGCGGACGGACTTGCCGGTCGTGCTCTGGCGCGAACCGCCGCCCGGAAGGGCCGACGGCGCGCCTGCGTCAGGAGTGGTCGGTGTCGTCGCTACGCCCGGCGTCTCGACGGTCGGGGTGACCTGTGGGGCCGGGGTCTCGGTCTGCGGAGCGGTCTCGGTCGCGGCCGGCTGCTCGGCGGTCGACGTCTCCGTTGTAGCGGCGGGCGGCGGCTCCTCGGCGGTCGAGGTCTGCTGCGGCGGTGTGATCTCGTTCGCGTCCTGCACCTCGCCCTGGACCGGGAGGGCGATCTGATCGACGGGGGTCTCGGCCGGCGCGTCGACCTGGACCGTCACGGTCTGGCCGTTGACCAGCGTGACGGTGATCGTGCGGAGCTGCGCGGTGGCGGGGAACACGGCAGCGCCGAATCCGGCCGTGAAGGCCCCCGCAGATACCAAGCCGATCAGCAGTTTGCGCTTGTTCATTTGCGACTAAGCGCCGTGGACCCCCGCGGCTCCCCGGAACGCGCTCGGACAGTACCAGGAAATGGAGAGTTTCGGGTGGGGAATGGGCGAGACATTGCGGAAGGCGCAGGCGGGCGCCGACATGGGTTCGCGCGCAGGTATGGCCATACAGTCGGACGGCCCCCGGCGGGACTTGAAGGAAAGGATCCTGCCCTCGGCGGTCGTCGGACGTGTTACGTGATTGTTGTACTCGGCCGGCTCGTCCGGAGCGGAGGGCGGACCGCTTCGCGCCTTCCCAGGTAACTTGTGCACATGGCCAAAGGTGACGGCATCAAGGACAAGATCCAGAAACAGGGCGAAGAGGCTCTCGGCAAGGTCGCGAAGGACGTGCTCGAGAACCCGGTCGTGACCGGCGCGATCGGCCAGGTCTTCACTGCCCGGGAGCGGGCGGGGGCCGCGCAGGAGATGGCGATGGGCGCGCTCAACCTGCCGACCGCTGCCGACATCGAGCGTCTCACCCGCAGGGTTCGTTCCGTAGGCCAGCGGCTGGAGGGCATCGAGGATGCGCTCGACCGTCTCGACGAGCGCCTCGCGCGAATCGATGCCGGCGTCGCCAAGGCCGCCGAGGCGACCGCGAAGCCGGCGGCTGCGAAGCCCAAGCGGTCTGCGCCCAAGAAGGGCTGAGCGCCTCAGTCGCCGAGGGCCGAGGCGGCCGCCCGGCCCGCAGCTGTCGCCGCCGTCGCGATCTCCTCGTGCCCGAGCGCCCCGGCGGCCGAGCCGCTGACCACGAGCAGCGCACCGAGACGGATTCCGGCACGAGCCGCGACCTCTGCCAGCGCGGCCGTCTCGAGGTCCCAGACGCCGGACGGGCCGGGTGTGTCGTGCGGTCCGATCGACGCAACGTCCGATGTTGTGTCCGCAAGCGTGCCGAGCCGCTCGACCAGTAGCGGGTCGAGCGCCCAGTTCCCGGACGGTGCCGAGGCGGAACTCGCCGCAACAGTCGACCCGAGGTCGAGGTCGAGGCTGGTGACCCGGCACGTACCGATCCGGACCGCTGACGTGACCCCGAGTTCGATCAGCTCCGCGAGCACCAGAGCGGCAGATCCTGCGCCGACCCCCGTGCTCTGGATCGAGAGCGGTTCGGCACCGCCGGCGCCGCTCCCCGAATAGCCCCAGAGCCCACGGTGGTGGTTTGCCATCAGGCGATCGCTCCCGAGCAGGTCGGTGGCGAGCGCGAGAGCGACGCCGGGATCGTCGGGCAGTACAGCCCGCGCCGCGACCGGCGCCGTCGGCACGAGCATCGCGGGGTGACCGGGCACGGCGCGGAAGGATATGGTGGCGCCATGGCCAAGAAGAACAAGAAGGGCGGCGCCGCGATCCCCGACCAGATTCGCGCCGCTGTCGAAGACGCGCTCGCTTCCGGCGTCGTGCGTGATCGCGCTCAGGAGTTCGCCGACGAGCTCGCGAGCGCCGCTGCACGGGTCCGAGTTTTGTTCGAGGACTCGGTCGATGCGGCCCGGTCCGGGATCGAAGCGACCGAGAGCGTGCTCCGCGAGCAGCTCGAGTCGCTCGAGAAGCGGATCGAGGTGCTCGAGAAGGCAGGGCTGTCGGCGAAGGTTCCGACCACCGCGCGCCGCGCTCCGGCTGCCAAGCCCGCGCCCGCCGCGAAGCCTGCGCCGTCCGCAAGCACCGGCGAGGCGGCGAAGGCTGCATCGCCAGCGTCTTCCGCGAAGCGGAAGCCTGCGGCGAAGAAACCGGCTGCGCGATCGACCGCTGCCAAGAAGCCGGCGGCGAAGAAGCCGGCGGCGAAGAAGCCGGCCGCGCGATCGACCGCGGCAAAGAAGCCGGCCGCGCGATCGACGGCTCGGAAGCCCGCCGGCGGCTCCTAGCCGGATCCGGGGCAGGCGATGCGCGAGCGCAGCATCGCCACCGTCGCGGCTGACCTCGGCGTCTCCGGCTCGACGCTTCGGCGTTGGGTCGGCGCCGGGCTCATCGCGACCGATGACCACGGTTGTCCCACCGATCTGGGCGTCGCCCAGGGTCGTGTGGTCGCGCGGCTCCGCGCCCGCGGCTACTCGCTGCGGGCGATCATCGAGGCGCACGAGCGCGGGACCCTCGCATCGAGTGCGCTCGTCGCGCTCGAGGAGGAGGGCCGGCGCCGCAGCGTCCGCCAAGCGGCTCGCGACGCCGGACTGAGCCCGCGCTTCGCGCGCAAGGCGCTCGTCCAGGTCGGGATGCTCGCGCAGGCCGACGAGATCGGACCGGTCGAGCAGGAGCTGCTCGGCCACGTGGCGGCGCTGCTCGAGGCCGGCCTGCCCGAATCGGTCGTGCTCCAGCTCGCTCGCGTGTACGCCCAATCGATGCGCCAGATCGCAGACGCGGAGGTGCGTCTGATGCACCACCAGGTGCACGAGCCGATGATGGACGCCGGGATGGGCCCCGGCGCGATCGCCGAGGCGATGGGCCGGATGGTCGACGTCGCGCTGCCGCTCTCGACGCCGATCCTCGAGTCGATCCACCGCCGCTATCTGCGCGAGTTCTCCGACCAGGACCTCGTCGGTCACATGGAGGACATGCTCGGCGCAGACCGGCAGGGGCCCGACGGGGCCGACGACCTGACTCGCGTCCGGGTAGCGATCGCATTCGCCGACCTCGCGGGCTTCACCCAGATGACAGACGAGCTCGGCGACGCCCGGGCGATCGACACGCTCGAACGGTTCATGGACGCCGTCGTCGAGTCGCTGCCCGATGACGCGCGTTTCGTCAAGACGATCGGCGACGAGGCGATGATCGTCAGCCCCGACGTCGTCGGCCTCCTGCGCTGGGCCGTCACCTTCCAGGACGGCGCGAACGACCGCAAGCTGCCGGCGCGCATCGGCGTGCACTGCGGCGAGGCGCTCTTCTACCAGGGCGACTACTACGGGCGAGCGGTCAATCTCGCGTCGAGGCTCGTCGCCCGTGCGTCCGAGGACGAGGTCGTCGTCACCGACGACGTCGCCGACCTCAAGCCGTCTGGGGTCGAGTTCGAGCGGCTCGGCGAGATCCGCCTCCGCGGCTTCTCGAAGCCGACCGGGATCCTGCTCGCCTCGGCCGGCCCGCGATGAGCGATCTTCGCAGCCGCGTCGCCGGCGCCGGGGTCTTCAGCGGCGAGCGCGCCGTCGTCGTGTTGCTCTCCGGTGGCCGCGACTCGGTCGCCCTGCTCGCGATCGCGTGCGACCTCCTCGGTCCCGAGCTGGTGTCCGCGCTCCACTGCAACTACGGGCTCCGCGGTGACGACTCCGACGCCGACGAAGCCGCCTGCGCGTCGCTCTGCGCCACGCTCGGGGTGCCGCTGGCCGTCGAGCGACCCGAGCGCCCGGATGCGTCCGGGAACCTCCACGCCTGGGCCCGTGACGCCAGGTACAAGGCGGGCGAGCGCGCATGTGCCGCGGCAGACGCGCTGCTGGCCGTCGGCCATACCGCCACCGACCAGGCCGAGACGATCCTCTACCGGCTCGCCACGTCACCCGGTCGCCGCGCTCTGCTCGGAATGCCGGTCCGGAGCGGCAGGGTCGTGCGCCCGCTGCTGGCCGCCGGCGCCACGCGCGACGAGACGGCGGCCTGGTGCGACTCCCACGGGCTGCCCTGGCGCGAGGACGCCTCGAACGACGACGACCTGTTTGCGCGCGCCCGCGTGCGCAACGGTCTCGTGCCCGCGCTGCGGGCCGTCGACGCGCGTGCCGAGCAGGCCGTGCTGCAAACCGCCGAGCTGCTGCGCGAGGAGACCGAGGCGCTCGATGCCGTCGTCGCGGAGGTCGTGGGCGCCGGCGGCGGCGTTCCGATCGATCTGCTGGCGGCGACGGCACCCGGCATCGGCCGGCTCGTGCTCCGCCGCCTCGCGGAGGACGCGAGCGGTCGTCTGTGTCCTAGAGCCGGCCGCCGGCTCGAGGACGTGCTCGCGCTCGGCGAAGGCGCGCTCGACGTCGGCGACGGCGTCCGGATCGTCGTCTCCGCGGGAACGGTCAGCGCCGAGCCGACGCCGGTGCTGCCTGGTAGCTTGCCGCCCGCATGGCGGCGGACCTGATCGGCGAGACCCTCGTCTCCGAAGACGACCTGCGGCGCCGGGTATCCGAGCTCGGAGCGGAGATCAGCGCCGACTACGCCGACCGCAACCTGCTGCTCGTCTGCGTCCTCAAGGGCGCGGTGCTGTTCCTGTCGGACCTGATGCGCGCGATCGAGGTGCCGTGCGAGGTCGACTTCATGGCGGTGTCGAGCTATGGGTCCGCGACCGACTCCTCAGGCGTCGTACGGATCATCAAGGACCTCGACCGGGCGATCGAAGGGCGCCACGTCTTGATCGTCGAGGACATCGTCGACTCCGGCCTGACGCTTCAGTACCTGCTCAGGAACCTCGGTGCGCGCGACCCGGCCTCGCTCGAGGTCTGCGCACTGCTGACGAAGCCCGAGCGCAGGCGCGTCGACCTGCTTCCACGCTACGTCGGATTCGAGATCCCCGACACGTTCGCGATCGGTTACGGGCTCGATCACGGCGAGGCGCTGCGGAACCTTCCGTACGTGGCCTCGCTCAAGCGCTGAGAACCGGCCGGATCCCGCCGGTCCGCTGGTACCCTCGACCGCGGCGTGAACAGGTTCTTCAAGAACGCAATCGTCCCGATCATGCTGGTCATGCTGCTCGCGTTGCTCGCGACGCAGCTGATTGCGGGCGGCTCGGGCCGCGACGACTCGAAGGGCTACTCGACCTTCATCCAGCAGCTGCAGGCCGGCGAGCTGAAGGAGGTTCAGCTCCGGACTAAGGACAACGTCGTCGAGATCACGCCGAAGCCCGAGGGCAGCGACAAGAGCGCCGCGAAGAAGTGGGAGACCGGCTTCAACCCCGAGAGTGCAGGCAAGCTCGAGGACAAGCTCAGCGCCGCCGTTGAAGCCGGCAAGCTCGACAGCTTCAACATTCAGCCGCGCAAGTCGAACGCGTGGCTCAGCGTCCTCTCGCTGCTGCTGCCGGTGTTCCTGATCATCCTCTTCTGGATGTTCATGATGAACCAGATGCAAGGCGGTGGATCGAAGGTCATGTCCTTCGGCAAGTCCCGCGCCAAGCGTCTGGCAGTCGACGCGCCGAAGATCACCTTCCGTGACGTCGCCGGGGCCGACGAGGCCGTCGAGGAGCTGCACGAGATCAAGGAGTTCCTCGAGAACCCGAAGAAGTTTCAGGCGCTCGGGGCTCGGATCCCGAAGGGTGTCCTGCTCTACGGGCCTCCCGGCACCGGCAAGACGCTGCTCGCACGCGCGGTCGCGGGCGAGGCCGGCGTGCCGTTCTTCTCGATCTCCGGCTCGGACTTCGTCGAGATGTTCGTCGGCGTCGGCGCCTCGCGTGTCCGCGACCTGTTCGAGCAGGCCAAGCAGAACTCACCTTGCATCATCTTCATGGACGAGATCGACGCCGTCGGCCGTCACCGCGGCGCCGGCCTCGGCGGCGGCAACGACGAGCGCGAGCAGACGCTCAACCAGCTGCTCGTCGAGATGGACGGCTTCGAGGCCAAGGACAACATCATCATGATCGCGGCCACCAACCGGCCTGACATCCTCGACCCGGCGCTGCTGCGCCCCGGCCGCTTCGACCGCCAGATCACCGTCGACCGCCCTGACCGCAAGGGGCGCGAGAAGATCCTCGAGGTCCACACGCGCGGCAAGCCGCTCGCGAAGAAGATCAACCTCGACGACCTCGCCGGCCAGACGCCCGGCTTCACCGGCGCCGACCTCGCGAACCTGATCAACGAGGCTGCCCTGCTCGCCGCCCGCAGCGGCAAGAAGGAGATCGGCCAGCACGAGCTCGAAGAGGGCATCATGCGCGTCGTCGCCGGCCCGGAGAAGAAGACCCGCGTGATGGGCGAGAAGGAGCGGCTCGTCACCGCCTACCACGAGATGGGCCACGCGATCGTCGGCCACTACGTCGAGAACGGCGACCCGGTCCACAAGATCTCGATCATCGGCCGCGGCCGCGCGCTCGGGTACACGATCTCGATGCCGGCCGAGGACAAGTTCCTGACGACCCGCTCCGAGCTCACCGACCAGATGGCGATGACGCTCGGTGGCCGCGCCGCCGAGGAGATCGTCTTCGGCGAGATCACCACCGGCGCCTCCAACGACCTCGAGAAGGTCACCGCGACCGCCAAGCAGATGGTGATGCGTTTCGGCATGTCCGAGAAGCTCGGTCCGCGTGTATTCGGCCACGATCACGGCCAGCCGTTCCTCGGCCGCGAGTTCTCCTCCGAGCCCGACTACTCAGACGACATCGCCAAGGAGATCGACTCCGAGATCCGCCGGATCGTCGAAGGCGCTCACCAGCGCGCGAAGGAGCTCCTGACCGAGCACCGCGAGTCGCTCAACCGGACCTCTGAGCTGCTGCTCAAGTACGAGACGATCGAGGCCGAGCAGTTCGTCGCGCTGCTCGAGGGGAAGTCCGAGGAAGACGTCTTCGGAGCTCCGGAGCCTGCAGCAACGGGTGACGGAGACAGTGGGTCCGAGGCGCCAGTCTCACCCGAACGGCCCGCGCCGCGGCCGTTGCCGCGGCCTGGTCTCGACACGGCCTGAGCGCTGGTGGTTTCGGTGGGGTCGTGAGTACCCCGCTCACTCAACCTCGCTGCGCTCGAGAACCGTTCGCGGGGTACTCACGACCCAACCGTCTCGGAACGCCGGGTCTTCTTCCCGGCCACTGCTAGCGTCGCTTCGGTGGCTGGCTTCGAGCTGATGGGCGTGCTGAATGTGACGCCGGATTCGTTCTCGGATGGGGGCGCTTGGCTGGATGCTGACGCTGCGGTTGCGCATGGCTTGGCGATGGCTGAGGCGGGCGCGACGATCGTGGATGTTGGCGGTGAGTCGACGCGGCCGGGGGCTGAGGCGGTGGGGGAAGCTGAGGAGTTGCGGCGGGTCGTGCCGGTCGTCGAGGCGCTTGCTCGTGCTGGTGGTCCGACGGTTTCGATCGACACGACGAAGCTGGCGGTTGCCGAGCAGGCGGTGGCGGCGGGGGCGGGGTACGTCAACGATGTGTCGGCGTTCCGTTCGTCGCCGGAGATCGCCGACCTCGTCGCCGGTACGGGTGTGCGCTGCTGCCTGATGCACATGCGCGGCGAACCGCGGACGATGCAAAACGATCCGGTCTACGACGACGTCGTCGACGAGGTCAAAGCGTTTCTCTCTGAGCGCGTCGAGTTCGCCGTTTCGCGTGGGATCGACCCGTTGCTGATCGACGTCGATCCGGGGATCGGGTTCGGCAAGACGGCGGCGCACAGCGCCGAGCTGCTGCGGCGGCTCGACGAGATCGCGGCGCTCGGGTTCCGCGTGCTCGTCGGGGTCTCGCGGAAGTCGTTCATCGGCTCGATCGGTGGCGCGGCCGACGCCGGCGATCGGCTGCCGGGAACGATCGCCGCGAACGTGCTCGCGTACGCCAAGGGCGCTCGTGCCTTCCGCGTCCACGACGTCGCCGAGCACGTCCAGGCGCTGCGCATTGCCGCTACGGTCACGCGCGATGGCTGACGACGACGATCGCTTCGACGAGGACGACGACATCGCGACCGAGGTGATGGTCGAGGTCCGCGGGCTCTCGCTCTACACGCACCACGGCGTCGGCGAGGCCGAGCGCGAGGTCGGGCAGCGGATCATCGTCGACCTGCGGATCGAGGCCGGCGACTGCGATGCGACCGTGACCGACATGGTCGAGGACACGATCGACTACGCCGACGTCTGCACGACCGTCGCGCTCGTTGCCCAGCAGCGCTCGTACCGGACGCTCGAGCGGCTCTGCTCGGCGGTCGCCGATCGGCTGCTCGACCAGTACCGGGCCGAGGCCGTGTGGGTGAGGATTGTCAAGCCGGAGCCGCCGATCCCGCTGCCCGTCGAGGAGGTCGGCGTCGAGCTCTGGCGGCAGCGCGGTCTCGGTCCCGAAGAGGACTAGGCCTGGATCTGGATCACGGCCTCGGGCAGGTGGTCGACCTGGAGGGTCGTGTGCTCGATCGCGAAGCGTTCGTGCAGCAGGCGCTCGAGATCGAGCCTGATCCGGTGACAGTCCTCGTGGCCGGCGACGATCACGTGCGCTGCCAGCGCGGCGCGGTCGGTCGACAGCTCCCACACATGAAGGTCGTGGACCTCGACGACGGGCGGCAGGCCGGCCATGGCGAGCCCGATCTGCTCGACGTCGACTCCGCGCGGCGCCGCCTCCAGCAGTACGCGGCCCGACTCGCGCACGAGCCCCCAGCCCGAGTGGAGCATGATCGCCGCAACGATCAGGGCGGCGATGCCGTCGGCCTCGAGCCAGCCGGTGGTGACCATCACGAGCCCGGCGATGGCGGTCGCTATGAACGCGAACAGGTCGGTCAGGATGTGCTGGTAGGCGCCCTCGATATTGAGCGAGCGCCGGTTGGCACGTGCCAGCACCGAGGTCGCGGCTAGGTTCACGGCGATCCCGACGAGCGCCACGATCAGCACCAGCGAGCCTGTCACCTCGGGCGGGTCGAGCACGTGTCGGATGCCCTGGACGGTGAAGAAGACGCCGAGCAGGAGCAGAGTGACGCCGTTGACGAGCGCCGACAGGATCTCGGCACGTCGCAGGCCGAACGTGAACGAGCCGCGCGCCGGCCGCTCGGCGAGGCGGATCGCGGCGATCGCCAACGCGATCGCCGCGGCATCCGTGAGCATGTGTCCGGCGTCGGAGAACAGCGCGAGCGACCGGGCGACGACGGCGACAGCGACCTCGACGAGCAGGAACGCGACCAGCAGCCCGAGCGCCAGCGCGAGCTTGCCGCGGTCGGCGTCGGCCGCGACACCGTGGTGGTGATGATGGTGCCCGTGATCGTGTGCGTGGCCGCTCACGGCCCGCAGGCTAGAGCTCGCGGGTGTCAGCCCGCGACCGGCTCTGCCGCTGCGGCACCGCCGGCGGTCGGTATCCAGCTCGCCGGCAGCGAGCCGGCCGGCGCTTCGGCCTCCATCGGCGCCAGCCAGCGTCGCGCATGCGCCTCGGCCGGCCGGCCGGTGATCAGGGGGCGGAGGTCGGCGAAGGCGAGCAGTAGCCGCGTCGTCGGTGCGATCTGCAGGTCGGCGGCGTTGGGTGCGTCACCGTTCAGCACGCCGGCCGCGATCAGCGCGTCGACGTGGTCGAGCAGCGCAGGCAGCTCGGCGATCGTGGCCTCCGCGCGCTCGTCCGACGTGGCGTTGAGCCTGCGCTCGAGCGCGACGATCGGCGGAGCGATCGCGCGGATCACGGGCAGCGGGAGCTTCGGCATCGTCGAGCCGGCTTGGAACGCATGCAGCACCTCCGGCCGGCCGGAGAGCGCCGGCCAGAGGATCGACCTCGGCACCGACTGGTAGGTCTCGTCGCCCCAACGCTCGGCCTCCTCGATCTCGGCGCCGCCGTAGAGCGCCGGCTCGGCGCTGCGCTCCTCGAGCGCGTGAAGGATCGCGCGCGATCCCTGGACGCGCTCACCGTCCTCGAAGCGGATCGCCGGCACCGTCCGGCCTTTGAATCCGAGTCGCATCAGGAGCTGCCCACCGGGCAGCAGTTCGATCCGTCGGAACGGCACTCCCTTGAGATGGAGCGCCTGCTCGACCGTCACGCAGGGGTGAGAGCCGTTGATCACGAAGAGGGTCGTCCGCATCGTCCGAGACTAACGGTGCGATGATGCGCGGTCCATGCTGCTCGTCGTCGACGTTGGCAATACGCAGACGCACTTCGGAACCTTCCGCGGTGAAGAGCTGGTCGAGCACTGGCGCTTCGCGACCGTCCGCACATCGACCGCCGATGAGCTCGGTGCCGCCCTGCGCAACCTGCTCGAGCTTCGCGGCGTCGGACTCGCCGACCTGTCTGCATCGATCGTGTCCTCGACGGTGCCGCAGCTCGAGCCGGAGTGGGTTGCCGTCGGCGAGCGCTATCTGGGGCACCGGATGCTCGCCGTCGGTCCCGGGCTCAGGACCGGTATGCAGATCCGGATCGACAACCCGCGCGAACTCGGAGCCGACCGGATCGTCAACGCCGTCGCCGCTCACGATCAGCTCGGAGGGCCCTGCGTCGCCGTCGACTTCGGGACTGCGACGACATTCGACGTCGTCAACGCAGCCGGCGAGTACGAGGGCGGCGTGATCATGCCAGGGATGGAGATCTCGCTCGACGCGCTGACGAGCCGCGGCGCCAAGCTCCCGCGTCTCGAGCTCACCGCGCCGAAGCAGACGATCGGCAAGGGCACGGTCGACGCGATCCGGGCCGGGATGATCTTCGGTTACGCCGCGGCGATCGACGGCGTTGTCGCGAGGATCCGCGGCGAACTCGGCGACCCGCAGGTGCCGAGCATCGCGACCGGAGGTCTTGCGTCAACCGTCGTGCCGCACACCGAGCAGATCGACGGGCTCGACGATCTGCTGACACTCAAGGGGCTGAAGCTGCTCCACGAGCGGAACGCCTGAGCCGGACGTCCTGACCGCCGAGCGGGAGCGCGGCGAGCGCGCCCGACAGGCGCCGCCCGTCCGGAAGCGTGAGGCCGAAGTCGAGTTCGAGCAGCGGAATCAGGGCGAAGCGGCGCTCGAGCAGGCGAGGGTGAGGGACGGTCAGCCGCTCGTCGTCGACGACGACGGCACCGAGCAGGGCGATGTCGAGGTCGAGCGCTCGCGGGCCGTCCTTGACGTAGGCGGCTGCCGACGGATCGGTCTCGCGGCCGGCGGCCGACTCGATCTGCTTGAGCGCCTCGAGCAGGGCGAGTGGCTCTAGCGCGGTCTCAAACGTCGCCGCCGCGTTGATGAACGGCGGCTGATCGGCGACCGCACCGACCGGCGTCGTCTCGTAGTAGGAGGAGACGCCGGTGACCTCGATGCCCCGGGAGGGCAGTGACGCGAGCGCCTTGTCGAGTTGCGCGGGCGGGTCCCCGAGGTTGGAGCCGAGGAGCAGGTGGCCGTGGAGCACAGAGGGGAGTTCTACCCTGGCGCCGTGGCCCAGGCACCGCTCACCGAACCGATAGAGATCGGTGGCGTCCGCTTTCAGAACCGTGTCCTGCTCGCGCCGCTCGCCGGCATCGGCAACTGGTTCGTGCGGCTCCAGGCTTCGCGTCACGGGGCCGGCGGGGCGTTCAGCGAGATGGTCTCGAGCTTCGCGATCCACTACGGCAACGAGAAGACGCTGACCGAGCTGCTGCGCGTCCACCCCGACGAGGGGCCGCTCGCCTTGCAGCTCTTCGGACAGGATCCCGACGTCATGCGGAGCGCAGCGGCGTACGTTGCCGAGCACGTGCCGCAGGTCGACATCATCGACCTGAACATGGGTTGCCCGGTCCCGAAGGTCTGCAAGACCGGCGCCGGCGCGGCGATGCTGAAGGACCCGGACACCGCGGTCGCGGTCGCGCGGGCGGCACGCGAAGGCTCCGGGAGGCCGGTGACAGTCAAGCTCCGCTCGGGCTCGGCTCCCGGCGACACGACCTCCGGCTTCGATCTTGCCCACCGGCTCGTCGATGAAGCCGGAGTGTCGGCGATCACCTTCCACCCGCGATCGGCCAAGGTCCACCACAAGGGCGTGCCCGACTACGACCTCGCAGCACGGCTCGTCGAGTCGCTGCCGGCGCCGGTGATCCTCACCGGCGGCCTGCAGGACGCCGACTCGGTCCGCCGGGCCTACGAACACACCGGTGCGGCGGCCGTGATGCTCGCTCGCGGGTCGCTCGGCAACCCGTGGCTTTTCGAGCAGTTGCTGGGAGTTCGCGACGAGCAGCCGGAGATCGCCGAGATCGTCGCCGAATGGGAATGGGTGATCGATCAGGCCGTCACGCACCTCGGCCCGGACCGCGCCGGCCGCTACCTGCGCAAGTTCCATCCCTGGTACGTCGACCGCGTTGGCGGCGGGAAGAACCTCCACCTCGCCCTGCAGCAGACCGAGGACGCCGAGCAGGCCAAGCGCCTGATCACCGAGCACATGGTCTCCGGCCGAGCCGCCCGGTAAGCGATCACGAGCACGTTCCAGCTGGGGATATACTGCCGCGCCACTTTGCCTGGCGGCCCGGTTCGGCCGCCGCACAGGAGATCACATGCCGCGCGACATCATCCTCACCCCCGAAGGCCTCCACAACCTCAAGGAGGAGCTGGAGCACCTGCAGGGCGAGAAGCGCCGTGAGGTCGCCGAGCGGATCAAGGTTGCCCGCGAGTTCGGCGAGATCGCCGAGAACGCCGAGTACGACAACGCCAAGAACGAGCAGGCGATGCTCGAGGCGAAGATCGCGCAGCTCGAAGAGCGGATCCGCGCCGCGACGGTGATCGACCCCAAGGACGTCGACAAGGAAGCGGTCCACGTCGGCAACGTCGTCCACGTCAAGGACGAGAAGACCGGCAAGTCCCAGAAGTTCACGATCGTCGGTTCCGCAGAGGCGAACCCGGCCGAGATGAAGCTCTCGAACGAATCGCCGGTGGGACGTGCGCTGATGGGGCGCAAGCGCGGCGAGATCGTCGCCGTCAAGGTCCCCAAGGGTCCAGCGCGCAAGCTCAAGATCACGAAGATCGACATCGCCGACCTGTAGTAGGTCCGCGGGCCCACAAGTCCCGGCGCCTCCCGCCGATCACGTCGGGTAGATGCGGATCGTCGGTCATCTGTGCCCGTTCGCGGCCGTCGCCGTTGCCGCGGCGTTGCCGCCCGCGGCCGGCGCGACGGTCTCCAGCGCGACCGTCACCGGAACCGACGGCTCGGCCGTCCGGATCAGCGATTCGACGGGGGTCTCGATTCGCAACCTCGCCCCGACGGTGCGGGTACTGCCGCAGCCGAGCTCCAAGCAGCGCTACATCATCACGGCGACCGGCCCGGACGGCGGCGACGCAGGCCAGTCGGGATGCATCGATCAGACCGGCTCGCTGACGGTCGCCTACCGCGGGAACGGGGTGTACGCCCTCACGGTCGCGTCGTTCAACGACAACGCCTGCGCGGTGCCGATCGCCGACTCGCAGTCGTTCTCCTACCGCCAGGTGGCGGACGCGACGATCGGCGCTCCGCCGAGATCGTTCCTGATCCGCGACCAGGGCGGGACCCAGCCGCACGTGCTCACGCTGCCGGTTCGCCGGAGCCTTGGCGGCACCGTCGAGGTGCGGTCGGTGCTCGGCGGCCAGCCGACGGTCGACGGCGCGTTCTCCGGCGCCTCGAGTGACGCGATCGTCGGCGACGACGGCACCGAGGCGCGGCTGACGTTCACGAAGCCAGGCCGGTACACGGTGGTCGGGCGACAGACCCTGAACGGGTTCTCGACGCCCTGGAGTGCTGCCGCCGTCGTGCAGACGCAGGCGCCGTTCGAGCTCGCGTCGCTGAGGTTCCCCGATCGGACCGGGCCGTCATTCGTGATGCGGGGCGTCTTCCGGGACGCGCCGGTCCGCAAGAGCCCGGTCGTCTCGATCGAGATCGGCAAGGGCGCGCGCGGGGCGTTCCGCCCGGTCGGATCCCCGCCGGTCCAGCCCGGCGGGATCTTCCCGCTGCAGTTCGAGCGCAAGCCGGGCAGCTACAGGGTGCGCATCTTCTACACCGGCGATGAATCGGTCGCGCGCGGGTACGTGACCGCGAGCTTCAAGGTTCGCGGTAAGCGGCTCTCCGCGGGCTGAGCGCGTCAGCTCCCTGGCTGACGTTCGCCGCGGTTCTCTAGGCTGCCGTCTCGATGACTGGCGACGAGTCCGACCTGATCGCGGTCCGCCGCGGCAAGCTCGATGCCTTGCGTCAGGCCGGGATCGACCCGTTCCCGGCCTCCTATCCGGGAGTGACGACGATCGCTTCAGTGCGTGAGGCCCACCCGGACCTGGCCGCCGGCGCGGAAACCGAGTCGCAGTACCGGGTTGCCGGTCGTGTCGTTCAGCGCCGTGGTCAGGGGAAGATGGCGTTCATCGACCTCGTCGATCGGTCGGGCCGGATCCAGCTGCAGGCGCGGGTCGACGTGCTCGGCGAGGAGCGGATGGAGCGGCTGCTAACCCTCGTCGACCTCGGCGATCTAATCGGAGTCGACGGCACGGTCTTCTCGTCGCGGCGCGGGGAGCTGACGTTGCGGGTCGACGATTACGCGGTGCTCGCGAAGGCGCTGCGGCCGCCGCCCGACAAGCACTCGGGGCTGCAGGACGTCGAGACGAAGTTCCGCCACCGCGAGCTCGACCTGATGAGCTCGGAGGAGTCGCGGGCCCTGTTCGTCACGCGCGCGAGGATCATCGCCGAGCTCCGGCGCTACCTCGACGAGGACGGCTTCATCGAGGTCGAGACGCCGATCCTGCAGCCGCTTTACGGCGGCGCGGCGGCGCGGCCGTTCACGACCCACCACAACGAGCTCGGCCGGGACCTCTACCTGCGAATCGCGACCGAGCTGTACCTCAAGCGGCTGATCGTCGGCGGGCTCGAGCGCGTCTACGAGATCGGCAAGAACTTCCGCAACGAGGGCGTCTCGCACAAGCACAACCCGGAGTTCACCGCGGTCGAGTGGTACGAGGCCTACGCCGATTACGAGGACGTGATGACGCGGGTCGAGGCGCTGATGCCGCGGCTGGCGGCGGCGGCCGGTTACGAGGGCGAGATCGACTGGAGCACGTTCCGTCGCATCTCCTTCGTCGACTCGATCCGTGAGGCGACGGGGATCGACGTCATGGCCCTGGATGCCGCCGGCCTGGCGGCCGCGATGGGCGTCGAAGTCGAGGCGTGGCCGCAGCTGTGCGACGCGCTGTTCTCGAAGTCCGTGGAGCCGACGCTGATCCAGCCCACGTTCGTCATCGACTACCCGAAGGCGCTCTCACCTTTCGCGAAGGACAAGCCGGGCGCGCCGGGAGTGGTCGAGCGGTTCGAGGCGTTCGCCGGTGGGGTGGAGTTCGCGAACGCGTTCACCGAGCTGAACGACCCCGACGAGCAGCGCGAGCGCTTCGAAGCGCAGGTGCGCTACGCCGAGGAGGGCGACGACGAGGCGCAGCCGTACGACGAGTCGTTCGTCTTTGCGCTCGAGCACGGGATGCCGCCGACCGGCGGGATCGGTATCGGCATCGACCGCCTCGTCGTGATGCTGCTCGGCCAGCGCTCGATCCGCGAGGTGCTGCTGTTCCCCGCGATGCGCTCGTAGCCGCTCGCCCGCAAACAGGTCGAGTGTCGCGTCACCCGTGTTCTGGCACGGGTAACGCGACACTCGACCGGCGGCTAGGCACCGGCGCGCGAGTTGTAGACCGCGACGAGGGTTGCCGCGACGGCGCGCGCGTCGGCGTCGAGCGCGCGCTGCGGCACCCGGTGGACGAGGGCACCTTGGGCGCTCAGCTCGGCGTCGCGGTAGGCGTCGCGCGCCTGGAACGACGGCAGCTCGTGGTGCGGACCGTCGGCCTCGACGACGAGCTGGAGCTCCGGCCAGCAGAAGTCGGCGTAGATCGTCTCCGCTGGGCTGCCGATCACGAACCGCTGCTGCAGGACCGGGTGCGGCAGGCCGGCGTCGAGGATCAGCTGGAGCACCCGACGCTCGAGCAGGCTGTCGCAGTGCCGAGCCGGCTCGTGGCCGAGCAGCTCCCTGAGCTGGACGACGCCGCGCGGGCGGCTGACGCCGGCGATGACGCCGGCGATTGTCGGCAGATCGAGCATGCCGCGGAAGGCTGCCTCGCGGATCGCCTTGCCGAGGTCGTGCTCGCTGAGGACGCCTGCGAGGTCGACGAGCGTCCGCGGGACGCTGGTGCATGGAACGCCGTCGACGACGACTCGGTCCTTGTCCGTGAGTGATCCCAGCCGGAGCACCCTGACGTCGGTGCGGTTCCCACCCCGGTAGGACGGCACCGCGACCTCGATCAGGCC
Organism: Baekduia sp.; assembly: GCA_037045385.1. Lineage (GTDB taxonomy): Bacteria > Actinomycetota > Thermoleophilia > Solirubrobacterales > Solirubrobacteraceae > Baekduia. Next base: position 59,298 of record JBAOHN010000004.1, on the reverse strand, counting down.
GTGGCTCGGCTTGCGTGTGGTGAGGCTGTGGTGATGGCCGGACGAGTAGTGAGCGACCATCGCTCCACCGGCGTTCATCGACATCGCCGCCGCGAGCCGCCGGCCTGAGCCGGCGAGACGACGATGGCCGACGGCGTACACGCCGTGGTGCAGTCGGTCGAGCGAGCCCGCTGCCAAGCGGTGACGGATCGCCTCGTCGTGGATGCCGAGACCGATCAGCTGTTCGTGGGAGACGACCCCGTGCTGTCGGTTGGCGAGATCAACAAGCGCGCGCATGCCTGTCATAGGCCTGCCGCACTCGAAACTCGCCCCCGCCAACGTCAGACATCGGACGGACCGAAGCCGGTTCTGGGGTCGAGTGTCGCGTTACCCGTGCCAGAGCACGGGTAACGCGACACTCGACCTGGCCTGCTGGGGGTGGCGGTGTGTGCTGCGGTCAGGCCAGCGCGGTGCGCATCGCGGTGACGACCGCGCCGTAGCGCTCGCGCGGCAGGGCGCCGCCCTCGCGTCGCACCGCCGCGGGGGCGAGGCGGACGACGCGGTTGATGCGGGCCTCGCTCGGACGGCCGCTGGGGTCCCAGGCGCCGGCGCCGATGTCGACCCAGAGCCGTCCTTCGGCCGCCTCCTGCGCGGCGTCGCGGTCGTGGTCCTTGCTCGTCACAGGCAGGCCGAGCAGCCAGTCTGAGTCACGGCCGACGATCAGGACCGGCCTGTCCTTGCCGCGCGTGTGGTCCTCCTCGAACGGCACCCAGCTCCAGACGACCTCGCCCGGGTCGGGATCGCCGTCCTCCGAAGGCTCGTAGGCGACCGGAGGCATCCCGGAGAAGTCGCCGGGGTACGGCCGCACGGCGTCAGTGGTCATGCTGCGCCAGCCGCCGGATCTCGCGGTACTCCTCGACGGTCAGCGGTCTGCCGCCGGCCGTCGAGAGCGCCGGGTCGTGCTCTAGGTAGTCATCCTCGTTCCGCCGCCAGACACGCAGGTAGCGGTAGAACGGGACGACCGGGTGGAGGTGATGGACGAGGTGGTAGTTCTGGTAGAGCAGCAGCGGGCTCAGCAGCCACTCCAGCCCGATCCGGTTGCGGGTCGTCCTGAACCGGTCCTCGCTCGGCGTCGCCGTCAGGCTGTGGTGAGGCAGGTAGTCGAACGCGTACGCCAGCCAGAGGATCGCGAGTCGTTGCGGCACGAGGACGAGGACGACGAGCGGGACGAGTCCGCCGGCGGCGATCGCCCAAACCATCAGCCCCGTGACGACGATCCACTGAACAGCGACGCCGATCCGCTCCCGCCGCGGCCGCTCACCGATCCGCTGCAGGTAGAACCAGAGGTAGTGCAGATCGATCGTCGCCCAGCGCACCGGCCGCTGCCAGCCCGGGCCGGCCATCGTGTAGCCGTCCGGGTCGATCCCGGCTCCGTGGTTCGTGAAGCGGTGGTGCTGCATGTGGATGAACCGCAGCACGGGGAAGCTCGCCTGCGGGGCGAAGAACGGGGTGGAGAGCCAGCCGATCAGCTTGTTGAGCCGCGGCCGGTTCGAGGTCGCGCTGTGCGTGGCGTCGTGGGCGACCGTGAACATCAGGTACGCGCCGACTGCGTTCGGCAGCACGCTCGCCCAGAGCGGCCAGGTGCCGCTCAGCCCAAGCCAGCACGAGGCCGCCAGCACCGTCGCCGTCCCCGCCAGCAGCGCGACGGTCGGCCACGCGACGGCCGGGACCGGCTCGGCCGGATCGGGGATTCGCCGGACGGTCAGGGGCGCGCTCGTCACGCCTGCAGTATGCCGCTCGGCGACCCCGAAAACCCGCTCACGGCAAGGCCTCTTGGTCGGTCGGTCCCGGTCGGGCGACCGAACCGCCCGCGGTAGACTGCTCCCTCCGGCTTGGAGGACTCTGCGCACGGCTTAGGAATACCGGCGCAGGGCCGAAGAGAGTGGGAAGAGCACCCTCCGGCATTCCCGTAGGAAGGACGTCCCCGATGTTCGAACGATTCACAGAACGTGCCCGCCAGGTCGTTGTCCTGGCCCAGGAAGAGGCGCGCACGCTGAAGCACAACTACATCGGCACCGAGCACATCCTCCTCGGCCTGCTCCGCGAGGAGGAGGGTCTCGCGGCCCGCGTCCTCGAGTCCCTCGACATCACCGTCGAGCGCGTGCGCGCACAGGTCGTGCGCATAGTCGGCTCCGGCGAGGAAGTCACGTCCGGTCAGATCCCCTTTACCCCGCGTGCGAAGAAGGTCCTCGAGCTCGCCCTCCGCGAGGCGCTGAGCCTGGGTCACAACTACATCGGCACCGAGCACATCCTGCTCGGCCTCGTCCGCGAGAACGAGGGCGTCGCCGCCCGCATCCTGCTCGACTTCGACGCCGACTCCGAGAAGATCCGCAACGAGGTCATCCGCATGCTGTCCGGCCCCGGTGGCCGCCGCCAGTCCGGCTCCGGCCAGGGCGCCGCAGCCGGCGCCGGCTCGGGCGCGTCGGGCTCCGGCGAGGGCAAGAAGTCGAGCAAGTTGCTCGACCAGTTCGGCCGCAACCTCACGAAGCTCGCCTCCGACGGCAAGCTCGACCCGGTCGTCGGTCGCGAGACCGAGATCGAGCGGATCATGCAGATCCTCTCGCGCCGCACGAAGAACAACCCGGTCCTGATCGGTGAGCCCGGCGTCGGCAAGACCGCCGTCGTCGAGGGGCTCGCGCAGCGGATCACGAACGCCGATGTGCCCGAGCTGCTGAAGGGCAAGCAGATCTACACGCTCGACCTCGCTGCTCTCGTCGCCGGCTCGAAGTACCGCGGCGAGTTCGAGGAGCGCCTCAAGAAGGTGATGAAGGAGATCACCCAGCGCGGCGACATCATTCTCTTCATCGACGAGATCCACAATCTCGTCGGCGCCGGCGCCGCCGAGGGCGCGATCGACGCCGCCTCGATCCTGAAGCCGGCGCTCGCCCGTGGCGAGCTGCAGACGATCGGCGCGACGACGCTCGACGAGTACCGCAAGTACCTCGAGCGCGACTCCGCGCTGGAGCGTCGCTTCCAGCAGATCCGCGTCGAGCAGCCGTCTCCCGAGGAGACGGTGCAGATCCTCAAGGGCCTGCGCGACCGCTACGAGCAGCACCACAAGATCGAGATCACCGACGAGGCGCTCGAAGCCGCCGCCGAGCTCGCCGACCGTTACATCTCCGACCGCCAGCTCCCCGACAAGGCGATCGACCTGATCGACGAGGCCGCATCGCGGATGCGGATCAAGTCGATGACGTCGCCGCCGGTCTACAAGGAGCTCGAGGAGGAGATCGAGGAGACCCGCCGCGAGAAGGAGTCCGCCATCGAGGCCTCCGAGTTCGAGAAAGCCGCGAGCCTGCGCGACAAAGAGCGCGAGCTGGCCGGCAAGAAGCGCGAGCTCGAGGAGCAGTGGGAGAACGGCGAGATCGAGGGCGCCGAGCGCCCGAAGATCGGCGAGGACGAGGTTGCCGACATCGTTTCGATGTGGACCGGCATCCCTGTTGTCAAGCTGACCGAGGCCGAGACCCAGAAGCTGATGCGGATGGAGGAGGAACTCCACAAGCGCGTCATCGGCCAGCACCAGGCCGTCGAGGTCATCTCGAAGGCGATCCGCCGCTCACGCGCCGGGCTCAAGGACCCGAAGCGTCCGACCGGCTCGTTCATCTTCCTCGGACCGTCAGGCGTCGGCAAGACCGAGCTGGCCCGCACGCTCGCCGAGTTCCTCTTCGGCGAAGAGGACGCGATGATCCGCATCGACATGTCGGAGTACATGGAGAAGCACGCCGTGTCCCGCCTGGTCGGCTCGCCTCCCGGCTACATCGGCTACGACGAGGGCGGCCAGCTGACCGAGGCCGTGCGCCGTAAGCCGTACTCGGTGCTGCTGCTCGACGAGATCGAGAAGGCCCACCCGGACGTCTTCAACATCCTGCTGCAGATCCTCGAGGACGGTCGCCTGACCGACTCGCAGGGCCGCACCGTGGACTTCCGTCACGCGATCATCATCATGACCTCGAACATCGGTGCCTCCGAGATCGCGCGCAACACGCCGCTCGGCTTCGCTGTCTCCGAGGACGAGACCGGCATGTCGTACGACGACATGAAGGGTCGCGTCATGGGCGAGCTGAAGAAGGCGTTCCGCCCCGAGTTCCTCAACCGGATCGACGACGTGCTCGTCTTCCACAAGCTGCAGAAGGACGAGATCACCACGATCGTCGAGCTGATGCTGCAGAGGATCCGCAAGTCGCTGGCCGAGCGCGAGCTTCAGCTCGAGCTGACCGACGACGCGCGCGAGCTGCTCGTCGAGAAGGGCTGGGACCCGGCGATGGGCGCCCGTCCGCTCCGTCGTGCGATTCAGCGCTACATCGAGGATCCGCTCGCCGACTTCGTCCTCCGCGCCGAGCTGATGCCCGGCGGCACCGTCATGGTCGACAAGTCCAAAGACGATGTCGAGGACGGCGAACCCGAGGTGACGCTGTCGGTCGTGCCGCCGAAGAAGACGCGCAAGAAGGCCGTCGCGGTCGGTGCGGAGTCCGACGAAGCCGCCGACGACGCCAGCGACTCCGCCGAGTAGACCGACCCACCGTCGAGTGTGCGTTGAGTTGCGCTATGCGCAACTCAACGCACACTCGACGAAGCTCAGAGGCGCGCGGCGGTATCGATCACGATTTCTGCGAGGCGGGGGCCGGCGTCCTCCTGCGAGAAGTGGCCGGTCTGCGGAAGCGTCTCGTGGGGCTGGCCGGCGGCGCCGGCGATCAGCTTCGGCAGCACGCCCGCCGCGGCGCCGGTGATCGGATCCGAGTCACCGAAGGCGCAGACGAACGGGCCGCCGAACGTCGCGAGCGATTCCCACGCCGCGCGGTTCGCGGGTGACGCCGGATCGTCCGGGGTCGTCGGGACGAGCGCGGGGAACATGCGCGCGCCGTCCTTGAAGCGGTCGTCGGGGAACGGCGCGTCGTAGGCGGCGATCTCCTCGGGTGAGAGCTGCTTGATGCAGCCGCCGTTCACGATGTTGCCGACGCCGAACTCCTCGGTCGTCCGCGCGTAGTCGCGCCAGGCGCGGAATGCATCGCCGGGGTCATGGTCGCCGGTCGGCAGCATCGTGTTCGATGCGACGACGGCCGCGAAGCGGCCCGGGTGCTCGCCGACGAGTCGCAGGCCGAGCAGCCCGCCCCAGTCCTGGCAGACGAGAACCACGTCACGGAGGTCAAGGACGTCGAACAGCAGCTCGCGCAGCCAGTCGACGTGGCGCTGGTAGCTGTACTCGTCTTGGCCGACCGGCTTGTCCGAGCGGCCGAAGCCGACCAGGTCAGGAGCGACGACGCGCAGGCCGGCGCCCAGCAGCGGCGGGATCATGTGCCGGTAGAGATATGACCAGGTCGGCTCGCCGTGCAGCAGCAGCACGGTCCGGGCGGAATCGGACCCGCCCGGGCTGACATCCACGTAGGCCATCCGCAGCGCGAGATCACCGGAGCCGACCTCGGCGTACTGCGATTCCCACTCCCAGCCGGGGAGGTCGGTGAAGCGGTCGTCGGGCGTGCGTGCGATCTCCATTCGCGCATCATCCCGCAACCAGAATCACACGCGCCCCCCGAGCGTTCGGGTAGCGTCCGCGGCGTGGACTCACAACGTCTGAAGAAGATCCCCGTGTTCGCTGATCTCAGCGACGACCAGCTCGCGCAGATCGCTGCCCTCGCCGCCGAGGTGAGCGTGCCCGAGGGCAAGGAGCTCGTCCGCGAGGGCGACTACTCCTACGACGTGCTTGCGATCGAGGAGGGAACCGCGCGCGTTACCCGCGCCGGAGCCGAGATCGCGCAGCTCGGGCCAGGAGACGTGATCGGCGAGATGGGCGTGCTCGAGCGCGATCAGCGCAACGCGACCGTCGTCGCCACCTCGTCGATGCTGCTCGTGACGCTGACCGGCTGGGACATCAAGCGGCTCGAGAAGTCGGCGCCCGAGCTCGTGCAGCACCTGCGCGAGATCGTCGAGCAGCGCCGCGACCAGGCCTAGGACGAGCTCCAGAGCCGCCCGCCGGGCGGCGGCAGCGGCGTGACCGACGCGGTGGGCGCCGGATCCCGGGTGGGCTGCCGCGCAGCCGCGGCGGGGCGCGCCCCCGGTTCGCCGGCGCTCATCACGCGGCGCGCGATCGCGAACGTCCCGAGGCCGACGCAGGCGGCGATCGTCCAGCGGACGAAAGCCGGTTCTTCACCGCTCAGCAGCAGTGCGTGGATCCCGGCGAGCGGCCAGAGCGCGTAAGCGGCCTTGTGGACGACGCGCCACCAGCCGCTCGGCAGGCGCTTGCGGAGCAGCGCGGTCGCGACGACCGCGAGCGCCAGGTTCAACGACAGCGTCCCGAGGCCGACCGAGAAGGGCTCGTAGCCCGAGCTGAACGGGATCATGAGCGCGGCCCAGTCGATGTCGACGTAGGTCTCGACGATCGCCGTCAGAACGTGCGCGGCGACGAAACAGATCGTGCCTAGGGCGAGGATGCGGTGCACCTCGGCCAGCACCGGGCCGGTCATCGAGCCGCGTCCGCGGCGGCGCTCCTGCCGGCGGACCGGGCCCCACGTTCCGATCACGAGCACAATCGTCAGCACCAGGATCGCCGCGAGCCCGGAGCCGCGCGAGAGGTACCAGAGCAGCTCGTTGGTCGTCATGCCGCCAGTGCCTCGCATTCGGTGCCGGTCGTTGCCGGCCATCGCGACGTCGCGACGACGATGCCGTCGGCGCGCTCGAGCCGTGCGGCGACGCGGCGCTCCTCGAGCCAGTCGGGAGCCGCGTCGCCGAGCACGACGGCTGCGGTGGCGGCGGCGTTCGCAGCGGCGCAGGTCGGGGCGGCGCAGGTGACCAGCGACCAGACGGGATCGGCCGGCGCGCCGGTGCGCGGGTCGAGGATGTGGTGCCGCAGCTCTCCATCGGCCGTCCGCCAGCGGCGGCGTTCGGTCGACGAGCTGGCGAGCGCGAGCCGGCTGGTCCGGACGACGTCGCGCGTGAAGCCGTCCTCGCCTTGCACGGCGACAGCCCAGCCGCCGGGGGGCGGGTCACCCGAGATCGCGATATCGCCGCCGAGGTCGACCAGGAAGCCGCCCCGTAGGGATTGCGAGAGCCGTCTGGCGATGCGGTCGGCGCAGACGGCCTTGCCGACCGCTCCGACGTCGATCACCGTGCCGTGGGGTAGCGCCAGCAATCCGGCCCGCCGGTCGTGCCGGAGTCGCTGCCAGCCGAGGATCGGCCCGCGGGCCGGGCCGGCGGCGTCCGGGTCGAGTGCTGCGAAGTCCCGGTCGTAGCCGGCGTCGATCAGCGCGCGGCCGACGGTCGGATCGACGAGGCCTCCGGTCTCGGACGCGGCCTCGAGCACAGCGGCCAGGACGGCGTTGAGGCATGGGCTGAGGCGCACGACCGTGTCTCCGGCGGCGGCGCTGCGATGGATCGCAGAGAGCTCCGAGTCGGGCCGGAAGCGCGACGCGGCCCGGTCGAGACGCTCGAGCTCGGCCCGCGCGATCGCGATCGCGTCGTAGAGCAGCTCGGGGTCGGTCGCGAGGATGCGGTTCGTCGTCCCGATCGCCTTGAACGGCGGTGATGCGAAGGCGTTCACGACGCGCCGGTCCCCGCGTCGGGAGCTGCGCCGCCTCCGCCCGACAGGCCTTGGTCGCTGGTCCCGTCGTCGGGCGCCGAGTAGTACGAACCTGCGGCCGGATCCTGCTCCGGGTAGGCCTGTTGATCGGTCGTCTCCGGCTGGACGGCCGCCGGCGTCTGCTCGGTCGTCGTGGTAGCCGCAGGCGCGCCCTGGCCTGCGGCCCCGTACGCGATCGCGCCGGCCGCGCCGGCGCCTGCGACGCCGAGCACGCCTGCAGAGACGAGCCGTGCGGTTCTGCGATTGGTGTTCGGTCGATCGGTCATGGGCAGAACCATCGTCCGTGCGGCTGAAGCCCAGCTCGACGGAGTCTGGGGATCGCCTGAGAGCGCACGCGGCCGGGCGCCTACATTGCCGGGATGGACCTGGACAGCGCGATCTACGAGCGGCGCACGCACAAGGTCTTCGGCGCGGAGCGTGTTCCGCCGAACGTCGTCAGCGAGCTGATCGAACTCGCGCGCTGGGCGCCGAACCATCACGTCACGAACCCGTGGCGGTTCAGGGTCCTGGGCCCGCAGTCCGTCGAGCGGCTCAAAGCGGCGGAGGGCGACGTCGTGCGGGCCAAGAAGCTCGACCGGGCCCCGACGCTGATCGCGGTCACCTGCGCGAGCGCACCCGGAGCGAGCGAGCCGGAGCGCCGCGAGGATCTGATGGCGGCTGCCTGCGCTGCGTACGCGCTGCTCTTGGGCGCCACCGCCCGCGGGCTCGCGAACTACTGGCGTACCCCCGCGGTCCTGGAGCGCTCGGAAGGGCGCGCAGCGCTGGGGATCGGCGAGAACGAGCAGATCGTCGGCCTGATCCACCTCGGGCCGCTGCGGCAACCGGCGGCGGTGAGCGAGCGAGCGCCCGTCGAGGCGATCGCCGAGTTCCTCGACTGACTAGGCCGCGCAGGCGCCGCGGAAGCCGTACCGGCGCGCGGCGGACACCGCATCTCCGACCGCGGTGAGCGCTCGGAGCCTCGCGTCACTGACGCCGGTCCGGTCACGCTGTGACGCCGCGCTCGCCGCCTCGCCGATCGCGAGCTGCAGATCGTCGATCCGGTTGCGGAACGACCGGAACGCCGTCTTCCGTTCCGACGGGACTTGCAGCGCGCCGAGGCGACGATTCATCGCGCGCAGCTCGCGTGCCATCCGGCGGTAGCGCTCGGCCTGTTCGGCGAAGGGGGCGGAGTCGATGCCCTTGAGCTCAGGGTTCGCCTTCGCGAAGCCGGCGCGGCAGATCCGGTCGCCACGGGCTATGACGGTCGCGCGCGTCAGGACCCGCCGGACGGTCGTCACGGTCGCCCTGAGCGTGACAACGCCGGTCTGCCACGTTGAGGGAGTCACGCAGCTCGACCCGGTGCCTGCGACCTCCCATGTGATGATCCCGGGCGCGTAGTAGACGCGCTTGACGATGGCGATCGGTTCGCTCGTTCCGGCGCCGTACAGCTTGGTTCCGGCGAGCGGGCTCTCAGGCGTGATCGCCTTTGACTGCTTGGGCAGGACAACGATCTGCTCGGCAGGCCGCTCGCAGCCGACACCCTCGAAGCGGACGGCCGAGGCGATCTTCTGCTCGCTCGTCTCGAGCATCGTCGCGGCGTTCGCCGCCGCCGCGCCGGCGGCGCACCACGAGGCCATCAGCAGGGCCGGCAGGAGCAGACGGTGGCGTGCGGTTGCCATCTCTCCTGGTTATCGGCGCCGGTGAGCCGATCTGTCGGGGCCGAACCGTACGCTCGGCTCCCGATGGCCCGTCCGGCGACGATCCACGTCTGCAGCTCCTGCGCCCACTCCGAGCCGCGCTGGATGGGGCAATGCCCGGGCTGCGGCGAGTGGAACACGCTCGTCGAGGAGCGCGCGCCGCAGGCGGCTCCGAGTGGACGCGTCCGTGTCCCCGAGGTAGCCGCGAAGCCGATCGTGCTCAGGGACGTCCGCGGCGAGCAGGCCGAGCGGCTCGAGACCGGTGTCGGTGAGCTCGATCGCGTCCTCGGCGGCGGACTCGTCCCGGGCTCGCTCGTCTTGCTCGGTGGCGCGCCGGGCATCGGCAAGTCGACGCTCACCGGCATGGCGCTCGGCAACCTCGCCGGTGCGGGCCGGAGTGTGCTCTACGTCTCCGGCGAGGAGTCGGCGGCCCAGATCCGGCTCCGCCACGAACGCCTCGAGACCGACGGCTGTCGCGCGCTCGACGTCCCCGTGCTGGCTGAGACCGACCTCGGCGGCGTTCTCGCCGCGATCGGGTCGATCAGGCCGGCGGTCTGCGTGATCGACTCCGTGCAGACGCTGAGCGACAGCGCCCTGACCGGGGCCCCCGGGTCGGTCGGCCAGGTCCGCGAGGTCGCGGCGCAGCTGATGCGGACGTGCAAGCCGCTCGGGACGGCCGTGATAGTCGTCGGCCACGTCACGAAGGAGGGGTCGATCGCCGGGCCGCGCGTGCTCGAGCATCTCGTCGACGCCGTGCTCCAGTTCGAAGGCGAGCGGGAACGGACCTACCGCACGCTGCGGGCGCTCAAGAACCGCTTCGGCTCGACCAACGAGACCGGCGTCTTCGAGATGCGTGAGGGCGGCCTCGTCGAGGTTCTCGACCCGAGCGCACGCTTCGTCGGCGAGGCAACCGGCAAACCGGGGTCGGTCGTCCTCTGCGCGATGGAGGGCTCGCGGCCGCTGCTCGTCGAAGTCCAGGCGCTCGTCCATCCGAGCGAGCTCGAGCCGCCGCGGCGGGTCTGCACGGGCATCGACCGCAACCGCCTCGCGCTCGTGCTCGCGGTCCTCGGGCGGCACGCGAAGCTCGGGACCGGGAGCGCCGACGTCTTCGTCAACGTCGTCGGCGGCATCCGCGTCGATGAGCCGGGCGCCGACCTCGCGGTCGCGCTCGCCGTCGCGAGCGCGGCCCGTGGAGTTCCGCTCGGTAGCCGTGAGCAGCCGCTCGCCTGCTTCGGCGAACTCGGCCTGACCGGTGAGCTGCGCAGCGTCGGCCACGCGGAACGCCGGCTCGAAGAGGCTGCGAAGTTCGGGCTCGACCCGGTCATCCACCCGGGCGAGCATCGCACGATCGGGCGTGCTCTCCGCGCGGCGCTCGCGGGCGCCGCCGAGGCCGTCTGAGCGGCCGCAATCCCTTGCGCCGCAAGGCCTTCAGGCACAACGCCTGATCGCAGACCCCCTGGTATGATTGCTGAAATGGTCGCGCGATCCGGGGATGGGCATGAGCTCGAAACCCGTCAGGATCCGCGCCTCGTCAAGGCGCTCGAGATGGTCGCGCCTGGCACTCCGCTCCGCGAGGGTCTCGACGACATCCTCCACGCAGGCACCGGCGGCCTGATCGTGATCGGCGAGGAGGAGGAGCTCAGCTTCCTCTACTCCGGCGGGATCAAGCTCGACGTCGACTACACGCCGGCGCTGCTGTACCAGGTGGCGAAGATGGACGGCGGCATCACGCTCAACGTCAACGCCACGAAGATCGGGATGGCGAACGTGCAGTTCACGCCCGATCCGACGATCCTCACGCTCGAGACCGGCACCCGCCACCGCACCGCCGAGCGCGTCTCCAAGCAGACAGAGGCGATGGTGATCGCGATCTCCCAGCGCCGCGAGGTCGTGGCGCTGTTCATCGACGGACAGAAGTACCTGCTCGAGGACATCCCGGTCGTGCTCGCGAAGGCCAATCAGGCGCTCGCGACGATCGACAAGTACCGCGCCCGGCTCGACCAGGTCGCCACGCGCCTGACCGCGCTCGAGTTCGAGGGCGGCGCGACGCTGCACGACGTGCTCACCGTGCTCCAGCGCTCCGAGCTCGTGACCCGGATGGCGGTCGAGATCGAACGGCACATCGTCGAGCTCGGCACCGAGGGCCGGCTGATCGAGATGCAGCTCGAGGAGGTCATGGTCGGTGTCGCCGCCGAGCGCGCCGCCCTCGTCGAGGACTACCTCGCCGAAGGCGCCGATGAGTCGATCTTCGCTTCGGCGATCGAGCAGCTGGCCGTCCTCCCCCAGCAGGACCTGCTCGATTTCGGCAAACTCGCCGAGCTGCTCGGCTACGACCGCAAGGTCAACACGCTCGACCACACCGTGACGCCGCGCGGTCACCGCGTGCTCGGCCGCGTCCCACGTCTTCCCAAGCTCGCGATCAGCGAGCTGATCAGTGAGTTCGGCGGTCTCGACGACCTGATCGCCGCATCCGACGAGGAGCTGGCGGCCGTCGAGGGCGTCGGCGAGTTCCGCGCCCGCGACATCCGCGAGAGCATGCGGCGCCAGCAGGAGATCAACCTCGTCGACCGCTACCTGCAGACATGACTGCGATTCACCATGCCCGGGCGCCGCAGCGCGCTCGCTGACCGTTCAAACCAGGAGGAGAGCAATGCCGACCGAAGCCCCCGAAGACCAGCTGCTCGAAGAGCTCGACGTCGTCGAGATCGTCAACATCGAGTTCGAGGTCGGCGACAACGTCGTGTACCCGCACCACGGCGCCGGGCAGGTGCTCAAGAAGGAGCTCAAGAAGCTCTTCAAGGGCGAGGAGCGCGAGTACCTCATGATCAAGATCCTCCACAACGACATGACGGTGATGGTCCCGTGCGAGAACGCGGGAATCGCCGGTCTGCGCCGCGTGATCGACGAGGACACCGTCAAGAAGGTCCTGGCCGTGCTCGAGGACGACATGTCCGAGATGCCGAAGAACTGGAACCGCCGCTTCAAGCACAACCGCGACAAGATCAAGACCGGCGACATCTACGAGCTCGCCGAGGTCGTCCGCAACCTCGCGCTGCGTGAGCACGACAAAGGCCTGTCGACCGGCGAGAAGCAGATGTTCACCCGCGCCAAGAAGATCCTCGCCTCCGAGCTGATGTACGCGCTCGAGAAGGACGAGGACGAAGCTGAGGCGTACCTCGACGACCTGCTGACTTCTTCGGCCGAGCGCCTGGCCGCAGCACGCTGAGCGCGGTCGCTCTGCTTGTCGCCGCGGGCTCCGGCTCGCGGCTTGGGGCGGACGTGCCGAAGGCGTTCGTCCCTGTCGCCGGGCGGCCGATGCTCGACTGGTCGCTCGCCGTGCTCTGCGAGTCAGATGCGATCGGCGAGGTGATCGTGGCGCTGCCGCCCGGCGCCGGCGCCGACGTGCTGCCTGAGGGCGTCGTCGGCGTGGCCGGTGGCGCCGAGCGGTCGCATTCGGTGCGGGCCGCGCTGGCAGTCGCCGGGGCGGCCGAACTCGTGCTCGTCCATGACGCGGCGCGGCCGCTTGTGACGGACAAGGTCGTCGAGCGGACACTCGCGGCTGCCGCGCAGCCGGGTGTCGACGCCGCGGTCGCGGCGGCGCCGGTCACCGACACCGTTAAGGTCGCGGGTAGCGACCGCGTCGTCGAGCGCACGCTCGACCGCACGGCGCTGTGGGCGGTTCAGACGCCGCAAGTCTTCCGTCGAGACGTGCTCGAACGAGTGCTCGACCAGCCAGACGACGTGCTCGCGGCCGCGACCGACGACGCCTCGCTTGTCGAGGCGGCGGGCGGCACGGTTGTCGTCGTCGAAAGCCCGCCGGAGAACCTCAAGGTGACGACTCCGCTCGACCTTCGGGTAGCCGAACTGCTGCTTGCCGGCGCTGACGGTCCCCGCGGCGTTGGTCCCGGATAGCGACGATCCGCGTCGCTATCCGGGACCGACGGCGGCCGGCAGGCGATCGGCGAGCAGCTCGCCGATCGCGAGCGAAGATGTCGCCGCCGGCGATGGCGCGTTGCGCACGTGCAGCACCGGACCGTCCTCGGAGAACGCGAAGTCGTCGAGCAGCGTGCCGTCACGACCGAGCGCCTGGGCGCGGACGCCGTAGGTTGAGCCCGCGAGCACGTCCCGCGGGCTCAGCGACGGGACGTAACGCGCGGCCTCGTCGATCAGCGCCCGGCGGCTCGCCGCCATCCGCAGCTCGCCGATCGCGGCCCGCCTGTGGCGCCAGACCATCCGGGCGGTTCCACGCCAGCGGAGCGATCTCAGGCTCGGCGTCAGCAGCGCGGTCGGGCCGATCGTCAGTCCGCCGTCCGGCGTCGGCGTCAGATGGACACCGAGGAACGGGAGCGCCGGGTCGGGGACCGGGTAGATCATCGAGCGCACGAGTCCGGCGCGGTCGGGGAGGACCGTGAGGTAACTGCCGCGGAAGGGGACGATCCGCGGATCGGCCGGCGCGCCCGATGCTTCCGCGAGCCGGTCGGACCCGGCGCCGGCGCAGGCGATCACGTGGGCCGCAGCCAGGCGCCTGCCACCGGCGGTCTCGATCACCGCGCCGGTGCCGCCGCGCGCCACACGCGAGACCGCCCAGCCGGTCTCAACACGTCCGCCGTCCCCCCGGATCTCTTCCGCAAGCGCCAGCGCGACGCGGCGGAAGTCGACGACCGCCGCCTCCGGCGACCACAGCGCCGCGACCCCGCGAACATTGGGTTCGCGCTCGGTCAACCGGCGAGCGTCGAGTCGCTCGAGTTCGGGCACGCCGTTGGCGCGGCCACGGCGCTCGAGCTCGTCGAGCCCGGCGAGCTCACGCTCATCGGTCGCGACGATCAGCTTGCCGCAGCGCACCGTCGGGATGTCGCGCCTCTCGCAGAACTCGCGCATCGCCGCCGCGCCCTCGACGCAGAGCCGCGCCTTGAGCGATCCGGGCGCGTAGTAGACGCCCGTGTGGATCACCCCGGAGTTGTGGCCGGTCTGTTCCCGGGCGAGTTCCGCGCTGGCTTCCAGCAGCGCGACTCGGGCCCCGGGCGATCGCCGCTGCACCGCCCGGGCCGTCGCGAGTCCGACGATCCCGCCGCCGATCACGGCGACGTCGACCGGCGGCGTCAACGCCACCGCTCGAGCAGCTCTTCGTCCGGCACCTGCCGGACCACCCGTGCCGGCACGCCCATCACGACGGCTCGTGGCGCCACGTCGGCAGTGACGACCGCACCTGCCGCCACGAACGCCTCTTCGCCGATGACGACGCCCGGGGTCAGCACTGCACCGCCGCCGATCCGGGAGCCGCGCCGCAGCGTCGCACCGCGGAGCCGATGGCCGCCGTCGTGGCGGTTCATCGTGTCGTCGTTGGTCGTCCGGACGCCGGGTGCCACGAACACGTCGTCCTCGATCACGCAGTACGCGGTGATGTTGGCGTCGCTCTGGATCACGACGCGGTCGCCGATCGTCGTGTCGTTCTCGACGCAGCTGCCGCGACCGAGGACCGACCCGGCGCCGATCGTCACGCGCTCGCGCACGAACGCCTGGTCACCGATCAACGCCCGCTCGCCGATCGTCGCCCCTGCGCAGACGATCGCCTGCGCGCAGATCGTCGCGCCGTTGCCGACGCGCAGCGGCTCGTCATCCGCATCGCCCCGCGCGGGCGGCTTGCCGAGGATCGCGCCGTCGCCGACCGTGACGTCCTCGCCGAGGACAACGGCGCCGTGAACGACGACGTTGGCGCCGAACCGGACACCGGTCCCGACGACGGCTTCGTCCGACAACACGAGGTTCGCGCCGCGAGGCATCGCGCCGAGTCTACGGGCGCACCGCTCTAGAGTCCCCGCTGTTGTGCTGACCGACTACCACGTCCACCTGCGCCCGGACGGCCCGAACACGACCGCGGAGCAATACTTCACCGCCGAGAACGCCGCGGAGTACCGTCGGCAGGCCGCCGATCGCGGGATCTCTGAGCTCGGGGTCGCCGAGCACGTCTACCGCTTCACCCAGGCGCTCGATGTCTGGGACCACGACCACTGGGCCGACAACGCACGCGACGATATCGACGCCTACTGCGACTTCGTGCGCAGCGAGACCGACCTCAAGCTCGGCATCGAGGCCGACTTCATCCCCGGGCGGGAGGAGCGGCTCCGCGACCTGCTCGACGCACGCGACTGGGACTACGTCGTCGGCTCGATCCACTTCGTCGGCAACGGCGCCGTCGACTTCGACCTGCACGACGTCTGGACGACCGCGACCTCGGCAGACCAGGTCTGGCGCACGTACTTCACATGGCTCGGTGAGCTCGCGGCCTCCGGCCTGTTCGACATCCTCGCCCACCCCGACCTCGTCAAGCACTGGGGCCGAGGTGATGTCCTGAGACCCTGGCCCGACAAGGACGTTCGCCATTACTACGAGCTCGCAATCGAGCAGATCGCCGAGTCGGGCATCGCCGTGGAGGTCTCGACCGCCGGCCTTCGCAAACCGGTCGGCGAGATCTACCCCGACGCCGAGTTCCTGAAGATGGTCGCCGAAACCGGGAACCCGATCGCGCTCTCCAGCGACGCCCACACGCCTGACGTGCTCGGCCACGGTTACGACCAGGCGCTCGAGCTGCTGGCGGGTGCGGGGATCGGCGAGCTCGCCGTCTTCGACCACCGCGGCGTCACCCTCCATCCGATCGGCGCAGAGCTGTGAGCGTCCGAACTGGAATCGGCTGGGACTCGCACCGGCTCGCCGGCGGCCGGCCGCTGATCATCGGCGGCGTGACGATCCCGCACGAGCAGGGTCTCGACGGGCACAGCGACGCCGACGTAGTGGCCCACGCCGTCATCGATGCGGTGCTCGGCGCCGCCGGGCTCGGCGACATCGGCGAGCACTTCCCGGACACCGACCCGCGCTGGAAGGACGCGGATTCGATCGAGCTGCTGAGGCACGTGGCCGGGCTCGTCCGCGACGCGGGGTTCGGGATCGGCAACGTCGACACGACGCTCGTGCTCGAACGGCCGAAGATCGGGCCGTACCGAGAGCAGATCAGAGCGCGCCTCGCCGCCGCCCTCGGAGTCGACGCTGGCGCCGTGAACATCAAGGCAACGACCGGCGAGGGCATCGGCTTCGCCGGCCGCGGTGAGGGCGCCGCTGCGCTCGCGGTCGCCACGCTCGAGAGCTGATGGCGGACGCGGTCCTGCTGCGTGCCGCGGGCGCGCTCGTCATCGCTGCCGCGGCGCTCAGCCTGGTGCTCGTTCCCGGGATCCCGACCTACGACCCGTTCGCCTGGATCATCTGGGGCCGCGAGATCACCGAGGGCGATCTCGTCACCAGCCTCGGGCCGTCGTGGAAGCCGTTGCCTGTCGCGTTCACGACCGTCTTCGCCCTGTTCGGCGACGCGGCGCCCTGGCTCTGGCTGTTGGTCGCGAGAGCCGGCGCGATAGCGGCCTTGATTCCGCTCTGGCGCCTGGTTCTCAGGCTCGGCGGTGGCCTGACCGGCGCCGTCGCCGCGTGCGCGGCGCTCGTGCTGGCGCCCTGGTGGCTGTGGGGAGCGATGCTCGGGAACTCCGAGGGGCTGATGGTCTTCTTCGTGCTGGCGTCGATCGAGCGGATCGCGGCCGGCCGGCATCGCGCCGGGCTGCTGCTGGGCTGCGGCGCTGCGCTTCTGCGCCCGGAGTCCTGGCCGTTCCTGGCGGTCTACGGCCTCTGGCTGCTGTGGCGCCGCCGTGAGCGCCCCGAGCTCGTGATCGGCGCGGGCGCGTTCGTGCTGGCGTGCTGGGTCCTGCCCGAGTGGTGGGGGTCCGGCGATCCGTGGCGGGCCGCGAACCGGGCGCGTACCGACATCGGGCCTCGCGCGCCGACCAACGCCGACTCGCCGGCGGTCGCGGTCTTCGGCGACGCGCTCGAGATGCTCACGATCCCCGCGTTCGCGGGGCTCGCCGCGTGCGCGGCGTTCGCAGTGCGCGAGCGGGACCGGCTGATCGGCTCGCTGGTCGCGCTGTCGGGGGCGTGGCTGCTGGTCGTCGCCTTGATGACGCGCGGCGGCTTCTCCGGCAACCAGCGCTACCTGATCGTGCCGGTCGTCCTGCTCGTGATCGTCGCAGCGACCGGCGCCGGCCGCTTGCTCGACCTGCTTGCGCCACGGGCGTGGCCGGCCGCGCTGACGGCGGCGCTCCTGTTCGCGGTGCCGTCGCTCGGCTCCGCCCACAAGACGTGGGACCGGGCTGCCTACGAGGAGCGCCTCACGCGCGCGCTGCCGGGCGTCGTCGAACGCTCCGGCGGCGCCGCCGCCGTCCGTTCCTGCGGGACGGCGTCGACCGGCCGCTACCTCGTCCCGCAGCTGGCCTGGGCGCTCCATCTCCACCAGCCCGAGGTCTCCCAGGTCGCCAGGTCGCCGGGTACCGTCTTCGCGGTGCGGACGACCGCGACGAGCCACTGGGGGCCGCGCCGCGGCGTGATCTCGCCGCGGCCGGTGGCGGTCGGCTTCGGTTGGCGCGTCTTCCAGCGCTGCCGGGAGAGCGCGAGTTGAGCCGGATCACGAGCGCCACCGCTGCGGTTCGGGACCGGGTGCAGTCGCATCCGCGGATCGCGACCGTGCTCGGACTCGCCGCTCTAATCGGCTTCTCGTACCTGCTCCGCAGCCAGGCGCTGTGGGCGAAGTTCTGGATCGACGAGGGGTTGTCGGTCGGGATCGCGAGTCACGACTTCGCGGACATCCCGAGCGTACTCCAGAAGGATGGCGCGCCGCCGGCCTACTACCTCCTGCTGCACCTCTGGATCGACGCGATCGGGGGCGCTGGTGAGGCGCGGACGCACGCGCTGTCGCTGCTGTGCGCGCTGCTCGCCATCCCGGCCGCGTGGTGGGGAGGACGCAAGCTCTTCGGCACGCCCAGCGGCTGGGCCGCAGCGGCGATGGCGGCGACGCTCCCGTTCCTCACGTACTACGCGCAAGAGACGCGGATGTACGCGCTCGCGGTGCTCGTCGGGATCGTCCTCGCCGCTGCCTTCGCCGGGCTGTTCGCGCTGAGGGATCGTCGCATGCTGCCGGCGTTCGTTCTGTTCGGAGCACTCGCGCCCTACGTCCACAATTGGGGACTCTTCATGCTGCTGGGCTGCGGTGCGGCATGGGTCGCGCTGACGCTCGGCGCAGAGACCGACGAGCGCTCGAAGCTCGTGCGTGACGGCCTGACCGGCTTCGGTCTGATCGCGCTGCTCTACCTCCCGTGGTTGCCGACATTGCTGGGGCAGGCGGCGGAGACCGGAGCGCCGTGGGCCGAGAAGCCGGATCTCGAGTCGATCGTGAGCATCCTCGAGGTGACGGTCGGCGCCGGCGCGACGTCGCTGGCGATCGCGCTCGTCGGCGGGACCGGCCTGCTGCGCATGCGCGCGGCCGAGCCGGAGCGGGCGCGGGCCGCAGCGGCGCTGTTGATCATCCTGCTGACCGGAGTGCTCGTCGCCTGGGTCGCGTCCCAGGTCTCGCCGGCGTGGTCCGGACGCTACGTGGCGATCCTGGTCGGCCCGGCGCTGCTGCTCGCGTCCGCCGGCCTCACCCGGGCGGGCACGCTCGGCGTCGTGACGCTCGCCGTCGTCCTCGTGCTCTGGGCCGATACCCAGGAGCGCCAGATCAAGGGCAAGAGCGACGCGTTCAAGGTCGCCCGCACGCTCGAGGATCGCGGCCTCGTCCGGGACGGCGACACCGTCCTCGCCGTGCACCCAGAGCAGGGTCCGGTGATGCGGTACTACCTCGGTGACGGACTCCGCTGGGCCGACGCGCTCGGCCCCGTCGAAGACCCCCAGGTCTTCGACTGGCGCAACGCCCTCGAGCGTCTCGAGCGAACAGGCCCGAAGGCGGTGATGCGTGAGGTTGCGCCGGGAATCGAGCCGGGTGAGCGGCTGATAGTGGTGCTTCCGATCGTCCGTTCAGGGCGCTGGGGCGCACCCTGGACCTCGCTGGTGCGCCGGCGCTCGGCGCAGTGGCAGCGGGCGCTCGACCACGACCGCCGGTTCGAGCGCGTCGACCGGCTTCCTGCGGTCGGCTACCGCCGGCCACCGCGTGGCGTTCGCGTTGTCGTCTACGAACGGCGTTGAGGTCTGGGCCGCGCCGGTCAAGTGGCGGCGGGGCGTAGCCGACGCCGGTCCCATGTCCGACGTTTCCCCAGCGCGCCAGCTCGTCGTCTTCGCGATCGCGGGTGAGGAGTTCGCTCTGCCGATCGACGAGGTTCAGGAGATCATCCGCTACGAGCAGCCGCGCAGCCTCGCGTCCGGCGACCCGAGCGTGCGCGGAGTGATCTCGTTGCGCGGGCGGATCGTGCCGGTGCTCTGCCTGGCCACCCGTCTCGGGGTCCCGGTCGGCGATGGCGAGGACACGCGGATCGTGATCGCCGAACACGGCGACGAGCGCGCCGGGTTGATCGTCGACGAGGTGCGAGAGGTCCGGACGATCGAGGCAGAGTGCGAGGACGGCCCGGCCGGTAAGGCTCCCGAGATCACAGGCGTCGTCCAGATGGAGGATCGGATCATCGCGATCCTCGATGCGGCCGCCCTGCTCGAGGACCTGGCGGCCGGTGGCGGGAATCAAGCACCGCTTCGCGCCGTTGCGTGAGCTCGTGAAGAAGTGTTAGCCCCGGTTAGGCGGGGCCGGAACTTCGCCGCGCGGCCGCGAAACTGCCGGCATGGCCCTGGTCGACGAACCTCGCTTGCCGGCAGACGACTCCTCGGTGCCCGGTGACGGCGCCGCGCGTCCCTACGTGGTCATCGGCGGCGGCCCTGCCGGCCTGACGGCCGGCTACCTGCTCGCGAAGGCAGGCAAGAAGGTCATCGTGCTCGAGGCCGACGACCAGGTCGGCGGCATCGCCAAGACCGTTGTCGATCCCGACGGCTACCGCTTTGACCTCGGCGGCCACCGCTTCTTCACCAAGAACCAGGAGGTCGACGACCTCTGGCACGAGATCATGGGCGACGAGTTCCTCAAGCGCCCGCGGATGTCGCGGATCTTCTGGCGCGGCAAGTATCTCGACTACCCGCTCAAGGGCACAGACGTCATCAAGAAGCTCGGCCCGTGGGAGCTGTTCCTCTGCGGCATGTCCTATCTGTGGGCGGCTGTCACGCCGAACGGCCCCGAGGACAACCTCGAGCAGTGGGTCTCGAACCGGTTCGGAAAGCGGCTCTACGGCCACTTCTTCAAGGGCTACACCGAGAAGGTCTGGGGCGTGCCGTGCCACGAGATCCGCGCCGAGTGGGCGGCGCAGCGGATCAAGGGCCTGTCGTTCTACTCCGCCGCGAAGTCGGCGTTCTTCGGCAACAAGGGCAACGAGATCAAGTCGCTGATCGACGCCTTCAACTACCCACGCTACGGCCCCGGCCAGATGTGGGAGATGATGACCGAGCGGATCGAGGAGATGGGCGGCGAGGTGCGGCTGAACACGCCGGCCACGCGGATCGAGACCGTCGACGGTCGCGTCGTCGCGGTGCACACGCCGGACGAGGTCCTCACGCCGACTTCGACGATCAGCTCGCTGCCGCTGCGCAACATGGTCGGCCTCGTCTCGCCCGACGCGCCCGAGCCCGTCCGGGAGGCCGCCCAGGGGCTGCGCTACCGCGACTTCCTGACCGTCTCGCTCGTGCTCGACGGCGAGGACCTGTTCCCCGACAACTGGATCTACATCCACGAGGAGCACGTCGAGGTCGGCCGGATCCAGAACTTCCGCAGCTGGTCGCCGTGGATGGTCCCGGACCCCGACACTGCCTGCGTCGGCATGGAGTACTTCTGCTTCAAGGGCGACGAGCTCTGGGAGTGTGGCGACGACACGCTCGTCAAGATGGCCTCCAAGGAGCTCGAGGCGCTCGGCCTCGCCAAGGCCTCGCAGGTCCGCCGCGGCTACGTCGTGCGCGTCCCGATGGCGTACCCGATGTACGACGAGACCTACGCCGAGCGCGTTGAGGCGATCCGCGAGTGGCTCGACCCGCTGGCCGACTACGTGCAGGTCGGTCGCAACGGCCTCCACCGCTACAACAACTCCGACCACTCGATGCTGTCGGCGATGCGCGCGGTCGACAACGTCCTGTTCGGCGAGACCCACGACATCTGGGCGGTCAACGTCGAGTCGGTCTACCACGAGACCCAGACCGACGCCGACTCCGAGAACCCGTACAAGAAGGCGCCGGAAACCGAGTACCAGCGCGAGCCCCTCAGCCGCGCGTAGGGCATCGCATCTGGCGAGGATGCGCCTCGTCGTTGCTCGGTCACGCCCCTCAGTGCGCTCCCTCGCACTCCTCGGGCGCTCAGCGGGCCGGGTCGATCAGCACGCCCGGGTTGAGGATCGCCGCGGGGTCGAGCGCCGCCTTCGATGCTCGCAACGCGGCGGCGAAGGGCTCGGGCCGCTGACGGTCGTAGCCCGGACGGTGGTCGCGGCCGACCGCGTGGTGATGGGTGACGGTCGCCCGGTGGGCGGTCAGGATCTCCATCGACGCGGCCTTGATCTCGTCCCACATCGCGACCTCGGAGCCGCGGCGACCTGCCGCGATCACGGTGAAGTAGGGCGCGGGGCCGTCGGGGTAGACGTGCGTGAAGCGGCAGTTGATCAGGCCCGGGTGGCCGGTTGTCGCCTCGATGGCGGCACCGAGCTCGCTCCGCACCGCGTCGTACAGCTCCGTCGCGCGGTCCCAGGTCGTCGCCGTCTCGAACGTCTCGGTGATCGCGCTCATCCGGGCGAGCCCGTCGCGCAGGTAGGGCATCTGCAGGAACGCCGAGCGCCATGCCTGTGCCGCCTCGTCGCTCTCGCTGCCGCCCTTCTCCTTGGGCGGGGCGGCGATGCCACCGTGCTCGCGCGCGATCGCGAGCAACGCGTCGACGGTCTCGCCGACCGGGTGGTGAGCCGACTCGGCGCCGAGCACGAGCACCCATTCGCCGTTCTGGGCGGCGCCCGACAGCGCCGCCTCGCCCGGATCGAGCAGGCGGCAGTTGGCCGGGTTGAGCCCAGACTGCGCGATCTCGCGCACGGCGCCGAACGCGCCGGTGGCCGCTCGCGGGCCGGCGAACGTGACCGATGCCGACGACTTGTGGCCCGGCCGTTCCTGGATCCGCATCCAGGCCTCGGTGATGACGCCGAGCGTGCCCTCGGAGCCGAGCAGCATCCGGTCCGGCGAAGGGCCCGCGCCGGACCCGGGCAGCCGCCACGACTCGCTCACGCCGACCGGTGTGAGCGCCCGGATCGACTCCACCAAGTCGTCGATGTGGGTGTGGAGCGTCGCGTAGTGCCCTCCTGCCCGTGTCGCGAGCCAGCCGCCGAGCGTCGAGAACTCGAAGCTCTGGGGGAAGTGCCTGAGCGTGTAGCCCTGCGGCCTGAGCTGATCCTCGAGCACCGGGCCGAGCGCGCCGGCCTCGATCCGCGCCGCCCGGCTCACGCGGTCGATCTCGAGAACCCGGCTCATCGCGGTCATGTCGAGCGACAGCACGCCCTCGTATCCGTCACCGCCGAACTCGACACCGCCCGCGACCGAGCTGCCACCGCCGTACGGCACCACAGCCACACCGGCACCGGCGGCCCAGTCGAGCACGGCCTCGACCTGCGCTTCCGTGCTCGGGCGCGCGACGAGATCGGGTGGCGAGTCGATGCGTCCGTGGAGCACCCGGACCACGTCGCGGTACGCCTTGCCCTGGGCGTGGGACGCGCGCTCGTGCGGGTCATCGGAGGTGAAGCCGGCGATCGCCGGCGATGCGCCGACTCTCGGAGCCGGCAGATCCAGGTCCTCGACTCGCGGGATCGGCAACGGGTCGGCCGGCAGCCCCGGGAACATCGCTCCGTAGCTGCGGCAGACGTCATCGTCGACCGCGTTCTGTTCCCACCCCCAGCCCCACCAAGAACGGGTCCGCTGCGGATCGGTGGCCATTGGCTCATGCTAGACGGGCTGTCGCATGGGCCACCGGCGGCGCGCTCCGATGCCCGGTGTCAGAATCACGCCGTGCGCCGCATTGCCTTCGCGATTCCCTTTCTGACTCTCGGCCTGCCGGCTGCCGCCTGCGCTCAGAAGGCGCAGGACACGTTCTTCAACTCGACGATCCCGTCGCGCGTCGACGCGCTGATCGGCTTCACGCCGACTACGTTCGGCATCCACCCGCGTGGGAAGCCGGTCAAGCCGATCTCGGTCAGGCAGAGCGGAAGGACCTACCGCTTCATCTTCGGCAACGCCGCGACGGCGACCGGGCCGGACATCACGATCTACTTGCGCAACATGACGCGCTACCGGCAGTACCCGACCCCGGTCGGCTCCTTCGTCGACCGCGAGCTGACGGCGAAGGAGAAGAAGGTGCTGCAGACCCGCGCCGACATCGGACGTGATGCCGACGTCCTCGCCGTGAGCCGTGACCATCCGGCCTGTGCGGCCGGCGTCTCGCGGGCCGATGCGAAGCGGATCGCGGCCGGCACGGTGACGAGCTGGGAAGCGGTGGGGGTGAGCGGAGGCGGCGCGATGTCCCTGCGCAGGTCGTCCGGCAGTTCGAGCACGTTCGTCGAGCCGCGCTTCGGGGCAAGCCGGGACGGCAAGAAGCCGAGCCGCGCCAAGCTCTCACCGGATGGCGGCCTCGGCGAAGCTGCGGCAGGTGACGTCTCGATCGCTGCGGTCACGAGCTACTCGCGTGCCCGCAGGTACGCCGCGAGCATCTGCATCGTCCCGGTCGGCGGCAGCGCTCCGGACGACGTGTCGGTGAGGACGCTATCCCACCCCGACGCCTACCCGATCCGCTACGTCACGCCGCGCTGGACCCGCCCGAAGGCGAATGTCAGCGCGATCATCTCGGCGTTCGTGAAGTTCATCGGCGGCCCAGATGCCCGGGGCCAGTTCGAGGCCCGCGGGATGCTGCCTACGACCGGTCCCTGGCCGGGCTACTCCGGTAGCTGAATCGGCAGCGTCAGCGCGAAGGTCGCTCCCCGCGTGAGTCCCTCGGGGACGAGCGCGAGCTCACCACCCATCCGCCGCGCCAGCTCGCGGCCGATCGCCAGGCCGAGGCCGAAGCCGCCCTCGCCGCCGGTCGTCGAGCCGCGGCGGAAGCGGTGGAAGATCTGCTCGCGCTCGGAGACCGGGACGCCAGGCCCGTCGTCGCTGACCGTCATTCGCGCGCGGTCGCCGGCGTACTCCACCGTGACTTGAAGAAGGCCGCCGCGCGGCGAGAACCGCAGTCCGTTGTCGAGCAGAATCCGGACGATCCGAGCCACGGCACCGGGGTCGCCTTCGGCCCAGACCGAGCCACGGGGCTCCGGCACCTCGATCAGCACCCCGGCCTCGACAGCCCGCTGCGCGAACTCGGCCGCCACGGCGCGCGCGATCTCCGACAGGTCGACCGGCTCGCTGCGCAGCGTGACGCCGGCGTCGAGTCGGCTGACGTCGAGCAGCTCGGTCGCGAGGTTCGCGAGTCGCCGGAGCTGCTCCTGCGCACCGCTGACCTGCTTGCGCGCGTCGGCCGCGTCGAGCGAGCCCTCGTCGAGGTCCTCGGCGAGCAGCTCGAGGTTGCCCTGGATCGAGGTGATCGGCGTCCGCAGCTCGTGGCTCGCGGTCGCGACGAACGCGCGCCGCGCCTCCTCCTGGCGGACGATGCCCTCGTGCATCGTCCGCAGCGCCCGGCCGAGGTCGCCGACCTCGTCCGGGGCCGGGTCGTGCGGTGGGGCGGGCGCGTCGATCCCCTCGGTCGCGAGCGTGATCGCGGTCGAGCGGAGCCGCCTGAGTCGTCTGACGAGCGTTCCCGAGAGCAGGAAGCCGAGCACCGCGGCGATCGCGAACGAGATCACCGCCGCTGCGACGAACGCCTGGCGGACGACGCTGACCGCGCGCGTCGCCTGCGCCTCGGACTGCCGGACCGCCAGTACCCAATCGGGGATGCCACGGTCCCCGGTCGCCGGGATCGGAACTGCGATGCGCAGCGTGCCGTCGAGCTGAGAAGAGTTCGTCAGCCCCTCGGTCCAGGCGCGGAGCACGTCATCGCGCGAGGTTCCGCCCGAGCCGGTGTCGACCAGGGCTGCGGCGGACGCGTCGAACGGGACACCGCGGTAGAGCAGTACGCGCGCGTCGGTTCGTTCGGCGAGCCGCTGCAACAGGTCGCCGGCCTTCGGCGACACGCCCCGCTTGCCACGCAGCTCTGCCTCGAGCGTGGGCCGGCTCGCGAGCACGGTCTGCTCCAGTGCGTCGCGGGCCTCGTCACGTAGGCGACTCTGCAGCGGCGGCAGCAGCGCAAGCGCGAGCGCGAGCAACGTGATCGCGCTCGTGCCGACGAGCGAGAGCAGCAGCCGTGTTCGCAGGCTCATCGCCGCTCACCGGTCTCGGAATCGGTACCCGGCGCCGCGGACCGTCACGATCAGGCGCGGGTCCTCGGGCTTCTCTTCGAGCTTCTCGCGCAGATGGCGGATGTGGACGTCGATCGCGCGCGGGTCGCGGTAGGCGGAATCCCCCCAGATCGCGCGCAGCAGCTCCTGACGGTTGAAGAGGCGCCCCGGTCGCTCGACGAGGCACTTCAGCAGCTCGAACTCGGCGAACGTGAGCCGGACCGGCTCGCCACGGGCGGTCACGTCGCGCGCACGCGGGTCGAGCACGATCTCGCCGACGTCGATCGGTCCGTCCTCGACGACCTGGCGATGGGTGCGGCGCAGCACCGCGCGGATCCGGCTGCGCAGCTCGGCGATTCCGAACGGTTTCGTGACGTAGTCGTCGGCGCCGGCCTCGAGGCCCTGCACGGCATCTGCCTCCGAGTCGAGCGCGGTCAGCATGATCACCGGCGTGACGTCGCGCCGGTCGCGCAGCGCGCGGGCGACGTCATGGCCGGACGGCCCTGCGCCCAGCGCGACGTCGAGCAGGATCACGTCGTAGCTGGTGTTCTCGAGCTCGCTGAGCGCGGACTGACCGTCGCTGACCGCGGTGATCCTGTGGCCTTCGCGCTCGAACGCCCGCTGAAGCATCTCCCGAAGCGGGGCGTCGTCGTCGACGACGAGGATGTCCAGCGGCGATCCCGGGGCCATGCGCGGACCGGACGCTACCGCGCCACCGCCCGGCGGCGGGCCGCGCCCGCGCGCCGGTGCTCGGCGCGCTCCTGCTCGTGCTCGACCTGGCGCCGCAACTCGCGCAGCGAGCGACGGACGTGACGGGCGATCGCCGGCTGCGCGACGACGCCTGCGACCTGGCCGATCAGCCCGCCGCCGGCGCTACCGCCGATCCGCAACTCGACACGGGTACGGGCCGGGTCCGTCGGATGCGGCCGGATCCGCCAGCGGCCGCGCTGCGCGGTGCCGACGACCGACGCCCACGCGAGCTCCCGGTTCGGGACGTGTTCGACGACTTCGACGAGGCCGCCGATCTCCGCCGAGCCGACATGCATCAACACCCGATAGCGAGCACCGAGCCCGGTCCGCCGTCTGCCCTCGACCTCCCACCGGGTGATGCCGTCCATGAAATGCAGGTAGTGACCGGGATCGGCGACGAAGCGCCAGACCGCCTCCGGCGGGGCCTCGACCCAGATCGAGCGGGCAACCCTCATCCGAGCACCGGCAGTCTGCGCTCCTGGGCGAGGACGTCGATCGTGTCGCGCATCCGTGCCCGGATGTGCTCGGCGACATCCGAGACCGTTGCACCGTCGTCGATCCGGGCTACCGGGTCGATCGGGGGGAGGACCTCGAGCACCAGCTTCGCCGGGAGCGGCAGGTGGCCGGCGACGTCGCCGACGCTTACCCCCCACGGAGCCGCGAGCGCGATCGGAAGGCGAGCAATGCCGATCCGGTCGAGCCGCAGCGCGCGGCTGATCCGCTCACCGTCGCTCACGAACAACGCCGTCTCCTGACCGCCGATCGCGACGACCGGGACGATCGGCGCGCCGGCGGTGACAGCGAGCTCGACGGTCTCCTCGAGCGGGCCGAGGTCGAGCTGCGAGCCGCGCCAGCTCGGGCGATGAGCCTCGCGGCTGCCGCCCGGGTAGACGAACGCGGCGCCGCCGGCGGCGAGCGCCTCCTCGGCGTGCTCGTGCGTCGCAGTGACGATCCCGGCCTTGCGGAGATGGCTGATGCCCGGGAACGAGAAGACGTGACTCGCGGTCAGGAGATGCAGACGCCGCTCGACGCCGAAGTAGGTCGAGAACGCAAGCGCGAAGGAGAACGTGTCGGGCGTCATGTTGCCGCCGGAGTGGTTGCCGACCAGCAACACGGGGCCGTCAGCGGGGACGTTGCCCATGCCGCGGACCTCGGAGCGGAACCAGAGACTCGAGATCAGCCACATCAACGGCAGGGTGTCGCGCAGCTCGTCCGGGTCGCGCTCGTCGAGGTTCGCCGGGCGCAGCGGGCCGGTGAGCCGGTAGAGCTGCTCGCGCGTCTTGCGCGAGACGAAGCCGGCGGCGCTGCGGGTCAAATTCACGCCCGGGACGCCTGGTGTCCGCAGCCCGGGGCGTGCCGGTGCGCCGTGGATGCCGCCGCGGGCGGGCGAGGCCGCGGCGGTGACCGGCTTCGGCCTGCGTTTCACGGTCGCCGTCTTCGCCTTGGCCATCACGCCACCAGCGTCAGCGGGTCGGTCCGCGCCGGGTGGGTCTTCTCGGCACGAGCGATGTGTGCAGCGACCATCGCGGCGGTCTCCTCGGGGCGCTCGACCTGCGGCGTGTGCCCGCAGGCGTCGAGCACGACGTGCTCTGCGGCCGGCAGCGCGCGCTCGACGTGGCTGCGGAAGGCCTGTGGGATCAGGCGGTCGTGGGTCGCCCAGACGAACAGCGACGGCGGCTCGAGCTCGGCCAGCCGCTCGTAGAAGCCGCCGCGGCCGTAGGGCCGGTCGAGGTAGATGTTGCGGGCCGCTGACAGGAACGCGAGCCGAGCCCCGGGGGACGTGTAGATCCGCTGGAACTCGTCGACGACGATGTCGGCCATGCTCGGATCGAGCGCGCCGAGGTCGCAGAAGAGGTCGCGCAGCTGGGCGTCGACGGCCTTGCGCGTGAAGCGATGGGGGAGGAGCCCGAACTCCGGCCGCAGGACGCGGACGACGTGGCGGAAGTCGCGCTTGACGAACGCGACCGCGGGACAGAGGCCGGTGATCGAGCGGACGCGCTGGGGCCTGGCCAGCGCCATCTCGATCGAGACGCGGCCACCGAGCGAGTTGCCGACCAGGTGCACGCCCGTCAGGCCGAGCTCGTCGAGCGTGTCCCAGACGGTTCGGGCGAACCACGGCGCGTCGAACGGAGCGAGCAGCGGCTTGTCGGAGCCGCCGAAACCGGGCAGGTCGAGGGCATGCACGCGGTGGCCGGAGTTCGCGAGCATCGCCGCCGCGTCGAGGAAAGAGGACTTGGTCGCGCCGAGGCCGTGGATCAGCACGACGTCCGGCCCCTCGCCGAGGCTCGCGACGGACAGCCGCCGGCCCCGCGGCCCGGCATGTCTGAGCTGGAGGTGCGGGTCGCGGCCGTCGGGCAGCGCGAACAGAGACTCGAACCGGAGCGCGTCGTCGAGGTCGCCGCGCGCGTACAGACGGCGCTCGAGAAACGCTTCGATCCCGGAGATGCTGCCGTCGCGCAGCGCGAGCCAGGTCGCGATGTCGGTGCCGAGGACGACGTCTGCCGGTCGGCGGCTGATGCCCTTGCGGACCCGGACGGTGCGCTCGGTCGCGCGAACCTCGAACGTGTGGCCCAGGTCGCCGAGCCGGACGTGAAAGGTCACGTCGTAGCCGGGAGGCGCGCCGAGATAGCGGTCCGGGAGCGTCTGGAATGCCTCTTCCACGCCCCTGAGCTGGGCGGCCGTCGTGGTGCGGGGAGCGCGGCTCATCTGCTCCTTTCAGGGTATTCCTTCGCTCGCCCGGCGACGCGGCGCGGCGCGTGGTACCCGGTCCCGATCGTAGGTGTCGCAATCGGGTACCAGCGCCACGGTGGTGGGTCGTTGGTACCAACGGTCGGCGGGACAACGGTCTGACGCGGGGTTCGGGCAGACTTCCGACGATGCCGGCATTTGCGATCAAGGAGGACGACGCCGCGGCCCTGGCTGCTGCGTACAGGTCGGCGGTCTCGGCAGCAACCAAGGCCGGCATTGCCGCCGACCCGGAAGCCCAGATCACGACGCCCCTGACGAACCTGATCGAGCAGGTTGCGGCGCTCGCCGGAATCGGTGAGCTGCGTCTGATCAGGGAGAGTCAGCTCGACGGCTCTCGTCCCGACTTCGGGGTCTTGGTCGACAAGCGATTCTGCGGGTGGATCGAGCTGAAGAAGCCGCAGACCGACATCTCGGCGCCCGAGACCTGGACCGGGCACGACGGCAAGCAGTGGAAGAAGCTCTCCGAGCTGGACAACGTCTTGCTCTGCAACGGTCGCGAAGTCCGTTGGTTCAAGAACGGTGACCAGGCAGGGCATCCCGTCGCGTTGCCGTATGACGACGGCGAGTGGAGCGCGTCTGAGTTCGCGGCACGAGTTGAACTCTTCGCTCACGAACACGTCGCCCCGATCACCGCGGTGTCGGCTCTCGCGAAGCGGCTCGCGCCGCTCGCTCGAAACCTTCGCGATGCGCTGTACGCACAGCGCTCGAACGCAGGTGCGCCGGGCCATCACGCCGCCTGCAAGGCGCACGATGCCTGGAAGCAAATGCTCAAAGAAGACGCCACCGAGGCTGAGTTCGCCGACGCGGTCGCTCAGGTGATCACCTACAGCCTGGTTATCGCTGCGCTCGAAGGCGGCGCCGACAGCGACGGCGATGGCGTCTTGACCCTCGGTGAAGCGAAGGACGCGCTCCACGAGCACCATCGCTTGCTCAGCGCGGCGCTCGGTCCGATCCTCGGCCTCGAGGACTTCATGACACTGATCGTGCTCGAAGTCGGCGCGATCGAGCGCCTCGTGTCAGGCGTCGACGTCGAGAAGATCCACAAACGTAAGGATCCACGGGGAGAGCCGTGGCTGTGGTTCTACGAGGATTTCCTCGCCGCGTACGACCCGGAGGCGCGCAAGCAGGCCGGCGTCTACTACACGCCGGTGGAGGTGGTCGGTTGCATCGTCCGGCTGGTCGAAGATGCGTTGGTCGAGCGCTTCGACCGTCCGCTCGGTTTCGGCGACCCGGGCGTCACCACGCTCGACCCGGCGGCCGGCACCGGGACCTTCCCGCTGGCCGTCGTCGACAGCGCGATCGCCCGAGCGGTGGAGGAACGTGGGCCGGCCGGTGGTCAGATGGCCGCGCTGTCGCTGACCGCGAACCTGTTCGGCTTCGAGTTGCTGCCCGGTCCGTACGCAGTGACGCATCTCCGCGTGGGGCAGCGGCTTGCATCCGAGGGCGTCTCGCTGCCGCCCGGCGGCGTCAGTGTGATGCTCGCCGACACGCTCGCCTCGCCGAACGCCAAGGACGAGCCCCAGCTCGTGATGTGGGGCGATTCGAAGGCGCTGGCGGAGGAGCGCATCCGCGCACAGGCGGTCAAGCAGGAGCAGCCGGTCACCGTGGTTCTCGGCAACCCGCCGTATGACCGGGTCGCGAAGGAGGACGCCGGCGGATGGGTGCTGCATGGCGATCCTGGGGAAAAGAAGGCGCCGCTGTTCCAGGATGTGATCGACGCCACCGCCCGGCACAAAGTCCGCTTCAGCTACACGGCGAGCCTCTACAACCTCTACACGTATTTCTGGCGATGGGCGATGTGGAAGGCGTTCGAGCAGCGGTCCGGACCGGCCGTTGTGGCGTTCATCACCGGTTCGACCTGGCTGAGCGGACCCGCCTTCGTCGGTCTGCGAGAGCTGGCGCTGAGGCACGCCGATGACGTCTACATCGTCGATCTCGGCGGTGACGACCGTTCGGCGATCAGCGACGAGAACGTGTTCGCGATTCAGTCTCCGGTCGCGATCACCGTGCTCGTGCGCGACGATCGCAGCGACGGGCGCAGCAAGGCATCGGTTCACTACCGGCGGATCGAGGGGTCGAGGGCCGAGAAGCTCGCCGGGCTCGGCGAGGTCACGCCGCAACGCGCGGTGCCCGGTGAGTGGCAGCCGGTCGCCGCGGATCCCGTGGCCGGGTTCGTGCCTGGGACCGGCGGCAGCGACTGGGAGGCGATGCCGGCGCTCAAGGATCTGATGCCGTGGGCGCAGCCGGGATGCATGTGGAACCGGATGTGGCCGGTTGCGCCGGATCCGGAAACACTGCGGGCGAGGTGGGACGCGCTCGTCTCCGAGTCCGACCCGGACCGTCGTGCCGAGCTGTTCGTTACTGCTCGGACCGGCCGCAACCTGACGACGGAGGTCTCAGGGATGGCGCGGCTCGGCGACCTGCAAGTAGGGGCCGAGCCCGAGCGGCTCGGCCGCTACGGATGGCGCTCGTTCGACCGCCAATGGGCGTTCGATGATCCCCGCCTCGCGAAGACGGATTCACCCGCCCTGTGGCAGTCGGTTTCGCTGCAACAGCTCTTCTTGGTCGTTCCCGCGTCCGAGGCACCTGGCCCCGGACCGGTAGCGACGGTGAGCCCTGCTGTTCCCGACAAGCACTACTTCATGGGGCGTGGCGGCAAGGACGTGATCCCTCTGTACCGCGATGCTGCGGCGACCGAGCCGAACGTAACGGACGGGCTGCTCGGCGCCCTCACCGGCCGGCTCGGGATCGCGGTCGAGCCCGCCGACTTCGCCGCCTACCTCTACGCCCTGCTCTCGACCGCTCGGTTCCAGGAACGGTTCGCCGTGGCACTGCAGACGGCCGGTGTGCGGGTGCCGCTGACCGCCGACCCGGACCTGTGGCAGCAGGCGGTCGCCCTCGGTCGCGAGCTGCTCTGGTTGCACACGTTCGCCGAGCGGTTCCGGGACGAAGCGTCAGGGCGCGGAACGCGCGTGCCGAAGATCGATGGGCTCGAATGGACACAGATGGTCACGGCGATCCCGGCCACGATCGCCGAGATCGAGTTCCGCGCGGCCGAGCGTGAGCTCCACGTCGGCGACGGCGTCGTCTCAGGCGTTGATCCGGAGGTCTGGAGCTTCGAGGTGTCGGGCCTCCAGGTCGTTCGCAAGTGGCTCGGCTCCCGGACCGCAAAGGGCATCGGCAACGCCGCGACCAAGCCCAAGCCGCTCGACCTCATCCGTCCCCAGCAATGGGTCGATGCGTGGAACGACGAGCTCCTCGACCTCCTACGCGTGCTCACGATCACGAGCCGGCGGGCGCCGGAACATGCCGCTCTGCTCGATGCGATCTGCGACGGCGAGCTGGTCGGCGCCGACGACCTGCCGCAGCCCGCGCCCGGTCAAGAGCGAGTGCCGGCGACGAAGCCCCGCGGGCAGTCGCAGGGCACGCTGCTCTGACCTACCGCACGCCGAGCGCCGCGAGGTTGCGGCGGAACTGCGCCCCGGCCGCCGAGCCCTTGCGGTAGAAGACCGGCGGCGTGCCGATCGGCGCCGGTACCCACTGGTAGCTGCCGCCAGCCGGGTCGAGCCACTGGAGCAGCAGCGGCGCCTGCGGCGGCCGCCCGTCCTTGCCGTAGGTCTGGCCGGTGAGTGCGTGGACCCAGGTCGTGTTCGCGCGGTCGGGGAAGTAGACCTTGCGCCAGCCGATGCCGAACCAGTCCTTGTCGACCACGGGGGCGACGAGGAACTCGGAGCCGAGCATGAACTCGTCGGTCAGGCCATCGATGCCCGCCTCGCCCGGGAACTCGAGCATCGGGTGGCGGACGAGCGGCCAGCCCTTCGTCTGCGCCTCGCGCATCAGCTGGCGCCGGTACGGCGCGAGCGCCTTGTAGACGCGGGCGAAGCGGTCGAACTGATCGTAGGTGCCGGGGCTCGAGTAGAACTGCTCGTTCTCGGCCGGGCGGATGCCCTCGTGCGTCCGGAACACCGGCGTGAAGGCGGCGTACTCGATCCAGCGCAGCAACAGCTCGTTCTCGCGGGTGAGGCCGACGCCGCCGACCGTCAGTCCGGTGTAGCCGCCGATGTCCGAGTGGTTGAGCGAGACGCCCGAGAGGCCGCCGGTCATCAGCCCGAGCACCGCCGAGCGCAGCCCGTCGTAGGCGTCCCAGGTGACGAGCTGGTCGCCCTCCCAGAACAGCTGCGAGGCGCCGGGGCTCTTCGCCGAGCCGGAGCGGTTGAAGAACACGACCTCGTTCGAGAGGCCGGCCTCGGCGATCGCCTCCTTGGCGATTCGAGCCCACTCGACCGGGTAGCGGTTGTGGTAGCTCGCCGCCGACTCGCCCGAGGCGAGCACGCCGTCGAACGGCAGCGCCTCGGCATAGTCGTGCATCCAGCCGCGGCACTTCGCTTCGCCGAGCACCTGGTCCTTGATCACGGCCTTGATCCATGTGACCGCGGCCGGGTTCGTGAGGTCGAGCAGACCGGCCGCGAAGTCGGTGTTCGTCACCTGGTACGCCTTCCCGGCGGTGTCGTGGACGAGGTAGCCGCGCTCGACCGCCTCCGTGTACAGGTTGCGGCGCACGTTGCCCTTCGGTGTCGCGTCGACGAGCATCGGGTTGACGTAACAGAGCACCTTGCCGCCGGCCTGCTCGACGCGCCCGACGAGGCCGTCCCAGTTCGGGTAGAGGTCCTTGTCGAGCTCCCAGTTCCACCAGAGCTGCGAACCGAGCGCGGTCTGCCGGCGGCCGACCCAGTCCTGCATCCAGACGCCGGCAAGCGGCGTGCCGCGCCGACCGAGCTCGTCGAGGATCCCGTTGACCTTCGCCGTCCCGCCCTGGACGCCGATCACGGCGCCCTCGTTGAGCCAGTTCGGCAGGGCGCGCATTCGGCCGCTGTACTCGGTGAAGCGCTCGATCAGCTCGAGCAGGCTCGTGCCGGCGAGAATCCGGCCGGTCACGACCGGGGAGAAGACGCGGGCGCGGATCTGGCCCGGGTCGCGCAGGTCGAACACCGAGTACTCGGTGTTCTCGAGCATCAGCGAGCGGTTGCTGCTCGTGAGGTAGTGCGGGACCGCGTCGTAGGTCGACAGCGTGCTGCCGCCGGAGCCGGGCGCGATCAGGTTCGTCAGGTCGGTGACGATCGGCAGGCCGCGGCCAACGCCGCCTTCCTGCGAGATGATCGGGACCTGCTGGCCCTTCATGTTCAGGATCGAGAATTGCTCGCCGAAGCCGTAGATGCGCTCGCCGGGGTCGGACGCGTAGACGAGCTCTGAGAGGTTGACCGCTGGGTTGGTGAAGCGCAGCGTGAACTGCAGGTGGCCGGCCCGAACCTCGCGGAAGCGCAGGAGATAGTCGCTCTCGCAGCGGGGGTCGCCGGAGACGCGGCCGCGGATCACGACCGCTGCCGGACGGTGCAGTGATCGGTCTCGACGGTCTGGTCGGTGCAGCGGCTCTCGATCCGCTCGTCGACCGAGAACGAGCCGCGCTGCTCGGCGGCCCGCAGCCGCTGGGTTCCGCCGCGGACGAAGCTCACGCCGGGCGCGGTGTCCCAGACGACGCGGCCGCCGGAGCTCGCCGCGAGCGTGCTGCCGGTCCACGAGAGCGTGAACGCGCCGGCTGTCGCGGAGGCGGGAGGCGCGGCAGTCGTCAGTGCGTCGGCGGCGCCTGCGGGCGTTGCCGCGCCAAGCGTCGCAGCAACAACAACGAGGACGAACCGTCGAAAGGCATGCATCCGCCGATGCTAACCGGAATCTTGAAGAACGGGAGCGAGCGCGCCGCTCTATAGCCTCCGGCCTCGTGCCGGACGAGCCGCCGATCGTGATCCACGACACCGCCTCCGGCGAGCTGCGCGAGCTCATGGCCGGCGACGACGGTTCGGTCGGCATCTACGCCTGCGGCCCGACGGTCTACAACAGGATCCACATC
The DNA here is from genome assembly GCA_037045385.1 of Baekduia sp. Lineage (GTDB taxonomy): Bacteria > Actinomycetota > Thermoleophilia > Solirubrobacterales > Solirubrobacteraceae > Baekduia. The sequence goes on along the minus strand of JBAOHN010000004.1, from coordinate 24,342 downwards.
GGCAACGCACGGCCGTTCGTCGTCTTCTCGTGGCTGAAGCGCTTTCTCGACGCGCGCGGCCTAACTCCGACGCTGGTCGTGAACGTCACCGACGTCAACGACAAGATCTACGCCGCTGCCGCGCAGCAGGGCATCCCGTCGACCGAGCTCGCCGAGGCGATGACGGCGCACTACATCGCCGACACGGACGCGCTCGGACTCGGCCGCCCCGATCACGAGCCGCTCGCGACCGAGACGATCGACGGGATCATCTCCTTGATCGCGGCGCTGATCGAACGCGGCGCCGCGTACGCGGTCGACGGCGACGTCTACTTCCGGGTCCGTGCAGACGATCGCTACGGCTCGCTGTCGCATCGCGACGTCGAGCAGATGAGCCAGGGCGAGGACGACGACCTCGTCGGCACCGGCCGCAAGGACGACCCGCTCGACTTCGCGCTCTGGAAGGCGCAGAAGGACGGCGAGGACACCGCGTGGGACGCGCCCTGGGGGCGCGGCCGGCCCGGCTGGCACATCGAGTGCTCGGCGATGGCCGAGGAGCTGCTCGGCGTCGGCTTCCAGATCCACGGCGGTGGCTCGGACCTCGTCTTTCCGCACCACGAGAACGAGGCCGCCCAGACGCGTTGTGCGCGCGGCGCCGAGCTCGCGCAGATCTGGATGCACAACGGGATGCTCGAGATGCGCTCGGCCGGCGGGGCGAGTGAGAAGATGGCGAAGTCGGTCGGCAACGTGACGCTGCTGCCCGACGCGATCGCCGAGCACGGCCGCGACGCGCTGCTGCTGTTCTTCGCGACCGGCCACTATCGCCAGCCGCTCGTCTACGCGCGCGAGACTGTTGCGGCGGCCGCCGCTCGCCTCGCCCGGATCGCGGAGCTCGGGCGCTCGCTCGCGGACGGGCCGTCACCGGAGGCGCTGCGGCCCCACCGCGACGCGTTCTTCGCCGCGCTCGCCTCGGACTTCAACACGGCTCAGGCGCTAGAAGCGCTAGCAGCATGGGTCCGCGAGGCACGCGCACTCGACGGGCCTGGCCGCGACGATCTCGTCGCGATGCTCTCGATCTTCGGACTCGAGAACGTGCTCGAAGCCGGGGCGGAGCCTGAGGCCGCCGACCTCGAGTTGCTCACCGCGCGCGAGGCGGCGCGCGCTGCGAAGGACTGGGCCGAGGCCGACCGGCTCCGCGGCGCGCTCGCCGAGCGCGGCTGGCAGGTCCGTGATGGGGCAGATGGCGCCGAACTCGTGCCGCTGCGATGAGCACGACCGTGATCTACGGGCGCAACCCGGTTCGCGAGGCGCTCCGCGCCGGCCGCCGCCGCGTCCATTCCGTCTGGGCGACCGAGAGCGCGGCGAAGGAGCCGTGGCTGGCCGGGGTGGACGTGCGTGTCACCGGCGCCGAGCAGATCAGCGACCGGGCCGGCTCGGACTCGCACCAGGGCATCTGCGCCGAGGTCGAGCCGTACCCGTATGCCGGCGCCGCCGAGCTGCTGGCGGCCGAGCGCCCGGTGATCGTCGCGCTCGACGAGGTCCAGGACCCGCAGAACCTCGGGGCGATCGCCCGGAGCGCCGAGTGCGCCGGGGCGACCGGCCTCGTGATTCCACGCCACCGCAGCGCCGAGGTCACCGCCGCCGCGGCGAAGGCCTCGGCCGGTGCGGTCGAACACCTTCGGATCGCCCGCGTGCGCAACCTCGCCGATTTCCTGATCGAAGCGCGCGAGGCCGGCTGCTGGAGCTACGGCGCAGCCGGCGACGGCCGCCCGTACCCGGAGGTCGACTTCAGCGGCGGCGTCGTGCTCGTGATGGGCTCGGAGGGCGAGGGGCTGCGCAAGCGCGTCCGCGATAGCTGCGACGAGGTCGTCGCGATCCCGAACCGCGGTCAGGTCGACTCGCTCAACGTGTCGGCGGCGGCAGCGGTTCTCCTGTACGCGATCTGCCGGTAACGTTTCCGCATGCGCTCTCCGGTCGGACCGTTCCTTGCCGTCTGCGTCGCCTCGGCGGTGCTTGCTCCGGCGCTCGCCTCCGCGCAGATCAGCGCGCAGGGCAGCCCGCTCACCGCGACGGCCAACTACCCGTACAACTGCGACACGCGGTGGGTCGCGGGCTACGGCAACAACCCCGGAGGATTCCGAGGCGATGGCTACCAGGACTTCATCGCCGAGGACTTCTTCGCGCTCGGGGGCGGCACGGTCCGCTCGAGCTGCACGATCTTCCAGACCGGCGCGACGGTCCAGACGAGCCACATCGTGCCGAACTCCGGCAAGGTCACCCTGGCGCGCGTCAAGTCCGGCCCGAACCCGGCGCCGGTGAGCATCGCGACCGTCCGGCAGTTCACCGGCAAACGTCCGTCGGACGGACAGCTCGTGACGACCTGCTGCCAGGGCATCTCGGAGACGCCCACGGTCAACCTGACGCCGAACGCGGTCACCGAGATTCCGGTGAACTTCCTCGTCGAGAGCAAGCCGTACGACCCGCAAAACCCGGGGGTGGCGGGATACCGCGACTGGGTCGTCGTCAACGTGGACGTGACGACCGGCGGCACCTTGCCGATCCACGACAACGGTCTGCCGCGGCCGATCGGGCCCGTGGCGACCGACCAGGGAGCGACCTGGCACTTCCCGCAGATCGATCCGAGCCAGACGAACCAGAACGCGTGGATCGCGAACGGCTTCGAGGTGCTGATGAACTTCGACTGGGTGCCGGCGGACGCTCCGTCCCCGACTCCCGACCCGACTCCGAACCCGAACCCGACGCCGGCGCCCTGCGGCGGCCGAGCCGCAGCCGGCGCCCGTGCCGCCGCCTGCATGCCCGCGAACCTCCTCGTGCAGGTTCCTGGCACCAAGGCCTCGTTCAGGCGCGGCAAGGTGTCCGTGGCGATCAGATGCTCGAACCCCTCGAACGGATGCAAGGGCAAAGTGCGCCTGCGCACCGCCGCCAAGAAACCGCTGCTGCTCGCCAGCAAGTCGCTGACCATCGCCAACGGCAAGACCAGGACGGTCTCGCTGACACTCGGGGCCAAGGCGCGCAAGCGGCTGAAGGGTAAGAGCAAGGTTCGAGTCGAGGTCGCCCTCGACGGCCTCGAGGTCGTCGCCAAAGTCGTCAAGCTCGCCCGCTGAGCGGGCTGGGCTTGGGCGTCCTGCAACGGCAGTTGCACGCCGTCCTTGACTTTCCGCCGGTGCGTCTGAAACAGTGCGCGCCATAACGGTCGAGTGAAGGTTGAAGTTCGGCCGGTCCAATCCATCAGATGGCGCCAGGGGAGGAGTGCGCCACTGAGCTGTTTTCCCTGCTCTTGAGCAGAAAGGAACGCTCGTGGCCCGTCTCTCGTACAACGCTCAATCCCAGGTCAAGGTCGACGATCACTATCTGATCGCGCTCGCCAAGGCCGGGGACGCAACCGCCTACGACCGGATCGTCCGCCGCTACTACGGATTCGTCCGGCTCAAAGCCTCCTCGTACTTCCTCGCCGGCGGTGACTCCGACGACCTGATCCAGGAGGGACTAGTCGGCCTCTACAAAGCGGTTCGCGACTACCGGACCGACCGCGAGTCGAGCTTCCGCAACTTCGCCGAGCTCTGCATCACGCGCCAGATCATCACCGCGGTCAAGACCGCGACGCGCAACAAACACACGCCGCTCAACCAGTACGTCTCGTTCTCCTCGACCCCGTCGAGCGCGGGCGAGGGCGAGCCGACGCTCGACGAGATCCTGCCCGGCTCGCCGGTGCACGACCCTGCGAGCCAGGTGATCAGCTCCGAGGAGCTGCGCTCGCTCGTCTCGTGCCTGTCCTCGGCGCTGTCCGAGCTCGAGTCGCGCGTGCTCGCGCTCTACCTCGACGGCCGCAGCTACGAGGAGATCGGCGGCCGCATCGGCTGTGACACGAAGACGGTCGACAACGCGCTGCAGCGGGTCAAGCGCAAGGTCGGCGGGCATCTCGAGGCGCGAGCCGTCCCGGCCTAGGGGCATCCGCGCTTCGCATCTCGCGACGATGCTTTGCTCGCGGCTTCGGTCACGCACTGAAGTGCGTTCCCTTGCCGCTCGCTCGCCTCGCCGCGACCTCCTTTGCGCGAACGCCCCTAGGCACCGCAACCTCGGTGGTTCGCTGGGGTTTCTTCCGGCGATGAAGCTCACGACGAGCGCGCACGGGCGCGCCTCATCCCGGTAGGGTTCCGCGTCTTGCCGCAGCCCACGCGTCGCACATTCCTTCAAACCGGTGGTGCCGCGCTGCTCTGCACGATCGGCGGGCGCGAGTACGTGCTGTCCGAGCCCGGCGATGCCCGGAAGGCCGACGCCGCGGCCGCGCAGGTCGAGCGGCCCAAGCAGCTCCCCGGCAAGGAGGCCGTCGACAGCCTGACCTTCGAGACGCCCCAGCCGCAACCGGGCGGCCGCGCCGTCGAGTACTGGCTCGAGGTTCGCGCCCGGCGCTGGACGATCGTGCCGACCAAGCGCGACGACTGGCACGACATCCCGATCCCCGGCTCGACGACCTTCACCGCGTTCATCTACCAGCTGATGACGCCCGGATTCGCAGCGCCGGCGGCGCCGGCGAGCGTTCCCGGCCCGGTGCTCTCGGCCGAGGTCGGCGACACGCTCGTCGTCCACGTGCGCAACGCGCTGCCCGACAAGTATCGCCAGGCGATCACCTTCCACCCTCACGCCGTCAAGTACAACCCGGAGTACGACGGCGTCTACCTAGGCAAGTACACCCGTGCCGGCGGCTTCATTCAGCCCGGGGAGGAGTTCACGTACACGTACGAGTGCGTGCCGGAGAGCGTCGGCCTCTGGGCCTACCACGATCACGGCCCGAACCACACGGTCAACACGCACCGTGGTCTGTTCGGCGCGGTTCTCATCCGCGAGAAGGGTGAGCAGCCCGCCGACGTCGAATCGGTGCTCTGCCTGCACCAGTGGCTGCCGCCGATCACCGGCCTCAAGCGCCCGTTCCAGTGCATCAACGGGCACGCCTACGCCGGCAACACGCCGACGATCCGGGCCAAGAACGGCCAGAACGTGACGATCCACATCGTCGGCGTCGACGACAACTGGCACGACTTCCACCTGCACGGCCACCGTTGGAAGGACCCCGCGACCGGCCTCGAGACCGACAATCCGTCGGTCGGGCCCGGGCAGAGCATTTTCGCGCGGTTCAAAGCAGACAACCCCGGGCGCTGGCTGTATCACTGCCACGTGCTCGCCCACCAGGACGCCGGAATGGCCGGCTGGTTCCTGGTCGAACCCTGAGACCCACCCAAGAGAGAGATTCAGCTGATGTCCCGTATTCGCCTGAGCGCAGTCGCGCTCACCGCTGGCCTGCTGCTGGCGCCTGTCACCGCCGGTGCGGTCGACTACCCGCCCCCGTCGAAGCCGAGCGCCAAGCCGACCAAGCCGAAGGGCCCGTTCAAGACCTACAGCGTCTGCAAGCCGAAGACGAAGAGCCCGAAGGGCTGCTCGAAGACGATCCAGGCGGCGGTCACCAAGGCCAACCCTGGTGACACGGTCCGTGTGCCCGACGGCTCCTACAACGAGCAGGTCAAGCTCGTCGGCCGCGGCAAGAAGTACATCAAGCTGATCGGCAACCCGAAGAACCCGGCGAAGGTCGTCATCAATGGCAAGGGCAAGACCGCCAACGGTGTCTTCGTCAACGGCGCCGACGAGGTCACGATCAACGGTTTCACCGCCCGCGACAACGTCTCGAACGGCTTCTTCGTCACGAACGTCAACGGCTACACGCTGACGAACCTGCGCGCCTTCAAGGCCGGCGTCTACGGGCTCTACGCGTTCAACTCGATCGGCGGGACGATGTCGAACTCCGTCGGCGCGTGGAACAGCGACTCGGCGTACTACGTCGGCCAGACCCCGGTGCAGTCGAAGCCGATTCGCACGACGCTGAAGAACCTCGTCGGCTACGGCAACGTGCTCGGCTACTCGGGCACGAACTCGCGCTACGTGACGATCCAGGACTCGAAGTTCTTCAACAACGGCGCCGGCATCGTGCCGAACGCGCTCGACTCGGAGAAGTACCCGCCGGCGGAGAACAACGTGTTCACCCGCAACGAGGTCTTCTGGAACAACTTCAACTACTACAAGGGCGCGCCGTGGAAGAAGAAGGAGACCTCGGTCGCCGGGGCGATCCCGTTCCCGGTCGGCGTCGGCATCCTGCTGTTCGGCGGCCGTGGCAACAAGGTCACCGGCAACAAGATCTACGGCAACTGGCTTGGTGGCGTTGCACTCGTCCAGGCGCTGACGCTGAAGGACCCGTCGGTCGGCACGCTCAAGGACAACCAGGTCACCGGCAACACGTTCGGTGAGGGTGGCCAGGATCTCAACGGCATCGACATCGCCTACACCGGCGACGGCACCGGCAACTGCTTCGAGAACAACACCGGAGCGGATCGCAACTTGCCCGCCGAGGCCGGGGCACTGCCGGCCTGTGCTGCGGGGATCGTCAACACGCCGTCGCAGGCGGCGCTCGACAGGCTGCTGCAGGCGGCAGTCGACCCCGACCACGAGGCCGCATGGGTCCGCGGGCCGCACGTGACGAAGGCCGGCTACAAGCCGCTCGAGACGTACACCAACGAGGCGGCGGCCGACCTCAAGTGACCGCCGCAAGTCCAAGGACGATGATCACCGCGGCGGCGCTGGCCGCCGCGGTGACCGTGACCGCAGCCACCCCCTCGGGGGTGGCTGCGAAGTCGCCGAAGCCGCTGACCGTCGGCGTCTTCGACAACTACTTCGCGCCGATCCCGAAGAAGGCGATCAAGAAGGGCACCACGGTCCGCTGGAAGTGGGACGCGAACGCGCTCGACGTCCACGACGTCAAGCTCGACAAGGGGCCGAAAGGCGCGAAGAAGTTCCAGTCCGACCCGCTCGCCGCCGGGCTCACCTTCTCGAAGAAGCTCACCGTGCCGGGCAAGTACACGTTCATCTGCACCTTCCACACGGAGATGACGATGAAGCTGACTGTCGCCAAGTCCTGACCTGAGCGATGGCGCGCTGCTTCGGCGACGGCCAGCCCGACTACGAGCGCTATCACGACGAGGAGTGGGGCCGGCCGGTGCTGACCGAGGCCGGGCTGTTCGAACGGCTCTGCCTCGAGGGCTTCCAGGCGGGCCTCTCGTGGCTGACGATCCTCCGCCGCCGTGAGGGCTTCAGGACCGCGTTCGCCGGCTTCGACCCCGACGCGGTCGCCAGCTTCGGCGAGCGCGACGTCGAGCGGCTGCTTGGAGACGCGGGAATCATCCGCCACCGCGGCAAGATCGAGGCGACGATCGCCAACGCGAAGGTCGCCCTGGCGCTGCGCGACGCGGGCTCGCCGCTCGACGAGATCGTGCTGGGCTACTCGCAGCCGCCAACCGGGGCGCCGAGGGCGCTCGCGGACGTTCCGGCGGCGACGCCCGCGTCGATTGCGTTGTCGCGTGAGTTCCGGTCCCACGGCTGGCGCTTCCTCGGCCCGACGACCGCGTACGCCGCGATGCAGGCCTGCGGCCTCGTCAACGACCACCTCGCGAGCTGCCCGGTGCGGGCCGCGGTCGAGCGCGAGCGGGAGGCTGCCGGCCTCACGCCGGCGTGAGCGGCAGGCGTTGGTACCCGCTGGCACCGCATACGGTGGCTATCCGGTACCAACGGGTGGGTGAGGATGCGCACGCGTGTCCCCGCGCCGCGGCCCGTACCCTGTGCCGCGATGGAGGTCGACCGGCCACGCACGGAGAGCCTGCGGCGAGACCTGCGGCGCCTGTTCAAGGAGATCGACCGCAGCGAGGCGATGGTCCGCGTCGCCCGCACCGTGCGCCACCGGCTGCCGGGCGACCCCGGGTTCGGTGACCCGCTGTCGACCGCCGGGACGAGTGGCCCGCAGTCGGTAGCGAGGCTCGTGCAGCAGGTCATCGCTGACGACAAGCCGGCATCGCGCGAGTGGGCGCTCGGCGCACTGCAGGTCTGGCAGTCCGGGCTCGAGCGGGTCGGGCGGGGCCAGGGCGAGGAGGAGGTGACGATCGTCTTCACCGACCTCGTCGGGTTCTCCTCCTGGGCGCTGGTCGCCGGCGACGCGGAGACGCTGACGCTGCTGAGGGCCGTCGCCGCCGAGCTGGAGCCGAAGATCGTGGCCCGGGGAGGCCGCGTGGTCAAGCGCACCGGCGACGGTCTGATGGCGGTCTTCCCCGACGCGCCGTCGGCGTTCGAGGCGATCGTCGAAGGGCGCGGGGCGCTCGCGGAGATCGAGGTCGGCGGATTCCGGCCGGTGCTGCGGGTCGGCATCCACACCGGCACGCCGCGGCAGCTCGGCGGTGACTGGCTCGGCGTCGACGTCAACGTCGCGGCACGGCTGATGCAGCACTCCGGCGCCGGCAACATCGGCATCTCCGGGCCGGCGCTCGCGCAGATCCCCGACGAGCGGCTGGGCGAACTCGGCCTGGTCGCGCGGACGACCCGCCGGATCCTGCCCGAGAACATGGCGGGCGTGCCGCATGAACTCGAGACCTACGTCGTCGGCGAGCCGGTGCCCCACTCCCGCGGACTGCTCGGCTGGCTGCCTGGTACCCCAGACTCCTAACGGTCAGCGGCGCTTGAGGATGCCGGCGACGGCGATCGTGCCGCGGGTCCAACGCCACGCCATCTCGTCGCCCCGGACGGTCGCCCGGATGCGCCCTCCACTCGGGCACTTCGACTCGTTGGACGTGATCCGCTCTCGGAAGTAGAACCGGTCAACGTCGGTTCGGAGATACACAATGTCGCCGCCGCAGGGGAAGCTCGGATACCGGACGGTGCCCGACACGACGCCACGTTCGCCAACGAACGCGACCGTCATCGTCGCGCTGTACCGGTATTGCTTGCCGTCGGCATTCGTCTGCAGAACTTCGCCGGTCCATCGACCAACCGGGTCGACCGATGGGGCGCTCGCCGCGTCCTTGTCGGCGAATGCTGTGGCCGTGGTCGGTGGAGGACAGTCCGCGAGTCCGTAGGCCTTGGCTCCCTTCTCCGCCTCTTTGCCGGCGGCGACCGCGTCACGGGAGCCCGCCTGCACTCCGCGCCGGTCCTTGGCGTCGATCGCCGAGACGAAGGTCTGATTCGCGTCCGCGAAGTCGCTGACGCCGGTCGCGAAGCGCTCGAAATCGGCGCGGCCGTCAGCGGGAACCGCGAGCTCGGACAGCGCCGTCGATGCGGCACGCGCGACCAGGACGTCTTGCCGAAGCGCGGCCTGTGTCTCTTCCGGCGCCGACGGCGCCTGTGTCCCTTCGACGTAGGCGTTGATCTTCGCGGTCGCCGCCCGGCAGATCGCATTTGCCTGGGCGGTCGCTTCCGCCCTGGTCAATGGGCCGCCGTCGTCGCCGGAACCGCACCCCGCCGCGCCCAACAGCGCGATCACGACGGCGGGGACGATCGCGGAACGGCGCATCGCGAGACCGTATCGGGCCGTCCGGCAGCGGACACCTGTGCCTCGGCCGCGACGGACGAAAGAGCCCGAGCGGGGATTCGAACCCCGGACCCCCTGTTTACAAGACAGGTGCTCTGGCCAGCTGAGCTACTCGGGCGCGCTCACGGGCCTTCGGCCCTTTGCGTCGGACGAAGGCTTGGCCTTCGTCCAACGATGAGACTACCTGCGCTGTAACCACGTCCGGCCGGAGGAGTACCGATCAGCAGATGCCCGGTACCGATCTCGTCCCAGCACCGGAGTCCGCGCCCGCGACCCGGGCACCGCAGGCCAGCACCGCGCTCCACGCCGCCACCCGCTCGCGCGGCGTCAACCCGCTGATGTACTGGTTCGCACGCGGCATCCTCCAGCCGTTCTTCCACCTGTACTTCCGGATGCTGCGCGTCGGCCGCGAGCACATCCCGGCCGAAGGCGCCGTGATCGTCGCCGCGAACCACCGGTCCTTCCTCGACCCGTTCATCATCGGCACGCTCGCCCGGCGGCCGATGTACTACGTCGCGAAGAAGGAACTGTTCAAGCACCGGCTCGTCGCCTGGATCCTGAGCAGCCTCGGCGCGTTCCCGGTCGATCGCGGCAACGGCGACGCCGATGCGATGGCGACCGCCCGTGAGGTGCTCGACCGCGGCGACGTTCTCCTGATCTTTCCCGAGGGCACCCGGATCCGGCCGGGCGGTCTCGCCGACCCCAAACGTGGCGTCGGGCGGCTGGCGCTCGAGACCGGCGCTCCCGTCGTCCCGGTCGCGATCATCGGCACCGAGAACGTCCGCAGGGGCTGGCGCGTGCGCCCGCACAAGGTCAGCGTCCGCGCCGGCGCTCCGATCCGCTTCCCGCAGGTCGAGCAGCCGTCGGCCGAGCTCGCCGGCGCCGTCACCGATCGCGTCTGGCCGTGCGTCGAGCTGCAGTGGCAGTGGCTCGGCGGCGAGCCGCGCAAGCAGCTGCCGGCGCCCGCCGAGCAGCCCGAGCGCGAACGGCGCTTCGTCCGCGGCGGGTAGATTGCCGTGCGTGGACAAGGCCCGGCTCGACGCCGCCTTCACCGATCTCTACAAGGCGCACCTGCGCGACGTCTACTCGTACGCGTACTACCGGGTCGGCAACCACCACGACGCCGAGGACCTGACCGAGCAGACCTTCCTCCAGGCCTACCGCCATTTGGAGCGGGCGATCGCAGAGTCCGATGGGCGGCCGCTGCGGCCATGGCTGATCCGGATCGCGCACAACCTCGCCGCGAATCTGTACCGCGACCGCTCGCGCAAGCCGCAGACGCACCTCGACGATTCCGAGCAGTACCGCGCAACGCACACGACCGAGGACCTGGTCGAGGGCCGCGACGAGCTGCAGCGCGTGCTGGAGAAGGTCAAGGAGCTGCCCGACGACCGCCGCGAGGCGCTGATCATGCGCTTCGCGCTCGGGATGGACAACCGCGAGATTGCGCGCGCGATGGGCAAGACCGACGGGGCGACGAAGGTGCTGCTGCACCGCGCCATCAAGCAGCTCGAAGAGCTGATGACCGCGCAGGGAGCATGAGATGAGCGACGCCTTCTCGACCGACCTCGAAGCGATGCTGCAGCAGGCGTTCGCGCCGGTCGAGCCGCCGGAACGGCTGATCGAGCGGCTCGAGTCGACGCTGACCGACCTCGCCGGGATGGCGGCCGAAGAGCTCGAGAACTGGGAGCTCAGCGCGATGCACGACCCGCGCAACTGGGTCCGCCCGGTCGCCGCGGCCGCGCTTGGGACGGCCGCGGGCGCCGGGCTCGTCGCGCTGCGGATGCGGCGCAATCACAAGCGCCGCGTCGCCGCCGCCGACACGCCGGCCGACTTCGCCGAGGAGACGATGAAGGCGATCGTCACCGAGGCGCGGCGACTGCTCGATCGGTAAGCGGCGTCGCGCCACCGCTACGGTCCTCCGGGATGGCGACCTGCTACCGGCACCCGAACGTCGAGACCGGCGTCTCGTGCTCGAACTGCGGCAACCCGATCTGCCCGGACTGCATGACGACGACCCCGGTCGGCATGCGCTGCCCGGACTGCTCGCGGCAGAAGACGAAGGTGCGGACCGCGGCGACTCTCGGCGGTGCAGCCGAGCCGCGGGTGACGGTCGCGATCATCGTCGCCTGCGTGATCGCGTACCTGGCGAACCGCTCGCTGTTCGGACATTTCGCGCTCCGCGGCTACGAGATCGCCGATGGTGAGTACTGGCGGCTCGTCACGACCGGGTTCATGCACGGCGGTTGGCTGCACCTCGGCTTCAACATGTACCTGCTGTGGATCATCGGTCGTGAGCTCGAGCTGAGCCTCGGCTCCGGCCGCTTCGCGGCGATCTACGGGACGGCGCTGCTCTGGGGGTCGATGGGTGCGCTCGCGCAGACGACCACCCAGCCGGTCGTCGGCGCATCTGGTGCGGTCTTCGGGATCGTCGGCGCGATGATGGTCGAGCTGCGCCGCCGCGGGATGGATCCGTTCAGTGGCGGGCTCGGTGCGCTGCTGCTGATCAACCTCGCGATCGGTTTCGTGATCCCGAACATTGCCTGGGGCGGCCATGTCGGCGGTCTGATCGGCGGCGTGCTCGCCGCGCTCGCCTTCGGCGAGGCGGTGAAGCGTCGCAACGAAGCGCTCGGCTACGGGCTCTGCGGGGCGCTCTCAGCGGTCGCGGTCGCGGCTGCGATTGCGATCGCGCAGACGCCGCACAGTCTGCTCAACGTCACCTAGAGCTCGAGCACGACGCCGGGGGCGTCCGGCACGGCGCTCGGGTGGAGCACGTGCGCGAGCGTCTCGAGGCCGTCGACGAGCCGGGGGCCGGGGCGCGAGAAGTACGCGGACGCGTCGAGCGCGACGATCCGTCGGGCGCCGAGCGACCGCAGCTCGTCCTCGAAGAGCCGCGCCTGGTCCAGCGATCCCGCCGCGTCGTAGCCGCACGGGATGCAGAGCACGATCTCCGGCTTGGCGGCACGCAGCAGATCCCAGCTCATCTGCTCGGACGGCTCGCCGGCGAAGCCGAGCACATCGGTGCCGCCGGCAAGCTCGATCAGCTGCGGCGTCCAATGGCCGGCGACGAAGACCGGATCGAACCACTCGATCGCGACCACGTCCGGCCGGCGCTCTTTACGGACCGCAACCTTCACCTTGTCGATCCGCGATCGCTGGCGTGCGACCAGCTCGAGCGCCGCATCGCGGGTCTTGGTCGCCTGCGAGACGGTGCGGATGTCGCCCATCGTCTCGCCGAGCGTCTTCGGATCGAGCGCGATCACCTGCGGCTGCGGGTCGAGGCGCTCGGCGATCGCGCGCACGTCGTCGTAGGAGACGGCGCAGACCGGGCACAGCGCTTGCGTGACGATCAGCGTCGGCTCGAGGTCGGCGAGCAGATCCTCGTCGAGGGCGTAGATCGCCTCGCCGCGGTCGGTGCGCTCGCGGACGGCCGCGTCGATCTCGGCCTGAGACAGGCCCTTGGGGAGCAGGTCGCGGGTCACGTGCCGTTGCGACAGCGCTTCCTCCGGGTAGTCACACTCGTGGGTGACCCCGACCACCTGGTCGCCGAGGCCGAGCGCGAACAGCAACTCGGTCGCGTGGGGCACGAGACTGACGATCCGCATCGGAGGGCGAGGATATGGCAGGCAGATTGAGCGATCAGGAGATCGACGAGGCGCTGGCCGGTTTGGTCGGCGGCTGGCAGCGAGCGGGGGAGGCGCTGGTACTCGACGCCGAGTTCGACGACTTCCCCGCGGCGCTCGATCGTCTGAACGCGATCGCCGCGCTCGCGGAGGACGCCGGGCACCATCCCGACCTCCATCTGCACAGCTGGAACCGGCTGCACGTCAGCATCTCGACCCACAGCGAGGGTGGACTCACAAGCCTCGACGTCGACCTCGCGACCGCGATCGCCGGGCTGCCGGACTGACGGCGCCCGCAGCCGCTGCTAAGTTGACGCGGCGCGTTCCATGAACGACGACCTACCTCGAAGTCGCCGCCCCGATCGGGCAACCTCGCCTCCGGCAGCGGATCGCGCAGCATGAGTTCTGCCCTGTTGCTGCTCGCGATGGGCGGGCTGATACTCGTGAACGGCTTCTTCGTGGCCGCCGAGTTCGCGCTCGTGCGCTCGAGCCGCAGCCGATTGCAGGACCTGGCCGATGATGGATCGGCGCCTGCTCGCCGCGCGCTCGCGCTGCACGAGGACATGAACCAGTACCTGTCGTCGTGCCAGGTCGGGATCACGCTCGCGTCGCTCGGCATCGGCTTCCTCGGCGAGCCGGCGCTCGCCAGGCTGTTCGAGCCGCTGTTCGGCGAGGTCGTCGGTCACGGCGCGTCGGTCGCGCTCGCGCTGGCGCTCGCGTACATCGTCGCGACGGCCTCGCACATCACCGTCGGCGAGCAGGTGCCGAAGATCGCATCGATCGTCCACCCGGAGCGGACGACGATGCTGATCGCCAGGCCGCTGCGCCTCTTCACCCTGCTGCTCGGGCCGTTCGTCTCGATGTTGACGGCGGTCTCGAACGCGATGCTGCGGCTGATCCGGATCGACCCGGGGAAGATTGGCGAGGATGACGCGACCCCCGAGGAGCTGCGGATCCTGATCGCGCAGGCGCGTGCCGGCGGCACGCTCGACGCCGGCGAGGCCGGGATGCTGAGCGGCGTCTTCCACCTCCACGAGCAGGACGCGCGTCAGGTGATGACCCCGATCCCGGCCGTGGTGACCGTCGACCTCGCCGATGGGATCGAGGCCGCGCTGCGGCGCTGCATCTCCTCGGGCCACACGCGGCTGCTTGTGATCGAGGATGACAACCGCGACAAGGTCCGCGGGATCATCCACTCGAACTCGCTCGCCAGCGCGCTGCTCAACGAAGGGCCGGAGGCGGAGATCGAGCCGCTCGTCCGTGACGCGGTGATCGTGCCGGAGACGCGCCCGCTCGACGATCTGCTCGCCGACCTCCAGCGCAACCGCGCGACGATGGCCGTCGTCGTCGACGAGTACGGCCGCGTCAGCGGGATCGTCACCGTCGAGGACATCATCGAGGAGGTCGTCGGCGAGATCGACGACGAGACCGACCCGGCCGGTGGCCAGGTCCGCCGGCTCGCGAACGGCGACTGGTACGTCCGCGGGCACGTGGCCGTGACCGACCTGCTCGACCATGGCCTCGAGCTGCCTGCCGACCCCGAGGACTACACCTCGGTCGGCGGCCTCGTCTTCACCGAGCTCGGGCGGCTGCCGCAGCGCGGCGACGTAGTCAGCACGGGCGGTTACGCGATCCGGGTCGAGTCGGTCCGCGAGAACCGGATCGAGGCGGTCCGGATCAGCGAACGGCGAGGGGCAGGCGGGTCCGGTTCCTGAATCCGCGGTTCTCTCGATCGACCTCGGTACCGGCGGTCCCAAGGCCGCCGTGATCGCCGACGACGGCCGTCTGCTCGGGATCGGGGTCGCATCGACGCCGATCGAGTTCACCGGCGACGGCGGCGCCGAGCAGGATCCGGAGCTCCTCTGGGAGGCGGTGATCGCCGCCGGCAAGGAGGCGCTCGCGGCTGCGGCGGAACCGCACGCGATCGTCGCCGTCGCCGTCACCGCGCAGTGGTCGACGACCGTCCCCGTCGACGCCGACGGGCAGGCGGTCGGCAACCTGATCAGCTGGATGGACAGGCGTGGTGGCCGTTACGCCCATGAGGCATGCGGCCCCGGTCCGCGCGTCGTCGGCTACAACGCGCGCAAGATCGTCCGTTGGCTGCGGGCCACGGGCGGAGCCCCCTCGCTCGCCGGACGCGATCCGATCGGCCAGATCCTGTTCCTGCAGAACGAACGCCCCGCGGTCTACGACGCGGCCTCCTTCTTCGTCGAGCCCGGCGACTACCTGACCTCGCGGATGACCGGGCGCGTTCAGTGCTCGGTCGAGTCGGCGACGATGTGTTGGGGCACCGACACGCGCGACATCGCGAACATCCACTACGACGAGAAGCTCGTCCGGATGTCCGGCCTGGACCCGGCCAAGCTGCCGCCGATCATCCCCTCGAACTCGGTCGTCGGTGAGCTGTTGCCGGAGGTCGCGTCGGCGTTCGGGATCGAGCCGGTCCCGGTGATCGCCTCCTCACCGGACGTCACGTCCGCGGCGGTCGGATCGGGCGCGGTCGCCGACGGCTCCGCGCACCTCTACATCGGGACGTCGGGCTGGCTCTCATGCCACCTGCCGAAGCGCAATACCGACGTCCTGCACCAGATGGCCGCGCTGCCGTCGTCGCTACCGGGCAAGTACCTGCTCGCGACCGAGCAGCAGACTGCCGGCGCAACGCTCGACCATCTCAAGGACGTGCTTCTCAACCTCCCGGAGTACAGCTTCGAGGAGCTGACCGGCGAAGCCGAAGCCGCCGGCCTCGGTGCGAACGGCGTTCAGTTCACGCCGTGGCTGAACGGCGAGCGGACGCCGCTAGACGATGCCCGGATCCGTGGCGCGTACTCGAACATCTCGCTGACGGCGACGCGCGGCTCGCTGATGCGCGCGACGCTCGAGGGCGTCGCGATGAACGTCCGCTGGATGCAGCACTTCACCGAGAAGATCGCCGGCCGCCACGACTCGATCGCCTTCATCGGCGGCGGCGCCAGCTCGGACCTCTGGTCGCAGATCTTCGCCGATGTGCTCGGCCGCGAGATCCGTCAGATGGAAGGGCCCCGGCAGGCGAACGTCCGCGGCGCTGCGATGCTCGCGTTCCTCGGCCTCGGTGCGATCACGGTCGACGACATTGCCGACCGCGTCGCCGTGAAGCAGACCTTCACGCCGAACCCTGAGGCCCAGCGCGCGTACGACGCGCTGTATGCGGACTTCCAGGCGCACTACAAGGCGACTCGCAAGTGGCACGCCCGTCGGAACGAGCCGGCTGACTGAGCGTTGGTGGTGGCGGCGGCCGGTCGGGCCGAAGCCCGGTCGTCGGGGCAGTCGCTCTGGCTGAGCCAAAGCCCAGACGCTCCGTAGCCCAGGCTTTTCGCTACGAGGCCAAGGCCAGGCGCGGATCGTGCTCCTGCAGGGTTGAGAGAAAGGAGGCGGGGCGGCGTGTGGCACTCGCGTGGTGCTGCGGGGCTCATGTGGGGTGGGGTGCAGACGGCCGGGGGCGCACTCCGCAGCCCGACGGGGTGGAGGGCTGCGGCGCCGACCGGCCGGAGACAACCAACCCCGACCACCAACGCCGGTCAGAACCTCACGAGTAGTCGTAAAACCCGCGACCCGACTTCTTGCCCAACGCTCCTTCGGCGACCAGCTCGTTGATCCGCGCCGGGACCGCAGCGCCGATCGCCTCTCCGATCGCCTTGCTGACGTCGAGCCCGACGTAGTCGAGCAGCGCGAGCGGGCCCATCGGGTGGCCAGCGCCGAGCTTCATGCAGGTGTCGATCGCGCCCGAGGACATCCCCGACTCGGCCTGGAACTCGACCGCGCTGAAGAGGTACGGGAAGAGCAGGCGGTTGACGACGAAGCCCGGGGTGTCGGGCACCGTCACCGGCGTCTTGTCGAGCGCCTCGCAGAGCGCCGCGGCACGGGTCTTGGTCTCGTCGGTCGCCTCGGTCGGGTACGCGAGCTCGACGAGCTTCATGTGCGTTACCGGGTTGAAGACGTGGAGCGCGACGAAACGCTCCGGCGCACCGGAGGACTCGGCGATCGCCTGGACCGAGAGCGACGAGGTCGTCGATCCGAGCAGAGCGGTGTCCGAGACGTACTCCTTGAGGCGGCCCCAGAGCTCGACCTTGTGGTCGAGGTTCTCGGCGATCGCTTCGATCACGGCGGTCGCGCCGTCGATCGTCGCGAGGTCGGTCGTCACGGTGATCTGCGCGGGGTCTATCCCGGCGCGGCCGCAGGTCTTGTCGACCGACTTCTGGGTCCGGGCGGCGGACTCGTCCGAGCGGACCCAGATCGTCACCGGACCGTGCTGGGCGGCAACCACTGCCAGCCCTGTCGCGATCGCGCCACCACCGACTACTGCAAGCGTCTCGTTCATAGGCCGCGGCAGTCTACGAATCCCGCGCCACGCGTGCGTCTCCGCCGTCCGTTGGTACCGGATGACCGCTCATATGGCAGCCAACCGGTACCAGCCAGAGCGCTCTCGGACACTGGTACCGGATTGCCGCCCATATGGCAGTCATCCGGTACCAGCGCGCCGCCCGCGCCCGGCGGTCGACGTCATCCGCGGCGAAAGCCCGTCGC
The DNA here is from genome assembly GCA_037045385.1 of Baekduia sp. GTDB lineage: Bacteria > Actinomycetota > Thermoleophilia > Solirubrobacterales > Solirubrobacteraceae > Baekduia. The sequence goes on along the minus strand of JBAOHN010000004.1, from coordinate 6,765 downwards.
CGCGATGTTCGCCGGAAGCGGGGACGCCGGAAGGACCTCGGCCTCGCTCGGCATGTGGTACTCGGCCGGCGCGACGTCGTTCGGCGTGTCCGGGTGGAACAGCGACGCCAGGTACTGGATTTGTCCCCGCCCGACGCCGAGCTCGAACTGGCCGCCGCCGTACATCGCGATGCCCTCACGCTCGCAGTACTCGTAGGTCTCGAACAGGTTGGCGACCGTGCCGAAGCGCGACGGCTTGATGTTGACCGCCTTCTGCGGCCAGCGCTGCGCCTCGATGTCGGCGATCCCGTGGATAGGGGCGTCCCAGGTGACGCGGGCGGCATGTGGCTCGAGCACGGGGATCGTCTCGTCGTTGAGGGCAGGATCCTCGATCCACGCTTCAGGGAACGCTTCGGCGACGCGGCGGTACAGAACCGGGTCCGGTGGGTTGTCGACGATCGAGCCCTCGTAGAGGCCCTTGAGGTCGACGGTCTTCACGGCACCGGTCGCAACGAGCTGCGCGACGAGGGCGTCATCCCAGGACGGCGTCGGGTCGAGCTTGAAGCCGAGGTCGGGAACGCGGGCCAGTATCTCGAGCAGTGGCTTCGTCGTCGCCGGCTCGCCGAGCCGGATCGAGGCCACGAATCGCAGCTCGCGCGCGGTCCGGCCGACGGCGCCCGCAAGCGACAGCCCGTTCTGACGCAGCGCGAGGTCGAGCGCCGCAGACTCGTACGCCCAGACCCGGTACTGGACCGACGGCTCGTGTCGCGGCGGCTCGGGCCAGAGGTCGAGCGTCGCGAGGTGGGCCGAGAAGGTCTCGAGCGTCCACTCGCCCGCGAGCGGCTGGATCGGGCCCGCGGCGTTGAGCGCCTCCTGGTCCTCTGCGTCGTAGGAGACCTCCTCGCCGAGCCCTTCGTGCCCGTCGCCGTGCAGCCTCAGCACCGTCGTCCAGCGCGTGAAGCCGCTCGTCACATCACGTGAGAGCCGGTCGAGCCCGTAGTCCTCGATCGTCAGCGGCAGCCCCGCGACCTTCTCCCAGAGCGCCATCAGAGTTCCTCCTGCTCGCCATCGCCTGAGCCCTGCCGCTCGAGCCGGGCAACCAGCTCGTCGAGCTTCAGCTCGGTCAGGGAGTGCCCGACCGCGTCGAGCTCGCCCGCGCAGTACTCGACGAGGTCGCGCCCCTCCTTGCAGAGGTCGAGCGTCTCGCGCAGGCCGGCCTCGCCGGAGTCGAGCCGCTGGATGATCTGCTCGAGCCGGGCGTTCGCGCTCTCGTAGCTCTCTGCCGTGGTCATTCGTGGTCCTCTCGGTTCGCAGGTGGCTCGGGGTCGACGGTCGCGCCTGCCGCGCCGTCGCCGAAGAAGAGGCGAACAGCGCCGGTCGCCCGGGCCTGCACGGCGCTCGTGATCACGTTGCCCGAGCCATCATCGACGATCGCATATCCGCGGGCGACCGTCCGCTCCGGGTCGTGCGCGGCCAGAGCCGCGGCGAGACCTGTCAGCCGCTGCTCGGCGGAGCGGCGCTCCGGACCGGCGGCGGCTGCGGCCTTGCGGCCGATCACGAGCGCTGCGCGACGCGTGTTCTCACGGCCACCGTCGATCGTCCTGCGGCTGCTGGCGCGGATCTCCCGCAACCGCTGGTGAAGAGCGCCGCGGTGCCGCTCGGCGGCCTGGGCCGGAGCCCGCGACATCATCGCCAGCGTCCGTGCCCGGCCGAGGATCGCTGCGCCGGCGCCGCGCTCAAGCGCAAGCCCGGAGCGCAGCAGCGAGGCCCGGGCCTCGCCGACGTCGACCGGGACGGCGGCCTCGGCTGCGTGGGTCGGCGTCGAGCAGCTGACGGCGGCGACGTCGTCGATCAGCGTCCGGTCGGTGTGGTGGCCGACCGACGCGATCACCGGCACGCGCAGCATCGCGACCGTCCGGCAGAGCGTCTCGTCGCAGAAGGCGAAGAGATCGGCCAGCGAGCCGCCGCCGCGGGCGACGATGATGACGTCGATCTCCGGGGCTGCCGCGAGGTCCTGCAGCGCGGCCGTGATCCTGGGCGCGGCATGCCGGTCTTGGACCGGTGCGAAGGCCCAGACGATCGTCCCAGCCCAGCCGCGGCGGCGGAGGCCGGCGAGCACGTCGTCACGCGCCTTGCCTCCCTCGCCGGTGATGACGCCGATCGTCCTTGGCAGGGCCGGTCTCGGCAGCGTCTTCTGCGGCGCGAACAGACCTTCGGCGTCGAGGACGCGCTGCAGTGCCGCGAGCTGCGCGAGCAGATCGCCCTCGCCCGCGAGCCGGATCGCGGAGACGTCGAACGAGAAGGCGGGGGAGGAGGTCCGCGAGCCCGGGTAGTAGCTGGGGCCGCCGGCGACCACGATCCGGTCACCGTCGCCCGGTGATCCCTCGGGCAGGCCGAGCCGGTCGAAGTCGCGGGCCCAGATCGAGCACGGCACCGAGCCGTCGCCGTCCCGGAGTTCGAAGTAGACCTTGGCCTTGGACCTGCGCAGGTTCCAGACCTCGCCGAACAGCTGGACCCGGGCGATCTCCTTGAAGCGGTCGCGCAGGAACGCGGCGTAGCGGCCGACCGCGAACGGGCCGCTCAGCTCGATGCCATCGATCCCCTCGGGCGCGCCGCCGGCGCTGCCCGTCTCCAGCGCCGGGTCGTCGCTCACGCGCCCGGGGCGCGGTCGCGCGCCGGCGGCACCGGCGGCATGTCCGGTTCCGCCGGCTGTCCGCGGTGCTCGCCGGTGTACCCCAGTGCGTTCAGCCGCTCAATCTCGATCTCGCCGAGCAGCCGCGCCGGGTGGTCGGCGGGGAGGCCGTCGATCAGCCGAGCGATCCGGCCTCGCAGCTGAAGCGCGAAGTGCGGCGTCGAGGCGCCCATCAGCTCGCGCACGTCCTGCACGGTCACCTCACGCTGGAGCCTGTCGGGGCGCTCGGCCTGGCTCATGGGAGCGGGGTTGCTTTGGGGGAACGCTGGGTCACGGGAACGATCTCGAGGAGGGCATCGAGCGTCGATTGCTGCTCTCGCGAGATGCTGCTCTCGTCGCCGATGATCCACGCCCGATTGTAGACCCCGCGCACGGGATCGCCACCCGGTGCGTATCCGGGTTGGATGTCGAGCAGGAAGTCACGGAGCGCCGTCGGCAGCTGGTCGCGGCTGTCGGTCAGGAGGAACGGCCCATAGCTGCCCGACGCCGAGAGCGGCGCTGCTGCGGCGGCGTCCTGCGGCCGCTTCTGGCTGCCGATGACCATGCCGTGCCCGGGGTCGACGATTCCCCAGCCGAACGCCCCGTCGATGAACCGGGCGAACGCGATCGCGTTCTCGACCGGCGTCTTGCCGGAGATCCTGGTCACGTCGCCGAGCTTCTTCATCTGGTCGGCGACGCTCTTGCCGAGCACCGACTCGGGGCCGAGCAGATAGATCTTCGGGCGCTGGTGGGCCTGCAGCGCGCGAACGGTGTCCTCCGGGGCGCCGTCGCTGCGGCTGAACAGGATCGGGTCGCCTGCCTTGGCTGCCCATGCGGCCGCGGGCATCGCGTACTCCGGCCGCTCGCTGCTGACGATCAGGACGCGGTCGGCCGAACGCTTGCGGGCTCCGGCGAAGAAGGCATCGATCGAGCGTGCGACAGCCGCCGGGTCGCTGCCGCGGATGTCGGTCGTCTTGAGGTCGGTCTCGGCGTTCGTGCCGACACGGATCACCTGGGCGCGCCGGATGTCGCGCGACCCGCGCGGGCTGAGACGCTCGAGCGCGGCGCGGCTCGCCTCCGGGATCTTGTCGCCGTCGGTGTAGAGCAGCGGGGCGCGCAGCGGCGGCCCCATCAGCACGGAAGCGGCTAGCCCGATCCGCCAGTCCTTCACCGGAGCCAGGACAACCGCGGCCGGCCGCGTCGCGACCGTCCCCGACGTGTAGACGGCCTGCGCCGCGGCGGCGGCGTTCGCGATCGCGTCGCCGCCGCCGATCCGCGTCGTGTTCTTCGTCGCGATCACCGGGAACCCGAGCTGGGCGGGAGCGTCGGCCTGCTCGCCGCCCGCGCCGAGCTTCGGACCGGCGTCGTCGTCGCCGCAGGCCGCGGTGGCGAGCGGGGCGCCGGCCAGCAGCAGGCAGGCAAGCAGCGTTGACTTGCGTCGCATCGGGCCAGCGTACGTGAACCGGACGGCGGACCGGCCGGTGTCGGCCGCGCCCGAACCTCCCATGAGATGGCTGCTCTTAGTCCGCCGTCTGACAACCGAACTCTTGGAGAATGCAAGCTCTCGCCCGGTCGGCCCGGCGCCGGTTGAAGAGGGGGCAGGGATCCGCCGAACGTCTGTAGTAGGTTCTGGCCACGCCGAACTCCCGGTCATCGGGAGGCGGGGGACCCACTGGTAGTGGGGCGAATCGCACGTGATCGTGCGTAGCGCTGCTTGTTCTGCGCGAGCCCGTCAGCTAACCCCGCAGGCCGTAGAACATGATGAGACGCGCACTGCTCCTGACATTGACGTTCACCTGCACCGCCGTGCCGGCCGCCGAGGCCTCCACGAGTGCATCGAAGCGCGCCCAGAGCGCCGCCACGGGCGGCCAGGCGTACGGCGAGCCGAACCCGGCCACCGTCCAGCGCGTGGCGGGCGCGAAGGCCAAGCTGCTGCCAAACGGGCTCGCTGCGGCGCCCGAGAGCGCGCCGGATGAGGTCAAGCGGATGATCGAGGCGGCCAACGGGATCGTCGGCCGTCCGTACCAGTACGGCGGCGGTCACGACGAGACCTGGGGCGCCGACGACCGCGGCTACGACTGCTCGGGCACCGTCTCGTTCGCGCTCCACGGCGCCGGTGACGAGATGCTCGACTCGCCGCTCGACTCGAGCTCGTTCATGAAGTGGGGCGAGGCGGGCATCGGCGAGTGGGCCACCGTCTACACGAACCCCGGCCACGCCTTCGCCGTGATCGCCGGCCTCAGGCTCGACACGAGTGCTGCCGGCGACCCCTCGGGTGCCAAGGGCCCGCGCTGGCGCCCGGCGCTGCGCTCGACGCGCGGCTTCAAGGCGCGTCACCCCGAAGGTCTGTAAGCCCACGTCGCTTGGCATCAGGTTCGGCTCTGCGAGCCGAACCCGTCCTGGCAGGGGCCGTTACAGGAGGAAGTCCACTCCGGGCGCGGAAATGCACCCACAGGCGCGGTCCTTGCCTACCCTCTTACCGCTCATGCGCGCTCGCACCGCCATGCTCTGCCTTGCCCTCGGACTGCTGGTCGCCGGTGGCTGGGCGCTGGCCGGAGCTCCGCGCACCGGTGCCGCGCAGAGCGCGAAGGAGATCGACCGCAAGATCGGGGCGACGCGCGAGAAGATCGGCAAGCGCAAAGGAACCGAGCGTGTTCTCGCGAGCGACATCGCCCGCTACAACCGGCGGATCGGCAAGCTCCAGGGGTCGATCTCGGCGCTTCAGTCGCGTCAGTCCGCGATCGAGGAGGACCTCGACGCGAGGCGCACGAGTCTCGAACGTACCCAGCGCGAGCTTCGGGTCCAGCGCGCGCGGCTGACGCGGCTTCAGGCGAAGCTCGACCGCGGTAAGAAGGTGCTCGCCGAGCGGCTGCGTGAGCTCTACCAGGCCGACAAGCCCGACCTCGTCACGGTGGTTCTCAGCAGCAACGGCTTTGCCGACCTGATCCAGCGCAGCGAGTTCCTCGGCCGGATCCAGGCCCAGGACACGCGTGTGATGACGACGGTCAAGAGCGCACGGCTCGACGCCGAGGAGACCGCCGCCCGGCTCGACGTGCTCGAGAACCGCCAGCGCGAGCTGACCGAGACCGTTCAGAAACGGCGCGACGAGGTCGCCACCGTCAAGCGGCGGCTGATCAACACGCGCGTCGGCTACGACCGGACGAAGGCCGGCAAGGCGTCCGCGCTCGCGAGTGTGCGCGAGGACCGCAAGGTGCTCGAGAAGGACCTGAACAAGCTGATCGAGCAGTCGAACCGGATCAAGGGCGTGCTCTCGGCCGTGTCCGCCGGCCCGATCAAGCAGGGCTCGGGCCGGTTCATCTGGCCGATCAACGGCACGTTGACCTCACCGTTCTGCGAGAGCCGCTCGTGGGAGAACTGCCACCCCGGGATCGACATCGCCGCCCCGACCGGCACGCCGATCCGCGCGGCAGATACCGGCACGGTGCGGATCGCGGGTTGGGTCGGCGGCTACGGCAACTACACCTGCATCCAGCACACTTCGACGCTGTCGACCTGTTACGGCCATCAATCGGCGATCGGTGTGAGCGTCGGCCAGGCCGTCAGCAAGGGGCAGGTCATCGGCAAGGTCGGGTCGACCGGCTTCTCGACCGGCCCGCATCTGCACTTCGAGGTCCGTATGAACGGGGCCGTGCAGAACCCGATGCGCTATTTGTAGGGCCATGAGCCGCTCGACGCGCGTCGTGTTCCTCGTGGTCGCCGTGGCGATCGCCGTGGTCGCGGCGATCGCGATCGGCAGCGGCGGAGACGATGAGCAAGCAGCCGCCACGACCGGCTCCCAGGCCGTCACCGCCGGGGCGACGACCGGGTCTGCCGAGGTCGCGCCGAAGACGACCACGACGACGACGCCAGCCCCGAAGCCGCCGCTGCTGACCGCCTCGGGCCCGCGCACGCTGACGTTCCAGAAGGGCGGGCAGATCCGCTTCCGTGCCCGCAGCGAGACCGCCGACGAGGTCCACGTCCACGGCTACGACCTCGAGTACGAGCTGAAGCCCGGCGTCGTCCGCACGGTTTCCTTCCCGGCGACGATCGAGGGCATCTTCGAGGTCGAGCTGCACGCGACCGGCACGCCGATCGGCAAGCTGCGCGTCGAGCCC
>JBAOHN010000003.1:0-78046 GCA_037045385.1 Baekduia sp. | reverse complement strand
CAACTTCGGTGATCTGCTCGTCCGCGAGGGTTCGTACATGGGTCGCGACGCGCTGCCGGTGATCCCGGGCTGGGAGGTCGCCGGCCGCCGTGCCGACACCGGCGAGCGCGTCGTCGCGCTGCTCTCCGGGAACGGCTACGCCGAGCGCGTCGCCGCACCGGCTGCGGACGTCGTGCCGGTCCCCGAAGACGTGCCCGACGCCGTCGCGCTCGCGATGGTGATCCAGGGCGCAACCGCCTGGCACCTGCTGGAGGTGCCGCAGCCGTTCACGGCAGGGGAGGCGGTGCTGATCACCGGCGCAGGCTCGGGCGTCACCCACCTCGTCGTCCAGCTCGCGCAGCTGCGCGAGCCGGGGGCGGTGATCGTCTGCGCGTCGGACGATGCGAAGGCCGAGCGCGTGCTCGAGCTGGGCGCCGACATGGCGCTCCACACCGACGAGCTCGACGGTCAGCTGACCGAGGCCGCTCGGGCGGCGGCAGGGCCAGGCGGCGCCGACCTCCTGATCGACTGTGTCGGCGAGCCGCTGTTCGGCCAGCTGATGCGGGCGTTGCGTCCCGGTGGCCGTGCCGTCGTCTACGGGGTCGCCGGTGGAACGCCCGCGCAGGTCCATACCGGTGCGCTGCTCAAGCACGGCCTCACGGTCAGCGGCCTGTGGCTCGGCCACGGCGGCGGTGAGCCGCTCGCCACGACGCTCGAGCGGCTGTTCGGCTTCTGGCGCGACGGAGTCCTGACGCCGACGCTCGGCCCGGAGCTGCCGCTAGACCAGGCTGCCGAGGCGCACCGGCTCGTCGCCGCGCGCACCGGAGCCGGCAAGGTCGTACTCCGGGTCTGAGCGGTCGAGTGTCGCGTGATCCCTCATCTGTGAGGGGTCACGCGACACTCGACCTGGGCTAGGCGGCCTTCGGGAGGTCGTGCGCGGAGTCGCAGCGCCCGTAGTAGTCGGCGCGGAGCAGCTCCAGGCACTGGCCGTTGCGGCTGGCTTCGACGATCACGCCCCACGGCTTGCGGTGGACGGCGATCTCGCAGCGCGGATGGCGCTGGCGGAGGAGAGCGATCTCGCGGGCCTGGCCGGTGCTGAGCTCGTGCCGCATGTCACATGAGTCGGCATTCGGCTTGTGAACTGGAGTTTCACAACTCGTTCACACCGTTCACATCGCGGGCGTCCAGGATGCCGTCCATATGAGCGACACGACCAACACACGCGCGGGCAATCGGCGCCGCGCCTTCATCACAATCGCCGCCTGTGGGACCCTCGCCGCCGGCATCAGCGCCTGCGGATCGAGCAACAGCGAGGACAACGCCGGCAGCGGCGGCAAGCAGGTCTCCGGTGCGATCGCGATCGACGGATCCTCGACCGTCTACCCCTGGGCCCAGGCTGCGAGCGAGCGCTTCCAGACGGCGAACCCCGACGCCAAGGTGACGGTTGGCGAGTCGGGCACCGGCGGCGGCTTCGAGAAGTTCTGCAAGGGCGAGACCGACATCTCCACGGCATCGCGCAAGATCGAGGACGACGAGATCGCGCTCTGCAAGCAGGGCGGCGTCGAGTACGCCGAGGTCCAGGTAGCCAACGACGGAATCGCCGTCGTCACCAACAAGGCGATCGAACTGAAGTGCCTGAAGACCGGCCAGCTCTCCAAGCTCTGGAAGAAGGGCTCGAAGGTCGCCTCGTTCAAGGATCTCGACCCCTCGTTCCCTGACACGAAGGTCTCGCTCTACGGGCCGGGCACCGACTCGGGCACGTTCGACTTCTTCACCGAGGTCATCAACGGCGAGAAGGGCGACACCCGCACCGACTATCAGCCGTCAGAGGACGACAACGTGCTCGTCCAGGGCGTTTCCGGCGACGAGGGCGGCCTCGGCTACTTCGGCTTCTCCTACTACGAGGCGAACATGGACAAGCTGAACCTCGTCTCGGTCGACGCGGGTGACGGGTGCGTCGAGCCGAGCGCGGCGACGATCCAGGACGGCAGCTACAAGCCGCTCTCGCGCCCGCTCTTCATGTACGTCGCCACGAAGTCGATCACCAAGCCGCAGGTCAAGGCGTTCTTGGACGCCTCCCTCCCCGACCAGGAGGAGATCGCCGGCAACGCCAAGATCGTCCCGATGACCGAGGAGCAGGCTGCCGACGCACAGGCAGCGCTGACCAAGGCCGAGTCCTAGGGCAGCCGGTCATTCCGACCCCTTCGAACAAGCGCAGCGTCTCGCCGGCCGGGTCGACCCTGGCCGGCGAGCGCCGCTTGCACGAGGCGGTGATCCGGCGGCTGCTGGTCGCCGCTGCCGCGGTCTCGATCCTGACGACGGCCGGCATCGTCGTCTCGCTCTTGACGGAGACGATCGCCTTCTTCCGGGTCGTCCCGATCACCGATTTCCTGTTCGGCACGGAATGGACGCCCAGCTTCACCGACCCGCAGTACGGCGTCCTGCCGCTGGTCGCCGGCACGCTTTGGCTGGCATTGATCGCAATCGCCGTGGCCGTCCCGCTCGGCCTCGGCGCCGCGCTCTACCTCAGCGAGTTCGCGTCCGCGCGCACCCGCAAGCTGTTCAAGCCGGTGCTCGAGCTGCTCGCCGGAGTGCCGACGATCGTCTTCGGGTATTTCGCGCTGACCTTCTTCACTCCGACCGTTCTCAACGATTGGCTCGGGCTCGGCGTCCCCGTCTTCAACGCGCTCTCGGCAGGGATCGTGATGGGCTTCATGGTCACGCCGACGATCGCGTCGGTTTCGGAGGATGCGCTTTCGGCGGTGCCGCAGTCGCTGCGCGAGGGCGCATTCGGCCTCGGCGCGAACCGGATGCAGGTCGCGACCCGCGTCGTCTTCCCGGCTGCCCTCTCAGGGATCGTCGCATCGATCGTGCTCGGCATCTCACGGGCGATCGGCGAGACGATGATCGTGCTGATCGCCGCCGGCCAGAAGCCCAACTTGACAGCAGATCCGCGCCAGCCGATGGAGACGATCACAACGTTCATTGCCCGCACCGCCAAAGGCGACATTCCTCAGGGGAGCACCGTCTACAAGACGATCTTCGCCGTCGGAATGACGCTCTTCCTGATGACGTTCGTCATGAACGCGCTCTCGATCCGGCTAGTCAACAGGTACCGGCAGGTGTACGAATGAGCCGCTGTCCCGACCCCGCCGTGATCGGCCAGAGCGACCGCAGGGCGCGCGCACGGCTCCAGTTCTTCCGCTACGTGCTGCTTTCGGCGCTGCTTCTCAGCGCGGCGATGCTGGCGATCCTGCTCTACACGATCGCGCAGGACGGGATCGGTGAGCTCGATTACGGCTTCCTCAACGAGCGCGGCATCCTTCGACCCGGCGAAGGCCGGGATCTACCCGGCGATCCTCGGGACGCTGTGGCTGATGGCTCTGACGGCGCTGTTCATCGTCCCGGTCGGGATCGCGGCCGCCGTCTACCTCGAGGAGTACGCCGACCGCTCGACGCTGGTGGAACAGGCTGGTCGAGGTCAACATCCAGAACCTCGCCGCGGTTCCCTCGATCGTCTACGGCATCCTCGGCCTCGCCTACATCGTCCGCGCGCCGTTCGATCTCGGCCGTGTCGTGCTCGCGGGCTCGCTGACCCTCGGCCTGCTCGTGCTGCCGGTCGTGATCATCGCCTCGCGCGAGGCGATCCGCGCGGTTCCGCCGTCGATCCGCGAGGGCGCGCTGGCGCTCGGCGCGACACAATGGCAGACGATCTGGCGGCAGGTGCTGCCGTCGTCCGATGCCCGGCATCGCGACCGGAGTGATCCTCGCGCTGTCGCGGGCGATCGGTGAGACGGCGCCGCTGATCGTCGTCGGCGCCGCCACGTTCGTCGCATTCCCGCCCGTCGGGTCCGATGGACAGTTTCACGGCCCTGCCGATCCAGATCTTCAACTGGATCAAGCCAGCCGAGCCCGGAGTTCAAGGCGCTGGCGGCCGGGGCAATCATCGTCCTGATGGTGCATGCTGCTCGTGATGAACAGCGTTGCCATCTACCTGCGCAACAGGTACGAGAACAAGATGGTGACCCACGATGGAGACCCGATGTCCGACTTGACCCCCGACGGCGCCGATCCGCGGCGTCCCCGACAGTGCCGGATCGGCCGCAACGCCGCGCCGGAGCGCCGTGCCACGACGGGCCGCACGGGAGCCGGTCTTCACGACTGACGGGCGTCGAGCGTCCGCTACAGCGGCCAGCTCGCGGTCGAGGGCGTGGACGATGGAGCTCTACTCGGAGCGACATCACTGCGTTCATCGGCCCCTCGGGCTGCGGCAAGTCGACGCTGCTGCGCTGCCTCAACCGCATGAACGACCTGATCCCGGGCGCATCGGTCTCCGGCGACGTGATGCTACCACGGCGAGAACCTCTACGCCCCGTACGTCGACGCCGTCCAGGTGCGCAAGCGGATCGGCATGGTCTTCCAGAAGCCGAACCCGTTCCCGAAGTCGATCTTCGACAACGTCGCGTTCGGCCCGCGGGTGCTCGGGGTCAAGAATGGACTGGACGAGGTCGTCGAGAGCGCGCTCCGCCGCGCGGCGCTCTGGGACGACGTCAAGGACCGGCTCGAGGACAACGCGTTCGGCATGTCCGGCGGCCAGCAGCAGCGGCTCTGCATCGCCCGGGCGCTGGCGACGAATCCGGACGTGCTGCTGATGGACGAGCCGTGCTCGGCGCTCGACCCGATCTCGACCGGCAAGATCGAGGAGCTGATGATCGAGCTCAAGGAGCGGCTCTCGATCGTGATCGTCACCCACAACATGCAGCAGGCGGCGCGCGTATCGGACCGGACCGCGTTCTTCTCGGTCGACCTCGCGGGCACCGAGGGGACGAGGATCGGCCGGCTGGTCGAGATGTCGCCGACCGGGCAGATCTTCACCAACCCCCGCGACGAGCGCACCGAGCTGTACGTAACGGGGAAGTTCGGCTGATCGCGATGGGACTCGAATCCGCTACTCGCCAGCACTTCTCCGACGAGCTCGCCCGCGTCGAGGAGCAGGCGCTCGGTGGCCTCGACCTCGTCGCCGCCCAGCTCGACCGCACGATCGACGCGATCCAGCACCAGGACGTCGAGCTGGCGTCGCTCGTGGTCGCCAGCGACGACGTGATCGACGGCCGCTACCTGGAGGTCCATCAGGCGCTGCTGACGCTGCTTGCGCTCCAGGCGCCGGTGGCAGGCGACCTACGTGTGCTCGCCGCGCTGCTGCACACGATGCGCAGCATCGAGCGGATGGGCGATCAGTGCGTCAACATCGCCAAGACCGTGCCGTTGACTGGTAACGAGCCGCCGCGGCATGCCGAGCTCGTCGAGCTGCTCGTCAGGATGGGCAGGGCGGCGCGGGCCGAGGTCATGCAGGCCAAGCGATCGTTCGCGGACCGTGACGTCGACATGGCGTGGGATCTCGTCCGGACCGACCGTGAGATAAACGGCCTCAACCGTCAGATCTTCCAGCTCGCGATCGCCGTCGGTGAGAACCCGGACGTGCGCGAGTGGGCGACGCACATGGTGATGGTCGGGCGCGCGTTCGAGCGGATCGGTGACAACGCGGTTGACATCGGTGAGCAGACGGCCTTCGTCGTCTCGGGGTTGTTCCGTGAGTTCTCTGACGCTCGCTTCCCGGACGGTGTCGGGTGACCGCGCCGCTGCCTACAATCGGAGCCGCGATGCAGATCGCCGTGATCGACAGCGACAGCGGGTTTCTCCAGGTGCTCGCAAACCGGCTCGGTCTCGTCGGCTGGACCCACCGCACGCTTCCTGGCGGTGCGCCGGTCGACGAGCTGCGGGCGATGCGTCCCGATGCGCTGGTGCTCGATCCCGCTGCACTCGGGCCGGGTGCCGAGGAGTACCTCCGTCGTGTCTGCACCGAGCTGCCGGAGCTGACGGTGATCGTCTGTACGACCGGCGCCACCGTCGCCGAGCGCGTGCGCGGCCTGCGCGCCGGCGCCGACGACTGGCTCACGAAACCGTGCCACCCGGAGGAGCTGATCGCTCGGATCGAGGCGATCGAGCGTCGCCGGCTCGCGGCCCGTGCGGCCGCCGCGCCGCCGGCACGGCCGGCCGGTCCACTCGTGATCCGGCCCGATCATTTCCAAGCGTACGTCGACGGGCTCTCGACCGAGCTGACCCGCCGTGAGTTCGCGCTGCTCGTCGTGCTTCACGCCGCGGGCGGGCGCGTGCTTGAGCGCGAGGAGATATATCGCCAGGTCTGGGGCTACGCGATGGCCCACGGCGACCGCTCGGTCGACGTCTTCGTCCGCAAGCTGCGCCGGAAGCTCGAGCGGGCGTGCCCGGAGTGGCGCTTCCTGCACACGCACTTCGGCGTCGGCTACCGGTTCTCGCCCGAGGGCCCGGAAGGTGATGGTGGCGCCGGCCCGGTGACCGACGCGCTGATCCCGCGTGGTGCGGTGATCTGACGATGGACCGCGCTCTCGCACGCAACGTCCTGATCCTGCTCGTCGCGGCGGCGCTGGTCGCGTTCGCCCCCGGTGCCGGCGTGACGGCCGAGGTCGCCGGGACGCTCGTCAACGGCGCGATCCTGACAGTGCTCGTCTTCGCGGTGGCGATCTTCTACCGCCGCCACCAGTCGGATCTCTGGGGGCTCGGCGACGAGCATCGAGCACTGCTATACGCCGCGCTCGGAGGGTTCGTCGTCCTGATGGCAGGCCGCGAGACGCTGACCGGCTCCGGCGCCGGCACCGCCGTTCTCGTCGCCGGACTCGCCGGCGTCGCGGTGGCGGCGTACCTGGTCGTGCGCCGGTTCCGCGCATACAGCTGATCTGCCGCTGGTCCGCCGCGGTTTCGCCGCGAACACGTGGTCCGCGATCGCAGTTCGCACGGGACGATCGTGTGAGTGCGGCATCGCGTGAGATCAGAGTGGGGCCAGGCGAGCGCCGAGATGCTCGCGCTCGTGCCGATCTTCGTCGCGATCGCGTTCGCCGGCTGGCAGGTTGCGCTCGTGGGGCAGGCCTGGTGGCTGACGCGCGTCGCCGCCGACCGGGCGGCCAGGGCCCGGTCGATCGGCGCTGACGAGCGCTCGGCGGCGAGGCAGGCGCTGCCGGCTCGGCTCAGCCGGGGAGCCGAGGTCGTCGCGACAGGCGACGGCGTTCGCGTCAGCGTGAGGCTGCCTGACCTGTTCGGCGTTCGGCTCGGGACTGTAAGCGCGGAATCCGAACTCGAGGAGCAGCGGTGAGGGATCGGGGACAGGCCACGATCGAGCTGATCGGCACAGTTCCGCTGGTGCTGGCAGCCGTCCTCGGCGCGGCACAGGCGCTGGCGATCGGTGCCGCGCGAGAGGCGGCGGGTGCGGCCGCGCACGCCGGCGCCCTCGCGATCGCGCAGGGAAGGGAGGCGGCCCCGGCGGCACGCTCCGCGGCGGGGGACGTGCCGCCGGGGCGGCTGGTCGTGCGCGTCGAAGGCCGGACCGTCACCGTGAAGGTCGCCGCGCGGCAGGTGCTGCCCGGGCTCGGCGAGATGCTGAAGAGCGAGGCGACCGCCTCGGCAGGCCCGCGATGAGCCTCGGATCGAGGTTGGCGGCGCTGTTCATCGCGCCCGCCCGAGGACCGAGGACGGAGCAGGCGCCGACGCCGCGCGCCGAGACGATCGTCGTGCTCTGCCGGGCAGCGCACGCCGTCCGGGCCGCTCGAGCGGTCGCGGCCGCAGCGCGTGGCAGGTGCGGTTCGGATACCGCGCTCGTCTGCGCTTGGGGAGTCGGAGCCGGCCCCCGCGGCGCCTGGATCGAGCTGACCGGGGGTTCGGAGGACTGCATGCAAGGACTCAGACGGGCGTGCACAACGGTGTCGCCCGGTCCGCTGGTGCTTCTGCTCTGCGGTGAGCGCCCCGAGGAACTCGACCGGCTGGTCGCGGGAGCGGACGCGGTCGTGGTCGTCGCCGACGCGGGCGAGGACGAGGAGGTCGCGTCGATCGTCCTCTCCCGGTCGGCCGCACCCGCCCAGCGCGGCGGTGTTCTCGTGCTGCCCGCCGGGACCGGCGCCCGGATGGCCGAGCGTGTGACCGACGCCTTGGCAGACAGCGTGAGGCGATTGCTCGACCGTGACCCTGAGGTGAGAACTGCTCATAGCGGCGGTCAGGCGCATGCTCTCGCCTGATCAGCTGCGATCCGACGACGGCCAGGGCTCGATCGCGGCGCTGATCGTCGTCGTAGTCGTGTGTCTCTGCGGCGGCGCGCTCGCCGCGATCGCGGCCGGCGCGAGCGCCCACTCCCAGCGCCAGCGGGCCGCGGACCTCGCAGCGGTGGCGGCCGGCAACGCGCTCGACGTAGCCGGGCCGCGCATCTACGAACCACAACTGATCGAAGGAATACCGAACCGGCGCTTTCTTACCCGCGCGCGGTTGCTCGGACTCGCACGGGCCGCCGCCGTCCGGACCGCAGCGGCGAACGGCATGGACGCTGTGACGGTGAGCTTTCCCGGCTCGCACGTCGGGGTTCCGCAGCGCGTTCGCGTTCGCGTGGCCGATCCGATCGAGGTCGCCGGGCGCCGCATCGCCGCGAGCGCCGGCGCCGACGCGGAGCTCGCGGTGGCGCTGACCGACTTCGGGTCCGGTGCGTCGCTCGGGGACGAGTACCGAGGGCCACTCGCGACCCGTCAGGGGCGGCGGATGCGACCCGACGTCGCGCTCGCGTTCGACCGGATGCAGGCGGCGGCCGGCCGGGTCGCTATCACGCTCGTCATCAACTCGGCGTACCGGAGCAACGCCGAGCAGGCCGTCCTCTTCGCCCGGCATCCCGACCCGAAGTGGGTCGCGCCGCCCGGCAAGTCGCTCCATCGGCTCGGGACGGAGCTCGACCTCGGCCCGGCGGCGGCGTACGGCTGGCTTGCTAGCAACGCGAAGCGTTTCGGATTCGTCCAGCGGTACAGCTGGGAGAGCTGGCACTTCGGATACACGCGTTCGGCGGGCACGCGCTCGGTCGGCTTCGGGCCGCGCGAGGGCGCGCCGGCGACGCCGTCGTACGTGCCGCAGGGGTACCGGACGTTGATCGTCGCGGCTGCGCAACGCTGGAACGTCAGCGCTGCGCTGCTCGCGGCGCAGATCCAGCAGGAGTCCGGGTTCAACCCGCGCGCGATCTCAGGCGCCGGGGCAGCCGGGATCGCGCAGTTCATGCCGGGCACTGCGCAGCAGTACGGGCTGACGCCGGCGGAGCGCTTCGACCCGGGAGAGGCGATTCCGGCGCAGGCGCACCTGATGCACGACCTGCTGCGCCAGTTCGGCTCGGTCCCGCTCGCGCTCGCCGCGTACAACGCGGGGCCCCGCGACGTCGCACGGTGCGGCTGCATCCCGCCGATTCCGGAAACTCAGAAGTACGTTGCCGCGATCATGGCGCGGCTGTCCGGTGCCGGTGACGTCGACGGCGCCTATGCGGGCCTGCGGGTCCGGCTCGTCAGCTGAACTCGGCGCGGAGGGCAGGGAGCACGTCGGCCGTGAACGCGGCGAGCTGCGATGCCTGGTCGTCCGACGGAAGATGGAAGACGAGCTGGCGGAAGCCGAGCTCCGCGTAGAAGCGGACGCCGTCGACGACCGCCTGCGGGTCGTCGGCCACGATGAACCGCGTGTGCGCGCGGTCTGCTGCGCTCTCGGCCGCCTCCTGCATCTTGAGTGCATCCTCGATCCCGGCCTTCTCCTCGCCGGTGAGCGCGAGAGCCGCCCAAGGCCGGCACGAGTCCTTGGCCGTCTGCAGATCGCGGTCGTAGGCGACCTTGACCTCGATGATCCGGTCGATCGACTCCGGGTCACGGCCTGCCGCCTCGGCTCCTTCGGTCATCGCGCCGAGCAGCGTGGTGTACAGCTCCTCGCCCTTGCCGCTCGTGACGATCATGCCGTCACCGGCGCGGCCGGCGAGCTTCGCGGCGAGCGGCCCGCCGGCAGCGATGTGGATCGGGATCGGCTGCCCGGGCCGGTCGTAGATCGTCGCCTTGACGGTCCTGTAGTACTCGCCGTCGAAGTCGACGCGCTCCTCGGTCCAGAGCCTGCGGATCAGGCGTACGGCCTCGGCCAGGCGCATCCGCCGCTCCTTGACGCCCGGGAAGTCGCCCGCGGTCGCTGGCGTTTCGTTGAGCGATTCGCCAGTGCCGACGCCTAGCCATACCCGCCCGGGGGCAAGGCACCCGAGCGTCGCGAAGACCTGTGCGACGACCGACGGGTGGTAGCGGAACGTCGGCGTGAGGACACTCGTCCCGACCGTGGCGTTCGGCGAGGCGGTGACGAGCGCGCCGAGCCAGGGGAAGACCGAGGGTGCGTGCCCGCCGTCGTGGCGCCAGGGCTGGAAGTGGTCGGAGACGGCGATCGTCTCGAGCCCGCCGTCCGTGGCCTGCGACGACAGGGCGAGCAGCTCGCGTGGGCCGAACTGCTCTGCCGACGCCTTGTAGCCGAACGTGATCGCCATCGGATCACCCTAGCCGCGGTGTGCTCAGCCCTGTTGGTACCCGATGCCGTCGCCGTGCGCGGCGAACGGGGTACCGGTGTCGGGAAGCCGGCCGGCTACGCGGCCTCAACCACGGCGACGACGCCCTGGCCGCCTGCGGCGCAGATCGAGACGAGGCCGCGGGCGGGCGGGCCGGCATCGCGCTCGTGCAGCATCTTCGCCAGCGTCGCGATGATCCGGCCGCCGGTCGCCGCGAAGGGGTGGCCGGCCGCGAGCGACGAGCCGTTGACATTGAGCTTGTCGCGATCGATCGGCCCGAGCGCCTTCTTCAGCCCGAGCTTCTCCTTGCAGTACTCGTCGTCCTCCCAGGCGGCAAGCGTCGTCAGCACCTGGCCGGCGAATGCCTCGTGGATCTCGTAGTAGTCGAAGTCCTGCAGCGTCAGCCCCGACTTCTCGAGCAGCTTCGGCACGGCGTAGACCGGCGCCATCAAGAGACCCTCGTCGCCGTGCACGTAGGGCACCGCCGCCGTTACTACGTGTGACAAGAAAGCGAGCACCGGCAGCTTGCGCTTCTTCGCCCAGTCCTCGGAGGACAGCAGCACCGTCGACGCGCCGTCGGTCAGCGGCGTCGAGTTGCCGGCGGTCATCGTCGCGCCCTCGCCCTTGCCGAAGACCGGCTGCAGCTTGGCGAGCTTCTCGACCGACGAGTCCGGGCGCAGGTTGTGATCGCGCGTGAGGCCGAGGTACGGCGTCATCAGGTCGTCCATGAACCCGCGCTCGTAGGCGGCGGCGAGGTTCTGGTGGCTGCGCGCAGCGAGCTCGTCCTGCGCTTCGCGGGAGATGCCCCACTGCTTGGTCGTGATCGCCTGGTGGTCGCCCATCGACAGGCCGGTGCGGGGCTCCGCGTTCCGTGGCTGGTCGGGGGCGAGGTGGCCGGGGCGGACGCTCGCGAGCGCCTTCAGCCGGTCGGCGTTCGACCTCGCCGCGTTGGCCTTGATCAGCGCGCGCCGGAGCTGGTCGCCGACTGCGAGCGGCGCGTCGGACGTGGTGTCGACGCCACCGGCGATGCCGACCTCGATGTCGCCGAGCTTGATCTTGTTCGCGACGAGGTTGATCGCCTGCAGGCCGGTGTCGCACGCCTGCTGGACGTCGTAGGCGGGGGTGAAATCAGACAGCGCCGAGCTCATCACGGACTCACGCATCAGGTTGAAGTCGCGCGCGTGCTTGAGCACCGCGCCGCCGGCGACCTCGTCGACGGTCTCGCCGCCGAGGCCGAAGCGGGCGACGAGCCCGTCGAGCGCGGCGGTGAACATGTCCTGGTTGGAGGCATCGGCGTAAGGTCCGTTCGACCTCGCGAACGGGATCCTGTTGCCGCCGAGGATCGCCGCGCGGCGGACCTCAGATGTGGACGTGGGCTTCTTCTTCGCAGGAGGCATGTGACACCGAACAATGTAACATGGAGTTGTGTCAACGATGAGCGCCGACCGTTATCAACAGCTGACCACCACGCCGCCCGGCCGCTTCCTGCAGAGCCGCCTCGGGCTGCCCGAGGCGACACCGCTGCGCCGGTACGAACCCGGTGCGCCGCTGCTCGACGGTAGCGCCGTCGTGCTCGGGGCTGGGCGCGTCGCAAAGCCGGCCGCCGACGCGATCGCCGCCGCAGGCGTCACCGTCGCGACCGAGTTGCCCGCCGGCCAGGGACGCGTCGGCGCGGTCGTGCTCGACGCAACCGCGATCAACACGATCGCCGGCCTGCGCGAGCTCTACGACGAGCTGAACCCGGCGATCGTGCGCCTCGCCGCCTGTGGCCGGCTCGTCGTCCTCGGAACCCCGCCCGAGCTGACAGGTGGCCGCTCGGAGCGGATCGCCCAGCGCGCGCTCGAGGGCTTCGTTCGTTCGGCCGCCAAGGAGCTCCGCAAGGGCGCGACCGCGCAGCTCGTCTACGTCGCGCCGGGAGCCGAAGGCTCGATCGCCTCGACGCTCGAGTTCCTGCTCTCCGGCCGTTCCGCGTACGTCGACGGCCAGAAGATCGTGATCGGCGAGGGCGTCGCCACGGCGACCGGAGACCGCGCGAAGCCGCTCGCCGGCCTGACCGCCGTCGTAACCGGTGCCTCGCGCGGCATCGGCGAGGCGATGGCGCGCACGCTCGCGCGCGACGGAGCGACGGTCGTCTGCGTCGACATCCAGGCGCAGGGCGATGATCTCGCGACGGTCGCCAACTCGATCGAGGGCTCGGCGCTCGCGCTCGACGTCACCGCCGCCGACGCAGGCAACGCGCTCGCCGAGTACGTCAAGGATCGCCACGGCACGCTCGACATCCTCGTCCTCAATGCCGGGATCACCCGCGACAAGACGCTGGCGCGGATGAAGCCGGAGGCATGGGATGCGGTGATCGAGGTCAACCTCGCCTCCCAAGAGCGGATGCTCGACCAGCTGCTCAAGAAGAAGGCGCTCGGCAAGGGCGCGCGCGTCGTCACCGTCTCCTCGATCGCCGGCATCGCCGGCAACCGGGGCCAGACGAACTACGGCACGTCCAAGGCCGGCGTAATCGGCCTCGTCGACGCCTACGCGCCGGAGCTGGCCGCGGTCGGGGCGACGATCAACGCGGTCGCCCCCGGGTTCATCGAGACGCAGATGACCGCCGCCGTGCCGCTGATGATCCGCGAGGCCGGCCGCCGGATGAACAGTCTCGCTCAGGGTGGCCAGCCGATCGACGTCGCCGAGACGGTCGCCTGGTTCGCCCAGCCCGCGTCGGGTGCGGTCAACGGCAACGTCGTCCGCGTCTGCGGCCAGTCGCTGCTCGGCGCGTGAGCGAGATGACCGACACCGTGCTGGAGCGCTCGCCTTCGGCGGGCGACGCCTACCGGCGGGCGGCGGTCTCAGTCGTGCTCGAACGTCTCGGTCGCGGTGGCTCCAAGAAGGATGCGCTCCCGAACGAGCGGCTGATCCTCGAGGACGTGGCGATCGATCGCCATCACCTCGCCGCCTACAACCGCGTCTGCGCGTTCCAGCTGCGCGATGAGCTGCCGGCGACCTACCTCCACAACCTCACCTTCCCGCTCCAGATGGAGCTGATGACCCGGGACGACTTCCCGTTCCCGGTCGTCGGGATGGTTCACGTCGAGAACCGCATCGAGCAGCACCGGTCGGTCCTTGCCGGCGAGACGCCGACGCTGCGCGTCTGGGCCGAAGGGCTGCGCCCGCACCGGGCGGGCACTCAGCTCGACCTCGTCGGCGAGGCGCTGATCGACGGCGAGGTGGTCTGGCGGGACGTCAGCACGTATCTCAAGCGCGGGTCGGCCGGCCAGTCCCGGAAGTCGCCCGGTCGCGGCACGCCGCCGGCGCCACGGCCGGAAGCGGTCTGGAGCCTGTCGGCCGACCTCGGCCGCCAGTTCGCGGCGGTCTCCGGTGATCGCAACCCGATCCACATGTCCTCGCTCAGCGCTAAGGCGTTCGGCTTCCCGTCGGCGATCGCCCACGGCATGTGGCTGAAGGCTCGCTGTGTCGCGGCCATCGATACCGAGCTGGCGGATGCGTTCACCGTTCAGGTTGCGTTCCAGCGGCCGGTGCTGCTGCCGTCGAAGGTCGGGTTCGCGACCGCCGAGATCGACGGCCGCCGCACCTTCACGGTGCACAACGCTCGCAAGGGCACACCGCACCTTCGCGGCAGCATTTCGGTCTAGACAATTCGTCCGCCGGTTGCAGGCGCCACCGCCTGCGGCCGATCCAATGAGTGCCATGGAGGCCGAACGCGCAACGGATTGCACGTCCTGGAAGGACGGCATCGACCCGCGAGCTCACGAGCGGGTCGCGGGAGCGATCGCCGAGCTCGCCGAGTTCCCGGTGCTCGACGCGACCGTGATGCGGATCCTCGGGCTCTGCGACGACATCGACACGACCGCCGCCGATCTCGTCGAGGCGCTCGAGCAGGACCCGACCTTCGCCGCGAACCTCCTGCGCTACTGCAACTCGGCCGCCGCCGCCAACCCGGTCCGTGCGAAGACCGTTCGCCAGGCCGTGATGCTCGTCGGTCGCCGCGCGCTGCGGCGGCTCGCGATGGAGGCCGCGACGTTCCGTTTCCTCGAGCGCTCGAAGGGCAACGGCCGTGCCTCGTTCGGGCAGCTCCACCTGCACGCGATCACCGTCGCGACCGGCGCCGCAACGACGGCCGAAGAGGCCGGCATTCCGAGCGATGTCGCGCACCTCGCCGGCCTGCTGCACGACGTCGGCAAGCTCGTGCTGCCCGAGGCATTCGGTGAGGACGCTTGTGATCTTCTCGCCGGCAAGCACCCGAGCGGCAGCGACCGGGCCTGCGCCGAGCGCGACGCGTTCGGCATCGACCACGCCCAGTGCGGCGCGCTGCTCGCCGACGCATGGGGGATGGACCCGGAGATCGTCTCGCTGATCGCCTGGCATCACGGCGGCCCGACCGGGATGTCGGTGCCGACGCCGCAGGACGCCTGCGTGCAGATCGCCGACTCCGTTGCGTCGATGCTGCACGGCCACGAGCCCGACCACTCGCTGCTCGAGGTCGCGCTCGGCCGCGTCGACCTCTCGGTCGACGTGCTCGACCTGCTCGCCGACAAGATCGTCCACGCCGAGCAGCGCACAGCCGCCGGTCGGCTCTCCGAGCGCGTCGCCGAGCTCGAGCGGCTGACGCAGGTCGACGAGCTGACCGGCCTCGCCAACCGCCGTCACTGGCTCCAGACGGCGCGGGCCCAGGTCCATGCGATGGCGCAGGGCGCGATCGTGCTCGTCGACATCGACAACTTCCGCCAGATCAACGAGCGCTTCGGATCGGCGGTCGCCGATCTCGTCTTGCAGGAGCTCGCTGCGATCCTGAGCAGGCTCGGCAACGCGGGGCGGCTCGGCAGCGACGCGTTCGCGGTTCTGATCCAGGGCGACCTCGAGACCGCCGCGGCGACCGCCGACGTGCTCGTCGCTCAGGTCGAGGAGGCATTCGAGCCGAGCAGCGGCCCGAAGGTCGACGTCTCGATCGGCTGTTCCGCGGCTCCGCAGCACGGCGTCGAGCTGCCCGAGCTGCTCGAGGCGGCCGACATGGCGCTCGTCGACGCCAAGCGCGCCGGCCGCAGCCGGACGACGGTCGCGGGCGGCGAGCTCAACGTGACGCAGCGCCAGGACTTCGCAGCCTGAGCAACGTCGAGTGTGCGTTCGATGCCGCCATGCGGCATCGAACGCACACTCGACGTCCCTAGGCTGAAGGCGATGGCGGGCGACGATCGTGCACAGCGGCTGAAGGCCGCTCGCGCGCGACTCCCGGACAGCCCGGGCGTCTACCTGTTCCGCGACGCCAACGGCCGCGTGATCTACGTCGGCAAGGCGATCTCGATCAAGAAGCGGGTCGCGAGCCACTTCTCGAACCCGGTCGTCCGCGGCCAGCGGCCGATGACCGACGAGATCGAGGAGATCGAGTTCCTCGTCGTCGCGTCGGAGACCGAGGCGCTGCTGACCGAGCTCAGCTTCATCAAGGAGTACCAGCCGCGGTTCAACATCCGGCTGCGCGACGACAAGTCCTATCCGTACATCGCGATCTCGATCGACGAGGAGTTCCCGCGCGTCTACTTCACGCGCGAGAAGCACCGCAAGAACCGGCTCTACTTCGGTCCGTACTCGTCGGCCAAACGCACACGCTCGACGCTCGAGACGCTCGGCAAGGTCTTCCAGTACCGCTCCTGTACCGGCGCCGAGCCCGGCCGCCGGTCGGGCTCGCCGTGCCTCGATTACTACATCAAGCGCTGCGGGGCGCCCTGCGTGGAATGGGGCGCGAGTCGCGAGGGTTACGCCGAGGCGATCGAGGGAGTCCGCGCGTTCCTCTCCGGCCGCTACAAGGAGGTCGAGCGCTCGATCGAGCAGCGGATGCTCGCCGCCGCCGAGGCCGAGGAGTACGAGCAGGCCGCGCTCGAACGCAACCGCCTGCATGCGATCCAGCAGCTGATGCAGCGCCAGCGCGTCGCCAACGACTCCGTCGGGACGATCGACGTCGTGGCGATCGCTGCCGAGGGCCAGAACGCGAACGCCCAGGTCTTCCAGGTCCGCGACGGCGTGCTGTCGGATCGCCAGTCGTTCTACCTCGACAACGTCTCCGGCGAGGACGACCAGGAGGTCGTCGCCCAGTTCCTCTCCCAGTACTACGCGCAGCAGGCGGTGATCGCGCCGCAGGTGATCGTGCCGCCGGCGCTCGGCGACACGGGGCCGATGGCGACGCTGCTGAGCGAGCGTCGCGGCAGCAAGGTCGAGGTGCGGATCGCCGAGCGCGGCGACAAGGCGCGGCTCTACGACCTCGCGCTCCGCAACGCCCGGCTCGCGCTCGACACCGATCAGCTCAAGGCCGAGCGCAGCCGCCAGCAGCGCGTCGACGCGCTCGACGGGCTGCAACAGGCGCTGCAGCTCGACGCGCTTCCGGTGCGGATCGAGTGCTTCGACATCTCGAACCTGATGGGCACGCACACGGTCGCGTCGATGGTCGTCTTCGAGGGCGGCGCGCCGAAGAAGAGCGACTATCGCCGCTTCACGATCCGCAGCCTCGAAGAGGGCGTTCCCGACGACTTCGCCGCGATGAACGAGGTGCTGACGCGCCGATACCGCCAGTGGCAGGAGCAGCAGGAGCGCTCGCCCCACGACCCCGAGCGCAATGCCTCGTTTGCGGCGCTGCCCAACCTCGTCGTCATCGATGGGGGCAAGGGCCAGCTCGGCGCGGGGATCGCGGCGCTCCAGGGCTTTCGTGATCGAGGCGTCGCCGTGATCTCACTCGCGAAGCGGATCGAGGAAGTCTTCCTGCCGGGCCGCTCCGACCCGATCCTGCTGGCGACCGACGACCCGGCGCTGCAGCTGCTGCAGCGTGTCCGCGACGAGGCCCACCGCTTTGCGATCACCCACCACCGTGGACGCCGCGACAAGGCGATGACGAGATCGGTGCTCGACGGCCTGCCCGGCATCGGACCGGCGCGGAAACGGGCGCTGTTGACACGGTTCGGATCACCCGATGCGGTGCTCGTGGCGTCCCGCGAGGAGCTCGAGGCGGTCCTCCCTGGGAAGGTCGCCCGTGACCTCTACGCGACGCTCCACCGTCTGCGCACAGGTCAATAACCGGCCCTATGCGGCAGAATGTCCGCCTCGTGCGCCCGATCTACGTCACCGGCCACCGCAATCCCGACACCGACTCGATCGCGTCGGCGATCGCGTACGCCGAGTTCTGCGGCCGTCAGGACCCGGGCCGGACGTACATCCCGGTCCGGCTCGGCGAGATCAACCCGCAGACGCGTTGGGTGCTCGAGCGTGCGGCGCTGCCCGAGCCGCAGCTGCTCGAGCACATCAGCCTGCGCGTCGCCGACGTCATGCAGCGCCAGTTCTATGCCGCATCGGTCGACGAGGCGGTCCGCGAGGTCGGCCTGACGATGGCCAGCGAGCGCCTCGACATCGTCCCGATTCTCGCCCACGACCGTTCGCTCGCGGGCGTCGTCACCGAGCGCGAGCTCGCTCGCCGCTACATCCGCGAGTCGCGCAACCCGTCGTCGCTGGTCGAGACGCCGACGAAGATCGAATCGATCGCGTCCGCCGTCGGCGGATCGGTCCTGCGCGGCCTCGGCCAGACGGTCGCGGGCCGCGTCTGGGTCTTCGCCATGAACGCCGACCGCGAGGAGTCGGGGATGGACGACGGCGACATCGTCGTCGTCGGCGACCGCCAGGACGCCCAGCTCAAGGCGATCGAGCGCGGCGTGTCGCTGCTCGTCCTCAGCAACGGCACCGTCCCGACCGAAGCGACGCTCGACGCGGCCGAGCAGGCCGGGGTCGCGCTGATCGGCTCCCCGCTCGACTCCTACATCTGCGGCCGCATGACGACGCTCGCGGCGCCTGTCGACTCGCTGATGGACCGCCAGCCGTTCACCGTCCGCACCGAGGACCTGCTGTCGGAGGTCAACGAGGCGATCAAGGACGTCCACTACCGCTCGGCCGTCGTCGTCAACGACAAGGGGATGCCGGTCGGGCTGATCACGCGCTCGGACCTCGTTGACCCCGAGCCGCGGCAGGTGATCCTCGTCGATCACGCCGAACAGGCCCAGTCGGTCGACGGGATCGAAGAGGCCCACATCGTCGAGATCCTCGACCACCACCACATCGGCTCGATCGAGACGCAGGTGCCGGTACGCGCGGTCTTCGACCCGGTCGGGTCGACCGCGACGCTCGTCACCGAGCGGTTCCGCTCCGCCGAGATCGAGCCGACGACAGCCACCGCGACCGTCCTGCTGTCGGCAATCTTGTCCGACACGGTGATCCTCAACTCGCCGACGACGACCGACCGCGACCAGGTCGCGATCGACTACCTCGAGCAGCTCGTCGGCGTCGACCACGAGGCGTACGGGCGTGAGATGTTCGAGTCCGGCTCCGACGTCGCCGGCGCCGAGCCCGAGACGCTCGTCGCCCGTGACAACAAGGAGTACGAGGTCAGTGCGGGCTCGCTGTCGATCGCGCAGGTCGAGACGGTCGGCGACACGCTCGCAGGGCGGCTGCCGGAGCTGCGCGAAGCGCTCGAGGCCGGGCGCCGGCGGGAGGGGCATGTGCTCAGCGCGCTGATGGTCACCGACATCCTCAGCAAGCACACGCATCTGGTCGTCGCCGGCGACGAGTACGCGGCAGAGCGCGCGTTCGGCTCACGCCCGGTCGACGGCGTCGTCGACCTGCCCGGCGTCATGAGCCGCAAGAAGCAGGTCGCGCCGCCGCTGCTCAGCGTGTTGTGAGCGAGCCGCTGACGAGCGTCGTCGTCGCGCCGCCGACCCAGATCGCGCGCCCGTCGTCCTCGATCGACACGATGCCGTCGCGGCCGAGCGCGGTTCCCTGGCGGACCGTGTAGCGCTCCGGCACGCGGCCCTCGCGGCGCAGCTCCTGCGCGATCCCGGCGTTGAGGCTGCCGGTGACCGGGTCCTCGCAGCCGACGATGCCGTCCATGAACGCACGGACCTCGTAGAGGTGCGGGGTACCAGGGGTGAGGGCGAACGTGCCGATCGCCAGCTCCTCGAGCCGGTCGGGGTGCGGCGTCAGCGCGGCGAGCGCCTCTGGGGTGGTGATCTCGAGCACGAGCCAGCCGGGGCCGTTGTCGGCCCAGCGGCTGCCGGCGACGAGGTCGTGCGCGGCTCCGATCGCGTGAACGGCGCGGGTCAGCGTCGCCGCATCGACCGGGCCGGTCCGCAGCAGCGGCGGCGCCGCGAACGCGAGCCGGTCGGCGTCGGCCCGGCGGACCGGGATCAGGCCCGCCGGGCATTCCTGCACCAGGACTTCCGGGTCGTTCGGGCGGCCGCCGGAGTCGAGCCAGGCGTGCGCGCTGCCGAGCGTCGGGTGGCCGGCGAACGGCAGCTCTCCCGCCGGTGTGAAGATGCGGACGCGGTAGTCGGCCTCCTCGTGCTCGGGGGCGAGCAGGAACGTCGTCTCCGAGAGGTTCGTCCAGCGGGCGATGGCGGCCATCTCGCCGGTGCTGAGACGGTCGGCCTCGTGGACGACGGCGACGGGGTTGCCCCCGAACGGCGATGCCCCGAAGACGTCGACCTGGGAGAAGCGGAGCGCCAGCACTAACGCTTGACGGTCAGCGGCAGGCTCAGCGTCGACGCCGGGTCGAACGCCGGCCTGCACGTCACGGACACTGTCATCGCCGCCGACTTCCGGCCGCGTAGCTTCGAGCGGTAACTGCGGGGCGCGCTCAGCGTCAGCGTCGAAGCCGTATTGGCGGGCACGGGGCTGTTCTTGATCGTTCTCAGCGTGCGCTTGCCGGTGAAGCGGATGCGCTTGGCGGCGGCATTGGAGACGCTGAGCGACACGGCCGCGCTGCACGCCTTCGTGCTCGTAATCCGGAGCCGGATCGGCGTCCCGGTCCGGAACCGTCCGAGCCGCGGGAGCGTCGCCTTGACCGCGAACGAGAACGGCAGCGCACCGCTCGATCCGGAGCCCGAGCCGGAACCGCCCTGCGATCCCGACCCCGCCGATGCCGTCTGGGTCGAGTAGGTCACCGACTCGCAGGTCGGTGACACCGCGTCGAGCGTGTCCGCCGTGACCGCGTCGATGCCGTTCTCGCACTCGACGATGTCGCGTACGCCGTCGCTGCTGACGATCGTGTCGTCACCGAAGCGTTTGGCGGCGTACTCGCCGTCGCCCTCGCCGTCGCCGTTGAGCTGGTCGACACCGCGACCGCCGTCGATCTTGTCGTCGCCGCTCGACCCGTCGATCTCGTCGTTGCCGTCGCCGCCGTCGATCGTGTCGTCGCCGCCGAAGCCGACGAGGCTGTCGTTGCCGGCGCCGCCGTCGATCCGGTCGCGCCCCTGGCTGCCGGAGAGATCGTCGTCGCCGTCGCCGCCGGCGATCGTCATCGGGACGGTCGTGTTGTTCCAAAGGAAGAGGTCATCGCCGGCGCCGAGATCGATCTGTGCGCGCGTCGCCGCCCCGACTCCGGCGCACTCGACGCCTGCCGACTCGAGCTGGCGGCAGCCGGGCCCGGCGACGAGCGTGGTGCCCGCGGGGGTCGTGAACCACGGCGTCGTGTCGTCGTAGGAGGTCTCGAAGATCATGTTCGCCTCGTCGTCGCCCTGGATCCGCAGCACGTTCGCGCTCAACGAGACGGTCACGTCGGCGGATGCCGCGGCGGGCATAGCCAACGCTGCGAGCAGCACGAACAGCAGGGCGAGACGTTCCCGGACCGACACAGGACCAGTATTGCGGAAAACGGAGTCTCGCGGGACCGAATCAGCGGACCAGTTTCGCCGTCAGCCTGACCGCAGGGATCCGGCCGGTCCCTGGGTTGCAGGTGACGGCGATCGAGACCGTCGCAGAGCGCTTGCCCGTGAGTCCGCGGCGGAACCTGGACTGCGGCCTGAGCGACATCTGGACCGGGCGCCCCGGGCGCACGACGCGGGCGGATCGAGCAACCGTCCTCGACCCGCGGACGCGCAGGCGGCGAGCCTCGGACCCGGTGACCGTCAGCCGCGCGACGGCCGTGCACGGGCCCGAGACCGCGATCTTGACCGGGATCGCCTTCCCGCGCCGCACGGAGCCGATCGAGGGCAGGCGGCCGCGTGTGACGGTCAGCGTCAGGCTGCCTGCGGTCGCCGTCGCCGATGCCGCGCCGGTGGCCGAGCCTCCGCCCGAGCCGCTGCATCCGCTGATCACATCGCGGGTGTCGACGAGCAGCTTGTCCCTACCGCCTTCGCAGGTGATCGTGTCGCGCTCGCGGTCGCGCGCCTCGATCCGGTCGGCGACCGGCCGGTTCGTGACCGACGCCTCCTCGGCGCCGTCGCCGGTCAGCGTGTCGCGGCCCGGCCCGCCGATGATGCGGTCGGCGCCATTGGACCCGCTGAGGTTGTCCTTGCCCGGGCCGCCGTCGATCCTGTCGTTGCCGCCGTAGCCGATGATCACGTCGTTGCCGCGGCCGCCGCTGATCACGTCGGCTCCGCGACCGGCGAGGACCTCGTCGTTGCCGTCACCGGCGTCGATCGTCATCGCAGCGCCGGTCTGGTTCCAGGCGAAGAAGTCGTTGCCACCGCCGAGCGTGATCGTCGCCCGCGTTCCCGATGCCAGCCCCGGGCAGGCCACGCTGGCGGTCGCGATCTGCTCACAGCCCGCTCCGGCTTCGAGCGTTCCTTTGTCGGCGGTGAAGACCGGCGTCGATGCGTCGAACTCGACCTCGAACGGGTCGTCGAACGAGGTCTCGTAGATGTAGGAGTCGGCGTCGTCGCCAGTGATCGTCAGCGCCCCGTTCACGAACGAGACGCCTGTCGCCGACGCGGGCGAGGCCGTCGCTGCCAGCAGCGCGGCCGCAGCGAGGACTGTGCAGAACCGCGCGAGCATGGTCAGGCATTTTGCAGATCGGGGCCGCCGAAGGGAAACGGTCCCTGGACGAGTGTTCGCCGGCGACGCCCGTCAGAAGCGGGGCCGGTAGGGTCCAGGGTGTCCCCGAACAAGACACGAAGGAAGCACCTGACATGCCCGTACGCGTTGGAATCAACGGCTTTGGCCGCATCGGACGCAACTTCTTCCGCGCCGCCCTCAAGTCCGGCGCAGACATCGAGTTCGTCGCCGTCAACGACCTGACGAGCAACGCGACGCTCGCCCACCTGCTCAAGTACGACTCGATCCTCGGCGTGCTCGACCAGGACGTCAGCTCCAGCGACGAGGGCATCCAGGTCGGCGACACGTTCATCAAGGTCTTCGAGGAGAAGGACCCGGGCGCGCTCCCGTGGGGCGACCTCGGCGTCGACGTCGTCGTCGAGTCGACCGGCTTCTTCACCAAGCGCGACGATGCCGCCAAGCACCTCGCCGGCGGCGCCAAGAAGGTCATCATCTCCGCGCCGGCTTCCGGCGAGGACATCACGCTCGTGCTCGGCGTCAACTTCGACAAGTACGACAAGGACCAGCACCACGTCATCTCGAACGCGTCCTGCACTACGAACTGCCTCGCGCCGTTCGCTAAGGCGCTCAACGACGCGGTCGGCATCGAGCACGGGCTGATGACGAC
Source organism: Baekduia sp. (assembly GCA_037045385.1). GTDB lineage: Bacteria > Actinomycetota > Thermoleophilia > Solirubrobacterales > Solirubrobacteraceae > Baekduia. The sequence goes on along the minus strand of JBAOHN010000003.1, from coordinate 55,178 downwards.
GATCCACGCGTACACCGGCGACCAGCGCCTGCTCGACGCGCCGCACTCGGACCTGCGCCGCGCCCGCTCGGCTGCGACCAACCTCGTGCCGGCGTCGACCGGTGCCGCGAAGGCCGTCGGCCTCGTCCTGCCGGAGCTGAACGGCAAGCTGTCGGGTATGGCCGTCCGGGCCCCCGTGCCGACCGGCTCGGTCGTCGACCTGACCTTCGTCGCCAAGAAGGAGACGAGTAAGGAGGAGCTGAACGCCGCGGTCAAGGCCGCCGCCGACGGCCCGATGAAGGGCATCCTCAAGTACACCGAGGACCCGATCGTCTCCTCGGACATCGTCACCGACCCGCACAGCTCGATCTTCGACGCGCAGCTGACGACCGTCATCGACGGCACGCTCGTCAAGGTCATCTCCTGGTACGACAACGAGTGGGGCTACTCGAACCGCCTCGTCGACCTCGTCCAGATGGTCCTGTGAGGACGCTCGCCGACCTCGGCGACCTGAGCGGCAAGCGGGTTTTCGTCCGCGTCGACGTGAACGTTCCACTGCGGGACGACCGGTCGATCGCTGACGAGACCCGTATCCAGGCTGCCCTTCCGACGCTGCGCGAGCTGCGCGGTGCCGGCGCTCGGCTCGTGATCGCCGCCCATCTCGGCCGCCCGAAGGGCGTTGACCCGGCGCTGTCGCTGGCGCCGGTCGCCGCCCGGCTCGGCGAGCTGCTCGGGACGGACGTGGCGCTCGCCGCCGATCTCGACAACGTTCCCGACGGTGATGTCGTGATGCTCGAGAACGTTCGCTTCAACGAGGGCGAGACGAAGGACGACGAGGCGCTGGCCGCGCGCTACGCGGCGCTCGCCGACGCCTACGTCGATGACGCGTTCGGCGCTGCGCACCGCGCGCACTCCTCGAACCACGCGATCGCGAAGCTGCTGCCGTCGGCGGCCGGCCTGCTGCTGCAGCGCGAGGTCGAGACGCTGACGAGCATCCTCGAGGCGCCGCCGCGGCCGATGGTCGCGATCGTCGGCGGCGCGAAGGTGACCGACAAGATCGGTGTGCTCGACGCGTTCCTCGAACGTGCCGACCACGTGCTGATCGGCGGGGCGATGTGCTTCCCGTTCTTCAAGGCCCAGGGTCACGAGGTTGGGGCGTCGCTCTGCGAGGAGGAGGGGCTGGAGCCTGCGCGGCGCGTGCTCGCCGGCCCGCATGCGAGCAAGCTCGAGCTGCCGGTCGATCTCGTCTGCGGCGAGTCGTTCTCGGCCGACACGCCGGTGACGGCGGTCGACGGCATCGACACGCCGGAGGGCCTGATGGGCCTCGACGTCGGGCCGCGGACGGCCGCGCACTACTCCGACCTGATCTCGTCGGCCGGGTCGGTGTTCTGGAACGGGCCGATGGGCGCGTTCGAGCTGGCGCCGTTCTCGGCCGGCACGCGTTCGGTCGCCGAGGCGGTCGCCGCGTGCCAAGGAACGACCGTCGTCGGTGGCGGCGACAGCGCCGCGGCGCTGCAGCAGTTCGGCCTCGGCGACCAGGTCACCCATCTGTCGACCGGCGGCGGCGCGTCGCTGGAACTTATTGAAGGGAAGACGCTTCCGGGTGTGGAGGTGTTGTCGGCGTGAGCGGTTGCTTCGGCGTCCGCGGCGACCGGCCACCGGCGGCGCATCCCTCCATCCCGTCGGGATGCGGAGTCCGCCTTGTTGCCGGTCGCCGCGGACGCACGGGCCAGGAAGAGACGACAACACCCCACCGTCGCTTGAGAGCTGAAAGGCAGATTGATGCGTAAGCCGTTTATTGCTGGCAACTGGAAGATGAACGGCACGGTTGCCGAGGCGGAGGAACGGATCGCGGGGCTGCTGCCCCGGGTCGGTGACGTCGACCACTGCGACGTCGCGATCTGCGTGCCGTTCACCGCGCTCGACGCGATGGTCAACTCGGCCCGCGGCTCGGCGGTCGCCGTCTACGCGCAGAACATGCACGAGGCGGCGTCCGGCGCGTACACCGGCGAGGTGTCGGCGCCGATGCTGACCGAGCTCGAGGTCGCCGGTGTCGTGCTCGGGCACTCCGAGCGCCGTGCCTACTTCGGCGAGACCGACGAGGCGCTGAAGGCGAAGGTGCCGGTCGCGCTGGAGGCCGGACTCGTGCCGATCCTCTGCGTCGGCGAGACCGAGACCGAGCGCGAAGCGGGGGAGACCGAGGAGCGCCTGCGTGTACAGGTCACCGAGGGGCTCGCCCGCATCGCCGACGACCGGCTCGCCGACGTCGTGATCGCCTACGAGCCGGTCTGGGCGATCGGCACCGGCAAGGTCGCGACGCCCGAGCAGGCGCAGGAGTCGCTCGCCTTTATCCGCTCGCTTGTCGCCGGCCGCGACGCCGGACAGGCCGACGCGCTGCGGATCCAGTACGGCGGCTCGATGAAGCCCGACAACGCCGCCGAGCTGCTCGCGCTGCCGGACTGCGACGGCGGCCTGATCGGCGGGGCGGCGCTCGATCCGAATGACTTTGCGTCAATCGTCAACGCTTCGCGTTGACGCTTGACGTCGCGAGTTCGCTTCGCGAACTCGCAGCTCTGGGAAACTGTGCCGATGTCTAGCCCCTGGCCCTCAGCAGCGCTCGTGATCCTTGATGGCTGGGGGATCGCGCCTCCGGGGCCGGGCAACGCGATCGAGCAGGCGAACACGCCGACGATGGACGGGCTGCTCGCCCGTTACCCGAACACGACGCTGACGACCTGCGGCGGCGCCGTCGGGCTGCCCGAGGGGCAGATGGGCAACAGCGAGGTCGGCCACCTCAACCTTGGCGCCGGAGCGGTGGTCAAGCAGGACCTGACGCGGATCGACGAGGCTGTCGCGACCGGTGCGCTCGGCGAGAACGAGGTGCTGCGGGCGGCGATCGAGGGGTTCGAACGCATCCATCTGATCGGCCTCGTTTCCGACGGCGGCGTCCACTCGAGCCAAGACCACCTGCACGAGCTGCTGCGGACGATCGCCACAGAGGCGCCCGGCGCAGAAGTCGTCGTCCACGCGTTCACCGACGGTCGCGACACCTCGCCGACCGGCGCCGAGCGCTATCTGGCTCAGCTCCAAGCGGTCTGCGATGAGACGGGCGCGCGGATCGGCTCGGTGATCGGGCGCTACCTGGCGATGGATCGCGACAAGCGCGCCGAGCGCACCGCGGCGGCCGTCGCGCTGTTGACCGAGGGCCGGGGTGAGTTCCACGCGGTCACCGCGGTCGAGGCCGCGACCGCCGCCTACGCACGCGACCCGCGCGGGGACGAGTTCATCGTGCCGACGACGGTCGGCGACCGCGAGTCGCTGATCCGCCCGCAGGACTCGGTGATCGCGTTCAACTTCAGGCCCGACCGGATGCGCCAGATCACCGCCGAGATCGCTCCGCGCGTCGCCCGCTACACCTGCCTGACCGAGTACGACGAGCACTGGGACTGGCCGGTCGCGTTCCCGCCCGCGCGCCCGCTGACGACGATGACGCGCGTGGTCGCCGAGCGCGGGCTGCCGCAGCTGCACGTCGCCGAGACCGAGAAGTACCCGCACGTCACCTACTTCTTCGCCGGCGGTGAGGAGGATCCGGAGACCGGCGAGGATCGCCGGGTCGTCCCATCGCCGCGCGACGTGCCGACCTACGACAAGAAGCCGCAGATGAGCGCGCGCGAGGCCGCCGATGCATTCGTCGCCGGCTGGCACGAGGACAAGCCTGCCTTCGGGATCATCAACTTCGCGAACGCGGACATGGTCGGGCACACCGGCGTCATCCCCGCGGCCGTCGAGGCCGTCGAGGCGGTCGATGCATGCCTCGCCGACGTCGTCTCCTGCGTGCAGGAGTCGGGCGGCGTGCTGCTCGTGACCGCCGACCACGGCAACGCCGACGAGATGCTCGAGCCGGACGGGTCGCCGAACACGGCCCACTCGCTCAACCCGGTGCCGGCCGTGATCACCGACGAGACGCTCGGCCTCCTGCGAGAAGGCGGTGTGCTGGCCGACGTGGCGCCTACGCTTCTGGAGCTGCTCGGGTTCGAGCAGCCTCCTGAGATGACCGGCCGCAGCCTGATCCCCTGATGACGCCACCGCTCGTCGACTTTTCCCGGTTGCGAGCACTCGAGGACGAGCTGTCCGCCGATGACGTGCGATCGCTGATCGGCACGTTCGTGGAGACGACTCAGGCGATGGTCAGCGATCTCGGCACGGCGATCGGCTCCGGAGCGACTTCCGAGGCCGCGCGGATCGCACACCGCGTCAAGGGCGGCGCACTCGCGATCGGCGCCGACGCGCTCGCCGATCTCGCCGGACGGGTCGAGGCCGGGGGAGAGGTCGCCGCGACCCAGCTCTCGGCGCTCTGGGACCAGACAGTCCAGGCGCTTCACCGGTCCCCCAGCTGAACAGCGGAAAGTGACCGGCTGCCCGGTCACTTCCCGCCGTTCAGCATCCTGCTTGCAGGGGTGGCGGAAGGCGGTTGCGTGTGCAACCATCTGGTGATTCCCGGTCAGCTCCAGACGACGTCGTCGCTTGCCTCGGGCGACCCCGATCTTCAGGTCTGGCGGTCGATCTTCCGCCTGACGATCTGTCTCGGCCGCGAGCTCGACCATCGGCTCGAGCGTGAGCACGGCCTCCCGCTCAGCTCGCTGCAGGCGCTGATCTGCCTCGAGGAACAGGGCGGGCGGATGCGGATGAGCGACCTCGCCGAGGCGGCCGGGCTCAGCCGCAGCGGCCTGACCCGACTCGCCGACCGGCTCGAGGCCGGTGGGCTCCTGAGCCGTGATCGCTGCTGCGACGATGCCCGCGGCGCCTTCGCCTGTCTCACCGAGGCAGGTTCGGTGCGGATCGCGGAAGCCCGTGTGACCTATCGCCAGGCGGTTGACGAGCTGCTGCTGGCGCACATCTCGGCGGAGGAGCGCAGCGTGATCAGCACGGCGCTCGAGCGTGCGGCGGGCGAAGGGCTCGGCGGCTGCGGCTGCGCCACATGACCGTCGCGGCGAACGCCCTCGACATCGTCGCGACCGACCCGGGGTCGAGGGCACGGACCGGCACGCTCAACCTCATCCACGGCAGCGTGCGGACCCCAGCCTTCGTCCCGCTCGCGACGAAGGCGACCGTTCGCGGGCTGCTCCCCGCAGAGGTCGCCGCGCTCGGCTACGACATGGTGCTCGGAAACACCTACCACCTCTTCATCGACCCGGGCCACGAGCTGATCGCCGGCGGCGGCGGCCTCCACCGCTTCATGGGCTGGGAGCGCCCGATCATCACCGACTCCGGCGGCTTTCAGGTCTTCTCGATGGGACACGGCACCGTCGCCGACGAGATCAAGGGCCGGGCTTCGCACGGCGGACAGCGCCACGGCAAGACGCTCGGCATCACCGAGGAGGGCGTCAGCTTCCGCAGCCACGTCGACGGCTCGACGAAGTTTCTATCGCCGGAGATCGCGATGGAGATCCAAGCTGCGCTCGGCTCGGACATCGCGCTCGTCTTCGACGAGTGCACGCCGTTCAACGTCAGCCGCGACTACACGGCACGCTCGACCGAGCGCACGCACCGCTGGCTCGAGCGCTGCCTCAGCTGGCACGACGAGCACGGGGCGGGCGGGCCGGCGTCGCAGCTCGTCTACGGGATCGTGCAGGGCGGTGTTCACGAGGACTTGCGCGTCGAATCGGCCGAGGTCGTTGCCGCGTCGCGCGCCGACGGTGTTGCGGTCGGCGGCTCGCTCGGCGCCGACAAGGCGCAGATGTACGAGGTGGTCGACTGGACGACCGCGGTGCTACCCGGGCACAAGCCGCGGCACCTGCTCGGGATCGGTGACATCGACGATTTGATCCGCGGCGTCGAGCTCGGGATCGACACCTTCGATTGCGCGATGCCGACCAGGCTCGGCCGCCACGGCGTCGCGCTCGTGCCGGAGCCCGAAACGCGCTGGCGCGTCGACCTCACGGGAGCGCGGTTCCGTGATGACCAGGGGCCGATCTGCGAGGGCTGCGCCTGCCCGGCCTGTGAGCTCGGACTGACGCGGGCCTATCTCCACTACCTGCTGAAGGCCCGCGAGCTGACCGGCCTACGCCTGCTCGTGACCCACAACCTCGCGTTCATCGCGCGGCTGATGCACCGCCTGCGGACCGCGATCGCCGCGGGAGAGCTGGCGGCGGAGGCGGCGGCGCTCCGCGCCGGCGCGCTGCCCTAGACCGAGCGGCGCGAGGGCACTCCGCTCAGCGGACGTTGTCCTCGATCATCTGCTTGATCGCATCGATCGTCTGCTGGGCGGTGTCGCGGTTCACGTCCTGGAGCTGAGGTGCGGCGCCCTGTCGGCTGATCAGGAAGGCGACGGCAGCAATCGCGATCAGCAGCGCGAGCGTGAGCATCGCGGGGGCGGTCCGGCCGCGCCGTCGTTCAGGCGGCTTGGCGGTCTCGGCGGCCACGGGCGACGGCGCAGGTGAAGGCGCCGGCTTGGGCCGCCGTGGCTCGCGCTGCTTGACCGCCGCGGGCTGGACGGTCGTGGCGGCGGTCACAGCACCGGCGACCCGCGTCGCAGCGGTCGGCGCGGAGCCGACGCCCCGCAGTCCGTCGACGATCGCGCTGCGCATCTCGCCGGCGCTCATGAAGCGATCACGCGGGTCAAGCTCGAGCGCCCGGTCGACGGCGCCCGCGAGCGTCTCCGGGATCGCGGGGTCGACCTCGTGGAGCGCCGGCGGCATCTCGCGCTGCTGGAGCGCGACCAGCTCGGTCAGGGAGCTCGCTTCGTAAGGCAGTCGTCCGGCCAGGAACTGGTAGGCGACTACCCCGAGTCCGTAGAGGTCGGACTGAGGGCCGGCCTCGGCGCCCGATGCCTGCTCGGGCGCGAGGTACGACGCGGTTCCGAGCACCGACCCGGCCGTCGTCAGCCCGGATGCCTCGCTGCCGGCCTTCGCGATCCCGAAGTCGGCGAGCTTGACCGTTCCGTCGCCGCTGCTCTGAAGCAGGTTCCCAGGCTTGACGTCACGGTGGACGACGCCGTGCTGGTGGGCGTGCTCCAGCCCACGGCAGGCCTGCTCGATCCAGTGGACCGCCTCGTCCGGTGGCAGATGCCCGCGCTGCTTGAGGACCATCGCCCCTGAAGGCCCGTTGATCCGCTCCATCACGATGTAGTGGTGGCGGGTTTCGCGGTCGTAGCCGAAGTCGAACACCTGAACGATGTTCGGATGGACGAGCCGAGCGGCGGCGAGCGCCTCGCGCTTGAAGCGGGCCACGAACTGCTCGTCGCCGGCGAGATGGTCGGCGAGCAGCTTGATCGCGACGTCGCGCTCGAGCCTGCGGTCGTACGCGGCCCGGACGGTTGACATCCCGCCCAGCCCGAGGCGGTCGCCGAGCTCGTAGCGGTCGGCGATCACGACGTCGGTCACGGCGATGCCCCTCCGGTGTTCGGGGTCGCGCCGCCGGTGCCGCCCGAGCCCGGTGAGGTGCCACCGGACGGTGGCGGGGTCGTCGGCGTCGTCGGCTGCGGCGTCGTCGGCGTCGTCGGCTGCGGCGTCGTCGGGGTCGTCGGCTGCGGCGTCGTCGGCTGCGGAGTTGTCGGCTGCGGCTCGGTCGGCGTGGTTGCGGTCTCGGTGGTCGTCGTCGTAGCCGTGGTGGCAGTGGTCGTCGTGTTGGTGGTCACCGTCGTCGTGCCGGTCAAGCAGTCGCGCGGCGCCTGCGTCTGGAGCCGGGCAAGGCCCTCCTCGATCCGTGAGCGAAGGCGGCGGTCGACCGACGTCGGCAGCGCGCCCGCTCGCTCCTGTGCGTCGGCGATCGCAGCTGGGATCTCGCCGCAGGTCCCGGCCGCGAGCAGTTGCTCGATGCGCTGAACGTCACCGAGCAGCGCGTTTGCGTCTTCGCTTGGCAGGAGGCCGCTGCGGCCACCGCATCCGGCGAGGACGAGCACCGAGAGCACGAGAGCCTGCGTGCTGCCGAGGATGCGGGTTGAGGTCGTCATTGGCCGTAGTGCAACCGTTCCGCCAGCGAGTCTGGCAGGCGCGCCGCACGGATTGCCTGCTGGGCGCGCCCGATGTCGTATTCGGTGCGCCGCCACTCAGCCCTTTGCAGGTCGAGGTCGAGCAGCAGCCACGCCGCGCGCGGGTCTCCGTCGCGTGGCTGGCCGACGCTGCCCGGGTTCAGAAGCCACTCTCCTGACGAGATGTCGGCGGCGTCGCCGGCCCGGCGGCGCTCACCGGTCGCGTTCTCACCCTCCTGGCGCTCGAACCCGAGCGCGACGTGCGAGTGGCCGATCAGGTTGATCCGCTGCTCGGTCGCGTCGAAGCAGAGCTCGGCGAGCAGCGCGCTGAGGACGTACTCCCAGATCGGATTGCGCGGACTCCCGTGGTACAGGCCGACGTCGGCGATCGCGCCGGCGGCGGGCCGGCCCGACAGCCAGCGCCGGTGCCCGTCCTCGAGCACCTCGCGAGTCCATTCGGCGGCGATCGCGGCGCCGCGCGAGAAGTCGTCGGTCGGCAACGTGCCGCAGACCGCGAGGTCGTGGTTGCCGGCGAGGACCACGTCGGTGGTGTCGCGGACCAGGCGGCAGCAGTCGTTGGGATCCGCGCCGTAGCCGACGGTGTCGCCCAGGCACCAGACGTGCTGCAGGTCCTCGCCCTCGATCTCGTCGAGGACCGATTCGAGGGCCGGCAGGTTGCCGTGGATGTCCGATATGACGGCGACGCGCATGGTGATGGGACGCCGCCTGCGGCGGCGGTGGATCAGGCTAGTGCCGGGCGGCACAGGCAGCGGGCGATCGCTTGCTCGGACTCAGTAGTGGTAAGGCTCGCCGGCGAGGATCTTGTGCGCCCGGAACAGCTGCTCGAGCAGCACGACCCGGGCCAGCTGGTGTGGCAGCGTCATCGCGCCGAGCGACAGCCGGTGGTCGACCCGCGGCAGCTCGAGGCCACCGAAGGCCCCGCCGAGCACGAACCAGAGGTCGACGCCCGCCATCTGCCGGTCTTCGATGAAGCGGCTGAACCCTTCGGAGTCGTAGCTCTCGCCGACAGCATCGAGCAGCGAGACATAGACGCGGTCGGGGATCCTCGCTGCCGCCTGGTCGTCGGTGCGGACCTCGATCAGCTCGATCTTGGCCTTGCCCCCGAGCAGCTTGCGGTAGTGCGCGACGTCATCGGCGAAGGGCGGGCGCAGCCGGCCGACTGCCAGGACGACGATCTTCACCTGCATCAGCCTAACCCGAGGTCCGCGCGTCCTACGATCCCGCCATGGACCATCCGCTCGACCGGCTTCGGGACTCCGTCCGCGAGGCCGCCTCAGTCATCTCGGATGCCGACCCGTCGTCGGCGCCCACGCTCGAGCGGCCGAAGAACCCCGACCACGGTGACTACGCCACGAACGCGGCGATGTTGCTCGCCGGAGGACTCCGCCGCCCCCCGCGCGACGTCGCCGGGGACCTCGCCGGAGCGCTTCAGCAGAGCCTCGGCGATGCACTCACCGCGGTTGACGTCGCAGGCCCCGGTTTCCTCAACCTGACGCTGTCCGACGATTGGTATCTCGAGTCCTTGGACCAGATCGTCGCCGCCGGCGAACGCTACGGAGCCGAGGTGGCACTGGCGCCGGAGAACGTGAACGTCGAGTTCGTCAGCGCCAATCCGACCGGCCCGGTCCACATGGGACATGCGCGAAACGCCGCGTTCGGCGACTCGCTGGCGCGGACCCTGTCCTTCGCCGGGCACACCGTCACGCGCGAGTACTACGTCAACGACTTCGGCACGCAGGCGCTCAAGTTCGCCGAGTCGGTCCAGGCGCGGGCGCGCGGTGAGGAGGTTCCCGAGGACGGCTACCCCGGCGACTACGTCGCGGCGATCGCCCTCCAGGTGCCCGATGCTGCGAGCAGGCCGGTCGCCGAGATCGCTCCCGAGGCGATCGAGCTGATGCGTGAGCGGATCGCCGCGTCGCTGCACGCCTTCGGCGTCGAGTTCGATGTCTGGTTCAGCGAACGCTCCCTGCACGAGACACGGCCGGGCAAAGAGCTCTCCGGCGTCGAGCACGGCTTCGAGGTTCTCGAGCAGCACGGCCACACCTACCGGACCGATGGCGCGCTCTGGCTGCGCACGACCGACTTCGGCGACGACAAGGACCGTGTGCTCGAACGGTCGACCGGTGAGCACACGTACTTCGCGTCGGACATCGCATACGCCCAGCACAAGCGCGAGCGCAGTTTCGGCCGGATGATCTACGTCCTCGGCGCCGACCACCACGGCTACATCGGCCGGATGAAGGCGGCCTATCAGGCGCTCGGCGGCCAGCCGGAGACGCTCGAGCTTCTGATCATGCAGTTCGTCCATCTCGTCCGCGGCGGCGAGAAGGTCTCGATGAGCAAGCGGGCGGGCGAGTTCGTCACCCTCGATGAGCTGATCGAGGAGATCGGCGTCGACGCCTCGCGCTGGTACCTGCTCAACCGCAGCCACGACACGACGATCGAGGTCGATCTCGCGCTCGCGAGCTCGGAGAGCGCGGAGAACCCGGTCTACTACGTGCAGTACGCCCACGCCCGCATCGCGCGGATGCTCGACAAGGCCGGTGAGGCCCGTGTCGCCGAGGCGCTCGAGTCGTCGGACGGTGACGTTGGGCTTCCGGCACTCGAGCCGGCCGAGCGCCGCCTGATCGGCCTGCTGCTGGAGTTCCCGGCCGAGATCGCCGAGGCCGCGGAGCGCCGCGCGCCGCACCGGATCGCCTCGTACGCGCTGACGCTCGCGCAGGCCTTCTCGGCGTTCTACCGCGACTGCCTCGTGGTCGGCGCCGAGCCGCCCGCGCTCGAATCCGCACGGATCCGGCTCTCGGTCGCGACCCAGCGGACGCTGGCGACCGCGCTGTGGCTGCTCGGGGTCTCCGCGCCCACGAGCATGTAACTCCGTAGGGGTCGTCGCGAGATGCGAAGCGCAGCGGCTTCCTACAGGCGGTAGAGGAAGTCGAGGCCGAGGTTGTCGAGCAGCTCCTGGGCGTCGCTGTTGAGCCGGGTCAGCTCGCCGGTCAGGATCAGGATGCCCATCACGATCAGGATCAGTCCCGAGACCACCGTTATCGCAACGTGGTGGCGGCGCAGCACCGCGAAGGCGCGGGTCGCGCGATCGAAGGCGACCGCGGTCAGGAGGAACGGGACGGCGAGCCCGGCGGCGTAGAACGCGAGCAGGACGCCACCCTTGCCGACGGTGTCGGACGTCGACGCCGCGGCGAGAATCGCGCCGAGCGTCGGCCCGACGCACGGCGTCCATGCGATCGCGAACGCGAGCCCGGCGACCACCGGCCCGCCGGTTCCGGCTCGCTTGATCAGCGCTGCCGGCCGGATGTCGCGGCCGAGCCTGACGACGAACAGGGTCGCGATCATGAAGGTGCCGAGGCAGACGATCAGCCAGCCGGCGATCGTGTTGAGCGTCTCCTGATGGTCGCGGAGCGCCGAGCCGATCCCGGTCGCCGACATGCCGAGCGCGACGAAGACGACTGTGAACGAGAGGCAGAACAGGATCGCCGGGCCGAGGACGCGGCTTCGCTCCCCGGCCTCGCGCTCGCCGAGCTCGTCGACGCTGACGCCCGAGACCGCGGACAGGTAGCCGGGCACGAGCGGCAGCACACAGGGCGACAGGAAGGAGACCAGCCCGACGGCGAACGCGGCGAAGACGGTCGTGTCGACGCCGGTGGCGGCGAGCAGCGTCATCGCTCGTACCGCGCCAGGTCGGCGGCGACGCGCGCGGCCGCCGCATCGTCGAGGTCCGTCTCGGGAGCCTCGCTCGCGGCGTCGTCGGCGGCGCCGGCGCCGCTGCGCCAGCGCCTGGCGGCGAGTATCAGCACTATCGCGGTCGCCGCGACCAGCCCCGCCGGCAGCGCGATCGCCGTCAACGAGAGGCCGGTGTCGCGAGGGACGGCCAGCACACGCTCGCCGTAGATCGCGACGAGCCTGTCCTCGATCTGCTCCTTCGTCAACCCGGCGTCCACAAGCCTGTTGATCTCGCGTCGCTGAGCGTCCGCGGCCGGCGACTCGGCGACCTGGAGCGGGACGCCGCACGTCACGCACATCACGTCGCGCTCGATCTCCTGCGCCGTCACCGCCGCTGCCGGTACGGCCGCCGAGGCAAGCAGTAGGCAGCTCGTGACTACGACCGCGAGCGATCTCATCGTGTCGCCTCCGCGACCGCGCGCCGCAGGAAGGTGTCGTCGACCTGGCCGCGCGCGATCGCCACGATCCGCCCGAGCCGGTCGATCACGAACGTCTCCGGAAGCTTGTTCGTGCCGAACTCACGCGCGAGCTTCGTGCCGACGTCGTTGGCCGCCGGATAGGTGAGCCGGTAGCGGCGCATGAACGCCCGCGCATCGGTCGGCGGATCGTCGTAGCTGGCGCCGAGGACCGTGCCGGTCCGCGCCCGCTGCATCTGCCGGTGGAGCTTCTCGAGTTCCGGCGCCTCGTCGCGGCAGGGGTCGCACCAGTGGGCCCAGAAGTTGAGGACGACGACCTGGCCGCGCAGCGACCGCAGTGTCGTTGTGCCGCCGCCGCGCAGATTCTCCAGCGCGATGTTCTGGCCGGGGGCGGACGGCCGTTCGCCACGCTTCACCGCGTCGTCGAGCGTCGTGTCGTCGCCGCCCTTGAGCATCCCGTAGACCAGCAGGCCGACCAGCAGCAGCGTCAGCATCGCCGCGACGGCGGGCACGAGAGAACGCGAGCTGGCCGGGGTTGGCTCAGGCACCGACGGAAGGGTAGAGCGGGCTGCGCCGCGGGCACCGGCTACCTGCGATGCTTGGCCGATGCCGATGCCCGACGGTGAGCACAAACGGCTGCTGCTCGAGGCGCTCGACGTCGAGGCCGAGGGACAGCGGTTGCTGCTCGACGGCGACGACGAGCGCGGCCGTGAGCGGATGAGTGCTGCCGCTGCGCTGTACCGCCGGTCGTGGGAGCAGGCGCCGCCGGAGTCCTACGGGCGGCTGATCGGCATGCTGAAGGCGGCGATCATCGCCGGTGACGCGTCGGTCGAGGCCGCCTACGCGCGTGCCGAGCTGCCCGACCCGCCGCCATCGCCGCCGGCCGCGTACGCGCTGGCGCTCGCGCTGCTGGCCGGCGGTGACGACGTCGCTGCGGCTGCTGCTACGTCGGTCATGCGCGGCGCTTCGGACGCGTTCGACCGGGCCGCAGCGGGGATCGTCGCGATCGCCCGTGGCGACGAGGACGGTTGTGTGCGTGCGGTCCACGCGATCACCGAGGACTTCGAGCAGCGCGGCGAGCACCTGACCGGGGTCGAGATCGCCGACACGGCGCTGATGCTGCAGCGGCTCGCCGCAGCGCGCGGGATCGACGCCGCAATCGAGTCCGCGCTGCTGCCGTAGCGGCGCCTCCGCCCAGCGTGTCGCGTCTTCTGTCGCCTCGGCCGAAAACGCGACACGCTGGGCGGAGGGTTCGCCCGCGCTCGCGTAGACTCCGCCGTCCAAGCGCGGGTGTAGCTCAGTTGGCAGAGCGTCGGCTTCCCAAGCCGAAGGTCGCGGGTTCGACCCCCGTCGCCCGCTTTCGGCTCCCTAGCCCGGCACCGCGGTCACGATCACGTTGTCGCGGTAGTGGCCCTTGGCGCTGTCGAACGGGCCACCGCAGGTCACCAGCGCCAGGCGCCGCGGCCCGGAGCGGGAGAAGAGCCAGCTCGGCAGCTCGTCCTTGCGGACGAGCTGGACGCGGGTGATCCGGTAGCTGACGCGCTTGCCCGTCGACAGCGTCACGCTCACGCGCTGGCCGCGCTTGGCCTTCCGCAGCGAGTAGAAGATGCCGGCGCCTGAGACCGCGCTGTCGATGTGGCCGCCGATCAGCGTCGTGCCGCGCTTGTTCGACGGGGCGGCGCCGTCCTTCCACCAACCGGCACGGTCGATGTTCGTCGGTACGCCGACCTCGCCGTTGTCGTTGATCGTCACGTCGTCGATCGGGCCGGAGATGCCGAGCGACTTGATCTTCAGGCTGACCGGAGCCGGGCCGACGCCGCCGGTTGCGTCGACGGCCGGCTTCTTGGCGTCGTCCTCGGCGGCCGCGCCGGCGTCACCCGACGGGCTCGTGCGGCCGGTCTGGATCAGCGGCTGTGCGAGCGAGGTCTCGGCCTCCTCTCCACAGGCGGCGGTCGACGCGGTGACCAGTGTCTGGCCGACGATGCGCTCGCGGTAGGTGTAGAAGCCGGCGCTCTGCACGGTCGTCGACTCGCTCTTGTACGTGCCGTCCTCCTTGACCGTGACCGTGTCGGTCGACTTCGGCGTGCCGCTGCAACGGATCGCCGCACGCGAGCGGAACGGGCCGAACAGATCGACGCGGACCTTCAGCTCCTGGCCCGCGGTGCCGGTCACCGTCAGGTTGTCGTGGATCTTCGATCCGGGCCGCACGACCGCGTCCGACGCAATCGTCGTCACCGCCGGCGCCGCCTTGACGATCGTCGTCTCCGATGCCTCACCGCAGACGCCGGCGTCACCGGTGTAAGCGTTCGACTCGGCCAGCGTTTCGACGTAGGTGTAGAAGCCCGGCGTCTGGACCGTGAAAGCCTCGGTCTGGTAGGTGCCGTCACCGTTCGTGGTCACGGTGCCCGACCAGGCCGGCGTGCCGTCGCAGGCGATCTGGTCCTTCTCCGGGAAGGGCCCGAAGAGCTTGACGTCGACGGTCGCGCGCAGCGCGCCGAGGCCGGTCACGATCACGTTGTCCTGAAGCGCCGACCCAGGGGCCGTCTCGGCGGCACTGACCTCCGTCCGGACCGCGGGCGCCGCCTTGACGATCGTCGTCTCCGCCAGCTCGCCGCATGGCGTCTGCACACCCTTGACGACGCCGGATTCGGCGATCGACTCGCGGTAGGTGTAGTACCCGGGCGTAGTCAGCGTCGCCGGCTCGGTGACGTACGTGCCGTCGCCGTTCGCGGTGAAGCTGCCCGACCAGACCGGCGTGTCGCTGCAGATCATCGCATCGAGCGCCGGGTACGGGCCGTAGAGCGCCGCCTGGACCGTGACGGTCTGGCCCTGGAGCCCTGAGACCTTGACGCTGTCGGTGACCTGCGAACCGGGCGCGGCCTGGTTGCTCGAGACCTGGGTGATGACCGTCGGCTGTACCTGGACGTTGACGGTCTCAGAGTCGGGGACGCACTCGGTCGTCACCGCCTCGGCCGCGGAGGAGCTCGGGACGAGGATCTGGAACCCGTACCAGCCGAGGTCGTTGACGGTCACCGGTGGGCTGACCGTGTCACCGGTTTTCGCCGTCACGGTCTGGGTCGACAGCGGCGTCCCGGTGCAGGCGATTGCGTCGCGGGTCGGGAACGGTCCGTAGAGACGGACCTCGACGGCGGAGGTCCAGTCGGCCGGCGTGCCGGCGATCGTGATCTTGTCGCTGACCTGGGCGCCCGGCGCGGCCGAGCGCGGCGTCGCCTCGGTGGTCACGACCGGCTTCGCCGCAGCGATGTCCTGCGCCAGTGACGCCGAACGGTCGGTCGTCGCCGCGGAGACGAGCCGCTGGCCGCTGCGCGACGCGCCGCCGAGCTTGCCGCTAGTGCTCGTCGGCGCGTACATCGTCGGCGCATTCGCGGGCATGCCGGAGGCGGTTGCCGTGACGCGCAGGCCGGATGAGTCAGCCGGCGTGTAGGAGACCGAGACCGTGCCGTCGTTGTCGCTGACGATCGACTTCGGCAACCCGGTCGCGCCACGGGCGCTCAGGCCGACCGACACGCCGCTCAGCGGAACGCCCGACGAGGTGCGGACGCGGACGGTCAGCTTCGTCTCCTTGCCGACGCCGAGGTCCGAACCGGTCGAGAGCGTGACCTGGATCGGGTCGTCGTAACGCTCGGCGAACTTGACGATCCGGTTGTAGGCGTTCTGGATCGCCGCGCCGCCGGCCGACGGGTCGACCTCGCCCGATGCACCGTCGCCCATCAGCTTGTGAACGTAGAGCATCATCGCGCCCTGCTGGACCGGGTCGTTCGATCGGCCGTAACGCCAGAGCGCCACGTTCATCCGGCGGAGCTTCGTCTCGGAGACCTTGTCGCCGTTGCGGTTCTTGAGGCCGTCGGTCGAGCGCTTCTCGTACTTGTAGCTCTTGCCCGGGTACCAGAAGCGAAGGTCGATGCAGAACGTCGGGTCCGACTCGCCGCTGACCGCACGGCGGTAGTCGCCGAACCAGCGTGGGCCGAACTTGTAGTTGACGTAACGCCCGACGCCGTTCGTGCCGCAAGTGTTGCGGCCGTTCTTCGAGCAGGGATCGGCCTGGTTCGGCGGCTCGGCGGCGCTCGCGTGCGACGGCAAGAGGGCGACCCCGATCAGCAGCAGGGAGCAGAGCAGGCCGCGGCGGGCGAAGGCGATCACCCGCGAGTCCTAACACGGAGGCCGGACGTGGGGACGGGGGACGGTGGCGTGGTCTAACCGTCTTCGCCGGTCGCTTCGTGTGCTGAGCCGACCGGCTTGGACTGTGATGACCCGCGCTGGCGCAGATAGACCGAGAGGATCGCCATCGAGCCGACCGCGAGGAACTCCGACTGCCAGTTCTGGAGCGTCCGGTTCCAGAAGTCCGAAGAGCCGATGTAGCCCCAGAGGCCAACGGCTGCCGCGTCGTGGTCGCTCTGCTCGGCGTTGTAGGCGATCCGGCCGGTGACGGCCTGGGCGAACCAGGAGGAGAGGAAGATCAACGTCATCACGATCATCAGCGAGTTCGAGTAGACGGTCGTGCGCCAGCCGCCGGCGGCTGCCCACTTCGGTGAGTCGCGCCTCGCGTGGCGGCCGACCCGCTGCTCCTCGTCGCTCTCGCCGCCTTCGGATCCCGGCGGCTTGGACTCGGTCGACCCGCGCTGGACCAGCCAGACCGTCGCGAGGATGAACAGCGAGAACTGGAGGTACTCGGACTGCCAGTTCTCCATCACGTCGACCCAGAACTCCGACGAGGTCGCGTAGTGCCCGAGCGACCAGCTCGCGCTGTCGTGCAGCCACTGGTCGTGGTTGAAGTCCTGGTGGCCGACCAGCAGTTGGCCTGCGAGGGCCGCGGCGAACAGCAGGCCGAACGCGAGCGAGAGCCCGTGCTCACGGGCGTGCTTCGCCGGCCGAGGACCCCGACGGTGATGGCGAACGCGAGGCCTGCGGCGATGACGATCAGGTAGGTGGCGAAGACCGGTCTCATCGACATGTTCGTACCCGGACCAAAGCCGGTCCTAACGACACGCGGATACGATCGCGAGCCCATGGGGATCGACCGTCTCGTCGTCGTCGGAGCCGGGCTCGCCGGCACGAGAGCCGCTGTAGCAGCGCGCAAGGCCGGGTTCGAGGGGACGCTGACGGTGATCGGCGACGAGCCCCACGACCCGTACACGCGGCCGCCGCTGTCGAAGCAGGTGCTCTCAGGCGAGCACGACGTCGACCGGGTCGTCCTCCCGGGTCGCGACCAGGCCCGCGCCGACTGGCAGCTCGGGGTCGCCGCCGCCGCGGTCGACCGGGACCGCAAGGTCGTCGAGCTCGCCGACGGGCGCGAGCTGCCGTACGACCGGCTCGTGCTCGCGCCCGGGAGCCGGGCTCGCGCGTGGCCCGGTGATCCGGTGCCGGATGGTGTCGTGACGCTTCGCAGCCTCGACGACGCGCTCGCGCTCCGTGCGGTGATCGAGCAGAAGCCGGAACGGATGGTGATCGTCGGCGCCGGCTTCGTTGGCTCCGAGGTCGCCGCCACCGCAGCGACGGCCGGTGTGCCGGTGACGCTCGTCGACGTCGCGCCGCACCCCGTGATGCCGTTCGGTCCGGAGCTCGGCGAGTTCGTTGCCGCACGCCATCGCGAGCGCGGCGTCGACCTCCGGACCGGCACCGGCGTCGAGGCGTTCGAGCCTGATCACGGCGGCGGGCTCCGCGCCGTGCGCCTGACCGATGGGACGGAGATTGAGACCGGGCACGCGCTCGTTGCGCTCGGGGCGGTTCCGAACACCGAGTGGCTCGCCGGCAGCGGGCTCGAGCTCGATGCCGGCGCGATCGTCTGCGACGCGACGCTGACGACAGCGACCGACCCAGACATCCTCGCCGCGGGCGACCCGGTCCGCTGGCCGCACCCGCTGACCGGCGGCGAGCCGGTCCGTGTCGAGCACTGGACGACCGCTTCCGAGCAGGGCCAGGCGGCGGGCCGCAACGCGCTGCTCGAACCGGCCGATCGTGAGCCCTACGTCAACCCGCCGTTCTTCTGGTCGGACCAGTACGACCTCAAGCTTCAGGCCGCAGGGGTTATCGGGCAGGCCGAGCGGTTCGAGCTCGCCGAGTCGGACGAAGAGAGGGGCGCCCGCGTCTACGCCGGGACCCGCGACGGACGCCTCGTCGCGGTCATCGGCGTCAACGCCGCGGCGCTCTTCGGTCCCTACCGCCAGCGGCTCGCCGCCGAGGTGTGAGCCGCGCCACAGCACGAACCTCGACGGGGTGTCATCCTCAGCCGATGGCCGAGGAGAAGCTGCCGGAGCACGTCGACGTGCTGATCGTCGGAGCGGGGCTGTCGGGGATCGGGGCCGCCTGCCAGCTCTCCGAGCAATGCCCGGACAAGTCGTTCGTGATCCTCGAGGCACGCGCCGCCAGCGGCGGCACCTGGGACCTGTTCCGGTATCCCGGGATCCGCTCGGACTCCGACATGTTCACGCTCGGCTACAAGTTCCGCCCCTGGCCGGGCTCGAAGGTGCTCGCCGACGGTGGCTCGATCCTCGACTACATGCGAGAAACCGCCGACCGCTACGGCGTGACCGATCGGATCCGCCTCAACAAGAAGGTCGTGCACGCCGACTGGTCGAGCGCGGACCAGCACTGGGTCGTCACGGTGCAGGACACGGCGGCGGGCGAGACGACGACGCTGACCGCGGCGCACATCCACGCCTGCGCCGGGTACTACGACTTCGACCAGGGCTACCTGCCGGAGTTCCCCGGCTACGACTCCTTCAAGGGGACGATGATCCATCCGCAGCACTGGCCCGAGGATTTCGACTACACCGGCAAGCGCGTCGTCGTGATCGGCTCCGGCGCGACCGCGGTGACCCTCGTTCCCGCGATGACCGACAAAGCCGCACTCGTGACGATGCTGCAGCGCTCGCCGACCTACATCCTGTCGATTCCCGGCGACGACCCGATCCACAAGCTTCTACGAACGCTGAAGGTGCCCGAGAACGTCATGTTCGGCGTCATGCGGCGCAAGAACCTCGGACTCTCGAACGGCCTCTACCGACTCAGCCGCAGCCGGCCGAAGCTCGTCCGCCGGATCGTGATGGGCGCCGCCAAGCGCCAGCTGCCCGAGGGCTACCCGGTCGACGTCCACTTCAACCCGAAGTACGACCCGTGGGACCAGCGGCTGTGCGTCGTCCCCGACGGCGACCTCTACAAGGCGATCCGCCGCGGTAAGGCGAGCGTCGTCACCGGCACCATCAAGACGATCAACGAGACCGGGATCGAGCTCGAGAACGGCGAGCAGATCGACGCCGACGTGATCATCACGGCGACCGGCCTCAACCTGAAGCTGATGGGCGGCGCCGAGTTCACGATCGACGGGCAGGCCCGTGAGCCGAAGGACATCACCGCCTACAAGGGGATGATGTTCGGCGGCGTGCCGAACCTCTCGTACGTCGTCGGATACACGAACGCCTCGTGGACGCTGAAGGCCGACCTCGTCAGCGGCTACCTCTGCCGGCTCCTCAACTACATGGACGAGCGCGGGTACTCGGTCGTCACGCCGCGCGACCCGTCGCCCGACATGGAGCGCGGCCCGATGGTCGACCTGATGACCGGGTACGTGCTGCGGTCGATCGACGAGCTGCCGAAGCAGGGCGCCGAGGCGCCGTGGCGTCTCAAGCAGGACTACAAGGTCGATCAGAAGCAGCTGCTCGAAGGGCCGCTCGACGATCAGGTCGACTTCGCACGGGCCGCTACGGCGGAGCCCGTCGCGGCCCGATAGCCGTCTAACGTCCTGCCGGTGAACTTCTGGGCCGACGTCGTCGAGCGGCGCCCGCGCGAGCAGACGGCGCTGATCGAGCTCGCTGCAGACGGGGCCCGGCGCGAGTGGACGTTCGCCGAGGTGGCCGGCCGCTCGTCGGCGCTGAGCGCCGAGTACGCGGCGCGCGGGGTAGGGCGCGGCGATGTCGTGATGACGATGATCGGCAGCCGCCCGGAGTGGGTTCTGGCGATGGTCGCCTGCTTCCGAATCGGCGCCGTCGCGCTGCCGGTCAGCGAGCAGCTGCGCCCGCACGACCTCGAGCACCGGATCGCGGTCGCGCGGCCGAAGCTGCTGCTCTACGACGAGCGCAACGCCGACGTCGTGCGCGCCGGCGCCGCCGGCGGGCGTGTCGCGTTTTGGGCCATCTGCGCCGAAAACGCGACAAGCCCCGCCTGGGGTGACGGGCTGCTCGTCTCGGAGCCGGCCTCGCTCGCTCCCGAAGACCCGTGCCTGATCACCTTCACCTCCGGCACGACCGGCGAGGCGAAGGGCGTACTGCACGGCCAGCGCTACCTCAGCGGCCAGGTCGCGCAGGCCAAGGACTGGCTCGGAGCCGAGCCGGGCGACATCGCCTGGTGCACCGCGTCGACAGGCTGGTCGAAGTCGGCGCGCAACGTCTTCATCGCGCCGTGGATCTGCGGCGCGGCGGCGCTGCTCCACGACGGCCGCTTCGACCCGCACGAGCGGCTCGAGATCATCGAGCGCGAGCAGGTGAACGCACTCTGCATGGCGCCGACCGAGTACCGGCTGGTCGCAAAGCGCGCTGAGCTGCGGCCGCTGCCGCAGATCCGCTCGATGGTCGCCGCCGGCGAGGCGCTCAACCCCGAGGTGCTCGCGCAGTGGCGCGAGGCGACCGGCGTCTCGATCCGCGACGGCTACGGCCAGACCGAGACCGGGCAGCTGACCGGCGTCCCGGCCGGGACCGAGCCGCGGCCGGGGTCGATGGGGCGTGCGCTCGACGGGATCGGCTTGCGGGTCGAGGACGGAGAACTCGTCGCCGATCCCGCGACCGTGCCGACGTTCTTCCTGCGCTATCTCGGCGAGGAGCCGCCGGACCCCGGCCGTCCCTGGCACACCGGCGACCGCGTCACCCAGGACGAGGACGGCTGGCTTTTCTTCGAGGGCCGCGCCGATGACGTGATCATCTCCGCCGGGTACCGGATCGGCCCGTTCGAGGTCGAGTCGGCGCTCGTTTCTCACCGATCGGTCGCCGAGGCGGCGGCCGTCGCCGAGCCCGACGAGGAGCGCGGTGCGATCGTCAGGGCGATCGTCGTGCTCCGCGACGGTTTCGCCGGCTCACCGGAGCTCGCCGCCGAGCTCCAGCACCACGTCCGGACCGAGACCGCTCCGTACAAGTACCCGCGGATCGTCGAGTTCGCAGCTGAGCTGCCGAAGACCGCCAGTGGCAAGGTTCGTCGCGCCGCACTGCGCCAACCGCGGTAGACCGAACGTCCAGGTCCCGGGCGGACTCAATCGACCGGCTGCCGATCACATGGGCATGGGCGCATTCGCGCATCGATCCCGGCTGCCGCGAGCGCTCGCGCTCGTCCTGCTCGCGCTGCTCGGATGGCAATTGAACGCAGCCGCCGACGCTGCTGCCGATCAGCCGCCGGCGACCCACACATGTGTCGTCAAGCGCGACAAGACGGTCTGGTGCTGGGGTGCGAACGACCGCGGTCAGCTCGGCAACGGCACGCAGGTCGAGTCGCCGGTTCCGGTTCAGGTCACCGGCATCGACGATGCCATCCGCGTCGTGACCGGCGGCCCAACCTCGTGCGCGCTGCGCACCGGCGGCGAGGTCTGGTGTTGGGGCGACAACTCGCTTGGCCAGCTCGGCAACGTGCTCGTCGGCGACCACGCGACGGCGCCGATCCAGTCCGGCGGCGCCGATGACTTCACGAGCATCTCGCTCGGCTACTACCAGGCCTGCGGGATCCGGAGGGCCGGCCAGCTCCGCTGCTGGGGTTACGGCCAGCCGGGCTTCGCCGAGCTGACCGGGATCGCCGCGACGCAGGTCAGCGTCGGGATGATGCACACCTGCGTCGTCATCTCCGGCGGCGCCGTCAAGTGCATCGGAAACAACGACTTCGGCCAGCTCGGCGACGGCACGACGACAGCGCGCTCGTCGCTCACGGCCGTACTGGGGATCGGCGACGCGGTCGCCGTCTCGGCCGGCTACCTGCACACCTGTGCGCTGCGCGCGACAAAGACCGTCGTCTGCTGGGGGACCGGGATGTACGGGTCACTCGGCAGCGGCAGCCCGTCCAACTCGTACACGCCGGTCACTGTCGCCGGGCTGCACAACGTCAAGTCGATCTACACCGGCATCTACCAGTCCTGCGCCGTCATCGCCGGCGGTGACGTGTACTGCTGGAGCTGGAACTTCACCGGCAGGCCGGACATCGACCCCGGCTCGATCCAGTACGCGCCGGTCAAGCGGACCGGCATCGGCCCGGCCGCCGGCGTGACCGGCGGGATGGCCCACACCTGCGCCGTCCTCGTCGACCGGACGGTCTCTTGTTGGGGGATGAACATGAACGGCGCGCTCGGGAACGGTCTCGGCAGCTACCAGCTGGAGCCTGCCGCCGCCGTCGCGGGCGTGTACGGGGCGACCATCGTGACCGTCGGTGGCAAGCATGCCTGCGCGACCGGGATCGAATACGTCATCCGCTGCTGGGGGGCCAACGATCAGGGTCAGCTCGGGATCGGCAGCGGCGCCTCGGAAGATCACTTCGCGCCGGCTGTCGTCCCGGGGCTGTCAGGGGTGACCAAGGTCTCCGCGGGCGACCAGCACACCTGTGCTGTCACCGTCGCCGGGTCGGTGTATTGCTGGGGCTCGAACACCAACGGTGAGCTCGGAACCGGCGACTACAACGGCAGCCCGTCCCCGGTCCAGGCCGGGATTACCGATGCCACCGGCGTCTCGGCCGGCTCGCACGCCACCTGCGCCTCGCGTCAGGACGGCACGGTCGCCTGCTGGGGCCGCTCCGACACCGGGCTCGCGGGGGCGACGATCAACTCGTCCGAGCCCTCCCCGGTCACCGTGGCCGGGCTCTCGAACGTCACCCAGCTCTCCGTCGGCGGCCTGACCGCGTGCGCGATCGACGGTGGCGATGTCAAGTGCTGGGGCTACGGCCTGACCGGGGAGCTCGGCGACGGCCAGGCACAGAGCTCGACGACGCCGGTGACCGTTTCGCTGGGGGTCTCGCCGGCCGTCGAGGTGCAGGTCGGCGCCAGCCACGCGTGCGCCCGTCTCCTTTCCGGCGCGGTCAAGTGCTGGGGCCGCGGACTCGAGGGCCAGCTCGGCGCGGGCGGCTCGCCGGTCAGCAGCCCCGCGCCCGTCGCGGTTTCGTCGCTGAGCGGCGCCGGCGCGCTCGGCGCCGGTGACTTCCACAGCTGCGCGATCGTCTCCGGTGCGGGACAGTGCTGGGGTGAGGGGATCTGGGCACAGCTCGGTGACGGTGGCCGGGCGAGCAGCTCGTCGCCGGTCGCCGTCACCGGCCTGAGCGGCGCGACGTCGATCGACGGGGGGCTGAGAACGAGCTGCGCGAAGCTCGGAAACGGCACGGTCAAGTGCTGGGGCGATTCGACCTCCGGCGCGATCGGCGACGGCGATGGCCGCCGGCTGAGGACGACGCCGGGGCCGGTTCTCGGCTTGACCGACGTGACCTTCGGCGACGAGGAGACGGTGCCGCCTGCGCCGGACCCGGACCCGGTGCCGGCCGCACCGGCCGACACGCTGCCCGCCCCGCCTGCCGTGGAGCTGCCGGCGCCGCTCCCGCCGGTGCCGGCTGTGCCGCGCCTCTACCTGTCGGGCCGCACGCTCGTACTGTCCGGCTACGCACTGCAGTCGCTCGGCGACAAGAGCCGCAAGGGCTGCCCGGCGAAGGTCGGGATTGCGATCAAGATCAAGGGCGCGAAGAAGCAGCACAAGGCGCGCGCGACCTCCAGGCGGTCCGGCTCGCGGTGCCTCGTGACGGTGACCGTGAAGCTTCCGGCGCAGGCCGCGAAGGCCAAGCAGGTGACCGTGACCTTCTCGGGCGCCAAGGTCGTCCGGCGCACCGTGACGGCCCGGCGCGTAACGGCCGCGAAGTAGGTCCGGCTGCGGCGCTAGCGTCCGCGGCTCGATGCTCGGTGTCCCCGCCGGTACCCGCGCGCTGCTGTTCGACCTCGACGGGGTGCTGACCGGGACTGCCGTCGTCCATACGCGCGCGTGGAAGCAGATGTTCGACGCGTTCCTCGCTCCACTCGGCCAGCCGCCGTTCAGCGACCAGGACTACCTGCTCCACGTCGACGGCCGTCCGCGGCTCGACGGCATCCGTGGCTTCCTCGCCTCGCGAGGCATCGAGATCGCCGAAGGAACCCCGTCCGACCCGGCGGCCGCGGACACGGTCCACGGACTCGGCGAGCGCAAGAACCGAATCGTGCACGAGCTGATCGAACGCGACGGGGTCGACGCGTACCCCGACGCGCTCGCCTTTCTCGACGCCGCCGACGACGCTGGCCTGGCGATGGCAGTCGTCTCTTCGAGCGCCAACTGCCGGCTCGTGCTCGACGTCACCGGGCTCACCGGCCGGTTCGCGGTCGTCGTCGACGGCGTCGTCCGCGAGCGGCTCGGGCTGCCCGGCAAGCCCGCGCCGGACACCTTCGTCGAGGCCGCCCGCGAGCTAGGAGTGCCGGTGCCGGCCGCCGTCGTCTTCGAGGACGCGATCGCCGGCGTAGCTGCCGGCGTGGCCGGCGGATTCGGCGCCGTGATCGGAGTCAACCGCGAAAGCGCGGACACCGGCGCGGCGCTGGCCGCCGCCGGAGCCACCACCGTCGTGAGCGCCCTGACCGACCTGATGGAGCAGCGATGAACCCGATCCCCGAGCATCCCGTCGAGCCGTGGACGGTCCGCGAGACCGGCTTCGACATCGACAAGATCGCGCAGAACGAGTCGATCTTCGCGCTCGGCAACGGGCACATCGGGATGCGCGGGAACCTCGACGAGGGCGACCCCTGCGAGATCCCGGGGACCTACCTGAACGGCGTTCACGAGTCGCGGCCGTTGCCGTACGCGGAGAACGCGTTCGGCAACCCAGAGGCGGGGGAGACCGTTCTCAACGTCACCGATGGCAAGCCGCTGCGGCTGCTCGTCGGCGACGAGCTGCTCGACCTCCGTCACGGCGACGTACTCGAGCACGAGCGTTGCCTCGACCTGCGCGACGGGGTACTGAAGCGGTCGACGCTCTGGCGCTCGCCGGCCGGTCCGGTGGTCCGGGTCGAATCGACGCGGCTCGTCTCCTTCGCCCAGCGCGGTGCGGCCGCCGTGCTCTACGAGGTCGAGGCGGTCGGGCAGGACACCCGGCTCGTGGTCCAGTCCGAGCTCGTCGCGAACGAGCAGGGCTACGAGGAGCTCTCGCAGGTACAAGGTATGGAGGACCCGCGCAAGGCGGCGACGCTGGTCGACGCGCTCGTCCCCGAGGAG
Source organism: Baekduia sp. (assembly GCA_037045385.1). Taxonomy (GTDB): domain Bacteria; phylum Actinomycetota; class Thermoleophilia; order Solirubrobacterales; family Solirubrobacteraceae; genus Baekduia. The sequence continues at coordinate 29,805 of JBAOHN010000003.1, read as the reverse complement.
CAGTACGCCCACGGCGACACCGTGCTGCTCGTCCACCACACACGCCGCAGCCGGATCCGGATGGGTGCAGCTATGGCGCACGCCGTCGACGGCCCGGACGGCATGGAGGTCGACACCGACGTCATCGACAACCTCGCACGCGTGACGATCGCCGCCGACGTCCCGCAGGGGCAGAAGCTCCGCGTCCTGAAGTTCATGACCTACGGGTGGTCGGCGCACCGCACGCTGCCGTCGGTCCGCACCCAGGTCCTGGGCGCGCTCGCAGAGGCGCGCCACACCGGCTGGACGGGGCTCTGCGAGGCGCAGCGCTCGTATCTCGACGACTTCTGGTCCCGGGCCGACGTCGAGATCGACGGTGACCCGGAGCTTCAACAAGCGGTCCGCTTCGCGCTCTTCCACTGCCTTCAGGCAGGCGCCCGCGGCGAGCGGCGGGCGATCGCCGCGAAGGGGCTGACCGGCTCCGGTTACGACGGCCACGCCTTCTGGGACACAGAGACCTACGTCCTGCCGCTTCTCACCTACACGGCGCCGCAGGCGGCCGCCGACGCGCTCGGCTGGCGCTTCGACTGCCTCGACGCGGCGTACGAGCGCGCCCACCAGCTCGGGCTCGAGGGAGCGGCGTTCCCCTGGCGGACGATCACCGGGCGCGAGTGCTCGGCCTACTGGCCGGCCGGAACCGCCGGCTTCCACGTCAACGCCGACATCGCAGACGCGGTCCTGCGGCAGCAGAAGGCGACCGGCGACAGCGAGTGGGCGCGGACGATCGGCCTGCCGCTGCTCGTCGGCACGGCACGGCTGTGGATGTCGCTCGGCCACTACGACCTCAAAGGCCACTTCCGGATCTCGGGCGTGACCGGGCCCGACGAGTACACGGCGCTGATCGACGACAACGTCTACACGAACCTGATGGCCGCCCGGAACCTCGTCGGGGCCGCCGAGGCGGCCGACCGCTTCCCCGAGGAGGCCGCGGCGCTCGGCGCCTCAGGTGACGAGGAGGAGCAGTGGCGGCAGGCGGCATCCGCGATCTACGTCCCGTACGACGAGGTGCTCGGCGTCACCCAGCAATCGCAGGGCTTCACGCACGGCGCGCGCTGGGACTTCGAGCACACGCCGCCCGAGCACTACCCGTTGCTGCTTCATGCGCCGTACTTCGACCTCTACCGCAAGCAGGTCATCAAGCAGGCCGACCTGGTGTTCGCCCTCTACGCCTGCGGCGAGCACTTCGACGCCGAGCAGAAGGCCCGGGACTTCGCCTACTACGAGGGGGTCACCGTTCGCGACAGCTCGCTGTCGGCTGCGATCCAGGCGATCGTCGCCGCCGAGCTCGGCCACCTGGACCTCGCGTACGCCTACCTGTCGGAGACCGCCCGCGTCGATCTCGACAACCTGGCGGGGAACACCAAGGACGGCCTGCACATGGCCTCGATGGCCGGCGCCTGGCTGGCGGTCGTCGCGGGGTTCGGCGGCTTCCGCGACCAGGGGCTCGTGCCGGCGTTCGCGCCGCGTCTGCCGGAGCGGCTGACGAAGCTCCGATTCCGGCTGACGATCCGGGGCTCGCTGCTCGTTGTGACGATCGAGGCCGGCAAGGTGACGTACAAGGTCGAGAGCGGCCCGCCGCTCGCGATCACCCACGAGGGCGAGCCGGTCGACGTCGTCGACGGGCAGGCGGTCGTCCGGACGCTCGCCGAGCTGCCGGAGCGCGATGCCCCGACCCAGCCGCTCGGGCGCGAGCCCGGCGTCCACCACCCCCGCTGGGCCGGGAGGGTCTGAGCCGCGCGAAGCCGCGAAGCGGGTTCGCGCAATGCCTGGGCGAAGCCGAGGCACGGGCCGGGAGGGTCTGAGCCGCGCGAAGCCGCGAAGCGGGTTCGCGCAATGCCTCGGCGAAGCCGAGGCACGGGCCGGGAGGGTCTGAGCCGCGCGAAGCCGCGAAGTGGGTTCGCGCAATGCCTCGGCGAAGCCGAGGGACGGGCCGGGAGGGTCTGAGCCGCGCGAAGCCGCGAAGCGACTCAGCGCAGATGCGCGGTGTCGTTGAAGCTCCGCAGCTGCCAGCGGTCGGGGCCGTGGACGACGAGGCTCGAAACCGACGCGTTCTCGACGAAGATGAAGCCGAGGCGCGGGCCGCCGCCGAGCGCCTGGTGGCAGATCTCGGCGATCACGCCGCCGTGGAGGAAGGCGATCGCGCGTCGGCCGCGACCGGTCACGTCGACGATTCGCTCGACTCCGCTGCGGACCCGCGCCTCGAAGTCGTCCATGTCCTCGCCGCCGGGGATGACGTCCCAGCGCTGCTCCTCGACGAGCCGGCCGAACAGCGGGTCGCCCTCGGCGACGCGGACGCGCATCTCGCCGCCCTCCCAGTCGCCGAGGTGGACCTCGCGCAGCTCGGGTACGACGATCGGCTCGGCGCCGGTGGCGGCGAGCAGCGGCGCTGCCGTCTCGTTGGTGCGCCGCAGCGGCGTCACGTAGACGCCGTGGAACTCCTCGGTTGCGAGCCGTGCCCCGACCCGCTCGGCCTGCTCGCGGCCCTCCGGCGCAAGCGGCGGGTCCGAGTGGCCACCCTCGATCACCTCGAACCGCTCGCCCGGCACGTGCGCGGCCGAGGAGCCGTGGCGGACGATGATGATCTCCGTCGCGTGCTCGGGCAGCCGGAACGGTCGCTGCGGGTACTCACGCCGGTCTTCACTCACACGGCGGCACGCTAGCGGTCGAGTGTCGCGTTACTCGTGCCAGGGCACGAGTAACGCGACACTCGACATGTGCTTACCAAGCTTGATCGCCGCCGCAGGCGGGGCAGGAGACCGTCGTCGAGACCGGTGCCGTGAAGACCGACCCGCATCCGCACTGGTAGGAGGCTGCGTCTTGCGAGACGACCGAGCGGCGGTGGCGGCGGGCCTCGCGGACGCCCTCGCCGTGCGTGGCCGGAGGCGGCACCAGCCGCAGGTCGGCCTTGGCGACGGCGCCGCGAGCGGCGTACGCGCTTGCCGCGGCGGCGCTTGCGTGACCGTGGCGGCCGGGAACGAGACGGTTGGGTTGGACGGACGGCATCGGGAACTCGACCTCTTCCAAGAACGTCGTCCATCGGACAGCGAACCTGAAACCGGCGCTGGACGTTCGGTCGATCGAGCCGGTGTGCGCCCGAGGCTGCGATAATCGGCGGCGATGGATCCTGCCCGCAAGCGCCGGACACGGCTGGTCGTCTCGCTCGTCGCGGCGCTGCTGCTCGCGACCGCGCTGATGTACACGAGCTTCAACGCGTCCAGCGAGGCGAAGACGCCGAGCCAGCTGATCGCCGTTGCCGAGGCCGAGGCCGGCCGCAGCTACCAGCTGACCGGCAAGGTCGTCGACGGGTCGATCGTCAAGCGCGGCTCGGTAACGACCTTCGAGGTCCGTGATCGCTCCGGGACTGCGAAGGTGCCGGTCCGCTACGAGGGCGCGATCCCCGACCCGTTCCGCGAGGGGCGCGAGATCATCATCACCGTCCGCCGCCAGGGCTCGGTTTACGAGGGCGAGCGCGACAGCCTGATCACCAAGTGCCCGTCGAAGTTCTCCGACGAGCAGAAGCCCGGCACCAGCACCACGCCGGCCGATCGCTGAACCGGTGCCGAGTCTCGGCTCCGGGCTGCTGATCCTCGCGCTGGCAAGCAGCGCGTTCGGCGTGCTCGCCGCGCTCCGCGGCGCGACCGGCGAGCGGCCGGGATGGGTCACCTCGAGCCGGCGCGCCAGCTACGTCGTCGCCGGCCTCGCGACAGGCGCCTTCGTGATCGTCGAGCTCGCGTTCCTGCGGACCGACCTCTCGTTCGCGATCGTCCAGTCGCACTCGTCGACGACGACGCCGCTCTTCTACCGCGCCACCGCGATGTGGTCCTCGCAGGAGGGCTCTCTGCTGCTCTGGCTCTGGCTGCTCACGCTCTGGACCGCGCTCGTCCTCTGGCGGACCCAGCGCCGGATGCGCGACGTCCAGCCGTGGGCGACTGCGGTGCTGCTCGCGTTCGCGACGTTCTTCAGCGCGCTGCTGGTCTTCAAGGTCTCGCCTTTCGCCGTGCTCAACCCGGCGGCGAGCGAAGGCGCCGGACTCAACCCGCTGCTGCGCTACCCGTCGATGATGACCCACCCGCCGATGCTGTACGCGGGCTACACGCTCTGGGCGGTCCCGTTCGCGTTCGCCGTCGGCGCGCTGATCGTGCGGCGGACCGGCGCCGAGTGGCTCGTCATCACCCGCTCGTTCGCGCTCGGCGCCTGGCTCTGCCTCGGGATCGGCATCCTGCTCGGCGCTCGGTGGTCCTACGCCGAGCTCGGCTGGGGCGGCTATTGGGCCTGGGACCCGGTCGAGAACGCGTCGCTGCTCCCGTGGCTGACCGGCACCGCGTTCATCCACTCGGCGATGGTCCAGGAGAAGCGCGGGATGCTGAAGACCTGGAACGCGTCGCTGATCCTCGCGACCGGCACGCTCGCGATCCTCGGCACGTTCCTCGTGCGATCCGGCGTGATCCAGTCGATCCACGCGTTCACCGGCTCGGACCTCGGCTGGCCGTTCCTGATCCTGATCGTCGTGATGATCGGCTGCTCGGTCTGGCTCGTCGTCTCGCGCCGGGCGTCGCTCAAGACCGAGCACCGGCTCGACTCGCTGCTCAGCCGCGAGTCGATGTTCCTGGCCAACAACCTCGTGCTCGTCGCGATGGCGTTCGTCGTCTTCTGGGGCACCTTCTTCCCACTGATCTCCGAAGCGCTGACCGGGACCGAGCAGACGCTCGGGCCGACCTGGTACGGGCGCTACATCGCGCCGCTCGCGCTCGTCCTCGTCGCCCTGACGGCGGTCGGGCCGCTCGTCCCGTGGCGGCGCTCGAGCTGGCGGCTGCTGCGCCGCCCGCTGCTGATCACAGCCGTCGCAGGCCTGCTCGCGGCAATCGGGACCGTGCTGCTCGGCGCCGGCGACCGCCCGCTGGCGGTCCTGTTCTTCGCGGCTTCGGGCGCGGCGATCGCGACCGTCGTGCTCGAGTTCGCACGCGGCGCAAAGGCCCGCCGCGCGATCGCGGGCGAGGGACCGTTGCGCGGGACCTTGTCGCTGCTGCGCCGCAACAACCGCCGCTACGGCGGCTATCTCGTCCACCTCGGGATCGTCGTGCTGCTGGTCGGCGTCGCCGCCTCGTCGGCATTCCAGGACGTCGTTGACGTGCGGATCCAGCCGGGGCAGGTCAAGGAGATCGGCGCCGGCTACAGCGTTCGCTACGACAAGCGGACGACGGCGGTGAAGACGCAGGGCGAGGAGATCGAGAAGCTGTCGTTCGGAGCCGCCGTGACGCTGCTGCGGGACGGCGAGGTCGTCGCCCGCCTGCATCCCGAGCGCGAGTACTACCCGCTGGCCGGCGCCGGGCCGGACAAGCCGCTGAGTCGCTGGTTCGCCGGCGAGTCGACGAGCGAGATCGCGATGCGGACGAGCCCGATCCGGGACGTGTGGATCGCGATGACGCCGGACACGACCAGGCTGCTGCGGGCGGTCGAGCAGGGTGACCCGAAGCTCGCTGCGCTACAGGGCAGCGACGAGTACCCACGGCTGCTCGGCGTGACGATCGGAGCGCTCGCGCGCAGCTACGTCGACAACGCTCCGCCCGCGACGTTCCGGATGATTGTCTCGCCGCTGGTCCGATGGGTTTGGATCGGCGGCCTTCTGACGTTCCTCGGCGCGCTCGTCTGCCTTGTCCCGACCGGCAGGCCGCGCGACCGCACCGAGCGCGCGCGCTACGTCGCGAAGGTCGCGAGCGAGGTGTCCGGATGACGGTCGCCCTGCTCGTGCTGATCGGCGTGGCGTCGGCCGCTGTCGTGATCTGGCCGCTGCGGTCGGGCGCGGCCGAACGGGACGCGCTCGCAGCCCAGGTGCGGCGCGCCGACCTCGTCGCTGAGAAAGAGGCGCGCTACCGCGAGATCCGCGACGCCGAGCTCGACCGTGAGACCGGCAAGGTCTCAGCAGAGGACTGGCGCCGGATCGACCGCGAGCTCCGCGCCGACGCGGCGCGGATCCTCGAAGAGCTCGACAAGACCTGAGCCGCCGCCGCCGTCGGCTACTCTTACCGGCCGATGGAGTTCATCCTTCAGATTGCTCAGGTCGTCATCTGCGTCGTCCTGGTCTTCCTCGTGCTGATGCACTCGGGCAAGGACGCCGGCCTCTCCGGAGCGTTCGGCGTCGGCTCCGGCGCGGGTCCGCTCGGCGGCGGCTCGCTCGTCGAGCGCAACCTCAATCGCTGGACCGTCTTCTTCGGCGTTCTGTTCTTCCTGAACACGATCGTCCTACTCAAGATCTAAACGGTCAGGGTGTGCCGGTCGCCACCCGGCGAGCGACGACGCGCAGCCCCCTCCGCCCGCGCGCCGGTTGCGCATCGGCGCGCAGGCGAAGGAGCTGCAGTGTGTCCGCGGTCGGGCGGAACGGGTCGGCGATCTCGCGGCCGGTCGCCAGACAGCGGGCGGCGATCAGCTCGCCGCGGGCTTCGGCGACGACCGCGTGGCCGCGGAGCGGAGGCGCGCTGTCGAGCGCGGCGAGGCGGCGCAACGCGGGCTCGTCGCAGGCGAGTGAGGACCGGATCAGGACCGCGTCGTCGAGGATCTGGTTTCGCGAGTTCATGGCTTGATGGTCGGCCATCAGCCCCATAAGCACAAACAAACGCTGCTTGACCTGCCGATAAGCTCTGCTGATGCTCGACGTCAAGCGCCTGCGCGTCCTCCGAGAGGTCGTCGCCCAGGGGTCGTTCTCGGCGGCTGCCGAAACGCTGGCCTACACCCAGTCGGCCGTCTCGCAGCAGATCGCTGCGCTCGAGCGCGAGGCAGGAACACGCCTGGTCGAGCGGAGCTCCCGTGGCGTCACGCCGACCGAAGCCGGCAGGGCGCTCGTCGCACACGCTGACGCGGTGTTGGCGCGTCTCGCCGATGCCGAGCTCGAGCTGGACGCAATCGCCGGGCTGCGCGCCGGGCGCGTGCGGCTCGCTGCGTTCCAGAGCGTCGCCGGTTCGATCATGCCGATCGCGATCGCGCGCTACCGCGAGCGCTACCCCGGCGTCGAACTGCAGCTGATACCGGCCGAGCCGCCCGAGGGCCTTCAGCTGCTGCGATCCGGTGAGGTCGACGTCGTCATGGTCATCGACGGGCTCCCCAGCCTCGAGGATCCGCCCGGCTTCGAGCTGCGCCACGTGCTCGACGAGCCGATGCACGTCGTGGTGCCTGCCGATCATCCGGTCGCGCTGTCCGGCGGCCCGGTGCGGCTCGCAGAGCTCGCCGACGAGCAGTGGATGATGAGCACGAGCGGCGACTGCCCGGACACCTCGCTGTTCTGGTCGGCGTGCCGCAAGGCCGGGTTCGAGCCACGGGTGCCGTTCGAACTCGACGACTACAACGCGATCCAGGGATTCGTCGCCTCGGGGATGGGCGTCGCCGTCATCCCCGAGATCGCGCTCAAGGCGATCCGTGACGACGTAGCCGTCCGTCCGATCGTCCCGAAGCCGCTGATTCGCGGGATCTCGGCGGCAACGCTGACCGGCTCGTTCTGCTCGCCGGCGCGGCAGGCGATGCTCGACGTGCTCGCCGAGGTCGGGGAAGAATTCGCAGCGCGGCAGGGCGAGGCGCCCGCCGCCGCCTAGAACGCGAGAAGCCCCGCGTGTGCGGGGCTTCTCGTCGCATGCGCCGAAGAGGACTCGAACCTCCACGGGCCATTCAGCCCACAAGGCCCTCAACCTTGCGCGTCTACCAATTCCGCCACCGGCGCGCGACGAGCGGGGAGTGTAGTGAAACCTTGATTCCGTCTGAGAGGCGCGCTACTTTCACGAACACATGTTCGCATCACCGGCCACCGAAGGGATCTGATCGTGGACCTCACGAAGCGCCAGCAGGAGATCTTCGACTTCATCAAGCGCTACTCGGCCAGTCACGGCTACCCGCCGACGGTGCGTGACATCGGCAAGGCGGTCGGTCTGACGTCCTCGTCGACGGTTCACGCGCACCTCGCCAACCTCGAGAAGCTCGGCTTGCTCCGGCGCGACCCGTCGAAGCCCCGGGCGCTGGAGTTGCTCGACCGCGCGTCGTCGGCCGTGACCGGCGCCGTCGAGGACGCGGTCGACAACGTGCGCTCGCTCGTCCGTCCCGGTGGCCGCCTTCCGCTCGTCGGCACCGTCGCGGCCGGTTCGCCGGTGCTGGCCGAGGAGAACATCGAGGAGTACCTCGAGGTCCCGCCGGTCGCCGGCGGTGACCAGGGCGAGTACGTCCTGCGTGTCCGCGGCGAGTCGATGAAGGATGCCGGCATCCTCGAGGGCGACTACGTCGTCGTCCACAAGCAGGAGAACGCGGCCGACGGCGACATCGTCGTCGCGCTGGTCGAGGAGGAGGCGACGGTCAAGCGCTTCTTCAAGGAGGCCGACCACATCCGCCTCCAGCCGGAGAACGAGACGATGGAACCGATCATCGCGACCGACGTCCAGATCATGGGCCGCGTCGTCGGCCTCTTCCGGAGCGTGTAGTAATGGCCACGCTGCTTGCAGATCCGATCCGGCGGGGCGCGGTCGCTGTGCCGCCCGCCCGCCCGTTCGTCGTACGGACGACTTTGGACGACATCCTCGTCCGGGCCTGGGAGGGTCTGTCGGCTGCGAGCATCGTGGGCTGTCCGGTCTGCGGCGGGGCGATGATGCCCCGCCGCACCACCGACGGGCCGGGCGGGATGCTCCGGGTCGCCGGTAGATGCCGGTCCTGTGACTCGCAGATGTCCTGATAGGTCAATGCGTCGGTCCGGGTATTGAGGTTCCGTCGCGGGTACCCTTAGACGCGCATGCTGGGCGGTCGCGGCGGGGAGAAATCCCGTCGAGGAAAGTCCGGACACCACAGGGCAGGGTGGTCGGCGCAAGTCGACCCGGGGTGACCCGCGGGAAAGTGCCACAGAGAACAGACCGCCGATGGCGGGCTTCGGTCCGTACAGGTAAGGGTGAAACGGTGCGGTAAGAGCGCACCAGCGTCCACGGTGACGTGGCGGCTCGGCAAACCCCACCCGGTGCAAGGCCAAGCAGGACCGTTCGTAGGCTGCCCGCCGAGGTCCAGGTCGGCCGCATCAGATGGATGGCCGCTCTCGACAGAATCCGGCTTACAGGCGTGCCAATGGGGTCCCTCGGGGCCCCATTGCTTTACGAGAGCTTTCGGGGGCGGGGCAATCTGTGTCGACACGAATCACCCTCGGCGGGGGTGTGTGATCCGTGTCAACACGGATTACGCGCCCCCCGCCCGCGTCTGCACGACCGCTTGCATCGCGACCGGCCGATGTGCGAACGTACGTTCGTATCGCGTATGGCCTGTGTCGTCTGCATCGTTCTCCCTCGCTTTTCGTTCGTCGTCGCCGCAGGCGGCAGCCGGGCGGCGCTCGCGTTGGGACCGGCTGCGCTTGCACCGCAGCCCAGCGGTGCAGGCGGCAGCCAGGCCATCGGTGAGATCTCGCCCGCGGCGGAGGCCTTCGGCATCCATCAGGGCATGCGGCTCGGGGAGGCGCTCGCGCGCTGCCCCGAGCTCGCGCTGATCCCCGCCGACCCGCTCGGGACGCAGGCCGCCTGGGAGGAGGTCGTGCGCCGGATCGAGGGAATCGGGGCGGAGGTCGAGTCTCCGGAGGCCGGCGTCGCGTTCTTCGACGCCGGCCGGCTGGCCCGGCTGCACGGACAGAAGGCGCCACCCGCGGCGGTTCGCGCGGGCGGCGGAGTCGTGCCGCTGTGGCTGCCCGGGGTGCTCACCGTCGCCCGCGACGGGCTGCGCACGCCCGCTCGCATCGGCGCCGGCCCGTCGCGTTTCTGCGCGCACGCCGGCGCCCTGCGGGCGCGGTCGCGAGCATGCGAGTTCGTCGACGGCGCTGCGGCTCTGCACGACGAGCCGGTCGGTCTGCTGCGCACTCGCGCCGCGCTCGAGCCGGTCGTGCCGGTGCTCGAGCGGCTCGGGCTCGTAACGCTCGGCGATGTCGTCAGGGTCGGCCGCCCGCAGCTCTCAGGCCGCTTCGGCCGGCTCGGCGAGCAGGCCCATGACCTCGCCCGGGGGATCGACACGCCGCTGTCGCCCCGGGTTCCCGGCGACTGCCTCGAGGAGGCGCTCGAGCTGCCCGACGCCGGCTCGGGCGAGCAGCTCTTGCACGCCGCCGGGCTGCTCGTCGACCGCCTGCTCGCCAGGCCCGAGCGACGCGGCCGTGCGCTGCGCAGCGTCGTCGTCGGCGCCCGGCTCGTCGAGGGCGGCACATGGCGGGCGCGTGTCGCCTTTCGCGCGCCGCTCGCCGACGCGGGCAGGATCCGGCTCGTCCTCGACCAGCAGCTGCTGCGGATCCCGGCGCCCGCGAGCACGCTCGAGCTCCGCGTTGAGCGGTTCGGCCCCCGGCACGCGGCTGCGATGACGCTGCTGCCCGACGACAAGACCGAGCGGCGCCGGCGGCTCGGCGCGGCCGTGACCCAGGCTCGGCTCGTCGGTGGGCGTGACGCCGCCCTGCGCGTGCTCGAGCTCGACGGCGGCTCGCGCATCCCGGAGCGCCGGCTCGCGTTGACGCCGCTCGACCCGTGAGCGGGCTCAAGCGTCTCTATGACCCTGTGCCGGCTCGAGTCAGGGTGGCGCCGGACGGGCGCCCGCTCGCAGTCGACGGCCACGCTGTCGACGCGATCCGCGAGTCCTGGCTCGTCGAGGACCGCTGGTGGACCGGGCGACCGTTGCGGCGACGCTACTGGGAGCTCGTCACCGATCGCGGCGAGCTCGTCGTCGTCTTCCGCGACCTTTTGACCAGTCCCGCCCGCCCGCGCTGGTTCCGTCAGCGCGGGCGCTGAGATCCGCCGCACAATCGTCACGATCGCCTGTCGATTCGCCGCAGCTGGGCCGTCAGCATCGGCTCCATGGGCGGCGAGCGCGGGCAGGGAACGGTCGAGTGGGTCGGACTTGTCGCGCTGATCGCAGGCGCGCTGCTGGCCGGCAGCGTGCTCGCGCAGGCGCCGTTCGCAGCCGGCGCCGTCAGCCGTCAGTTCGCCCGTGCGCTCTGCATCGCCCGCCTCGGAGACTGCAATCGCACGCTCGAGCCGTGCGTCGTCAGAGCGAGCAGCAATGACTCCGGCTTCTCGGTCAGCGTTATCGCGATCGAACTCGGCGGCGGCGAGATCGCGACGATCGAGCGCCGCTCGGACGGCACCTACCTGGTCTCCAGCGGCACTCGCACCTCCGGCGGTCTCTTCGGCTCCGTCGGGATCGGCGCGAAGGCCGAGGCCGGGGGCAAGCTCGGGCTCGACCTCTCCGGCGGCGTGAGCGTCTCCAGGTCGATCTCGGACGGCAGGGGCTGGATCGTCCGCAGTCGGGCCGAGGCCGACCGCCTGTTGGCCGACCTCGCCGCGGCAACCCCTACCAGTGGTGGTCGTACCCGGCCGGTCGTACGGGGCCGGCGGCGCACGCGTGCGCTGCCGGAGCCCGACATCGTCTACCGCGAGCAGAAGAACGACCTCGACGGGAACGTGTCGCTGACGATCGCGAAGGCCAAGGCGACCGGCGGCGTCGCGGGGGTCGGTCGCTCGGTCGAGCGCACCGACCGCCGCACCGGTGAGCGGACGGTCTCGTTCATCCCCGACACGCTCGACGTCACCGGCAAGTTGCCGCTGCTCGGCAGCGGCAGCCGTCGGATTCACGGGGGAGAGGAATACCGGCTCGTATTCGACGCGGCCGGACGGCCGGTCGATCTGCAGATCCAAGCGATCTCGGATGAGCTGCCCGAGATCGCGCGGCCGTTCGGGGGGATGCTCCAAGGCACCGGCAAAGAGCGCCCCGACCGCTACGAGACGACCGCGCACCTCGACCTCACCGACGCGGTCAACCGCGCCGCCGCAGCGGTGCTGCTACGCCGAAATGGCAACGCCGGTCGCGTGACCGAGCAGGACGAGCGCGACCTCGACCGTCTCCGCGAGCGGGTCGAGCGCACGGGAACGGTCGAGGTCCGTGGCCTGCGAACCGAGAGCGGCGGCCGCCCGTACGCGATGTCGGTCTCGACCGGCATCGGCCGTCTCGGTGCCCGGGCGCTCAAGACCACCGCTTCTTCCAGGCTCATCACCGCCGCCTCGCGCGGCCTCGACGGCTCCTGGCATCCGCGCGACGACTGCGTCGCGCGGACCTTCGCGGCCGGTTGACACGGATGCGAACATATGTTCGTATTCGATGGTTTCGCCGCGCTACACCGAGCTCCACTGCCACTCGGCCTTCTCCTTCCTCGACGGTGCTTCGCTGCCCGAGGAGCTCGTCGCGGCGGCGCTCGAGCGCGGTCACGAGGCGCTCGCGCTGACAGACCACAACACGGTCTCCGGTTCGATGGAGTTCGCGCAGGCTGCGGCCGGCCTCGGCCTGCGAGCGATCCACGGCGCTGAGCTCGACCTGCGGATCGGTGAACGCATCCATCACATCACGCTGCTCGTCCGCGACCAGCAGGGCTGGCGAAACCTCTGCCGGCTGCTGACCCTCGCGCACGAGCACACGCGCGACACCGATCGCGCACGGACCCGCGGCGAGCCGCTGCTGACGGTCGAGCAGCTCGCAGGCCACACGGACGGCCTCGTCTGCCTGACCGGCTGCGCGCTGCACGGCGTCGAGGACGAGGATGGCGTCCGCGTGCTGCGCGAGCGCTTCGGCCCCGAGTGCCTCTACGCCGAGCTCCAGCGGCCGTTTCATCCCGGCGACCGTGCCCGCAATCGCCGCCGCGAGCAGCTCGCACGCCGGCTCGGCCTGCGCACGGTCGCGACCGGCAACGTCCATGCCCACGACCACCGGCGCGCGCTGCTCCAGGACGCGCTCGTCGCCGTCAGGCTCGGCGGCACGCTCGATTCGACCGAGCCGCAGCGTCGCGGCAACCACAGCCACGTCCTAACCACGCCCGAGGCGATGGCCGCCCGCTTCGGCGACCATCCTGCGGCCGTGACCGAAACGGAGCGCCTAGCCGAGACGCTCACGTTCGACCTGACGCGCGACCTCGGCTACCGCTATCCCGGCGCCGAGGACGAGTGCGCGGCCGCGCGGCTGGCCGGCGTCTGCGAGCAGCGGTTCGCCGAGCGCTACCCGCCGGGGAGCAGGCATGAGCGCGCGGCGCGAGCCCGTTTGATCGACGAGCTGGGGCTGATCGGCCGCCTCGGGCTCGCCGGCTTCTTCGTCCTCCACCACGAGCTGCTCGAGCTCGCCCGCGAGGTCGCCGCCGAGGTGCGCGGCGGCGCAGCGGCCCGGGCGCTGCTGCCACCCGGCCGCGGGCGCGGCTCCTCGGTCTCCTCGATCGTCTGCTACCTCACCGGCCTCTCGCACATCGACCCGATCGAGGCCGATCTCTTCCTCGGGCGCTTCCTCAACGACGAGATCACCGCGCTTCCCGACATCGACCTCGACTTTCCGCGTGACGTCCGCGCCGCGCTGATCCCGCGGATCCACGAACGCTTCGGCCACGAGCGCTCGGCGCTCGTCGCCGCGTTCCCGACCTACCGGGCCCGCGGCGCGATCCGCGACCTCGGCAAGGCGCTCGGCCTGCCGCCCGGCGAGATCGAGCGCGTCGCCCGCTCCTCGGAAGGGTGGGATGGCGGCAAGGTCGGCGAGGACATCGAGTTGGCGTTCGGCGAGCAGCGCGACGGTCGCTGGGCGTGGCTCGCGGCGCTCGCCTCAGAGGCCCACGGCATCCCGCGCCACCTCAGCCAGCACTCCGGCGGGATGGTGATCGCGACGAGGTCGCTGATCGACTGCTGCCCGGTCGTGCCCGCCGCGATGGAGGGCCGGCAGATGGTGATGTGGGACAAGGACTCCTGTGCCGACGCCGGCTTCCTCAAGATCGACCTGCTCGGGCTCGGGATGCTGTCTGCGGTCGAGCGCTGCGTTGAGACGATCGCAACCACGCGTGGAGAGCAGATCGACCTCTCCCGAATCCCGCTCGACGACGCCGAGACCTACGGGGCGATCCAGCGCGCCGAGACGACCGGCGTCTTCCAGATCGAGAGCCGCGCGCAGATGGGCTCGCTGCTGCGGACGCGGCCGGAGAACCTCGACGACCTGACGATCCAGGTCGCGATCGTCCGGCCCGGACCGATCGTCGGCGGCGCCGTCAACCCGTACATCGAGCGGCTGCGGCGGCAGCGCGCCGACCCGTCGTTCGAGGTGCCCTACGACCATCCGTCGCTCGAGCCGGTGCTGCGCGAGACGCTCGGCACGATCATCTTCCAGGACCAGGTGATCGAGGTTGCGATGGCGTTCGCCGGCTTCTCGCCCGGTGAGGCCGAGGGCCTACGCCGGGCGATGAGCAAGAAGCGCTCACAGGCCGCGATCGACTCCCACCACGCGCGCTTCACCGAGCGCGCCGTCGCGCGCTGGGGCGATGTCACCCCCGAGCTCGCCGAGCGCGTCTGGACGATGGTCAAGGGCTTCGCCGGGTTCGGCTTCCCGAAGGCGCACAGCGCCGCGTTCGGCCTGCTCGCCTACCAGTCGACCTGGCTGCGCGTCCATTACGGGCCGGAGTTCCTGGCCGCGCTGCTCGACGAGCAGCCGATGGGTTTCTACCCGCCCGACTCGCTCGTCCACGAGGCGCAGCGCCGCGGGATCGCCGTCCACCCGCCGGACGTCAACGAGAGCGACGCCGGCTGCACGGTGGCCGGTGGCGCCGTCCGCGTCGGGCTCGGCTACGTCCACGGCGTCCGCGCCGATGACGTCGCCGCGCTCGTCGCCGAGCGCGAACGCGGCGGCCCGTTTCGCTCGCTCGAGGACCTGGCCTCGCGCGCGGGCGCCGGTAGACCGGCGCTCGAGCGGCTCGCCTGGTCGGGCGCCTGTGACGCGCTTGCCGGCGGCAGCCGCCGACGAGCGCTCTGGGCGCTCGGCGTCGCGACGCCCGGCGTGACGGTGGGCGGCCGTGCGACGGCCGGGACGCAGCTCGCGCTGCCGCTCGACACCGGCACCGCCCCGGAGCTGCCGGCGCTCGGCGGCTGGGATCGCGCGATCGCCGACTACGCCACGACCGGCCTGACGACCGGCCCACATCCGCTCGCGCTCGCCCGCGAGCGGCTCGACGCCCGCGGCTGCCGTCCGACCGCCGGTCTCGCCGGCCTGCGCCACCGCTCGAAGGTCAGGGTCGGCGGGCTCGTCGTCGCCCGTCAGCGTCCGGCGACCGCGAGCGGTGTCTGCTTCATCCTGCTCGAGGACGAGCACGGAACCGTCAACCTGATCGTCCCGCCGGAGCTCTACCGCCGCGAGCGGGCGATCATCCGGACCGAGCCGTTGCTGATCGCCGACGGCATCTTCGAGCGTCACCCGGAGGCCGGTGGGGGAGTCAACGTCCTCTGCAAGAGCCTGACGCGCCTGAGCCTGGACGACACCGAAGCCGGCCGCGTCACCCACATGCCGGCAGCCGAGGACGACTTCCGCGCCGTCGCGCCACCGGTGCAGTCATTCGCACAGGGGAGACGCCGCTGAAACCGCCTGTGTGAGCGGCCGCACAGCAGTACGAACAGGCGTTCGTCATCATCCCGCGTGGGTCGCGGTTCTGTCCGCACGCCCGAAGACGATCCGGCAATGCCCGGAATTTCCAGGAAAACGCGGAGAAGGACTTCTTCGACGCGCTGGTACGATTTCCCTGCGGCGAGCAGGGTCCCGGCAATCAGAACGCCGGGAGCCTGATCGCCTCATGAGAGTTTTCATGATCGAATCTCCGACGACGCTCACCGCCGAGAACACAGTCCCCGACTGGTGGTCCGAGGTCCAGCAGGGCCGCGACGACCTCGGCGGCTCACGGATCGAGTCGTGGCTCGACGAGGAGATCGACTTCGCTCCCCGTCCGAAGCGGTTCGCCCGGCAGGTCGAGATCGCCGAGCGCCCGGTCGCTCAGCAGGCGCGCCGCTTCGATCGCTCCCCGTCCGAGGCGCGTGTGCTCGAAGCACTGGTCGAACTCGGTGATGACGTCGAGCTCGTCTCCGAGCCGGCGCGCCGTGGCCTGACCGGCTCCTTCGACGTGATCGTCGACGAGCACGGCACGCTGACGGCCGCCGAGCCGCTGGTCGCGACCGCGCCCGCCACTGCCGAGGCGGCCCTGTTGGCGCCGCCGGTCTCTGAGCGTCCGACCGTCCGCATCACCGGCCACCCCGAGCAGGGCTCGCGTGCGCTTCGTCGCCGCGACCGCACGTTGATGGAGCTGATCGGGCCGCAGCCCGACCGGATCGCGTTCTGGATCGTGATACTCGGGATCACGCTGATCGCGCTTTCGAGACTCTCGGCCTGACAGGCCGCCTGCGAGCGCGCCGCTGGCGTTCGCGGCACAATGGGCGCACGATGAGCGACGCGCAGCCGACGGCCGACGACATCCTGCGCACGGTCTCGGGTAGCGATCTGCGCTTCCTGCGGCTTTGGTTCACCGACATCGCCGGGCAGCTCAAGTCGTTCTCGCTGAACAGCTCGGAGCTTGAGCGCGCCTTCGAGCATGGGATCCCGTTCGACGGCTCGTCCATCACCGGCTTCAACCCGGTCGAGGAGTCGGACATGCTCGCCGTGCCCGATCCGGCGACCTTCGCGACGCTCCCGTGGCGGCCTCAGGAACAGGGCGTCGGCCGTCTCTTCTGCGACATCCGCACGCCCGAGGGCACGCCGTACGAGGGCGATCCGAGGCACGTTCTTCGGCGCGCGCTCGACCGCATGGAATCGCTCGGCTTCGGGGAGCTGCTCGTCGCGCCCGAGCTCGAGTACTACCTGTTCGAGAACAGCAACTCGACGACCGGCCTCGACTCCGGCGGGTATTTCGACCTGACGACGCTCGACGCCGGCTCGGACGTGCGTCGCGACACCGTGATCGCGCTCGAGCAGCTCGGCGTTCACGTGGCCATCTCCCACCACGAGTCGGGCCCGTCGCAGCACGAGGTCGACATGCTCCCGGCGCCGGCGCTGAAAGCGGCCGACGATGCGATCACCGCTCGGATCACCGTCAAGGAGGTCGCTCTGGAGCACGGCTGGCATGCGACGTTCATGCCCAAGCCGCTGGCCGAGAGCAACGGGTCGGGAATGCACACGCACCTCACGCTGACCCGCGACGGCCGCAGCGCGTTCGTCGACGAGGCCGACCCTGCGCGGCTGTCGGCCACAGGCCGCGCGTTCGTCGCAGGCCAGCTCCGGCACGCCCGTGAGCTGAGCGCCGTCCTCGCGCAGTGGGTCAACTCCTACAAGCGCCTCGTCCCGGGCTACGAGGCTCCGGTCTACGTCGCCTGGAGCCGCCGCAATCGCAGCGCGCTGGTCCGTGTCCCGGGCACCGCGAGCGCGCTCGCCGGCAGCATCGAGCTGCGCTGTCCGGACCCCGCCTGCAACCCGTACCTCGCGTTCGCGGCGATGCTTCAAGCGGGGCTCGAGGGCATCGAGCAGGGCTACGACCTGCCCGAGCCGATGGAGCGGAACCTCTACCACCTGCCGGCGTCCGAACGCCGCAGGCTCGGCGTAGAGCCGCTGCCCGAGAGCCTCGGCGACGCCGTCGAGCTGACGGCCGGGTCCGAACTGATGCTGAAGACGCTCGGCGAGCACATGCTCGACCGCTTCGTCGAGATGAAGCGCCGCGAGTGGCTCGACTACCGGGTCCAGGTCACCGGCTGGGAACTGGGCCGCTACCTGCCGGTACTCTGAGCCCACCGGGATCGCTGTTTCGGGAGTGAAGAACCGCTCCCCGGACGCCGATCAGGGGGAGAGATGCCGCGTAAGCGCGACGCGATCCGTGCTGGGAAGGTCGGTCTCGGGACCTGGCTGCTCGTTGCCGTGCTGCTGACGCTGATCGTCGGGTCGATGGTGCTTGTCTCCGAACGGGCCCGTCGCGACGCCGACATCGCGCGCGACGCGCAGGTGAAGGTCGAGCGCCTACGGACCGCGAGCCAGCAGTTCCGTCTGCTGAGCGTCGACGGCGTCAACGCCGTGCTCGCCAAGCAGAAGTCCTCGAAGGAGGTCGCTCGCGAGGCATTCCCACGCGGCACCGAGCTGTTCGACGAGATGAACAGCCTCGTCCGGGAGGTGCGTAGCCTGGCGCCCGGGCCGGAAGCAGATGCCGTCTCGCGACGGATGAACGGGCTCTATCTGGCGGCGCTCGGGTTCTACCAGGCGATCCAGGCCGGGCGCTACGACTTCGGCCGGACCAGCAGCCAGATCTTCGAGCGCAGTCAGGTGCTCAACGGCATCCTCGATCAGCTCGACAAGGACGTCTCGGCGCTGTCCGCGGTACAGGAGGAGCAGGCCCGCGAGGCGAACGACCGCGCGACGCTCGCGATCATCGTCGGATCGGTCGCCGGCGCCGTCGCGCTGCTGATCATGGCGTTGTTGCTGGGCCGGTTGCGCCGCCGCTCGCAGCTCGCGGAGAGCATCCGTGACCTCGAGCGCCGCAGCGAGGAGCGGATCCGTGCGCTCGTCGAGCACGCCGGCGACGTCGTCGTGGTGATCGCGCCGGAGGACGACACGATCAGCTGGGTCCCTTCGTCGGTCGAGCGCATGTTCGGCGTCGATCCCGAGCGCCTCGTCGGCCGGCCGATCTGGGAGGCGATCCACCCGGACGACGCCGGCGTCGTCCGTGCCGGTCTCGAGCGCTGCTCGACCGGACACTCCCGTGACCTGATCAGCGCTCGCTGCCGGCACCGCAACGGATCGTGGATCTGGGTCGAGGCGGTCGCCGAGGACCGCACCGGCGATCCGGCGGTCGAGGGTCTTCTGCTCAGCGTTCGTGACGTCTCCGAACGCAAACGGCTCGAGGACCGGCTTCGCCACCAGGCCTATCACGACTCACTGACCGGCCTCGCCAATCGGGCGCTGCTCGAGAACCGGGTCGAGACGGCGCTCGAGATCGCCGCCTCCGCCGAGCACAGCGTCGCCGTGCTCTACCTCGACCTCGACGACTTCAAGACGATCAACGACTCGCTCGGTCACCTCGCGGGCGACGAGATGCTGCGCGCCGTCGGCGGCCGCGTCGCGTCGGTGCTCCGTCCTGGTGACCTCGCGTCACGGCCTGGTGGCGATGAGTTCGCGGTCCTGCTGCGTGAGGTCGACGACGAGCGGGCCGCGCTCGCCGTCGCCGAGCGGCTGCTCTCGGTGCTCAAGCCGGAGTTCCTGATGGCAGGCCGTCGGCTCACGATCAGCGCGTCGGTCGGCATGGTCGTCGACCAGGGCAACAGCACCGTCGCAGAGGTGATGCGCAACGTCGACCTCGCGATGTACGCAGCCAAGGAGCAGGGCAGCGGCCAGGTCCGTCTGTTCGAGGAAGGCCTCCACCGCCGGGCGGTCGACAGGCTCGAACTCGGCGGGGAGCTCCATCGCGCCGTCGACCAGGACGAGCTGTTCCTCGAGTACCAGCCGATCATGGATCTCGCGGCCGGACGCGTCGCCGGGATGGAGGCGCTCGTTCGCTGGCAGCACCCGGCCCGCGGCCGGCTCGCGCCCGATCAGTTCATCTCGCTCGCCGAGCAGAACGGGATGATCATCGGCCTCGGCACATGGGTGCTCCGCGAAGCGTGCACCCAGGCGGTCGCTCTGAACGCCGGCCGCAACGGCGACTCCATGTACGTGTCGGTCAACGTCTCGAGCCGCCAGCTCGAGGACAGCGCGTTCCCGTCCGAGGTCGCGCGCGTGCTCGAGGAGACCGGGATCGAGCCTGCGCGGCTCGTGCTCGAGCTGACCGAGAGCATGCTGGTCGAGGACCGGGTCACGACGATGGCTCAGCTGCTCCGGCTCAAGGACCTCGGCGTCCGTCTCGCGGTCGACGACTTCGGCGTCGGCTACTCGGTCCTCTCCTACCTGCAGGAGTTCCCGATCGACCACCTCAAGATCGACCGCTCGTTCGTCGAGAAGATCCACACCGACGCCGAGCGCGCCCAGCTCGTCGAAGGCGTGATCGGCCTCGCCGACCGGCTTCAGCTGCGTGTCGTCGCCGAAGGGATCGAGCATGCCGAGCAGGCGTCGGCGCTGCGGTTGATGGGCGCCCAGTACGGGCAGGGCGATCTCTTCTCAGAGCCGGTCACCGCGGCGGAGGTCGCCGCGCTGGCCGATGCCGCCCGTCCGCCCGCCGACTGATCGCGCGATCAGACCCGAGGCCAGAATCACCTGTAGGTGCGGTAGACCGACAGGTTCGTCGTCAACCGCGGCAGCGCCTTCGCGTCGTAGGAGCGGTTGTTGTCCCACTGGATCTTCCATGTGCCGTAGCGGAGCGGCACTGCGGAGGGCAGCAGCGCCTGCCGGGCGGTGATCTGGCCGCACGGGCCCTGCGCCTTGCCGAAGCGCACGGTGCCGCGCGTCTTGCCGCCGATCCGGTAATGCGCGTAGACGGTCGAGTCGGTCGGGAATCCCGATAGGTAGAACGTCCGCTTCTTGCGAGGGTTGCCGGTGCTGTCGGACACCGTGTAGGCGAAGTTGGTCACCCGGTAGCTGGCGGTCGTCGACTGCACGGCGCCCGCGAAGTACTGGGCCTGCAGCGTGGACTCGATGATGTCCGCGTTGCGCGCGCCGATCGAGGGGTTGATCGGCGCTTGGATCACGGTCACGAAGCCGCCGGCGGCGTCGGCGACCGCGGTCCCGTAGGCGCCGTCACCGGAGAGCGTGACGTCGGCGCCGGCAGGGAAGCCCGAGCCGGTGACGGTGATAGCGGTCTGCTCGACGTAGCAGGTGCGGTCGAGCGTGATCGTGGCGGCACCGGCGGCCGCGGGTGCACCGAGACCGGCGGCGGAGACGGCGAGCGCGAGGACAGGAAGAGAGCGAACGGGTTGCACGCCCGAAGTATCTACCACCGGCGCATCGTTGCGCGGATCTCCGCGAGTGTCGGCAAGCTGCGCCCGGCCGAAGCGGCGCTGCCGGTGCGCACCCGGCGCCCGCCGATCGTTCCGTTCGCGGCGCCCGAGGCGGTAATCCGAAGCTGCCCGCTGATCCCGCGGCCTCGCACAGTCACCGTGCCGCCGCGCCCGGTCACGAAGCGCCCGCTGACGACGACACCGGGCACGTAGACGTAGCGGCGGAGGGTCAGCGCGATCTCGTCGCCGGAGACCCTGGCCGAGACGGTGCCTGAACGCAACCCTCCGACCCGGCTCGGGATCTGGTTCTGCGTGAGGGCCTCGCCGATGACCTGGCGTCGTGCGTCGGTGACGGTCGCGATCGCCGCCGCCACGACTCTGCCAGGCCGGCCCTTGACGCCGGCTGAACGCCGGACCGAAGCGAGCGAGGCCGGCGGGCGCGGGGTCGGGGCATAGCGGTTCGTAACCCCAGCGCAGGAGGTCTCCGGGGCTGCTGCAAGGAAGGCGGCGAGCGCGTCTGCGGCGCAGGTCGACGCGTCGCTCGACAGCGCCGAGTGGCCGGTGAACGGGACTCGCACGAATCGGGCCCTGGGGAGAGCCGAGCGCAGCAGCTCAGCGTCCTCCACAGGGGTGCGCAGGTCCATCTGACCCGCGATGACGAGCGTCGGCACGTCAGGCAGCGGCTCGGTCGCAGGCGGCGCCTCCCCGGCGGTAGGCCAGGCGACACAGAGGATCGCCGAGCTCGACTCGAGCGTCGCGGAAGCAGAGAACGGCCCGCGCGCCGAGGCCGGCACGCGCGCCGCCGCCTGACCGATCTCGGTCCAGCGCTGCCGTGGCCCCGCCGAGCGCGTCCAGCCGAACGGCAGCTCCTCGCACGTGGTCGCGAGGAACAGGACGGTGCTGTCGGTTCTGTCGGTCGTCTGGTATCCGGCGGCGGCCGTCGTACGGGCACGGCTCGCGAGACGCAGCAGCGGTCGCCAGTCGCCGCGGCGGGCGGCGCGCAACGACCCGGGCAGTTCAGCCCGCAGCGCAGGGTTGAGGTCGCCCGAGAGCAGCGCCCCGATCAAAGCGGACTCGCTCATCGTCTCCGTGCGCTGCCTGCCACTCGAGGTCGTCACGCGACCGCTGACCGGGCGCCGCGCGAGACGGCTCGCCACGGCTCGCAGGTCGGCCGCCACGTCCGGTGTGGCGCGCGCGCAGGCGCCGGACGCGCACAGCTGCTTGAGCACGCGCGGGACGGCGCGGAGCGAGGACAGCCGGAACGGGTCGGGCCCGTCGACCGGGACGACGCTGTCGAGGATCAGAGCCTCGACACGGTCGGGATGAGCGGCTGCGTACGCCTGCGCGACCTTCGTCCCGTAGCTGACGCCAAAGAGCATCAGCTTCTCGTAACCGCCTGCGATTCGCAGTGCCTCGATGTCGGCGACGCTGTCGATCGTCCTGTAGAAGCCTCGTGCCGACCCGAGCTCGCTCGCACATCCCTGCTCGGCCGCGACGAGCGTCGCCGCGCTGCGCAGGGCGCCGCACGCCAGCGGGTCCGAGGAACCGGTGCCGCGCTGGTCGAAGACGAGCAGGTCGCGGGTTGCGAGCGCGGCTGACAGGGCCCCGGCGAACGATTGCCGCAGTGGCAGCGCCGCCTGTCCGGGGCCTCCCGCGAGCGGCACCACAGCAATCTTGTCCGGGTTGCTCGCTGCGGTGACTCGGCTGACCGAGAGCCGGACCGACCCTTGGGAGGGCGCCGAGCGGTCGAGTGGGACGGTGACCGTCGCGCACGTGTATCCGGCCAGTCCGTTGCATGCAGACCATGCCGGCTCCTGCGCCTGTGCCGCGGCCGGCCACATCAGCACAGCTGTTGCGGCGACGAGCGCGCCGCAGAGCGACGTGCAGCTGGCGATGGTGG
Source organism: Baekduia sp. (assembly GCA_037045385.1). GTDB lineage: Bacteria > Actinomycetota > Thermoleophilia > Solirubrobacterales > Solirubrobacteraceae > Baekduia. Next base: position 7,149 of record JBAOHN010000003.1, on the reverse strand, counting down.
CGCGCATGCCGTCGCTGACGGTAGCGTCTGGGCCTGTCCCGCGACTGAGGATTCAACCGATGACCGAACGCCACACGATCTTCGCTCCGGGCGCTCCGGCCGCGCTCGGCCCGTACTCGCACGCTGTCCGCGCCGGCGGCCTGATCTTCCTGTCGGGACAGACCCCGGTCGACCCCGGAACGGGCGCGCTCGTCGCCGGTGATGTGGCTGCGCAGACCAGGCGCTGCCTGGAGAACCTGGCGCTCGTCGCCGAGGCCGCAGGTGCGAGCCTCGAGGCTGCGGTCCGGTGCGGCATCTATGTGGTCGACATGAACGAGTTCGCGCAGGTCAACGAGGCCTACGCGGCGTTCTTCGGCGAACAGCCGCCGGCACGGTCGACGATCGGCGTCGCGGCGCTGCCGCTCGGCTCGCGCGTCGAGATCGACGCAATCATCGCCGCGGGGTCGTGAGCGGCGACGCGGCCGCCGCGGTCACGGGCGACCGGATCGCGGCCGCCCGCGATGCGGCTGCCGACATCGTTCGGCGGACGCCGGTCGTGCCGTCGGCGACGCTGACCGAGCTGGCCGGCGCGGAGGTCTGGCTCAAGGCCGAGAACCTCCAGCGAACCGGCTCGTTCAAGATCCGCGGCGCGCTCGCAAGGCTGGCCGCGCTCGGCGATGGCTGCCAAGCCGGCGTCGTCTGCGCGAGCGCCGGCAACCACGCGCAGGCGGTCGCGCTCGCGGCGCACGAGCGGGGGATTCCTTGTGAGGTCGTGATGCCGGCCGGCGCGCCGGTCGGGAAGGTCGAGGCGACCGAGGCGCTCGGCGCGACCGTGACGCTCTCCGACGGGTCTGTGATCGACGCGATCGCGGTCGCGCAGCAGCGAGCGTCCGGGGCGGGGCTGTCGTTCGTGCACCCGTTCGACGACGCCGACGTGATCTGCGGTCAGGGGACGCTCGGTCTCGAGCTGCTCGAGCAGCTTCCCGCCGCAGCGACGGTGGTCGTGCCCGCGGGCGGCGGCGGGCTGCTGTCCGGCGTGGCGGTCGCGATGAAGCACGAGCGCCCGGACCTGCGCGTGGTCGGCGTGCAGGCCGAGGCCGCCCCGGCGCTCGCCGCCTCGCTGCGCTCCGGGACGCTGGAGCCCGCGCCGGCGGGGCCGACGATCGCCGACGGGATCGCCGTCGGCGCGCCGAGCGAGCTGACGCTCGAGCTCGCCCGCCGCTGGGTCGACGACTGCGTGACGGTCTCCGATGACGAGATCGCCGATGCGATGGTGCTGTTGGCCGAGAAGGCGAAGCTCGTCGTTGAGGCCGGCGGCGCCGTCGGTGTCGCAGCGCTGGCAAGCGGGCGGATCGACCCGCGCGGTGAGCCGGTAGCCGTCGTGCTCTCGGGTGGCAACGTCGATCCGGGCCTGCTCGCGGAGATCGCACGGCGTGGCGAGAGCACCGCGGGGCGGCGGCACGTGCTGTTCACGCGGATCGCCGACCGGCCCGGAGGGCTCGCCCGGGTGCTCGGACTCGTCGCCGGCGCCGGAGCGAACCTCGTCGACATCACGCACCTGCGCGAGGGCATCGGTCTGCACGTCGCGGAGACCGGCGTCCAGCTCGTGATGGAGACGCGCTCACGCGCGCACGCGGCGGAAGTGATCGCTGCGCTCGAAGCCGCCGGCTACGACGTCTCGTCGGCGCCGACTGTGAGCTGAACGAAGACGAGGTCGAGCGGGCGGCCGAACTTGTGGCCGACCTCGCGCAGTGGCGGCAGCGCCGTGAAGCCGAGCCGCTCGTGGAAGCGCAGGCTGCCTTCGTTGTCGCCGCCGAGGCCGCCGACCATGACGTGGATGCCGGCGCCGCGGGCATGCTCGATCAGCTCGGCCATCAGCAGTCCTCCGACGCCGCGGCCTTGCGCGGCGGGGGAGACGTAGACGCTGTGCTCGACGGTCAGGGCGTAGCCCTCGCGGTCACGGAACGTGCCGTAGCTCGCGTAGCCGAGCACCTCACCGCTGTCGTCGGCGACGAGCACCGGGAAGCCGGCGGCGTTGCGTCCGCGGAGCCACTCTGCGCGTTGGTCGAGCGTCTGCGGGCTCGTGTCCCAGTCGGCCGTCGTCTCGGCGATCGCCTGGTTGGCGATCTCGAGGATCGCGGGCAGGTCGCGCTCCTCTGCCGGCCGGATGATCACCGGCCGGTGGCGTAGAAGATCGTCTTCAGCTCGGTGTACGCGTCGGTCGCGTGTGGGCCGAGCTCGCGCCCGTAGCCGGACTGCTTGAAGCCACCGAAGGGCGTGTTGATCCGCACCGAGCTGTTCGAGTTGATCGAGAGGTTGCCGCTCTCGAGCGCGCGGGCGACGCGCAGCGCGCGGCCGCCATCCTTGGTCCAGATCGATCCGGAGAGGCCGTAGATCGTGTCGTTGGCGATCCGGATCGCGTCGGCTTCGTCGTCGAATGGGATCACGACGGCGATCGGCCCGAAGATCTCCTCGGTCGCGGCGCGCGCCGATGGTTCGATCGGGTGTAGCACGGTCGGCGGGAACCAGTAGCCGGGGCCGTCGGGCACCTTGCCCTGGATCGCGACCGGCGCCTCTGCGTCGAGGAACGAGGCGACGCTGTCGCGCTGGCCGGCAGAGATCAACGGCCCCATCTCGGTGCCGTCGGCCAGCGGGTCACCGACGCTGATGCCCTCGACCGCGGGCTTGAGCGCCGCCAGGAAGTCGTCGACGGCCGAGCGCTCGATGAGGATGCGGGCTCGTGCGCAGCAGTCCTGCCCGGCGTTGTCGAAGACGGCCCACGGAGCTGCCGCCGCCGCGGCTTCGATGTCAGCGTCGGCGAACACGACGTTCGCCGACTTGCCGCCGAGCTCGAGCGTGACGCGCTTGATCGTCTGCGCGGCGCCGGCGGCGATCGACGCGCCGACCTCGGTCGAGCCGGTGAACGCGATCTTCGCGACGTCCGGATGGTCGACGAGCCGCGTGCCGCAGGTGCGGCCCGGGCCGACGACGACGTTCACGACGCCCTCGGGGATGCCGGCCTCGAGCGCCAGCTCGCCGAAGCGGACCGCGGTCAGCGGCGTCAGCTCGGCCGGCTTCAGCACAACGGTGTTGCCCGCGGCGAGCGCGGGGCCGAGCTTCCAGCAGGCGATCGCGAGCGGAAAGTTCCAGGGGGTGATCAGCCCGACGACGCCGAGCGGCTCGCGCACGGTGAACGCCATCCCGCCGCCGACCGGGATCGTCTCGCCATGCGGGCGCTCGATCGCACCCGACATGTACCGGAACGTCTCGATCGCCGCACCGATCTCGCCGCGCGCCGACGCCAGCGGCTTGCCTGCATTGCGCGCCTCGAGCACCGACAGCTCCTCGTGCCGCTCCTCCATCACGGCGACGAGCGATCGCAGCAGCGCGGCCCGGTCGCCGGGCGCGATCGCCGCCCAGGCCGGGAACGCCGCCTTCGCGCGGGCGACCGCCGCGTCGACCGCAGCGACATCGGCCCGCGCCAGCGACTCCATGACCTGCTCGGTCGCAGGCTCGATCACGTTCAGGGTCTCAGCAGCCACGACGTCCATCCTATGCGGCCCCGGAACGAGCGAGGGCCCGCCGGACGGCGGGCCCTCGGGCGGCCATCGAGCCGGGCCGTCGCTACGGCGAGACCCCGCCGGGATGCGGGTCGTGCGGATCGACGTCGAGCTCGCGATCGATCTCGGCGATCGTGTGGCGCGGGCCGGTGAACGTGTTCTTCGCACTGATCAGCCACCAGAGCGTGATCGCCAGGATGATGCCGCCGGTCACGAGCGGCGCGTAGTTGACTGCGTTCCAGTCGAACTTCGGGTCGTCGTTGCCGGGGACGCCTGCGGGCACGATCGGCAGGATGAAGATCACGGTGATGATCGCGACCCAGACCGTTGCGAACGGGTTCATCCACTTGTACCGGCTCCCGATCGTCCAGCTTCCGGCCTGGAAACTGTCGCCGGCGCGCCAGCGCAGGAAGATCGGGATCACGTAGGCGATGTACAGCCCGATCACTGCGACCGAGACGACCGCGTAGAACGCGACCGGCACGCCGGCGTCGTTCGGGAAGTACGCCGGGATCGTGATGATCGCCGCCGCCGTCGCCATCGCGAGCACCGCGTTCATCGGCGTCCGCTTCTTGTCGACCTTGCTCCAGATCCTCCAGCCGGGCACCGCGCCGTCGCGGCTGAACGCGTAGAGCATGCGCGACGCGCTCGTCAGGCAGGCCATGCCGCAGAACAGCTGGCCGATCGAGCTGATGAGCATGATCGTCTTGACCGCGCTGTCACCGAGCGCGTTCTCGAAGATCGCCACAACGACCGGGGTCCCTTCCGCGGCCGCCTTGTTGATCGCATCGACGTCGGTCGCGGCGAAAGTGAAGGCGAGCAGCAGGACCCAACCGATCGCGGCCGAGTAGAAGATCGACTTCCAGACGCCCTTGGCCGCGTTCTCCTCGGCCCCGTGAGTCTCCTCGGAGACGTGGGCGCAGGAGTCGAAGCCGGTGATCGTGTACTGCGTCAGCAGGAATCCCAGCGGCAGCACGTAGAACCAGAACGTCATCCCGCCGGTCGTCCCGTCGCCGAACCCGGAGTTGTTGAACCGCTCGGTGAAGACGAAGTCGGCGCTCTGGTGCGAGTCAGGCCCGAACGCGAGGATCAGGATCACGATCGCCACGCCGATCACGTGCCACCAGACCGAGACGGAGTTGAAGGTCGCGACCAGGTGGCTGGAGGCGATGTTGATGATCGCGTGGATCACGAGGATCACGACGAAGAGCCAGAACGTGCCGGCCAGGAAGTCGCCCTCGACGCCGTTGAAGAGGTTGACGTCGAACAGCCCGAGCGTGATGTTCGTGAACGTCGCCGCCGCGTAGTCGACCGATGCGGTGACGGCGACGAGGCCGATCAGGTTGAACCAGCCGGTGAACCAGCCCCAGCCTGGCCCGCCGAGCTTGGCTGCCCACCAGTAGATGCCGCCGGCCGTCGGGTAGGCGGAGACCAGTTCCGCCATGCAGAAGCCGATGATCAGAATCGGGATCGAGATCAGCGGCCAGCCCCACGAGATCGCGATCGGGCCGCCGTTGTTCCACGCCTGGCCGTAGGTCGTGAAGCAGCCGGCCAGGATCGAGATGATCGTGAACGAGATCGCGAAGTTCTGGAAGCCGCTCCAGCTGCGATTGAGTTCCTGCTTGTAGCCGAGTTCGGCGAGCCGTTTCTCGTCGGCGGACTGCGGAGCCGCTGGGTCGCTCATGGGGTCTCTCCTCCCGTTGTGGACCGTCGGCGGCTGTCGGCACGCCGACGCGGCGACACTACGGGCGCGCTGAGATGGAAGTCAAGACGCGCGCCGGTCCACCTGTCAGAGTCCTCTGATGCACGTGGGCGAGCCGATCCTCCTCGCCGGCGTCCTGCTCGCTCTCGGGGTGCTCGCTTCGCTGGCGGCGACGCGCGTGCGGGTGCCCGGTCTCGTGCTGTTCCTCGGGCTCGGAATGCTCGTCGGCTCCGGTACCGGGCTGATCCTCTTCGACGACTTCGAGCTTGCCCGCACGGTCGGCGTTGTCGCGCTGGCGTTGATCCTGTTCGAGGGCGGGCTCGCGGCCGGGCTGCCGGAGATCCGGCCGGTGCTCTGGCCGTCGGTCTCGCTGGCGACCGTCGGCACCGTCGCGACCGCGGTGCTCACCGGTCTCTGTGCGAGCTGGCTGTTCGGCTTCAGCTGGCTCGAGGGGCAACTGCTCGGCGCGATCGTCGCCGGCACCGACGGGGCCGCGATCTTCGCGCTGCTGCGCGGGTCGAAGCTGCGGCGGCGACTTGCACGCACGCTCGAGGCCGAGTCGGGGATGAACGACCCGGTCGCGATCCTGCTCGTGATCGGCTGCATCGAATGGCTGACGATCGACGGCTACGGCTGGGCCGACCTCGGCCTGCTGTTCGCGCAGGAGATGCTGATCGGCCTCGCGACCGGGGTTCTGATCGGACGAGTCGCCGCGCGGCTGCTGATGTCGGCCTCGCTCGTCAACGGCGGGCTCTACCCGGTCGCGACGGTCGCGACTGCGGCGCTCGCGTTCGGGGCTGCCAACGTGATGGGCGGTTCGGGCTTCCTCTCGGTCTACCTCGCCGGGCTGATGCTCGGCTCGGTCGCGCTGCCGGCGCGGCAGACGGTGCGGGCGTTCCACGACGGGCTCTCCTGGGTCGCGCAGCTGACGATGTTCCTCGTCCTCGGGATGCTCGTCACCGTCTCCCAGCTCGACGACGTCGTGATCGAGGCGCTCGCGCTGACGCTGTTCCTGGTGTTCGTCGCGAGGCCTGTCGCGACGTTCCTCGCGACCGTCGGCCACGGATTCGGGTTCGCCGAGCGCGTCGTCCTGAGCTGGGCCGGGCTGCGCGGAGCGATCCCGATCGTGCTCGCGACCTTCCCGGTGATCGAGGACATCCCGGACGGCTACGAGATGTTCAACATCGTCTTCTTCGTCGTGCTGATCTCGACGATCCTGCAAGGGTCGACGTTCGAGTGGGTCGGGGCCAGGCTCGGGGTGACGACGAGCGAGCCGGCGCTGCCCGCGCCGCTCGCCGACCAGGCGGCGATCCGAAGGCTCGGCGCCGAGCTGCTCGCCTTCCCGGTGTCGCAGCGCGACTCGATCGTCGGTATCGCGGTTCGCGAGCTAGGGCTGCCGCGGGACGCCGTCGTCAACGTGATCGTCCGCGACGACCAGGCGATCCCGCCGCGCGGGTCGACGCGAATCCTGCCCGGCGACGAACTCCACGTGCTCTACCGCGAGGAGGCCGCGCGGGAGATCGTGGGCCTCGCCTCACGTTGGCGCAGCGGCCACGAGGCCGCCCGGCCGCGGCCGCGGCCGGAGCTGCGCGGCGTGACCACCGTCTTCTCGGTGCGGCCGTGGGACAACGCCGACGGTTCCGCGACACGGCCCGACACTGTGCAGGGGATCGACGTCGTCGAGCACCTCCGCCTGCGCCGCGATCAGCCCGGCTGCCTCGTCGTACTCGCCGACGGCCGGTACGCGATCTGCGGCGAAACCGTCGCGATCGGGGCGCGCCGCCAGGTCATGCACTGGCTCGAGAGCCGCCAGCGCCGTGCCGACGCCGAGGAGCGGGCCTGGATCCGGACAGTGATCGGTGCGGTAGCAACTGATGCTTCGGAACGAGGTTGAGCGGTTCTGCCACT
>JBAOHN010000002.1:0-3690 GCA_037045385.1 Baekduia sp. | reverse complement strand
GGCGGCATCGCAGCTCCCCGCGCAGGACCTGCGCGACCTACTGCCCGCGATCGAGCCCGATCGCGACCTCACCGACTGGGGCAGGTCGCGGCGCGTCGAGGAGTTCTTCGACCGCACGGTGATCGACTTCTACTACCACCTGTGGTTCCGTTGCGAGGTCGAGGGGATCGAGAACGTGCCGGCCTCCGGTGGAGCGCTGCTCGTCTCAAACCACTCCGGGGCGATCCCGCCAGACGCTTCGATGATCGCCAAGGCGATCCGCGAGGAGCATCCGAGCCCGCGCCCGCTCCACCTGCTGATGGAGCACTTCTTCAAGGGCTACCCGTTCTTCAGCCAGATGCTCCCGAAGATCGGCGGCGTGCCGGCCCATCCGGCGAACGCGCACCGACTGCTCCACGACGAGCAGCAGCTCGCGCTCGTGTTCCCCGAAGGCCGCAAAGGCACCGAGAAGCTCTACCGCGACCGCTACCGGGTTCAGCGCTTCGGCCGCGGCGGCTTCGTCGCGACGGCGATGCGCGCCGAGGTTCCGATCGTGCCGATCTGCGTCGTCGGAGCCGAGGAGGCGATGCCGATCTTCCTCAAGCTGAACACGCTCCAGCGGGTCGCGCGGCTCCCGTACGCGCCGGTGACGCCGACGTTCCCATTGCTCGGGCTGCTCGGCGGGTTCACATACCTGCCGGCGAAGTTCAAGATTCGGTTCCTGCCGCCGGTCCCGACCGCGGGGCTCGGAGAGCGCCCGTGGCGTGACACCGGCCTCGTGCAGACGGTCGCGCACGACGTGCGGCGGCTGATCCAGGACGAGCTCTACGACATGCTCGGCCAGCGCCGATCGGTGTGGTTCGGATGAGCTCTGGCGCACGCAGGGTCCTGATCACCGGCCTCTCGACCTACTGGGGAGGGCGCCTGGCGCAGGCGCTCGAGCGCGACCCCGGGATCGAGACGATCATCGGCATCGACCGCAGGCCGCCGAAGCTCGCGCTCGAACGGACCGAGTTCGTCGAGGTCGCCGACGCTCATTCGCTGATCCGGCGGATCGTCGACGCGGCCGAGATCGACACCGTGGTCGACACCCGGCTGGTGCTCGATCCGTTGATCACGACGCCGAAGCGCGCCCACGAGAACAACGTCATCGGCACGATGAACATCCTGACGGCCTGCTCGGGTCCGGACTCACCGGTCCGCAAGCTCGTCGTCCGCTCGAGCACGCGCTACTACGGCGTCCACCAGGACGATCCGGCGTTCTTCACCGAGGAGATGCGCCGCCCGCACCCCCCGAAGAACCTGCTCGACAAGGACGTATGCGAGGTCGAGGACGCGCTGCGCACCTTCCGCGATCGTCACCCCGAGAAGATCGTCACGGTGCTTCGGTTCGCCACCGAGATCGGTCCGGACGTCCGTTCGGCCTGGCAGCGCTACCTCAGCGCCCCTGTGATCCCGACGATCCTCGGCTTCGACCCGCGGATCCAGTTCATCCACGAGGACGACATGGCGCACTGCCTCGAGCACGCGGTCCGCTTCGACCTCGATGGCATCTACAACTGCGCTGCGGACGGCGTGCTCGCACTGTCGGAGGTCGCCGGCCTGCTCGGGACTCCGACCGCTCCGGTCCTGCCCCCGGTCGGCACCGAGGCCGCGATGGCCCTGATGCAGCGGGCCGGCGTCCCCGTCCATCCGGACCTCGAGCGCACGCTCCGCTTCGGCAAGGCCGTCGACAACCGGCGCTACAAGGCGACCGGGTTCCGCTTCACCCACACGACGCGCGAGACGCTGCTCGCGCTGCGCAAGCACCTCAAGCTCGCGCCGCTCCAGCCGGCCGACGGATCGGGCTCCTACCGCTATGAGAAGGCCGTCGAGGAGTTTCTGCGCTTCAGCCCGAACGTGCGGCGCAGACCCAAGGAGCTCGAGGACGTGGCGGCCGGCAGCGGGCCGGGGTGGGAGTCGCTGACGGTCAAGGAGATCGTCGGCCTGCTACCGAGCCTCTCCGACGACGACCTCTTCGCCCTCCGTGACCACGAGGTCGCCGGCCCGGCGCGTGCAGGCGTTCTCAAGGCGATCGATCGCGTCACCGCGCAGCGTGTGACGCAGTAGGCCTGCAATCCAGGCTGCTGCCCTTCCGGTGCACCGGAACCTCGTCTACCCTCGTGCGTGTGAGGATCGGTCAAGCGGCACGAGCTCATCCGTACCGGATGCTGGCGCTGCTGGCCGCGCTCGTCGTCGCGTTGTCCGCCGGACTCTGGCTCTACGACCACAGCAGGCGTGACGTCATCGCTCCCGGCGTCACTGTCGGCGGCGTCGATGTCGGCGGGCTCGACCGTGCCGAGGCGGCCGAACGGCTCGAAGCGAGGCTGCTTCCCGTCCTGAGAACGCCGCTGCGGGTCGACCACGGCGATCACAGCTGGGTGCTCGGGCCCAAGGAGGCGAGGATCACCGCCGATCTCCCCGCATCGGTCGACGAGGCCGTCCGGGCGAGCCGTAGCGGCAGCGTGTTGACGCGGACGTGGAGGTCGCTGACGGGCTCCGAGCTCGGCGTCGCGCTCACCCCTAGTGTCACGTACTCGGACGCGGCGATCGTTCGCCTGATCGACCGCGTGCGCAAGGATGTCGACCGCAAGGCGATCGATGCGTCGGTCAAGCTCGGCCTCGGCGGGCCCGCGGTCGAAGAGGGCCGCCCGGGGCTGGAGGTCCAGGCCACCGCCCTGCACGACCGGATGCGGGCGGCGATCGCATCCGCGACGAAGTCACGGCGGCTCAGCGCGAAGACCGAGAAGACGCAGCCCAAGGTGACAACGGCACAGGCGAAGGCCGGCTACGACACGGCGCTCGTCGTCAACCGCGGTCGTTTTCAGCTGACGCTGTACAAGAAGCTCGAGAAGGTCAAGACCTACGACATCGCCGTCGGAGCCGTCGGCCTCGAAACGCCGGCCGGCACCTACACGATCCAGAACAAGACGGTGAACCCCGCCTGGACCAAGCCGCACTCGAGCTGGGTGCCGGAGGCCGAGCGCGGTCAGGTGGTTCCCGGCGGCACGGCGGCCAACCCGCTCAAGGCCCGCTGGCTCGGGATCTTCGATGGCGCCGGGATCCACGGGATCGACCCCTCGCTCTACGGCACGATCGGCACAGCGGCTTCCCACGGCTGCGTCCGGATGCGGATCGCCGACGTGATCGACCTCTACGACCGCGTTCCTGTCGGCTCCCCGATCTACATCGGATGAGCGTCCGCGCCGCTCGTGGGCACGACACCGATCGAATCGATCGCAACCTCCTCCCAGCCCTGTTCGAGCAGGGAGGCATGGTTGTCCCCGTGGCGAAGAACGAGCGAGCCGATGACGATTCCCCGCGTCCGCTTGCGAAGCACCGCGAACCACATGGTCGACGCGTCCGGCGGGCCTTGGACGGGGTGCCACGGCAACGTCGGGGCGTCATCGCCGTCGGCGATCAGCCCCGCTTCGAGCAGCTGCGCGTGGGTCGCCACCTGACCGCTTGACGTTTCGATGAAGAACCTGGCCACCGAGGACGAGCCTAGAGCGCCCGATCTGATTGCGCCCGCGTGGGAGCAGGCGATGGCCGTCCACGACACCGACCTGGCGCGGCGCGGGGTCGCGGCGCGCACGCGCTCGGCCTACGACTCCGACCTCAAGCACTTCGCGACGTGGGCCACCGCCGAAGGGCTCGTGCCGGAACGGATCA
>JBAOHN010000001.1:0-282533 GCA_037045385.1 Baekduia sp. | reverse complement strand
AACTCACGAGCCTGACCGACACAATCGGGATGGCGGTCGGAGTCCCGAGCAGGCCGGCGACCTCCGACAGTGCGAGCACGCCGTCCGCAGCGCAGTTGTAGATGCCATCGAGGTCGAAGCGGACCGCGTGCTCGAGGCAGTGCGCCATGTCGTCCTCGTGGATGAACTGGATCCGCGGGTCGAAGCCGAGGATCGTCGGGATCACAGGGGCGCTGAGGTAGCGCTGCCAGGCCGAACGGACGTCCGGACCGATCTCGGTGGCGAACCGAAGCACCGTGACGATCTTCTCGGGGTGACGATCGCGGAAGGTGCGCAGCGCGTCCTCGACCTCGCATACGTCCTTGTCGAGCAGGTTCTTCGGGGGGTGCGGGCGGCGCATCTCCTCGGTGAAGAACGCCGGATCGTCCTGGTGGACGCCGTAGTAGCGCGTGCTCGAGCGGACGACGAGCTTGCGGACCGGTGAGTCCGGACCCGAGCAGGCCGTCAGGATGTTCATCGTGCCGATGACGTTGTTCTCGTGGGCGCGCTTCGGCGTCGTGATCAACGGATCGAGCACCAGCCGGGTGTCGACCACGGTGTCGATCTCGGCCGCGTCGACGATCCGCCGGATCAGCGAATGAGCGTCGGCGACCTCGACGAACTCGGTCCGTTCGAGCGCGAGCTTCGGCGGCCTGCGGTCGATGCCGATGATCGTCTCGATCCCGGGGTCGCGCTCGAGCGCCTGCGCCAGGCGCCCTCCCCAGTAGGTCGAGAGGCCGGTGATCAGGACCCTGCGTGCGCCAGAGCTCATCCGAACCACACCGATCGGCGCTGGCCGAGCATGTCGTAGAGCTCGTCCTGGATCAGCCGCCGCACGTCGTGCGCGACCGTCTGCACGAGGCCGGTGTCACGCCACGGGCGCTCTCCGAGCCCCGCGGTCGGGACCGGCGGCAGGAACCGAATCTTGAACTTCGCCGGCAGGTATGTGAACCCGCCGAGCAGCCCGAGCAATGGGAACGTCGGCGTCACCGGCGCGTACGGGAGCCGCGCGACCCGCTGGAGCGTGTTCAGCTTGAGGAAGATCGGCATCGCCTCCTCGGCTCCGACGACGCAGATCGGCACGATCGGAACCTCGGCGCGCATCGCCGTCGCGACGAAGCCGCCGCGGCCGAAGCGCTGAACCCGGTAGCGGTCGCGGTAGAGCTTCTCGGTGCCTTTGCGGCCTTCGGGGAACACGAGCGCGAGCTGCTGCTCGTCGTGGAGCAGTCGGTGCGCGTTCGCCGGATGGGCCGGCACGCCGCCGATCTTCGGGAGCATCTGGCTGAAGAACGGGTAGCCCTTGAAGAAGTGCTCCATCAGCAGGTGGAGCGGGCGCGGGCTCGGATGCTCCTCGCGGATCGCCTTGGCGATCATCGAAGCGTCTGGCGGGATCGCCCCGGAGTGGTTTGAGACGAGCAGCGCTCCACCGGAGGCCGGCACGTTCTCGATCCCCTCGACCTCGCAACGGAACCACAGGTGGTAGTAGAAGTCGATCACCGTGCGGTCGAAGAACTCCTCGACGCGCCGCGACCTGCCCCAGTCGGTGAGGTCGCGATCGGGCTCGATCGCGGGCAGTAGGTCGCGCAGGTCCTGCGCGGGGAGCTGCGATGCCGCCGTGGCAGCGGAGCCCCGCCGTTCTGGGGTGATCGCGGTCGTCATCGGCGGTCAGTCTCGCAGGCGGCGCTCAGCGCTCAGCGTGGGATCGGTCACCGCCGGCGAGCTGCGGTTCGAGCGCGGCCTCGAGCGCCGGCCAGTCGGGCGCTCTGATCACGTCCTCCGTGGCGCAGAAGTCGGCGTTCCAGGGATGGTCGAGCGTGGCGGCGAGAATCCCGGCCTCGAGAGCCTGCTCGAGGTTGAGCGGGCTGTCGTCGATCAGCAGACCGGCGCCGATCTCGCAGCAGACCGGGATCTTGTCCGGCACACAGTGAAGCGCGGCCGGACGTAGCCCGATCTGCTCGAGCCAGCGAGCGGTGACATCGTGCGCTTCGGCCGCCCTGTGCGAAGCGATGTGGATCTCGTGCCCCGCGTCGATCCAGCGGTTGATCACGTCGACGGCTCCGGGGTAGGGCTCGGCGGTCAGCACGTGCTCGTCGCGATGGCTCTCGGCTACGCACCAGTCGACCTGCTCGGGCCGGAGCCGCGTGATGCCCCAGGTGTCCTGGAGGTCGTAGGGCAGCGAGACGCCGAACCGGCGCTCGGCGATCGCCGAGAACTGGTGCCAGTACTCGTGCAGCGTCGAATCGATGTCGATCGCGATGATCATCGGCCCCGAGCGGTCCCGGGTCAGCCCGCCGGTTGCGAGCGCTCTCGTTCGAGCCTGCGGAGCCGCGCCTGCTCCCACTGGCCCAGTCGCCAGAGGTCGCGGCGGAGCTGCTCGATGTCGTGGCCGCGGCCGGGCAGGTGGAAGTCGGCCTCACCGACCGTCATCTGCTCGTCCTCGCGCAACGCGAGCAGCTTCGCGAGGACGTCGTCGGCCGGCGACGGAGCGCCACCGGACCAGCTGCGCCTGCCCGCGAGCCGCGGCAGCGTCAGCTCACCGAGCAGGTCACGCGTCTGCGGCAGGTAGGTGACCACCGGCGCGTCGGGGTAGATCAGGTACGCGTAAGGAGCGCCCGCGCGCGTGGTGCGCGTTCCACCTTGGGGCGGTCCCTCGGCGAGTGCGCCCCAGACCCGGACGATCCCGAGCTCGCGGTACATCTCCCACTCCTCGGCGCTCGTGTTGGCCTGGAGGAAGCGACGAGCCTGCTGCTCGGCCCGCCGCTCCGCGCCCGGGTCCGCGATGTCGATCCCGTCGAGCGCGAACGGCATCCGGCGGCTCTCCCGGCGCCGGCGCAGGCTGGCACCGGCGAGCATCGCGCCCACCGCCAGAACCGCGCCCAGAATCACGCCCACGAACATCTGCGGCGAGTATGTCAGAGCACCGCGGCCCGCGGCCCCGCAGCGATCACCGAACCGAGCACGTCGACCGGGCCCGCCCCGGCACCGAGGGCCCGAAGGCCGTGCTCGACCGCCTCGCCTGCCAGGCGGCGTGCGAGACGAGCGGCGTCCGGCAGAGACATGCCCGAGGCGAGCCCGGCCGCGAGGACGGACGCGTGCGTGCAGCCCGAGCCGTGCGCGGCGCCGTCGGGATGCCGCGGGCCGGCTATCCGCTCGACCTGCCCTTGCGGGCCGGTCAGGAGGACGTCTTCGGCCTCGTCGCGGTGGCCGCCGGTCAGGACGACCGACCGCGCGCCGGCGGCGATGACGGCGCGGGCCAGCGCCTCGGCATCGGCCGGCGCTTCCGCGGCGCCTGCCAGCACGAGGGCCTCGGGCACGTTCGGCGTGACGACGTCCGCACGCGGGAGCAGGCGGCCGATCAAAGCCTGCTCGGCGGCCAGGTCGAGCAGCCGCGCCCCCGACTCGGCGATCATCACCGGGTCGAGCACGACCGGGACGTCCGGCCCGATCAGCGCGAGACCTTCGAGCACGGCCTCGATCGCCGCCTCGCCCCCGACCATCCCGATCTTCACTGCGGCCGGCGGCAGGTCGGTCGCGACCGCCCGGATCTGCGCGACGATCATCTCCGGCGGCACCGCCAGGACCGCCTCGACGGCGACGGTGTTCTGGGCCGTGATCGCGGTGATCGCGGTGGTTCCGTGCACGCCGCAGCGAGCGAACGCCTTGAGATCGGCCTGGATGCCGGCGCCACCGCCGGAATCCGACCCTGCGATCGAGAGGACGACGGGCGGAGCCGGTGCCATCCGGCCGATCCTAGAGCGCCCGGGCCGGCGCGAGCCTGCCGCCCGGGACACGGACGATCACGCCGCGCAGCTCGAGCTCGGTCAGCGACGCCTGGACCCGTCCCGCGTCACCGATCCGGCCTGCCAACGCCGAGACGGTGTCGCAGCCGTCGCCGATCGCGTCGGCGACCTCGCGCAACGGCTCGGGCAACCGCTCGGCGGCGGGCGCGACCGCCGGAAGCGGCGAGACGAGCGCGAGCCGTTCGATCACGTCCTCGGCGGTGCGGACCACCGCCGCCCCGTCACGAAGCATCTCGTTGGTCCCGGCTGCACGCCAGCTGAGCGGTGTCCCCGGAACCGCGCCCACGTCACGCCCCAGATCGAGTGCCATCTCGGCGGTGACGAGCGACCCGGACCGCTCGGCGGCCTCGACGACGACCGTCATGTCGGCCAATCCGGCGATGATCCGGTTGCGGGCCAGGAACTGCCAGGCGAAGACCGAGCCGCCGGGCGGCGCCTCGGAGACGACTGCGGCGCGCTCGACGAGCTCCGCGTGGGTCACCGCCCGGCGCCGCGGATAGGCCGTGCCGGCAGGGCCGGCGAGCACCGCGATCGTCCGTGCGCCACCGGCGAGAGCACCGTCGTGAGCGGCGCCGTCGACGCCGAGCGCCATGCCGCTGACGACGGTGATGCCCGCGACCGAGAGCCGCCGGCCAAGATCCCGCGCGATCTCGAGTCCCTCCGGCGACGCGCGTCTGGTTCCGACGATCGCGACGGCCGGAGCCCGGACGGCGGTGCCGGCGAGCACTGCCCAGCGATCGACATCGCCTGCGAGGTAGAGCACGGCCGGCGCCGAGCGGTCCTCGACCAGCCGTTCGGGGTACAACGCGTCGTGCCGGCAGATCGGCACCGTCCCGGCGCCACCGTGGCGCGCTCGATCGAACTCGAGCGGCCGGGCGCCGACCGCGGCAATCAACGCATCGTTCTCGAGCGCGAGGACATCTCTGATGAACCGCTTCTCGCGACGGAGAATCTCGATCCTGCCCGCGAGCGCCGAGATCAGCGCTGAGCGCCGCAGGCACTCGTCGCAGGCCCGGGTCACGCCGGCACCGCCGGATGCAGGCCTGCGGAGCGCAGCGCGAGCGCCTCGAGCACGTCGTCGGAGCCGATCCGCTCGCGGCCGTCGAGGTCGGCGATCGTCCTCGCGACCCGCAGCACCCTGTCACGACCACGCGGGCTCAGCAGTCCGTGGCGGTAGGCACGACGGAGCACGTGATCGGCGGCGGGATCGGCCGGGAGAGCATGGAGGACCGACGTCGGGAGGCGGCTGTTCCAGACCGGGGCGCCACCTTCGGGTGAACGCTCGCGCTGCAACACCCGCGCCGCGATCACCGCCTCGCGGACGCTCGTGCTGCACGCGACCGGCTCCCCGTGAAGATCCTCCTCGGACGGCCGCTCGACGTCGACGACGAGGTCGATCCGGTCGATCAGCGGGCCGCTGACGCGCCGCGCGTATTGCTCGAGCTCGGCCTCGCCGCACCTGCAGCGAGGAGTCCCGAGCTGCCCGCACGGACACGGGTTCCGCGCGGCGACGAGCTGCACCTCGGCCGGGTAGGTCGTCGCACGCTGTCCGCGGACGACTGTCAGGTGCCCGTCCTCGAGCGGCTGCCGCAGAGCCTCGAGCGCCTGCCGCGAGAACTCGGGCAGCTCGTCGAGGAACAGGACGCCACGGTGGGCGAGCGTGATCTCGCCCGGCGTCGGAACCGCTCCACCGCCGACGAGCCCGGCGGACGAGATCGAATGGTGAGGAGCCCTGAAGGGCCGGTGCCCTCGTGGGGCGCCGTACCCGAGACCGGTGATGCTGCGGATCCGCAGCACCTCGAGCTCCTCGGCCGGCGCGAGCGGCGGGAGGATCCTCGGCAACCGCCGTGCCAGCATCGACTTGCCGGTGCCCGGCGGCCCTGTCAGCAGCAGGTGATGGGCGCCCGCGGCAGCGATCTCCAGCGCACGGACCGGCCCTGCGTGCCCGCGGACATCTTCGAGGCCGGGCAGTTCGGGCTCCCGGTATCCGCGACGGGAGGGCGCCGCCCTACCGGCCGAGTCGCCGGCCAGGATCGCGGCCACCTCTGCGAGATCGCCGGCGCCGAAGACGCCGATCGCGGTGGCGGCGCCTGCCTCCTCGATCTGCTCGGCCGGCACCACGATCGCGTCGAGGCCGGCAGCGCTGGCGCCTTCGGCGACTGCCAGGGCACCGCGACAGGGACGGAGCTCACCGCTGAGACCGAGCTCGCCGAAAACGGCCTTGCCATCGATCGCCTCTGCAGCTATCTCACCGACCGAGAGCAGCACCCCGCAGGCGATGGCGAGATCGAACCCCGGCCCCTCCTTGCGCAGGTCGGCCGGGGCGAGGTTGACGGTGACCCGCTGCTGCGGGAAGGCCCAGCCGGCGTTCTGGATCGCCGCCTTGACCCGCTCCCGCGCCTCGCGCACGGCGCGATCGCCGAGGCCGACGATCGTGAAGGCCGGCAGACCGGGCCGCACATCGACCTCGACGTCGACGCGGTGCGGTGTGACGCCGTCGAGTGTGAACGTGGTGATCGAGGAGAGCATCGGCGGCGACGCTAGGCGCGCTTGTGCTGAGCGAGAGCCTGCATTCGCGCAGCAGCTCAGGCGGCATCGCGACGGACCGCAGGTTCTGCGCAGACAGGTGGTCTTCTGCAGCGTTTCCGTCCGTACGGTCGCCGCCATGGAAGCCCAGGCGGACTCACGGCGAGCACTCGGGGACCGCGGTGAGACGCTCGCGGCCGAGCATCTCGAGCGCCTCGGTTTCGAGATCGTCGCCCGCCAGCACCGGACACGGTTCGGAGAGATCGACCTCGTCGCGTTCGACGGCCGCACGCTGGCGTTCTGCGAGGTCAAGACGCGACGGCCGCCCGGCTCCCCGTTCGACGCGCTGGGCCCACGCAAACAGCTCCAGGTGCGGCGGATGGCCGCGGCCTACCTGGCCGACGAAGGAACGTCGCGGCCACGTGCCCACGAGATTCGCTTCGACGCGATCGGCGTTGTGATCGGCCCGAGTGGCGAGCTGCTGAGGCTCGACCACCTCGCAGGCGCATTCTGAGTGTTCGTTCACGAAGGGCATCCCTGGGATGCCCTTCGTGAACTAGCTTCCTAGAACTTCAGCTGGGTGTATGCCGTCGACGCGAACGACATCCGGTGAATCGGGCTGACTCCGTGCAGCGCGATCGCCTCACGGTGAGCGGGCGTGGAGTAGCCGACGTGCTCCTCGAAGCCCCAGTGGGGATGGATCTCCGCGGCCCGTCGCATCGCCCGGTCGCGCGTGACCTTCGCGACGATGCTCGCAGCCGCGATCGCTGCGCTGGTGGAATCGCCCTTGACGATCGCGCGGCTCTCGCAGCCGTCGATCGCTCCGACCGAGAATCCGTCCGAGAGGCAGATCGCCCCCGGGACCGCGACCGCCTCGAGGGCGTCGCGCAACGACGCGAGGTTCGAGACGTGGAGCCCGTCCTTGTCGATCGTGCGAGCCGAGCGGACGATCGAGACGCTGCACACGGCGATCCGCATGACGACCGGAAGCAGCTCCTGGCGGGTCTGCTCGGAGAGCCTCTTCGAATCATCGAGCAGCCCCAGGGCGCGAACCTCACGGGGGCCGATCCGGTCGAGGTCGAGCAGCACGCCGCCGGCGACGAGAGGCCCGGCGAGACAACCGCGGCCTGCCTCGTCGGCGCCGGCGACGAAGCGGTGACCGAGCGCGCGATCGTGCTGGACGAGCCGGCGCCCGGGGCGCCTAGACGCCGCCGATGCGGTCGACCGGCCAGTAGGTGGCGAACGCCGGGCCGATGATCCAGTCGGTCGGGACGGGGCCCCAGAAGCGGCTGTCGTCGGAGGCGCCACGATTGTCCCCCATCATGAACCAGTGACCGGCGGGCACGCGGATCGGCTCCTCAAGGTTGCAGCCGGCGCCCGCGCCACACGGCGTCGTGAAGCCGTCGGCCTGGCGCTTGCCGTTGACGAAAGCGTGACCGTTGCGGACGAAGACGGTGTCACCGGGGCCGGCGACGATCCGCTTGATGAAGTACTCGTCCGACCGTTCCGAGACGGGCTTTCCGCAGGGTTGGTCGTCGCGCTGATTGGGATCCCCACAACGCTCGCTGCCGTCGACCGAGCCGGCGCCGAGCGGCGGATGGAAGACAGTGACGTCACCGACCTCGGGCTCGCCGAAGCGATGGCTGAGGCGGTTGACGAGAACCCGCTGCCCCTCGACTAGCGTCGGGATCATCGAGCCGCTCGGGATCTTGTACGGCTTGACCAGGAACGCCTGGATCACGAGCGCGAGCCCGAGAGCGACCGCCACGATCACGACGATCTCGACGACCGCGGCGATCCCGGTGCGCCCCTCCTTCTCCTCGGAGGAGCTGCGGCTCACGCTTGAGATTCTTCTGCGTCCGCGCCGTCAGCCACAGCTTCTGCGGGAGTCTCGTCCGCAGCTTCAGGGGCATCGGCGGGCGCCTCATCGGCCGACGCCTCGTCAGACACGGGCTCTGCGGAAACGGATTCATCCGTTTCCGCGACGGTAAGCGCCTCCGCAGGAGGCGCGTCCGCCGTCTCCTCGGGAGCGAGCGTGTGCCCCTCGGCGTCGGTCGCGCCGGCGCCGGCAGCGGCCTCGGCTTCGAGCGCGGCCGACGGGTCGTGCAGCAGCCCGGCCTCGACGACCTCTTCGGGCCCGGTGTAGCGCTTCTCGCGGACACGCGAAGCCTTGCCGACCCGCTCTTCGAGGTAGTAGAGCTTCGCCCTGCGGACGTCGCCGCGCGCGGCGACCTCGATCTTCTCGATCTTCGGCGAGTGCAGCGGGAACGTACGGCCTACGCCGACGCCGAACGACTGCTTGCGGACGGTGAACGTCTCGCGGACGCCGTGCCCCTGGCGCTTGATGACGACGCCCTCGAAGACCTGGGTACGGCGGCGGGTGCCCTCGACGACCTGGAAGTGGACGCGGACGCGGTCCCCGGGCTGGAACGAAGGGACGCGGCGCAGCTGGGCGCGCTCAAGCTGATCGATGACGGTGCTCATGACGTTCTGATCGAGAGGAGGACTGAAGGCCGTGCGGTCCGGCAGGCGAATAAGCGGCCGCCGGCGGGGCCGCGCCATGGTAGCGAACGGCTGTTTTCAGCCTGCGAACGGGTCGGGACCCGACGGCGCGCCGCCGCCACCGCCGATCGGGCCGAACGGGTCCGGCCCGGCCGCCGTCTCTCCTGCGGGATCGGGCGGGTGGGCAGTCGGGCCGACGACGCCGCGCTCACGGCTCCGTGCGCGGCGCCAGGTCGCGATCTCGGCGTGGTTCCCAGACAGCAGCACCTGCGGGATCTCCCAGCCGCGGTATTCGGCCGGCCGTGTGTAGTGCGGGTACTCCGGGTCGCCGCCGAGCGCCGTCGAGAACGACTCCTCGACCGCCGATGCCTCGTGCCCGAGCGAGCCTGGCAGCTTGCGGATCACCGCATCCATCACGACCATCGCGGCCAGCTCGCCGCCGGCGAGCACGTAGCGCCCGACGCTGACCGCGTCGGTCGCGATCCGCTGGACGATCCGCTCGTCGAAGCCCTCGTAGCGGCCACATAGCAGCGTCAGGCCGCCGGGTTCGGCGGCCAGCTCATCGACGAACCGGTCGTCGAGCATCCGCCCGCCCGGCGTCAGCGCGAGAATCCGGCGGTCTTTGCGGATCTCGAGCGAGTCCTTGCCGTAGATCTCGCCGATCGCCTGGTCGATCACGTCGACCCTCAGCACCATCCCGGCACCGCCGCCGAACGGCGTGTCGTCGACCTGGCCACCGGTCAGCGGTGTCGTCGCACGTGGGTCGAACGTGCGGATCTCGTGGCCCTGCTCGATCGCGTTGCGGACGTGCCGCTGCGTCCGGAACCACTCGAACCACTCGGGGAACAGCGTCAGAACGTCAAGCTGCACCGTCGTCCTCCAATCCGATGAAGGCGGAATCGATGTCGATCCTCTTCGCCTCGACGTCAACCGACCGGACCGCATCTCCGATCAGCGGCACCAGCAGGGCGCCGGCGTCGCCGCCGCGAACGTCGAGCAGGTCGCAGGACGGGTACGGGAGCAGCGCCCTGACCTCTCCGATCGGCCGTTCGCCGTCCAGCACGCGGCAGCCGACGAGGTCCTCGGCGAGCCATTCGTCCTCACCGAGCGGCGGCGCCGCCGAGCGCTCGACCATCAGGTCGGTGCCGCGGAGCAGCTCAGCGGCCTCGCGTGACTCGACGCCGGCGATTCGCAGGACCGGGTTCTCCAGCGTGCCGCCCCGGTGGATGACCCGACGGTCGACGCCTGCGACCGTCACCGCCGCGGCAGCGTCGAGCAACCGTGTGCGCGGCTTGGTCACGTGGAACGCACCGGCGAGGCCATGTGGGCGCCCGACCCTGCCCGCGGGCAGGCGCTCAGTCGACGATGTCGACGAGGACGCGTTGCTCACGGCGGACCGCCGAGGCCTTGATGACCGTCCGGAGCGCGTTGGCGGTACGACCGCGCTTGCCGATGACACGGCCGTAGTCGTCATCGCCGACGGCCAGCTCGAGGACGACGGTGCCGTCCTCCTCCTCGAAACGCTCGACGTTCACGGCCTCCGGATCGTCGACGAGCTGCTTGGCGAGGTACTCGAGCAGCTCGTCCATGACAGCGCCCTCAGGCTTCGATGCCCTGCGTGCGCAGGAGCTTCTTGACCTGGGCGGTCGGCTGCGCGCCACGATCGAGCCAGCCGCGAACCTTGTCCTCGTCGACGACGATCGTCGACGGCTCGGTCTGCGGGTTGTACTGGCCGACTATCTCGATGTTGCGGCCGTCACGCGGGGCGCGCTGGTCGGCGGCGACGATCCGCCAGATTGCGTTCTTCTTGCCACCCACGCGGGTGAGACGGAGTCGGACTGACATGAGCCGGGCAGGTTAGCGCGCCTGGCGCATGAGAGCGGACATGTCGGGCATCCGGCCTTTGCTCATGTTCTTCATCAGCTTGCGCATCTGGTCGAACTGCTTGATCAGCTGGTTGACCTGCTGCACGCTCGTGCCCGACCCCTTCGCGATGCGTGCGCGCCGCGAGCCCTTGATGATCTTCGGGTTCCGCCGTTCGCCGGGTGTCATCGAGAGGATGATCGCCTGCACGCGGTCGAGCTCGCGATCGTCGATGTTGACGTTCTTGAGCTGTGCGCCCGCCCCGGGGATCATCCCAAGCAGCGAGGTCAGCGGGCCCATCTTGCGGATCTGCTTGAGCTGCCCCAGGAAGTCCTCCAGGTCGAACTCGTCGCGCCGCATCTTGCGCTCGAGTTCCTTGGCCTGATCCTCGTCGAACTGCTCCTCGGCCTTCTCGATCAGGGACAGCACGTCGCCCATGCCGAGGATCCGCTGCGCCATCCGGTCCGGGTGGAAGGGCTCGAACTTGTCGAGCGTCTCCCCCGTCGAGGCGAACAGCACCGGCTTGCCGGTCACCGCCTTGACCGACAGCGCGGCCCCGCCACGGGCGTCGCCGTCGAGCTTCGAGAGGACGACACCGTCGAAGTCGACCGCCTCTGCGAACTGCTCGGCGACGGCGACGGCGTCCTGGCCGGTCATCGCGTCGACGACGAGCAGGATCTGAGTCGGCTTGACCGCCTTGCGGATCTCCTTGAGCTCGTCCATGAGCTTCTCGTCGACGTGCAGGCGGCCCGCCGTGTCGACGATCAGCACGTCCTTGCCGGCCATCTTCGCCTGGTCGAGCGCCCAGCGGGCGATCGCCACGGGGTCCTCGTCGGTTCCGCGCTGGTAGACCTCGGCCCCGGCCTGGCCGCCGACCGTCACGAGCTGGTCGACGGCTGCCGGCCGGTAGACGTCACATGCGGCGACCGCCACCGACGAGCCGTGCTGCTCTTTGAGGTGACGGGCGAGCTTCGCCGTCGCCGTGGTCTTGCCCGAACCTTGGAGGCCGGCCATCAGGATCACGGTCGGGGGCCGGGGAGAGAACGTGACCTGGGCGGATGTGCCGCCCATCAGCGCCGCCAGCTCCTCGCGGACGATCTTGACGACCTGCTGGCCGGGATTGAGCTGGTCGAGCACGCCCGACCCGATCGCGCGCTCGCGAACGCCCTCGGTGAACGCCTTGACGACCTTGAAGTTGACGTCGGCCTCGAGCAGCGCGAGCCGGATCTCGCGCATCGCCTTCGCGATGTCGTCCTCGGTCAGCGCGCCGCGGCCACGGACGTCGGAGAGGGTCTCCTGCAGCTTCTCGCCGAGCGCATCGAACACGCGGCGAGTGTATGCACGAATCCGCAACTCAGCGAGATTGCCCGGTTTGGCATCCCTAGACTGCCCGGACTTCAGTTCTACCGAGGAAGAGACCACTGAGATGAGCCGCATCACCCGCACCGCCGCCCTGGCCCTTGCCGCGAGCTGCGTGGCAGCCACCCCGGCGACCGCCGCGCCGACCAGCGACTTCGTCGCCGGCGCAGAGCTGCTCCGTCAACCACCCGGCGCCGGTTGGGACATCAACCTGATCATCGGCGCGAAGTTCGGTACCGACGACGGCTCTGACATCACTCCAGTGCGCCGGATGCAGATGTCCTTCCCGGGCGGCGCCCGCTTCAACGGCGACAAGTTCAAGACCTGCGCCAGCAAGGCCAAGGTCGAGGGCAACGACTGCCCGTCGGCCGCGAAGATCGGCAGCGGCACGGCAGACATCATCCTCGGCGGCCAGACTCCGATCACCGTTGACGTCACGGTGTGGAACGGCCCGGGAACTAGTTCCCGGCGCCAGGTCTTCCTCGAGACCAAGCTGGTGAACGTCCGTGTTGCACTCGCCGGGACGATGCGGCGGACCAGCGGTGCCTACGGCTACGTTCTCGACCTCGAGGTCGGGACGATTCTCCCCGATCTGACGTCGGGTAGAGGCGTGACGATCAAGGCGTTCCAGACGTCGATCGGCGGTTCCGTCCGAGTCAAGGGCAAGCGGATCCCTCTGGTGTCCGCGCCGACCAAATGCAAGGGCGGCTGGAAGTTCTCGGCGACGTTTACCTACGACGCCTCGTCGAGCACCGTCAACTCGCAGATCCCCTGCAAGCTGACGGCGACGACGATCTAGCCACCGGCAGGCGGCTAGGCGGGCGGGTCGACCTGCTTCGGCTTCCGCCCCGGCGCGTCCGGGTTGGGGTCGAGCAGGCCGAGCTGCTCGCCCATCCCGCTGAGCGCCTTGGTGAACTCCGACGGGATGATCCAGAGCTTGTTGGCCTCGCCCTGCGCGATCTGCGGCAGCATCTGCAGGTACTGGTAGCTCAGCAGCTTCTGGTCGGGGTCGCCCTCGTGGATCGCGCGGAAGACGGTGTCGATCGCTTTCGACTCGCCCTCAGCGCGGAGGATCTGCGCCTCCTTGGCGCCCTGGGCGCGCAGCACCGCTGACTGCTTCTCGCCCTCGGCCGTCAGGATCTGTGACTGCTTCGTGCCCTCGGCGTTGAGGATCTGCGCGCGACGGTCGCGCTCTGCGCGCATCTGCTTCTCCATCGCCTCCTGGATGCTCGCCGGCGGATCGACGGCCTTCAGCTCGACGCGGTTGATGCGGATGCCCCAGCGGCCGGTCGCCTCGTCGAGCACCGTCCGCAGCTGCGAGTTGATCTGGTCGCGGCTCGTCAGCGAGTCCTCGAGCGTCATGCCGCCGATCACGTTTCGCAGCGTCGTCACGGTGAGCTGCTCGATCGCCTGCAGCGGGTTGGCGACCTCGTAGGAGGCGGCCTTCGGGTCGGTGATCGTGAAGTAGAGGACGGTGTCGATGTTGACCGTGACGTTGTCCTCGGTGATCACGCCGCTCGGCGGGAAGCTCACGACCTGCTCGCGGAGGTCGATCAGTGGGCGAACGCGATCGATGAACGGGACGACGATGTTGAGCCCCGGCTCCATCGTGCGGTGGTAGCGGCCGAGCCGCTCGACGACGCCGGCCCGCGCCTGCGGGATGATCCGAACGGTCTTCGCCAACACCACGAGGGCGAGGACGAGAAGGACGATGATGACGATTGCTCCAGCTCCCATGGCGATGCGCTCCGGTCGTTCGGTGGTGGTGGGTCAGGCTTGTTCGACGATCGCGGTCGCGCCGCGGATCGCAACGATCGATACCCGGGCGCCGGCCGCGAGCGGCTGGCCCCCGTCCTCAGTGCGGGCGGTCCAGACCTCGCCCTCGTCGAGACGGATCGCACCTTGGTTGCGATCGTTGTCGACGTCCTGTGTGACGGTTGCAGTGTGACCGACGAGCGCCGCGGTTCCGGTGCGGATCTCCGGCGGCGTGGTCAGGTGGCGCTTGGCGATCGGGCGGATCAGAAGGAATCCGACCAGTGTGCCGACCGCGAATGCGATCCACGGCGGCAGCCAGCCGTCGACCAACAGGTCGACGAGCAGCGCGACCGCGGCGCCGAGCGCAAACGGCGCAAGGAAGAACCCGGTGATCGTCAGCTCACCGGCTGTCAGCGCGACTGCTGCGATCACCCACCAGACCCAGGACTCCATGTTCCGGATCCTACTCGGAGGCGATCAGCGCGCGGGCGAAATCATCGGCATCGAACGGCCGCAGGTCCTCGACTGCCTCGCCGATCCCGATCAACTTGACGGGGATTCCGAGATCGCCGGCGATCGCGAGCGCGACGCCGCCCTTGGCCGAGCCGTCAAGTTTGGTCAGGACGATCCCGTCGACCGGCACCGTCTCCGAGAAGAGCTTCGCCTGGCGGACGCCGTTCTGGCCGGTCGTCGCGTCGATCGTGAGCAGCGTCTCGTGCGGGGCGTCCGGGATCTGTTTGGCGATCACGCGGCGAACTTTCGCAAGCTCGTCCATCAGTTGCTGCTGGTTGTGGAGGCGGCCGGCGGTGTCGATGATCACAACATCGGCGCCGGTATCGATCCCGCGCTTCACGGTGTCGAACGCCACCGCTCCCGGGTCGGAATCCGGCGCTCCGGTGACGACCTCGCAGCCGGCCCGCTCCCCCCAGCCCTCGAGCTGCTCGGTCGCGGCCGCCCGGAACGTGTCGGCGGCGCCGACGACGACGCGCAGCCCGCGTTCGCGCAGGTGCCAGGCGAGCTTTCCGACCGTCGTCGTCTTGCCGGTCCCGTTGACCCCGACCGCCATCAGCACGGCCGGCGAGTGGCGCAGGTCGATCGTCTGCTCCCCCGTCCTGGCGGCCTCGGCGAGCAGCTCGATCAGGCGCTCCTCGAGCGCCGGCCCCTCGGTCACCGTCCCTGCCTCGTACTCGGTCTCGAGCGCGCCGACAATCCGCGCGGTCGACGTCGCGCCGACGTCGGCCATGATCAGCGCCTCTTCGAGCCGTTCCCAGGTCTCGTCGTCGACGCGCTGCAGCAGCGTCGCCTGAAGCTCGGCGCCGAGCGCCTCGCGGGTCTTCGAGAGGTTCTCGCGCAGCCGCTTGAAGAGCCCGCCGCGACGGCCGGCCGCGTCGGGCTGCGCGGCGCCGGCGGCGGCATCCCCAGCGGGATCGGTGGTGATCAGCAGCTCGGACCAGTCGCGCGCCATCGCCGCGCGACTGTACCCGGCGTGACTAGCGGCTGTTTGCGAGCGCCGCGCGGGCGCGAGCCGTGCAGTCGACGGCGCGCCCCATCTCGGGGTCGGTCAGAAGGCAGGCGGCCAGCACGGCCCGTTCTGCTCTGCCGCTGAGTCGAAGGTCGACCCGCGGTGCCCTGCGGCCTTCGAGGTCCTTGCCCTCGCCGTCACGGAACGCGACCGAACAGCGCCACTCGGCGGTCGTACGCCCGGCGCAGCGAGCCTTGCTGATCGAGACGCCCTCGGCGTGCCAGCGGACGGCGACGAGCACCGACGAGGCCGCCTGCGCGGCCGCAGCCCCACGTGCGAGCTGCTCCTGCTGGTCGACAGGCCCGCCGGAGCCGAACGCGGCGCCGCGCAGCAGCGTGCCCGCGAGCATCCCGCAGGTGACGCACGCGACGATCAGGACAGCCACCTTCACAAACGTTCAATCGGCAGATCTCCCCGACATCCTGAGCGGCGGGTGCGCGCGGCACGCGCCGCTCAGACCGGCACTACGACGCGTCCGGCCAGCTCGTGGTCGGTCATCTTGCGCGAGACCACCTGCGAGATGCCGTCACCGCCCATCGAGACGCCGTAGAGCGTGTCCGCCGCCTCCATCGTCCGCTTCTGGTGCGTGACGATGATGAACTGGGCGCGACCGGCGTGGGCGGCGAGCAGGTCCAGGTAACGGGTGATGTTGCGATCGTCGAGCGCCGCCTCGACCTCGTCAAGAATGTAGAACGGGCAGGGCCTCGCGAGGAAGACGCTGAACAGAAACGCGATCGCCGTCATCGTCTTCTCGCCGCCCGAGAGCAGGCTGAGGCGCTTCATCGACTTGCCGGCAGGGGTGATCTCGATCTCGACACCAAGGTCGTCGTCGGGCCCGAGCCCTTCGAGAGCCGCCTCCTCAGCCGCGGCCTCAGCCTCGGCGCTGGCCTCGATCGCCGCGTCGGATGGCTTCTCGCCGCCCTCGGTGGCAACGACCGGAGCGTTCGAATGTTCCTTGACGAGCGTCAAGCGACCACTGCCGCCCGGGAAGAGCGTGCCGGCAAGTTCGCTGAAGTTTGCTGCAGCCGCCTCGAACGTCTCCGTGAACGTCTGCTCGATCTGCCGGTCGGTGTCGCGGATGACTCCGCGCAGCTCGCGCAGCGCGGTCTCGAGGTCGTCACGCTGCCGCTCCAGCTCCTCGACGTGTGCGAGCGCCTCGGCGTACTCCTCCTCGGCCAACGGGTTGACCGGGCCGAGCTGAGCCCGACGCTTGACGAGCCGCTCGCGGCGCGCCTCCAGCGACTGTCGCTCGTCGGCGGCCATCGCCTCCGCACGCGGCTCGGCAACCAGGCCGAGTGCCGTCGCCACCTCCTCCAGCTCGCCACGGCTCTCGGCCAGTGAATCGCGGGCCTGCTGGGCCCGGACCTCGGCGCCGGTGACCGCCTCGGCGATGGCCCGCAACTGCTGCTGAACACCGGCCTCCTCTGTCGCACATGCGCGCAGAGCTGCCGCGACTCCCTCACCGGCACGGCGATACTCCGCTAGCTCTTCGGCGACCGCCGCGGCGTGGGTCGCCGCGGCATCGTGAAGACCGCCGAGCGCTGACCCGAGCCGTTCGGCGACCGGCAGCAACGCGCGGTCGCGCACCAACGAAGCGCTCAGCGCCTCAATCTGGTCGGCGCGTTCGCGCCGCTGCCGCGCAGCCTCCTCGGCGACCCGCCGCTCGGCGGCGAGCTCACCCTCGACCTGCGCGCGACGAAGCGCTGCCTCGCCCTGTTCGGGCAGGCGACGACGCTCATCGATCAGCCAGCCGGCCTGCCGCACGGCCTCCTCGGCCTCGGCGAGGCCGCGGGCGGCGGCGCGCCGGCGGTTGTCGGCATCCTCGCGACCGGATTCGGCGGCACCGACGGCGACCTGCGCCGATTCGACCGCTGCGAGCGCCGCCTGTTCCTCACGAACCGCGGCGTCCATCCGTCCGACGAGCTCGTCGCGCTCGTTGCGTACGGCGAGGACCCGCTCGGCGCCACCCGGCGCAGCCTGGCGCAGCTCTCGAACCTGCCCGATCCAGGCGCGACCGGCACGCGTCACTGCGATGCCCTGGAAGTTGTCGGGCACCCCCGCGAGGTCGTCGACGAGCCAAGCGTCGGCGAGCAGACGCTGAGCGACCTGCGTGGCAGCGCCCGCGCCCGCTACAACGTCGGCCAGCGCGCTCGCGCCGGCCAGTGGCGGTCCAGCCGACGCGCCGTGGGTGGGCCCGACCACGAGGGCGCGCCCACCGTCGGCGCCTGATCCGTCGAGCAGCCGCTCGCCGGCGGCGCGATCGGCGACGACGGCCGCTGACAGGCGCGCGCCGAGCGCCGCGGACACCGCCAGCTCGAGGCCGGGCTCGACGCTGAGCTCGTCCGCCAGCGAATGCGCGTCACCGGCGCCGCGATCGGTCGCAGAGCGCAAGAACTGGTTGGCACGGGCGACCGCGGCGCCCAGCTCGGCGGCCTCGCGCCGCGCGCGCTCGGCGGTCTGCGACGCGGCGCGGAGCGCGGTCCGGGCGATCTCGCAGATCTCGCCGGACTCGGTCAACGCCGATGCGCAGCGCTCCAGCTCGGCCTTGGCCTCGTCCGCCCGCTCCTGCGCCGCGGAGCGTTCGGACTCGAGCGTCGCGAGCTCGCGCTCGAGCGCAGCGGCACGGTCGCTGTCGAGGCCGGCGATCTGCTCTTCGAGCGCCGCGATACGGTCGCTGGAGCCGTCATCGGCGGATGCCCCATCGGCCGCGGCGAGCGCTTCGAGACTGTGGAGCTGGGCGGCGCGGCGCTCGATCCGGCCGGTCAGCCGCTCGGCGTTCTCGGCGACACGCTCGCGGCGCCCCTCGATCCGCTCGGCAGCTGAACGCGCGCGCTCAGCCCGGGTCGCGAGCAGCTCACGCTGCTCGGAGCGCGCCGCGAGCAGATGCTCGGCCTCTTGGCGCCGTGCAGCAACGTCGTCGAGCTGCGACTGCAGCTGGTGTTGACGCTCACGCGCCTCACCGGCATTCGCTTCGGCCTGCTCGCGCTGGCCGTCGCGCTCGCGGACAGCCTCGCGCGCCAGCTCCCAGCGGACCTCACGCTCCTGCCGTTCGAGCCGCTGGTGCAGCTCGGCGGCCTCCGCCTGCCGTTTGAGCGGCTTCAACCGTGCCCTGGCTTCGCGCTCCACGTCGAGCGCGCGGTCGAGGTTGTCCTGTGTCCGGTCGAGCTTCAGCTGCGCGCGGCGGCGACGCTTGCGGTGCTTGCCGAGGCCGGCGGCCTCCTCGATCAGCAGGCGCCGGTCACGCGGCTTGGAGGTCACGATCGACTCGATCTTGCCCTGCGAGATCACCGAATGAGCCTCCTTGCCGAGGCCGGTGTCCGACAGCAGCTCGAGGACATCGACGAGCCTGCACTTGGCGCCGTTGATCCGGTATTCACCGTCGCCGTTGCGGTCCAGCCGGCGCGACACGGAGATCTCGCCGAGCGGCAGGTCGATCCCGCCGTCGGCGTTGTCGAGCACGACCTCGACCTCGGCGCTCGTGCGGGCCTTGACGCCCTTGCCGCCGCCGAAGATCACATCTTGCATCGAGCGGCCGCGGATCGCCGTCGGGGATTGCTCACCCATCACCCAGAGCACGGCGTCGGTGACGTTCGACTTGCCCGACCCGTTGGGCCCGACGATGACCGAGACGCCGGGGCCGAACTCGAGCGTCGTGCGGTCCGGGAACGACTTGAACCCCTTCAAGGTCAGCGACTTCAGATGCATTGGCCGCGCATGCTCTCAATGCCACCGGACGGTCGGTTCGGCTCCGAAACCGCTACAGCGACGGATCCTCGAGCAGCCTCCTCGCCGCGTCCTGCTCGGCCTGCTTCTTCGACCGGCCCGTGCCGGACGCCGCGACCCGATCGGAGGCGCTCGCCCGCATCGTGAACGTGCGGTCGTGAGGCGGCCCGGCCTCGGCAACGAGGTCGTAGCTGACGGTCTCGCCGCGCTGGGCGAGCCGCTCCTGCAGCGCCGACTTGAAGTCGACCGGGTGCTCCAGCGCCTGCGCGAGCTCGGGCTCGAACGCCTCGACGACCGCTTCGGCCGTCGCCGCGTACCCGTGGTGGAGGAAGCAGGCGCCGATGATCGCCTCGACGATCGAGGCGAGCACGCGCTCGGACCCGAGGTCGCCGCCCTGGCCCTCGGGCGCGCCCGCCTTGAGACGGCCGGGGACGCCGAGCCGCTCCGCCACGGCACGGCAGGAGGAGCCGGAGACCGTCTGCGCGCGAATCTTCGTCAGCCGGCCCGCGCCGTGATCCTCGGCCTCGAGCCGCGGGTACATGTGCGCGGTTATCGCCAGCTCGAGCACGCTGTCACCGAGGAACGCGAGCCGCGTGTAGGAGTCTGAGCTGCGCTCGGACCAGGAGGCGTGGGTGAAGACCTGCCGACCGAGGTCGTCGGGCAGCGAGTCGAGCAGTGCCGTGAGGCGCTCCATCGGAACTCAGGAGCCGGTGAGCTGCGCGTGGACGAAGTCGGCGGCCTGGCCGACCGTCTTGATCGAAGCGGCCTGCTCGTCGGTCATCCGAACTCCGTAGCTGTCCTCGAGCTCCTGCACGAGCGTGTAGAGATCGAGCGAATCGGCTTCCAGGTCCTCGCGGAACCGCGACTCCTCGGTTATCGCACCGGCGTCGGTGTCGAGCTCGTCGGCGAGGAACTCCCGGATCACTGTGACGACTTCGTCGCGGGTCATCATCGGCGAGGACGTTACCCGGCGCCTCGGAGCGCCCCGGCGCCCTCGAGCCCGGCCTGCAGCCGGCCGACGAGATCCTCGCGGGCCCCGCGCGCGGCCAGCCGGATCGCCTGGGCGAAGCCGTGGCGTCCGAAACGGCCGTGCGGGACGACACCGAGCGCACGCAGGCCGAGCAGATAGGCGCCGCCGTACTGCTCGGGGTCGAGCCCGGCTCGCAGGTCCGAGACGGCCGGCTTGATCAGGAGCCCTCCGGCCTTGCCGCGCGGCGTCGCCGTGACGGCGGCGCGAACGGCCTCCAGCACGGCCTGGGAGACCCCCTCTGCCGTCTTCAGAACCACGTTGCCGGTGAACCCGTCGCAGACGACCACATCGAACCGGCCGGCGAGCAGCTCGTTGCCCTCGACGTTGCCGGCGAATCGCAGCCCACCGCCGGCCACAGCCAGCCGTGCGTTGGCCTCGACAACCTCCGTGCGCCCGCGCTCGGCCTCTGCGCCGTTGCTCAGCAACCCGACACGCGGCTCGTCCGCGCCGGTCAGGAGCCGGTGCAGCGCCGAGCCCATGAACGCGAACTGGACGAGCTGGTCGGCGCGGACCTCGGTGTTCGCTCCGACGTCCAGCAGCGTGACGATCCCGCCCGCGGCCGGGCGCGGGAGCGGCAGTGCAAGAGCGGGACGCGAGATCCCGCGAGCACGGCGGACGATCAAGGTGCCGGCCGCGAGCGCCGCGCCGGTCCCGCCGCCGCTGACGAACGCCTGGGCGTCCCCGTCGCGGACCGCGCGGGCGACCATCGCGATCGACGACTCCGGGTTGCCGCGGACCGCCGCAGCGGGGTCGGCGAGCTTCGCGATCGAGAGCGGTGCGTCCACGACGGTGACGCCTCCGGCCCCCTCCCCGGCACCGGCGAGCCCGCGTTCGAGTTCGGCGGCGGGCCCGAACAGAAGCACCCGCAGGTCGTCACGGGCGCATGCGTCAGCGGCGGCCGCAGCGACGGCCGCCGGGCCGGCGTCGGCGCCGGCGCTGTCGACGGCGACCGTGGGCGCCCTCACAGGCGTCGTCAGCGCTCGATGCCGAAGCCGCCGGTCGTGTCCACGACCGTCCGGCCGCGGTACGACCCGCACTCACCGCAGACGCGGTGCGGCAGCCGCGTGGCCCCGCACTGAGGGCACGTGTTGACGGTCGGCGTCCCCACCTTGTGCTGGGAACGGCGCTTGGTCGTGCGGCTGTGCGACTGCTTCTGCTTGGGGACGGCCATGAGCGGTGATGGAGGGTAGCGGACGCGCTCTAGATGCCGGTCTGCCCGACAAGCACGCCGACTCCGAGCGTCACCGCCATCGCGATCGCCCCCCAGATCAGCACGCGGAGCAGCGCTGGGCGTCGCGGCGCCCCGCCGAGCTGCGCGCCGGCGGCGCCGAGCGCGGCGAGGGCGAGCAGCGTCACGACCACGCACACGACGATCCGTGCGCCGGCAGGAACCAGTGAGATTGTCAGCAGCGGCAGCAGGGCACCGGCCGAGAACGACCCCGCGGACGTCCAAGCCGCCTGCAGCGGATTCGCCTCGAGATGATCGGCGAGGCCGAGCTCATCACGGCGGTGAGCCTCGAGCGCGTCCCGCTCGGTGAGCGTCCGCGCGACCTCCTGGGCCAGCTCTGTCGGAAGCCCTCGCTGCTCGTAGATCGACACGAGCTCTCGAAGCTCGCCCTCGGGGTTGCGCCGCAGCTCGCGCGCCTCCAGCGCGAGGTCGGCGCGCTCGACGTCCCGCTGGGAGCTGACCGACACGTACTCGCCGGTCGCCATCGAGAGCGCCCCGGCGACGAGCCCCGCGATCCCTGCGGTGACGACCGCGCCGAGCTCGGCGCCGGCCGCGGCGACGCCGAGCACGAGGCATGCCGTCGAGACGATGCCGTCGTTGGCGCCGAGAACCATTGCGCGCAGCCAGTTCGACCGCCCGCCGAGGTGGTGTTCGGGATCCGGGATCTCGCCGACCGGCGTGAGCGAGGCAGACCGGCTCATCGGTCGAACCGGATCTCGCTCAGCTTCGCCCAGCGTGAGTCCGGCGCCCGCTCGTGCGCGTGCGTGAGGTCATCGTTGAGGTCGGCGCCGCAGACCGGGCACAGGCCTCGGCAGTCCTCGCGGCACAAGATCTGCGCCGGCAGCTCGAGGACGAGCGCGTCGCGCGCCCAAGCGGCGAGGTCGAGCCTGTCCTGGTCTACGTAAGGCGAGTCGAGCTCAGGCGCCGGGGGGTCTTGCTCAGGCATGTCGACCTCCCTCGCGCTGACCGTGAACGAGGGTGCCGCATCGGTGAGGCAGCGCATGCAGGGGCCGGTGACCGCCGCCGTGAACTCGGCCTTGAGCGACCACCCGCCGCCCAGCATCCGGGTCACCGCGATCGCGACCGGGACCGGACTCGGCGCGATGACGTACTGCTCGTCACCGAACTCGAGGTCATCGAGCGGCACCTCGACGTCCAGTCGCCGGGCCTCCCCCGCGCTGAGCTTCAGGGCCGCGAGGTCGATCGTGCGCTCGTCGGCAGCCATGCCCCCAGGCTACTTCTCTGTCGTGGCTCCGCGAAGGGCGGAGCCGTTCGCGCGACTTGTCGAGCGGTTCACCTCTGTCATGGCTGCGCGAAGGGCGGAGCCGTTCGCGCGACTTGTCGAGCGGTTCACCTCTGTCATGGCTGCGCGAAGGGCGGAGCCGTTCGCGCGACTTGTCGAGCGGTTCACCGCTCGACAAGCACCCGCTTGAGGATCTTGCCGGTCGCGTTGCGTGGGAGCTCGTCGACGAAGACCACGTCACGCGGCACCTTGTAGGAGGCGAGGTTCGCCTTGACGTGCTTCTTGATCTGGTCCTCGGTCACGGACGACCCGTCGTCGAGCGCCACGAAAGCCCGAAGCCGCTGCCCGAACTCCTCGTCCGGCACTCCGATAATCGCGACCTCGTCGACGCCGGGCATGTGGCTGATCGCGTCCTCGACCTCGCGCGGGAAGACGTTCTCGCCACCCGAGACGATCATCTCGTCGTCGCGCCCGTCGATGAACAGGCGCCCCTCTGCATCGAAGTGACCGATGTCGCCGCTGGACATCAAGCCGTCGATGAATGCCTTGTGGCCGCCGCCGGTGTAGCCCTCGAACTGAAGCTCGTTGCCGACGAAGATCCGCCCGGTGGCACCTTGCGGCACCTCGCGGCCTTCTTCGTCGAACAGCTTGACGACCGTGCCCATCGGTGCGCGCCCGGCCGTTCCGGGCGCGGCGCGGAGGTCGTCCGGCGTGGCGATCGTCGCCCAGGCGACCTCGGTCGAGCCGTAGAAGTTGTAGAGCACGTCGCCGATCCGGTCCATCACACGCGTCGCGAGCGGCCCGGGCAGCGCCGACCCGCTCGCGGCGATCACCTCCAGAGAGCTGAAATCGCGGCTGGCGAAAGCCTCCTCGGGAAGTTCGAGCGCGCGCTGCAGCATCACCGGGACGACGACGAGCACCTCGCAGCGGTGCTCGGAGACCGCATCGAGCATCGCCTCCGGGTCAAAGCGGCGTTGCAGCACCATCGTCGACCCGAGCGCGAGGCCGAAGATGAAGTGCGCCAGGCCCCAGCTGTGAAACATCGGCGCCGCGACCATCACCTTCGTCTCGGAGCGAAGCGGCATCCGGTCGAACAGGGCCGCGACCGGAAGCATCGACTTCGGCTGCGTGCGGTTGGCGCCTTTCGGGGTGCCGGTGGTGCCGGACGTGAGGATCACGATCCGGCCCGGCTCGGACGGTGGCTTGAGGTCGCGCTTGGAGCCGTGCGCGATCAGCTCGTCGAGGGTCGGGTCGCCGCTGACGCTCTTCTCGCCGTCGTGCCAGGCGACGTAGCGCTTGAGATTCGCGGACGCATCTTGGACGAGCTCTGTGAACTCCTCGTCGTAGATGATCGCCACCGGTCGCTCGCGGTCGCAGACCTCGGCCACTTGGGGGGCGGCGAACATCGTGTTCAGGTAGAGCGCGTTCGCGCCGAGCTTCGAGATCGCCACCGTCGCGTCGATGAAGCCGCGATGGTTGCGACAGATGACGGCGACGTTGTCGCCGGGGCCGATGCCCGCGTCGTTTAACTCGTTGGCGATCGCATTGCTGCGCAGATGGACCTCGCGGAACGTCAGCGACCCGAGCTCGTCGATGACGGAGATCCGGTCGGGACGACGGACAGCGGAAACGGTGTACCCGGCTGCCGGCGTCGAGCCCCAGCGGATCGCGCCGGACAGCGAGGCGGCGATCGTCTTCGGGCTCATCGGCGCGATCACCCCGGCGTCGGCGAGCACCTTGATGCTCTTGCCGGCGATCACGGCCTTGGTGGCGATCATCCTGGCGCTGGGCACGACCGGATCGTAGACCAACGTCAGATCCCGGGGTCTCGCGCGACCCCTGGCCGATCATGCAAGTCCCGAACCATTCCGTCCGCGCCCGGCGGCAGCCTCACGGACCGATGCGCCTGCTGCACACCGCCGACTGGCACCTGGGCCGAACGCTCCACGGAGCGTCGCTGCTCGACGCGCAGCTGACGTCGATCGGCGCGATCGCCGA
This sequence comes from Baekduia sp., assembly GCA_037045385.1. Taxonomy (GTDB): domain Bacteria; phylum Actinomycetota; class Thermoleophilia; order Solirubrobacterales; family Solirubrobacteraceae; genus Baekduia. Next base: position 257,966 of record JBAOHN010000001.1, on the reverse strand, counting down.
GATCGCCGCAGACGAGGGTGCCGACGCGATCCTGCTCGCCGGCGACGTGTTCGACCGCGCCCTGCCACCGCGAGACGTCGTCGAGCTCTGGGACGAAGCGATGACACGGCTGGCCGAGATCTGCCCGCTCGTCGTGATCTCGGGCAACCACGACTCGGCCGTCCGGCTCGGGGTCGGAGCGCGGCTGCTGGACCGCAGCGGCGTTCACATCCGTGTCGATCCGGCCGGCTGCGGCGCTCCGGTCGTGATCGGCGACTGCTGCGTCTATCCGATCCCATACCTCGAGCCCGATCTCGTCCGTGACTTCCTCGGCGCCGTCTCACGCGGCCACGAGGCCGTGCTCGCCGCGGCGATGGACCGCGTCCGCGCAGACCTCGCCGGCCGGCCCGCCCGGACGCGTTCCGTGGTCGTCGCCCACGCGTTCGTGACCGGGGCCGAGACCGCTCCGAGCGAGCGCGATCTCAGCGTCGGCGGCTCGGCGTCGGTCCCCGGCTCGGTCTTCGCGGGCGTCGACCACGTTGCGCTCGGTCACCTCCACGGGCCGCAGAAGGTCGCCGGTATCGGGAGGTACGCCGGCTCGCCGCTCGCGTTCTCGTTCGCCGAGCGGCACCAGAAGAAGTCGGTCTCGCTGATCGAGCTGGACGGCTCCGGGACGCACACCCGGACGATCGAGCTGCCGGTGCCGCGTCCGCTCGCGACGCTGACCGGCACGCTCGACGAGCTGCTCACGGACGCAGAGAACACCGTGCACGAGGGTTCGTGGGTCAGCGCTGTCCTCACCGATGCCGTCCACCCGCTCGACGCGATGGCGCGCCTGCAATCGCGGTTCCCACACGCCCTGCACCTCGAGCACCGGCCTGAGGGCGCAGCGCCCACACCGGCCGGCGCGTTCAGCGAGCGGATCGCCGGCGTGGCCGACATCGATCTGCTGCTCGGGTTCGTCGAGGACATGCGCGGGGCGCCGGCGGCCGATGACGAGGCCGAGCTGCTCGACCTCGCGCTGTCGGCGGCGCGCAGCCGGGAGGTTGCGGCCTGATGCGGCTTCACAGCCTCCGGCTCCAGGCGTTCCTCGCCTATCCGGGTTGCGAGCGGATCGACTTCGATCCGCTCTCCGGCGCCGGCCTCTTCCTGCTGCAGGGCCCGACCGGTGCCGGCAAGTCCTCGATCCTCGACGCGATCTGCTTCGCGTTGTACGGCGAGCTCCCCGGATCACGTGCGGGCGCGCCGCTGCGGTCCGGGCACCCGGTCGAGAACCTAGAGACCGAGGTAGCGCTCGAGGCAACGATCGCCGGGCGTCGGCTCCGCATCACACGCGCACCCGAGCAGGAACGGCCGAAGCTGCGCGGGGAGGGAACGACCACGGCCCCCCACCGGGTCCTGCTCGAGGAGATCGACGGCGAGACCGTGAGGCCGGTCTCGACCTCCAAGCAGGAGGTCGGCGACGAACTCGGGCGCCTGCTCGGCATGACCCGCGAGCAGTTCTGCCAGGTCGTCGTGCTGCCGCAAGGCCTTTGCGAGCAGGTTCTGCTGGCCGACACAAAGGACCGCGACAAGCTGCTCCGCGGCCTGTTCGACGTGCGCCGCTTCGCCGACGTCGAGCACTGGCTGCGAGAGCGCTCGCGCGAGGCTGGCGAGCAGGCCTCCGCCGCGATCGCCGCCGCGCGCGAGCCGCTCGCGGTCGCGGCGAGCATCGCGGGCGTCGACCTACCGGAGCTCGATCCGGTCGCAGGTGAAGCGCCCGAATGGCTGGCCGCGCTGTCGGCTGCCGCAGAGGACGAGCTGACCGCTGCGACCGCAGCGCGGGACCAGGCCGCCAGCGCGTTCGCCGCGGCCGACCGCGCCCGCGAGCAGGCAGCGTCGCTCGCCGAGCGCCGGCGCGACGCCGAACGGCTGACCGAAGCTGCAGCCGCCGCCTGTGACGCAGCACGCGAGGCAGGCGCCGCAATTGACGGCGCCGGCGCCGATCAGCTGGCGTTGCTCGCGACCGAGCTGCACGAGCGTGTGGCCGGCGTCAAACAACACCTCAGCGCCGAGGCCGACCTCGCGGCACTCGTCGAGCGGCGCACCGACGCCGCCCGCGATCTCGCGAGCGCAAGCGCCACCCTCGCCGCGGCCGACGCTGCGATCGCCTCGGCCGGATCCCGGCGCCCGGCTGCAGAGCGGGCACTTGCCGCCGCCCGTGAGGCCGCCGCGCGTCTCGACGGCCTGCGCGCCGCCGGCCAGCTCGCCGCAGCACGGCTCAGCGCCGCACAGGAGCGCGACAGGCTCGCACCGCAGGTCGAGCGCACCCTGGCCGAGCTGACCGCCCAGACCGAGGCCGCCGTCGCGGCGCACGATGCACTGCTGTCGATCATGGAGGACCGGATCGCCGGAATGGCCGCCGTCCTCGCGGAAGGCCTCGCCGACGGTGAGGCCTGCGTGGTCTGCGGCTCGGTCGAGCATCCGGCGCCCGCGTCCCATGACGGCACCGAACACGCCACCGAGGCTGCCGTCGAGCAGGCACGCGGGCTCGCCGAGCGGAGCGCCGAGGCCCGCGACCGTGCCGCTGCCGCATTCGACGCGCTGCGGACCGAGCACGCGGCGGCGTTGTCGGCCTCCGGCACCGAGCAGACGGAGACCCTGGCGTCATCGGCCGAGGACGCCCGCACGAGCCTTGAAGAGGCCGAGCGGTCGGCCGCAGCGATCGACGAGCTCGCCGGCGAGCTCCGCAAGCTCGATCGCGAGACCGAGGACTCCGTCACCGCGCGGACCGGCGCGCTCGCCCGGATCGAAGCGCTCGAGCTGTCGGTCGCCTCCGCCGACCGTGAGATCGCCGAGCGCGGCGACTCGCTCGCGACCGCTCGCGGCGGTTACCCGGGAGTGCGCGAGCACGTCGACGCCCTGTCGGCTCAGGCCCGGGCCGTAGCCGCGGCCCACGAGGCCGCGGTCGCCGCCGAGGTCGCGGCGGCGGTCGTCCCACCTGGCGAAGCGACCGATCTCGAGGCTGTCGAGGCCGCCGCCGCGGCCCGCGAGGCGCACTCGGCCGCCGACCGCGCGGTCGCGCTCGGCGAGGAGCGGCTGACGAAGCTCGCCGAGCTGGTCGCACGCCACGGAGGCGCGGTCGAGAGGGCCGTGCCGATCGTGTCCGCGGCCCGAACTGCCCGCGCCCTGTTCGAGCTCACCGATGGCATCGGCGCCGACAACCGCCTGCGGATGAAGCTCAGCGCCTACGTGCTCGCGGCGAAGCTCGAAGCCGTGGCGCAGGCGGCGAGCGCGCGACTACAGGCGATGTCCGGCGGACGCTACGAGCTGCTCCACAGTGCACAGCGCGGCAGGAACAACGGCCGCGGTGGGCTCGACCTCCTCGTCAAGGACGCGTACACCGGACAGGAGCGCGCGCCGGGGACGCTCTCCGGCGGCGAGAAGTTCTGCGCGAGCCTCGCACTCGCGCTCGGGCTCGCCGACGTCGTCTCGGCCGAGTCCGGCGGCAGCCGCCTGGAGACGATCTTCATCGACGAGGGCTTCGGCTCGCTCGACGACGACGGGACGCTCGAAGACGTGCTCGGCGTCCTCGACGGCCTCAAGGACGGGGGCCGTGTCGTCGGTGTCGTATCCCACGTCCGCGAGCTGGCGGAACGGATCCCGGTGCAGCTCCGGGTCGAGAAGACCCGTTCGGGCTCGCGGATCCGTCAGGGCGAGCGCCAGGGTGCTGCCGGCGCGCGGCGCGAGCTTTCCCCCGCACACCGTCGCTGCGCGAGGAGCTCGAGCGCGCGCTGCCGCCGGCGGCGGCCCGAACGGAGTCCGGCGCCGGCGCCGGTGCCGAGGTCGAGGCCGGTGCGCCGGCCTCGCTGTTCTAGCTGCTGGTCTCCGACAGCTCTTCGTCTTTGCCCTGCAGGCGGTCGCGGCCGCGCTGCACTGCGGCGATGAACTTCGAGAGGTTGACCTCGAGCGTCGAGAGGATCTCGTCGGCGTAGTCCTCGGCGCCGAGCCGGATCTCACGCTCGCGGTCGCGGGCGTCCTGGATGATCTCCTCGGCGCCACGCTCGGCCTGCCGCGTGACCTCCTGGTCTGCGACGAGCTCCTGCTGCTTGACCTTGGCGTCGCTGATGATCCGCTCGGCCTCGCGCTGGGCCTCGGCCAGCATCTCCTTGCGCTCCTTGACGATCCAACGCGCCTGCTTGATCTCGCCGGGCAGCGTCGCACGCATCTGATCGAGGAGGTCGTAGATCTCCTCGCGATCGACGCGCACCTCGTCGGTGAGCATGATCTTCTTGGCGTTGTGGACGAGATCGTCCAGCTTGTCGATGAGGACCAGAACGTCCATGGCAGTCGAAGTTTTCGCTCTCGTGTGGGCTTGTCCTGCAATCGGCGCCCTTTGCGCCGAAGGAAGTCGAGAACGGACTCTACTGCGGTGCATCGGCCAGCGCACGCATGTCCGCTTGCACGCGCTCCGGTCCCAAGGCCGCTGGTGCCCGATCCCTCCCGATATGGCAGTCAGGTGGCACCGAGCGGTCCAGCGCTCGGTGCTGGTGCCAGCTCCCTGCCGACATGGCAGTCATGTGGCACCAACCGGGTTAGCGGGCGAGCTCTTCGCGCAGGCGCGTCGCCACCCGCGCCGGCACCAGCTCGTCGATGTTGCCGCCGAAGGTGACGAGCTCCTTGACCCCTGAGGAAGACAGGAAGCTGTACTGCGGGCTTGCCATCAGGTAGAGCGTGTCGATGTCCGGTGCCTGCATGCGGTTGAGCTGGTTCATCTCCATCTCGTACTCGAAGTCCGAGATCGCCCGCAGGCCCTTGACGATCGCCGTTGCGCCCAGCTCGCGCGCGAAATCGACGACGAGGACGCTGAACGGCTCGGCTCGCACGTTGCCGAGATGCGCGGTCGCCTCGGTGATCATCGAGAGCCGCTCATCGATCTCGAACAGCGGCTTGTTCTTGCGGACCGAGACGTTGACGACGGCGACGACGACCTCGTCGAACTGCTTCGAGGCTCGCGAGATCACGTCGAGGTGCCCGTTTGTGATCGGGTCGTAGGAGCCGGGGCAGACTGCGATGCGGGAGGTGGTCGTCATGGCGTGTGGATGCGGAGAAGGGTGTCACCGTATCGCCGCTCGAACGTCACCGGCAGCGACGGCAGGTCCACCGGCCGGCGGCGATCGGCCTCGACGACGACGCGTGCGCCTGGTGCCAGCAACGGCGGCAGCGCCTCGTCGAGCTTCGGCGCCAGCCTGGCGGCCTGGTCGTACGGCGGGTCGATCAGCACCACGTCGAAGGTGCGGCCGGGCTCGATCGCCGCGACGACGGCGAGAGCATCGCCCTCGCGCAGAGTCGCGCGCCCGGCCAGCCCCAGCGCAGTGATGTTGTCGCGGATCACAGCTGCGGCTCTACGATCACGCTCTACGAGCAGCGCCGTTTCCGCACCCCGGGACAACGCCTCGATCGACAGCGCCCCGCTACCTGCGTAGAGGTCGAGCACCGACGACCCGCTGAGGTCTCCGAGCGAGCTGAAGAGGGCTTCGCGCACACGTTCGGGTGTCGGCCGCGTGCCCTGACCGCGCGGAGCTTCGAACCGGCGGCCGCCGAGCGTCCCGGCGATGACCCTCACGCGCGCAGCGCCTCGGCCTCGCGTTCGGCGACGAGCGCGGCCAGCAGCGCGTGCCGCGGGTCGTCGTCGAGTTCGCCGGCGAGCGCCTGTGCGCGCGAGTGCGCGTCTTCGAGCACCGCCGCGTCGTCCGGGAGCCTCGCGAACCGGTATCGGGCAAGGCCCGACTGGCGGGTCCCGGTCAGCTCCCCCTCGCCCCGCAGTTCGAGGTCGATCTCGGCGAGCCGGAAGCCGTCGCTGTGCTCGGCCAATGCCTTGAGACGCTGCGACTCCTTCGGTCCGAATAGCAGGCACAGCGACTTGTGCTCGCCTCGCCCGACCCTCCCGCGGAGCTGATGGAGCTGGGAGATGCCGTACCGCTCGGCGTCCTCAATCAGCATCACCGTCGCGTTCGGCACGTCGATGCCGACCTCGATCACGGTCGTCGCGACAAGCACCTGTGCGCCTGCGTGCGAGAAGCGTTCCATGACGGCCTGCTTCTCGGCCGACTTCATCTGCCCGTGGAGCAGTGCGAGCTCGTAGTCCGCGAGCTCGCCCTCGCGGAGCCGTTCGAACTCGTCGGTGGCGGCGCGCGCGTTCAGCACCTCGGACTCCGAGACGAGCGGGCAGACGACGAACGCCTGCCTGCCGGCGTCGAGCTCCTCGCGGATCCGTTCGTACGCGCGCGCCCGCTCGCCGTCCGACGAGCAAACGTGCGTGGCGATCGGCTGGCGGCCGGACGGCAGCTCGCGGAGGGTCGTCACGTCGAGCGCGCCGAAGGAAGCCAGCCGCAACGTGCGCGGGATCGGCGTCGCGGTCATGTGTAGGAGGTGCGGAACCGCGTTCTCCCCTCCGCCGGCGCGCTGCTCGAGGGCAGCGCGCTGCCTCACGCCGAACCGGTGCTGCTCGTCGACGACGGCAACGGCGAGCGAGTTGAACTCGACGTCCGGCTCGATCAGGGCGTGCGTGCCGACGACCAGCGACAGCTCACCGGTCGCGAGCCTGCCGAGCAGCGCCCTTCGCCTCGCTGCGGTGGTTGCGCCTGTCAGCAGCTCGACGCTGATCAGCGTGTCGCCGAGGAGCTTCTGGATCGTCGCGAAGTGCTGCTCGGCCAGCGTCTCGGTCGGCGCCATCAGCGCAGCCTGGGCGCCGTGCTCTGCGGCGCGCAGCATCGCGTAGAGCGCCACCACGGTCTTCCCGGACCCGACCTCGCCCATCAGCATCCGGTTCATCGGGCGGGTCTTCGCGAGGTCCGCGTCGATCTCGGCGATCGCGGCGAGCTGATCTCCGGTCGGCTCGAACGGGAGCTGGCCGGACAGCCAGCCGGCTGCCATCGCGGGCGGCTCGGCGAGCGCCCGTGCCGAGCGCCCTTCCTCGCTCCGTGCTTGGAGCCGCAGCTGCACGAGCTGATCGACGAGCAGCTCCTCGAAGGCGAGCCTGCGCCGCCCGTCCTCGGAGTCTCCGAAGTGCGCGGCGGCGATGGCGGCGGGCCGGTCCGGCAGGTGCCCGGAGGCTCGGATCGAGCCCGCGAGCGGCTCGGGGAAGTCTTTGATGGCAGCGGCGTGCTCACGCACGAGCGCGAGCACCTGCGTCGACGTGATGCCCTTCGTCACCGGGTACTGGGGCGCGGCGGAGGGGGCGCCCTCCTCCCCACCGACGGCGTCGGTGCGGGCATGCGCGTTGACGCGGAACCTGCCGGCACCCTGGTACTTGCCGCTGAGCATCACCCGGGCCCCGGGCGCGTACTGCCGTTCGAGCCAGGGCTGGTTGAAGAACGTCGCCTGCATCGTGCCGGTGGCGTCCGCAACCGTCGCGACGACGAGTGGCTTCATCCCGCGCCTGCGCACAGGTCGTGAGCGGATCGACCGCACCTCGACGATCACCGTTGCGGTCTCGTCGACCGCGAGCCCTTCGACAGTGCGCGCCTCGCCCGTCTGTCGCGGCAGGTGCTCGAGCAAAGCGCCGATCGACGTGAGCCCGAGCGCCTCCGCGGCCGCGGCCGCGGGATTTGGCGTCACCGTAAGTGCACGAGCCAGCTCGGACGGCCGCGGCCAGCGCACCGGCGCCGACGCCAGCTCGTCGCCTGTCAACTCACGGGTGTCGGCGAACGCCGTCGGCACCGGCCGGATTCTGCCCACCACTGCCGACGTCAACGTGTAACGGCCCCTGCCAGGACAGAACGGGCCGAAGGCCCGTTCTGATTCCAGGCCACACGGAGGAGGTCCGCCATATGGCGGCCCGACGACGTGGGCCTACCGGCTGCTTTCTGCTGAATGAGCCCCGCTCATTCAGCAGAGAGCAGCCACCACCACGAGTCCTGGCCCCCGTACGCGACCTCGACCTCGACGCCCTCGGGGGCGAGTGGCGCGATCTGCTCATCGGAGACCGGAACCTCGCCACCGGTGATGCAGGTCAGCAGCTCGGCCTCGGCTGAGAGCGTCTCGATTACGGCGGCAAGCGTCTCGAGCGGGTCGCCCCAAGCGATCAGCTCCTCGCCCGCGAATCCGACCGCATCGCCGACACCGAAGCGGCCCTCCGGGTCGGCCCTCGCGGCGGGCGCGACACCGCCGGTTCGGGCGGCCGACGCCGCCCCGCCGACCGCGCCCGCGTTCTCCTTCAGCGATGCGTCAGGGTCGAACGCGAGCGCGCCCGCGAGTCCGGACTGCTGGTCGGCCGTCCGGACCACGATCACCGGCACGGCGGCCAGTTCGACTGCCCGTTCGGCCGCCATCACGACGTTGGGGCTGTTGGCCAGCAGCAGAACGCCGTCGGCCCGGATCTCTCCGACCGCCGCGAGCAGCTCCTCGGTCGACGGGTTCAATGTCGGCCCTCCGTCGAGCGTCGCGACACCGAGGTCGCGAAACAGCGCATCGATGCCCTCTCCCCCGACGACTGCCAGAGCACCGGTCACGCGGTGCTGCTCGTCGGCGAGCCTCGCCGCGCGCTCGGCGACCTGCTCGTGCATGTCGGCCACGTCGAGATGGCTGATCTCGCCAGATCCTGCGAAGACGGCGGTCGCCAGGTCGGGCTCGTCGGTGTGCACGTGCACCTTGATCGTCGTCGCGTCCCCGACGACGAGGACCGAATCCCCCAGCGCGCTCAGCTCGTGCGCCCAGTCGCGGCCGTCGAGATCGTTGCCGCTGACCGCGAAGTTCGTGCAGTAGCGAAAAGTCTCGCTCTCGTGCGACCCGTGCGGGAGGTTGCCGAGCTGCGCGGGAGCATGATGCTGGAGATCGGGCCCGGCTCCGCCCCGGAGTGCCGCGACGACGCCGGCGAAGAGAATCACGACCGCATAGCCGCCAGCATCGACGACGCCGGCATCACGAAGTACCGGCAGCAGCTCCGGGCCGCGCCGGACCGACTCCTCCCCCGCCTCGATCGCGCGCTCGAGCGCCGCGGCCAGCGCGGCGTCCTGCTCGCCGGCCTCGGTGGCCGCGGTGACCTCATTGGAACTCGCACCGGGATGCGCGACGGCGTGCGCCAACGCGGCGGCCATGTCACGCATCACCGTCAGCATCGTGCCTTCGACAGGCTCACGGACCGAGGCATACGCACGCTGAGCGGCCTTCGCGACGGCCGCCGCCAACAGCGCCGGATCGACAAGCGCGCCCGGACGCGAGATCAGCTCCTCGGCCGCTCCGCGGATCAGCTGCGAGAGGATCACCCCGCTGTTGCCGCGTGCACCGAGCAACGCGGCCCGCGCGACCGACTCGACGATCTCGCTGCGACCGATCTCGTCGAGCGAGCGCGGGTCGTCGTGGATCAGCCGGTCGAGCTCGTCGATCACCGCCCTCAGGGTCAGCGCCATGTTGTCGCCGGTATCGCCGTCGGCGACCGGGAAGACGTTGAGGTCGTTGATCTCCTGCCGGCGGGCGTCGAGATGCGCAAGCGCCCCGATCGTGACGGCGCGGAAGCGAACGATGCTGGGATCAGCGGCCACGGGGTGACCGGCGCCTCAGCGCCGGGTTATCAGGCCTTGACGATCTTCCCGGCCTTGAGGCACCGGGTGCAGGCGTAGACGCGCTGCGGCGAGGAGCCGACGATGGCGCGCACCTTCTGCAGGTTCGGGTTGAACCGGCGCTTCGTCGCGCGCATCGAGTGGCTCCGGTTGTGCCCGAACGACGGGCCCTTTCCGCAGCTGTGACAGACCTTGGACATGCGGCGGCTGAGTCTAGCGCGGGCGCGACGGGTCCCGGTCAGGGACCCGGTCGGGGTCCGGACGACCACGACGCCTGGTCCGGCCGGGACGCAGGCGGAGCGGGCGCGGGCCGCGAAGCCGGCGACGGGACTGCACCGCATCGGGAAGCGGGAGCCGCAGTCTGCGCCCGCCGGACGGCCCGCCGGGAGGCTCATCACCGATCGGGAGCACACCGAGCCCACCATCCTCGTCGTCGTCACGCGGGACGAGCGCGCGCCAATCGACGTCATCGCCGCGCATCGCAACCGCGATCAGGACGACGAGCCCCACGATGTGAGCGAGGATCGTCAGCAGCATCGCTGCGGTCTGACCGGACACGCCTACCACGCTACTCGCAGCCGCGGCAGCGGGCAACGGCTCACCCGCCGGCGAGTTGCCGCTTGATGTCGAGCAGCGCCAGGACGGCGCCGGCCGCGTGACGGCCCGAGTCGCGTTTGTCCCCGCCGGAGCGGAGCATCGCCTGTTCGAGGTTCTCGACGGTCAGCACACCGAAACCGCACGGGATCCCGGTGCTGAGCTGCACGTCCTGGATCCCTCGTGCAGCCTCCCCGCAGACGTAGTCGTAGTGCGTCGTCTCGCCACGGATCACGGCACCGAGGCAGACGACCGCGTCATAGCGCCCGCTCTCGGCGGCGATCCGCGCCGCCATCGGCAGCTCGAACGCGCCGGGCACGACGAACTCGTCGACCTGTCCGGCTCCGACGCCGGCCTCTTCGAGCTCGGCAAGGGCACCGGCGACGAGCCGGTCGGCGAGCTCCTCGTAGAAGCGGGCAACGACGATCGCGACCCTCATTTGCTCTTCTCCTCGTGGATCATCTCGCGGTCGAGAGCGAGGCCCTGATGGTGGAGCATGTGCCCCATTCGCTGGGCCTTGGTCCGGAGGTAGTCCTCGTTGTGCGGGTTCGGCGCGTGCTCGATCGGCACCTGGTCGGTGACCCTCAGCCCATAGCCCTCGAGGCCGCGGATCTTCTTCGGGTTGTTGGTCAGGATGCGGATCGAGCTGAGGCCGAGGTCGACGAGGATCTGGGCGCCGATCCCGTAGTCGCGGAGGTCGGCCGGGAGACCGAGGCGCAGGTTCGCCTCGACCGTGTCGAGTCCCTGCTCCTGGAGCTTGTAGGCCTTGAGCTTGTTGAGCAGGCCGATGCCGCGCCCCTCCTGCGAGAGGTACAGCAGCACACCCTGGCCGGCCTCCTCGATCATCGCCAGAGCAGATTCGAGCTGCTCGCCGCAGTCGCATCGCAGAGAGTGGAAGACATCGCCTGTCAGGCACTCGGAGTGGACGCGGACGAGCACGTCCTCCTTGCCGTCGATCTCGCCCTTGACCATCGCGACGTGGTGTTTGTCGTCGACGAGCGACCGGTAGCCGACGACCGTGAACTCGCCGAACCCGGTCGGCATCTGAGCGCTGACGACGCGCTCGACGAGCCTGTCGTTGCGGCGCCGGTAAGCGATCAGGTCGGCGATCGTGACCAACTTGAGCCCGTGCTTGGCGCAGTAGGCGGCGAGGTCCGGGACGCGCGCCATCGAGCCGTCCTCGTTCTGCACCTCGCAGATCAGCCCTGCCGGCTCGCAACCGGCGAGACGCGCGAGGTCAACCGATGCCTCGGTGTGGCCGGTGCGCTCGAGGACACCGCCGTCCTTCGCCTTCAGCGGATGGACGTGGCCGGGGACGACGATGTCGGCGCGGCCCTTGGCCGGGTCGACGGCGGTCTTGATCGTGTGCGCCTGGTCGGCGGTCGAGATCCCGGTCGTGACGCCTTCCGCCGCCTCGATCGTGACGGTGAACGGCGTCTCGAAAGGCGACTCGTTCTTCGCCGCCATCAGCTCGAGGCCGAGCTCGTCGCAGCGCGCGCCGGTCAGCGCAAGGCAGATCCAACCGCCGGCCTGCCGGGTCATGAAGTTGATCGCGTCCGGCGTCACGTGCTCGGCCGCCATCACGAGGTCGCCCTCGTTCTCGCGGTCCTCGTCGTCGACGACGACCACCATCCGCCCCGAAGCGATCTCCTCGAGCGCCTCGTCGATCGTCGCGTAGGAGGGCTGGGCGGGGTTCTGGTGCTCAGTGCTGGAACTTGTCATTGGTCTCCGATCTGATCGAGGCGAGCGGAGAGCGCCGCGTCGACCTGGGCGGGAAGTGTGGCAGCGACGAGACGGGCGACGTGCTTGGCGAGCACGTCGGTCTCGAGATTGACCCGGGCGCCGACATCGCCGAGCGTCGTGCGCTCACGCGTCTCGGGGATCAACGAGACCGTCACGGTCCGCTCCCCGAGCGCGGCGACCGTCAGGCTGACCCCGGCGATCGTGATCGAGCCCTGCGGGACGACATGTGCGATCAGGTCGGCCGGGATCGAGACCGTCAGCCGCCGGGCGAAGCCGTCGTCCTCGACCGACTCGACCTCGCCGACGCCGTCGACGTGGCCGGAGACGACGTGCCCACCGAGCCGGTCCCCCGCCTGCATCGCGCGCTCGAGGTTCACCGGGGCCCCCGGTTCGAGCGCGCCGAGCGTGGTTCGCCGAAGCGACTCGTTCATGACGTCGAAGCGCATCGTGTCGGCGTCGTGCGCGACGACGGTCAGGCAGGCACCGTCGACGGCGACGCTGTCGCCGTTCTCGACCTCGCCGGAGAACGGCGCCTGGACGACGATCACAGCACCACCCTCACCGCGCTCCGCGGAGCGAACCGTGCCGACCGCTTCCACGAGGCCCGTGAACATCACCAGTCCTCGATCGTCGCGCGGACCAGCAGGTCGTCGCCGATGCTCTCGCAGGTCATCTCGCGCGCTCTGGTCGCGTCCTTGACGAGGTCCACGCCCTGACCGGCGAGCGGATCGCGTGCGCCGCTTCCGCCGATGATCAGAGGCGCGAGGAAGAGCCGGATCTCGTCGATCTCACCGGCGTCCGAGAACGCTCCCGCAAGATGCGGCCCTCCTTCGAGCAGGATCGCGCTGAGGCCGCGCTCGCCGAGCTGCGCGAGCGCGGAGGAAATGCGAGCCGACTCGTTCGAACCGGTCGCGACGATCACATCGGCGCCGGCCGAGACGAGACCGTCGACGGCCGTCCGCGGGGCGGCACGTGAGACGACGACGGTCAACCCGATCTCCGGCGCCTCCTCCACGAGCTTGCCGTCGATCGGCAGCCGCGCGGTCGAGTCGAAGACGACCCGCTCGGGCTGGCGCACCGGCCGGCCGTCCTCGCGCTCGACCCGTGCCGTCAGCTGAGGGTCGTCGGCGAGGGCAGTGCCGATCCCGACCGCGACCGCGTCGACCGATGCCCGCCAGGTGTGAGCGAGGCGGCGGCTCTCCTCGCTGGAGATCCACTTCGAGTCACCGGTGCGTGTCGCGACCTTGCCGTCGATCGTCATCGCGGACTTGAACAGCACCCAGGGGAGCCCGGTCTTGGCGTGCTTTCGAAACGCCTGGTTGGCACGACGCGCGCGTCTTGCCACCGCCAAATCCGGGTCGGCGACGTCGATCACGACGCCTTCGTCGCGGAGGATCCCGAGCCCCCGGCCCTTCGCCTTCGCGGACGGGTCGTCGGAGGCGACCACGACCCGCTCGACGCCGGCCGCGAGGATGGCATCGGTGCACGGTGGCGTCTTGCCCTGGTGACAGCAGGGCTCGAGCGACACGTAGAGAGTCGATCCGGCGCGGAGGCCCGGTGCCGTCGCGTCGAGCGCGACGACCTCGGCGTGCGGGCCGCCGTGCTCGTCGTGCCAGCCCTCGCCGACCACCTCCCCGTCCCGTACGACGACCGCACCGACGACCGGATTCGGGTGCACGCGTCCGAAGCCGTTGCCGGAGAGCGTCACCGCGCGGTCGAGCAGGTCGAGGTCCTGGCCGGAGAGCGGCACGGTCAGCAGGATAGGCCGACCGCTCTAGGCGACAGGCTCAGGCGAGAGGCGCGGGTTGCCGGACGGGCCGCAGAGCCCGCCGCGAAGGCGATAGACCCAGATCTCCGGGCCGGGCCGCTCGTACTCACGCGGGTAGTAGTCGAACGACCAGTCGAAGTTGAACGGCACAGGCTCCTTGCCGGGGCGAAACGGCGAGATCGTGTAGACGAGGTCGGCGTTGGCCTGCAGCTTGCGGTAGTAGGCCAGTGCCCGCGGCACCTCGGCGGGGTCGACCTTCGCACGGCCGACCTGGGTCGACCCGACGACGACCCAGCAGAAGCCGTCGCGCTGGTAGCGGTCGACGAGCGCCGGATAGAGAGTGCGCTCGTAGTCCTCGATGTTCACGAGCCGCCCGCGCCCCGCGATCCAGCTCCCGTCGGGCGCGATGTTGGACCGGCTGGTCGGGAACTTGACCCAGCGGTTCCCGTTCGAGGTCAACGCAGACGGGTCGGCGATGTCCTGGGCCCAGGCGTCGGGCACGATCGGCTCGACGACGATCTTCGAGCCCTCGTCGACGTTCTTCACGAGCCACGCGCGCGCGCTGTTGCGGGTGTCCTCGCGCGAGAGGACGCGGCCGAGGTGGACCGAGGACGAGAGGCCCTGTGCCCACAGCAGCGTCGCCGCGAGCATCAGCAGCGCCGGCTCGGTCTTCGGCCAGCGGTCCCAGGCGAGCGCGAGCAGCGAGACGAGCGCATATGCCGCGAGCAGTGCCAGCAACGGGTAGATCGGCAGCAGCCAGCGACCGAAGAACCGCTCCTGGGTGCCCATGAACACGATGAAGACGAGCGGCGCCGGAAGCAGCACCGCGGCAAGGCGCGGCCGCTCCGCGATGAGGATCGGGACGGCGGCGACGGCCGCGATCAGCGGCGCCCAACCGAGGCCCCACGTCATCGACCAGAGGTAGTAGCCGACACCGCTCTCGGACGTGAGGCCGAGCTTGCCGCGAGCGTCGTCGGCGGTCGTCGACTGGTGCCTGAGACCGTCGAGGAAGCTGCCGGAGTCGAGCAGCGCGTACGGGTTGACGATGACGAACGCGACGATCGAGATCGCCGCGGCGGCCGGCAGGCCCGCCAGCAGCATCTGCCGCCTCGTCATCGGCGGGAACCGCGGGTCGCAGAGCAGCGCAGCCGCGACCAACGGCAGCACCATGATGCCCGCCGTGTACTTGACGGCGCAGGCGATGCCGATCCCGGTCGCGGCGACCGCGAGGTCGCGCATGCGGCCGTATCGGGCGACGCCCGCGATCCCGTAGAGCGCGAGGCAGACCGGCGCCAGGACCGGCACGTCGTTGAGCGCGTGATGCGCGTAGAAGACGGGCAGGAAGGCGAAGCCGAGGACACCGGCGGCGAGCACGCCGACGCGGCGGTCGGCGAACATCCGCGCGCCCGCGAGGTAGATCAGCCAGACCGACAGCGCCAGCAGCACGGCGGCGACCGTGCGCGCCGTCAGGAAGATGTCGCCCGGGTCGGTCGCGAACCGCGCCGCAACCCCCGCGCCGTCCTCGTAGACGAGTTTGAAGACGCCGTGCAGCAGATAGGTGTAGCCGGGCGGGTTGACGAAGTACTCGGGGTTCCAGTCGTGGCCGAACAGGCCGATTGCCTTCGGGACGAAGTGAGCGTTCTCATCGGCGTTGAACGCATACGGAAGGCCGTGATCGTTGCCCCAGAGACCGAGCAGCAGCGAGCCGCCGACCAGCACGGCGACGAGGCCGCGCGCGACCCAGACCGACGGGCTAGCGCGAAAGGCAGCGGGCATAGGCCGAGTAGTAGTCGTTGACCTCGAGCCGCTTCCAGGCCCCGGGCGCCGGCAGATCGTCGACGTAGACCGGGATGTTGTTGAACTCGCTGTCGCGGTCGCTGACGATCGCCTGTTTGAGGATCGTGCCGCGCTCGACGACGTAGAGCGCGGTGCCGTCGCCGCGGAGGCGGGCGCGGGTCGCGCGCCGGGCGGCCCGCTCGTCGTCGCTCAGGCTCCGGTCACCGGCTCCCTGCGCGGCCGTCCGGGCGAGCACGTCCGGCTCGCCGAGATCCGCGACCCAGCGGACCTCGGGGACGAGCTTGTGGTTCGGCACCGAGTACGGCACGCAGGCGCTGTCGAACGCGGGGCGATCGAGCAGCTCGACGAGCGCGCGGTGCGAGGCGCCGCGACGCTCGAGCTCGGAGGTGAGCACGTTGGGGTTGACCCGGAGCACCGTGAACAGAACCCCGTACGCGACCCCGAGTACCGCCAGCGCCATCCAGGCGGTACGGAGCCAGGAGCGCTCGAGCAGGGTCCAACCCGCGACCGTGACCGCTGCGAACAGCATCACCATGAGCGCAGGCACGAGCAGGTAGCGATCGATCACCGAGAGGCCCGCGAGGCCGACGAGCACGAAAGTGCCGGACCCGATCAACCAGAGCACGGCGGGCAGCAGCGCCCGCCGCGGGACGAACCAGAACGCGAGCACCCCGCCCACGAGCCCGGCCGCCATCACCGGCGCCTTCGTGAGGTTGAAGAAGAAGGCACGCATCGCGGACGGGATCTCGCCCGCGCCCTTCGTCCGGCCGAGCTCCTCGGCGAACGAGGAGGTGTGCGTCAGAGAGAACAGCGGATCGCCGGTGACGAGCAGGTCGGTGAGCATCCAGATGCCCGGGGCGATCGCCGAGATCGCGGCGGCACGGACAAGCGTCGCGGCTGCGGCGGTGGCACTACCGCTGTCGCGCCAGGAGCACCAGGCGAGCCAGGCGCCGTAGAACCCGAGGAGCAGCCATGCCTCCGGGCGCAGCAGCCCGGCCGCGAGCAGCAGCGCCCAGACCCGCCAGTCGTGCTCGGGCTGCGCCCGAGCATTGGACGAAGGCGAAGCCTTCGTCCGCGCGAAGGGCTCCTTGATCGCAAGGGCCACCGCCCAGACGATCAGGGCCAGGTACGGGATGTCGATGTACGCGCGCGCTGCGAGGAACGGGAAGTCGAGCCGCGTGCAGAGGATCAGGCCCGCTGCGATCCCAACCGCAGGCGTGAACAGGAGCCGGCCGACCCGGTAGAGGCCCGCCACCAGCACGACGAACGAGACCATCGTGCAGAAGACCATCACCCGGTCGGCGCCACGGCCGAGCAGCGACAGCAGCGCGCCGAACGCGACCGCGAGCGGGTGCTGGGTCGGGGCGTAATAGGTCTCGAAGCTCGGCGCCTGGAGATGTAGCAACTCGCGGCCCCAGAGCAGCGAGTAGTAGCTGTCGTAGTTGGGATACGTGGGGTAGACGAGGAACCCGGCGAGCGTCGCGAGCGCAAGCGCCGCAAGGGCCGCACGCGGCAGCCACGGGCGCTCGGCTGGGTCGGCTGCGTCGGGCGGGGGCGAGGTCATCGGGCGCAGGGCTCGGAGCACCGGCGCGTTTGCGATACTCGGACCGCGATTCTACGGCAGGGCGCCCCGGACTCCGGTCAGCCGCTGCCGGATCCGGCGACGCCGGCAGCCGATCGCCCGCCCCATGAAACTCATCATCCAGATCCCGTGCCTCAACGAGGAGCAGACGCTCCCGGCGACGATCGCCGACCTGCCGCGTGAGGTCCCCGGCTTTCAAAGCGTCGAGTGGCTGGTCATCGACGACGGCTCGACCGACCGGACGATCGAGGTCGCCCGCGAGTGCGGTGTCGATCACATCGTCCGGCTGACCAACAACAAAGGGTTGGCCGCGGGCTTCCAGGCCGGGCTCGACGCCTGCCTCAAGCTCGGCGCCGACGTGATCGTCAACACCGACGCGGACAACCAGTACCGCGCCGCCGACATCCCGCGCCTGGTCGAACCGATCCTCGCCGGCAACGCCGACATGGTCGTCGGCGACCGAGAGACCGACCAGATCGAGCACTTCTCGCCGCTCAAGAAGCGCCTGCAGAAGCTCGGCTCGTGGGTTGTGCGCCAGGCGTCCGACACGAACGTCCCCGACACCACCTCCGGGTTCCGCGCCTACAACCGCGAGGCCGCGATCCAGATGGCGGTCGTCTCGAAGTACACGTACACGCTCGAGACGATCATCCAGGCCGGCAAACTGCTGGTCGCGACCGACCACGTGCCGATCGGGACCAACCCGAAGACGCGCGAGTCGCGCCTGTTCCCATCGATGGGCTCGTACGTGCGGCGCAACGCCGTCGCGATCACGCGGATCTACACGCAGTACGAGCCGCTGAAGGTCTTCACGACGCTCGCGGGGATCCTGTTCCTGCTCGCGATGGTGCCCTGGCTGCGGTTCGCCTACGCGTACATCATCGCCGGCGACGGCGCCGGCCACGTGCAGTCGCTGATCCTCGGAGCGGTCCTCTTCAACGCATCGGTCGTGGTCGGTGTGCTCGGCATCCTCGGCGACCTCCTCTACAGCCAGCGGATCATGTCGCAGCGGATCTTCGAGCGCGTGCGCAGGATCGAACTGCAGCTCGAGATCCCGCCAAGCCACTACGAGCCCGGCGCGAAGGCCACGAGTCAGCCGGCCACGACCGGCGCACACGCCGGCCCCCACACCGAAGAGCGAGAGGCGGTAACGCTGTGAGCAGCACCGTGACGGTCGACCGTGAAGGTACGGTCACCGGCAACACCTACGACAAGTACGGCTCGACCAACCCGGTCGTGCGCCGCCTGATGGGCAACTTCGAGCGCACGCTCGATGAGCTCTTCACCCGCGCCGCGCCGAAGACGATCCTCGACGTCGGCTGTGGCGAAGGAGTGTTGACCCACCAGTGGGCGCAGGTGCCGACCGTCGAACGGATCGTCGGCATCGACCTCGACGACCCGCAGCTGCACGAGGCGTGGAAGGGCCGCCAGCATCCGAATCTGGAATACCTCGTGATGAAGGCCGAGAACATGCCGTTCGCCGATGGCGAGTTCGAGGTCGCGACCGCGATCGAGGTGCTCGAGCACGTGCCCGACGCCGAACACACCGTCTCGGAGATGGCGCGTTGCGCCTCACGCCACCTGCTCGTCTCGGTCCCGCGCGAGCCGCTCTGGCGCGGCCTCAACATGGCCCGAGGTGCGTACTGGAAGGAACTCGGCAACACGCCGGGGCACGTGAACCACTGGTCCAAGAGGAGCTTCGTGAAGATGCTCTCTCGGTATGGGACGGTCTCTGAGGCGCGCTCGCCGTTCCCGTGGACGATGGTGCTCGTGGACGTTTCGCGCTCTTCGTGAGCTGCTGATCTCGTGAGTTCGGGCGTTGGTGGTCTGGGACGGACGCCGGGGCACGTTCGGCGCCGCATCCCTCCATCCCGTCGGGATGCGGAGTGCGCCTCACATGCCCCGCCGCCCGTCCCGTTCACGTGGTCCAGCCTGTTCACGGACCCGCAGCCAGCGAACCGCGGCACCACCCAGCGTCCCAGCTACACGGGAGCGGCACCGTGTCTCGATCGCGGCGGGCCCGAGCATCTCCTCTCGGTGTACGCCGAAGGGTGTGGGCTGGGCGCTCGTAGTGCTGCCACCGCTGCCTGCCAGCGTGGGCGCGTGCTTGCCCTAAGGCGCACTCCGCATTTCGACGGGATGGAGAAATGCGGCGCCGGGGGCAAGCAGGCGCCCACGCCGACCACCAACGCAGGAATCGCCGCCCGATGAGCGCCCAGGACACCACCACAGACGCGTACAAGCGCGGGGTGAAGGTCATGGGCGTCGGGATCGCGGCGACCGGGCTGCTCACGTTCGCGTACTTCTCGGCGGCGGGTCATGCGCTGTCGGCTTCGGAGTACGGGCGGATCTCGACGTTGTGGGCGGTGCTGTTCGTCGTCATGTCGGTTCTGTACCGGCCGGTCGAGCAGCTGCTGTCGCGGCGGATCGCCGACCGGCTCGCGCGTGGCGGTGGGCCGCACGCGCTGCGGACGCCGGTGCTGCTCCAGCTCGGCTTCGCGGCGCTGTTCGTCGTGCTCGCACTGGTGTTCCGCGGGCCGATCGAGCACCAGATCCTCGACGGCGAGGACTCCCTCTACTGGATCCTCGTCTTCTCGGCGCTCGCGTACGCGGCGAGCTACTTCGCCCGCGGCTATCTCGCCGGACACCAGTGGTTCGCGCTCTACGGCGGGCTCGTGTTCTTCGAGGCGTCGGCGCGGCTGCTGTTCCCGCTGGCGGTGCTGGTCGGGATAGGCGCCGGGCAGACGGCGGTTGCGCTCGGCATCCTCGCGGCACCGGTCGCCTCGCTGCTCGTCGTGCCGGTCGCGATCGCGCGACACCGGGCCGCGGAGCCGACCGAAGCCGTCGACGTCGCCGCTGCCTCGTCGGGCGACGACGCCCGCTTCGCCGGCAGCGTGGCGATCGTTCAGCTCGCCGAGCAGACGCTCCTGAACGTCGCTGTGCTGCTCGCGGGCACGGCGACCGAGGCCGGCCTCGTGTTCTCGGCGCTTCTGATCGTCCGCGCGCCGCTGCAGCTGTTCCAGGCGATCCAGACGTCGCTCCTCCCCCACCTCGCCGGACTCGAAGCGACCGAAGGGAAGGCCGCGTTCTCCGACGCGATCACGAAAACGGTCCGCTGGATCGCGGGCTTCGCGGGGCTTGTCACCGCCGGCCTGCTCGTGGTCGGGCCGTGGGCGATGGAGGTCGTCTTCGACGCCGATGCCGGCAGCTACGACCGGACGATCGCCCTGCTCGGGGCCGGCATGGGTCTGCACCTGATCGCCGGCACGCTGACACAGGCAGCACTCGCCCGCGACCGAGCGCACCAGGCGGCGGCGATCTGGCTCGTCTGCGCCGCCGCCTTCGTCGCCTGGATGGGTTCCGGCGCAGTCAGCGACTCCCTCCTCCGCACCGAACTCGGCTACGCCACAGCCACCGCGGCCCTCTGCGCCGCCCTGCTGACCCTCTACCGCTCCGGCTCCCGCAGCTGAACAGCGAAAAGTGACGGGTTAGCCGGTCACTTCTCGCTGTTCAGTTTGGGGTTCGGGGGTGCGGGCTTCCCAGGCGGCGGCGAAGACACCGCCGAGCGCCCCGAAGAGGTGGCCCTGCCAGGAGATGCCGGGCGCCGGCATCGTCGCGAGCAGGATCGTGCCGCCGTAGAACAGGAACACGAGCACGCCGGTCAGGACGTGGAAGACGTCGCGGGTGTAGAGCCCCCGGACCATCAGGAACGAGGCGTATCCGAAGATGATGCCGCTCGCGCCGACGTGGATCGACCCCGATTCTGCGGTCACCCACGTCCCGAGCCCCGCGCTGAGCCCGCAGATCAGCGTCACGGTCAAGAGCCGGCGGACCCCTCCGAGAGCGATCACGGTTCCGAAGATCACGAGCGGCACGGTGTTCGAGACGAGATGCGCGTAGCTCCCGTGGATGAACGGCGCGAACACGATGCCGAACAGCCCGGCGGGGTCCCGAGGCTCGATCCCGAGGCGCTCGAGGTCGAGGTCGCCGGCCTGGTCGGCTACCTCGAGCGCCCACATCAGCGCGAGCGAGCCCGCAAGCAGCGCCAGGGCCGTGTGGACGCCGCGCTCGCGCACCGGCCTACTCGTACGCGAGCGACTCGAGGACGTCGATCCGTGAGGCTCGCCGCGCCGGCAGGATCGCGGCGACGACACCGGCGATGATCGACGCGATCAGCAGGACGACCAGCGTGCCGACGGGGATCGCGAGCGCGAAGTCGTCGATCGCCCGTGTCACGAGCACCGCGAGCACGATTCCGAGCACCATTCCGAGCGTGGCGCCGATCAGCGCGGTGATCACGGCCTCGTAGCGGATCATCCGCCGGATCTGCCGCCGCGACATGCCGACGGCGCGCAGCAGCCCGAGCTCGCGGACGCGCTCGGAGATCGACAGCACGAGCGTGTTGACGATCCCAAACAGCGAGACGATGATCGCCATCGCGAGCAGCGCGTAGATCAGCCCGAGCAGCTGGTTGACCTGCGCCTCCTGGCTGTCGACGAACTCCTCGGTGCTCTCGACCAGCAGTCCCGGGAAGCTCTTGTCGAGGCTGCGGGTGATCGCCTTCCGGACCGCCGCCTCGCCGGACTTCGGCACGTCGAAAGCGGCCATCAGGAACGCGTCGTCGCGCTCACCGAAGCGCGATTCCATGACGTCGTTCGAGACGGTCAGATCGCCGACGAGACCGCCGTCGTCATCGGTGATGCCGGCAACGACGAACGTGATCTCGGGGTCTCGCTGGGTCTCCAGCGACAGGCTGTCGCCGACCGAGATCCCGTTGTCGCTCGCGAAGTCCTTGCCGACGAGGATCTCGTCGTCGCCAAGGCGTTCGAGCGTCTCCGCGTCGCCCTCCTTCCAGCCGAGCTCGTAGACCGACCCGAACGTCTTGCTGTCGACGCCGACGACGTCGACTGTGTTCGTTCCGAGCTTCGCCCGGGCGAAGCGGGCGGACGCGACCGCCGAGACGCCGTCGATCTTCGCGATCTCGCCGGCCGCTGCCGCTGGGATCGGCAGCGGTGGGCCACCGCCGCTGTCGGTCTGGATCACGGCCTGGCCGGTGAACGATCCCTCGACCGCGTCACGGATCGTCTTGCCGATGCCGGCCGCGAAGATCGACGCGAAGACGACGAGCGCGACCCCGATCATCAGCGCTGCCGCGGTCACGGCCGTCCGCCCCGGCTGACGGACGGCGTTCTGGCGGGCGAGCTTGCCCGGCAGCCCGAACCGCGACAGCGGCCCGCCGACGACGCCCGCGAGCGGCCCGACCAGCCGCGGGCTGAGGAGCGCGACGCCGAGGAAGGTCGTGGCGGCGCCGACCCCGAGCCAGCTCAGCGCCGGGCCCGCGTCGAACCCGGCGAACAGCCCGAGCGCCATCGCCGCGATCCCGCCGGCGAGCATGATCCCGCCGATGACGGTGTTCCAGTGCGACGGCGGCTTCTCGCGGTCGAAGCCCTCGCGCAGCGCGGCGAGCGGGGCGACACGGGTCGCACGGATCGCCGGTGCGATCGTCGAGATCAGCGTCACGGTCACACCGACCACGAGCGAGATCACGATCGTCCGTGGCTCGACCACGGTGCCGGTCGACGGGAGGTCGGCGCCGATCGCCGAGAACAGCGCTCGCAGGCCCTTGGCCGTGAGGATTCCGAGCCCGGCCCCCAGCAGCGATCCGAGCACCCCGAGGATCAGGCCTTCGAGCAGCACCGACCGCATCACCTGGCGGCGCTTGGCGCCGAGCACGCGCAGCAGCGCGAACTCGCGCGTCCGCTGCGCGACGGTGATCGAGAAGGTGTTGAAGATCAGGAACGCGCCCACGAACAGCGCGATCCCGGCGAACGCGAGCAGCGCGATCCGGATCACGCCGAGGAAGTCGTCGTTGATCTGGCCGAGCTGCGCGGCGGCCTCCTGGTTGCCGGTGCGGACGTTGATCTGGTCGACATCGGAGAGCGCGTCGGCGATCCGGCCGCGCAGCTCCTTGTCGCTGACCCCGTCCTCCGCGACGACGTCGATCTCGCTGACCGCGTCGCCGAAGCCTGCAACTCGCTGCGCCTCCTCGAGCGTGAACGTGGCGATCACGCCGCCGCCGAAGCTCTCGACGTCCGCAAGCGTGTAGACGCCGGAGATCGTGTACGGCCTTGCCGGCGTCGTCCCGGCGAGCAGCAGGCGGTCGCCGACGCCGAGCCCCTCGGTTTCGGCGGTCGCCTTGAAGATCGAGACCTCGTTGGCGGTCCTCGGCTTCCGTCCCGAGGTGTACTCGACCGCGTCGATCGAGGTCGGCGAGACCGAGTTGACGGCGCTGAACCCGAGCGACTTCAGCTTGCCGCCGTCGGCGCGGCGTGCGATCAGGCCGGGCCAGAAGACGGCGCCGTCGGCCCGCTTGACCCCGTCGACCTTGCGGACCCGGTCGATCAGCTCGCCGGGAAGCGGCGGCGGCCCGACCTCGGTCGACAGCTCGTTGTCCGGCGAGACGACGACGTCGGTCTGCTCGTAGCTGGCGCCGAAGAGGCTCTCGAACGATCCGTTGATCGTGTCGGTGAACACGTACGTGCCGGCGATCAGGGTCACGCCGAGCGCAATCGAGAGCGCGGTCAGGGCGAGCCGCAGCTTGCGGGCGAGCAGCCCGCGCCGGGCTATCAGCCTCATGCCGGCGCCGCCTGGGCGCTCTTGTCCTCGACGATCAAGCCGTCGCGCAACACGATCAGCCGGTCTGCGTGCGCGGCCGACTCCTCCTCGTGCGTGACCATGATGATCGTCTGTCCGAACTCGTCGACCGAGCGCCGGAGCAGCGCCAGGATCTCCTCGGAGTTGGCGGAGTCGAGGTTGCCGGTCGGCTCGTCGGCGAAGACGACCGCCGGCCTCGAGGCGAGCGCCCGGACGACGGCGACGCGCTGCTGCTGGCCACCAGACAGCTCGCTCGGCCGGTGCGAGAGGCGGTCGCGGAGATCGACGAGGTCGATCAGATGGTCAACCCACTCGCGGTCCGGATCGCGTCCGGCGATCGACAGCGGCAGCAGGATGTTCTCCTCGGCGCTCAGCACAGGCAGGAGGTTGAAGGCCTGGAAGATGAAGCCGATCCGGTCACGCCGCAGCTCGGTCAGCTCGTTGTCGCCGAGCGCGCCTAGCGAGACGCCGTCGACCGTCACATCGCCGGAGGTCGGCCGGTCGAGGCCGGCGAGCAAGTGCATCAGCGTCGACTTGCCAGAACCTGAAGGACCCATGATCGCCGTGAGCTGCCCCTGCGGGAAGGCGACGTCGATTCCGCGCAGTGCATGCACGGCGGCCTCTCCTTCACCGAAGGTTCTCGTCAACGCTGTCCCGGTCACGATCTCGGTCATCGGCGCCCACTGTGCCACATCGGCCGGGTGCCGCTGACGGCCCCGGCGCACAGGCGTACACTCAGAAACATGGAAGAGCGCTACTGCGAACTCGGTGACGTCTGCCTCTGCTTCGAGGAATTCGGGGCCGACCGCGGCGGCGAGCCGCTGCTGCTGATCATGGGTCTCGGCGCGCCGATGATCGCCTGGCCGGTCGGGTTCTGCGAGCAGCTCGTGGAGGCCGGATTCGACGTCATCCGCTTCGACAACCGCGACGTCGGCCGGTCGACCGTGCTTCACCATGCCGGCGTGCCCCGGCGCCGCGACACGCTGGCAGGACGCAAGGTGGCGGCTCGGTATTCGCTGAGCGAGATGGCACGTGACGCAGTCGGCCTGCTCGACCACATGGGCTTCAAGAAGGCGCACGTCGTCGGCGCCTCGATGGGCGGCATGATCGCGCAGGTTCTGGCGATCGAGCACCCCGACCGCGTGCTGTCGCTGACCTCGATCATGTCGACGACCGGCCGCAAGACCGTCGGCCGCCCGCATCCCGGCGCGCTGCGGATGATGGCCAAGGAGCCACCGACCGGCATGGGAATCGAGGCCGAGATCGATCACTTCGTCCAGTTCTTCCGCTCGGTCGGTTCGAAGGGCTCGCTGTTCGAGGAGGACGTCATCCGCGCGCTCGCCGAGGAGGCGTTGACGCGCGGCTCGACCCGTGCGGGCACGATGCGCCAGCTCGCGGCGATAACGACGACGCCCGACCGGACCCGGGCGCTGCGGCGCCTGAAGGTCCCTTCGCTCGTCATCCACGGCACCGCGGACCGGCTCGTCCACGTCTCCGGCGGCCGCGCGACCGCGCGGGCGTTGCCGGGATCGACGTATCTGGAGTTCGCCGACATGGGCCACGACCTGCCGAGCGCGCTGTGGCCGCAGATGGTCGCGGCGATCAGCTCGCTGGCACGCAGTGCCCCGGCTCCGTCCGGACCGGCCCGGCCCGAAATCGAAGACGTGATCCCGCCCGGTCCGGCTCAGGTCGTCAGCTGACGGCTGCGGTCAGCGCCGCGAACCGTCCGGCCACGTCATCCGAGCCGTAGACGGCGCTGCCGGCCACGAGCCAGCCCGCGCCGGCCTCGGCGGCCGCACCGGCGGTCTCGAGGTCGATGCCGCCGTCTACCTCGATCACGACCTCCTGCGACACGAGCGCGCGCAGCACCTCGAGCTTCTCGATCGCCGCGGGGATGAACTTCTGGCCGCCCCAGCCGGGGTTGACCGACATGCAGAGCAGCAGATCGAGCTGGTCTGCGACCTCCTCGACGACGGCCGGCGGCGTGCCCGGGCAGAGCGCCAGGCCGGCGCGCAGCCCGCGATCGCGGATCGCCGCGAGCGCGTGGTGGACGTGCGGCGTCGCCTCGGCGTGGATCGTGATCGTGTCGGCGCCGGCGTCGGCGAAGTCGGCGATCTGCCGCTCAGGGCGATCGACCATCAGGTGCACGTCGAGATGGACGCCTAGATCGAGCGCCTTGAGCGCCTTGACCACCGGCGGGCCCATCGACAGCGGCGGCACGAACTGCCCGTCCATCACGTCGATGTGGATCACCTGCGCACCGGCGTCGACAACAGCCCCGACCTGCTCACCGAGCCGTGCGAAATCGGCCCCGAGAATGCTCGGCGCGATCAACGGACCCCGGGGTGCGTCAGTCACGCGGCGGACTGTAGACGCCCCGTCGGCGGGGCCCAAGACAGGTAGAGTGTCGCGTTACTGGTTGCCAGCAACCAGTAACGCGACACTCGACCTGTGGTGCGGGTCAGACGCGAACCAGCATCGACGCCTGGCAGTGGTTGCAGACCGTCGTCGCCGTGGAGGACATGCGCACGATCGTCGAGTGCTCGCCGCAGTCGGGGCAGACCGACCGCAGCTCGTAGCGATGCATGCAGTAGACGCAGCGGTAGCGGCCGGGCACAGTCGTCGCCCTCAGCCACGGCTGGTGGCAGCCCGGGCATTCGAGCCCCAGAGACGGCCCTTTGGTCTCCGGATCCTCAGCCATCGTCGCGGCCAATATAGAAGCCGTCTGTCCCGTCGCGATGCGGCATCGTGCGCGTCGATTGCTGGCACGGCAGCTCCTCGGGAGCTGACAGCGTGCAGACCGAGTAGACGAACCGTCCACCGGGCTTGAGCACGCCGCGCGCCTGCTCTGCCATCTGCTGTTGAAGTGCTCCGAGCCGGGTCACGTCTTCCTCAGTAACGCGCCAACGGACGTCGGGGTGACGCTGGAGCGTGCCGAGCCCGCTGCACGGCGGGTCGAGCAGCACGCGGTCGAACGGGCCGCCGAGTTCCGAGGCCACCGCACCGAGGTCGGTCGCATCACCGACGACAACCCGCACCGAGGTCGCGCGGAGCCGCTGCGCCTGGCGCTCGATCGCCGCGGCCCGCTTCGGCTGCAGCTCGAGCGCCACCACCTCCGCGCGATCACCCCCGAGTGCGGCGAGATGGGTGGTCTTGCCGCCGGGGGCGGCGCAGAGGTCGAGGATCCGCTCGCCCGGCTGCGGGTCGACCCACTGGGACACCAGCTGACTTGCGCGCGATTGCGGTGTGATCGCCCCGGCGCGGTACAGCTCGTGCTCGAACAGGTCGATCGGGCCGTCGAGGATCAGAACGTCGCCATCGCGCCGGCCGGCCAGCGTCACGTCGATGCCGACAAGCGGATTGACCCGGAGCGCCTGCTCGGCCGGCTCGTTGTTCGCGGCCAGCAACAGCCTCGTCTCCTCCGCCCCGAGCCACTCCCACCACATCCGAACGAGCCAGAGCGGGTGGCTGTGCGTGATCGCCGCAGCCTCCGGGGTCGCGTCGCCCGGCCACTGCACACCCTCGCGCTGGACCTTGCGCAGGACCGCGTTGACGAGCGTGTGGCCCTTGTGGCTCTTGACGAGCTCGACGGTCTCGCCGATCGCCGCATGGTCGGCGATCTCTGTGAACAGGAGCTGGTAGAGGCCGAGCTGCAGCGCCGCGCGGATCGTCGGGTCGAGAGCTCGTTCGACGTGGCTGTCGATCAGCCAGTCGAGCGACGCCCGGCGCTGGACGGTCCCGTACGCCAGCCGCTTGGCGAGCGAGCGGTCGCGACCGGCGAGGCCGCGGGCCTCGGCGAAGAGCGCACGATCGGCGTAGGCGCCGCCGTCGAGGGTCCGCAGGACGACAGCGTGCGCGACGGCGCGTGGATGTCGCGCGTCAGCCGAGCGGGAGCGGTCCGTGGCCACGCACGTACTCCTCGTAGGTCATCGCGCGCCCTCCGGCCGGTTTTACGACGAGCGGCTCGAAGCGCCCGCCGGCACCGATCCGTGCCTGCTCGATGCCCATGTGCTCACCGCCCGGTAGCTCGATCCGCGCACCGATGTGCGGGTGGAGCGCGCGGACGGTCCGCTCGGAGGCCACGGCATCAGCCGGGTCGATCGTCCGGTCGGCGGCCCCGATCTTCTCGGCGTAGGTCACGCCGGTTTCCGGCTGCGGTACCGGTTCGGGCGGCTGGGCGAGCGTGCTCTCGAGCAGCTCGACCGACGCCGCGACGAGCCGCGGCACGATGCTGCCGAACGTCTCCCCCGGCTCGATCGCGACCGCTTGCTGCGCGTAGACCGGCCCGGCGTCGAGCTCCGGCACGAGCCGCATGATCGACACGCCGGTCTCGGAGTCACCGGCTTCGATCGCGCGCTCGATCGGCGCGGCACCGCGCCAGCGCGGCAGCAGCGACGGATGGACGTTGTAGATCGGCGGCCCGCTGATCAGCGGCTCGGCGATCAACGCGCCGAAGGCGCAGAGCACGCGGCGACCGTTCGGGCCGGCCGTCGCGTCGATCTGCGCGGCGACGGTGTCGTCGTTTACCTGCTCGGGCTGGATCACCGGGATACCGAGCTCGGCAGCGGTCACCGCCACCGGCGGCGGCGCGAGCGTCCGGCCGCGTCCGCGCCGCGCGTCCGGTCTCGTGACGACGAGGTCGGGGCGCCAGCGGCCGCGGGCGAGGCCGGCGAGCACGTCGGCGGCGAACTGAGCAGTAGCGAGGTAGACGACGCCCATCAGGCTTCGTCGTCGTCGCCGGCGAGAGCGGCCCGCATCTCGCGCATCGCTTCCTTTCGCTGCTCGCGGCTCGCCCGGTCGAGGATCAGCACACCGTCGAGGTGATCGATCTCGTGCTGGATCACGCGCGCCTCGAGGCCGGATGCCTCGACGGCGACCGCCTCGCCCTCGGCGTCGAGTGCCCGCAGCGTGATCGCCACCGGCCGGCGGACGTCGACGTGAACGGCCGGGAGGCTGAGGCAGCCCTCTTCCATCCACTCCTCCTCGTTGCTGGCCCAGTCGACGACGGGGTTGACGAGCACCCGGACCGCTCCCTCCCCGAGCACGCGATAGACGAGCAGCCGGTTGGAGACGCCGGCCTGAGGCGCCGCAAGACCGATGCCCATCGCGTCGTGCATCAGCGACGCCATCCGGCCTGCCTGGCGCCGGAGCTCGTCGTCGAAGACCGTGACCTCACGGGCACGGGTGCGCAGCACGGGGTCACCGAACTTCCGAACGTGGCTGAGTGCCTCGCGCCGGCGCTCGAGCGCCTCGAGCTCCTCGGGAGACAGCTCAGGTGGAGTGGCCTGCTCGGCCATCTGCGGTCAGGGCGTGCTGCCGAGGCTGCCGAGGCTGCCTGCCGCCTGGAGCAGCAGTTCGGTGGCGTCGAACGTCTCGCTGGCCGCAGGCGGGTCGATCGTGACGGCAGCGCCGAAGTTCTTCATCGTCAGGTCGACCGCGACGTCGGTCTCACCGTCGGAGATCTCCGCGGTCATCCGGTGGAGCGCATTCGACGAGTCGACCCAGACCTCGACCGGGACCTTCGTGTCGAGCGCCTTCTTGCCGCCATCCTGCTTCTCGATCTGCTCGATCGCCTGCTTGCTCTGTTCCTCGGAGAGGCTGCCCAGCAGGTCGCGGAGCGTCGACTCGGACTTGAGGTGCGTCACCTCTTCACCGTTCAGCGTCTCGGTGCCGACCTTGTTCATCTCGATCGGCTCGATCGGCTCGCTCCGGGCCTTGTCGGCCTGCTTCTTGATGTCGAACTTGTCGCTCACCTTCTCAAGATCGAGCGAGGCCCAGTCCTGACCCCCGGGGAGCGTGAGTCCCTGCACCGACGGGATCTTGATCCAGATCTTCTTGCCGTCGACCAACAGGCGGACGCTCTGATCGCCCTGGGCGGGGACGCCGGCCGCCGCGAGCACCGAGCCGAGATCGGCCTCGGCGTCAAGCTTGCCCTTGTCGAAGTCGGCCTTGCCGGTCAGCGAGAAGTCCGCTGACTGCTTGTCGTCCTTGCCGCTGAACTTCAACGAGATCTCGGCCGAGCCCTTCGCCTTCGTCGCCTCCGCCACCTTCTTGAGGTCGAGCTTGACCGTGTTCCCACCGCCGCTGTCGTCAGACCCACAGGCAGACAGTGTCACCGCCGCGAAGGCCGCGGCGAGCAGGGCAAGGAGCATCAGCAGGCGATTGCGCATGGCGGTGATTGTAGGCCGCAAGCGGGCGGCAAGCCCTATTGCGGGTCGACGTCGACGACGAAGCGGACGTCGCGCCTGCGCCAACGAGCACTCGCGCCCTCGACGGCGGCAGCGATCTGGGCGATCGCCCGGCGGCGATCGTGTCCCTCGGCCGCCGCCTTGACGACGAGCTGCCGGCGCTCGCGACCGCGGACACGGAAGAGCGGCGCGGGCCCGAGCGCTCCTGGAACGCCGGCGGCGACAACGGCTGCCGCCGCGTCTGCGTCGACTGCCTCCGGAGCGGTCAGCAGGATCCTGATCAACGTCGAGAACGGCGGGTACCGGAGCGCCTGCCGGCGCCGGAGCTCTGCGCGCAGGAAGCCGTCGGAGTCATGGGCGGCGGCCAGCCGGACCGTCTCCTCGTCGGGGTCGATCGTCTGGACGATGACCCGCGAGGTCGAGCCCGAGCGCTCCGAGGCGCCGCGGCCGGCCCGTCCCGCGAGCTGGGTGATCAGCGAGAACGTGCGCTCCTGCGACCGGAAGTCTGGGAACCTGAGCGTGCTGTCGGCATCGACGACGACGGCAAGATCGACGTCGGGGAAGTCGTGCCCCTTGGCGACGACCTGTGTGCCGAGGAGAACGGCCCGAGGCTCGGCGCCGAACCGCCGAAGGGCCTCGGCAGGGTCGCCGACGCCCGCGTCGAGCCGCACGACCAGCCGGCCCAGTCGCACCAGCTCGGCTTCGAGCCGCTCGGTGCCGGCCCCATGCCGGGCGATCGAGACCGAGCCGCACTCCTCACAGCGCTGTGGCGCGCTCCGACTGTGGCCGCAGTGGTGACAGGCGAGTCGCCCCTCTGCACGGTGATAGATCAGCGCCACGTCGCAGTTCGGGCACTCCCAGACCTGGCCGCAGCCGCGACAGGTGAGGAAGTTCGACCACCCGCGTCGGTTGAGCAGGACGATCGCCTTGCGCGAGTCGACGAGCGCCTCGTGCGTGCGCGGATGGATCGGGGCGCTCGTCTCCTTGAGATCGATCAGCTCGACCGGCGGCAGCCCTGCACCGTCGACGCGCTGCGGGAGCCGCAGCGTGCGCAGGCGCTGCACCGACTCCGGACGAGGGGTCGCGCTGCCGCAGATCAGCACGGCGCCGTGCATCCGGGCACGCTCCGCGGCGACGCTACGCGCGTCGTACCGGGGGTCGCCTTCGTGCTTGTAGGAGGAGTCGTGCTCCTCGTCGACGACGATCAGGCCGAGCCTGTCGATCGGTGCGAACACAGCCGACCGGGGCCCGACGCAGACGCGCGCCTCGCCGGAGCGAAGCCGCTGCCACTCGTCGTAGCGCTCGCCGTCCGGCATGCCGGAGTGGAGCACCGCGACCGTGTCGCCGAAGCGCGACGCGACGCGTCCGAGCATCTGCGGCGTCAGCGCGATCTCGGGAACGAGGATCAGGACGCCCTCGCCGCGCGCGAGCGCCTGTGCCGCGGCGCGCAGGTAAACCTCGGTCTTGCCTGAGCCGGTCACCCCGTGCAGGAGCAGCTGATCTGCGGGCGCGGCGGCCTCGATCTCCACCAGGACCTGCCGCTGGTCGCCCGTCAGCTCCGGCGTGGGATTGGCCTCGGCGATCGCGCCGTGCGACGGGACGCGGCGCTCGGCCCGGGCGGTGATCGTGACGAAGCCCCTCCGCTCGAGTCGCCGCAGCGTCGCGAGCTGGTCTCCGGTGCGGCCCGGGAGCGCAGCGAGCGCAGCACGCTGGCAGTCGGTCAGACGCTCGCCGGAGCCCGGCGCGAGCGCCGCCTCGCCGTCTCCGGTGCGCTCCGCCCAGAGGATCGACTTCGGCTTGACGCCGCGCGGCGGCAGCATCAGGCCGAGCGCGCGCGCGGTCGTCGAGGCGTACTCGGCGGCGGTCCACGCCGCGAGCGCGACGAGGTCGGCCGGAAGCACCGGCTCGCCGACCCGCAGCGGTGCGACCAGCTCGTGCTCGGACTCATCGGCAAAGCCGGTCACGATCGCCTGAACCCGCTGGTGCCCGAACGGCACCTCCAGCAGCGTGCCGACCTCGATCCCGATCTCGCCTTCGGGGTGGAGGTAGTCGAACGGCCCGCGCACCGCGCGGGCCGTTACGAGAGGTTCAACTTTGAGGACCGGGGGCACGTCGCCCCGATGTTCGCTCAGACTCCGGCGGCGGACTTCAGCTGGTCCAGCTTCGTCAGCTGCTCCCACGTGAAGTCCGGGTCCTCGCGGCCGAAGTGGCCGTAGGCGGCGGTCTTCTGGAAGATCGGCCGGAAGAGGTCGAGCTCGCGGCGGAACGCTGCCGGACGGAGATCGAACGTCTTCTCGACAGCCTCTTCGATCGCGGCCCGGTGCACCTTCTCGGTGCCGAACGTCTCGACCATGATCGAGACCGGGTGCGCAACTCCGATCGCGTACGCGACCTGGACCTCGGCGCGGTCGGCGAGACCGGCGGCGACGACGTGCTTGGCGACCCAGCGGGTCGCGTAGGCGGCGGAGCGGTCGACCTTCGATGAGTCCTTGCCGGAGAAGGCGCCGCCACCGTGGCGGGCCATACCGCCGTAGGTGTCGACGATAATCTTGCGGCCGGTCAGGCCGCAGTCACCGACCGGGCCGCCGATCACGAAGTTGCCGGTCGGGTTGAGCAGGAACTCACCCAGCAGCGCGTTCTCGTCGTACATGCCTTCGGGCAGCACCGGCTTGACGACCTGCTCCCAGAGGTCGGACTTGATCTGGTCGCGCTTGCCGACCATCGACTCGCGGTGCTGGGTCGAGATCAGCAGCTTCTCGATCGCGACCGGCTTGTTGTCGCGGTAGCGGACCGAGACCTGGGTCTTCGCGTCGGGGCGGAGGTAGTCGAGCGCGCCGCTCTTGCGTACCTCGGCGAGCTTCTGCGCGAGCCGGTGCGCCGTCTGGATCGGCAGCGGCATCAGCTCCGGGGTCTCGTTCGTCGCGTAGCCGAACATCATCCCCTGGTCCCCTGCGCCCTCGAGGTCGAGATCATCGCCGGAGCCGGACTCGCGGTGCTCGGCGGCGTCGTCGACGCCGGCGGCGATGTCTGCCGACTGCGGGTCGATCGCGTTCAGGACAGCGACGGAGTTGTACGCGAAGCCCTCCTGGCCGTCGTCGTAGCCGATCTTCTCGATCGCGTCGCGCGCGACCTGCTGAATATCGACGAATGCCTCGGTGCGGATCTCGCCGGAGACGACGGCGAGCCCGGTGTTGACCAGCGTTTCGCATGCGACGCGCGCCTTCTCGACGTCGCCGTGCTCGCGCTCCCACGCCAGAACGGCGTCGAGGACACCGTCGGAGATCTGGTCGGCGACCTTGTCCGGGTGACCCTCGGTCACGGACTCGCTGGTGAACAGGTA
This sequence comes from Baekduia sp., assembly GCA_037045385.1. Classification (GTDB taxonomy): domain Bacteria; phylum Actinomycetota; class Thermoleophilia; order Solirubrobacterales; family Solirubrobacteraceae; genus Baekduia. The sequence continues at coordinate 224,782 of JBAOHN010000001.1, read as the reverse complement.
CTCGTTGTCTGCGAAGTGGCTCATGGGATCAGGAGGGAGAGGTCCACGGTCGATTCGCCGGCCCCCGGTTCGATCCGGGCCCCTGCCGCGATCAGGCGGCGGAGGTCCTCGCGGGCCGATCGGAACGCCGGATCAGAGTCCAGGCCGGTCTGTGCAGCGAGGGCCAGCAGCTTTGTGAAGTCGAGGAAGAGTAGCGACGACCCTGCCCCGGCCGGGTCCTCGCCGAGCGTGGCCTGCCACTGGCGCGTGCTCGTCAGGCGCTCCTCGCCGGGGTCGCGGAGCCCGGATCGGCGCGTCGCGAGCACCACCGTTCCGCCCGCCACGCGGCTCGGGAAGGCGCGGCGCACGTCGGCCGGCATCCGCGACAGCGCCCGCCTCGCGGCCGCCTCGTCGTCGGTCTTCGCGGTGATCGTCATCACCGGGGCCGGGGTCGCCGGCCGCAGCGTGACGACGGTCGGGCGGTCGAAGAGCGCGACGACGTCACGAGGGAGCGCACCCAGCGCCGAGCCCACCTGCTCACCGCCCGCACCGGAGAGGCGGACGAGCGAGGAACCCAGCCTCGGCACGGCGGCGACGGCGAGCGCCCCGTCGGGGATGTCCCCGACGAGCTCGCCGACGTCACCGTTCGCCGGGCGACCACCACTGCTGCCGAGCGAGTTGCGCAGCGCGACCGCGGCGCCGGTCTCCGATGCGCCGGCAGAGAACGCGATGCCGCGCAGCCGCGGCTGGTCGACGATCGCACCGATCAGGCCGAGCAGACCGCTCTGAGGCGCCAGCACGCGACGGACGCCGGCCGCGGAGACCCAGCCGTCGACCGCGCGCGTCTCGGGCAGGCGATCGCGCTGATCACGGTGGATCGGAAGCTCGGCGAGGCTCCTCGAGCGATCGGCTTCGAGGCGGCGCGCGATGTCAAGCGCCGGGCGCTGGCCGATCGCGAGCCAGTCGCCGATGTTCTCGGCGTAGAGCGCGCCGCAACGGCGGCGGTCTCCACCGGCGCGTCCCTCCTGTTCGATCAGGAGCAGCGAGACGCCGGACCCCGCCTGCCGCTCGAACAGCGCGAAGCCGGCGTCAGATGCCGTCCGCAACGCGACCTTCGCGCGGCCGCAATCGGGCGAGGCGAGCCGGCTGACGATCCGGTCGCGCTGCTCGACGTAGCTCGGGAACCGCGAGGCGGCGTCGGCGAGCCGGCGGACCGGGTCACGCCGGGTGTCGAGCGAGACGTGGACGTAGACGAGCGCGTTGCGCGGCACCAGTTCGGCCGGGTCGGCAGCGCCGCCGCTCGCGGCATCGGGCAGACCGTCGCGGGCGAGCGATACGCCGGCGAGCACGATCGCGACGAGCGCCGCGCAGACCGCCAGCGCGAGCGGCAGATCGGCGCGCTCTTTCAGCGCTCTCTCCCCTTCCTGGTGTTGGCGGTTCGTCGCTGCGCGCCGAACCGACGGGAGTTTCGCGATGCGAAACTCCCAGGCTCAGGAGATCTGACCGTCACCGGTCTCTCCCTTTCCTGGTGTTGAAGTCGATGATTAGCGGGATGCCGTCGAAGCCGTAGCGGGCGCGGAGCCGGTTCTCGACGAAGTAGGCGTAATCGCGGGTCAGCTTGTCGCGGTTGTTGACCTGGATCGAGAAGCGCGGCGGCCGCGTCTCGTACTGCGACATGTAGAGCATCCGCATGCGATGGCCCTGCTTCGACGGGGCTTGCTTCTCGGCCGCGACCTCCGAGAGGAAGCGGTTCAGCTGAGGCGTCGGGATCCGCGTCCCCATCCGGTCGCCGAGCATCAGCGCCTCCTTGAGCAGCCGGTCGACGTTGCGGCCGCTGACCGCGGAGACGGTCAGCACCTTCGGCCGCAACCGGAGCTTGCGCTTGACCTTCGCCCGTTCGTGGTCGAGGTCCTCCTCGGGCATCGCCGCGACGTCCCACTTGTTGAGGACGAGCGCGGTCGCGCAGCCGCCCTTCATCGCCTGCTCGGCGATTCGCAGGTCCTGCGCGGTGACGCCGTCATGGGCGTCGCAGATCACGAGCGCCACGTCGGCGCGCTCGATCGCCCGTTGGGAGCGAAGCGTCGTGTAGTACTCGACCGACTCGGTCACCTTCGACTGTCTGCGCATGCCGGCGGTGTCGACCACGACGACGCGCCTGCCATCGACCTCCATCGGCAGGTCGATCGCGTCCCGCGTCGTTCCGGCGACGTCGCTGACGATCACGCGGTCGGACCCCATGAACTTGTTGACGAGCGAGGACTTGCCGACGTTCGGCCGCCCAATCAGCGCAAGCCTGATCGTGTCGTCGGCTTCCGCCGTGGCCTCTCCCTCGGGCAGGTGGCCGACGATCGCATCGAGCAGGTCGCCGGTGCCGAGCCCCTGCGTCGCGGAAACCGCGAGCGGCTCGCCGAGCCCGAGGCTGAAGCCATCGGCGGCGAGCGCGATGTCACCGACGCTGTCGACCTTGTTGGCGGCGACCAGGACCGGCTTGCCCCAGCGCCGGAGGAGGTCGGCCAGTTCGCTGTCGCCAGGCCTCACCCCGGCCTTTGCGTCGAAAACGAAGACCGCGACATCGGCCTCCGCGAGCCCGGCCTGGGCCTGCTCGCGGATCGACCCGGCGAGCGGGTCGTCGTCCTTGAAGTCCATGCCGCCGGTGTCGATCAGCGTGAAGCTGCGGCCGTTCCACTCGCAGAGCAGCTCCTGGCGGTCACGCGTCACGCCGGGCGTCTCGTGGACGACGGCGACGCGCGACTGCGTAAGCCGGTTGACGAGCGACGACTTGCCGACGTTCGGGTAGCCGACGACGGCGACGCGGCCGCCGTTCTGCTTACCGGACATGGGCCTCGGCGAGGGCGACGATCTCAGCGACGACGTCATCGACAGTGCGCCCGGTCGTGTCGACGGTGACGGCGCCGGGAGCTGCGGCGTCGGTCGTGCGGCCGTGGCCGCTGTCGTCGGCGTCGCGCACGCGAAGCGCCGCCTCGACGTCGGCCGGGTCGGCGCCGAGTTCGGCCGCGCGGCGGCGCGCCCGCTCGGCCGGATCGGCGGTCAGGAAGACCTTCACCTCGGCGTCGGGCGCGACGACGGTCGCGATGTCACGCCCCTCGGCGACGTAGTCGCCACCGGCGATCAGGTCGCGCTGGCGGGCTACGAGCGCGGCGCGCACCGCCGGGTCCTTCGCGACGGCGCTCGCGCGCTCGCTGATCTCCGGCGAGCGGATCTCATCGGAAACGTCACGCCCGTCGAGCAGCACTTCACCGCCGGGCCCGAACCCGATCGAGATCGTGTCTGCGGCGGCCGGCCAGGCGAGCGCGACGCAGCGGTACATCGCGCCGGTGTCCAGATACGGAATGCCGAGAGCGGAGGCGACGGCCCGCGCCACGGTTGACTTGCCCGCGCCCGCCGGGCCATCGATCGCCACCAACATCGGCAATCAGCCTAGGTGGTGAGGGTCGTGAGGTCGTCGAGGAAGCCCGGGTAGGAGACCGCGGCAGCGTCCATCCCGTTGACGGTCACGCCTTCGCGGCTGGCGATCCCGGCGATCGCGCCGAGCATCGCGAGCCGGTGGTCGCCGTGACTGTCGATCGCGCCGCCGCGCAGTCCGCCGGTCCCGCGGACTACGAAGCCGTCACCGGTCGCCTCGAGGTCGCCGCCGAGCCCATTGAGGCCGTCGACAACGGTTGCGATTCGGTCGGATTCCTTGAAGCGGAGCTCCTCGGCGCCGGTGACAACGGTCTCGCCCTCGGCAAAGCATCCGAGCAGCGCTACAAGCGGCAGTTCGTCGATCGCGAGCGGCACCTCGTCAGCCGTAACGGTCGTCCCCGTCAGCGGGCTGCTCGCGACATCGACAGGCCCGATCGGCTCCGCGGCGACGACCTCGCCGTCGCGCTGTGGCCGTTCGAACTCGCCGACCACTGCGCCGCCCATCCGGTCGAGGATCCTCAGGAACCCGGTTCGCGTCCAGTTGGAGGTCGTGCCCTCGACGGTGATCCGCGAACCGGCGACGATGCTGGCCGCAGCAAGCCAGAACGCCGCAGACGAAGGGTCGGCAGGCACGACCAGCTCGTGGTCGAGCGCGAGCTCGTCGGCGCCTGTCACCGAGACACGGTCGCCGGCCCGCGTCACGGTCACCCCGGCCGCGACGAGCATCCGCTCGGTGTGGTCACGTGACGGCTCGGGCTCGATCACGGTCGTGATGCCCTTGGCCGTCAGCCCGGCAAGGAGCACGCAGCTCTTGACCTGCGCGCTCGCGACCGGCAGCTCGTAGTCGATCGCCGTCAGCCGGGACCCGGTGACGGTGAACGGCGGCAGCCTGCCATCGGTCGCGTCGATCCCGGCGCCCATCAACCGCAGCGGCTCGGCGATCCGGTCGATCGGCCGGCGGCGGATCGAGTCGTCGCCGTCGAACCTGTATGAACGCCCGTCCTGTCCCGCGAGCCAGCCCGGCAGCAGCCGCATCAGCGTGCCGGCGTTGCCGACGTCGATCGTCTCGTCGCATGGCGATGCGCCGCGAAGCCCGGTCCCGCGGATCGTCACGCCGGTGCCGTCCCGCGTGACCAGCGCTCCGAGCTGCGCAACGGCGGCGAGCGTCGAGAGGGTGTCTTCGGCAACTAGGTAGTTGCGGACCCGGAGCGGCTCGACCGCCATCGCGCCGAGCAGAGCAGCACGGTGGCTGATCGACTTGTCGGCCGGCGGCGTGACGACGCCGCGCAGCCTGCGCACCGGCGCGAAATGGACGCTGCTCAAGACGAGGCGCTCCCGGCTACGGCCTCGACGAGCGCCCGGGCCTCGTCCTCGCGGTCTTCGTCGACCCAGACCGTGACCTGGCCCGAGCGGTTGTCGGCAGCCGGCTGGAGGCTCATGTCCTGGATGTTGATCCCGGCGCGGCCGAGCGTGATCGTCAGCTCGGCGACGACGCCGGGACGGTTCGGCACGATCGCGCGCACACGAGCCGATGCGCCGGCGGCGACGCCGAGCTCGCCGAGCCTCGTGCGCGCCTCGGTCGCCGCGGCCTGCCAGCTCTCGATCTCGGCGGTCGCACCCCCGGCGATCAGCTCGCGGGCGCTCCGGAGATCGGCGATGACGCCATCGATGTCGGCGACGAGCGCGTCGCGGTTGGCCTCGTAGATGCCGGCCCACAGCGGCGGGTTGGCGCCGGCGACCCGGGTCGCGTCGCGGAAGCTCGGACCGACCATCGGCCGCCGCTCGCCCCCGAGCGCCGCTACCGCCCGACCGGCGAGCACGTTGGCGATCACGTGCGGCAGGTGCGAGAACGCCGACATCAGGCGGTCGTGCTCATCGGGATCGAGCACGACCGGTGACGCGCCGATGCCGGTGACGAAGCGGTGAAGCCGCTCGAGCAGGACACCGTCGCTCTCGAGCCGCGGCGTCAGGAACCAGGTCGCGCCGGCGAACAGGTCGGCCCGCGCGTGCCGGAGCCCCGACACCTCCGCCCCGGCCATCGGGTGGCCGCCGACGTACCGGGAACCGAAGCCGGCAGCGGCCAGCGCCGACTTCGTCGAACCGACATCGGTGACAGCCGCGTCCGGAAAGCGGTCGAGCATCGTGGCGACCGTGGCGGCGATCGCCGGGACCGGCGTCGCCACGACGACGACGTCCGGTGCGCTGTCCGCGACGGCCGCCGTCACCCCGGCCTCGGTCGCCTCGCGAGCCACGTGGTCGTCGGCGTCCTCACCGGTCACGACCGCTCCGAGCCGCTCGCGAGCAGCGAGCGCGACGGAACCGCCGATCAGGCCGAGCCCGGCGACATGGACCCGCAGGGGTGTGCCGGACCCGGCCATCGTTTCGGGATCAGCCTGCCGTCGCCGCGGCGCCGCGGAACGCGCGCTTGCCGGCGAGCATCGCCGCCTGCTCGACCTTCGCGGCGTAGGCGCCGAAGTCGGCGTTGGCTATCTGCTGAGGGCCGTCGCACACCGCCTGCTCGGGGTTCGGGTGCGCCTCGACGATCAGACCGTCGGCGCCCGCGGCGGCCGCTCCGAGCGACAGCGACTCGACGAGCGCACGGCGTCCGGCGGCGTGACTCGGGTCGACGACGACCGGCAGGTGCGTCATCTCCTTGAGCACCGGGATTGCCGTCAGGTCGAGCGTGAATCGGTAAGCGGTCTCGAATGTGCGGATGCCGCGCTCGCAGAGAACGACCTTCTCGTTGCCCTCCTTGAGGACGTACTCGGCGGCCATCAGCAGCTCCTCGAGCGTCGCCGAGAGCCCGCGCTTGATCAGCGCCGGGACGCCGCTGCGCCCGATCTCGGTCAGCAGCGTGTAGTTCTGCATGTTGCGAGCGCCGACCTGGATCATGTCGGCGACCTCGCAGACCGGCTCGACGTCACGGGGGTCCATCAGCTCGGTGACGATCGGCAGGCCGGTGCGCTCACGCGCCTCTGCGAGCAGCCGCAGGCCCTCCTGGCCGAGCCCGGAGAACGAGTACGGCGAGGTGCGCGGCTTGTACGCGCCGCCGCGGAACATCGTCGCCCCGGAGGCGAGCATCGAGTCGGCGGCTTCGAGGATCTGGTCACGCGACTCGACGGTGCAGGGGCCGGCGATCAGGCCGAAGTGGTCGCCGCCGATCAGGCTGCCGCCGATGTCGAAGGTCGAGGGCTGCTCCTGGCGGACCTGCGAGCTCGCGAGCTTGTACGGCTTGAGGATCGGCACGATCTTGTCGACGCCGGGGTCGGCCTCGAGCCCGAGGCGCGCGACGTGCTCACGGTCTCCGACCGCGCCGATGATCGTCACCTCCTCGCCGCGACTCGGGTGGGCGGTGACGCCGACGGACTCGATGCGCGCGACGACGGCATCGATCTGCTCGTCGGTGGCGCTGGCTTTCATCACGATCATCATCTTGGGGGTCTTTCTCTGGTTCGATGCGGCAGGATACGGCGACGCGATCGAGGGACGGCAAGCCGTGCCTCAGGTTGAGGGAGCGCTCGGGCCGGTCCGGACGGGTCACCGTCGTCGATGGACTCAGGCTGCGTCAGCAGCCGGCGCGAGCGCTACGAAAATCGCCAATACCACTGCTGCGAAGCCGCGCTGCGGGCACGCGCGGCGCCGGCCGGGCGGCCGGTGCATGAGGCGCTGATGCTCGCCGGGTGCGACATGCAGTTGGGAGTAAAGCAGACGACCCAGCAATCGTCGAGTGTGCGTTCAGTTGCGCCAGGCGTAACCGAACGCACACTCGACGTGGGGTTCGCGCTATTGCAGCGCTGCGTCCGCGGCGACGCCGGTCTCGATCGACCAGTAGCGCAGGACGGTCGCCGCGTCTTGCAGCATCCGGTCCTGGGCCGAATCCTTTACGGCGTCGAGGATCGAGAGCTTCGTGCCGGTCGGCTGCGTGGCCGCGACCGAGCTGCGGACGAACGCGATGCCCTCGGCGTTGAAGCCGAGCTTCTTGAGCAACGAGCCGCCCTTGGCCCCGCCGATCGCGGCCTTCGCCTTCGCCACGGCGCTCGCGCTGAGCTTCTGCGTCGTCGCCTTCGACCTGGGGATCAGCTTGACCGTCGTCTTGCGGGCCGCGATAAGCGCGTCGAGCTTCGCTGCGAGCTGCCGCGCCTGCGTGATCCCTGCGCGCGCCTGCTTGCCCCTCCAGGCGTTGTCGCCGGCCTGACGGGCGCCGCCGAGCTTGTCGACCGTCGCCGCGAACTGGCGTGAGCGGGCCGCGACGTCGGACTGGCGGTCGAGCAGTGCGGCGATCTTCCTGGCAGACGCCTTGCCGACGCCGCCCTTGCCGGTCAGAACCTTCGCCTTCTTCGCCTTGGGCCGCGCGGCGAGCACCTTGAACTTCGTGTCCGGCGGGTCCCGACGCGCGCGCTCGGTCGACTGGATGATCTCCGAGGTCACCCGCAGCCCGTTGGAGGCTACGGCGTACCCCACCCCCGCCCCCGCCACGCCGAGGCCGAATGCGCCTCCCGGCCCTGCGGTCGAGAACCCGCCCGCGACACCGGCGACCGGCAGCCCGATGCCGACGACGACCGAGCCGCCGCCCCCGACGACCGCGGTCCCGAGCTGACCGACGACGCTCGCGCCGTTGTAGACGCAGTTGCCGGCCCACTCGCCCCATGTCGTCAGGCCGGCCTTGTCGCGCGAGTTGTAGCTGTCGTTGATCGCGGCCTTCGCCTTGCCGATCGGCGCCTTCTTGACGTTCGCGCCGCACGACGCGGCCGTCGCGGGCGTGTTGTCCTCGAGCCCTGCGATACCTGCGGTCAGGAACTGGGTGCTCGCCGAAGTGCTGTTGTGCGTGCTGTCACCGCCGTACTCGGCGAGGACGTCGGGGAAGACCGGGGTGACCGGCGGCGTGTAGATCGCCGTGCAGGAGGCGACCGACGGGCTGGTCGAGGTCGTGACGAGCGCGCATGTGTCGCCGGACAGGAAGCTGCCGCCGTCTCGCGCGGCGAACGTGACGGCCCCGGTCGGAGCCGTCGGCGTGCCGCTCGACGTCGCGTCGCCGACGGTGGCGGTGCAGACCGAGGTGTCGCCCGGGTTGGGGCCGCGGTCGCATCGCACCTGCATGCCGCTCGCGCGCTTGTCGACCGGATTCGGCGTCGGAGTGACGGCGCCACCGCGCCGGTTCGCGACCCAGGTCAGACCCGATGTCTGCGCCACCGCGTAGCCGCCCGTCGCCCACGTTCCGGACATCTTGCTGCCGTCGGCTGACACCGTGCCGACGAAGTACGCCTTGTACGAGGAGTTGCGATAGGCCGTGAGGATCTGAACCTGGTCACCGGCGATCGTGCCCTCCATCGGCCACGTGTACGGACCGCCCTTGCCCTCACCGGCAAGCGTGCCGGTCCCGGAGCTGAACGTCCACTCCTGCAGCGCGACGCTGCCGGACGGCAGGTCCCAGGTCCCGGTGATGTCGGCGGCCTGCGCCGGGGCCGCTGCCCCGAGCGAAGCGATCAAGGCAACGAGGACGATGAGGAACCGGCGCATCGACCAACCGTATACCGACGGCACGCCTCAGTCGATGAGCGCGCCCAGCGCGCTCAGGAAGCCGTCGTTCTGCTGGTCGGTGCCGAAGCTGACCCGCAGCCAGCCGGCACGGCCGAGCGCGCCGCCGGCGCGGACCTGGAAGCCCGCCTCGGTCAGCCCGGCGAGGACCCGGGCCTCGGTCTCCTCGGGCGTCTCGTCGTCGCGGCCGCGGAGCTCGAACCAGACGAAGTTCGCCTGCGACTCGGCGACGGTCATCCCGAGCGCGCGCAGGCCCTCCTCGATCGTGATCCGGGCGACGACCGCGCGCTCGACCCGGCCGGCGATCTCGTCGCCGTGCTTGAGCGCCTCGACCGCAGCGGCCTGCGCCGCGATGTTGCAGTAGAACGGCTGGCGGACCTGCGTCGTGGCGGTGACGAACGCGTTCGAGCCGCAGAGCGCGTAGCCGACCCGCAGCCCGCAGAGGCCGTAGACCTTGCTGAACGTGCGCAGCAGCACGAGGTTCGGGTGGTCCTCCAACAGGTCGATCGAGGCGTCCGGATCCTCGAGCGTGTTGTACTCGCAGTAGGCCTCGTCGAGAATCACGCAGACGTGATCGGGCACGTGCTCGACGAAGCGCCGGATCTCGTCGAGCGGCAGCGCGGTCGATGTCGGGTTGTTCGGGTTGCAGACGAGGACGAGCGTCGTCGCGGCGGTGATCGCGGCGAGCATCGCGTCGAGATCGTGCTCGTCGCGGTCGTTCAGCGGGACCTCGATCGCGCGGGCGCCCGAGGCCGCGGCGAGATGCGGGTAGACGCTGAACGACGGCCAGGCGTAGAGCAGCTCGGCGCCGTCCTCGAGCAGCGCCTCGCCGGCCGCGAGCAGGATGTCGCAGGACCCGTTGCCGACCTGGATCCGCGAGGCCGGCACCTCGTAGCGCTCGGCGAGCGCCGCGCGCAGCTTCGCGTTCGACGGGTCGGGATAGCGGTTGGCGCCGGTAAGGGCGAGCCGCGCCGCTTCGACGACCGATTCGAGCGGCGGTTCGGGCGACTCGTTCGAGGCCATCAGCGCGTACTCGGCCGCCTTGCCGTAGCCGGATGCCGCCGGGTAGACGGGGATCCGCTCGACCGCCTTGGTGAAACGGAGGGTCAATTGGCCTCCTCGAGATCGCGGCGCAGGGCAACCGCGTCACGCAAGTAGACGTGCGTCGGGCGGCGGTCCTCGGGCGCGTAATAGTGGACGAGCACGCGGATCACGCTCGGGAGTGCACCGGGCACCGGGATCTCGCGGGCGCAGAGCAGCGGGACTTGCGAGAAGCCGACCTGGCGGGCTGCGGCGGCCGGGAAGTCTGCATCGAGGTCGTCGGTGACGGTAAAGAGGCAACTGACGACGTCGTCGATCTCGAGCGCGTTGCGCTCCACGATCTCGCGCATCAGCTCCTCGGTCGCGCCGCGGATCGCGTCGGAGGTGTTCTCGGGAGCGGTGGTAGCACCGCGAAGCGCGAAGAGCCGCATCGCGGGGCGATGATACGGCGGCGTTCCCCCAACGCGGCGCCCCGCCACGCTGGTCCCAGATAGCGACGCAACGCGTCGCGATCTGGGACCAGCACGGAGCACCCCCGGCGTTGGTCCCGGATAGCGACGTATTCCGTCGCTATCCGGGACCAACGGTGCCCGGGTCTTCGGGGACGCTGGCCGAGCGCAGGCGCTCGACCTCCGCAGCGCTGAGGCGGCGCGCGGCGCCGGGCGCGAGCGAGCCGAGCCGCAGCGGCCCGAACGCCTGGCGGCGCAGCGCCACGACCGGGTGGCCGACGGCGTCGCACATCCGGCGCACCTGCCGGTTGCGCCCCTCGCGGAGCACGATCTCGAGCGTCGCCGTCTCGCGGCTGTGGCCGGTCTCGCGGACCTGAGCCGGCGCGGTCGGCCCGTCGTCGAGCACGACGCCCTCGCGAAGACTGCGCAAGGCGGCCGCAGTCGGCCGCCCACTGACGGTCACGACGTACGTCTTCGGCACCTCGTACCGCGGGTGGGTGAGTCGATTGGCCAGCCCGCCGTCGTCGGTCAGCAGCAGCAGCCCGCTGCTGTCGAGATCGAGCCGGCCGACCGGGTACAGCCGGCGGCCCGGCGCATCTACGAGGTCGGTGACGACCGGCCGGCCGTGCGTGTCGCTCGCGGTCGAGACGACGCCGACCGGCTTGTGGACGAGCCAGACCTCGCGCTCGCCGGCCGGCGCCGGGACGATCTCGCCGTCGACGCGCACCTCCTGGCCGTCGATCGCGCGCGCCGGGTCGGTCACGATCTGCCCGTCGACGGTGACGCGGCCGGCCGCGATCACGACCTCGCTCGCGCGGCGCGAGGCGACGCCGGCGTGCGCGAGGTACTTGACGAGCCGCATCGCCCGAAGGGTTCCAGAACGGCCTGCCGGGGGTACGACCGGCGGATGAGCCAGACACTCGCAGGCAAGACGATCGCGATCCTCGCAACCGACGGCGTCGAACGGGTCGAGCTGCAGGGCCCGCGCGACGCGCTGCGGGACGCCGGCGCGGAGATCCGGTTGGTGTCGCTCGAGCCGGGGTCGATCAAGACGTTCGACCACCTCGATCAGGCGGGGAACGAACAGGTCGACGAGACCGTCGCCGACGCCGACCCGGCAGCGTTCGACGGGCTACTGATCCCTGGCGGCGTCGCCAACGGCGACCTTCTGCGCGATAACGAAGACGCGGTGCGGTTCGTGACCGCGTTCGCCGAGAGCAAGCGTCCGATCGCGGCGATCTGCCACGCGCCGTGGATCCTGATCGAGGCGGGCATCGTCAAGGACCGCACGGTCACGTCTTGGCCGAGCCTGCGGACCGACCTGGAGAACGCGGGCGCCGAATGGGTCGACGAGGAGGTCGTCGTAGACCAGGGGCTCGTCACGAGCCGCAAGCCGGACGACATCCCGGCCTTCAGCGCCAAGGCGATCGAGGAGTTCGCCGAGGGCGCGCACGAGGACGCACCAAAGCCCGATCCGGCGGACTAGCTCGCCTGCGGCCCTAGCCTTGGGGCCGTGGACCTCGACCTGCTCGACACCACGCTCGCCGAGCTCGGTGAGCCCGCGTTCCGCGCCGGACAGGTCTGGCAGTGGGCCGCCGGTGGCGCGCGCGGCTACGCGGAGATGACGAACATCTCCAAGGACCTGCGAGCCGAACTCGAGCAGCGCGTGCCGTTCTCGACCCTGACGCTCCAACACGAGGCGAAATCGGTCGACGGCACCGTCAAGGCACTCTTCACGACAGTCAAGGACGACAGGCCGGTCGAGGCGGTGCTGATGCGCTACCGCGACGGGCGCCGCTCGCTCTGCCTCTCCGCGCAGTCCGGCTGCCCGCTGACCTGCACCTTCTGCGCCACCGGGACGATGAAGTTCGGCCGCAACCTGACCGCGTCGGAGATTCTCGACCAGGCACTCCACTTCCGGCGAATGACCGAGGTCGACCACGTCGTCTTCATGGGCATGGGCGAGCCAATGATGAACCTCGACAACGTGCTCGACGCCTGCCGCCGCCTGCCCGACGTGGGCGTGACGCACCGCCGGACCGCGATCTCGACGGTCGGCTGGGTGCCCGGGATCGACCGGCTCGCCGACCAGGACATGCCGATCAGGCTCGCCCTCAGCCTCCACGCCGCCGACGAGTCGCTGCGCTCGAAGATCATGCCGGTCAACGACCGCTACCCGCTGCGTGACGTGCTCGCCGCCTGCAACCGCTTCTACGACAAGAAGCGCCGGATGATCTTCGTCGAGTACGTGATGCTGAAGGGCGTCAACGACTCCGAGGAGCGCGCGGAGGAACTGGCCGACGTGCTCGACCCCAAGCGCTTCAAGGTAAACCTGATCCCGTACAACCCGACCGGCAGCTACGACGGCTCGGACCGCGAGACGATCGAGCGCTTCCTCGCAGTGCTCGAAGGCCGCGGCATCAGGGCGACGATTCGCCTGACCCGCGGCCGCGACATCGACGCCGCCTGTGGCCAGCTCGCCGCAGCTGCCGCCGGTTAGGCTCATCCGCCGATGAGCAGCGACACGCTCAAGCCTGTGCTCTGGGCGCTGGCGATCGTCCAGGGTGCGACCGGACTGGCGCAGGCTTTCGCGCCGGGCTGGTTCTACGACGCGCTCGCGAACTTCGGCGCCCGTTCAGACCACATGCTGCGCGATGTTGCGACCTACTACCTGGCGTCAGCGGTCGCGCTCGCGATCGCCGCCTCGCGGCCGTCCTGGCGTGTCCCGGTGCTCGTACTCGTGCTCGTGCAGTACGTCCTCCACGTCATCAACCACCTGATCGACATCGCCAACGCCGATCCAGGCTGGGTCGGCCCGGCCGACGCGATCAGCCTGTTCGCCGTGGCCGTCCTGCTCGGCTGGTGCCTCAGGCTCGCTGCCGAGGAGCGCTCGTGAGGGTCTTTCTCGCCGGTGCCAGCGGTGCCATCGGTCGCCCGCTGACCGGTGCGCTGCTCGCCGCCGGCCACACCGTCACGGCGATGACGCGGTCACCGCACACGGCCGCCGGACTCGAGCAGCTCGGGGCGTCGGCGGTCGTCGCCGACGCGTTCGACGAACCGGCCGTGCGAACGGCGATCGCGGCTGCCGAGCCCGACGTCCTCATCCACCAGCTCACCGCTTTCCCGAACCGTGGCGGCGCCCGTGCGTTCGCCAAGGGCCTCGAGCAGACCTCGCGCCTCCGGCGCGAGACGGTGCCGCTGATGATCGACGCGGCAGCGGAAGCCGGAGCCACCCGAGCCGTCGTTCAATCGATCGCGTTCATCACCCGGCCCGACGGCTCGCCGGTCCACGACGAGAACGCGCCGCTCTGGACCGACGCGCCGGACCGGACGCTGGCCGGTCCGGCCCGCGCGGTCGCCGACATGGAGCGATCGGTGCTCGACGGACCGCTCGAAGGCATCGTCCTCCGCTACGGCTTCTTCTACGGTCCCGGCACCGCCTGGGCCCCGGACGGCCAGTTCGGCGCGATGATCCGTCGGCGGCTCTACCCGATCATCGGCGATGGCCAGGGCCGGATGTCCTTCGTCCACGTGAGCGACGCGGTCACCGCAACCGTGCTCGCGGCAGAGGGCGGCGCGCCCGGCGTCTACAACGTCTGCGAGCCCGATCCGCGGCCGGCCGCCGAGTCGATCACGGCCGCTGCCGAGGCAGCCGGCGCCAAGCCGCCACGCCGGATTGGGACGCGCGTCGCCAGGCTGTTGCCGGCCTCGTTGCGGCACTACGGCACGACGCTGCCCGGCAACGACAGCAGCAAGGCGCGCGAGGTGCTCGGTTGGGCGCCCGCGCACCGCTGGCCTCCGGGCGCCTGACCCCCGATTGTCAGGACAGCTCGCGCAGGCCGCGGCGGGCGCCACCGAGCGCGAGCAGCGCCACGGCCGAGAGCAGCAGGAACGGCGGCGCGGCCCAGCCCTTGAGGCCGATCGCGGCCGCCGTCAAGATCGCGACGCCGAGGTTGCCGGTCAGGAAGATGATCGCGGACACGGTGCCGCCGAGGATCGGGTGCCGGCGCTCGCCGAGCTCGAGCAGGACCGGCAGCGCCGGCAGCAGCAGTCCGCCGATCACCAGCGCCAGCGCCGCCAGCAGCGCGACCGGCAGGTCTAGCGCCATCAGCGCGACGGCGAGCGACGCGCCGAGCAGCGCGACGGTCAGCAGCCGCCGCTCCGTCCGGCGCCGGGCGACGAGCGGCGGCACGACGAGCGAGGCGAGGATGCCGACGAGCGTCATCGCGACGGTGATCAGGTCGGTCGTGCCGGTCTCGATCCCGCGATGTCCGAGCAGCGGTTCGAGCGCCGTCAGCAGCGTGGCGAAGATGCCGAACCCGCCGAACGAAACGAGCGCGAGCGCTCGCACCGCCGGATCGGCGAGCAACTTCCGCAGCGCCCGCGGCTCCAGCTCGTCGGCCATGTGCGCGTGCAGCGGCATCCGCAACGTCGCGAGCTGCACGAGCCCGAACAACAGCGCCGCGCCGCCCTCGACCCAGAGCAGCGTCGAGAGGTCGGTGCCGTCTGCCAGCAGCGGCGGCAACACCAGCCCGAGGATCAGGCCGACGAACGAGCCGACCGTCCCGACCGCAATCCCGGTCGCGCGCTGTTCCTCGGGCAGGCTGGCCCGGGCGACGACGACGATGCCGTTGTAGAGCACCGGTTGCGCGAATGCACCGAGCAGCTGACCGGCGAGCGCCGCCTCATAGCTCTCCGAGACCGCGCGCGTGAGACCGGCGGCCGCGGTCAACAGCGCACCGGCGGCGAGCACCGGCAACGGGCGCCGGTCGAGCGCCGCCCCGACCGGCAGCGCGAGCAGGAAGTAGAGCAGCGGGTAGACGTTGGCGAGCCAGACGACCGCGCCCTCTGACACGCCATAGCTCGTCGCGGCGTCGCCGGTGATCGGCGCGTACGTGAGCCACAGCACCTGCGTCATTCCGAGCACGCAGGCGTGCGCGATGACCGGCTGCCAGCCGGCGGCGCGAGGTTTAGGCGACCGGCTCGGCACGCTCGATGCGGAACGCATCCGCCGCCGCCTCGGCATCCGCACCGGACGATTCGGCGGTCAGCCCGGCGCGCGCATCGCCGGCCTTGGCGAGCCGCTCGCGCAGCGCAGCGGCATCCTCGGGACTCGGGTCCCACTGCGTTGTCTCTGGAAGGTCGGCCAGTGAGGCCAGCCCGAACAGCTGCAGGAACAGCGCGGTCGTCCGGTAGAGAGCGGCGCCGAACTGCGAGCGACCGTGCTCCTCGATCAGCCCGCGCTCGAGCAGGGTCGCGGTCGCCGAATCGGGGCTGACGCCACGGATCCTGCCGATCTCCGGTCGCGAGACCGGCTGGAGGTAGGCGACGATCGCCAGCGTCTCGGCCTGCGCCGGGCTCAGCGGTGGGGTCCGCGGCTTCGCGAACAGCCGCCGTGCGGCTTCCTCGGTGTCGGGCGCGCTTGCGAAGACCCAGCCGCCGGCGAGTTCGCGCAGCTCGATTCCCCGGCGCCCGGGCAGGTACGCCTCGCGCAGCGCCGCGACGGAGTGCTCGATCGCGTCCGGATCGGCCTCGCAGGCAGCGGCCAGCTCACGCTCGGAGAGCGGGTCGGGCGAGAGGAAGATCAGCGCCTCGACCTGGCGGATCAGTGGATCGTCGTTCGGGCTCACGCCTCAACCTCCGTGCGGGTGGCGATCGTCGGGGTGCCGCCGGGCTCGGGTTCGAGCACCTGCGTGCTGGTGATCAGGATCTCGCTGAAGGGCCGCTCCTGCTGCCAGCGGACCTCCCCCTCCTTGTAGAGCTCGAGCAACGCCCAGAGCGTCACGCAGACGGTCACGCGGTCGGCGCCGTCGACCGCCTCCTCGAAGGAGATCGTCCGGCGTCCGCGCCTGAGCAGACCGCGCAGGTGGGCGAGCCGCTCGGGGAGCGAGACCTTCGAGAACGTGATGTGGCGGACGTCGACCTTCTCGGGCTCGGCCAGCAGCGTGCCGATGGCGGCGCCGAGACGATCGGGCGCGTAGACGGCGTCGAGATCGGCGAGGTCGGTGCGGCGCAGCCGCGAAGGGACAGGGGCTTGGCGGAAGCGCACACCGGCCTCAGCGCGCAGGAGATCGGCGAAGTGACCGGCCGCTGCCCGGTAGCGGTGGGCGTCGAGCATCCGCGCGACCAACTCCTCGAGCGCCTCCTCGGGGGCGAGCTCGATCAGGTCCTCCTCGTCGCGCGGCAGCATCAGGCGCGACTTCAGCTCGAGCAGTGCCGCGATCAGGACGAGGAACTCGGTCGCAGCTTCGAGGTCGAGCTCGCCACGCGCCTCGAGTACGTCGAGGTACCCGAGCACCACGTCTGCGAGGTCGACTTCGAGCAGGTCGACCTCCTCACGCAGGATCAGCGTGAGCAGCAGGTCGAACGGCCCGGTGAAGATCTCCAGGTCGAGCTCGAGGTCGGCGACGGGCATCGCGGCCATGACGCGAGCACACTAGAGGCCGCGCCCGACCGAACGAACGAGTTTGTTCAGGTGGCCGGCGTCAGACGGATGAGCGGGATCACGCGCTCGGTCTTCCGCTGGTAGTCGCCGTACGCGGCGTAGAACTCGACCAGCCGCGGCCACAGCTCGGAACGCTCCGGCTCGGGTACGACGGATGCGGTCACGTCGATCACGCGCCCCTTGAGCTCGATCCTCGTGTCCGGGTTCGCCTTGAGGTTGAAGAACCAGGCCGGCGTCTTCGGCGCGCCGCCGTAAGACGCGACGATGACCAGGTCGTCACCGTCGGGCATCCCGAGCAGCGGCACGACCCGGTGCTCGCCGCTCTTGGCACCGACGTGGTGGACGAGCACGAGCGGTGCGCCGTCGAAGCTACCTCCGAGCCGCCCGCCGCTGGCCCGGTAGACCCAGGTGTTGAAGGCCGAGGCCACGAGCATCATGCGGTGACCGGCCGACCCGGGCGGCGGCGCCGTCGCGCGCGAGGTCAAGCTGCCCCAGAGGCCCTTCTTCGGCTCGCTCATGAACGCCAGTGTGGCGCACCGGCGACGTGCGATGCTGCGCGGATGCCGCGCTTACGCACGCTCGCACCGGATCTCCACCAGCTCCCGCTCGACCCGATCCAGGGGGTCAACTGCTACGTCCTCGGAGACGTGCTCGTCGATGCCGGCGGCAAGCTCGACGCCAAGCGGATCCTGAAGGCGCTGGACGCTCGAACGCTGTCCGCGCACGCGTTGACGCACGTCCACCCTGACCACCAGGGCAGCTCGCACGCCGTCTGCGAAGCGCTCGACGTTCCGTTCTGGGTGCCGGCCGGCGAGCGCGCCCAGGCCGAGAGCGGCGACTGCCTGGCGGCGATGCCGGACAACCGGATCGCGCGCTTCAGCAACCGCGTCTTCGCCGGACCGGGCCACCCGGTCGATCGCGGTCTCGCCGACGGTGACGATGTCGCCGGCTTCACGGTCGTCGCGCTCCCCGGCCACAGCCCGGACCAGGTCGGCTATTGGCGCGAGTCCGATCGTGTGCTCGTCTGCGGCGACGCGCTGCGCAACATGTCGTACGCGACCGGCCGGCCGGGCCTGCGGCTGCCGCCGGACTTCTTCAGCACCGACATCGCGGAGGTCAGGCGATCGGCGCAGAAGATCGCGTCGATGGAACCGGCGCTGCTCGCCTTCGGTCACGGACGGCCGCTGGCCGGCGCCGCGACGATCGCGGCGCAGCTCGCGGCGCTGCTGGGCTGAAGTTCCAGCCGCAGCGGCCGACCACCGGGGCAACCCCCGTTCGAGGAGCCCGCTGTGTCACGCCTGCCTTTGAAGTCACTGTCGCTATCGCTGTCCGCGAAGCTCACGATCCTCACCGTCGGCCTGGTCGCCACGATCGGCGTCGTCGGCTGGCTCGGCTACACCGGGATGAGCGACATGGAGCGCTCCGGCCGCGGTCTGATGAAGGCCCGCCAGGAGACCGACGCCGCGCTGCAGGTCAAGTTCGATGCCGCCGACTTCAACGGCTGGCAGACGGCGTACGCCTTCGATGTCGCGCGCGGGACCGCCGGGGCGACCTCCGACAAGGTCGGCTCACGCAAGGCATTCCTGGCGTCGGCCAAGACTTTTGACAAGGACCTCAAGGTCCTCTTCCGCCAGCACAAGGGCGAGGACGACACCCGCTTCGTGCGCCGGGCGCAGGACGCCTTCGACGAGTTCATGAAGGTCGACGAGCAGATCGTCGGCCTCTACCGGCAAGGCACCCCCGAGGGCACCGCGAAGGCCAACGCGCTGGTGCTCGGCAAGGAGATCGAGCTCTTCAACGGCATCTCGCGCGACATCCAGACGATCGTCTCCGGCATCCGCAAGGAGTCGGCGGCCGCTGAGGTCGCGATCGTCGCGGAAGGCCGGGCCGCGAAGCGCAAGCTGGTGGTCGCCGCTCTGCTCGCAGTGCTGATGGCCGGCGTCGCCGTGACGGTGATGGCCCGCAGCATCGCCCGTCGGGTCCGGCTGATCCTCGACCGCCTGTCGATGCTCGGCGAGCACTGCGCGGCCGGCCTGCGCCGCGGGCTCGACGGCTTCAGCAACTTCGACCTGACCGAGGAGGTCGTGCCGACAACCCCCGAGATCGGGCCACTCGGCTCCGACGAGCTCGGCAAGATCGCCGACCGCACCGACTTCATCCGCAACAGCCTCGTCGCCGCGATCGACGCCTACAACGGGAGCCGCGTCTCGCTGAGCGAGCTGATCGGCGAGGTCACTGCCTCCGCGGGCACGGTCTCGACAGCCGCGACGGAGGTCTCGACCGGCGCCGGCGACATCGGCCGTGCGACTTCGGAGACGGCGCACGCGATCGAGGAGCTGGCAACCGGCTCCGAGCGCCAGGTGATGTCGGTCAACCAGGCGAAGGAGCGCACGACCGAGGTCGCGAGCGCGACGACGCGCTCGGCCGAGACCGCCCGCGAGACCGCCGAAGCTGCCGGACAGGCACTCGAGCTCGCCCGCGCCGGCGCGGAGGCCGTCGGCCACGCGACCCGCTCGGTCGACTCCGCCACCGAGCATTCGCGGCAGGCGAGCGAGACGATCCGGACGCTCGGCGCGAAGTCGCAGGAGATCGGCTCGATCGTCGAGGCGATCACCTCGGTGGCCCAGCAGACCGACCTGCTCGCGCTCAACGCTGCGATCGAGGCCGCGCGCGCGGGTGACCAGGGCCGCGGGTTCGCCGTCGTCGCCGAGGAGGTCCGCAAGCTGGCCGAAGAGAGCCAGCAGGCCGCCAACGGCATCGCCGCGCTGATCGCAGAGGTCCAGACCGACATCGCGGCAGCCGTCGACATCGTCGAGGAAGGTGCGCGCGCCACCGAGGAGACGAGCGCGACCGTCGAAAGCGCACGTGAGGCGTTCCTGACGATCGAGTCCGCTGTCCAGGACGTGACGACCAGGGTCGAGGCGATCAACTCCGCGGTCCAGGAGATCTCAGAGAACAGCTCGGCAGTCGAGAACGAGATGGACGCGATCGCCGCGATCTCTGAGCAGTCGTCGGCGTCAGCGGAGCAGGTTTCGGCATCGACTGAGGAGATGTCGGCGTCGACGCACGAGTCGGTCAGGCACGCAGAGGCGCTCGCCGACACCGCCAAGCAGCTCCAGGACGCGGTCTCCCGCTTCCGCGTGTAGCGCGGTCAGCCAGGCTTGCCGACGCCGAGCGCGGCACGCACGTCATGCATCGTGACGTCGGTCAGGGCCCGTGCCTTCTCGGCGCCGGCGGCGAATACGCGCTCGATCCCCGCCTCGTCGGCGCGGATCTCGGGGTACCGCTCCCGGACCGGGGCCAGCAGGGCGTTGACGGCTTCGCCGGTCGCGAGCTTGAGGTCGCCGTAGCCACGGGCGTCGGCCAGCTCGCGCTCGATCTCCTCGTGTGAACGGCCGGTCGCGGCGGAGAGGATGTCGATCAGGTTCGTCACCCCCGGCTTCTCCGGTGAACGGGCGATCCGCGGCGGGTCGTCCGAGTCGGTCACGGCGCGCTTGAACTTCCTCAGCGTCGCCGCCTCGTCGTCGAGCACGTAGACCGTGCCGGCCTCCGAACCGCCGGTCGTAGACATCTTCCGGGCCGGCTCCTGCAGGTCCATGATCCGTGCCCCTGCCGCCGGGATCCGGATCTCGGGCGCGACGAGGATGCCTTCGCCGAACTTCGCGTTGAAGCGCTGGGCGAGGTCGCGCATCAGCTCGACGTGCTGGCGCTGGTCGTCGCCGACCGGCACCTCGGAGGCGCGGTAGGCGAGCACGTCGGCGGCCATCAGCACCGGGTAGGTGAAGAGCGCCGCGCTCGCCAGGTCGCGCTGGGCACCGGCCTTCTCCTTGAACTGGTGCATCCGGTTGAGGTCGCCGTGCGAGCAGACCGAGCTGAGGTGCCAGGCGAGCTCGGTGTGAGCCGGCAGGTCCGATTGGCGGATGAAGATGCAGCGCTCGGGATCGAGCCCGGCTGCGAGCAGCACCGCCGCCGTGTCGTAGACGCGGTCGCGGATCTCGGCGGCGTCGAAGCTCGGGACCGTCATCGAGTGCAGGTCGACGACGCAGTAGATCGCCACGTCGCCTGCATCGGCGGCCCGCTGCTGGCCTTCGACGTACTGGCGGATCGCGCCGATGTAGTTGCCGAGGTGCTTCTTGCCGGTCGGCTGGATGCCGCTGAAGATCCGCATGAGCGCCGTGAGTCTAGGTGCGCGACCGGGCCAGTAGGTTCAACCTCATGAGCGATCGCACTGCCAGCGGCCTCCCCGTCGACTACCGACCTTGGCCCGCCCTCTGGGCGATGGTCATCGGCTTCTTCATGATCCTCGTCGACGCGACGATCGTCACCGTCGCGACGCCGGCGATCATCTCGGGCTTCGACGCGGATGTGAACACGGTGATCTGGGTCACGAGCGCGTACCTGCTGGCGTACGCGGTGCCGCTGCTCGTCACAGGCCGGCTCGGGGATCGGGTCGGACCGCGCACCGTCTACCTGGCCGGCCTCGTGCTCTTCACCGGCTCGTCGCTCTGGTGCGGCCTGACCGGCACGATCGGCGAGCTGATCGTCGCCCGCGTCGTCCAGGGGCTCGGCGCCGCGCTGATGACGCCGCAGACGATGGCGGTCATCACCCGAACCTTCCCTGCCGAGGCACGCGGAAAGGCGATGGCGCTGTGGGGGGCGACGGCGGGCGTCGCGATGCTCGTCGGACCGGTGCTCGGCGGCCTGCTGGTCGACGGCCCGGGCTGGGAGTGGATCTTCTTCATCAACGTCCCCGTCGGCGTCATCGCGCTGCTGCTCGGCTGGCGGCTGATCCCGCGCCTCGATACGCATAGCCACCGCTTCGACCCGCTCGGCGTCGCGCTCTCGACGGTCGGGATGTTCTGCCTCGTCTTCGGCATCCAGGAGGGCGAGAAGTACGACTGGGGCCAGATCAGCGGCATCCTCTCGGTGCCGCTGCTGATCGGCGCCGGTTTCGTGATCCTCGGGCTGTTCGTGTTCTGGCAGAGCCGCAACCGCGGCGAGCCGTTGATCCCCCTGAGCCTGTTCGGCAACCGCAACTTCTCGCTCGCGAACGCGGCGATCACGACGGTCTCGTTCGCGGTCACTTCGATGGGCTTCCCGTTCATGCTCTATGCACAGCTCGTCCGCGGCATGTCCCCGACCGAGGCCGGGCTTCTGCTCGTGCCGATGGCCGTCCTCGCCGCCGTGCTGGCGCCGTTCGTCGGCGGCTTGGTCGACCGTGTACATCCACGCCTCCCGACCGCGATCGGCCTCGCGACGTGCTCGGCGGCGCTGGTCTGGCTGAGCCTCGTCACGCGTCCGAACAGCGCCGTCTGGGAGCTGCTGCTGCCGATGGCGCTGCTCGGCGTCGCGAATGCGTTCATGTGGGCGCCGCTGGCCGCTACCGCGACACGCGATCTTCCCCCGCAGTCGGCCGGCGCCGGCGCCGGCGTCTACAACGCCACGCGGCAGGTCGGCGGTGTGCTCGGCAGCGCCGGGATCGCGGCGCTGATCAGCTCACGGCTCGCCGCCGAGCTACCTGCAGGAGCGGGGTCGGGCGCGGAGCTGACGGCGGCGGGCGCCGGCAAGCTGCCGCCGCAGATCGCCCAGGGATTCGCCGACGCGATGGCGCAGTCGTTGCTGCTGCCGGCCGCGGCCGTCGCGCTCGGGCTCGTGTTCGCGCTGGCGTTCCAGGATCAGACGGCGCGCAGGTAATCGAGGTACAGCGGCCGCAGGGCCGTCAGCACCTCGGGGTCCCGGTGGACCAGCTCGGTCAAGAGGCTCGATGGCTTGAGCACGTCGTTGTAGGCATCGTCCAGTTCGCCGGAGCCTGCGTGGGCGGCGGGCGCGGCGGCGAGCACACGCTGGAAGAAGCCGATGTCGGCATGCCCGAGCGCCTGCTTGAACGCACGGTCGTGCAGCTCACGGTCGCTGAGGGTCTCGAGTTCGTCGCTCATGCCAGCTGCTCCCGGATCCTTGGGTTCTTGGCGGCGCCGGCCTCGTCGAGGCGCCGCACCGGCGTCGTGTAGGGCGCGTTCTGCGCGATCTCCGGATTCTCGCCGGCCTCGCGAAGGATCTCGGCGATCGCCTCCGCGAAAGCGTCGAGCGTCTCCTTGGTCTCGGTCTCGGTCGGCTCGACCAAGAGCGCCTCGTCGACGAGCAGCGGGAAGTAGACGGTCGGCGGGTGGTAGCCGTGGTCGAGCAGGCGCTTTGCCAGGTCGAGCGTCTTGATCCCGAGCTCCTTCTTCATCGGCGCGCCGGAGAGCACGAACTCGTGCGTGCAGAGCTCGCCGAAAGCGAGCGGCAGGTGCTCGAGCACGCCGAGCTGCCGCAGGCGGGCGAGCAGGTAGTTGGCGTTCAGCACCGCCGTCTCCGACGCGTCGGCGAGGCCTTCGGCGCCGAGCGAGCAGATGTAGGCGTAGGAGCGGACGAACGTGCCGAAGTTGCCCTGGAAGCCGCGCAGCCGGCCGATCGACTGCTCGTAGCCCCGCTCGTCGAGGTCGAAAGTGCCGTCCTCGCTCTTGATGATCCGCGGGTTCATCAGGAACGGCTCGATCCGGTCGGACACGCCGATCGGGCCCGAGCCGGGGCCGCCACCGCCGTGCGGCTGCGTGAACGACTTGTGCAGGTTGAAATGGACGATGTCGAAGCCCATGTCCCCCGGCCGCGCCTTGCCCATGACCGCGTTCAGGTTTGCGCCGTCGTAGTAGAGCGTCGCACCGACTTCGTGGACGATCCCGGCGATCTCGGCGATGTTGCCGTCGAAGATGCCGAGCGTGTTGGGGTTCGTCAGCATCAGGCAGGCGACGTCGGTGTCGGCCTTCGCGCGGAGGTCGTCGAGATCGACGCCGCCATCGGCGTTGGTCCCGACCTTGACGACCTCGTAGCCGGCCATCGTCACCGTCGCCGGGTTCGTGCCGTGAGCGGTATCCGGGGTCAGGACCTTGTGGCGGTGCTCGCCACGAGCCTCGTGGTAGGCGCGCGTCAGCAGCACGCCCGCGAGCTCGCCGTGCGAGCCGGCCGACGGCTGGAGCGAGACGTGCGGCATGCCGGAGATCTCGCCGAGCGCACGCTCGAGGTTCCACATCAGCTCGAGCGCGCCCTGGCTGCGGGCCGGGTCCTGGAGCGGATGCAGGCGGGCGAAGCCGGGCAGTGCCGTCACGCGCTCGTGCAGGCGCGGGTTGTGCTTCATCGTGCACGAACCGAGCGGGTAGAAGCCGGTGTCGAGATCGAAGTTGCGGCGCGAGATCTTGACGTAGTGGCGGACGAGCTCCGGCTCTGAGACCTCGGGCAGGCGCGCCGGGGAACTACGGCGGTGGCTGCGCGGCAGGAGGCCGTCAACGTGCGGCACGTCGAGCCCCGGGCAGACGAACGCGCGGCGACCAGCGGCGCCCTTCTCAAAGACGGTCACCGCAGGGTCGTTCTGCATTGGCAGCTGGGCGAGGGTCATACGGCCGCCACCTCCCTCGCTTCGGCCTGGACGGCGGTACTGATGGTTGCCACGAGCCGGTCGATGTCGGCCTTCGTCCGCTGCTCGGTCAGCGCTACGAGCAGGCCGTTCGGCAGCTCGTCGTAGTCGCGACCGATCGCGTACCCCGGGTTCACGCCCTGCTCCTGGCATGCGGCGATCACGCGGCGGACGCCTTCGGCGTCGAGGCCGTCGAGCGTGACGGTGAACTCGCGGACGACCGGGCCGCCACACGGCACGCTGATCCCGTCGACGGCCGAAAGCGCCTCGCGGGCGTAATGCGTGCGCTGGAGCAGCAACTCGCCCAGCTCCTGCAGGCCCTCGCGGCCGAGCCAGCCGAGGTACACGACGCCCGCAAGCGCGTTGAGTGCCTGGGAAGTACAGATGTTGGAGGTCGCCTTCTCGCGGCGGATGTGCTGCTCGCGCGTCTGCAGAGTCAGCACGAAGCCGCGGCGCCCGTCGGCGTCGGTCGTCTCCCCCGCGATCCGGCCTGGCATCCGGCGCAGATGCTCCTCGGTCGCAGCGAAGAACCCGAACGAGGGCCCGCCGAAGTCGAGCCGGTTGCCGAGCGTCTGCCCCTCGCCGACGGCGACGTCGACGCCGGACTCACCGGGCGGTTTGAGGATCCCGAGCGGGATCGGGTCGTACTGGCCGACGACGACGACCTTGTCGCCCGCAGCGCCCTTGGCCGCGGCGCTCAGCGCCTCGACGTCCTCGAGCCCGCCGAGGAAGTTCGGCTGCTGGAGGAAGACGGCCGATGTGTCCTCGCCGCAGGCAGCGGCCCACGCGGCGGCGTCGGTGACGCCATCCTCGAGGCCGACCTCGACGATCTCGATGCCGTAGCCGTGAGCGTAAGTCGCCAGCGTCTCGCGGCTGTGCGGGTGAAGGCCGCGGGAGACGACGAACTTCGCGCGCCTGTTCGCGAGATGGGCCAGGTAGCCCGCGGCGGCGACCGCGCTCGGACCCTCGTAGACCGACGCGTTCGAGACCGGCAGCGCGGTCAGCTCGCTGATCGCGGTCTGGTACTCGAACATCACCTGGAGGTTCCCCTGGGAGACCTCCGGCTGGTACGGCGTGTACGGCGTCAGGTACTCGCTGCGGCCGAGCAGCATGTCGATGACGGCCGGTACGTAGTGGTCGTACATCCCGGCGCCGAGGAACGTGATCTCGTCCTCAGCGCTCGTGTTCTTGGCGGCGAGATCGCGGAGATGGGCGTAGACGTCCTGCTCGGGCAGGCCGGCCGGGAGGTCGAGCGCACGCTCGAGCCTCACGCCGGCAGGGATCTGACGGTCGAACAGCTCGTCGACCGACGTCACGCCGATCGCCTCGAGCATCTCCGCCAGGTTCGCGGCGGTGACGGCGGTGTAGGTGCTCATGGGCTACCCGAGGGTAGCTTCGTAGGACGCAGCGTCCATCAGCGCGTCCTTCTCCGAATCGTCCGCGATCCGGATCTTCACCATCCAGCCCTCGCCGTAAGGATCGGAGTTGATCGCCTCGGGCGAGGCCGACAGGGCGTCGTTGACCTCGATGATCTCGCCGGTGAGCGGTGCGACGACATCCGAGACGGCCTTGACCGACTCGACCTCCGTGTACGCCTCGCCGGCCGTGACGGTGCCGCCGATCTCGGGCGGGTCGAAGAAGACGACCTCGCCGAGGGCGTCCTGCGCGTACCAGGTGATGCCGAGCACGGCGGTGCCGTCCTCGATCCTCACCCAGTCGTGCTCGGGGTGGTACAGCAGGTCGTCGGGGTAGCTCGCGTCGGCCATGCGCCGAACCCTACTTCCTGTAGAGCGGCTTGTCCGCGACCGTGGCGGTGCGCCGCCGCCCGCGAACATCGATCGTCAGCTTCGTGCCGCTCGCAGCTTGTTCCGCCGGCACGTAGGCCATGCCGATCCCGACGCCGAGCGACGGCGACATCGTCCCGCTCGTCACCTCGCCGCCACCCTCGACCGGGTTGCCCTGGCGGGCGATGCCCTCATCCATCGTGAACGCCACCAGCTTCTCGGCCGGGCCGGCACTCCGCGCATCACGGACGGCATCCGAGCCGATGAAGCCCGTGTCCTCCTTGCAGGCCCAACCGAGGCCGGCCTCGACCGGCCCGCGCGAGACCATCAGGTCGTTGCCGTAGAGGTGGTAGCCGACCTCGAGGCGCAGGGTGTCACGTGCCGCGAGGCCGGCCGGCGTGGCTCCGCGACGCGTCAGCTCGTCCCAGATCACCGGCGCCGCATCCGGGGCGCAGAGGAGCTCGACCCCGTCCTCGCCGGTGTAGCCGGTGCCGCAGACGAGCACGTCATGGCCGAGAAGCCGGCGCTCGACGACGTGGAAGCGCTCGGGCAGCGGCCCGTCGGAGACGGCCTGGACGATCTCGCGGGCGCCGGGGCCCTGGACCGCGAGCATCGCGTAGTCGTCTGCGACGTCGTCGACATCGGCCTCGAAGCCTCCGGCTTGTGCGACGAACCAGTCGTAGTCCTGCTGGTGGTTGGCCGCATTGGTGACCGTCAGGTAGCTGTCGGGGCCGAGCCGGTAGGTGAAGAGGTCGTCGAGGACGCCTCCGTCCTCACGGCAGAGGACCGAGTACTGGGCGCCCCCGACCTGCAGCTTCGAGACGTCGTTCGAGAGCACGTGCTGAAGGAACGACTCGGCGTTGGGTCCGCTCGTGTGGATCTGACCCATGTGCGAGACGTCGAACAGCCCGCAGTAACCGCGGGTGGCGAGGTGTTCTTCCTTGACGCCCTGGTACTGCACCGGCATCTCCCAGCCGGCGAACGGCACCAGCTTGGCGCCGGCTTCGGCGTGCCTTTCGTGAAGCGGCGTGCGGCGGAGTTCGTCGATCACGCCGCGAGGCTAGCCGGGTTGGGGCGGCCGTGCCTCCGGTTACGGTCTCTGCCATGGCGGTTCGGTTCGAGGCGGGAGCGTTGGACAGCGGCGACGCCCAGCTGCTCGTGCGCGCGATGGCAGACGAGCTGCGCATGCTCTACGACGGCCTCGACATCGACTCGGAAGACATGCCCAAGGCCGGCCCCGCGGAGCTCGGCCCGCCGGACGGCGCCTTCCTGGTCGGCTACGAGGCTGGGTCTGCGATCTGCTGCGGCGGCCTCAAGGCGCTGCCGGATGGAGCCTGCGAGATCAAGCGGATGTACGTCGTTCCCCGGGCGCGCGGACGCGGCGTCGCCGCCGAGCTGCTGATCGCCCTCGAGAACGCGGCCCGCGGCCTCGGCTACAGCATCGCCCGGCTCGACACCGGTCCGCTTCAGCAGAGCGCGCAGTGCCTCTACGAGCGCGCGGGCTACCGGCCGATCGGCAACTTCAACGCCAACCCGATGGCGAGCTTCTGGGGCGAGCGCCGGCTCTGACGCCGGCGTCAGATCTCCTCGGGGATCATCACGATCGACCCACAGGGACACTCGGCGACGCACAGGCCGCAGCCCTTGCAGTAGTCGAGGTCGAACTCGTACTCGTAGGCGCCGTCCCCGAGTTTGCGGACCGCGTTGTCGGGGCAGACGCCGAAGCAGTTGTCACAGCCGAAGCAGTTGCCGCAGGACAGGCAGCGCCTTGCTTCGAACAGCGCCGAGCCGGCGTCGAGGCCCTGTACGACCTCGTCGAAGGTCGAGGCGCGCCGTGCCGCGTCGAGCCGGCCGCGGACCTCCCGGGGCGCATCGGAGTAGTACCACGGCGTCAGGCCCTCGAACGCCGCCAGCGGCGGCCGGGCCGGATGTTCGTGAGGCGCGTCGCGGAGCCAGCCGTCGATCTGGCGCGCCGCCTGCTTGCCATGGCCGACTGCGACCGTGACGGTGCGCTCGGCCGGCACCATGTCGCCGCCCGCGAAGACGCCGGCGCGACCGGTCATCAGGCGCTCGTCGACCGCAACCACGCCGTCCTGCACGTCGATCTCGGGCACGCCGGCGATGAACCCGAGGTCGGTCTCCTGGCCTAGCGCGAGCACGAGGCTGTCGGCCTCGAGCGTCTCGGTCTCGCCGGTCGGCTGCGGGAAGCCGGTCTCGTCGAGCACCATCCGCTCGACCTCGATCGTCCCGGCGCCGACGTGACGGACCGTCGACAGCCAGCGCAGCGTCACGCCCTCCTCCTCAGCCTCCTGGACCTCGGAGTCGTGCGCGGGCATCCGGTCGCGCGTGCGGCGGTAGACGATCAGCGCCTCCTCGGCGCCGAGCCGCCGCGCCGTGCGTGCCGCGTCGATCGCCGTGTTGCCGCCGCCGTAGACGACGACGCGGCGGCCGAGCAGCGGCTGCTCGCCCCCGGCAACGCCTGCGAGCATCGTCACGGCGTCGAGGATCCGGGCGCTCTCGCCGGCGGGGATGTAGGCGCGGCGGCCAAGGTGGGCGCCGACCGCGCAGAAGACCGCGTCGATACCGCCGCGGTCGTGCTCGATCACCGCGCCGAGATCGTCGACCTTGCTGCCGAGCTCGAACTCCACCCCGAGCGCGGCGATCCGGTCGATCTCGGCACCGAGCACGTCGCGCGGCAGACGGTAGGCCGGAATGCCGTAGCGCATCATCCCGCCCGCGAGCGGAGCGGCGTCGCGGACCGTGACGCGGTGCCCGAGCCGGCGCAGGTGGTAGGCGGCCGACAGCCCGGACGGCCCGGCGCCGACGATCAGCACGTGGCGGCCGCTGTCCTGGCTGGCGGGCGGCAGCTCCCAGCCCTGCCGGATCGCCTCGTCGCCGAGGAAGCGCTCGACGGCGTTGATTCCGACCGCCTCGTCGAGCTGCCCACGGTTGCAGGCGGTCTGGCACGGGTGGTAGCAGACGCGACCCATGACGGCCGGGAATGGGTTGTCGGCCACGAGCTGCTCGAACGCAGCCCTGTAGTCGCCCTCCTCGGCCGCGTAAAGCCACGCCTGAACGTTCTCCCCCGCAGGACAGGCGTTGTTGCAGGGCGGCATCAGCGACACGTACTGCGGCCGCTCCGTGCGCCACGTGCCGGTGCGGTTCGCCAGGCTCGATCCGGGGTTCAGCGTGATCGCGAACGGGCGCTCGGTCATGTGCCGTCCCCCTCTTCCTCCGGAACGAGGCCGTAGCGGGCGATGTTGCGGTCGGCGATCGCCTGAAGCCGCCCGATCGTCTCCTCGTCGCGCTCGGGCTCGAACAGGTGGCGGAAGCGCCTCTGCGGGCGCAGGTAGGTCTCGGCAGGCACGCGGCGGCGGATCGGCGTGACCGCGGTGACCTCGCCGCGCTCGGCCTCGAAGACCGGGAACAGCCCCGACTGGGTCGCGGCGCGGGCGATCGACAGCGTTTCGGGGGCCATCGTGCCCCAGCCGAGCGGGCAGGGCACGAGCACGTGCAGATAGCGGGCGCCGCGGATGCTCATCGCCTTCGCGACCTTGCGCTCGATGTCGCGGAGGTCGGCGACCGTGGCGGTCGCGACGTACGCGATCTCGTGCGCCATCGCGATCCTCGGCACGTCCTTGCCCTGACCGAACGGGTTGCCGGGGTGAGGGCCGACCGCCTGCGTCGTCGTGGTGCGCGCGGCGGGCGGCGTGGCGCCCGACCGCTGGACGCCGGTGTTCATGTAGCCCTGGTTGTCGTAGCAGACGTAGAGCACGTCGTCGCCGCGCTCGAACATCCCCGACAGCTGTCCGAGACCGATGTCGACGGTGCCGCCGTCGCCGCCCTGCCCGACGACGCGGATGTGCTCGCGTCCTTGCGCCCGCAGCGCCGCCGCGACGCCCGAGGCGACGGACGGCGCGTTGCCGAACAGCGAGTGCAGCCACGGGATCTGCCAGCTCGTCTCGGGGTACGGCGTCGAGAAGACCTCGAGGCAGCCGGTCGCGTTGACGGCGACCATGTCGCCGCCGGTCGCATGCATCGCCGTGTCGAGCACGTAGCGAGCCCCAAGCGCCTCGCCGCAGCCCTGGCATGCACGGTGCCCGCAGGTCAGCGCGTTCGTGCGCGCGGCGTCGGACTGGACGCTGCGCAGCTCCGGCGGGACAAGCCGGTTGCCGGCGGCGTAGGAGCCGACCTGGAAGAACTTGACGTCTCGGTTCGGGTCGTGGGCGGTCGTCATCGGTCAGTGCGGGGTCGAGCGGACGGTGCCGATCTCGCGGAGCAGGCGTTCGGCGCCGGAGCCCGACGCCGCGTCACGGGCGATGCGGTCGAGCTCCGGGGCGATCAGCTCCGTGTCGAGATCGAGGAACGTGAGCTGCTGATGCTCATAGCGGTCGTCCTCGGCCACGTCGAGCATCGCGTGGAGCGACGCCTTCGTGACGGGGCGGCCGCCGAGACCGGCGACGACGGTCGGGACGCGCACGCCGCTGCCGGCAAGCGCGGTGCGCACGTCCGCCGAGACGATGCCGCCGACGCCGGCCGAGAACGCGCGCTCGACGACGATCGCCCGGCGGCATCCCGACAGCGCCTCGCGAACGGCGTCGAGCGGGAACGGCCGAAACGCGCCGATCCCAAGAACGCCGATCCGGTCGCCCCGCTCGCGGCGTTCGTCGGCGACGTCCTTGATCGTCCCGAGCACCGATCCAAGCGCGACGACGATCGTCTCGGCGTCCTCGCAGCGATACGGGCGCACGAGCCCGCCCGAGTCGCGGCCGAACCGCTCGCCGAACGACGTCGCGATCTCGGGGATCAGCGACAGGGCCCGCAGCTGCTTGGCGTGGGCGAGGTAGCGGACCTCGGTGAAGGCCTCCGGCCCGACCATCGCGCCGATCGAGACCGGGTCGGCCGGGTCGAGGCGCTGCTCCGGCTCGTACGGCGGCAGGAACGCCTGCACGCTTGCGGCGTCGGGCACATCGACCTCCTCGACCGCGTGCGTGAGGACGAAGCCGTCCATGCAGACCATCACCGGCAGCGAGATCCGCTCAGCGAGTGCGAACGCCTGGACGTGCAGGTCGCAGGCATCCTGGTTCGACTCGGCGTAGAGCTGGACCCAGCCGCTGTCGCGCTGGCTCATCGCGTCCGAGTGGTCGTTCCAGATGTTGATCGGTGCGCCGATCGCCCGGTTGGCGACCGTCATCACGATCGGCAACCCGAGTCCCGATGCGTTGTAGAGCGGCTCGGCCATGTGCAGCAGGCCCTGGCTTGCGGTCGCCGTGTACGTGCGCGCGCCGACCGCAGACGAGCCGATGCAGGCCGACATCGCCGCGAACTCGGACTCGACGTTGAGGTACTCGCAGCCGTCGAGCGTGCCTGACTTCACAAGCGCGGAAAGCGTCTCGACGATGTGCGTCTGCGGGGAGATCGGGTACGCGCAGATGACCTGCGGGCGGCAGGCGGCGACCGTCCGCGCGACCGCCTGCGAGCCCTCGAGCTGCTCACGCATCGATCGCCTCCGGGGCCCCGATCCGGGCGGTCACGAGCTCGTGCGCGGCGACGGCCGCTGCGACGTTGCCCTCACCGGCCGCTCCGGGGAAGCGCCCGCAAATCGCGCCGGTCACGGCCGGCAGCCCGACGATCCCGGTCAAAGCCGCGAGGCCGCCCAGCAGGGCCGCGTTCGGCAGCGGTCGCCCGAGATGCTCACGTGCCAGCTCGGATGCCGGGATCGACAGCGCACGCGATGGGTGGAGGCGATCGAGCACGTCACCGATCCCGAGCGCGTCGAGCGTCCGTGAGGCGTTGATCAGCAGGTGACCGTGCTCGTGCATGCCGGCGAAGACGTCGACCTGATGCAGCAGCGTCGGATCCTGGATCACGAGCGCGTCGGGCGCCATCACCGGCTCGCGAACCCGGATCTCCTTATCGGCGATCCGCACGAACGAGACGACGGGAGCACCGGTGCGCTCCGACCCAAAACTCGGAAACGCCTGCGCGTGGCGCCCTTCGGCGAATGCCGCCACCGACAGCAGCTCGGCCGCCGTCACGACGCCCTGCCCACCGCGCCCATGTATCCGAACCTCGAACACACTGCCCATCGTACGCCCGCCCGCAAGACGGCGGGCCCCCTGCGCACAAGGCGCAGAGGGCCCGCTCGATGCCCTTCCCCATCGGGGTCCAGGGCTGCTCGTCAGTTGTTCTGCGTGGCCTCGGTCGGCCAGCTGTAGGCGAGCATGTCGGTCAGGAACGCGTCTACGGCATCGGGATGCGCGTGGGCGAGCTCCAGGACCAGCTCGACGAGCCGGCCCCCTGTGATCTGTGGCATGCGTTCTCCTGGTGGTAGCTCCTTCTGCCACCTATTCGGAACCGAGCGCCGCTGGACGCAACACATGGACAGATAGTCACCGGCCACCACGTCCCACCCGGCCCCGCGACAACCTCAACATCGATCACCGAGGGAAGCCAGTTGCGGCGCAGCCGCCGTCTCGCCCACCACCACGCCAGATGGAACTCGTCGACCAGCAGCTACCGCAAGAACGGCGGGACGTCGATGTCCTCGTCCCGGATCTCGAGCGACTCGTCGATCCGCGGCGAGCGGTCGCGCTCGCGTGAGCGCGACCGGGTCTCGACCCGTGCCCGGCCGGGACGCCCGCGCTTGTGATCGAAACCGGTGGCGATGACGGTGACCCTGACCTCGTCGCCGAGCGTCTCGTCGATCACCGACCCGAAGATGATGTTCGCGTTCGGGTCGGCGGCGTTCTGGACGATCTGCGCGGCGTCGTTGATCTCGAACAGCCCGAGGTCGGAGCCGCCGGTGATGTTGAGCAGGATGCCTGTCGCGCCCTCGACCGAGTCCTCGAGCAGCGGGCTCGAGATCGCAGCCTCGGCGGCGTCGGCGGCACGATTCTCGCCGCCGTTCTGGCCGATGCCCATCAGCGCCGACCCTGCGTCGGACATGATCGTCCGGACGTCGGCGAAGTCGAGGTTGATCAGGCCGGGGATCGTGATCAGGTCGGTGATGCCCTGGACGCCCTGGCGCAGCACGTTGTCGGCCTCGCGGAACGCCTCGAGGATCGTCGTGCGGCGCTCGACGATCCCGAGCAGCTTCTCGTTCGGGATCACGATCAGCGTGTCGACGACCTCGCGCAGGCGCTGGATGCCCTCCTCGGCCTGACGCATCCGCTGCGTGCCCTCGAACTCGAACGGCTTGGTGACGACACCGACGGTCAGCGCGCCGATCTCGTTCTTGGCGATCTCGGCGATCACCGGCGCGGCGCCGGTTCCGGTGCCGCCGCCCTCGCCGGCGGTGACAAAGACCATGTCGGCGCCCTTGAGCGCCTCCTTGATGTCATCGCGCGACTCGCCGGCCGCGCCGAAGCCGACCTCCGGGTTCGCGCCCGCGCCGAGCCCCTTGGTCAGCTCGTGGCCGATGTTGAGCTTGACGTCCGCGTCGCACATCGCGAGCGCCTGCGCATCGGTGTTGGCCGCGACGAACTCGACGCCGCGAAGGCCGGCATCGACCATCCGGTTGACCGCGTTCGTGCCGCCGCCGCCGACGCCGACGACTTTGATGACTGCGAGATAGCTGCCGCTGTCCATGATTGGCTCAGGTTCCTCGGTTGACCTTCAAAGAGTTCGTTCGCACTGGACCACGATGCCGGCAAGGCCGCTTCCGGCCTCCCAGACACCCCCATCTTCGGCGAGTCGGGGCAGTGTAGACCGCAAGATCGCCTGCACACAAGCGAACCCTTGACTCGAAGTCGAGGGTGTCGTTCCGCTCATGGCTGAGGCTGGACTTGAGGGTTCGGCGTCGTGACGGCGGCCGGCGGCTGCGCCTGGACGGTGCTCTCGACGCCGCCGACGGCAGGCCGGTCGGGTGCCCGCAGGTCGATGTACGTCGCGTCACCGAGCTGCGGGTCGCCGAGGACGCTTGCGGCGGCGATCCACTTAGCCCGCAGTCGCTCGCTGCCGCCGAAGCGCAGCGTCACACCGGATCGCAGCTGGAACGTGATCCCGGTGTCGCGCGCGACCCCGCCGAAGCGGATCTCGCGGCGCAGGTCGTCGGGCGCGAGCTGAAGCGCGGTCAGGACGGAAACCGTCTGCTCGGCGACCGACGTGCCGGCGCCGAGCGTGCCGCGCACCGGGACCACCGGCAGGTTCCCGGCGGGAACACCCGGCAGCGGGCGGCCATCGGCGGAGACCGCCATCCTCGAGGCGCCGGAGGCCAGCGCCGCGACCGGCCGGTCCTCCTCGACGGTGATCACGAGCCCGTGCGGAAGGCTCGCGTCTGCGCTGACCGACCTGACGGTCGGGTAGCGGTCGATCGCACTGCGAAGCGCCTCGATGTCGACGTCCAGCGTGCTCATGCCCTCGGCCGCGCGCTCGAGCCGGCGCGCGATCTCCTCGGCCTTGTAGCCGGAGACACCCTCGACTGTCGTGTCGCGGACCTCGACCAGCGATGAGTCACGCAGCCACGGATAGCCGGCTACCGCGAGCGCCCCGGCAACCAAGACGGCGACGAATACCAGCAGAACACGGCGACTCGGAATCGAGGGGGCGCGAACGCCGAGCGGAGCCTTGAGTGCCAGGCGACTCATCTGAGGGCGTCTTCGCCGCGTCTCCCCCGCTCCCTTCCCGAGCTTCTTCATCGGACAGCGGCGCCCGCCAGGAGCCGATGCGCCGCAGTGTCGATGTCGCCGGCGCCCATCGCGAGCAGCAGGTCGCCCGCGCGGAGAGCGCTGCCGAGATGAGCGGCCGCCTGATCGAGACCTGGCATCCAGACGACGGCCCGTGCGCCGGCGTCGGCGGCCGCCTCGGCGATCGTCAGCCCGCTGACACCGGGGAAGTCCTCCGGGCGCTCGCGCGCGCGGTAGACGTCCGAGACGACGACGAGGTCGGCGGCGGCGAGCGCTTCACCGAAGCGGCGGCCGAGCTGCGCGGTGCGGCTGTACAGGTGCGGCTGGAACCACGCAACGATGCGCGGCGCGCCAAGCGACCGTCCGGCGGCGATCGTCGCGGCGACCTCGGTCGGGTGATGCGCGTAGTCATCGACGACGACCGCTCCGCTCGCGGTCGTCCCGAGACGCTGGAAGCGCCGGCCGGCGCCGCGGAAGCTCGCGAGCGCCGAAACGAGAGCTGCCTCATCGGCGCCGGTCTGGCGGCATGCCTCGAGCGCCGCGGCGGCGTTGCGGGCATTGTGCTCGCCTGGAACCGAGAGCACGACGTCGTGTCCGCGCCAGGAGAACCGCGACCCGCCCTGAGTGATCGTGACCGCGCCCGGGTCAAACACGAGGTCGCCCTCGCGAGCCAGCTCGGGCGCCACTACGCGGACCGGAGCAGCGGCACGGAACTCGTCGAACACCCGCTCGAGTTCGCGCAGCGAGCCGTAGGTCGTGTGGTGATCGAGCTCGATGTTGAGGACGACCGCGACGTCGGTCTCGAGGGCGAGCATCGAGCGGTCGGACTCGTCGGCCTCGACGACGAGCCATTCGCCTGCGCCCCAGTCGGCGTTTTCGCCGGTCGTCGTCAGCGCGCCGCCGATCAGGTAGCCGGGCTCGAGGCCCGCGCCGAGCAGCGCGTGGGCGGCCATCGAGCTCGTCGTCGTCTTGCCGTGGGCGCCGGCGATCGCGATCACCTTCGCCATCGTGGTCAGTTCGCGTAGCAGCTCCGCGCGCGGCTTGGAGGTGCGGCCTCCGATCGTCCGCTCCGGGTTGTCGTCCGGGATCGCGGTGCTGTGGAAGATGTCCGCGCCCTCGGGCACGTTCGCTGCGTCGTGACCGACGGTGACAGCGATGCCGAGCGCGCGCAGCCGGTCGAGAGCCGGCGACTGGTCGCGGTCCGAACCGCTGACCTCAGCGCCGAGCTGGACGGCGACGCGTGCCCATCCGCTCATGCCGGCGCCGCCGATCCCGACGAAGTGGATCTTCCTGCCGGCCCAGGGGCGGCCCCCGCTCATCGCTGTCCCTCCGCCGCCGCGACGACCTCGGCGGCGATCCGCTCGGCGGCGTCCGGCCGGGCGAGGGCCGCGGATGCGCTCGCCATCGCGCCCAGCCGGTTGCGGTCGCCGAGCAGCGTGTCGACCTGTTCGCGCAGGCTCTCGGCGGTCAGTGCGTCGTCGGCGAGAACGACCGCGGCGCCGGCGTCGGCCATCCAGCGGGCGTTGCCGGTCTGGTGATCGGCGGCTGCATGCGGGTAGGGCACGAGGATCGCCGGGCGCCCGTGCGCGGCGATCTCGAACACCGACCCGCCCGATCGCGCAACCACGAGGTCGCACGCGGCCAGCGCATCGGCGAGCGGCGAGATGTAGGCACGGAGGTCGTACCCCGCGGGCGGCGGGTCGCCGAGCCGCTCGGCGCAGGCCGCGTGATCGCGCTCACCGCTGCTGTGCAGGACCCGGAAGTCGCCACCGGCCAGCCCGTCGATCGCCGCTTCGTTGATCGTCCGGGCGCCGAGCGAGCCGCCGAACACGAGCACCAGCGATTCGTCGTCGCCTGTACCGAGAGCAGCGCGCGAGCCGGCGCGGTCGGTCTGCGGCGGCGGCACCGGGCGCCCGGTGACGACGTACCGCTTGCCCGTGCGCCCGTCGAGCGCGAACGCCAGGCAGACACGGGTCGCGAATCGCGCCAGCAGCCGGTTGGTGAGACCCAGGTGCGAATCGGCCTCGGTCAGGACGAGCGGAATCCGGCGCCTGACCGCCGCCGCGCCGACCGGTCCCGCGACGTAGCCGCCGCCACCGAGCACGACATCCGGGGACAGGTCGCTGAGCAGCCGTCCCGCGGTACGGACGGCGAGCGCCGCACGTCCGGCGCTGCGCAGCGCCGCGAGCGGGTTCGTCCTGCTCAGGCCGGTCACGTCGAGCCGGTGGAACTCGTAGCCGGCGGCCGGCACGAGCTCGACCTCGGCACGGTCGGCGCCGATGAAGACGACCCGATGGCCCTCAGCTCGCAGCACGCCGGCGACCGACAGCGCCGGCACGACGTGCCCCGCTGTCCCACCGGTGGCGATCACGATCGTCCGCGGCTCCATCGGCCGTGGATGGTCGCGCATCGCGCGGCGGCGCGGAGCGGGCCGCCCCTGCCGCAGACTCGCGCGAGATCCCCAGCACCAACCCGATCGCCGCCAGCATCGTGATCAGCGTCGTGCCGCCGTAGGAGATGAACGGGAGCGGGACGCCGGTCAGCGGCGCCAGGCCGAGCACTGTGAAGACGTTCAGCATCGCCTGGCCGATGTAGAGCGCGATCAGGCCGCCGGCGAGCAGCTGCGTGTAGCGGCTGCGTGCCTGCTGGGCGATGCGCAGCCCGGCGAACGCGAGCATCCCGTAGAGCCCGAGCAGGACGATGATCCCGAGCGCACCGGTCTCCTCGCCGACGATCGCGAGGATGAAGTCGGTGTGAGCCTCGGGCAGGAAGAGGTTCTTCTGCTGCGACTGGCCGATTCCCTTGCCGACGAGCCCGCCCGACCCGACGGCAATCAGCCCCTGCACCGCCTGGAAGCCGGCGTCGGAGGCGTGGGCCCACGGATCGAGGAACGAGGTGAGGCGCTCCATCCGGTACTGCGCGGTGCTGGAGTAGGCCAGCACGAGCGCGGCGCCACCGCCTCCGAGCGCGCCGAGCCACCGCATCGGGATGCCCGCCGCGATCAGCATCGACCCCATCGCAAAGGCGCACACGAGCGCGGTCCCGAGGTCGGGCTGAAGCGCGACGGCGACGACCGCCGCGCCGGTCAGCAGCACGAACGGCCGCAGCTCGCGCCAGTCCTCCATCATCTCGGGCCGCGCCGAGAGCACCTTCGCCGCGTAGAGGACGAGCCCGACCTTCATCAGCTCGGACGGCTGGAACGTGAGCGGGCCGGCGCCGAGCCAGCGCTTGGCGCCGCCGGCCTCGACGCCGAGGCCGGGGACGCGCACCGCGAGCGTCAGGACGATCGCGCCGATCAGAAAGTGCCCTGTGTACGGCGTGATCCGCTCGAGCGGATACCGCGCGACCGCGAACATGACACCGAGACCGATCGCGGCGAAGACCCCGTAGCGGATCAGGTACTCGAAGCCGCTTCCCTGCCCCGACAGCAACGAGCGCGCGGATGAGGCGCTGAAGACCATTACCGCGCCTGCGGCGAGCAGGCACAGCGTCGCGGTCAGCAGAAGGTCGTACTCGATCGTCCGCTTCGGCCGCCGGCGCTGCTCCATCAGATGCTCCTTCGCGCAGCGTCGGCGAAGACCTTCCCGCGCTCCTCGAAATCACGGAACTGGTCCTGCGAAGCGCAGGCCGGAGCGAGCAGGACGACGTCACCGGAATCGGCCTCCCTGGCCGCGAGGGCGGCGGCCTCCTCGAGCGACCCGCAGCGCGAGACCGGGAGCACATCGTCGATCGCCGCCGCGATCGCGCCGGCCTCCTCCCCGATCACGTAGGCGCGCCGGCCGTACGCGGCAAGCGGCTCGCGGAGCGGTGCATAGGACTCGCCCTTGCCGCGGCCACCGACTATCACGTGCAGCGGGCGCTCGCCGAAGCTACGCATCGCGACCACGGCGGCATCGACGTTCGTCGCCTTCGAGTCGTTGACCCAGAGCACGCCGCCACGCTCGATCACCGGCTCGAGCCGGTGCGGCACTCCCACGAAGGTTGCGAGGCCGGTCGCGACCTTCCGCGGATCGGCACCGCGCGAGAGCACCACCGCCGCCGCCGCCGCCGCGTTGAGCGCGTTGTGCGGGCCGGGCGCGCCGAGCTCGGAGAGGGGGATCAGCTCGGTTCCCCGCCAGATCAGCGCAGCGTCGGCCACGACCATGTCGGCATCGGCGCCGGGTCCGAACGTCACCCGCTCGGCCAGACCGGGCACGATCTCGGAAGGCACGTCTGCGGGCACGACGGCGAGATCGCCTTCGCGCTGATGGGCGAACAGCGAGAGCTTCGTCCTGTGGTACTCCGCGATCGTCCCGTGGCGATCGAGGTGGTCGCTGCCGAGGTTGAGCAACACGGCTGCTTCCGGCGCGAACGCCGGCGCCCATTCGAGCTGGAAGCTGGAGATCTCGCAGACGATCTGCGCGGGCAGCGCGTCGCCGGGTGTCGCGAGCGAGCTGTAGGCGGTGCCGACGTTCCCGACGACCGCTGCCGCGGTGCCGAGCTCACGCAGGAGATGACCGAGCATCTCGCTCGTCGTGGTCTTGCCGTTCGTGCCGGTTACGGCGATGACAGGCGCCTCGACCATCCGCCAGGCGCATTCGAGCTCACCGAGCACGGGCAGGCCCCGGGCTGCGGCGGCGACCAGGACCGGGGCCTCGGCAGGGACGCCCGGCGATGTGACGACCGCGGCGACATCGGCGAGCGCCGAGAGCCCGTCATCGCCGAGCCGCACCTCGACCGCCGGGCCGAGCGGCTCGTGCTCAGGAGCTCCGCGATCGACGGCGATCACGCGCTCTCCACGCGCAGCCAGCGCCGTCGCGACGGCCGCGCCGGAGCGCGCGAGGCCGACGACGAGATACGGCCCCGGCGGCAGTGGCGGCCTGCGACTGCCGGCCCCGGCGCTCACAGCGCCGTCTGCTGGAAGAGCGTGAACCCGGCCGCTGCGCAGATCCCAGCGACGATCCAGAAGCGCAGGATGATCTTCGTCTCCGACCAACCGGCGATCTCGAAGTGATGGTGGATCGGGGCCATCAGGAAGACGCGCTTGCGGAACGCCTTGAACCAGCCGACCTGGATCAGGACCGACATCGCCTCGACGACGAAGATGCCTCCGATCAGGATCAGCAGCTCCTCGGTCTGCGTCATCACGGCCATGCCGGCGATCGCCCCTCCGAGCCCGAGCGAGCCGGTGTCGCCCATGAAGATCGTCGCCGGGTAGGCGTTGAACCAGAGGAAGCCGACGCAGCCGCCGATCAGGCAGCCTGCGAGCAATGAGAGGTCCTCGTTGCCGGAGACGACGAACGTGATCCCGAGGTAGGCCAGCAGCACGATCGCCGAGCACCCGGCCGCGAGCCCGTCGAGGCCGTCGGTGAGATTCACGGCGTTCGTCGTACCGGCGACGACG
Organism: Baekduia sp.; assembly: GCA_037045385.1. GTDB lineage: Bacteria > Actinomycetota > Thermoleophilia > Solirubrobacterales > Solirubrobacteraceae > Baekduia. Next base: position 184,669 of record JBAOHN010000001.1, on the reverse strand, counting down.
AGGTAGATGAAGAGCGGGTAGACGATGCCGAGGTCGACGGTCGCGTCGAGCGTGCGGAGCCGCAGCTGGGGACTCAGGTCGGCCATCCGTGTGGCCACCCACCAGAGCATCAGCGAGATCGCGACCTGGCCGAGCAGCTTCGTCTTGCCGCTGATCCCGAGCGAGCGGCGACGGAAGATCTTGTAGGCGTCGTCGGCGAACCCGAGCGCGGCGGAGGCGACAGCGACGAGGTAGACCCCGACCGAGCGCCAGTCGTAGTCGCTGAGGATCAGGAACGGGATCGAGATCGCCGTGAAGATGATGACCCCGCCCATCGTCGGCGTGCCGGCCTTCTCGTGGTGGCCCTCCGGCCCCTCCGGGCGGATGTTCTGCCCGAACTCGCGCCGCCGCAGCATCGCGATGAATTTCGGGCTCAGGAAGATGCAGATCAGCAGCGACGCGAGGCCGGCGATCAGCACCTCACCCATCGCCGCGCTCCGCGTGAAGCCGCTCGGCGACGACCTCGAGCCCGATGCCGCGTGACGCCTTGACGAGCACTGTGTCGCCGTCGCGGACCAGAGCGGCGGCGAGCTCGGCGGCACCGGCGGCGTCAGCCGCCCGGTGCGCGTCGCCGCCGAACGGGGCGGTGGCGTGAGCGGCGAGGGGGCCGGCGGTGATCAGCACGTCGACACCGGACGTCCGCGCCTGCTCTCCGAGCGCGCGGTGGAAGCCGTCCTCACCGGGGCCGAGCTCGAGCATGTCACCGAGAACGGCGACCGACCTGCCGGGCGCGGACGCAGCGAGGTCGTCGAGGGCGGCGCGCATCGACATCGGATTCGCGTTGTAGCAGTCGTCGATGACGGTGACGCCGCCGGCGAGCGCGATCCGTTGGCCCCGCATCGCGCTCAGCTCGGGCTCGACGAGGCCGGCAGGTTCGATTCCGGCCGCACGGCAGGCGGCGAGCGCGGCCAGCGCGTTGAGCCGCATGTGCGCGCTGTCCGGCCGGATCGTCAGCCCGTCCGGAAGCTCGCTGACGTCCCCGCCGGGGCCGAACGTCACGATCTCGAGGTCCTCGCGCCAGTAGGGCTCGATCAGCGGCTCGGATGCCGGCAGCACGGCGGTCTTCCCAGGGGCGAGGCCGGCGATCAGCTCGCACTTGGTCTCCGCGATCGCCTCGATCGTGCCGAGCAGCTCGAGATGGACCGGGCCGACGTTGACGATCACGCCGATGTCCGGCCGGCAGATCGCCGTCAGCTCGGCGATCTGCCCCCGTCCTCGCATCGCCAGCTCGAGCACCAGTACCTCGGTGCCCTGCGCGGCGCCGAGGATCGTCAGCGGGAGGCCGATCTCGGTGTTGAGGTTCTGCGAGGTCGCGACCACGCGCCGCTGCTGGGCGGCCATCGCGCGCGTCAGATCCTTGGTCGAGGTCTTGCCGGTCGAGCCCGTGATCGCGATCACCACGCAGCCGAGCTCGTCGCGCCACGCGGTCGCGAGCCGCTGCATCGCGGCGAGCGGGTCGGCGCAGGCGATCAGTGCGCCGGCTCCCTGCGCAGCCTCCGCGTGCGCCTCGGACACGACGGCGCCCCAGGCGCCGGCGGCGAGAACCTCGGCAGCGAACTCGCCGCCGTCGGCGTTGCGGCCCGGGAGGCCGAAGAACAGCGCGCCCGGCCCCGCCTGGCGCGAGTCGATGATCGCGTGGTCCGGACCCTCGGCCGCGGAGTCCCGGGCGACGACACGTGCGGAGGGACCGATCTCGGCCGCGATCCGCTCAGCGTCCCAGCCGCGCACCGATCGCCTCCCTCGCGACGAGCCGGTCGTCAAACGGGACGGTCCGCCCGTTCTCGAGCTCCTGGTAGGTCTCGTGGCCCTTGCCGGCGATCAGCACGACGTCCCCGGCTTGCGCGTGGTCGACGGCGCGCCCGATCGCCAGCCGGCGGTCACTGACGCGCTCGGCCTGCGGCGCGCCGGCGGCCATCGCGTCGAGGATCAGCTCCGGGTCCTCGCTGCGCGGGTTGTCGCTGGTCAAGATCACCTCGTCGGCGCCGGCGGCCGCCGCGGCCGCCATCAGCGGGCGCTTCTCGCGGTCGCGGTCGCCACCGGCTCCGATCACGCAGATCACGCGGCGCCCCACGGCGATCTCACGAGCGGCTCGCAGAGCCTCCCCGACAGCGTCCGGCTTGTGGGCGTAGTCGACGATCACCCCGAAGTCCTGGCCCGCGTCGACCGGCTCGAAGCGGCCCGGTACACCGGATGCGCGAGCGAGGCGAGCGGCGATCTCGTCGCTCGGCAAACCGAGCGCACGCGCGATCGCGATCGCCACGAGCGCGTTCTGAACGTTGAACCGACCCGGCAGCGGAACGGTGTGCTCGGCACCGTCTGCGCGGAAGTGCGTACGTGTGAAATCGGGGCGCAGATCGGTCGCGCGCAGGTCGTTGCCCTCCCCGAGCCCGGTTGTGACCGTTCCCGGGAACTCCGATGCGAGCCGCCTGCCCCAGACGTCGTCGCCGCAGGCGATCAGGGTCGCGCCCTCGGCAGCGGCCGCGGCGAAGAGGCGCTTCTTGGCCTCGAAGTAGTCCTCCATGTCCGCGTGGAAATCGAGGTGGTCGTGGCCGAGGTTGGTGAACGCGGCGACGTCCCAGTGGATCGCGTCGGCCCGGTGGAGCACGAGCGCGTGCGACGAGACCTCCATCACGCAGGCCCGGTCGCCACCGTCGAGCATCGCCGCGAAGTCCTGTTGGAGCGCGATCGCCTCCGGCGTCGTCCGGACCGCCGGCCGCTCGACGCCCGCGATCCGCGTCGCCACCGTGCCGACGAGCCCGCAGCCCGGGGCCGAGCTGTCGGCAGCGAGCAACGAGGCCGCGAGGTAGCTGCTCGACGTCTTCCCCGCCGTGCCGGTGATACCGACCATTCTCAGCCGCGCGGTCGGATCGCCCGCGAACTTCGCGGCAGCGGGCGCCATCGCCGCGCGCACGTCGTCGACCACGACCTCCGGCACACCGAGGCCAAGCGGACGCTCGACGACCAGCGCCACGGCCCCAGCGGCGACGGCGTCCGCGGCGAAATCATGACCGTCCCGCGTGTGCCCCGGCACGCAGAAGAACACCGTCCCCGGCCGAACCTCGCGGTTGTCGAACGCAAGCGCCCCGACCTCCATGTCGACCGGCACCGTGCCGAAAAGTTCACTCAGGCGCACGGACGCAACGCTACGCGACCGATCGGAGCCTCGACCACCGGCTCGAGGGAGCGACGCCACCCCGACGGTGATCCCACAGAACGACGCGGCGTGTCGCCGTGTGGGACCAACGCCCCGCCGCCCCGACGGTGGTCCCACAAAGCGACGCGGCGTGTCGCCGTGTGGGACCAACGCCCCGCCACCCCGACGGTGGTCCCACAAGACGACGCGGCGTGTCGCCGTGTGGGACCAACGCCCCGCCACCCCGACGGTGGTCCCACAAAGCGACGCGGGGTGTCGCGGTGTGGGACCAACCCGCCGCGACGGCCCGGAGCGTCTACCAAGGCCCGAGGGAGCGATCGTCCACGCTCGCAAGGACGCAGGGAGCGACGCCTACCAGCGGTAGGCGAGCGGCCGAGGACGCCGCGAGCGTGGACGAGCGCCCCGAGCACGCCTCAGGACGGCGGAATGCGGAGGTACTGGAGCGCGTATTCAGCGATCCGGCCAAACGCGGGTGCGGCGATCGCGCCGCCGTAGATCGAGCCCTGGCTCGGCTCGTCGACGACGACCGAGATCAGCAGCTTCGGGCTCTCGGCCGGTGCGAAGCCGACGAACGAGGCGACGTACTTGGACTCCGAGTAGGTCCCGTCCGGTTCGATCTTGTTTGCGGTGCCGGTCTTCCCCGCGAGCTTGAAGCCCTTGACCTTGACGGCGGCAGCCGTGCCACCCTCGGCGAGCACGCCCTCGAGCATCGTCCGGATCTGTGCGGAGGTTCGCTCGGAGATCACGCGCCGGCCGGCGCCGGCGGCGACTCGCTTGCCACCGACGGCACGCACGACCTGCGGCCTGCGCAGGACGCCGCCGTTGGCGATTGCGCCGTACGCGGCCATCATCTGCATCGGCGTGACCGACTGGCCCTGGCCGAGCGGCAGGTTGAGCATCGAGGTGCCGGAGTACTTCTCGACCGGCATCACGATCCCGCGCTCCTCTCCGGGGAGCTGAACGCCGGTCGGGCGGCCGAAGCCGAAGCGCCGGGTCCAACGGTCGAACCGCTCCTTCCCGAGCTTGATCCCGATCGTCGCGGCGCCGACGTTGTCGGACTTGGCGAGGATGTCGGCGGTCGTCATCGTCGCCCAGCCCCGGTCCTCGTTGTTGTGCAGCGTCCGGTCGTAGAGCGTCAGCGTCGGCGCGAGGTTGAACGACGTGTCAGGCGTGACCTCGCCCTCCTCGAGCGCGGCCGCGACCGTGAACGACTTGAACGTCGAGCCAGGCTCGTACGTGAACGACACGGCGCGGTTGGTGTTCGCCCACGCAGGCGAGCGGCCGGGGTGGTTCGCGTCGATCTGGGGCCAGTTCGCGAGCGCCAGCACCTCTCCGCTCTGCGGGTCGGTGACGATCGCCGTTGCGCCCTTCGGCCGGTAGGTGCTTCCGACATCGCGCAGGACCTTCTCCGCCTGCGCCTGGATCGCGGCGTCGATCGTGAGCTGCACGCCGCGTCCCGGCCGCGCCGGTGCCACGTCGCGGACGGTGATGTCGTCGCCGACGCCGTCGCGCACGATCCGCCGCATCCCGTCGCGCCCCCTGAGCGTGCTGTCGAGGCCGTACTCGAGGCCGGCCGCGCCCTTGCCGTCGGCGTTGACGAAACCGAGCAGCTGCGAGGCCGAGAACCCGCGCGGGTAGACGCGCCGCTGGGTCGCCGCCAGGTCGATCCCGGCGATGCCGAGCTCGCGGATCTTCTCCGCGCGGGAGGCCGGCAGCGAGCGCGCCAGGTAGACGAAGCCGGTGTCACGCCGGCTCAGCTGGTCGAGCACCTCGCTCTCGGGCCGCCCGAGTAGCGGCGCGATGGCCCGCGCGGCGCTGCGCGGGTCTTCGACGAGGTAAGGCGTCGCCGAGACGTCGTCGGCGGCTTCTGCGACGGCGAGGGCGACGCCGCTGCGGTCGCTGATCGTCCCGCGCGCCGCCGGCACCTTCAGGTCCTGCCGCTGCTGGCTGGTTGCGGCGTCGGCGAGCCGCGAGCCCTGAAACAGAGCGAGCTGCAGCGCCCGGCCGCCGGCGATCACCATCAGCAGCAGGAAGAGCGCGAAGAGGAAACCGATGCGGCGCTGGATCAGCGTGGGCGTCATGCGTCAGCGAACACCTACCGCAGCGGCCGGAGCGATCGGCGCGGCGGTCGCGCCGCCGGCCTGTGCGGCGGTCGGTGCAGCGGGCGCGGGCGCTGTCGCCTGCGCGGGCGCCGGTGCCGGGGCGGTCTGCGCCGGCGCCGGCGCGGTCTGAGCCGGCGCGGCCTCAGCAGGCGCGGCCTGCGCGGGCGCGGCCTGCGCGGGCGCGCTCTCTACCGGAGCGCTCTGCGCCGGAGCGGCCTGGGCGGGGGTAGCTGCAGCAGGCACGGCCTGTGCGGAGACCGTCGGCGCGGTCTGCTGGTCACCGGCGTCGTCGGTCACGACGACGGTCCCGTCGGCGCGCAGGTACCTGGTCGAGCCGGGCGCCGGATCGACCATCCCCATCTCCGCGACGGCCTTCCCGAGCCGGTCGACCGACTCGAGCCGCGAGACGTCGGTCGAGAGCGCCGTGTTCTGCCGCTCGAGCAGGACCGAGCGATCGACCGTGCGGCCGATGTCTGCGTTGAGCCGCAGCGTGACGACCTGGATGAAGACGATCCCGATCAGGGCCACGGCCAGTCCTGGGATCCAGAGCCGCCGGTAGATGATCGTGTCGAGCAGGCGCGAGCCGTTGAGCGCGGCCGTCGCGTCACGCAGGCGCTCGATCAACGGCCGGTCGGTGGACCGCGTGTCGGTCGCCCGGCGGCGCGGCACCACGTTGCCGGATGCCCGGCGCGGACGCGGCGATGCGATCCGGGTGCGACGACGGCCGCCTGCGGGGACTGCGATCGTGGGCATCAGAGTGTCTCCTGGTCGAGCTTGCGGGCGGCCCTCAGGCGCGCCGACGCGGATCTGGGGTTGGATGCGACCTCACCGGCGGTCGGCGCGATCGCCCTACGGGTAAGGACCTCGGCCTCCGGGGTGTTTCCGCAGACACACACGGGCAGTTGCGGTGGGCAGGTGCAGCCTTCGGCCTGCTGCACCAGAAACCGTTTGATGCGGCGGTCTTCGCCGCTGTGGAAGCTGATTCCTGCGAGCCGGCCGCCGGGCCGCAGCAGGCCCCATGCGAGCGGAAGCGCGGCGTCGATCTGCGCGAGCTCGTCGTTGACGGCGATGCGAAGCGCCTGGAAGGTGCGCTTCGCGGGATGGCCGCCGGCGAAGCGGGCGCGCGCCGGGACGGCCGCGGTGATGACCTGCACGAGCTCGCCGGTCGTCGTGATCGGCGTCTGCACGCGCGCCTCGACGATCGCCCGCGCGATCGGCCCGGCGAAGCGCTCGTCGGCGTACTCGCGCAGGATCGCAGCGAGCGCCGTCGCATCCCATGTCGCGACGATCCGGCTCGCGTCGAGCTCCTGGTCGGGGTCCATCCGCATGTCGAGCGGCGCGTCGTAGCTGTAGGAGAACCCGCGCTCGTAGGTGTCGACCTGCATCGAGGAGATGCCGAAGTCGGCGTAAATCACGTCCGCCTCGATCCCCTCGTCTGAAAGCTCTGCGAGCGCGTCGGCGAACGACGCGGCGATGAAGCGCGTCGAACACCCCGCCTCTGCCGCGAACGCATCGAACCGCGGCCGCGCCGCGGGATCGCGGTCGATCGCGATCAGCGTGCCGGCCGGCCCGATCCGGTCTGCGAACAGCCGGGCGTGCCCACCGGCGCCGAAGGTCATGTCGATCACCGTCTCCCCCGGCTGCGGGTCGGTGACTTCGACGAGCTCGCCGGCGAGGACTGGGATGTGCGTGCCGGTCATGTCGTACGGGATCGTGATCACGACCCGCTCCGTCCGATCTCGTCGAACTTGAGCGTGATCGAGGTGATGTCGTCGGCGAGGCGCTCGTTGTAGGCGCGCCAGCGCTCGCGGTTCCAGATCTGCAGGTGGTCGCCGACGCCGACGACGGTGACGTCGCGGTCGATGCCGGCGTGCTCGGCGAGGAACGGCTGGACCGCGGTCCGTCCTGCGCCGTCGAGTTCGCCGTGGTTGGCGTTGGCCGTGAGGTAGGCGCGGATCTTGCGGCCGTCCTGGCTCATCGGATGCGTTCCGGCAATCGCGGCCTCGCAGAAGTCGGCGTAGCCCTCGGCCGGCCAGAGCGCGATGCAGGACTCGATGTCCTTGGCGAGGACGAAGCCACCGGCGAAGTGCTCGCGGTACTTGGCGGGAACCGTGAGGCGGCTCTTCGCGTCAAGCGTGTAGTCGGCCTGGCCGGTGAAGGAGGTGTCCACGAGTGCGGCGGAGAAGGCAAGGAGCCGAGGTGGAGAAGTGGGAGGAGCCTCTCCACCTCGGCCCGATGAGAGATTCTTATCCCACTATCGCCCACAATGCAACCCACTTGACCCACTTTTTTCCACCGAGCCTCCTGCTACTCCACTCCGAGCACGGTCGATCCCTTGTGGCGCAAGGGATCGACCGCGTGGGAGAGCGTGGGACCGGATAGTCCGAGCGCAAGATCCCGTGCAGCTCGCCGGTCAGATGCGGCTGATCAGAACGGCGGCGAACAGCGCGAGCACCGACGGCACGAGGACGAGCGCGATCACCAGCTGCATCCGCGGTACCGCGCGGGCGGCGTTCTCCTCGAGATGGATCGAGCGAGCTGAGCGCACGTCGATCGCGAGTGCGGCGAGAGCCGGGGCGAGCGGTGTGCCATGCCGCTCCGCTCGCGCAAGCGCCGCCGTCAACGCAGCGACGGGCGGGCAGCGCAGACGCTCGGCCAGTCGCGTGTACGCGCGCTCGCGCGACTCGCCGAGCGCGATCGCGGCGGAGAGCGCGCGGAGCTCGGCCGCGACCATCCCGCGCGAGCGCTCACCGACCTCGGCGAGAGCTCGCGCCGGCGACAGGCCGGCTCCGACGGCGACGCGGAGCAGGTCGAGCGCCGACGGCAGCTCGAGCAGCGCGTCGTGCGCGCGCCGCGAGGCACGCCGGCGCAGCCAGATGTCGGGCGCACGGAAACCCGCGAGCGCGGCGGCAGCCACGAAGATGGCTGCGCGCCGGCTGGGATGCCCGGACGCAGCAAGGGCTGTGACCGCGCTGAGAGCTGCCGCGCCCGCCTTCGTCGCCATCACGTCGACGGCCGTAACCCTGGCCGGGAGACCTGCGGCAGCCAGCATCGCCCGCATCTCCGGTGGCGGCGGCGGAGCCCCGATCAGGCGCCCGACAGCGGCCGCGGGTGCACCGAGACGACCGAGCGGCCGACTCTGCACCGTGCTCCTCAGCTGCCGAGCGCCGACGAGCCCGAGCAGGTCACCGGCCGCGAGAGCCGCCAACACACCGGCGGCGGCTGCGAGCAGGACAGCGGTCATCGGCCTGCCGAGCGCGCGAGGCTCGTCAGCAATGCGGCCGCCAACAGGCCGAGCGCAGCGGACACCACAAGCAACGCCAACGGGACGGGTTCGCCCAGGACCGAGGCGAAGGTCCCAGGTCCGAGCAGCTCGATCAGGACGGCCACGACCGCAGGCAGGGCGCCGATCAGCCGCGCGGTCGCCATCGCCTGGGCGAGCGTCGCGCGGGCGGCAGCCTCGCTTCGTGACGACGCCTCGGCGGCGGCCGCGAGCGTCCGCAGCAGCGCCGGCAGGTCGCCGCCGATCGTCCGCTGCAGAAGGATCGCCGAGACAAGCGAATCCCACGCCGGGTCATCGCCCTCCTTCCTCATCGCCTCCAGAGCGGCCTCTACCGGCGCCCCGACCGCTACCGCCTCCGCGGCCGCGGCCAGCCGCCTTCCGGCGGGACCGGGCACGCCGCTCTCGGCCACGGCGAGCGCACCGGTGACCGCGTGGCCGGCGCCGAGCGCGTCGGCCAGCGAGCGAGCGGCGAGCGGCACTCCCGCCGCAAGCGCGCGCCGGCTTCGCTGCTCGCGCGCCCGGCGGACCGCCTTGGCGACGGCCGGCGCGACGGCGGCGAGCAGCAGCCCCGCGACGAGGCCCGACAGAAGCACCCCCGCCGCCCCGGCCGCGACGGCGCCGACGCGCGCAAGGCGGCGGTCATCAGGAGCACCGGCCCCCGGGCCGGCGACCCAAAGAGCGAACGTGCGCTCCCTCCACGCGTCGATCCCCGGTACGGCATCCCAGAGCGCGAACACACCGGCGATCGCCGATGCGGCCGCCAGCGGCGCCGCAGCGCTCACCGGCCCAGCTCCGGCAGCCGGCCGCCGGTGACGTCGACCGCGACCGGCCCGTCCGGGCCGCTCACGACATGCGCGATTCGGGCCACGCGCCGCCGCCCGTCCGGCCCGCGCTCCTGGTGGACGATCAGGTCGAGCCCGTCCACGATCAGGCTCGCGATGGCGGCGTGCGGCAGATCGACGCCGGACATCAGACAGAGCGCCTCGAGACGTCCAAGCGCGGCCTGCGGAGATGACGCGTGGATCGTCGAAAGACAGCCGTCGTGGCCGGTGCTCATCGCCATGACCATGTCGAGCGCCTCGCCACCGCGAACCTCGCCGACGATGATCCGGTCAGGACGCATCCGCAGCGCGTTGCGGACGAGATCGCGGATCGTCACCGCTCCCCCGCCTTCGAGGTTCGGCGGCCGCGCTTCCAGCCGGGCCAGGTGCGGCTGGAGGATCTTCAGCTCGGTCGTGTCCTCGATCACGACGAGCCGCTCCGCCGGGTCGGCCAGCCCGGCCAGCGCGCCGAGCGTCGTCGTCTTGCCGGAGCCGGTCCCGCCGCTGACGAGAACGTTCGCCCGCGACCGGATCGCCTCGGCGAGCAGGGCACCGATCCGCGGCGGCCACGTGCCGCTGCTCTCGAGGTCCTTGGCCGTCAGCCCGCCCGAGCGGAAGCGGCGGATCGTCAGAACGGGGCCGTCGACGGCGAGCGGCGGGATGACCACGTTGACGCGTGACCCGTCGGGAAGCCTGGCATCACAGAACGGCGAGGACTCGTCGACCCGGCGCCCGGCCGGCCCGAGGATCCGGTCGATCGCGCCGCGCAGAGTCGCCTCGTCGGCAAAGCGGACGCCGGCCGGGGCGAGGCGTCCGCAACGCTCGACGAAGACCGGAGCGGTTCCCATGACGAGGATCTCGTCGACCTCGGGGTCGGCGAGCAGCGGCTCGAGCGGACCGAGCCCACAAGCGAGCCGGTCGATCGCCTCGTGGAGGCGTGCCCGTCCCGCCGCGTCCAGCAGCGGCGCAGCGCGCGATATCAGCTCGCCGATCCGCTCGTCGCGATCGGAGCTGGCTGTCGCCTCCGATGCCTCGGCGATCAGGCGGCGGTGGAGGCGTCCGGCCAGCTCCTCGAGCTGGCGGACGACCGAGGGGGCGGGTTCACGGGCCGGATCCATGCCCTTGATAGGGCGCCGGCCCGGAGAACTCGCCCCCCGGGATGTCTGATCGCGGACGCTGCCGCCTCAGGCGGTCAGTCCTGCTTGCCGGTGCGGCGCAGCGGCCACTTCGTGTCGATGCGCGGGTGGTCGGCGTCGGTGTAGACGCTGCCGTTGGACGCGTCCCACGGCCAGCGGACGACGATGTAGTCGGCGTTGGCGAGGTTGACGTTCGGGTCAGGATCGTTGAAGTCGGCGACAGAGAGCACCGTCGGGGCGGTCGTGTCGTCGCCGTCGTACGGCGGCGCCGCCTTCTCGGCGAGCTTGCCGCGGCGGATGCAGGTCATCGCGTACAGGTACGGCAGGCACGGGTTGTACGGATGGACGCGGAGCCCCGTCTTCAGGTAGCCGACGCGGCCGCGCTGCATCTCGATGAAGTTCGACCAGCCGTCGTTGTCCTGGTCGTCGCGGCCGTCGAAGACGCCGTCACCGTCGGTGTCGGCGACCGTGGCGTCGACATCGTTGAACAAGCGCCAGTCGTAGGGCAGTTCGTTGATCGTCTCGCCCGAGGACCGCGGCTTCGGCCACTTGACCTTGTCCCACCACTTCTGCTGACCGGTGATGTTGAACTCGATCGCGTTCGAGAGGCCATCGCCGTCGAAGTCGCGTTCGTCGTCGGTCCACTTGCCGTTGCCGTCGAGGTCGTAGGCGATGTTGCCGCCGATGTCGGCGTCGCCGGTCGTCCGCTGCAGGCCGTCGAGGTAGTTGAAGGCCGGGAACGGGGAGCCGCCGGCGACCCAGAGCGAGTACTCCTGGCGCTGCGTGAGGGTGTCGCCGTCGAAGTCCTTGTCGGCGTCGTCCTTGTTGAGCGGGTTCGGCCACGGTGCGCGGCCGTTGAAGGCATCGACCGGGAGCTCCGGCGTGCTGGATCGGTAGCTGCCGTTGAGCGCAACCGCCGACCAGACCTCGAAGCCGTCGCTGACGCCGTCACCGTCGCTGTCGTTGGCGCAGGGGTTCATCCCGTACGTGCGCTCGCGGAGGTTGTCGACCTTGTCGTTGTCCTCGTCGTTACCGGGGAAGACCGCGGCCTTCTGCTCGCATGTGAGCTGGGCGGCTGCGGGATTGGCATCCGAGGGGCCCGTGCCGCCGCCGACCGGCACCTCCTTGAGGATCGGGTCGATCGTCACCGAGCGCGAGTTGGGCGTCCACTTCTTGCCGAACTTGCTGGTCAGGATCCGCAGGCGGATCAGCCGCGGCTGCGTCGCGTCGTCCTTGAATAGCGTGAGGACCTTCGCGCTGACGATGACGGTCAGCTTCGTCTTCGTCGCCGTCTCGGCCTTGATGAACACGACCGGGAACTTGGAGCGGTAGAAGGCGACCGTCGTCTTGAGCGCGCCCGGGCGGAAGTTCTTGCCGCGGATCGTCAGCTTCTCCCCGACCTGCAGCGCGCGCGGCGAGATGCTCGTGATCTCCGGGTACTTGGTCGCGGCAGCCGCGGTCTGAGCCGCGGTGGCGGCGATCAGCGCCGAAAGGATTGACAGGAGCAGGAAACGGGTATGGGTACGCATGGAGTCCTCTACACCGGGTATCGACTCGGCTCAACGGGAGTTGAACGGTTCCGACACCGCGTTGGACGACATCTGGACAACGTCTCTGGACGCCTGGCCGGATTCGGGAGCGCTGAAGGCTAGAGCGGGCCGTGCCGTCGTGCAACCGATGAACGCGCGCTGTCAGCCGGCCGGCCGGGCGATCAGGCGGACGGCTCGGGCGCGGTCGGCGGCGTCGGCGAGAACGCGCAGTTGACGAGCACCGACTCGCAGGCTCGCCTCGACGCGGAGCTGAGCCCCGTCGGTTTCGCCCGGCAGCGCCTTCGACGACAGCACCTCCGCGCCGGCGAGCACGAGCCGGGCTCCGGCGGCACCCTCCCATGTGACCAGCACGTCGACCCGTGCCCCGGGCACGACCAGCCGGGCATCGCCGAGGCCGGCGATCGGGAAGACCCGCTCGCCCTGACGGAGCGCGGCGCCCCGCCCGCGGCCGTCGTCGACCGACGACTGCTGAAGGTCGGCCCCGGCGGGGACGTCGGTCGCCGCCGCGAGGCCATCGAGCGCCGCCGGATCCTCGTAGCGGTGCTGCGGGGCGTACCGGCGCGGCACCTGGCGGATGCCGAGCCTGCGCACCGTTAGCTCGTCGCCGGCGCGAATGGCGGCGGTCGCGACAACGACCGGCACCGGATCACCGACAGCCCTGTGGATCTCGGCGCGTTCACGCGAGACGTCGGCGGCGGAGAGGCCGCCGAGCAGCAGCGCACAACCGCCGAGCAGCACCGCCCGCCGTCCCGGTGTCACACGACCGCCTCTTCGGCGGCCGGATCGCGGAGCCGGTACCCGACGCCCCAGATGTTGTCGACGAGCACCGGTGCGCCGGCGCCTGTCAGCTTCGCCCGGAGCCGGCACGCGTGGCTGTCCAGCGTCCTCGTCTGAACGCCCTCCGGCCCCCGGTAGCCCCAGATCGTGCGCATCAGCTCGTCCTTGGTGAACACGCGCATCGGCTGCGACGCGAGCTGCTCGAGCAGCGCGAACTCCCGTTGCGTGAGCGTCAGCGGGATGTCGCCGTAGCGAACCTCGCGCCGGAGCGGGTCGAGCTCGAGCTCGCCGACGCGGAGCGGGCGACGGCGGTTGCCGCCTTCGCGCCGGCGCAGGATCGCCTGGATCCGCCCACGCAGCTCGCGGTAGGAGAACGGCTTCGCGACGAAGTCGTCGGCTCCGGATTCGAACGCCCTGACGCGGTCGCTCTCTGTGCAACGGGTACTGAGCACGACGATCGGGAGCTCGGGGTCGGCGGCGCCGCCACCGCCGCGCACGACGCGAACGAGGTCGAGGCCGGAGCCGTCCGGCAACACGCTCTCGGTCACGACGATGTCCGGGAACACCGTCGCCACCGACTGCCGGGCCGACGCGACCGTGCCGCACGCGATCACGTCGTAGCCGTCGGCGCTCAGTTCGGCGGCGAGCAGCGCTCGCGTGTCCTCGCGGTCCTCGGCGATGAGGACTGTTGGCCTGGTCTCGGTTCGCATGCCGTGAATAGGCGGGCGCGGCCGCGATCTCTCCCCCCTCGGCCGGTTGGAGCGTCCGATGACGAACACGAAGCCGCCGCAGCCCGCGTTGCAGCATTCGCCTCGGCGGCAGGATCACGCGATGCTCCTGGCGAACTCACGTCGGCCAGCAACCACAGACACCGGCGGCGTGCAAGATCGCTCGCATCCCTCCCCTCCGCGAAGGATTCGAGCCTAGGATGCCGACGACACGGGGAGCAGAGCCGACACGACGTCGGCATCTGATCGAGCCGCCAAGGGCTCGCCCGTGACCAACAGCCATCCATGAACGACGCGCACGCCCGCAGAGGCAACTACGACAGCGGCGAGGACTTCGTCCTCGAATACGGAGAGCTCCGCTTCACCTTCAACGAACGCGACTTCCGCGAGCGCTGTGAGCAGGCGGCGATGCGGCTCGGCTTCGTCCGCGGACGGCTCGACGAGACCGAGCTCGAGGACCTCGTCACGCTCGCCGTCAACGGTGAGATCGCCAACCCCTCCTCGAAGCTCGGCGAGCACGTCAACGACTGCTGGCCCGAGCTCGTCGGGCCGAGCGACCGCTCGCTCGTCCACTGGCTGCGCCGGCTGGTATTCCGCTCCGCCTGGCTCGACCAGCGCGTACGAGAGGGCGAGCTCGACGTCGCATTCGACGCCGACAGCTCGACCTTCGTCTACGTCCAGCCGGATCGTGGCCGCGAGCCCGTCGAGCTCGCACCGGAGCCGACCTGGGCCCGCGTGTCCTACAGCAGCTCGGCTGCGTAGGCGCCGCTCGCCGCGCGATCGACCGACGGTCCGGCCTCGCCGCGCTGAAGCGCGATGATGGCGGTCTCGCCGCCGACCGGCGCCGATGCCGTGGCAATCACGGTCAGCGAGCCGCCGCCCGTGATATTGCGGGCAGCGCCGAGGGCGCGCCGCGCGACGCCGCGGTCGAGGCCGTCGAGGCTGTCGATCAGCACGGCGGCATCATCACCGCGCGCAGCCTTGCGACGGCCGGCGTCGACGGCGGTCTCAACGGCCCGGGCACGCGCATCCGGCGCCGCGGGTAGAGCCACAACCGCCTGCGGCTCGATGCCGGCAGCGACCCAGGCGCCGCGCTCCTCCGGGCGTGAGCCCGCAAGTACGACGGCCAGGTCGAGGCCCTCGGCAGCGCCGAGCGCTTCGGCGAGCTGCCGCAGCATCGTGCTCTTGCCGGCGAACGCGGGGCCGGTCACGGTGACGCGCGAACCACGGCCGATCGGCGCGACCTCGGCAACGGGCGCGAGCGCGCCGGGCAGCTCGAAACGCTGCGCCGGCGGCTCGCAGGCGAGCTCCTCGTAGGGCGTCCCGGCAGCGACCTCGTCGGCCGGCCGGCCGTTGATCTGCTCGACGCGTATCAGCGACGGGTGACGCTCCGAGCGCCGGGCGGCCCGAACCGGGCCGCTGACGCGGTCGCCTTCGACGAGCTCGCAGCGGCGCACCTGCGCTGCCGAGAGGTAGACGTCGTCTCCGCCTTCGACGGCGATCAGAGCCGAACCGCCGGGCTGGATCTTGACCGGCCCTTCGACCGGGTCGGGATCGGGTTCGGCGTCGCGGCCACGGGACGCGGACTCGTCCCCGCCCTGCGGTTCCTGTCCGGTGTCGCCGTCACCGCTGTCGCCGCTGTCGGCGTCACGGGTCGAACGGCGGCGGCTGCGGCGCGGACGTGCGGCCTTCTCCGCGACCTCGGAAGCTTCCTCCGGCGCGTCGGCGGCCTCACCCCCGCCCTGCCGCTCGAGGATGCGATCGATCAACTCCGGCTTGCGCAGCCGGCGGTAGCCGTCGAGCCCGAGCTCGGCGGCGAGGAGGTGAAGGTCGGCGAGCGGGCTCGCAGACAGCGCAGAGCGCGACAGTGCTGGCATCGGTGGGTCCTTTCGTGAACGCCGGTAGGCCTCCGGCCGCGTTGGGTTCAGCGGCCGGCGACGGGTGTGCTGTGCACCATAGCCAGCGAAGCGACGGACGCGGCGATGACGGCCGAGGAGCCTGAGGGAGCGCACTTAGGTGCGTGACCGAGGCGCGACGACCGACGTCGTCGTCAGATGCGACGTCTGTCGCTTCGCTGGGTCCATTTGAGACTCTCGTCGGCGCTGTCGACCGACCGCGGCTCCGACCTTCCGGCGAGCACGTCGCGCGCGGCCAGAAAATCGGCCGTCTCGCGGACGTCGTGGACGCGGACGACCGCAGCGCCGTGATCGGCGGCGTGGGCGACCGCAGCGAGTGTCATCGCGGCGCGCTCGCGCGGCGGGCGCGGGACGATCGCCGCCTGGAAGTACTTGCGTGAGACGGCGGCCAGCCACGGGCTGCCGAGATCGGCGATCCTGCCGGCCGCGCGCAGGCACGCGATTGTCTCGGCCGGCTTCTTCGCGAAGTCCGGGCCGGGGTCGACAAGCAGCCCGCGTGGGTCGACGCCGAGTTCGAGCGCAAGCGCGCGTCGCTCGGTCAGGAACGCGAGCACGTCGCCGACGACGTCGTCGTAGCCCGGGTCGGCGGCGGTCTTCGGCGCCGCGCGCGTGTGCATCACGACGAGCCCGGCGCCGGCGGCAGCGGCGAGCGTTGCGAGCTGCGGGTCGCGCAGGCCGCTGACGTCGTTGATCAGGACCGCGCCGGCTTCGAGCGCTGCCTCGGCGACGAGCGGCTTGTAGGTGTCGACCGAGACCGCGATCCCGGCGGCGGCCAGCTCCGCCACGACCGGGACGACACGGTCCCGCTCGGTTCCGGCGTCGCTCTCGGCGTTGTAGGTGACGCCCGACTCGCCGCCGACGTCGATCAGGCCGGCGCCGTCGGCGGCGAGCCGGAGGCCGAGCTCCACCGCCGACGCCGTCGTCGGCGGTGTCCCGTCGTCGGAGAACGAGTCGGCGCCGGTGTTGACGATCCCCATGATCAGCGGATGCGCATCGCGCCAGCGCAGTGTCCGCCCGCGCAGGTCGAGCTCGCCGCCGTTCAATGCCTACTACCGATCCTGTAGTGCAGGAACAGGTGATCGTCGGCGCGCCACGTGGCACGGAGCGAGAGCGGCAGGGCGAGCGCCGCCGCGGCGACGATCGGCCTGCCGTCCCCTGCGGCCACCTGCGGCGCGACCGTCAGCAGCAGGTCGTCGACAGCACCGCCGGCGAGCATCAGGCCGAGCAGCCCGGCGCCTCCCTCGAACGCGACGAGCCGGGCGCCGTGCTCGCCGAGCCGCCGCTTGACCGAGGCAGCTGACAGATCGCCGGGGCATTCCTCGAAGCGCACGGCCGCCGCTGTGCCGGCCGGCGGCTCGCCGCTCTTCTCGGCGAAGACGAGCACGGGCACGCCGGGTTCGGCCAGCAGCGGGAGTCCCGCGGGGAGCGAACCGTCGCGCGAGATCGTCGCGACGAGCGGGTGGGGCGTCTGTCCGCGGGCCACGCGCTGCTCGGCGGCTTCGCGGTCGAGCAGCGCCCCGTAGCGCTCGACGGCGAGCGTGCGCGAACCGACGAGAACGGCGTCGGCTCGCGCCCTCAGTCCGCGCAGGAGATCGCGGTCGGCCGGGTGCCCGAGCGCGACCGAGCGGCCGTCGACGGTGGTACGTCCGTCGGCCGAGGCGACCATGATCGCGACGACGCGCGGCAGGCCGGCCGGGCCGGCGGGCTCGGACTCCGGGGCGAGGCTCTCGAACAGCGGCTCCCAGCCTCCTGCTCCCGCGGCCGCGGGCCTCAGCTCAACAGGCGACCCGCCGGCTGGCACCGGCGGTCACCGGCCGCCCTTGGGCAGCTTCGGGACGACGACCTCGCGGGTCACCTGCGCGGCGTTCCCCGCCTTGTCTGTCGCCTGGGCGACGACGATCACCGTGCGCTTCTTCTTACCGCGGGCGATCCGCAGCACCTTCGACGGTGTCGCGACGCCGCCGCTGCCGAGCTTCACGGTCACCGTCGCCACGCCGGATGCCCGTCCAGACGGCGGCAGGACGTCCGATGCCTTCACCGTCGCGACGTAGCTTCGCTTGCCCTTGGTAACCGCGATCGCCGGGACCGGAGCGACCGAGTCGAGGCGCAGGGACCGCACCGGCGTCGATGTCTGCTGTCCGCGCTGGTCGACCGCGACTACGCGCCACGTCCGGACGCCGTCGCTGACGAGAGCCGCGGGCGGGATCGTGAACGACGTCTGAGTAGTGCGCCCGACTTCACGGCCATCGATCTGAACGATGTAGGTGGCGCCGCCGTTGAGCTCCGTCGACGGCGCCCACGTCAGCGGCGCTCTGGCCGGATTCCGCCACGCCGAGCTCGTGTAGACGGAGAACGCGACCGGCGCGCGGTCGTAGGCCGCGAACACGAGCGTGCGTGCATCACCCGCTCCCTGGACGAACGCGGTCATGAAGTCACCGACGCGGTTAGCGGAGGCTTCGAGCCCCGCGGCCGGGTCGACCGGGCCGAGCGCGGGATCGCTGACGATCGTCTCGGGCCCGGGCGCGGGGACGCTCCGGGTGTCTTGGCGATCGTCGTAGAAACGGCTGCGGACACTGCCGTCCTGGGGTGAGATCCAGCTGACGACCCGCTGCGTGGTCTCCGATGACGCGATCCGCGCGGCCGGCCCCGAGGGCAGTCCCGAGCCGAGCACGACGCCAGCCGAGAACTTGTTGTCCTTGAGAACCGCGCCGATCGCCGTGCCGTCCTCGAGCAGCACCGCGGCACCGCCGTCGCCGCGCCCGTTGAGGTCGGTGTCGACGCCGGCAACGCCCGCCCCACCCCACGCCGAGCCGTCGACGACGACGCCCGGATCGACTGCGGAGCCACGCAGCCTGCGCGCGATCGCTCGCGTCTGCGGGCCGGTGTCGCCGGCGAACGGCTGACGGAAGACGACCTGCGCGAAGCTCGAATCGTCCTCGATCGAGACGTCGGGGAGATCGGCCGCGAGCCCGGGCCGGCCGTCGAGGTCGGCGAGGCCGAGGTCGGCGGGAGCCGCGGAGATGCTGGTCCGGTACAGCCGCCGCGCGACCACCTTCCCGTTCTCGCCCCAGACGCAGACGGCCGTCGAGTCGGCGCCGATCGCAACGCGGGAGCGACCGCTCCCCTCGCCCGCGGTCTGTGCCGGGTCGAGATCGAGGACCGCGCCGATCAGGGTGAACTGATTGCCGGTTCGCTCGAGCCGGGCCGCGCGAACGTCGCCCGCGAGCGTGAACGTCAAAAAGCCGGCGCCGTGGATCGAGAGATCGAGCGACGGGTTCGAGGCGCCGGCCGCGATCGGCTGCACCGCGCCCCAGGAGCCGCTGGCCGGATCGAAGACGACGGCGAACAGCGTGCCGCCGGAGACGTAGGCGGCAGCGAGCCGGCCGCCGTCGGCGGCGCCGACGACGACCTGCGAAGAGGCGCTGTCGAGCCCGCCGTCGAGTCGCTGAGGCGACTGGAACCTGCCGCCGGTGTAGCGCGAGACGAAGGCCCGGGCGACGCCACCGTCCCTACGCAGATAGGCAACCGCTCCCTGACCGTCGCGCGCGAGGTCGAGGTCGGTCACCGCGACGACGTCGGCGCTCGGCCCGTCGATCGGTGAAGCGCTGAAGAAGCCGGCCTCGGCGGCAGGCGCCGCGATTGCAGGCAGGACGAGCATGGCGGCGATCAGGCGCAACGGACGCATCGAGCCGGACAGGGTACGCGGAGAGGCGGGCGGTTGTCGCAGGTCGCCGCCCGCGGCCCGCGAAGCCGCCCCGGCGGTTCGCGGAGTAGCGTTCGCGGCATGTCCGACGGCACGATCCTGATCACCGGCTTCCC
Organism: Baekduia sp.; assembly: GCA_037045385.1. Taxonomy (GTDB): domain Bacteria; phylum Actinomycetota; class Thermoleophilia; order Solirubrobacterales; family Solirubrobacteraceae; genus Baekduia. Next base: position 165,344 of record JBAOHN010000001.1, on the reverse strand, counting down.
CGGTTTCCTCGCAGGCAGGCTGCTGCCGTTGCTCCGCGACCAGGAGCCGGACGCCCGGATCGTGGCGCTCGTCGAACCGCGGATGATCGAGCGCGCCCACCAGCTCGCTCCGGACGGCGTCGAGCTGCTCGCCGGCGACATCACCGACCCGCTGCTCGGGCTCGGGCGCGGCGAGTACGACGCGCTCGCGGCCGAGCTCCGCTCCGTCGTCCACCTGGCAGCGATCTACGACCTCGCGGTCGGCGCCGAGCTCGCCGAGAAGGTCAACGTCGACGGGACCGACCACATCCTCGCCCTGTGCCGCGCGGCGCCGGGCCTCGAGCGCCACCACTACATCTCGACCGCCTACGTCGCCGGGCTTCGGTCCGGCCGGGTGATGGAGAGCGAGCTCGCCGAAGGCCAGCGCCACAAGAACCACTACGAGTCGACGAAGTTCGCCGCCGAGGTGCTCGTCCGTGCGTCGATGGACGAGATACCGACGACGATCTACCGGCCCGGGATCGTCGTCGGCGATTCACGGACCGGCGAGACGCAGAAGTTCGACGGGCCGTACTACCTGCTGCGCGCGATGGACGCCGGCTCCGGGCCGCTGCGCGCGCAGTGGGGCAAAACCGGCGCGCTGATGAACGTCGTCCCGGTCGACTTCGTGATCGAAGCGATCCTCGCGGGCATGCGCGAGCCGTCCTCGGCCGGCGAGACGCTCCACCTCGTCGACCCCGACCCGATCGACGCGGTGCACATGCAGCACGTGCTGATGCGCGAGCACCTCGGAGCCGAGCCGAACGTGACGATCCCGATCGGCCCGGCCGCGGAGATCCTGCGCCTCAAGCTCGCCCGCAGGCTCGCGAACGGCGTCCCGTCGGAGTCGCTGCGCTACCTCCGTCACCCCGTCGTCTACGACGTCAGCCGAGCGACGGAGATCCTCGGCCGCGCCGGCGTCAGCTGCCCACGCTTCGAGGACTACGCGCCGGCGATGGTCCGGTTCTACGAGCAGCACGCGGACGACGACGCCTACCGCCCCGCGCACGAGCGCTAACGACGTCGGCGTTTGCGCTGCGCAAACGCCTCCGTTGGTCTGGGTAGCCGACGCTCAGGCGGCGAGGAGCGTGGGAAGCGTCATGCCGTCCGCCCCGGGGATGATCGCCGCGGCGTCTGCGTTCAGCCACTGATCGATGATCGCCGCGTACATCACGCGGAAATCGCTCGTGTGCAGCATGTTGTCGTCCTCGTCGAGGCTCGTGAGGCCGGGCCATTCACCGACGACCTGGCGCTGCACCTGGGTGCCGATCAGCAGCGCCGTGCCTGCTGCGCCGTGGTCGGTGCCGCCGCCGTTCTCGTTGACGCGGCGCCCGAACTCCGACCAGACCTGGATCAGCACGCGGTCGGCGAGGCCGCGTGCCTCGAGGTCCTGCTGGAAGGCGGCGATGCTGGCCGCCGTGACCTCGAGGTTCGAGGCGAGCGTCGCCGCCTGACCGGAGTGCGTGTCGTAGCCGCCGTGTCCCTCGATCGCGACGCAGCGGATCGGAAGCCCGCGCTCGAGCATCTCGGCGAGCGCCGCGAGCTGCTCTGGGAAGAGCTCACCGGCCGGGTAGGTCGCCTGGCTCTGGATCGTCGCGTCGACGAGCGGCGCCATCGAACGGCGCACGCTGTCGGTGTGCCGCGCCACCCGGCGCGCAGTCGCGAGCGCCGGGTCGGACGTCGCCCCCTGGCCGAGCGCCCCGTAGACGTCGAACAGCTTGTCGCTGACCGGCGAACCTAGCCCGTGCGCCCAGAACTCGTAGTCGGTCGGCCGCGAGAACGAGGCGACCGGCATCTCGCCGGTCGCCAGCGCCGGCGACAGCGTCCAGCCGAGCGACAGGCCTTGGAGCGGGTTCTCGGCGTCGCCGGCGATGTCGAGGTAGCGCCCGAGCCAGCCACGGTTGGCGTTGAAGTCGAGCGAGCCGGTCTCCCAGAAGTGGCGGCTCGTGAAGTGCGACTGGTTGGCGTCGGAGTAGCCGATCGCCGGGAAGACGGCCATCTTCCCCGCCTCGTGCAGCGCCTTGAAGGGCAGCGCATCGGGGTGCCACTGCAGGCGGCTGTCGTCGGCGAACGTGTGCGCCGGGTTGGCCGCGAGCTTGAGGGTCGGCCGCGCCGACTGGTAGACCGGGTCGGCGACCGGCGCCAGGAACGAGAGCGCGTCCAGGCCGCCCGGCAGGAAGACGCTGATGAGCACGCGCTGGCCGCCTCCCGACGCCGAGGCGATCGCCTCCTCGTAGGCGCCGGGGCCGAGCCCCATGCCGCCGTAGACCGACAGCGCTAGACCGGTGCTGCGGAGCAGGAACCCCCGCCGGTCGAGGCCGGTGCCGGCCGGATCGGGCATCCCCGGCTCGATCGACGGCAGCCCGTTGCCCGCGTACGCGGCCTGCGTCCGGCAGAAGTCGCTACAGCTCTTTGCTTTCATCGCTCGGTCTCTCTCAGCAGGTCGTGTAATCGGGCGAGGTCAGGATCAGCAGGCGCAGCGCGTTCTGGCGCATCGCTCGGTACGGCGACTTCATCCAGTTCGAGGTCGCCAGCGCGGCGACCTCGTCGCCGAACTGCAGCAGCCGCGTCCGCGTCTCCTCGGTGATCGTCGGCGAGCCGAGGAAGCTGAGTGCGGCGGACAGTGCCTGCTGAGAGGTCTCGCTGGGGTCGTAGGTCGAGCCGCCGGGCGGCCAGGGGTCGACGTGCTGCTCCTCCATCGCGTAGACCGCCTGGTACCAGCGGCCGCGCACGCGGGACGTGTCGAGCCAGCGCGTGTCGTCCCAGCCGGCGACGTTCGGCGGCTCGTAGAGCCGTTGGCCGGCCATCTCGCCGACCCAGACCCAGGCGTCGCTGGCGACGCGGCCGCCGGTCGTCCGCATCATCCCGGCCGCCTGGATCACCGGCGGCATGACCATCCGCGGGCCGTCGAGGCAGGCCGGGTGCTGCAGGATCGCCTCGAGCACCGGCCGGATCTGCCGTCCCGAGCTCGTGTAGATGCCGGTCAGGTAGGCGAGCGTCTCGTCGCTCGGCCGCTCGGGGACGAAGTAGGACCACAGCTTCGTGCAGAAGAACGAGGCGTGCAGCGGGTGCTCGACGCACAGGCGAACCATGTCCTGCCAGTCGAAGTCGCCGGTGTTGCCGAAGATCGTCTTGTTGCCGGTCTTGTGGCGGTTCGAGTCGTAGCGGAAGTTCTTCCAGCCGCCGAAGATGTTGTCCCAATCGGCGCGCCAGCCGGTCAGTGCCTTCGCCGCCTCGCGGATGTCGGCCTCGGTGTAGGCGCCGCGGTCCGCGCCGAGCGTGAACAGCTCCATCACCTCCCGGGCGTAGTTCTCGTTCGGGTTGTTCTTGGTGTTCTGGATCCCGTCGAGCCAGAGCAGCATCGCCGGGTCCTTGGTCACCCGCGTCAGCAGGTTGTCGAACGTCCCGAGGTTGTGGTCACGGAAGAGCTGGATCTGGTCTTGCGCGAAGACCGCGTCAATCGAACTGCGCTTGGTCGCGAACCAGTCGTGGAAGACGAGCGTCATCCGCTCGACGAGCGGCTGGTCGCAGCGGACCATCTTGTCGAGCCAGACGCAGTGGTCGTGCCCCCATGTGTGCAGCGGCGTGAACGGGAACAGGCCGTTGCTGCCGGCCGGCCCGCTGTAGCTCAGCGTGCCGGGGCGTGTGAACGAGCGCACCGCCTGGCCCGCGTCGATGCCGGTGAGCGCAGCGACCTGGCCCGGCCGGGGGCCGGTACCGGCGCGCCAGACCAGCCGCTCCGCCTGCCGAACGGTCAGCGGGCCCGTGACCGCCATCGACTCGGGTGGGGTCGGACCAGGCGGCTCAGGCGCCGGCGGCTCGGGGTCGATCGGGGTCGCGGTCGAGGGCGGCAGCTCGGGCGCCGGCGGCACGCGAGGCGGCGGAACCGGTGCGAGCACGAACGACGGCTTCGTCGGCGTCGTCTTCTTCGCGGTCGGCTTCTTCTTGACCGGCGTGCAGACCTTGACCCGGCGCTTCTTGCCCTTGACCTTCTTCGTGACCGTGCGGCACTTCTTCGCCGCGGGCTTCTTCTTGGACGTGGCGGGTGCGCTCACCACTTCCGGCGTCGGCCTGGACACGCACGCCCAAGAGCGAGCGGTGTCCAGCTGGACGTTCGGCGTAGCGGACGTCAGGCGTCCAGCTGGACAGCTGTCGGAGGTCGAGTGTCGCGTGATCCCTCACATGTGAGGGATCACGCGACACTCGACCTCGGGCGTTACAGGGCTTTGAGCTCTTCAGCGATGTCGGCGACCGAGGACTTGGCGTCGCCGAACAGCATCGAGGTCTTCGGGTTGACGAAGAGCGGGTTGTCGATGCCGGCGTAGCCGGCGTTCATCGAGCGCTTGAGGACGATGATCGAGCCCGACTCGTCGACGTTGAGGATCGGCATGCCGTAGATCGGCGAGGCGCTGTTGGTGCGCGCGTCGGGGTTCGTGACGTCGTTGGCACCGATCACGATCGACACGTCGGTCCGCCCGAACTCGCCGTTGATGTCGTCCATCTCCTTGAGCTGGTCGTAGGGCACGTCGGCCTCGGCGAGCAGCACGTTCATGTGGCCCGGCATCCGTCCCGCGACCGGGTGGATCGCGTACTTGACCGCGACACCCTTCTGCTCGAGCAGCTCGGCCATCTCGCGGACTGCGTGCTGGGCCTGGGAGACGGCCATGCCGTAGCCCGGGACGACGACGACCTGATTGGCGTACGCCATCTGGATCGCGACGTCGGCCGCCGATGTTGGCGCGGACGCTGCCGCCGGCAACAGCTGCAGCGCCGGACGCTCCGTCACCGCCGCCACCGCCGAACCCGCCGGCGATCACCGAGGCGATCGAGCGGTTCATCGCAACCGCCATCTGCTGCGTGAGGATCGTGCCGGACGCGCCGACGATCATGCCGGCGACGATCAGCGCCGTGTTGTTGAGGGCGATACCGGCAGCCGCGGCCGAGAGGCCGGTGAAGGCGTTCAGCAGCGAGATCACGACCGGCATGTCGGCGCCGCCGATCGGGAACACGAGCAACAGGCCGAAGATCGCGGCGAGCGCGAGCAGGCCGATCATCAGCCACTGGCTGTCCTGGCCGGCGACGATCGCGACGCCGCAGGCAATCGCTCCGCCCAACACGAGCGCGCTGACCGGCAGCTGAAGCGGGCCCAGCGTCCGCGGCTTGCCGTCGACGAGCTCCTGGAGCTTGGCGAACGCGACGTTCGAGCCCCAGAAGGAGACCGAGCCGACGATCGCCGAGAAGACCGAGAAGATCGCGATGTAGGTCGCGACGTCAGCGAAGCCGACTGTCTCACGGAACTCGGCCCACGAGATCAGCGCGACCGCGCCGCCACCGACGCCGTTGAACAGCGCGACCATCTGCGGCATCGCCGTCATCTTCACGTTGAGCGCCGAAGGGATGCCGATCGCGGTGCCGATGACGACGCCGATGATGATCAGCCACGCGTTCGAGAACGGGTCGACGAGCAGCGTCGCGATCACCGCGAGCGCCATGCCGACGGCCGCGATCCGGTTGCCGCGTACGGCCGTCTTCGGGCCGGTCAGCCCGGAGAGCCCGTAGATGAACAGGCCGAACGAGATGATGTAGAGGACCGACTTGAAGTTGTCCTCGAAGATGAAGCTGGAGGCGATCATGCCTGCTCCTCCTTCTTCTGCGCGGGCTTGGACTTGAACATCCCGAGCATGCGGTCGGTGACGAAGAAGCCGCCGATCACGTTGATCGTGCCGAAGATCACGGCGACGAGCAGGATGATCTTCGTGACCGCGTCGTCGGAGCTGCCCTCCGCGAGCAGGAGGATGCCGCCGAGCACGACGATCCCGTGGATCGCGTTCGTGCCGGACATCAGCGGCGTGTGCAGCGTGTTAGGCACCTTCGAGATCACCGCGTAGCCGACGAAGCCGGCGAGCACGAGGATCGCGAGGTTGGTGACGAGCTGGGAGGTGCCGGCGCCCTCGGCGGACGCGGCGATCAGCGTGGCGGACATCAGCGGACCGCTCCTTCCTTGACGACGCAGGCGCCGGCGACGATCTCGTCCTCGAAGTCGGGGGCGAGCGCGTTCGACTCCTCGTCTGCCATCAGCTCGATCAGGGCGAGCAGGTTGCGTGAGTACAGCGAGCTTGCGTGCTCGGGCATCGTCGCCGGCAGGTTCAGCGGGCTGACGATCGTGACGTGGTGCTTGACGACGGTCTGGCCGGGCTCGGTCAGCTCGCAGTTGCCGCCGGTCTCGCCGGCGAGGTCGACGATCACGCTGCCGGGCCGCATCCCCTCGACGGCCTCGGCGGTGACGAGCCGCGGCGCCGGGCGACCGGGCACGAGCGCGGTCGTGATGACGACGTCGAAGTCCTTGGTCGCCTCGGTCAGCGCCTGCTGCTGCTGGGCCTGCTCGGCCTCGGTCAGCTCGCGGGCGTAGCCACCCTCGCCAGCCGCCTCGATCCCGAGGTCGAGCCAGGTGCCGCCAAGCGACTCGACCTGCTCGGCCGTCTCGGGCCGGACGTCGAAGCCGGTCGTGCGGGCGCCGAGCCGCTTGGCGGTCGCCAGTGCCTGGAGGCCGGCGACGCCGATGCCGAGCACCAGCACCTTGGCGGGCGGGATCGTTCCGGCCGCCGTCGTCAGCATCGGGAAGAAGCGTGTCGCGTGCTCAGCCGCCTCGATCACGGCCTTGTAACCGGAGACGTTCGACTGCGAGGAGAGCCCGTCCATCGACTGGGCGCGCGAGATCCGCGGCACCGCCTCGATCGCGAACGCGGTCGCGCCGGTCTTTGCGAGCTCCTCGAGGCCGTCCGGGTTGCCGCGCGGGTTGAGGAAGCCGATCAGCGTGCTCTGCGGCCCGAGCTTCGCGAGCTCGCCGGCGTTCGGCGCGTCGACCTTGACGATCACCTCGGCGCCCCACGGGTCGCCGATGCTCGCGCCGGCCTCGGTGAAGAGCTCGTCGGGCACGAGCGCCGCGAGCCCGGCGCCGGACTCGACGACTACCTCGTGACCCTTGCCGGTCAGCCGTTTGACGGTCTCCGGGACGAGCGCAACACGGCGCTCGCCCTCGGCGGTTTCCTTGGGAACCCCGATCCTCATGAGGCGGCGGACACTAGCGGAGCGCTGCTGCGAACGGCGGTGATCAACGGCACGGTCCCGGAGTTCGCGAGAGGCCGCCGGTCGGAAGCGTCCGCCCCGCCAGCGCGAGGACCGCGTCGTTGGTCGCGAGCAGCCGGCTCCCGGAGTCGGTGCGGCTGAGCAGGAACGAGCCGTCGGCGGCCTGGAGCGAGCGAAGCGCTCTCACGGCACGCGGGTCGCGGTAGCCCATCGCGAGCGTCGCGCGGATCGCGAGCGCAGTCGCGTTGGCCTGGGCGCGGCCTCCCTCCTCAGTGAATCCGCCGCTGGCAGTCCTGCGCGACAAGAGCCACCGGTGCGCAGATCGCAGCGCCGTGTTCCTCGATGAGACCCCTGCGCCGCGGAGCGCGAGGATCGCCATCGCCGTGCTCGAGACGCTGTCACCGGTGCCGCGCGTCATCCGCAGGTTCCAGCCGCCGCCGCCGCGGGCGCGGATGAGAGTCCGGACCGACGCCCGCGATGGGCCGGCGTTCAGCGTTCGCATCGCGATCATCGCGAGCGTCTGGTCGTAGACGTTGCCGCGGTAGCGGCCTCCGCGCCGCCCGCGGCCGATCGCGGCGAGCAGGTCGTTGCGCCCGGCGCAGCGCGGGTTGCCGACGCCAGACGCACGAAGGCCGAGGACGACTTTCGCGGGGCCGCCCGCCGTCCGCGAGTAGTTCCAGCCACGGCGCAGCGCGCGCGCCCTGGCGCTCGCGTCGGCCGCCGACAGGCGCCCGCCTGCGCGCAGAGCGATCAGCGCGTCGGCCGCGGCGCCGTCACCGGCCCGGGCTGCGTGCGTGCGCAGCCATTCGGCGCCGCGCGTGGCGCCGCGGTCGATGGCGAGGGCTTGGCCGGGCAGCGCCAGCGCGACGAGCACGGTGAGCAGGATCGAGTTTTGGCGCATCAAGACGTGACTCCAGTCGCTATCGCCGATACCGGCTCGGGGTCGGTGAACGTGGCGTCGAGCCGAGCGCGGTACCGGCCGAGCATCCGCGCGAGCGCCTGCCCGAAGACGAGGAAGAACGCGGCGTTCCCGATCGCGTGCGCGAGGTCGAACGGCAGCGATGTGACCGTCACCGCGACGAACTGGCCCGCGGTCGGCATCTCGTCGCTCGCCAGCAGGTGCGAGACGTTCATGATCGCGCCGAACAGCAGTCCGCAGGCCGCGAGCAGCAGTGCGGTCGCCCAGCGCGGCAACGAGCCACCCGTGGTCCGTGCCCAGACGGCACCGATGATGCCGACGAGCCCCCAGGCGACCATCTGCCACGGCGTCCACGGCCCCTGTCCGAAGACGAGGTTCGAGCTGATCGCCGCGGTCGCGCCGACCGCGAAACCGGGGGCGGCGCCGAGCACGAAGCCGGCGACGAAGACGATGTCGGTCGTCGGCTTGACGTTCGGCAGCGGCGCGAACGCGATCCGGCCGAGCGCCGCGAGCGCCGCGAGCGTCGCGACGAGCGCCAGCAGCCGTGGTGAGGGCCGGCTGCGCTCGTACCAGGCGAAGCCGGCGGCGATCACCGACCCGGCGACGAACAGCATCCCAAGCTGCCACGTCATGCCGGCACCTCAGCGGCCGCGACCAGCGCGGCGCCGTCGTCCGGGAGCAGGGCGGCGCCGTTCGTGACGCGAGCGACCTCGGTCGCGAAGTACCAGCCGCCGCCGAGCACCTCCGCTGACGAGCCGTCGGCGATCACGCGGCCGTCCGCGAGCAGCACGACGCGATCACAGGCACGAGCCGCGAACTCCGGGTCGTGGGTCGCGACGAGCACGGCGGTCCCGGCCTGTGCCAGTTCCGCGACGCGGCCGGCCAGCGCAGCCTTGTCGGCGCGGTCCATCCCGCGGGTCGGCTCGTCGAGGCAGACGACCGCCGGCCGCTCGTCGCCGTCGAGCACGATCGCGAGCGCGAGCCGCTGACGCTCGCCGCCCGAGAGCCGGCGCGGGTCGCGGTCCTCGTAGCCGACGAGGCCGGCGGCCTCGAGCGCGGCCGTCGACGCCTCGTCACCGACGCGCTCGTGCAGCAGATACGCGCCGGGGTCCTGAAGCAGCAGCCCGACCCGTCCGCCACGATCGATCCGGCCACGGGTCGGCTCGCTCAGCCCGGCCGCGTGCCGCATCAGCGTCGACTTGCCGGCACCGTTGCGGCCCATCAGCGCAACCCGCTCCCCCGGCGCGATCGTCAGATCGAGCGCGCGCAGCAACACCGGCCCGTCCCGCAGCTCGTGCCAGACCGAGCGCAGCCGCAGCGCCGGCTTCGCCCTCCGGTCGAGTGTCGCGGAACTGGTCGCCGGCGACCAGTTCCGCGACACTCGACCGGAGAGATCGATGCGGGCGTCGCGGACGCCCGTGGGCGCCGGCGTCCAACCCGCGGCGCGCCACATCGCCGCGACCGGGGTTTGCAGCGGCGGCGCCTCGGCGCCGGCCCAGGCGAGGAAGTCGGAGGGTGCCGCGTCGCAGACGAGCTGGCCACCCTCGAGCGCGATCACGCGATCGGCGGCTGCCAGACAGCGCTCGAGCCGGTGCTCGGCGAGCACGATCGTCGTCCCCCACTCCTCATTGAGGCGCCGCAGCAGCCAGATCAGCTCGTCGCCGGCGACCGGATCGAGCTGCGACGTCGGCTCGTCGAGCAGCAGCACCGCCGGCCTGCGCGCCATCGCGGCCGCCAGCGCGACGCGTTGCAGCTCGCCGCCCGACAGCTCTGCGGTCCCGCGGTCGAGCAGCGGCGCGATCCCGAGCGCCAGCGACACCTCCTCGACGCCGCGGGCAACCTCGGCCGGCCCGAGTCCAGCGTTCTCGAGCGGGAACGCGATCTCACCGCGAACGGTCGTCAGCAGCACCTGCGTCTCGGGGTCCTGGGCGAGGTAGCCGCAGACGGCCGAGCGCTCGGCCGGGCCGTTCTCCCTGATGGTGAGCCCGCAGACCTCGACCTCACCGGACAGCTCGCCGCCCTGCGCGTGCGGCACGAGTCCCGCGGCCGCGGCGAGCAACGTCGATTTGCCGGACGCCGAACCGCCGGCCAGCACGACGAAGCTGCCGGCCTCAACGGTCAGCGAAACGCCATCGAGCGCCGGCCGCAGCGCGCCCGGGTAGCGGTAGCTCACCGACTCGAAGCGCAGCGCGTCGCTCATCGCACGATCCCCCGTCGGACCGCGAACGGCGCCAGCGCGCAGGCGGCGATCACGAGCCCCGGGACGATGCCCGAGACGAGCGAGCCGGAGATCTCCGGGTAGGTCTCGAACGTGGCGATACCGGCAGCACGGACCCAGACCGCGACGACCAGCAGCAGCACGACCGACACGGCGAACGCGAGGTCTTGGCGCGACCACGGCACCGGCGCCCGGCGCCGGCGCGCGGTCGTGCTCGAGAAGCCGCGAACCTCAAGCGTCGCGGCGACGTCGAGCGCACGGTCGAGCGCCCCAGCCGTCACGGCACGCAAGACCGCGACGCGGCCGCCGCGCGGCGGGACCGGCCGGCAGCGGCGGGCCTCGTCGAGTCGCCGGGCGTCGGCGGCCAGCGTCGGCACGAGCCGCGTCGCCATCGTCGCGCCGAGCGCGCCTCGGAGCGAGCGGCGTCCGGCCGCCCGCAGCAGTTGATCGGGGTCGACGGCGAGCGCGAGCAGCGCTGACGGCAGGACGAGGACGACGAGCCGCAGGCCGAACTCCGCGCCGTAGACGAGCGCCTCGAGCGTCACGTCGACCTGTCCGAGCGGGCCGAAGTCCCCGAGCCGGGCGATCACCGTCAGCCCCTGCCGGGCAACGAGCCCGTTGATCAGCGCGAACACGATCGCCCACGGCAGCATGAACACGGCGGCGCGCAGCACCTGCGGGAACACGCCGGCGAATCGCGCGGCGGCAAGGCCGGCGAGCCCGACGATCGCGAGCGTGGCCGGGTTCCCGGCGAGCAGCGCGCAGACCATCAGCGCCGCGCACCACGACAGGCCGATCGTCGCGCGGGCGGCATGGAGCGGAGTGTCGAGCCGCAGGTAGCGCATCAGCGCCGTTCGGGAAGTGGGACCGGCTGCCCGCCGGTGACCACGACGGCGAACGCGCCCGCGAGCGCGCCCTCGTCGAACGCATCGACCGCGGCGCGGACGCCGGCGTCGTCGGTGCCGGTCACGACCCAGACCGGGTCCTTGCGGACCGGGCCGGACTGGACCTGCTCGACGCCCTCGGGCGCGGTCGCGGCGATCAGCCCGGTCCCCGGCCCGAGCGTGCGGACCGTCCGTCCTCGCTCGTCGAGCGTCGTGATCGTCTTGCCGTCGGGCGAGATCCGGGCGAAGACGCCGCTCTCCTTCGGACCGAGGGCGATCGTGCGGGCGACCGAGTCACCGTCGAGCGCCGGCCACGGCCCGACGAGCACGCGCAGCGTCTGCTTGGTGAAGCTGCGGCTGACGTTGCCGAGCCCGGCGACGATGTCGTAGCCGGTGAATCGGGACTGGACGTCCTTGCAGGTGTCCTCGTCGGTCCCGCACTCGATCCGGACCGGGTGGCGGTTGCCGTCGTAGCCGTGGATGAACGGCTCGGGGAAGCTGCCGACAACCGCCCAGATCCGGTCGGTCACCGACCAGTCGTGTCGGTCCCACCAGATCCGGTCGCCGCTACGGACCTTGACCTGCGCGGCGCCCTTGTCGGAGATGTAGCCGTTGACGTAGAAGAACCAGTCGAGCCGGCGCCCGCCCGTCGAGCCGGAGCGACCGGCAATCGACTGCACGAAGCCGCCGCCGAACCGGGTCTTGACGTCCGGCGCGCCGCGCTGAAGCACGCGCATGATCGTGTCCTCGCCGCGCGTCTCGGCGTCGGCGCTCTGCGCGAGCGTGCGCTCGCCGAAGCCGTCGGTGACCCGGAGCTGGACCGACTCGGCGCTCTCGCCGGCACCGACGCCGCAGCCGGCTGCCCCGAGCAGGGCAGCGCAGGCCGCGACGACGGCGGTACTCCTAACGGACATGGAAGACGCTGCGCGTCGTGCCGCGGGCGAGCTGCGAGCTGTTACCGGCGCCGTCAGTGACGCGCACGTCGAGCACGTAGCGCCCCGCGGCCAGCCGCTCGGGCAGGAAGTAATTCCACGAGGTCCCTGAGCCGACCGAGAACCAGCTACCGCCTGTCGTGCCGCAGCGTCGCCGCACCACCCAGCGTTCGGCGGCATCGCTGTAGGACTCGCAGCGCGACCCACGCGTCCGCGTCAGCCGCAGTTCGACCTTGGTGATGCCCGAACCGTCGGCGGGCACCGTGCCGCGGAGCTGCCGCGGCGCCTTGCGACGGGCGAACACGGCGCCGTGCAACGACGACGTCGCTGCCACCGGGCGGGTCGAGTCGCTCGTTCCGCAGAGCCCGTCGCGGCCGTTGGTCGTGCAGCTCTCGCCGGTCACCGTGCCCGGGGGCGGCGGCGTCACGCCGGGCGCCGCGGTCGTGCCGCAGTAGCCATCGGCGCCGTCGGTGATGCAGATCGTGCGACTGACGCGTACGCGGTTCGGCGCCTGCGCAGTGATGAGCACGGGACCGCGCTGGAGTGTCGCCAGCCGCGCGTTTCCGTTCGACGCCAGCTCGGCGAAGTCTCCACCACCGGAGACCCAGCCGCCGACGACGTTCGAGATCGTGCCGTCCTTGTTCACCGTCGACGTCTCGACGGTGAACGGCACACCCGGCGCGCCGGTGGGGATCATGCGTATCGCCAGCGGCAGGACCGGCGGGTTCGTGCACTCGTAGTTGGCGTCCATCTCACAGCGCTGCACAATGAATAGCAGCGTGTCGCCTTCTGAGACCTGCGTGTCGCAGGCGCCGGTCGACGCGCTCTTGCCATTGATCCAGAACTCCCACGACCGGGGATCCGGGAACGAGTAGCGCTCGCCCTTGATCGAGTCGATCAGCCAGCCGAACGAGTAATGAACGCCGCCCCAGGCCCCGCCGGTCGCCTGCCAGAGCGCAGCGCCGGCGCTGCCGGCCGCGCACTCGTTGACCCCGTCGGGTTTGGGCGCGGTCGTCGGGACGGTCACCGTCTGCTCAGAGACGAGCGTCGCCGCCTCGCCCTCGACCCGAACCTTGACGTCGACGGCCGCGGCCGTCTGTGCCGCCGAAACTGCGATCAGTGCGCCTGCAGTGAGCGCGAGGACATGCTTTGTCATTCCTGGGACCCCTTTCCACGAAGGTCTTCAGATCACCGGCCTGGCGAGGTTTCCTGGCTGACGAGATGACGGCTCGCGGCGCCTTCCCAGGACCCTCGGTCCCAGTGGCGTTGTGCCGCTTGCCTCTCGCTCACAGTGGCGGGTCCGCGCCGGCTTCTCACCGGTCTTCCCTGCGCCAAGGCCGCTTTCAGTTGTGCCGCCGATGGTACCGGCGTCGCGGGTAGCCTGCGTTCTGGCTATGACCGTGAACCTGACCCGCATCTACACGAAGCTCGGCGACAGCGGCGAGACCCACCTCGGCGACATGAGCCGCGTGCCGAAGACGCATCCGCGGATCGAGGCGTACGGAACCGTCGACGAGCTCAATGCGCAGCTCGGCCTCGCGCTCGCGTGCGCGGGGCTGCCCGAGGAGATCGCGAGCGTCGTCCGCCGGATCCAGAACGAGCTCTTCGACGTCGGCGCCGACCTCGCCGTGCCGCACGGAGATGATCGCGCCCGGCTCCGGGTCGGCCCCGAGTACGTAACCGCGCTCGAGCAGGACTGCGACCGGTTCAACGCGGCGCTCGCGCCGCTGCGCTCCTTCGTCATCCCCGGCGGCACGGCCGCAGCCGCGCACCTGCACGTCGCACGGACCGTCTGCCGCCGCGCCGAGCGCCGCGCGATCGAGGTGCAGGACGGCAACCCCGAGGTCGTCCGCTACCTCAACCGGCTCTCCGACCTGCTCTTCATCCTCAGCCGGACCGCGAATGGCCCGGCTGAGCCTCTGTGGGATCCGGGAGCGACTCAGCCTCCGGCGCCGGAGTGATCACCGCCCCGGCGACCACAAGCGCGAACCCGAGCGTGCGGCCGGCGAACCCGAGCCCCTCATCCGGCAACGGCTCGCCGAAGACGACAGACCCCGAGGCGATCGTGATGACGTTCGCCGCCGCGGTCGTCATCGCGATCACCGCTACCGGTGGGCCGAGCTGAAGCGAGCGCGCGCCGACGGCGAAGCCGACCAACGACAGCAGCAGGATCACCAGCGCCTCGGGCGTCGCGAGAACGCCCAGCCCTTCGCTCTCGAGCATCGACGCCGCCGCCTTGATCGTCACGTCGCTCGCACCCCAGAAGAGGCCGCACGAGAGCCCGAGCGCCGGCCCGGCCCAACGGGCGCCCGCGACCGGCAGGCAGCAGACGGTGGCGAGCAGCGTCGCGGTGCCGACGTAGAGCCAGAGCGTCCGCGCGGCGTAGTCGTCATGGGCCTCCTGCGCCGAGCTGCCGAGCGTCAGCGCCAGCAGCATCAAGCCGATGGCGGTGATCGCGACGCCGGTCCACTCGCGCCGGCCGGCCGGGTGACCGAACATCCGGTCTGCGATCGGCGTCAGCAGCACCAGACCGCCGGCGATCGTCGCCTGCACGAGGCTGATCGGCGCGAGTGCGAGCGCGGCTACGTGGAAACCCCACGCGACGACGGCCACGACGATGCCGACCGTCCACCAGCGGTTCTTGAACAGAGCCAGTGTCGAGGCGACCGGCCGTCTTGCGGAGACCGGCGGCGAGTCCTGGGCACCGCGCTCCTTGTACAGAAACCCGAGCAGCGCGACGACGGCGCAGACGAGCGCCAGGACCAGCCCGAGGCCGACGCCCTCAGACAGCGACGCCGGCGGCGGAGGCGGCAGCGATCGAGCCGACCGACGCGTCGAGCGTCGCGTCGAACTCCTCGGCCGACTGCTGCGCCGAGAGGCCCTCGGTCAGCGCGCGCGAGAAGCTCGCGATCACGCCCGGGTTGCGCGAGAGCCGCGCGTTGGCCTCCTCGCGCGAGTAGCCGCCCGAGAGCGCGACGACGCGCAGGATCGCCGGGTGGTCGACGAGCGACTGGTAGAAGCCGTCCTGCTCGGGCAGCGTCAGCTTGAGCATCACCTGCTGGCCCGCGGGCAGCGTGTCGGCGTGCGCAGTGATCGCGTCGCGGAGCAGCGCCTCGGCCTCAGCCTTCTCGGGGCTGTTGATGTCGATCTCGGGCTCGATGATCGGCACGAGACCCTTGGCGAGGATCTGCTTGCCGACCTCGAACTGCTGGTCGACGACAGCCTTCACGCCGGCCGGGTTCGCGAGCTTGATGACCGAGCGCATCTTCGTGCCGAAGATGTTCTTGCTGACTGCGCGATCGAGCAGCGCGCCCAAGTCGGGCATCGGCTTCATCACCTGGGCGCCGTTCTCCTCGTCCGCGAGGCCCTTGTCGACCTTGAGGAACGGGACGACCTGCTTGCGCTGCCAGAGGTAGTCGCCGGTGTCCTGGCCGTCGATCTGCCGGTCCATCGTCTGCTCGAACAGGATCGCGCCGAGCACGCGGTCGCCGCCGAACGACGGGCTCGTGATGATCCGCGAGCGCATCTCGTGGATCAGGTCGAACATCTGCTCGTCGCCGGAGTACTCGGACTCCTCGATGCCGTAGAGCCGCAGCGCCTTCGGCGTGCTGCCGCCGCTCTGGTCGAGCGCGGCGATGAAGCCGTCAGCGTTCTTGATCTTCGCGAGCTGGTCGGAGTTCATTCCCCTATCTTGGCACGATGCCAGCGACGACCCACCCGCCGCTCCCGCTCGACGAGTTCGAGCGCGCGGCCGGGGGCTATCTGATCTCTCCGGACGGGCCGCCGCAGGTCTCGGCGACGATCGGCCAGCAGGCGATGCAGTCGCCGCTGCTGCCAAGGATCTACGAGCGGCTCTGGCGCCCGGTGCTGTTCAGGGCCGTCTCGGGAGGGCGCCTCGGCCCCGCCGACCCCGAGCGAATCGCGGCGAAGCTCGGCATCTCGGGCGCCGACCGCGTGCTCGACGTCGCCTGCGGCCCAGGCAACACCGCCCGGCCGATGTTGCGCCGGCTCGGACCCGGAGGCGTGATCGTCGGCCTCGACGCCGCGCCTGGGATGCTGACCCAGGCGGTCCGCGAGACTCCCGACGAGCGTGCGAGCTTCGTGCTCGGCGACGCCGCCGCGCTGCCCTTCCCTGACGCGAGCTTCGACGTCGTGACCTGCCTGTGCGGCCTGCACCTGATGGATGATCCGCACGGGATCGCCGCCGGGCTCGTGCGCGTTCTGGCGCCAGGCGGCCGCATCGCGCTGCTCGCCAGCGTCGCCCGCGGCCCGCAGGCGGTCCACCCCGTGATCGGCCGCGTCAGCGGCGCCACCGGGGTCCGGTTGTTCGGGCGCGACGAGCTGACCGGCCGCCTCGCGCTGCTCGGGCTCGACAGCATCGAGCAGCAGACCCAGGGTCTGTTCCAGCTCGTGACGGCCCGCAAGCCGGAGCAGGCCGATGGCTGATCCGACGAGGCCGATCAGACGCGGCGCGGTGCGGGCAGCCGACGCAGTCACGCGCGCCGGGCTTAGCCGCCCGATCGAGTCGCCCGGCAGGAGCATCCGAGCGCTGCTCGGACGCGAACGGGAACCGGACCTGACCGGCAAGACAGTTGTCGTCACCGGCGCGTCGTCGGGGATCGGCGAGGCGACGGCGAAGCGGTTCGCCGCGGCCGGCGCGCACGTGGTGCTGGTCGCGCGCCGGGCGGAGGAGCTGGAGCGCGTGGCTGGCGAGATCGCGGCACGGGCCTACGGCCCTTTGCCGCCGGACGAAGGCGGAGCCTTCGTCCAATGCTCGGCGAAGCCGAGCACGATGACGTGTGACCTCTCGGACACGGCTGCGGTGACCGCGCTCGGCGAGCGGATCATCGCCGACTACGGTCCGGTCGCGGTCGTGGTCAACAACGCGGGCCGTTCGATCCGGCGACCGATCACGGAGTCGTTCGACCGCCTGCACGACTTCGAGCGGACGATGGCGCTGAACTACTTCGGCCCGGTCGCGCTGTCGCTCGCGATCCTGCCGTCGATGATCGAGGCCGGCGAGGGCCGGATCGTGAACGTCTCGACCTGGGGCACTCGCGCGCCCTCCCCGCTGTTCGCCGCGTACACGGCGTCGAAGGCGGCGCTCGACGCGTTCGGCCGCAGCGTCAACACCGATCTCAACGGGTCGGGCGTCTCGGTCGGCTCGGTCCACATCCCACTCGTGCGCACGCCGATGATCGTGCCGACGCAGCGCGAGTACCGCGGTGTCCCGTCGCTCAGCGCTGACGAGGCGGCTGGGCTCGTGTTCCGCGCGGCCGCCGACTCGAGCAGCCGCGTCGAGCCGGCGTTCGTGACGGCGGTCGCCGTCGCCGACACGGTCGCCGGGCCGCTGCTCGAGCGGGCGATGGCGCGAGAAGGAAGCGCGTTCTCGAACAAGAAGAGCTGAACGATGCCGGGGACGCCCGTTGCAATCGTCGCCGACGTTCACGGCAACCTGCCCGCGCTCGAGGCGGTGCTCGCCGACGCCGCCGTGGCCGGCGCCGGACTCGTCGTCAGCGCCGGCGACGTGGTCTCCGGGCCGATGGGCGGCGAGTGCCTGGAGCTCCTTGCGCGCTGGGGCGGCGAGACCGCCTGGGTGATGGGCAACGCCGATCGCAACGTGATCGAGGCGTTCGACGCCCGCGCGGGCGGCAGGCAGGCTCCCGAGAGCGCCCATCCGATCGACCTGTTCGCGGCCCGGCGCCTCGAGCCGCACCAGCGCGAGCTGCTCGACAGCTTCCTGCCGGCCGTGCGCGTCGACGACGTGCTCGTCTGCCACGGAACGCCGGGCTCCGACGAGGGCATCGTCACGAAGCGCTCTTCGCTTCCGGCGGTGTCAGGCGCGCTCGCGGAGTCCGAGTTTCCGGTCGTGGTCGGCGGACACGTCCACCATCAGTTCCGCGTCGACATCGAGGCCGGCTCGTGGATCAACGCGGGCAGCGTCGGGATGCCGTACGAGGGTGCGCCGGGCGCCTACTGGCTGCTGCTCTCCGGCGAGATCGCCGAGTTCCGCCGCAGCACCTACGACCTGCCCGACGCGCTCGCGCGGATAGCCCGCACCGAGTATCCGGCCTACGACGAGCTGACCCGGATCCTGCGCGGCGACATCACCGCCGACGACGCGGCCGAGGCGTTCGAGAGCCGCTGACGTGGGCGCCGTCGCAGCTCTGCTCGCCGTTCCGGTTCTCGCCGCGTCCACGGTCGGCGGCGAGTTCGAGTCCCACGTCACTCCGGTCTCGCCGCAGGTTCGCTCGGCGGTGCGCTCGATCGGCGACATGTACCCGGGCTGTCCGGTCGGGTTCCCGGAACTGCGCGTGCTGACCGTGACGCACTGGGGCTGGGACGGCAAGCAGCACGCCGGCCGGCTGATCGTGAACGCGAAGGTCGCGGGGAGGCTGGGGCGGGTGTTCGCGAAGCTGCACGGACTCCGCTTCCCGATCCGGCACTTGTCGATCGCGGCCGCGTACGGCCCGGACGGAAGGCGACCGAAGGACGGCGACATCTCGGGGTCGTTCGAGTGCCGCAGGGCGGTGCCGTCGCCGTGCGATCCGAGCGCGACGACGAACTGGTCGAACCACGCGTACGGGCTCGCGGTCGATCTGAACCCGGTCGAGAACCCCTACGTCGGCTGCGGCGAGAGCCGTGACCCATCGGCGCAGAAGTACAAGGATCGCCGCTACCACCGCAAGGGCATGGTGACCCGCAAGGTCGTCGCCGCGTTTCGCTCGGAGGGCTTCGGCTGGGGCGGCGCCTGGGCCGGCGACACGAAGGACTACATGCACTTCTCGGTCGGCGGGCACTGAGCGGCGGGGGCGACCACTCCCCCGTGCTTCGGTTAGTGTCGGACGCAGACCGACCCGAGGAGCGAAGCGATGAGCAACGAAGAGACAGCACCCGGCACCCAATCTGCCGAGGAGACGAGCCTGACGGTCTCCGAGAACTGGCTCGAGTTCGCCTCGACCGGCCGGGACCGCGCCCTGGAGACCGTGCGCGAGTTCGTCGAGACGGTCGAGCGTGTTGTCCCGGGCCCCGCCGAGCAGCGCGAGATCATCGAGTCGTGGGTGCAGGCGGCGCAGACCCTGGTCCACGCGCAGAGCGATGCCTTGCGCGGGATCCTCCGCGACGCGATCGTCGTCAACGTGAACGTGAACGCCGACGTCGATGTCGACCCGAAGGTCGATGTCGATGTGCCGACGAACGTCAAGGTCCCGACGAACGTGAAGGTCCCGACGACCGTCACCGTCCCGACGAACGTCAACGTCGCGTCCAGCGTCAACGAGCCGCCGGCCACGTAGGCGCGGGTTAGCTGCCCGTCACGACCCGCAGCGGCAGCATCATCTCGTGGTCCTCGTGGTCGATCACGTGACAGTGCCAGACGTAACCGCGGGCGCGGTCGGCTGACGGCTGGGTCTGGTCCGAGAGACGGCAGACGAGCGTCTGCCCGGACTTGTCGTCGATGCCGGGCGCGCCGTCCTCGACCGTCGAGGGCACAGCGAACGGGCGGTCGGGGTCGAACCCGAGCTCGTTCACGCCTGGCCAGCGGACGAGCAGCCGTGTGATGTGCCCGGCCGGGCACCAGACGGTGTCCTTGTCACCTTGCTCGGCGGGCGCGGGCGGCAGCGCCGGACCGTTGGCGAAACGGTCGGCCGGCGGCGCCCAGCGGACGCCGGTCGCCGGTCGGGGGTTGAACAGCAGGTACCAGACGGCGTCGTAGGGCCGGCGCTCGAGCACCCGGATGCCGGCGAGGTGGACGTGGATCGGGTGCTCGTCGGTCGTCGTGTTGATGATGTTCCACTGCTCGACGGTGCCTGCGCGCGGCCGCTCGACGTCGGCCGTGTCGAATCGCAGGTTGTTGAGGTTCATCTCGAACGGCGGGAACCGCGTCTGGTCCCAGATCTGGCCCACGGTCATGTTGCGGGTGAGGACAGGCGCTCCGAACTGCCGCAGCTCGGGCGGCCTCCGCGGCGAGCCGCCGCGGAGGCGGTCCGGGACGGGGCGCGACCGCGCCACCCTGCTGCGGGCGGTGAAGCGCATGACCTCCGGGATCTCGGCGTCGCCGATCACCTGGAACTGGACCGGCAACCGCTCGAGGTTCTGGAGCACGACCGACTCGTTCTGGCGTAGGCCGCTGAAGTCGGCGAGCACGTCGTAGCGCTCTCCGGCCGCGACTCGCAGTCCGGTCACCGGCACCGGCGCGTTCAACAGGCCCTGGTCGCCTCCGATGACGAAGAAGCGCATGCCGTTCGCGAACCGCAGCCGGTAGGTGCGGGTGTTGGACGCGTTCAGCAGGCGCAGCCGGTAGAGCGTGCGGTCGACGCTGCAGTCGGGCCAGACAGCGCCGTTGACGACGGCGACGTCGCCGGCCTGCGCACCCTCCCACATGCCCTCGGGCACGAAGGTGACCGAGCGCATCATCATCCGGCCGTCGGCGGAGAACGTCTTGTCCTGAAGGACCAGCGTCAGCTCCTGGAGGCCCGACGGCAGGCCGAGCGGGTTGCCGGCGGCGCCGGTGTCGTAGTCGTCGCGGAGCAGGTAGGCGCCGGCGAGGCCGGCGTGCACGTTCATCCGCGTGATGCCGATCGAGTGGTCGTGGTACCAGAGCATGGCCGCGTCCTGCCGGTTGCGGTACACGTGCCCGTGGCTGCCGCCGGGCCGCCTGGTCCGCAACGGATGACCGTCGAACTCCGGGTCGGTGACGCCGCCGTGGAGATGGACGACATGGCGTGGTTTCGTGCGGTCAAGCGCTGACGCGCCGTGCACGGTCGGGTCGATGTCGCGGGCGAAGCGATGGGCGCCGAGCGCGTTCACGGCTTCGATCCGGCCCGTGACGCCGCGCCGGGCTTCGAGCACCGGGCCGAGATAGCTCTGCCCGTTGTAGCCCCAGGTCACGTCGAGCGGGAGGTCGGGGTGGAAGCGATGGGTGCTCGCGGCTGCGGTGAGCCTGCCGCCGGCAGCCTGCGCCGGGATCCTCGGCAACTCGGTGACGTAGCGACGCAGCTGAGGGCTGATGAAGGTCGTGAACGGGTTCGCGGCGCCGCTGGCGCCGCGCGTCATCAGCCCGCCGCCGAGGGCCGTCAGTGCCGCAGTCCCGCCGGCCCGCAGCAGCCGACGGCGTGTGATCTCCCTGTCCACCGAATCATCCTCGCTCTGAAAGGCAGAGTGTCGCAGACAAGGGCACCTGCCGCACCGGCGCGCAATCCGCCCCCTCGCATACCCGTAATCGGTTAGGTTGGTCGCATGCGGGCCCTGGCGCTTGCTGCACTCGGATTGCTGATGGCCACACCGACGGCATCGGGCGCGGCCGTGCCGTTCGGCGCCAACGTCGACGCGGTGCCGGCCAACGACAACCCGGCGACCACCTGCGCCCAGGCACCGCCCGGGCTGTTCTTCCCGACCGGCTCGCAGTCGTGCATGTGGAGCGATCTCGGACTGACGGCGCCGGCCACCGGCACGGTGACCGCAGTGCGGGTAAAGGTCGGCGCGACGACCGGCCCGATGCGGGTCAACGTCATTCGCTACCTCTTCCGGCAGACGGGCGACACGGCGCACCCGTTCAGCGCCGGGCCGTTCCTGGAGGCATACGGGCCGACGTTCACACCCGCAGCCAACACCACGACCAGCGTCGCCGCGAACCTGCCGATGCAGGAGGACCCGACGCCGGCCCTCTCCGACCTGCAGACGATCCAGGTCATCGACGTGCTCGCATTGGAGGTGCTTGCGAACAACGTGCCGATCCCGATGGTGCAGTCGAACCTCAACACGTCGGTCGGTGTCTATCCCGGGCCGACGGCGGCCGCGGTGCCGGCGCCGAGCCCGGCAGGGATCCCCGGCTCGTACCTGACGTTCGGCTGGTCGGTGCTGATGAACGCCGACCTCGAGACGGCGGGCGCCGGCGGCGGCGGCGGAGGCGGAGGCGCGCCGAACGGGGGCGGCGGTGGTGGCGGCGGCGGCGGCGGAGGCACCGCGGCCGTCCCGACGATCGCGTTGCCCAATCGCACGGTCGGCGTCCGCGATGGGCGCGTCCGGATTCCGCTCACGTGCCAGGGCGCGGAGTGCGCGGGGGTCATCAACCTGCTGCGAGCCGCCGGCGCCGCCGCCAAGAAGGCCAAGCCGGTGAGTTACGGCTCGGCGAAGTTCGAGATCAAGGCCGGCGGACGCAAGACCGTCTCGGTCCGGCTGACCGCGGCCGGCAGGTCGCTGCTGAAGCGCAGCGCCAAACCGAAGGTCCGCGCACGCGTGACGTTCACGAAGGGCGGCGGCAAGACCGCATCGTTCTCGCTCACGCTCAAGCGTTGAGCCGAGACCGACGCGTAACGCAGTACCGCCACGGGGATTCGAACCCCGGTTTCCGCCGTGAGAGGGCGGCGTCCTAGTCCCCTAGACGATGGCGGCAGGGGCCGAGGAAGATAGCAACCCGTGCGCCCGCGGCGTGCCCTGCGAGTTGCTCCCGCATAGCGCAACAAAGTCGCATGGCACGCGCCACAAACGCCCGAGCCCGGCCTCACCCGCCGACGAGTCCGGCGCCGACAGCGAGCCCGGCGAGCGCGCGCGTCAGCCGGTCGATGCCAGCGGCGTCGATCGTGAGCTCTCCTTCGGCGACGCGGTAGGCGAGCTCGCCGACGCCGACAAGCGCGGCCGCGACCGCGGCCTCGACCTCCGGTCCGCCGAGGTCGCCGCCGACGCCACTCCCACCCGCCCGATACGGGGCCAGGCGGTCGAGCACCAGCTCGGTGAACCGCGACAGCCCCTCGCGCCGCGCCGCCTCGATCTCCTCTCCCCTGCCCAGCGCCTCGACGTAGATCAGGCGCCCATGGCGGGGCTCGTCGGTGATCGCCTCGAAGAACGCGCCGAGGCCGGCCCGCAAACGCTCGAAGATGTCCAGGCCGGCGTCGACCCGATCGACCGCCAGCGCAATCCGCGCGATCACGGCGTCGGTGGCCTCGAGATACACCGCCCGCAGCAGCGCTTCGCGGCTGCCGACGCTCGCGTAGAACGCGCGCTCGGAGACCTTCGCCGTCCGGCACAGATCCCGGACCCCGGTGGCCGCGAAGCCGTTGTCGGCGAACAGCACCGTGCCGGACTCGATCAGCGCCGCGCGCGCCCGCTGCTCACGCTCGGCGGCCGACAGCCCGCCGTAGGTGCGCCCCGCCCCACCGTCCGCTACGCTCTCAAGTGGCAACACTCGTTGTCACTTTATCGGACGTCCCACCTCACCGCGAGAACACCATGGTCAACCTCCTCCTCGCCGCCGTTCCCGGCTACACGCTCCTGATCGTCGTCGAGCTGCTCGGCTTCCGCCGCGAACGCCGCGAGCACCGCGAGGCGCACACGACCGACGAGCACTGGGGCTACGAATCGCAGGACACCCGCACGAGCCTGACGATGGGTCTCGGCAGCGTGATCCTCGACCTCGGCTACAAGCTGCTCTGGGTCTTCGCGCTGGCCGCGATCTACGACAACCTCGCGTTCACCGAGCCGGACATGGGCAACTGGTGGAACTGGATCGCAGTCTTCCTGCTCGTCGACTTCCTCTACTACTGGGACCACCGCTTCCACCACCGTGTCCGGATCGGCTGGGCGAGCCACGTCGTCCACCACTCGAGCCAGCACTACAACCTCTCGACCGCGCTGCGGCAGACGTGGACGCCGCTGACCTCGCACGCGTTCTTCCTACCCGCCGCGTTCTTCTTCCCGCCGGCGGCGATCATCGCCGTCTACGGCATCAACCTGCTCTACCAGTTCTGGATCCACACAGAGCGCATCACCCGGCTGCCGCGCTGGTTCGAGCTGATCTTCAACACGCCGTCCCACCACCGCGTCCACCACGGCTCGGACGAGGACTACCTCGACAAGAACTACGCCGGCGTCCTGATCGTCTGGGACCGGATCTTCGGCAGCTTCGTCGACGAGCGCGACCGGCCGAAGTACGGGCTGACTACGAACATCGAGACCTTCAACCCGGTCCGCGTCGCGTTCCACGAATGGATCGCGATGTTCCGCGACGCAGCGCGCGCGCCGGGCGTCCGCAACAAGCTCGGCTACCTGTTCGGCCCGCCCGGCTGGCAGCCGACCGAGCGTTCCCCTGCCCAGCGGCCGGCATCCGCCGACCGCAAGCCCGCCTGAGCGTGATCGCTATGCTCGGCGCCCGCGCGGATGTGGCGGAATTGGTAGACGCGCAGGCTTCAGGTGCCTGTGTCTTTCGGGACGTGGAGGTTCGAGTCCTCTCATCCGCATCGGCGGCCGGTGAATCGTGAGACGCACCGTCCGGTTCACCAGCGGCTCCGGTGACTGCGAGGCCTGGCTCTACGAGCCACCGGGCCGCGCAGCGCCCGGGCCCGCGGTGGTGATGGCCCACGGGCTCGGCGCGGTCAAGGAGGCCGGGCTCGCGCCCTACGCCGAGCGCTTCGCCGCCGCCGGGTATCTCGTGCTGGTCTTCGACTACCGCCACTTCGGCGGCTCGTCGGGCGAGCCGCGCCAGCTGCTGTCGGTCCGCCGCGAGCTCGAGGACTGGCGCGCGGCGATCGCCTACACCCGCGCCCTCGACGGCGTCGACCCCGACCGCGTCGTCGCCTGGGGCACGAGCTTCGGCGGCGGCCACGTGCTCTCGATCGCGGCCGAGGACCGGCAGCTCGCCGGTGCGATCGCGCAGTGCCCGTTCACCGACGGGATCGCGTCAACGCTGCGCGTGCCGCCGCTCGCGGCAACCCGGCTGACGGCGCTCGCACTGCTCGATCTAGCGGCCGCGAGCCTCGGCCGCCCACCGCGGCTCGTCCCGACCGTCGGCGAGCCCGGCGACCTCGCGATGATGGCGACGCCCGACGCGATGCCCGGCTACCGGGCGCTGACGGCGGGTATCGAGGGCTTCGACGAGCGCGTCACCGCCCGGACCGTGCTCGACGTGCTGCGCTACGCGCCGGGGCGCCGGGCCGGCCGCATCGCATGCCCGCTGCACGTCGCGATCTGCGACGAGGACAGCGTCGCCCCGGCCGGCAGGGCCGCCAAGCAGGTCGCCCGCGCCCCGCAGGCCGAGGTCGTCCACTACCCGATCGGCCACTTCGACATCTACGTCGGCGAGCCGTTCGAGCGGGCGGTCGCCGGGTACGTCGCGTTCCTTGACCGAGTCGTGCCTACGGCCTAACCGGCCCAATCACCGCCGAACACGAACTCGGAGACCGGCCGCCGGTCACGCGGCTTTCGTTCACGGTCGATCTCCCACTGCTCGTCGAAGATCTCCGGGTCGGCGATCTTGCCGACCGCGATCCCGCTCGTGACCTCCCAATGGGCAGGAACGCCGAACTCGGCAGCGATCGCCGGCCGGTCCATGCCGGAGAACTGGTGGACGTGCAGGCCGATCGCCATCGCCTCGATCGATAGATGGGCAACCGCCTGGCCGAGATCGAACTGGGTGTGGTCGGCGCCGAACAGGTCATGGTCCGGCCCAGCCGCGAGCTGGCGGATCGTCACGACCAGCGCCGAGGCACGCCGTGCCCAGCGCTGGTTGCCCTCGTCGAGCAACGGCATCAGGCGCGCGTGGGTTTCGTCGCCGCGCAGGCCGTAGATGAAAGACCACGGCTGCGAGTTGCCGGCCGACGGCGCCCAGCGCGCGGCCTCGAACAGCACGCCGAGCTCCCCGGAGCCCAGCTCGTGCTGCCAATCGAACGCGCGCGGACTCCAGCGCCGCTCGAGCAAGGTCGTCAGCTCGGGCCGCTGCTCGGGCACGCGCTCCAGAGCCATCAGGCCGTCTCCCCCGCCAGCGCGCTCAGTGCGGTGCGCACGCCGTCCGGAATCGGCGCCGGCTTGCGTGACTTGCGATCGACGAACACGTGCACGAACCAGCCCTCCGCGACCGCATCCGGCTCGCCTTGGCGGAACAGGCCGATCGCGTAGCGGACCGAGGAGGTGCCGAGGTGCTCGACCCGCAGCCCTGCGTCGATCATGTCCGGGAACGCGATCGGCGCCATGTACGCGCAGTGCGACTCGACGCAGAGCCCGATCACGTCGCCACCGTGGATGTCGAGCCCGCCCTGCTCGATCAGGTACTGGTTGATGACCGTGTCGAAGAACGCGTAGTGCTGCACGTTGTTGACGTGGCCGTAAACGTCGTTGTCGGCCCAGCGGGTGGGGATCGCGAGCCGGTGCGGGTAGTCGCCGAGCGCTGCCATCACCGGCAGCCTACGGCCGATCTGCGAGGCTGCGCCGCGTGCAATGCGATGTGGTGCTCCGGGGCCTGCCCCTAAACGAGGTCGGCGCCGCTGCTGCGGCCGCCGAGCAGGCCGGGTTCGCCGGCATCGGCGTGACCGAATCGACCGGCAACCCGTTCCTCGCGGCCGCCCAGGCCGCCCAGAACACCGAGCACGCACGGGTCACGACCGCGATCGCGCTCGCGTTCCCACGCACACCGATGGAGACGGCCTACACGGCCTGGGAGCTCCAGGGCTTCAGCGGCGGCCGCTTCGCGCTCGGCCTCGGCACCCAGGTGCGAGCCCACATCGAGCGTCGCTACGGCGTGCCGTGGTCGCGGCCGGCCGCTCGGGTGCGCGAGTACGTGCTCGCGCTGCGCACGATCTGGGATGCCTGGCAGACCGGCGGCGAGCTCCGCTTCGAGGGCGAGTTCACGAGCCACACGCTGATGCCGCCGAACTTCCGGCCCGCGCCGCTCGACAGCGGACCACCGCCGGTGCTGCTGGCCGCGGTCCGTGAGCGCATGTGCGAAGTGGCCGGCGAGGTCGCCGACGGAGTGCTCGCCCACGCCTTCTGCACACCCGACGTGCTCCATGAGGTCACGATCCCGGCGCTCGAGCGCGGCTTCGCCCGCGGAGGGCGCACGCGTGCGGACTTCGAGTTGACCGCTTCGGTGTTCGTCGCGCTGAGCGACGAGGACTGGGAGGCGAACCGTCTGCGCGTCGCGTTCTACGGGTCGACGCCGGGCTACCGCCACGTGCTCGACCACCACGGCCTCGGCGCGCTGTTCGAGCAGCTGCACGCGAAGTCGAAGGCCGGCGAGTGGGCTTCGATGCCGGGCCTCGTCGACGACGACGTGCTCGGCCTCTTCGTCGTTCGCGGCGACACGCCGGAGGCCGTCGCCTCCGGCGTGCGTGACCGCGTGGCCGGCGTCGCCGACCGGGTCGCCCTCGTCGCTGCGGGAGCAGACCCGGCGGCGATCGCGCCGGTAGTGACCGCTGTTAGCAGGTAGCGGTCAGGTGGAACGGCCGGTCGGCCGCGTTCGTGTTCGTGGCCCCACCGGCGCGCGTCACGACGCGGACGGTCGTCTTGTCGGCCTGCAGCTCGACGCCGACCGCGCCGGCGTCGTCGATCGTCTGCTCGGTCGCTGTCAGCGCGCAGCCGCTGACGTCCTTGCCGAAGACGACGCTGTAGGCGCCTTCGCCGGTCCGGGCTGCCGACGTCGCGCCACGCGAGCCCGCTGCGAGCGTGCCGGTGCCGCTGACCGCAGCGAACAGCAAGCGCCCGTCGACGGCGGTCTTCGCGTCATCGGCGAGCTGGGTCGCGTCCTTGCCGTCGACGCGATCGGCGTTCAGCCCGGTCGCGACACCGGTCGCGCTGGTCGTGAACGGCGCCGCTGCGGCCGGTCCGGTGATCCGGCCGACCTCGGTGCCGCCGTTGGCGCTGAACTCAAACGCGCGCCCGTCGCTGAGGTTGCTCGCGCGCACGCACGGGTCGTTGCCCTTCTCGGTCCCGCCGGCCTTCGAGCGGCAGCCGTAGATCGCGCCGCCACCGTTGTCTGACTTGTTCGACTGGCGGGTCCCGTAGGTGCCGTTGTTGGCGATGATCTCGGTCTCGGCCGAGAAGGTCTGCGAGTTGTTGGCGCTCGGATTGCGCTTGCCGCCGAACAGGGCGGACCCGGCCTGGCCGGACGCGAGCGAGGTGATCGCGAGTGCGGCGATCAGCGTGGCGGCGACGATCCATGGACCACGTCCTGGCTTCTTGAATCGCTGCATGGGGAGTCTCCTTCCAACGGGGAACAGGTCCTCGCAGGGTTACCCGGACGGCACCGGCGCCGGGCCGGCTCTCAGCGCCCTCTCATCGACAAGCAAGCGGCATTTCAGCTCGTGCCCCGGCGCGCCGATACCAGCAGGAAGCCGCACGCCCGCGGGCCGCCCCTGCCATGAGCCTGTCGGCATCTCCCCCACCCCAAGACGTCGCGCACCCCGGCTGGGTGTGGGTGCCGGCGGCCGGGATGACAGCAGCCGCTGCCGCGCTGCTGACCGCCGTCGTGACGATCTCGGGCGACGATCCGGTCGCGGACACGACGGTCCCCTGGCTCGTGCTGCTGACGGCGTTCGCGCTCGCGGAGCGGTTCACCGTCTCGGTCCACTACCCGCACGCGACACACACGGTCACGCCGGTCGAGGCGTTGATCGCTATCGGCCTGTTCACAACCGGCCCACTGGAGCTGATCGGCGCCCAGCTGCTCGGCACGGCGGTAGTCATCGTCGGTTACCAGCGCAGACGGGCTGCCGAGGCGTGCTGGAGCCTCGCGCTCGGCGCTCTCGGGACGAGCGTCACGCTGATGATCTTCCACCTGCTCGGCGCCGGCCGGGCCGACGAGCCGAGCGGATACCTCCCGGCGATCCTCGCGATCATCGTCGCCGACCAGCTCACCGGCACGCTGCTGGCAAGAACGTTCCGGCGCACGACCGGTGTCGAGGTGCCGCTGCTGCGGACCCCGGCGCTGATCCGCCTTGGGCTGCTCACGGCG
Organism: Baekduia sp.; assembly: GCA_037045385.1. GTDB lineage: Bacteria > Actinomycetota > Thermoleophilia > Solirubrobacterales > Solirubrobacteraceae > Baekduia. Next base: position 136,570 of record JBAOHN010000001.1, on the reverse strand, counting down.
GTCCCGCTCGCGATGATCGGGGTCGCGGCCGCGATCCTGATAGACGAAGCGCCCGCTGCCGTCCCTCTGCTCGCGTTGCCGCTCGCCGTGATGCAGAACGCTCTCGGACGCTACGCGACCGAGCGGCAACGCGCCCAACGCGTCACGCTCGTCTACGGGGCGATGCGCCGGCTCCAGCAGGCGACGACGCTCGAAGCCGCGGTCTCGCAGCTGCTGCGGGACGCGTGCGCGCTGTTCCGCGCCGACCGGGCGGAGGCGATCGTCCTTCCGGCCGGGGCGGACGAGAAGCCGCGACGGATCGCAGTGCTGCGAACCGATCCGACCGCGACGATCACTCCGATCGATGAGGCTGCGCTCGCCGCCGATCCACTGTGGCACGAGGACTCGTGGCTGCTCGCGGCTGCGCATGGGCGTACCCAGCACGTCTTCGGGTTCGGGGTGCGGGATGCGATCGGCGCGCTCCTCGGGCGCGGTGACAGGCGGCTCGGCGCGATCGTGGTGGAGGACCGCACCGGCGGCCTCGCAACCTTCACCGCCGAAGACCTCGAGCTGCTCGAGACGTTCCTCGCGCACGCGACGGTGACGCTCGACAACAGCCGACTGGCGGACTCGCTCGCCGTTCTCGACGCCGAACGGGCCGTGCTCGAACAGCAGGCGCTGACCGACGACCTGACCGGACTGCCAAACCGGCGCGCGTTCATGGACCGGCTCACCTGGGAGTTCCACAGCGCATCGAGCCACTGCGCGGCTGCCTTCATCGACGTCGACGACCTCAAGCGCGTCAACGACTCGCTCGGGCACGACGCCGGCGACGCCGTACTGCGCGAAGTGGGCCGACGACTCCAACGCTGCGTCTCCTCCCGCGACCTGGCGGCAAGGATCGCGGGCGACGAGTTCGCGATCCTTCTGCCCCAGGCAGGCCATGAGAGCGAACTGCTCGCGTTCGCCGAACAGCTCGAGCAGGCATTTCACGACCCGATGCCTCTGAACGGCGGCTGGCACGAGCTGCGAGCGAGCGTCGGCCTCGTTCTCTGGCCGGTCGAAAGCACCGAGCCCAGCGCGATGCTTGGCGCCGCCGATGCCGCCATGTACCGCGCGAAAGCCGCCGGCAAGGGCCAGGTCTTCATCGTCACGCCGGAGCACACGCGCCAGGAACCACGGCGCGCAGCCTGAGCGGTCGCTCAGACCGCGACCGGCGGCGCGTCGCTCGCACCCTCGGGGGCGCCACGCCGGCGCGCTTCAGCGGCGGCCCGGTCGAGACCGCCGTGCTCGAGGCCGGCCAGCGCCGATTCGCCCGACCAGACGACCCGCCCCCGGCGCCGGACCGTCACCGCCATCCTGCCGCCGAGGTGCTCGAGCGCACCGGCTACGTTGCGCCGCTCGAACGGCAGCGGCACCGGCAGCACGTGCGACGCCCCGATCGGCGCGCTCGCGTCGACATCGACGCTCCAGCCGTGGCCGCGCCCGCGCAGCCGCCAGTGCTCGTCGCCGATGTCGGCGCGGACCGGCGAGATCACCGGGTTGCCGAGCCGGAAGACCGTGCCGTCCGGCAGTCGCACGACCAGGCCCGTGACCTCCGTGCGGATCGGCCCGGCGTGGACGATGCCGCCGGCGAAGGCCACACACACGCCCGGTTCGGCGAAACCCTGGGCCTGTCCCCACCACCACGCCTCGGGGAACCCGCCGCGGCCCCAGTTCTTCTCGGCGTAGACCTGCGCGCCGTCGAAGCTCACCGTCTCGGCACCGATCGTCGCCTCCCCGTCGGCGCGGCCACCGAGCAGCCACGGGTGCCAGTATTGGTTGAGCGCGGGAACGGCCTGGAAGAAGCTCGACCCGCCGAAGCGCCGGTGCGGCCAGGGAGCCGGGCCTGTGATTCGCAGATCGAGCCGCGCGTCCTCGCCGAGGTCGACCCGGACAGAGCCGTGACCACTCTGGAATGCGTCGCCGGCGGAGGCGCCGAGCCGTCCCGGATCGGCCGCGGCGACCGGATGCTCGACCGTCCGCAGGAACCCGCTCGGGTGCGCGCCGAGGCCGAGCGTCGCCCAGTGCGCGCCGCGGCGGTCGCGGTTGACGCCGATCAGGGCGATCAGGACGCGTCCCGATGCGGGGTCGGTTACGCGCCAGAAGTAGCCCTCCATCGCGACGCCGTGCGCCGGCAGCGGGTCGCCGAACGGCAGGTCGGCGCCTGTCGCGCGGTAGGCGCGATGGACTGCGCCGGCCGGGTCGGGGAGCCTCATCGGCCCTGCTCGGGCTCGAGCTCGATCGTCACGCGCACGCCCGACCGCTCGTCACCGCTCGCGACCGCGTGGCCGGCACGCTCGCGCCGGCCGAGCATCACCGTCACCGGCGCACCGTCTCCGCGCAGGTTGCGCCACCAGCGCTTGTCGGCCGGCAGGCCGACGCCGATCCGCAGCGTGTCGCCGTCGACCTTCGCCCAGACCGGGATCGTGTAGCTGCGACCGGTCTTGCGGCCGGTGTAGGTGACCAGCACCGTCCGCGGCCGGATCAGCGGCTCGAGCGGCGAGCGGACGAGCGCCGCCATCAGCGGGTTGCCGAAGCGGTTCGCGAGCTCGAGCATCCTGGTGGCCGGTGCCATCCGCCGACCCTACCCGCACGGTGTCGCCCGGACACACCTGGTGCGCCGGCCGGGGTCGTAGCGTGGCGGTATGGGACGAGCCGTGCACTACCCCGCGCTCGAGCAGCGCGTCCTCGGCCAGAAGAAGCTTCAGCCGGGCCTCTACGGAGATGTCGACTTCACTTTGAGGCCGCATCGCCTGGCGACCCAGCCCGAGGACGTCTCCTCGCTGCCGGCATGGGTCGCCGATCGCGAGCCGATCCTGCGTGACGACCGGGTGATCGAGCTGATGAGCACCGCGACGATGCTCGGCGACACCGTCGCCGACCCGTACGCGACGCTGATGTCGAGCCACAGCTTCAAGGGCCTGATCGACATGCTCCAGCTCGCCTGCAGCGACGGCCTCGACGCCGTCCCCGCCCCGCCGCCGGAGTTGGTCACGTTCATCGAGTCGATGGAGCGGGAACCGGACTGGCTCGACATGGAGCTGGTCCGCCGCGGCCAGCGGACCGAGCGGATCCCGGCAGCGTTCATCGCGCCGTTCGCGACGCGCGGTGCGTTCGTCGCGACGTTCATGAACACGTACGCGGCGCTGCCGATGGCGCTGACCGGCGCGCTCGGCGGCCGCAAGGCGTCGCGCCGTGTCAACGAGACGTCGGCGTACTTCACGACGACGGTCATGCCAGGCGGGCTCGAGCGGTTCGCGCCCGGGTTCCACGCGACCGCGATGGTGCGGCTGATGCACTCGATGGTTCGCTACAACGCGCTCAAGCGCTCCGAGCGCTGGGACCTCGGCGTATATGGCATCCCCGTGCCGCAGGTCGACCAGATGCCGGCCGGCCTGCTCAGCGTCTACCTGCTGTCGGTGCGCGCGCTCCGGTCCGGCCGGACCGAGTGGAACGACCGCGAGCGCGCCGTCGCCGAGCTCTCGCGCTACCGCTGCTACCTGCTCGGCCTGCCCGAGGAGCTGCTGCCCGCGACCGCCGAGGAGACGATCCACCTGATGCACGCGCGCGCCGCGACGCTCCGTGACGACTTCGACGATGCGACCTGCGGCGAGCTCGTGCGGGCGACGATGGCCGCGTACCTACGGGCTGACGACACGCCCTTCGACCGTGCGGCTGAGGCGGTCGAGCGAAGCTACGGCAAGGCCTTCTTCGTCAGGAGCTTCGCCGGCGGCGACCGCAAGAAGGCCAAGCAGATGGGGGTCTCGTTCGGCGCCACCGACGTGGCGAGGATCGCGGTCACGGCGCCGTTCATCGTCGGGCGCGCGGTCGCGGTGACGGCGGCGAGCCGGGTCCCGGGCCTCAAGACGCTGACCGACAACTACGCGATCAGGATGCTCAAGAAGCGCCTGGCGACGTACGGCGCCCCCGAGTTCAAGACCGACGCCGCGCAGTACAAGCCGGTCGCGAAGCCGGTGCTGAAGGCTGCCTAGCGCGCGACCGGGCAGATTTGGACCGATGCGAGGATCATGACGGTCCACGCAGGCACAAACGAGATCATGAACGGGCTCATCGGCCACACGATGGGCCTCCAAGAGGAGACACCGCAATGCAGACCAGGTTCACCGAGACGTTCGGCATCGAGCACCCGATCATCCAGGGCGGGATGCAGTGGGTCGGCCGCGCCGAGCTCGTCGCTGCCGTCGCCAACGCCGGGGCGCTCGGGATCCTGACCGCGCTGACGCAGCCGAGCCCCGACGCGCTCGCCGAGGAGATCGAGCGGACGCGCTCGATGACCGACAGGCCGTTCGGCGTCAACATCACGATCCTGCCCGCGATCACGCCGCCCGACTACGCGGGCTACGCGCGCGTCGTCGCCGAGTCCGGCGTGAAGATCGTCGAGACTGCCGGCAACAACCCGACCGAGATGCTCGAGATCCTCAAGCCGGCCGGGGTCAAGGTGATCCACAAGGCGACGAGCGTCCGCCACGCGCTCAAGGCCGAGTCGCTCGGCGTCGACGCCGTCTCGATCGACGGCTTCGACTGCGCCGGCCACCCCGGCGAGGACGACATCCCCGGGCTGATCCTGATCCCGGCGGCCGCCGACAAGCTTTCGATCCCGCTCGTCGCCTCGGGCGGCTTCGCCGACGGCCGCGGGCTCGTCGCGGCGCTCGCGCTCGGCGCCGATGCCGTCAACATGGGCACCCGCTTCCTCTGCACTGCCGAGTCGCCGATCCACGAGAACATCAAGCAGCGGATCGTCGAGCAGGACGAGCGCCAGACCGTCCACATCTTCCGCTCGTTCCGCAACACGGCGCGCGTCGCGCGCAACAGCGTGTCGGAGAAGATCATCGAGATCGAGCGCGCCGGCGGCAGCTTCGAGGACGTCAAGGACCTCGCTTCGGGTGCCCGGGGCCGGCTCGTCTACGAGCAGGGAGATCCCGAGGCCGGCCTCTGGAGCGTCGGTCCGGCGCAAGGGCTGATCCACGACGTCCCGACCTGCCAGGAGCTCGTCGAGAACATCGTCACCGACGCCGACTCCGTCATCGCCGAGCGACTCGGCGGGATGGTCGGCGCCGGCGCAGGCGCCTGATGAGCGCACCGGCGCCGGCGGTCGGCCTCGTCCCGAGCGACGAGGAGCAGGAGATCCGCGGCGCGATCAGGCAGCTGCTCGAGCCGCTCGGCCCGCACTACGCGCGCGACTGCTGGGAGCGCGACGAGCCGCCGTCGGCGGCTTGGGACGCGATCTCGGCGGCCGGGTTCGCGGGGATCAACATCCCCGGCGAATGGGGCGGTGGTGGCATGGGGATGCAGGGGCTCGCGGTAGTCATCGAGGAGACCGCGCGGATGGGCGCCGCGCTCCTGATGCTCGTCGTCTCCTCGGGGATCGCCGGCACCGTCCTCGCGCGCCACGGCACCGACGAGCAGAAGGAGCGCTGGCTGCGCGGGATCGCGGCCGGCACGACGCGGATCGCTTTCTCGATCACCGAGCCCGACGCCGGCTCGAACTCGCACCAGATCCGCACCGAGCTGCGGCGCGACGGCGACCGCTACCTGCTCAAGGGCCAGAAGTACTACATCTCCTGCGTCGAGCACGCTCACGCGATCCTCTGCATCGCGCGGCTGCGCCGCGAGGACGGCGAGCTCGGGCTGCCGACGATCTGCATCGTCGACGCCGATGCCGCCGGGCTGACGAAGGATCCGATCCCGATGCCCTACCTCGGCGCCGACCGCCAGTGGACGCTGTTCTTCGATGACGTCGAGATCACGCCCGACCGCCTGATCGGCGGTGAGGAGTCGGGGCTCGCGGCCGTGTTCGACGGGCTCAACCCCGAGCGCATCGCCGGTGCCGCCGCGCTCACGGGCGGCGGTCTGCGCGCGCTCGACAAGGCCGTGGCCTACGCCAACGAGCGCCAAGTCTGGAAGACGCCGATCGGCGCCCACCAGGCGATCGGTCACCCGCTCGCCAAGGCCAAGATCGAGCTCGAGCTCGCGCGGCTGATGAACCAGAAGGCGGCGGCGCTGTGGGATGCGGACGCGTCGCCCCAGCTCACCGGCGAGGCCGCGAACATGGCCAAGTACGCGGCCGCCGAGGCGGCGGTGCATGCGGTCGACGCGGCGGTCCAGACCCACGGCGGCAACGGCGTCGCGCTGGAGTACGGCGTCTCCGACCTGTGGTGGGGCGCCCGCCTCGGCAGGATCGCGCCGGTCAGCGAGCAGATGATCCTCAACCACGTGGCGCAGCACAGCCTGGGCTGCCAAAGTCCTACTGATGACAGGACACGTGCTCGCAGCCGGCTGCCTCGACGGGCAGGTGGCGATCGTCAGCGGCGGCGGCTCGGGGATCGGGCGCGCGACCGTGCTCGAACTCGCGCGACTCGGGGCGACGGTCGTTACCTGCGGGCGGCGGATCGAGCCGCTCGAGCAGACGGTGTCGCTAGCGCCTGAGGGGATGGTCGAGGCGGTCCAGTGCGACATTCGCGAGGACGATCAGGTCGAAGCGCTGGTCGACGGAGCGCTCGAGCGCCACGGCCGGATCGACATCCTCGTCAACAACGCCGGCGGCCAGTTCCTCGCGCCCGCGGAGACGATCACGCCGAAGGGCTTCCGCACCGTGATCCGGCTCAACCTCGAGGGCACGTGGCTGATGACGCATACCGTCGCCACGAAGGCGTTCATCCCCTCGGGACGCGGCGGGCGCGTCGTCAGCGTGACGCTGACGCCGCACACCGGCCTGATCGGGATGGCGCACTCGTCGGCCGCCCGCGCCGGCGTCGAGAACCTGATGAAGGTGCTGGCGATCGAGTGGGCACGGTTCGGCATCAACTGCGTCGCCGTCGCGCCGGGCGTGGTCGCGACCGACACGTTCATGACGAAGTACCCGAAGGAGTTCATCGAGCACATCAGCGGCAACCTCCTGAGCCCGGAGTTCACGAGCTCCGAGGACGTCGCCCAGATGATCGCCTTCGTCGCCTCCCCCGCCGGCGCGGCGATCACCGGCAGCGTGATCAACGTCGATCGCGGGCACGACGTCTCGCAGACGGCGTTCCCGCCGCGCGGCGTAGACAGCGAGACCGGCAGCGTGCCGGCCGAAGAGCGCCGCTCATGATCGACCTGCGGCTCCACGCCGCGCGCGTCGCCGCGATCGCCCGCTCGGGCTACCTGTCCGCCCCGCCGCACGTTCTCGCCGGCGGACTGCTCGGACTCCACCGCTACGGACCGGCAGCCGGCGCGGTGATGGCGGCCGGCCGTCGCTTCGGCGACCGCACGCTGCTGATCGACGAGAACGGTGCCCTCAGCGCCCGCGAGCTGGACGAGCGCTCGACCGCGCTCGCCCACTGGCTGATCGCGGACGGCGCAGCTCCCGGCGACGGCGCCGGGATCCTGTGCCGCAACCACCGCGGCTTCTGCGACGCGCTGTTCGCGGCGTCCAAGGCCGGACTGCGCTGCGTGCTGCTGAACACCGAGTTCGCGGCGCCGCAGCTCGAGGCCGTCTGTGCGCGCGAGGGCATCGGAACCCTGATCGTCGACGACGACCTCCTCGATCGCGTGCCGGCCTCCGCCGAGCGCGTGGTCAGCACGTCGCAGGCCGAGTCGCTGATCGAGCAACACCGCGGCGCACGCATCTCCCCGCCCGCCGAGCATGCGGCGCTCGTCGTGCTGACGAGCGGGACGACCGGGACGCCGAAGGGCGCACCGCGCGAGAACGTCTCGCCGATCGTGACGATCGGCGCGCTGCTCGGCGCAGTGCCGTTCCGCAACGGCCAAGGCGTGCTGATCGCGCCGCCGCTGTTCCACTCGCTCGGGCTTGCGACGCTGATGCTGAACCTCGGGCTCGGATCCCCGGTCGTGCTGCGGCGGCGGTTCGAGGCCGATGCCGTGCTCGACGATCTCGCGCGCACGCACGCCGGAGCGCTGGTGGTGGTGCCGGTGATGCTTCAGCGCCTGCTCGACGCCAAGGCCGCCCGCCCCGAGCTCGAGCTGCCGGACCTCGAGCTGATCATGTGCGGCGGCGCGCAGCTCTCCGGGCCGCTTGCGACGCGGACGCTCGACGCGCTCGGGGACGTGCTGCACGTCATGTACGGCTCGACCGAGGTCGCGTACGCGACCTGCACGACGCCGGCAGACCTTCGCGATGCGCCGACCACCGTCGGCCGGCCCTGCCTGGGCGCAACCGTGCGGCTGTTTGACTCGGACGACCGCGAGCTGACCGAGCAGGGCGCGACCGGCCGGATCTTCGTCGGCAACGGCAACGAGTTCGCCGGCTACACCGACGGGTCGGCCAAACATGTGATCGACGGCCTGATCGCGACCGGCGACGTCGGCCACTTCGACGCGGCCGGGCGCCTGTTCATCGATGGCCGCGACGACGAGATGATCGTCAGCGGCGGCGAGAACGTCTTCCCGGCCGAGGTCGAGGACCTGCTCGCCGCCCACCCCGCGATCGCCGACGTGTCGGTGATCGGCGCCGAGGACGAGACCTGGGGCCATCGCCTCGTCGCGTTCGCGGTGCCGGCCGGCGGCCACACGATCGATCCGGCCGAGATCAAGGAGCACGTGCGCGAACGCCTCGCGCGCTACAAGGTGCCGCGTGACGTGATCGTGCTCGACGAGCTGCCGCGCAACGCAACCGGCAAGGTGCTCAAGCGCGTTCTGCGCGAGCAGCTCTGACGGCGCCCCGCGGCGGGCGGACCTGCGCTCCGTCCCGCGGCATGCGCTTAGGTGTGGTCATGCGCGCAGCAATCTTCAACGGTGCCGGGTCGGTCACCGCCGGCGACCGCCCCGATCCGTCGATCGTGGAGCCGACCGATGCGATCGTCCGTGTCGTCCTCGCCTGCGTCTGCGGCTCGGACCTCTGGTACTTCCGTGGTGACACGCCGTTCGAGCCGGGGCCGATCGGCCACGAGTTCATCGGCGTCGTCGAGGAGACCGGCTCCGCGATCACCACACTCGATCGTGGCGACCTCGTGATCGCGCCGTTCGCCTTCAGTGACGGCACCTGCCCGAACTGCCAGAACGGGATCACGACCGCGTGCATGAACGGCGGCTTCTTCCCTCAGAACGGCGACGGCGGCCAGGGCGAAGCGGTCCGTGTGCCGCTCGCCGACAGCACGCTCGTCGTCGTGCCCGGATCGGGTCACAGCGACGAAACGATGCGATCGCTGCTGACGCTGTCGGACGTGATGGCGACCGGCCATCACGCCGCGGTCTGCGCGCGCGTCGAACCGGGCCAGACCGTTGCGGTCGTCGGCGACGGCGCGGTCGGCCTCTCGGCGGTGCTCGCGGCGAAGCGGCTCGGCGCCGAGCGGATCATCGCCCTCTCCCGTCATGCCGACCGTCAGGCGCTGGCCGGCAGGTTCGGGGCGACCGACCTCGTTCCCGAGCGCGGCGACGAAGCCGTGGAGAAGATCAGGGAGCTGACCGGCGGCGTCGGCGTCGATGCGGTGATGGAGTGCGTCGGCACCGGCCAGGCGATGGAGACCGCGATCGGCATCGCCCGGGCCGGTGCGATGGTCGGCTTTGTCGGCGTCCCCCACGGTGTCGAGCTGCCGATCGGCCGGATGTTCCGCCGGACGGTCGGTGTCCGCGGCGGCGGCGCGCCGGTGCGCGTCTACCTACCCGAGCTGCTCGACGACGTCCTCGAAGGGAAGCTCGACCCAGGGCGCGTCTTCGACTACGAGACCGACCTCGAGAGCATCGGCGATGCCTACGCCGCAATGGACGAGCGCCGGGCGATCAAGTCGCTAGTCAGGGTCGGGGCCGTCTGAGAGGTTGACCTGATGCTGATCGTCTCGATGAGCACATCGGTCGACGGTTTCATCGCGGACCGCAACGGGTCGTTCGATTGGGGCGCTCCCGACGAGGAGCTGTTCGCCTTCCATCTCGAACGCGTAAGCGAGCTCGGGGCGATCCTGTTGGGGCGCCGGCTCTACGAGACGATGCTGGTCTGGGAGACCGACCCGGCGATGCGGGGCACGCCCGCCGACGAGGGCTTCGCCGACGTCTGGGCCGCGCTCCCGAAGGTCGTCTTCAGCCGAACGCTCGAGCGCGTGCAGGGCAACGCGCGGCTCGCCGACCGGCCGGTCGCGGACGAGGTCGCCGCAACGCTTGCTTCGACCGACCGCGACGTGGAGATCGGCGGCGCAGTGCTCGCCGGTCAGGCGATCGAGCTGGGACTCGTCGACGAGCTGCGGATCTTCCGTTGCCCGATCATCGTCGGCGGCGGGACGCCGCTCCTGCCGGCGGTCACCGAGGACATCCCGCTGACATTGGTCGAGACGCGGACTTTCGCCTCGCGCGTCGTGTACGAGCGCTACCGGCGGTCTGCGTCCGACCCGAGCTGACCGTCGCCACGCCAGGCGGCTTCGGCACGGCCGAGCTCGGTGACCGGGTCGTCGCCGTAGATCCACTCGCGTGCGATCCGGAAGAAGTTGACGCCCTTCGGGCGCAGCTGCCCGATCGTCGTCCCGACCAGCAGCTCGACGCGCCGCTGGACCATGTGCTGGTCGGGCAGGGTCTCGGTCTTGAAGACGCGGTAGATCGGCCCGGTCGGGTCGGTCGCCCGGCCGGCGATCTCGTTCGCCTTCGCCGGCGTCAGCTCCGGGTCCTCGTCGAGGATGTACCAGCCCTGCGAGTAGCGCAGCGCCTCGAGCACCTCGTCCGGGCTGATCCGCTCGGATGCCAGCTTCAGGCCGTGGGCGCGGAACAGCTCGACGACACGATCCGCGTTGCCTTCTGCGATCGCGCGCAGCCCGTCGAGCTCGTCCTCGACCGATTCGGCCGTCAGCGTCTTCATCAGGCCGAAGTCGATGAACGCGAGCGTGCCGTCGTCGAGCACCAGCGTGTTGCCGGGGTGCGGGTCGCCGCTGAAGCAGCGGTGCAGGTACGGCGAGCCCATGTAGAAGCGGAACAGGATCTCGGCGACGCGGTTGCGCTGCTCCTGCCCGGCCTCGTAGGCGGTCGGCAGCGGCCGCCCGTCGATCCAGTCGCTGACGAGCACCGCGTCGGTGCAGAGCCCGGAGTGCACGTCAGGGACGCGGATGAACGGATGGCCGCGGTAGGCCCGCGCCATCATCCGCTGGTTGTTCGCCTCGTGCTCGTAGTCGAGCTCCTCGAGCACGCGCTCCTCGATCTCGTCGACGATCGACGGCAGGTCGATCCCCGGGAAGAGGCCCTTCACGGTCGGCGCGAACAGCCGCAGGTTCTTGAGGTCCGAGCGCACCGCCCGCGCGATGCCGGGGTACTGGACCTTGACGGCGACCGGGCGGCCGCCCGCGAGCGTGGCCTTGTAGACCTGGCCGATCGACGCGGCCGCGACCGGCTCGGGGTCGAAGTCGTCGAAGAGGTCGTCGATCCGGTCGCCGAGGCTCTTCTCGATATGCGGCTTCATCTTCTTCCAGGGCGCCGTCGGCGCGTCGTCCTGGAGCGCCGCGAGCTTCGCCTGGATCTCCTCGCGGTGTTCGTCGGAGACGAGCCCGAAGTCGGCGACCGACAGGGTCTGGCCGATCTTCATCGCGACGCCGCGCATCGTCCCGAGCAGCGTCACGAGCTGCTCGGCGACCGCGAGCTGGCGCTCGGCGTTCGCGGCGGCCGCCTTCTCGTCGCTGCGCGCCACGTTCGCGGCCTTCGTCGCGAGCGACCGCGCCCCCTGGCTGCCAGCGACCCGCCCGACCTGTGCCATGCGCCGCGCGCGCGAAGGCTTCACGTTCCTGTCCGCCATCCCCCACGTCCCCTTCGTTCGAATTCCGACCAGGATGACGCTCTCAGCATGGCCGTGTGTGACTCACGGCAACCTACAGCCACGAATGCGAGACGCTGATCGACGCCGGGCAGGCACGGAATGCCCGGGGATTGGCAATCATCGAGCGATCGGCGTAAGGTCGCGCGATGCGGGCCCTCGGACTCCTGGCCGCAGCAATCACGGCCGTCGCGCTCACCCCGACCACCGGCCTCGCCGCTCCCCCACTCGTGGGTCAGTGGAACGTCGACAACAGCTACGAGGACGGCTCGAGCGACGTCACGGGAGATGCATCGGGAAACGGCCTGGCGCTGCGCGCTCCGTTGGGTTCCGTGCACCTCGGGTCGCCGGCGCTCTTCGGCACCGGCGCGACGCTCGGCACGAACACCACGCCGCTCCAGATCACCTCGCCGCTGCTCGCGCCTTCGAACGTCACGCTGCTCGCGTGGGTCAAGCAGAGTGGATTCCCAGGCACGCTCCGTTACCTCGCGGGTCGCGGCGATGACGGGCTGACCTGCGGAGGATCGACCTACGCGCTCTACACCGGCTACCCCGCGAAGCCCGGCCTGCGGTTCTACGTGCGCACCGGCAGCGGCCTCTCTGCGCTGACGGACGCGCCGCCGGACGCGAGCGTCTTCGACGGCAAGTGGCACCTCGTCGCGGGAACCTACGACGGGACGGCGGCCAGGCTCTACGTCGACGGCAACCTCGTCGGCTCGCCGATTCCGGCACCCCCTCCGCTCACCTACAGCCTCGGTGGTGGCAGCACGTTCTACGTCGACGGCTACGCGGTCGAGGGCTGCGCGCTGTTCTTCAACGCCGACGACTGGACCGGCGCGATCGACGAGGTGCGGGTCTACGACACCGCGCTGTCAGCCTCTGAGCTCGGGCGGCTCGCCGCGGCCACCGGCCCGAGCGCCCCCGACCTCGTGACCGACGCGTCGCTCGTGCCGGCGCCGGTGCCGGCGCCACCGCTCGTGCAGCAGCCGGGGCCGGTGGAGCCGGCAGCCAAGGCGCTGCAGCGCGCCGCCATGGCCCAGGCGGTCGACAGCGTGCCCGGCGCCGCCAAACAGGCGGCCTCGAAGGCGACGCAGGCCGCCCTCGCCGACGTGGAGGCTCAGGCTCTGGCCGCGATGAAGAGCGCCGCCACCGGCTCCAAAGTCAGTGCAGCCGAGAAGGCCGAGCAGATGACGGCCAGTCAGGCCAAGGCCGCGAAGCCCGACCCTCGCATCCAGGCCCGCTTGGATGCGATGCAGTACGGGCTCGAAGCGTCGGTGCCGACCGGCGCGCCCGGCCAGATCGTCGAAGCCGTCGCCACGATCGCGCTGCTGCGCAAGTCCGGCGGGATCGCCACGACCCAGACGGTGCAGCTGCCGCCGGCCGTCGGGCAGGCCCCGGCGGGCGCGAGCAAGGCGCCGGTGACCTTCACGGTCGATCAGCAGGCCGCCAAGGCGATGGGCAAGCGCGACATCGCCGGTGCGGCGATCTCGATCCAGGCAATCGTGGTCGACGACACGTCGGACATCGGCGAGCTCAGGAGCCAGCAGCTGCAACAGGCGCTCGACAGAGCGACCAAGTCGCAGGCGACGATCGACAACGTGCTCAAGAAGATCGCTGACACCCAGCAGCAGATCACCCAGAACATGCGCGGCGGGCTGACTCCTTCCGAGAAGAAGGAGCAGCAGACGCTGAACCGGCAGATGGACAAGCTCGAGAAGCAGGCCGAACAGGCCGAAACGGCGTCGCGGCAGGCGAACCAGCAGGCGAGCGACGCGCTGCGGGAGGCCGCCGCGGCGGCTGCTGCTGCTGCGCAAGGCTCGCTGCCCGCCGCGACCGCGGGCCTCGCGGGCTGCAGGGCGTGCCAGCTCGCCGCGGGGTAGCGGCGCGAAGGCGCGCGGAGCGTCAGAGACCGATCAGGACGACCGGCTTCCTCGTCGGCGCCGGAGAACCGCCGCGCGGCTCCGAGCTGACCAGCACCTTGGTGGCGCCCTGCAGCGACTCGGGGATCCGTGCCCGCCCACTTCCGTCGGCGCCGACCTCGAACAGCGTGCTCGGCACGGGCGCTGCCGTTCCGCGCTGCAGCCAGATCGCGTACACGCGACCGGGCCCGGGCGACGGCATCTTCTCGACACGTAGCTCCGCCGCTCCGACACCACGGACGAGCCGTACCGTCGCTCCCTCCGGTGCTGCCGACGCGGCGACCGTCGATGGCCGCGGAGCCTCGTCTACGACGACGATCGTCACCCCGGCCACGGCCACACCGAGCGCAAGCGCGGCGACGGCCGGAAGCAGCCATCGCCGCGGCTGACGCCGTCGACTGTCCGGACGCGCCGCCGTGAACAGCGCCGCGTCGGCACGGACCTCGCGCATCACGCGGGCGCGAAGACCGGGGCTCGGCCTGATGTCGGCGAGGCCGGTGCGCATGTGCTCGCGCACCGGCTCGAGCGCCGCAAGCTCCGTCGCGCATGCCGCGCATTGATGGACGTGCGCCGCCATCGCCTCGCCCTCTTCCTCCGAGCAGGCACCGAGCGCATACGACGCCACGAGCCCCTCGAATTGCGGGTCGGTGCAGCGGGCGGTCATGCCGGTTCTCCTCGCAGTTGCAGCCTGAGGCGGTCGAGTCCGATCCGCATCCTTCCCTTGACGGTGCCGAGCGGCAGGCCCAGCAGCTCGGCGATCTCACTGTGCGAGTAGCCGGCGTAGAACGAGAGCTCGATGACGCGCCGCTGATCCTGCGGCAACGCTTCCAACATGCCGGCGGTCGCCGCGCGGTCCTGGCGGGCGATCGCCTCCCCCGCGGTGTCGGCGCGTCCGGCGACCTGCTCCGCGGCACGGTCGTCGGAGACGGTGTGGTTCCGGTGCCGTGTTGCGCGCCGGACCTGGTCGATCGCACGGTTGTGGACGATCGACAGCAGCCAGCTCCGGACGCTCGACCGCTCAGAGTCGTACCCGCCGGCCGACCGCCACGCGGCCATGAACGCCTCCTGGCAGGTGTCCTCGGCGCTCGTTCGCGTTCCGCAGATCCGGTACGCAAGCGCAAACGCGACGCCGATGTGCCGGTCGAAGATCACCTCGAACGCGTCGGCATCGGCGTCAGCGGCGAGCCGCATCAGCTCCTCGTCTGCGACGCGAGCGAAGCGTGAGCGAGCAGTCACGGCCGTTTCGCTCCGGTCGGTGGGGTCATCGCGGGTGATACGCACCGACGGCGCGGCTGGATCACTGCTCTGGTGATCGCCGCGAGCGCGGTCATGCCGATGCCGTCCCCCGCGGCGGCAAACGAGAAACGCCCGGTCGTCGGACGGGCCGGTGATCCAGGACCGCCGGCTGGTCGTAGAGGGCCCATGAACAACTCCCGACTGGAGGCACGGGCATGACCGAGCAGACGATGGTGTTCGACAGCGACGAGCGCGTCGCAGAGGCGGTCGACGGGTTGCAGGAGGCACGTTCAACCCGGGGTGGCCTGCTGCGAAACGCGGGACTGCTCGCCGGAGGACTCGGGGTTGCTTCGGCGCTGCTGCCCGGCGCCGCGAGCGCACGCCGGGGCGGATCGAAGGCGCAGGACGTCAAGATCCTGAACTTCGCGCTGACGTTGGAGTACCTGGAGGCCGCCTTCTACGAGGAGGCTCTGGCGAAGGGCCGCTTCACGGCGCCTGCCGCGCGTACGTTCGCGGAGGTCGTCGGTCCGCATGAGGCAGCGCACGTCGAGGCGCTCAAGCAGGTGCTCGGATCGAAGGCGGTCAAGCGTCCGTCGTTCGACTTCCAGGGCACGACGCGCAAACAGAGCACGTTCCTGCGGACCGCGAAGGTGCTCGAAGACACCGGCGTCGCCGCGTACCAGGGGCAAGCGCCACGGATCCATCAGAACGCAGTGCTTGCCCCGGCGGGGGCGATTCTCGCCGTCGAGGCCCGCCACGCCGCGTGGGTCCGTGACCTGCTCTACGCCGGGAAGTCCGTCAAGCCGGCGCCCGAAGCGTTCAGCACGCCGAAGTCGATGTCCCAGATCCTGAGCGCGGTCGAGAAGACCGGGTTCATCAAGTCCCGATGAGAGGAAGCACGATGACCAACACCGACACCACCCAGCGCATCGATCTCTCCCCGGTGATCGCGTTCGACAGCGACGGCGCGCTGCAGGAAACCGCAGCGATCGCCGAGCGGCACTCGCGACGGGGATTCCTGAAAAGCGCGGGGCTCGCGGCCGGCGGCGTGGCCGCCCTGTCCGGCGGGCTGTTCCCGGTCGCACGCGCGTCGGCCGCGACTCCAAAGGGCGACGTCGCGATCCTCAACTTCGCGCTCACGCTCGAGTTCTTGGAGGCCGCGTTCTATGGCGCTTCGCTCAAGAGCGCAGGATTGACGGGCGCGCACGAACGATTCGCGCGCACTGCCTACCGGCACGAGTCGGCGCACGTGCGAGCACTGAAGGCTGCACTCGGGCGGGCGGCCGTCGCACGGCCGACGTTCGACTTCGGGGCGGCCGTGATGAGCAAGGACGCATTCACCGCGACCGCGATCACGCTCGAGGACACCGGTGTCGAGGCCTATCAGGGCCAGGCGCCGTTCATCACGAGCGATGCGGTGTTCAAGGCCGCGATCTCGATCCACCCGGTCGAGGCACGGCACGCTGCCTGGATCCGCAGCCTCTCGGGCCAGGCGCCTGCCCCGGACTCGTTCAACCCGGCGCTGACCAAGGACGCGGTTCTCGCGGCGGTCAACGGCACCGGATTCATCAAGGCGGCGTGACGATGCCGATCGGCTTCCCCGAGATGATCCTCGTGCTCGTTGTCGCCCTGCTCGTGCTCGGGCCGAAGCGTTTGCCGGAAGCGGGCAGGTCGCTCGGCAACGGCCTGCGCGAGTTCAAGGACAGCGTCTCTGCAGGGCGTCCGGAGGAGTGAGTCGGGAACCGGTGCGGGTCGGGGCGTTCACGAGGGTGATCGTCCGGCCCGCACCGGCGTCATGACGCGGTGGCCACGATCGCGACCGTGATCGAGATGACCATCGCCTGGTGGAAGGCGACCAGGATCCCCGGCGCCTTCGGCCGCAGGTTGACTGCGTGGAAGAGCAGGAAGCCGACCAGCACCTGCGAGACCGCGAGGTAGAAAGCGACCTTGAAGGCCGGCATCTGCCAACCCAGAGTGCCGACGACGGCCAGCGCGCTCACGATGTGCGCCAGCACCGCCCACTGCGAGGCGCGGCGCGGCACGTCGAAGGCGCCGATCGGCTGCCCGAAGCCGCGCTGACCGGTCGTCAGGCCGCCCATGAACACCGCCAGCAGCACGCAGTGGAGGTTCCCCATGTTCTCGAGGTAACCCCAGAAGCCGACTCCAGGTAGGTACTGCATGCACAGGAAGCAGAGGAAGACGCCATAGGCGAGCAGGCCGTGGACGCCGTGCACGACAGAGGGCAGCCGGCCGGCGAGCACGTGAAGGGTGCCGATGCCGAAGAGCGCCGTGACGACGATCAGCACGAGCGCGTTGATCGTGAGCGAGCTCGGGTCGAGCGCTACGAGTGCCACGGCGAGCAGCCCGAGCAACGTCGCGACGATGCGGTGCGCGGCCTCCGGGTCGCCGCGGACGAGCAGCACGAGGATGTTGCGCGTGTAGGGCCAGTTCGTCCCGAGCGAGAGGCCGAACCCGAAGCCTTCGACGAGGCTGCCGAGCAGGATCAGGACGCCGGACAGCAGCACCGCGGCCAGCGACAGCCCGCTGACGACGGCGTCTTCAGCTGAGCCCGCGACGGTGGCGGCCCTCACCACACCCGCGACGAGCGAGCCGGCGACGAGCAGCGTGATGCCCGCCCGGACGACGCGGACCGTCGCGGTGATCTCGCCGTCGACGACGGACGTCTCTGGTTGGCCGGAGGGGTCCATGTCCGCCGGGACCGTACCGGTGAAGACCTACCTGTGGACGCGATGCATCTCCCGTGCAAGCGACGGGCTTGCGTACGGCCCAGCGCCTTCGAGCTCGGAGATGACATTCGCAACGATCTCCGGCGGCTTGTTTTGGCTCATCTTCTGCTTGGCGACGACCCGAGTCGGCACGAGCCGCACGCCAACAGTCCCCTTGCTGTCTCGCCGTGCGTCGGCGGCGACCTCGGGTGAGGCGTCGAGCCGCCGCGGGTGCTCGACGTGCTGCTCGAAGTGGTCGACGAGGCGGGTCAGCACCTCGAAGTTCTCTTCGGGTTCGAGGACCTCAGGGATGCCCGAGAGATGGGCGACGATGAAGTTCCAGGTCGGCACCTCGATGTGGTCGCCGTACCAGCTCGACGACACGTAGCCGTGCGGGCCCTGGACCACAACGAGCAGCTCGTGCTGCCCGAGCTCGTGCACCTTGTCGTCGGGGCGTCCGACGTGCGTGACGATCGACAACTGCTCCCGGTCTTCCTCGAGCAGAATCGGATAGTGCGAGGCGACCAGGCCGGTGGAAGCGTGCGAGACGAGCACGGCCCAGGGGTTCTCCCGGATCAGGCGCTTGATCTCTTCGGCGTCAGTCAACTCGAAGTACGGGTTCTTACGCACGGTCTGCTCCCCCGTCGGATGGCAGGTGGACGGTCATGACGAAGTCGCACGGCCCGCGGCCGGCGCCCTCGTACGCGTGGGGCACGTCGGCCGCGTAGGCGGCGGTCGCGCCCGAACGCACGAGGTGCTCGGCGCCGTCCAGGAGCACCCTCATCTGCCCGCGCACAACGCTCACCGTCTCGGTGACGCCGGCTTGATGCGCGTTGCTCTCGTGGCGCTCGCCGGGATGCAGCGTCCAACGCCACAGCTCGACCGGGACCGGCCGCGGATTGGTGAGAAGCAGCCGTGCCGTGCCGCCGTCCGGCCCGTTCCACAACGGCTCGACCTTCGCCGCGTCGACGACGACCGCTGGCGCGTGCGGCGCGTCCTCCATCAGCGAGGACACCGACCTGCCGAGTGCGTCGGCCAGGCGCACGAGCGTCGTCAGGTTCGGATTCCCCCTGGCGCCCTCCAGAGCGACGAGCGCTCCCTTGCTCACATCCGCCCGGTCTGAGAGCGCGTCGAGCGACAGGCCGGTCGCGCTTCTAGCAGCCCGCACGTTCCTTGCGACGGTTTCGAGAGTCGCTTCGTTCATGCGGTCATTCTATTGTACTGTCCGGTCACTCGAATGATCGCGCTGCTCATCGCACTTGCTAGCTCACTCGCCTACGGCGCCGCCGACTTCCTCGGCGGCCGCGCCGCGCGCGACGCCCACGTCCTCCGAGTCGTGGTCATCGCCGCACCGGCCAGCTTGCTCGTCGAGCTCCTGCTCTGGCCGGTCGTGGGCGCGACATTCGGCGGTGGTGCGCTGGCGTGGGGCGCTGCGTCCGGGGTGGCATCTGCCGCGGCGTTCGCGCTGCTCTACCGCACGCTGTCGATCGGGCCGATGAGCGTGCTCTCGCCGATCACTGCCCTTGTGTCGGCCGCGCTGCCGGTCGCAGTCGGCCTCGTCAGCGGCGAGCAGGTCGGCGGCCTCGCCGCGATCGGCATGGTCCTCGCGTTGGTCGCGGTCGTGATCGTCAGCGGCGGCACCGACGTAACCAGCGTCCGCCCCACCAGGACCGCACTGCTCCTGGCCTTCGGTGCAGGCGCCGCAATCGCACTTCAGCTGATCTGCCTCGACCAGGCCCCGAGCGGAAGCGGAGTCGCGCCGCTCCTGATCGGACGCACGGTCTCGTCGGCCGTCGTCCTCATGGCGGCGTTCGCTCTCCGCCGGGGCCTCGGGCCCGAGCGCCCCGACACCACCATCTCCGCCGGCGCAGGCGCCCTCGACTCGCTCGCCAACTTCGCGTTCCTGCTCGCCGTCCGCGAAGGCGACCTCTCGATCGTGGCCGTCATCACCGCGCTCTACCCCGCCGGCACGGTGCTCCTCGCCCGCGGCGTTCTCGGCGAACGCATCGGACGAGCCCAACTCGGCGGCCTCGGGATCGCGGCTGTGGCGGTCTGCCTGCTGGCCGTCAGCTAGGGCTCAGCGACCTCAGGATCGCGCCGAGGAGGCTGGGGCGGCGCAGCGAGAACTCGCGATCACCAACGCTCACCGTGACCGTCTCGGCGCGCCCGAGCGCCTGTGTCCCGCCGGGTACCCCGATCGCCTTGAGCGTGCCGATCGTCGCCGGCCGCCGGATGCCGTCAGGAGCGGGTGTAGCGGTAGGCGTAGCCGTCTGGATCCGGGCCGGTCAGCGTGAACCCGTCGGCGGCGAGCGCAGCGTCGATCGACTGCAGAGTGCCCTGCGGACGAGCCTGCCCGAGCACATCGACATCGGCCGTCACGCGAACGTCACGCACACCCGCTCCAGCGCGTGGAGCTGAACCATCAGACCACCGATCAGGACCCAGTCGGCCGGCAATCGACCGGCCAGCTCGCCGACGGCCTCCCTCAACGCGCGCGTCCCAGGGTCCTCGACATCGATCGCGATACGGGTCATGACGCCAAGGCTCTCGCGGCCTCGCGGCGGGCGCGCGGATCGTCACTCTCGAGCAGATCGAGAAGCACGGCCGCGCGCGGTGCCTCATCCCTCCCATGCGCGACGAGCAGGTCCCACACATCGTCCGGAACCCATCGGATCTGCGCCGCTCCGTTGCTGGGCTCCATTCCGTGCTCGGAGATCAACTTCGCGCGCGAGCGCGAAGGGGCGTAGCAATCCGCGACCTCGGGGCCGCCGATCACCCCGACGACCCCACCCGCCGACGCCCCCGTCGGCAGAACATCGCCCCGCGCCACGAGCCGCCCCAGTTCCGACGGATGCACATCAAAGGACTCGCTGACAGCACGACCCCGGAGACTCCGCGCGTCCTCGACCAGCGAATGCTGATTGAGCCACGCCCGCACCCGCGACCGATACCGATCGCGGCCCGCGAGCACCGCCGCCTGCTCAGGCTCGCCAGAAGCGAGCAACAACACCGACCACGCCATCGGCGCAGACATCGCCCGACCCGCTGTCGACCCCTGTCGAGCACTCCGCTCGACGTCCACACGATCAAGCAACCACTGACGCCCGTACTTCCTCGCCGGCAACGAGCCAGCATCGATCCGACGCCGAACAGCGATCGGCGTGACTCCCAGAAGCTCAGCCGCCTCGCGGACGCTGAGTAGCGAACTACCAGACATATAGGACACAATAGTATCGACAACGATACAGTTGTGTCCAGCCCTACAAGTTGCCCGCCAACGGATTTCCGCCCCCTGGACGACAGAAGCCCTGCATCTGCAGGGCGTCTCTATCGGGGAGACAGGATTTGAACCTGCGACCGCCCGGCCCCCAGCCACACAGACTTAGTGTAATTCCGTGTGTTTGAAAGCATTCCAGTGATCCTACAGGGTCCCAGGACGGCTCAGTTTCGCTCACTTTGGACCCCGTTTTGGACCCCGTCGTGTGAGCGCCGACTACTGCGCGATCAGCCTCAGAGCAACATCGATGACGAGGCGACCACGCCCTCGCTCACCGCTCAGATCCTCGCTGATCGCCCCGTGGGCCCACACTGAGTCTCCCCGGGACGGGGGCCCGGGCGAGAGGTGACTAGCGAGTACCGGGCGCCTCCCTGGCGAGTTGGTCGGCCTCGGCATTCATCTCTCGGGGCACCCAGCTGATACGGATGCTCTCGAACTGGTCACCGAGACGGGTGGCGGTGTCATGCAGCTCGCCGAGGTGACGTTGTAGCGAAGAACGTACCGGTCGGTGAACTCATGCGCTACGGTGCCGGAGTGTCGTGCTCCCGGGTCTCTTCTGCCTTCCCACACCAGCGTGCGGGCCACTGCGGGTCTGGTGCCCTGCGCGATCTGCTCGAGCTCCATCAGCTCGACTACGGCGCCGGCCCGCTGTCTGAGGGCGCGGTCTTCGGGCTCTCCGGTGGCCTGGGTTTCCTCTATCTGGAGATGCCGAGCATCACGCCACCGGTCTACCTCGTGGGCCGCGGCGCGGACCTTGAACGCGACATCGCCGAACACCTCGGCCTCGGCCTCGAGGTCCGCGACACCGACGACCCGGACGAAGGCTGGCGGTGGGTGCGCGACGAGATCGATGCCGGCCGCCCGCCGATGGTCTGGGCCGACATCGGCCACCTCGACTACCTGCGGGTGCGAATGCACAACACCCGCCACGACATCGTCGTCGTCGCCTACGACGAGGACGAGGATGTCGCCTGGATCGCCGACAACGACCGCGAGGAGCTGCAGCGCTGCCGCCTCGATTCCCTTGCCCGAGCCCGCAGCTCCGAGGCCTTCCCGGGCCCCAACCGCCACACCACGTTCGTCTATGACTGGCCCCGGGAGCTCCGCGCTCCCGGCGACGCTGTCCGCCTGGCCCTCCAGCGCGCGGTGAAGAACATGCGCGAAGGTGGCGAGACGCTCGCGGGCCTGACCGGGGCGTTCGGGCTCGACGGCGTCGATGCGTTCGCGTCGGCCTACCCCGCCTGGCCGAGAACGTTCGGCGACGACCTGCCGGCCGCGATGAAGGGACTGCGGGTGTTCATCGTCAAGGCCGGCACCGCCGGAGCGATGTTCCGGTCGCTTCAGGCGACGTTCCTGTTCGATATGGCAGAACTGCTCGACGACGGGATGCTGCGGGCCGTCGGCACGACATACGACGCCGCCGCGGCGGCCTGGCGCGCACTCGCCGGGCACGCCGAGCAGGCAGACCACGCAGGCGGTATCGACGTCGTCGAGGAGATCCACAACCTCGAGCATCTCGGCGTCTCGTTGATGGAGAGCTGGATCGAGGCCACGACGTGAGGCCCCACGCCGACGGCACGGTCCCCGCCCACCAACCCCACTGCCTCGGCTGCGGTCCCGACAACCCGGCGAGCATGGGACTGCGACTGCGTATCGACGATGACCGCGTCCGGGGAACGGTGCGCTTCGACCGGCGTCAGGAGGGCGCACCCGGCTTCGCGCACGGAGGAGCGGTGGCCACCGTCCTCGACGACGCCCTGGGCACCGTGCTGGTGATCCTCGAGCGGCCGGCCGTGACCGCCAACCTCAACGTCGACTTCCGCGCACCGGCGTTCCTCGAGCACGACCTCACAATCGAGGCCTGGTCTGATCGCGTCGACGGCCGCAAGCTGC
Organism: Baekduia sp.; assembly: GCA_037045385.1. Taxonomy (GTDB): domain Bacteria; phylum Actinomycetota; class Thermoleophilia; order Solirubrobacterales; family Solirubrobacteraceae; genus Baekduia. Next base: position 113,761 of record JBAOHN010000001.1, on the reverse strand, counting down.
ATCTCGTCGGACGCCTGCTCGACGGCGACAACGTCATCGCCGAAGCGCGCGGCCTGTTCATCGAGGTCGACCTCAACCACTTCCGCCGCGGTGGAAAGGAACTACCCGACCGCTGGACCGACTGGAAGCGCGAAGGCGCGGCGTGAGCATGCCGACGCCGAGCCGTCGTAACCCCAACGTCACGCTGCTGGTCGTGCCAGGGGCGCCGGTCGGTACGCGGTGAAGGAGGTCGCCCGAAGGACGCGGACCGAGATGAGCCGATGCCTGCCGCCAGGCCGGGGCCGACCCCTGTCGGGACCCTCGCGCGCTCCGGGCTTCCGGCACCACCGGCCCTCAGGCGCCGGGCAGGCGCCCGGAGGTCAGCAGCCCGATGATCTGACTGAAGAGGCCCCCAGCTGGCGCTGGCGCCGTGGCCGGTGCCGCAGGCTGCGCGACGGCCGACGCGACGGACTTCCCCGGCTCGGCCAACTACCGGCTGCCGCTGGGAGCAGGGCAGGCGTTCACGCTGATGGGGTCGCCGACCATCGTTGCCAAGCTGATTTCTCCGGGCCCGGTGTCGCAGCTGGCCGCCCGCCTGCTCGACGTCGGTCCCGACGGCAAGGAGACGCTCGTGGCACGCGGCCTCTATCGGCCCGACATGACCACTGCCGCGGCGCGGCAGGTCTTCCAGCTGCACCCGAGTGGCTGGCGCTTTGAGCCCGGGCACACCGTCAAACTCGAGCTGCTCACCGCCGACGCCCCGTACTCACGGCCCTCCAATGCCGGGCTGCCGGTGCTCGTGTCCGACCTCGAGCTGCGCCGGCCGAGCGCACCAAGGCCCTCGGCGTCTGGAGCGCGATCGCAGCCGGGGGCGCCGCTTTCGGACTGCTGCTCGGCGGACTCCTCACCGACACCCTGTCATGGGCGTGGATCTTCCTGGTCAACGTGCCCGTTGGTGTAGGTGCCGTGCTGGCCGCCCTGCGGTGGGTTCCAGAATCCCGGGCCGGTCTCACGCACCGCATCTTCGACCTCGCCGGGGCAGCAACGGTGACGGGCGGGCTGATGCTGCTCGTCTACACGATCGTCAAAGCCCAGCAGTACGGCAGGGGAGCATCCGAGACGCTCCTCCTCGGCGAAACGTCGCTCGTCATCCTCGCGGGCTTCGTCGTCATCGAGCAACGCAGTCGCCATCCACTTGTCCGCCTGAGCATCTTCCGGGTGCGTTCCCTGACGAGCGCCGACCTGATCCTGATGCTGCTCGGGGCGGGCATGTACTCGATGTTCTACTTCGCATCGCTCTACACCCAGGACATCCTCGGCTATGACCCGCTGAAGGCAGGCCTCGCGTTCCTGCCGGTCTCGGTCGGCATCATCGTCGGTGCCGTAGCAGCCCAACAGCTGATCGGCCGCGTAGGCGTCCGGGCAGTGGGCACCGCCGGCCTGATGATCGCAACTGCCGGGATGATCCTGCTGACCGGGATAACCCCCGCCGGGACGTACCTCGGGAGCCTGCTGATCGGCCTGGGGCCGCTCTCGATCGGGATCGGCCTCACCTTCGTACCCATCACGCTGCTGGCCACCGCCAACGTCTCCGACGAGGATGCCGGCCTGGCCTCCGGGCTCTACAACACCTCCCAACAGATCGGCGGAGCCCTCGGGCTTGCCATTCTCTCAACGCTCGCAGCAGACAAGACCACAAGCGCACTCATGGTCCTGGGACGCGCACCCGCAGCCGCCGACCGTGCCGCCGCCACCGTCGACGGATTTCAAGTCGCGTTCATCGGCGGGGCCATCGCCCTGGGCCTGGCGGCGATTCTCATGCGCAGCCTCATTCGCCCCAGCGACGTCGACTCCATCGACCCCACCACACCACTTCCCGTCCCCGGCTGATGGCGCGCGCGTTGCGCCGGCCGCGTGCCGCCCCACGATCATCGCGGCAGGCGGCGTGAAGGGGGTCGACCAGCTTTGCGTCGGGACACGTCCCGTGGCTTCGCATTGCTGACTACGAGTGAAGCAGTGGTGCCGTTCAGCCCTGGAGTTGAGCCACGCTCGACAGCCAACCCTGGAAGACGTCGATCGCCGCGCGCAACGCCGGGCTGTCGCCGCGCTCGAGGTACTCGAGTGTCAGGCCCTGGATGCCGGCAATGATCAACACGGTCAGCGCCTGCTCGTCGATCGTCAAGCGCCGCCCCTGGGCCTCCAGATCCTGAGACAGCTTGTGGATGAGGCGTCGGTAGCCCTCGTTGATGTAGCCCACCGACTTGCGCAGGTGCGGATCGGTCACCGATTCCGCGACCAGCCCGAAGTACGCGGCAAGCAGCGCCCGATCGCTCGTGAGCCGGTCCCAGAGCTGATCGAACCCGGCCGAGACGATGTCGGTAGGCTCGCGCAGCCCCTCCAGCGCCTCCTGCAACTGGCCCAGCAGCTGATCGCCGATCCGCCGCACCACCACGTCGAAGAGCTGCTCCCGGCTTTCGAAGTAGTAGAGGACCATCCGCTTCTGCACGCCGGCCTCTTCGGCGATCCGCCCAATCGAGCTCGCCGAATAGCCATCCCGAGCCAAACAGCGCACAGCCGCGTGAATAACCGCTTCGGATTGCCGCACACCCTTGGCGGTCGGAGGAGGCAAGAAGCCCATGGAGAGAACCCTACGGACAGCACCCGCGGGTACCTGCTGCCTGACTTCGTGCGTTGCACGCGGGACCATCATGAGCTCGATGAGACAATCGGGCTGAGCATGCCCTTACAGCCGGGTCTCGGGCACACATGCGGGCCCGCCTGGAGGTGCGTGGAGCTGAACCACGTCTTCTCGCAGACCGAGCATTTCATTGCCGGGGAGTCGGAGCGCGCCATTCGGCGCCCCAGAATGTACCGATTGGTTCACTTTGCGGAGAACGAGAGACCCCACCACGCCTGGCGCTCCAGGAGCAGTGGACGGCGAGATCATGGCGGTCGGCAACCCAGCCTAGAACGTACCGCACGGTACGTTCTCAGCTACACTTCGATGATGGCCGCCCACCCCACGAGCACAGAAGACCTCATCCTCGTCACCGAGGAGCTGTGGAAGGACGGCCCGCCCCACGAGACGTTCGCGCGCCTGCGCGCAGAATGCCCTGTCCACTGGAGCACCGGCGTTCCCGAGTACCCGACCGAGGCGGGTTACTGGTCGGTCACCAAGGCCGAGGACGTGCACACCGTCAGCCGCGACTGGCAGACCTACTCGTCGGCCAACGGCATCACCGTGGTCTCCGACGCCGTCCTCCCGGTCGAGCTGATCTCGGCGATGTTCATCGGGATGGACCCGCCGAAGCACGACCGTCTCAAGGCGCTCTTCCAGCGCGGGTTCACCCCGAAGCGGATCGCCGAGCACGAGGACGAGATCCGTACGATCACCCGCGGCGTGCTCGAACGTCTCGACGGGCGCGAGACCTGCGACCTCGTTGCCGATGTCGCCCAGCCCGTCGTCTCCCGGGTGATCGGCAGCTTCATGGGCATCCCGCCCGAGCACGACGAGCCGTGGGCGGTCCTCATGAACTCGCTGATCGGCGCCGGAGATCCCGACCTCAACCCGGCGGGGCCCGAGGCGATCATGCAGGAGCTCATCCCCCGGATCTTCGAACGGTGTCAGGAGCTCATCGCCGATCGTCGCGAGCACCCGACCGACGACCTCACCAGCGTGCTCGTCCACGCCGAGGTCGACGGCGAGAAGCTGGAAGAGCACGAGATCGTCATGGGCTTCTTCCTGCTGATGGCGGCCGGCAACGACTCGACCAAGGCCACCTACACCAGCGCGATGCGTGCACTGATCGAGCAACCCGACCAGCGCCAGATCCTGCTCGACGACCCGAGCCTCATTCCCAGCGCCGTCGAGGAGTCGCTGCGGATGTTCCCGGCCTTCGCGCACTTCCGCCGCACCGCGACCAGGGACACCGAGCTGGGCGGCTGCCCGATCCGCAAGGGTGACAAGGTCATCCTTTGGTACCCGTCCTCGAACCGAGACGAGGACGTCTACGAGGACCCCGACCGCTTCGACGTGACCCGCAACCCCGAGCACCAGGCCTTCGGTGCCGGTGGCCGGCACTTCTGCCTCGGCACCGCCCTGGCCCGCCTCGAGCTGCGCATCCTGCTCGAGGAGACGCTCGCCCGTTACCCGGAGATGACGCTCGACGGCGAGCCTGTGCACGCGATCTCTCCGTTCGCCAACCAGCTCAAGACGCTGCCCGTCCGCCTCGGCGCCTGAACGTCGCCGGTCAGGCGGTCGCGGCTACGCCGCCTCCAGCATGTAGGCGTCCGCGTCGAAGCGACGGGTTCGCCTCCGGAACGAGCTGGCGAATCCCGGGTAGAGCGCGAACTGCCGCCCGGAGTCGTCGAGGTAATAGCTCTGGCAGCCGCCGGCCGTCCACACCGTTCCCTCGCTGCGGCGATCGACGTCGTCGACGTACCGGTCCAGTGCTTCAGGCCGGACCTCGACCGTGACCAGCGCGCGACGCTCCATGAGCCGGAGCGCGTCCATGACGTACTGGATCTGCGACTCCAGCGAGAAGATGACGGAGTTCAGGCCGATGGAGTTGGGACCCAGCAGCGTGAACAGATTCGGGAACCCCGGCACCGTCGTTCCGAGATAGGCGCGGGGCGACTCCTTCCAGAGGTCGCCGATGGTGATCCCACGCCCGTTGGCGACCCGATCGACGAGCAGCGAGCGGCTGTAGCGGTAGCCGATCGCCGTGATCAGCGTGTCGACCTCGCGCCGTGCGCCGTCCGCCGTGACGATGGTCCGTCCCTCGATCCGGTCGATCGGATCGGTGACCACCTCGGTGTTGGCGGCGGCGAGGGCGGGATAGAACGTGTTGGAGAGCACGGGTCGCTTGCAACCGAACCGATAGCGCGGCGTGAGCTTCTCGCGCAGCGTGGCGTCGCGGACCTGGCGTCGCAGGTGGGCCCGGCCCAGGGCCTCGATGGGTGCCACCAGGGGCGCCCGGCCCCGGAAGCCGAACCCGCATGCCTCGTAGATGCCGAAGAACAGGTTGCGTTGGAGGTCCTGCGCAGGCGGCGCGAACCGGTAGAGCTGGCGCTCGGCCCACGGAACAGGACGGTCGGGGTGCGGGATGACCCAGGCCGGGGTGCGTTGGAACACGCTGAGCCTGCCCACGAGCGGCTGGACATGAGGAACGAACTGCGCGGCAGCGGGGCCAGTACCGATGACCGCCACACGCTCGCCGTCGAGGTGGTGGTCGTGGTCCCAGCGCGCCGAGTGGAAGCGATGCCCTGTGAAGGTCTCCAGGCCGGGGATCTCGGGCTCGTCGGGTTCTGCCGTTGCTCCTATGGCGCTGACCAAAACGTCTCCGGTCAGCGCACCATCGGACGTCAGCACCCGCCACTGCTTGCGTCTGCTGTCCCAGGTCGAGGACACCATCTCGCAGTCCAGGCGCACCTGGGACGTGACTCCATATTCGTCGGCGGTGCGCCGCACGTACTCGAGGATCTCCTGCTGGGAGGGAAACAGGCGAGACCAATGCGGGTTGCGCGCGAACGAGTACGAGTAGAGGTGGGTCGGGATGTCGCACGCACACCCGGGATAGGTGTGTTCGAACCAGGTCCCTCCGATCGAGTCGTTGCGTTCGCAGATGACGAAGTCGTCGATACCGGCCTGCAGCAGGCGGACGCCGAGCCCGATGCCGGCGATGCCCGCGCCGATGATCACGACGCGGTGATGTCCGAGCGAGGCAGCTGTCGAGGTCCTGCTCATGTCAGAGCAGGCCCGCGCGGGCGACGAGCTGCTGGACCGGTTGGGGTGCTCCGCGAAGCAGCTTGTAGGCGATCGTCGAGTCGATGCCGACCGGGACCACGTCGCGGTCGCGCTCGGCGCAATCGACGATGGCCTTGGCGACGAGGTCCGGTGACCTTCCCCATCCCAGTGTTCGCACGGCTTTGGCCTGCTTGTCACGAGCGCCGCCGCGATACCGGCTGCTGGCAGCGATCGGGGTATCGGTCAGGCCCGGGCAGACGACGCTAACCCCGACGCCCGTGCCGCGCCACCCGGCCCGCAGGCATTGCGAGAGGGAGACGACCGCCGCCTTGGACGCGCAGTAGGCGGCGAGGTCGCGGTTGGGGGTGTAGGCGGCCATCGACGCGACGTTGACGACCTGCCCGCGGCCGCGGGCGAGCATGCCCGGCCCGAACGCGAAGCACCCGTGGGCGACGCCGTCGAGGTTGATCGATCGCAGCCACTGCCAGTCTTCGACGCTGCACTCGAGAAACGGACCCAGAACCCCGACACCGGCGTTGTTGACGAGAACATCGACGGGTCCCACGGCCTCGGCCAGTGCCGTGACCGCCGAGGCATCCGCCACGTCACACACGTGGCTCTCCGCCCGAGCGCCGAGGGCCGCGCATTCCTCAGCGACCCGCTCAGCCCCGGCACGATCGATGTCGGTGCACAGCACGCGCGCCCCCGCGCGGGCGAAGCGCCGCGCGGTGGCCGTCCCGATCCCTCCTGCAGCGCCGGTGATCAGCACCGTCGCGTCCTGGAGCACCACGCCGCTCATGCGGCCAGCGTCTCATCGAGTGGCAGCGTCCGGCGGTGGGCGATCATGCGGATGCCCGCCCGAGGACGCAGCGTCAGCGTCGCCTCGGGCTCAACGGGATGTCCCGGGACCACGTCGAAGCGATAGCGCTGGGACATCATCGCCGCGATCAGCGTGCCCTCCATGAGCGCGAAGCTCATGCCGATGCAGATGCGCTGGCCCGCCCCGAACGGGAGGTAGACGAAGCGGTGACGGCCCTTGGCGTTCTCGGCGAGGAAACGCGAGGGATCGAAGTCGTTGGGGTCGGGCCACCATCGCGGATCGTGGTGGACGGAATTGACCGGCACGATGAGCGTCGATCCCTTGGGGATGCGGTAGCCGTCGATCTCGTCGTCGACCACCGCCGTGCGAGGGATCACCCACACGGGGGCGAAGCAACGCATCGCCTCCTGGAAGCACGCCGTCGTCCACGGCAGATCGGGGATGTCCTCCGCGGTCGGCCGCCGGCCGCCTAGCACCCTGTCGACCTCCTCGAACATCCGGTCCCGGGCCTCTGAGTTGAGGCCGAGGAGGTACCACATCCAGGACATGCCGTTCGCGGTGGTCTCGTGGCCGGCGATCATGAAGGTGGTGGCCTCGTCGCGAACACGCCGCGTGGTCAGCGTGCCGTCCTCGTCGCGCGCCCGGAGCAGCAGCGCGAGCAGGTCGTCGGCGTCGGTCGGGTGCTCCTCGCGGCCGTGGATGACGTCCCACACCATGCGGTCGATCGTCCGCATCGTCAGCTGGGCACGACTCAAAGGAGGCGGCAGCAGCGGCAGATGGTGGACCGCCTCCCCGAAGGCGCGCACCGCGACCGCCGGCGGCGCCGCCACGATGGTGACCCGCGCGGCGATCTCGCCGAGCCGCAGGCCGGTGGTGACCGCGGGGCCGATCGTGCGCGCGACGCTGCCGAGGCTGCGCCCGAACAGCGCGGCGCCGACCACGTCGAGCGTCAGCGCCGTCATGTCGCGCACCATCTCGACCTCGAAGCGCGCGCCCTGTGCTTCCAGCGCATCCACGTACTGCGCAATGGGGTCGATCATGAGATCGACCATGCCGTTGAGATGTCGCCGGGACAGCAGCGGGTTGAGCATCATCCGATGGCGTCGCCACGACTCGCCGTCGTCGGTGAACAGGCTTCGCCCCAGGACGGTGCTGACCAGCTGGTACTCGACCGACTTGCGGTAGCGGTCAGCGTGCTGGCGCAGCACATGCTCGATGTAGTCCGGATGGGTGATGGCGATGATCGAGCGATGACCGCTGCGCCAGCGGACGATGTCCTGACCCGCCGCCGCCTCCGCCGCGCCGGTGAAGCTGCTCAACCCCTCCCACAGCATCCGACGGGTCATGCGGAGACCGCTGATCGACGGGATCGTGCGCGCCGCGGTGGTGCTCATGCCGAGACCTCCTGTGGGTAGGCGAACCGACCGGCGAAGAAGGCCTCCTCCGCCCGCCCGAGATCGGTCGCCGGCGGTTCTCCGAGCAGCCACTCCCGGGCCGTGTCGAGCCATCGTCCTGTCGCGTCGAGCTGGCCCAGGAGGCCGAGCAGCACCATGACCGCCCGGATGAGGACGAAGTGCTCGGCCGGCAGGGTGAGCGACGAGAACGACTCCTCGGTACGCATCCGGGAGTAGTGGCGCATCATGTCGGCGGTGTCAGCCGGCGTGATCGTCCGCGGTTCTTCGGCCAGCAGCCAGCCGAAGATGGCCCGGTAGTTCTCCAGGAACGGCTCGGCGAGCGACGCATCGGGCGGGAGCGCTCCGAGCCCCGCGACAACGGCCAGCAGGGCTTCGCTGTCACCGGCGTAGGTGGCCCGGGTGGAGGCCAGCAGCTGTTCGACCTCGAGGTCGGACAGCTGCTTGAAGAAGCCGAAGTCCAGGAACGCGACACGCCCATCGTCGAGGAACAGCGCATTCCCAGGATGCGGATCCCCGTTGAGCATCCGGTGGCGCAGCGGGCCGTTGAGGTAGAACCGCACCAGGATCTCTCCGATCCGGTCACGGTCGACACCGGGCGCCATGCGCACGTCGGCGAAGGGCCGGCCGTCGACGAACTCGCTGACGATCACCCGCTCCCGGCACAGCGACGTCACGACATCCGGTACGACGATGAAGGGGTGGCCGCGATACGCGCGGGCCATCTGACGGTGGTTGGACGCCTCGAGCTCGTAGTCGAGCTCGTCGATGATGCGTTCCCGGATCTCTTCGGCGATCGCCCCCGTGTCGATGCCCGGTGCGATGGCGCTGAGCAGCTTCAGGCCGAGCCGGAGATTTTGCATATCGGCGTGGATCGCCTCGGCGATGCCCGGGTACTGGACCTTGACTGCCACCGTGCGCCCGTCGTGCAATCGGGCGCGATGAACCTGTCCGATCGAGGCTGCCGCGATCGGCTGCTGCTCGAAGTCGGCGAAGGCGACGCTGAGCTTCTCTCCCAGGTCGCTCGTGACGACCTTCTCGATCGCCGCGAACGAGACCGGCTCGGCGTTGTTCTGCAGCGAGGCGAGCGTCTGCTGGAACTCGGGGCGGATCGCTTCGGGCACGAGCCCGAGGTCGACGGCCGACAGCGTCTGCCCGACCTTCATGGCCGCGCCGCGCATGCCCGAGAACAACTTCAGGAGCGCCTCCGCCGACTTGAGTTGCTGACGGGCGGCGGCCTGCCGTCGAGCATCGGTCGGATCGCCGCTGGTCATCGCACGCGCGGTGGCCTCGCGGGCCGCGACCCCCGCTGCGGTGCCGGTCATCCGCGCTGCTCGGCCGAGCCGCGACCCTCGGATCCTCTCTGCCACCTGATCCCCTTGCAGTTCCGATTTCACCGATCATGCGATCGGCAAACGCACCGTATCATGCCGATCACGTGATCGGTGAAACCGCGAGTCTGCCGGGCCGCAGGGCCCCCCGCGCACAACAGCGCGCGGCCACGCGCCTGGCGTTGGTGGAGGCCACCATGGCGTGCCTCGCCGAGGACGGCTACGCGGCCTTGACGACACGCAGCATCGCCGAGCGGGCAGGCGTCGCCCAGAGCACGCTCATGCATCACTACGCGACGCGCGAAGCATTGCTCGTCGAAGCCGTGACCCATGCCGCGATGCGGCTGGCCGATAACGCACTCGAGGAGATCGACCTGGCCGCCCTGCGGTCACCGAAGTCTCGCGAGGCGGTTCTGGACCGGGCCTGGCGCGAGTTCACGTCGCCCGAAGCGCTCGCGGCGGCGCAGCTGTGGGTCGCCGCGTGGTCGGAGCCGGAGCTGGCCAGCACGCTCCGTGGGCTCGAGCAGCGGCTCGGCGCGATCATCGTCGCGACCGCTGGCACCCTGTTTCCGGACGAGTCAGAGGACCCGCGGTTCCTGGCGCTCATCGACACTGCGGTGTCGGTCATCCGCGGACTCGTCACGGCGATCCCGATCTCCGGCAGGGCGTCGGTCGACGAGCGATGGGAGGCCGTCAAGCCCATCCTTCTCCACGCCACCGAGAGCGTCCTGGACACTCGGCCAGACGCCGCTGGTTGAGCAGCGCATGCCCGCTGCAGGCACCGGTCCGCCGGTCGAGGTGGCCTCGGGGGTGTGGCGCTTTCGCATCCCGCTGCGACTGCCGTCCCCCGACCATCTCCACGTCCACGTCATCGACGGGGGTGCCCGGCCCGTGGTCGTCGACACCGGCGTGCGTGGATCTGAGGACGCCCTCCGAGCGGGCATTGCTGCCGTCATCGGAGACCGGGAGTTCGACGTCCTCGTCACCCACGGACACATCGATCACTGGGGACTGGCGAGCGCGCTGAAGCCGACGGTCCTGGCTCACCCAGGGTGTGGCCCGAGCATGGGGTTCACATCCGCGGAGGCGTTCTCGGTGGCCGAGGGTGCCGCGCCCGGCTGGCCCAGCGCCGACGACCTGGGAGCCGCATTTCGCGGATTCGGTCAACTCGTAGCGGGAACCCCGGAGCTTCGCCCGCTGGCCGATGGCGACAAACTCGGCCTCTGGGAGGTGCTGTGGACGCCCGGTCACGACCCGGGCCACGTCTGCCTGTGGCGGGCCGGTGACGGCGTGCTGCTGTGTGGCGATCTCCTGCTTCCCGACTTCACCCCGAACATCCAGCCGGCGTGGGACGGAGGCGACTCCTTGGCGGACTTCCTCACCTCGCTCGACCGCGTCGCGGCGTTGCCCGTGCGGCTCGTCCTGCCAGCCCACGGCGAGCCCTTCACCGATGCCGCCGGACGCGCTCGGCAACTCCAGGAGTTTCACCGAGCGCGACTCGGCAGACTCGAGACCTCGATACGCAACAGCACCCATGCGACGACCGCCCAGCTCGCCGAGGAGCTGTTCTCGGCGTCGGACCAGGCAGCGGCCGATGAGATGCTCGCGACCCTCGAAACCCTCGCGCACCTCGAGCATCTGCGCCAGCGCGGCATCGTCGCCTGCGACGACCGAGGCCGCTGGTCGCTGGCCGCCTGACAGCGTTAGCCGTTCAGCGCGACCGGCAAGGATTTGAGCTGGCTGGAGAACTGGGAGAGGACCCAGCTCGGTTCGCCGGCGAGCGTCATTCTCGGGAAGCGCTTGACGGTCTCCTCGACGAGGATCTTCAGCTCGAGGCGGGCGAGAGCGGTGCCGAGGCAGAAGTGCCGCCCGCCGGCCCCGAACGCCTGGTGTTCGGGATTGCGGGTGACATCAAAGCGGTCGGGGTCCTCGTAGACATCCTCGTCGCGATTCGACGACGGGTACCAGAGCGCGACCTTGTCGCCTTTGCGAATCGGGCAGCCGCCGAGCTCCGTGTCCTTCGTAGCGGTGCGGCGGAAGTGCGCGAACGCGGGGAACATCCGCAGCGCCTCCTCCACCGCTGACGGCACAAGCGACGGGTCGTCGATCAGCAGCTGGCGCTGGTCGGGGTTCTCCATCAGCGCCTTCATGGTGCTGGTGTAGGTCGCCTTGGTGGAGTCGTTGCCGGCGGCCATCAGCAGGACGAAGCCGGCGAAGATCTCGTCGTCGGTGAGCGTGTCGCCGTCGATCTCGGCGAACACCAGCACGCTGAGCATGTCCTCGGTGGGATGGGCGCGGCGGTCGGCGACCAGCTTCATGCACTTCTCGTACATCGGCGGGATGTCCTCGGCGACGAGCTGCTCGAGCCCCTTCGGGTTGAGGTCGGGATCGCCGAACCCGAGCAGGGTGTTGATCGACTCGGCCCATGGCCTGTCGTCCTCGGGATCGAGGCCCATGAAGCTGCCGATGACGCGTGCCACGACGGGCTGGGCGACCTCGGTGACCAGGTCGCACGTCTCGCGACCCTGCAGGCCCGTCATGACTCGGTCGGTGATCTCCCGGATCGCGCCCTCGTGCTGGGCGATCGCCTTCGGGGTGAACGCCCGCTGGAACAGCGCCTTGATCCGGTCGTGCTTGGGCGGATCCATCCCGATGAACATCCCCTGCACGAGATGCACGGGGACCGACTCATCGGTGATGAGGATGTTCTGCGCCGACGAGTAGGTCTCCCAATCCCGGCTGACCGTATGGACATCCTCGGCCTTCGTCACCGACCAGAAGCCGGCGTCGCCAGGACTCTGTGAGATCCCGCTGCTCCAGTGAACCGGGCATTCCGCGCGCAACCGCTTGAACGTCTCGTGCGGGGCGCCTTCGCGCCAGAGCTCGTCGTCGGCAACGCGGAGATCTGCCAGGTCGGGGTTCGTCGGAGCGGCGCTCATAGACATATTCCACACCAAGTTTGACACCTCGTCAAGCATGATGTCAGGTCTGCCGTACACTGCGCCGCATGGCGGTGCTGTCGCGAGGTGCGGGAAGCCGAGACCAGCCGCGCGATGGGGAGGCTGCGTTCGTCGAGGCCACCCGTGACCTGCTTGCCGAGGGTGCCTCGTACGCCGATCTGAGCATCGGCCGGATCGCCGAGCGTGCAGAGCGAACCCGAACCGCCTTCTACTTCTACTTCCGCGACAAGCGCGACCTGCTCGTCAAGGCGACCGACCAGATCGCTGCCGTGCTCTACGACGAAGCCGATGCATGGTGGAGCGGGGACGGAGGCCTCGCCGATCTCAGGGTGGCGCTGGACAACGTGCTGACGACCTACCGCGCTCACGCGCCCTTCCTGCGCGCAGTCGTCGAGGCTGCTACCTACGACGACGAGGTCGGGCGCTTCTGGCGGGAGCTCGTGGGCCGCTTCATCGAGGCGACCGAGCGACGTCTGCTCGCCGATGGTCGGCAGCCCGACGAAGCCCACACCCAAGCATTCCTACTCGTGTGGATGACCGAACGGGCGTGCTATCAGCATGTGGTCAACGGCGGGAATCTCAGCGACGAGGCGCTCATGGACGGGCTAGTCGGCGCCTGGCAGCGCGTCGGCGGGCTCCCGAAGACCTGAATGAGATGCGGTTTTTTGGCGCACTCGCGGGTCATCCCGAGGGCCAGCTCGACGTTTGCGCCCGCGCGGATATCGCCCGTTTTCGGATGTGTCGAATTCAGCGAGCGGCGTTCATCAACGACGCCGTGTAGACGCTGCAGATGATGTCCACGCTCGCGGCAGGCAACGCGAGCCGCATCGCTCGGGTGGCCATCTCGATGCCCGGTCGCCCGCGACGGCCGAACAGCTCGTCGACATAGATCAGCGCCTCGGCGCAGACGCTTCCGGCCATCGGGTGTCGGACGAGTTCACCGAGCGTGATTCCGACCGCTCCCGGGTCGGTGCTCTGCATCAGCCGCAGCACGTCGGCGGCGTCCTTGTCGACCAGGCGGTCGACCGTCACTGGCAGCTGAAAGCCACACGCGTCTCGACCTACGCTGGAGTGCAAACCCCGTCGAAGATGTGACGCTGATCATCCGCCAAGCCAGCAGGCAGCCGACGCAGCGGAGACTGAGCAGCAATTGACGGCATCGCGGCACCCTACAGACGCCTAACGCCCGCAATACTCCCTCAACGTCAACGCCACCGCCTCCGGCGCCGCCGGCAATGCATCAAGGAGCGCGTTCACACGGCGAGCATCCGACAAGCTCAGCCGCCGTTCCATCGATGCCCGAGCCGCCCACCGTGCAGCGGCCGCCTCGAACTTCACGTCGTTCTTCTCAGCCAAGACGACAACGATCCTGAGCGCATCCTCCAGGCTCACCGTCGGCAATTCCCGCGCGGCTGCATCGATCAGGTAAACGTTGCCGGTCAAGAGCGCCCGCCTGAACCTCGGATATGGGGAGCCAGCATCGCCGATCGTTCGAGATTACACGAACATATGTTCGTGTTGCATTCGGACTTGTAGAAGGCGGCAACACACCCGCCCTCTCGCTCCAAGACCGGGACGTGCGATGCCACACGGACAATCGGAAGACCACGCCAAGCCCCCGAGCAATCGGGCAGCTGGGTGTCTTCATGTCCCCAGCTCCACATGGGTCCTCGCGGGCCCCGGCCGAAATCTCCACGGCCGAAGGCCCGCACACCACACCCATGAACCGCCCGCACCCGCGGGCAGAACGGAGCAACGACATGAGCGTTAACCGCATCGTCCTCTCAGGCCGCCTCACCGCAGACCCGCGCATGCGAGTCGTCGGTGACAACAAGGCGGTCATCTGCAACATGCGACTCGCGATTCAGCGACGCCGCAGCCAAGGCCAAGACCGCGGAGCCGTCTTCATCGACGTCACCACGTTCGACCGCCAGGCGCAGAACTGCGCAAAGTATTTGCGCAAGGGGGCCCGAGTGAGCATCGACGGACGCCTCGAGTACTCGCAGTGGGTTGCCGACGACGGCACCAACCGCAGCAAGCACGAGGTGATCGCACAGGAGGTCGAGTTCCTCGACCCCGCCAAGGCCCAGACAACCCTGCCTGAGCCCCAGCCCGAGGACCAGCCCGCGGACTCCCAGGACTCCCCGGACCACGACGACGACAACGACCCGGACTCTTGCGTTGGAAATCTCCACGCAGAGCCCGCGCTCGCCGTCGCCTCCTGACCATGTGGGCCCGCAACCAACCGAGGTTGCGGGCCCACACCCCAACTCCCACCACACCCGAACCCCGAACCCGAGGACTCACCACCATGCTCAACAGCGTCACCCTCGTCGGCCGCCTCACCCGCGACCCCGAACTCCGCCACACCAACAACGACCGCCCCGTCTGCGAACTGCGGCTCGCAGTCGACGGACGCGGCGAGGAACCCGCGTGCTTCATCGACGTCGTCACCTTCGATGCCGGCGCCCAGGCCTGCAGTAACCACCTCGTCAAAGGCCGAATGATCGGCGTTACCGGCCGGCTGATCCTCGACGAGTGGACCACCGACAGCGGTGACAAGCGCTCACGCCATCGCGTCATCGGCCAGGTCAAGTTCCTTCCCGACGGCAGCCGCCCGACCCCCAGCGAACAGGCTGCCGAGGTTCCTGAGCCTGCTGTCGCCTAAGCCGAGCCCGGCACCGCGCCCGCCTTCCATTGTGGCACCCGCTCCGCGGGTGCGGCGGGCGCGATTCCGGTGCCGCGCTCGGCAGCACCACAACCAAAGGAACACGTGACCCCACAGGTCGCAGACCTCTACGCCCAGCTCGGAATCGAACTCCACATCGGTGACAGCACCGAAGCGCTCGCCCGCTGCTTCGCAGCGCCTGAACACCACGCAGACCAAGACCGGCACCCATCCGCCTCAGTCAATCTCATGAGCGGAGCTTGGATCTGCCACGCCTGCGGAGCACGCGGCGGCGCCTACGACGCAGCCCGCACCCAAGGCCACACCCCGCGATCGGCGATGGCCCTTCTCATCGCGCACGACCTCGCGCAACCGCGCAACCCAGGACGCATCCCCCAGCCAGAACTCCTCCGAGCACCGGTGCAGGCCGAGCGAGCACCACGGCCTGCGCCCCAAAGCATCTCGATCCGTGAGGCCGACGCGTTCCACCACCAGCTCCTCGAGCAGCCCGCGCTTCTCGAACGACTTGCACGCGAACGCGCAATCACCAGCGCCACAATCACGACGTTCGGGGTCGGCCTCGACCGGGGTCGAATCACGATCCCGATCATCGACCCGGCAGGCAAGCTCGCCGGTCTGCTTCGGTGGCAGCCGTTCGACCGCACCGCAGGCGCAAAGATGCTCGCCCATCCCGGCACCCGACGTGAGATCTTCCCGCCACCGGAAACGATCGCCGCAGAGCACCTGCTGATTTGCGAAGGCGAACCCGACGCGCTCGCAGCACACAGCGCAGGCATCCCTGCCGTCGCGATCCCCGGCATCGCGAGCTGGAAACCCGCTTGGGCAAACCGGTTTGCCGGCCACGCCGTGACGGTCGTGCTCGACTGCGACTTCGCGGGCAGGCAGTGCACCGAACGCGTCGTGCAAGACCTCACCGCGGCCGGCATCCAAGCAACCGCGCTTGACCTCGCTCCCAGCAGAACAGACGGATACGACCTCACCGACTGTCTCGTTTCAGGCGCTCGCTCACCCCGGCTGGACTCCTTCGGCGGCAGTCGCCCGCGCTACCCGCCGCCGCGAACCCGCTGACCCGGCGCCAATTTTGGCACGACTCCGTCGTGCGGCGCCAAGGGTCAAGCGGGCCCGCAGACGGCGGGCCCCGTAGCGCAAAGGAGCGCATCCCATGCCCGCACCCTCGACACTCCCGCCCCTCGGCGGCGACGAGGCAACCCTCTACGAACGCCATCGCCGCGACCTCCTGAGCGTCGTCCGCAGACGGGTGAACATCTCCGAAGACCTCATCGAAGACGCCTGCCAACACGCCTGGAGCATGCTCCTGAGCACACAGCCCGATCGTGGCCCAGCGCTTTTCGGCTGGCTCCTCACCGTCGCCGTTCGAGAGGGCTACATGCTCTCGGCGAGAGAGGGGCGAACCGAGTCGCTCGACTCGCCGGCCCACCGCGACCACCGGTCCCGCACGACCGCCGCTGATCGCCTCCCAGCATGTACGACAATCGACGACACACTCGAAGCCCGACGCGCCCTAAGGGCACTAGCGAGCCTTAAGCCTCGGCAACAGCGATACGCGGCGCTCCAGGTCGCCGGCCACTCCTACGCCGAGATCGCCGCCGCCGAGCACGCCACCTACACGAACGTCAACAAGCACCTCGCCCGGGCACATGACGAGCTCCGGCAGGCCGTGGTCCTTGCCGCGTGACCCGGTCTACGCGGCAGCGCGCGCTTCAGCAAGCTCGCGGACGCGCTGCCCGTCGCGCACCTTGCCGATCGATTCGAGCGCCGAGAACAGGCCATCGTCCTTCCGGAGATTTCCGAGCGCCTGCATGTGGGTGTTGCGAACCGTCGAAGCCGCCCTGCCCGAGTCCGAGGCAATGTCAAGAAGCTTGCGGCCCTCGAAGTAGTGGCCCTCGACGACATCCCGTTGTCCCGGCGGAAGCTGTTCGACGGCCTTCTTACACGCGCTTTGGGTCTTGACGTAGCTCGCGAAATCGATGCTCGCATCGATCATGCCCAGCACATCCATCGACCGAAGCCACGTGTCAAACGCGACGGCGCCAAGCAGACGGCCCTGCGGCCGACCGTCGAGCACCTCGTCGATGAACTCCGCGAGATCGTCGTCCCGACCGACCTCCTCGGCGATGTAATCGAGCGCGCGGTGCGACAGCGCCTCCTTCAGCCAGCCGAAGAAGTAGTGCGGCAACGGCGACGGGCTCGACGCCAACGAACGCAGCAGTGCGTCAACGATCAGGTGGTCAAGGAGGTCCCGATCGAGACGCTGAACCCGAGCGACCTCCTCGCGCTGCCGCACCTCGAAGCTGATGTCGATGTCGTATCCGGCGCACGCGCGACGCAGCGCCTTGGCGACGCCGTTCCAGACCGGGCCGCAGATCACGATGACCAGCGCGACCTCGCCCTCGGTCGCCTCACGCCGGCGCAGCTTGCCGACCAGGTCTTCCATCATTGCGTTCCGCGAGTCCCAATCCTTGATCCGGCTCCAGTACTTCCAGTTCTCCAGGGCTGGCATCACGGTCTCGGAGTGCGGCAGCATGTCGAGCGCGCACCTCTGGTTGCGCATCCGCCAGGTCTCACGGTTGTGGGCATGAGGACTGACGTCGTCGGCGACGCCGACCTGTGTGCGTACTCGCTCGATCAGCTGCTCCTGCCGCTCGTCGATGAGCACGCGGCGCAGCCGAGACGATGGCGCCGTGGCGGGCGGCTCGAGAACACGAACCGGTTGTGAGCGGTGCTTGGGCATCTGTGTGACCTCCACTATTTTGCGTTCGGGACCGGACGATTTCCGGTCCTCACCCGATAAAGCAGCGGAGCGTCTAGTCCACCGCCAAATTCGCCTTCAACCGATAAAGCAGGCGAGCGTCTATTCCGCCGCCCCGAAGGCCCGGCAACACCCGCGGCGCCCGGCGCCAAGAGGTGGGCATGCCCCGCCTCGCCCGGCACACCGCGTTCGACATCAGTGACGAACCCGACGAGGGTTGCTACGACGCCACCGGCCAGTTCCCACACCTCGTCACCACCGAGCCCGATGACGACAGCGAGCCGCCCAAGCGCCGGCGCACGATCGCGTACCTCGCACTCACCGCCGCCGCCACCTCCGTCGGCGCCGTAGCTCTCACGACGCGCAACGCCAGCCCGACACCCACACAGGCAAGCGCGAAGGCCATTCGACCGACGGCGCCGGCGCCGCGGACGGTTCGCGTCGTCAAATCACCGGCACCAACGCCGACGCGAACGATCCGACCAGCTCCCACCAAACCGAAACGCAAGGCACCCCGGCCGACCACCGCAACGGCTCCTGCACCGGTTCGGCAGGTAACCCTTCAACCCGTTACGCCGCCAGCACCGGAGCCTGCGGGCGGCGAGTTCATTCTCGGTGCCCGCTGAAACCCGCAGCCTCGCCCGAGCCAGGCTGATCGCCCGGGCACCACGAATCGCCCTGCTCACCGTCTGCGGTGTGCTGACGCTCGCCGGCCTCCGCGCGGCGATCGCACCAGCTCGCCCGGCAGCGGCAACGAACGTCAGGACGGCGGTGGCCCCCGCGTCGGTTGGCCCGTTCGCCGAAGCGTTCGTGCGCGACTACCTCACCTGGACCACCACCGACAGCGGCCAACGCCAGCAGAGGCTCGGCGCCTACATCGCAGGCGACCTCGACGACACCGCTGGGCTCTCCCCGACCGCTGGCACCCAGCAACAGCCCCTATGGACGATCGCCGCAGCACCGACGCCGGCCGGGCGCGGTCGCTGGCACGTCACCGTCCTCGCCGCACTCCCCGGCAGCCGCCGCCTGACCCTCACGATCCCGGTCGCAGTCGGCCGCACCGGCGGCCTGACCGTCACCGACTACCCCGCGATCACCGCACTCACCGCCCGCGGCCACCAAGACGCCGACCGCTACACGACCGCGGTCGACGACACCGAGCTTCAGCACGTCGCCGAACGCGCCACCCGCAACTACCTGGCAGGCAACGGCCCCGACCTCCAAGCCGACCTCGCACCCGGCGCCCACATCACCACCCCCGACACCCGAAGCCGGCTGCTGTCGATCGACGAAACCGCCTGGCAAACACCCGACCGGCAGCTCGCCGTACTCGCCACCACCCAGCTCCCAGACGGCACCCGCATCCAAACCCGTCTCCACCTCACGGTGACCCGCCAGACCCGCTGGTTCATCACCGCCATCAACCCACAAGGAACCCCATGACCCGCACCCGCACCACCCTCACCATCACCGCCGCCCTCACCCTGATCACCGTCCTGGCCGTCTCAGATCCGGCGCTCGCCGCCAGCTCCGCCTCAGACGTCGGCAAGAACATCTCAAGCCTGCTGAAGAGCTGGGCGACCTGGTTGTTCGGCGGCGCCACAGCCATCATCGCCGTCGGCCACCTCGGCCGCCGCGACGTCGCAGGCGCCCTCGTCTTCGCCGGCATGGCCGTCCTCGTCGGAGGCTTCGTCCTCGCAGGCCCCCAAGTCGCAGACTTCATCCAAGGCGTCTACCAGTACGCCGACACCGGCCGCTAGATGCCTGCCAACCATGAGGCCGGAATGGACATCCAATCCTTCCGGCTCGTCTTCGACCTCGAACGACGCCTCCACCGCATCGACCGCTGGCGCCTCCCCTTCCCCAACGGCATCCCCATCACCGGGATCGCACACGCCGCCGCCGTCCTGATCGCCGTCATCGCACTACGGCAGCTCCCGATGATCGGGCAGCTGCTCGCAGCCATGCCCGCACCCGTCACCTACGTCCTCCTGCCAGCCGGCATTGCCGCCGCCCTCACCCGCCTGAAAATCGACGGGCGCCCGGCGCACCGTCACCTCACCGCCCAAGCCCTCGCGCCACTCACCACCACCCGCACCGCCGCCGGACGCCGCACCCCACCCGGCCCCATCTACATCGACGACACCCCCCTCCTCGCCGCAAGCCCCACCGCGCCCGAGTACCCGGGCTGCACGATCACCGGCCCCGCAATCGTCCGCCTCACCCGGCCCGCCCGAGCGCAGCCCCGCGGCAACACCCTCCACATCACCCCCGTGCAGGGCACCCCGCTCGCGCGCGGCAAGACGATCCGCCTCCGCCCCGGCCAACGACTGAAAGTCGCGGCACGGTGAAACCGCCGGTCGTCTTCGCCACCAGAAACCTCCTCTTCCCCAAGAGGCTGAACGACGCCTGGTCGCTCTACCGCATCACCCCCACCAGCTACGACGGCCTCTCAACGAGCGACAAGCTGGAGCTGCTCGCAAAACTCGCGCGCCTCATCCACACCCTCCAAACCGACGTGACCCTGCACCGCGTTACGCGCACCTGGTCGCCGGCCGACTACGTCCAGCGCGCCCTCACCACCCTCGACCCACGCCACGGACATCCCCAGCACTGGGCCGAACACCTCGAAGCCCACCAGGCCGTCCTCGAAGACCGGCACATCCTGCGCCCCGAAGTCTGGCTCGCCGCCCGACTCCCCACCCCGAAACAGACCTGGCCGACGGTCCGCGAACTCTTCGGCCTCGATCACCCCGCCGGCATCACCTCAAGCCAGCTTCGGACCCTCGCAACCCAAGAGCAGCAGATCCATCAGCACGTATCGGCGCACTTCACCTGTGACCGCGCCACCACGTTGGACCTCCAATGGCTCGTCAAACGCGCCTTCAGTCGCGGGCTGCCCGAACCGGACATCGACATCCACCACCGTCCCCAAGCTCTCATCCTCGAAGACCAAGACGCCGAGCTCTCCTACCAACCGCTCACCGGCCATCTGCTGCGGTGGTCGAACCAGCCGATCACCCAAACCGGCCGGTCCCTGCAGATCGAGACCGAGCTTGGAGTTAGCTACCAAGCGCACCTCGCACTCGGCGCCCTCCCGACAACGGTGAGCTTCCCCGGCCCCGGCGCAGAACTCCTCTTCGCCCCCTTGGAAGCCGCCGGATTCGGTGTCGACGCAACCGTCTCCATCAAGCACCTGCCGAACGACAAGGCCGCCGCATTGGTGCGCCGCAAGGTCGTCGACGCAGACAACATCTACACCGAAGAATCAGACGCCGCCCACGGAGCCACCACCGACGGCGCCCGACGACCACAGGCCGCCCGCGCGCTCGAGGACTACCTCGCCTCCGACGCCCGCCCACCGCTGCTCCACACCTCGATCACCCTCGCCGCCAGCGCCGACGACCCTGACCTGCTGGAAGAGCGCGTCACCGCGCTCCGCACCCTCTACCAACCCGTGGCCCTGCACCGCCCGCTCGGTGATCAGCACCGCCTGTTCCTCGGCCACTTCCCCGGCCAAGGCACCCAGATTCCCGACTACGCCGACTACCTCCTCGTCGAACAACTCGGCGCCATGGTCCCCACCGCCACCACCACCGTCGGACCCGACACCGGCGCCTACATCGGCCACACCCTCACCGGCTCCCGCCAACCCGTCCTCCACGACACCGCCCAAGCCTCACGCACCAGCCGGCCGCCAGCCACCCTGCTCGCCGGCACCCTCGGCTCCGGCAAAACCGTCTGCCTCCAGCTCCTCCTCCACCAAGCCTTCCTCCAAGGCGCACGCATCGTCGACATCGACCCCAAAGGCGACCACAACCTCGACCAACTCCCCGGCATGCAAGGGCACGTCGAACACATCGAACTCACCGCCAGCTCAGAGCACCAAGGCCTCCTCGACCCCCTCCGAATCGCACCACCCGGCACCGCCGAAGACCTCGCCGTCAGCTTCCTTGCAGACGTCCTCCCACAACCCATCGCCCCCGAATGGCGAGCCGAACTCCGCCGCGCCGTCAAACACGTCACCCAAGGCGGCGGGCCGCAGCACTGCGGCGCCGTCATCAACCAACTCCGCCGCGGGGACGATCCAGCACCCCGCGTCGCATCCGTCCTCGAGGTCTACGCCGACACCGGACTCGCGCAGCTCGGATTCGCCACCGGCATTGAGACACGCGACCCCGCCGGCCAGAAGCAAGTCACCAGCCTCCGGATCCGAAACCTTCCACGCCCGCTGCCCGGCACTCCACGGACCGAGCTCTCAGAAGAAGAGCGGATCGGCCAGGCCGTCCTCCGGCTTCTCGCCGCGTACGCGATGCACCTGATGGGCACCGACCGCTCCCGCCACAAGACGCTCGGGTTCGACGAGGCCTGGTTCCTCCTCCAAGACGCCGCCGGCCGCCGCCTAATCGAGCATCTCAACCGCTGGGGTCGCTCAGAAAACGCAACCCCCTTGCTCGTCACCCACCTGATCAGCGACGCCGAAGAGCTCGACAACTTGATCGGGACCCGGTTCGTGTTCGGCATGGAATCCGAGCACGAAGCCCGCGCAGCACTCAAGCTCCTTCGGCTCGACCCAGACGACGAACAGCAGCGCCGGCGCCTGCTCGCATTCCGTCGCGGCGCCTGCCTGATGCGCGACCTCGAAGGCCGCATCGCCCCCGTCCAAATCGACACAGCAGACCCCGCCGTCCTCCAGGCGCTCGACACCACGCCACCCGAAGCAGCAGCCGCATGATCAGGGCGGCCCTCACCGCCGCTCTCCTCACGCTCCTCCTGGCGTCCGCACCAGCGCAGGCCGCTGACCCCATCCGCAGTCTCGGAGGCGACAGCCCGCTCTGCACCAACAAGCCTGCAGGCCTCGACCAACGCACCCGCGCCGACTGCAGAGCCACCGGCGCGATCGAACACCCCTACCCGCTCGGCCGCTACCGCTTCGACTGGCACATCGACACCGGCGTCACCAAAGACCCCACCTCCAACCTCCTCGCAGCCATCCAATGGCTGCTGTCGATGGCGTGGCTCGCACTGCTCTACATGCTCAAAGGCGTCCTCCTCGCCTTCCAATGGGCTTTCAGCCTCGACCCCACCAACCAAGCAATGCGCCCCACCTCCGACGCACTGCACCGCCTCCACACACGAACACTCGGACAGCCCTGGCTCATGGCTGCGATCACCGTCCTCGGAATGTGGGGCATCTGGCGCGGCATCGTCCAACGCCGCACCATCGAAACCGCCGCCGGCCTCGCCGCGGCCGCCGCGATGATGGCCGCCGCCCTCTTCGTCATCGCCCGCCCAGCCCAAACCATCGGCCAACTCTCCGCCGGCGCAAACGACGTCTCCCTCGGCTTCCTCTCCGGAGCAGCCGACGGCACCCTCCGAAACCCCACCCGCACCGTCGCCGGCTCTTCACGCTCCGTGTTCGACGCCGTCGTTCTCCGGCCGTGGTGCGCAATGAACTTCGCCGACGTCCAATGGTGCCTCGCCAAAGCCCCCGGCGACAGCCTCACCCGCGCCGAACGCTGGCTCCGCTACGAACCCGACACCCGCCCACGGAACGCCGAATGGCAAATGATCGACGACCCCGACTCCGAGCCCTGGACCAACCAACCAGACCTCCTCGGCATCGACATCCCCGGCACCGACGCCCTCCAGCAAGACGACCAGAAGATCAAAGACCAGCTCGCCGGCTACCACCCCACCAAAGCCGACCGCGAGCGCATCGAGATCCAAGGCAAAGGCCAAACCGTCATGCGCGTCGCACTGTTCGTGGTCATCGCCGCAGGCATGACCGGCTGCATCATCCTCCTCGGCTGGCTGTCCGTAAACGTGCTGCTCCAAGGACTCGTCACCCTCATCCTGCTCCTCGCAGCACCAGCCATGCTCCTCGCCCCCGCCTTCGGCGAATCAGGCCGCCGCCTCTTCGGGACCTGGGCCAAGAAGCTCCTCGCTGCCGCCGTCGCCAAAGCCATCTACGCCCTCCTCCTCGCCATCGTCCTGGCGATCAACACCATCATCGGCTCGCTCGACACCGAGCTCCCGTGGCTCGCCGTCTGGCTCGTCTCCGCCGTCTTCTGGTGGGGCACCTACCTCAAACGCAACGAACTCCTCGGCTGGCTCTCACTCGGCACGCAACGCCCCAACGATCAAGGTCGGCAGACCTCGAAAGCCACGGGTCCTGTTGCGACCGTGCTTGCCGGTGCCACCGCCGGCCCCGCGGCAGCCGCTCTCGCCGCCGCCACCATTCGCGAAACCGGCGCGGGGCGCCGCGACGACCAGCGCCAAGGCATTACGGCCGCCGCGACCGACCAGCTCCGTGAACGCGCAACCGAACGCCTCGACCACCGCTACACCGACCTCCACGAAAAGCTCGAAGCCCACGACGACGCCAAAGACAAGACCCAGGGCCTCACCCGCCGCATCACCGCGTTCGACCGCACCATCGACCAAGCCAAGAACCAAGAGCGAAACGCCCGCACCGACCAAGACAAGCAGTCCGCCGTCGACCGGCGAACAAAAGCCGAAGGTCAGCGCGCAAAGCTCGTCGCACAACGCAAAGCCCTCGAACCAAAACTCCTCGCCCGCTCAGAAGAAGGCGTCGCCCGCCGGTTCATCGAGACCGCCGACCGATCCACCATCGAAACCGGCCAGCGCTACACCCCCAAGCAACTCGACCTGCAGATCGAAGAGCTCCGCGCCGACACCCAGCACCCCGCCGCAGATGACCGGCACTCCTGGCGGAAGAGCTCATGGAAACCCGGCCTGCCCGAATCGCAGCTCCAAGACCTCCCACAGGCCGATCGCGCGGAGCTGCACCGCCACATCCAAGACCAGCTCGACCAAGACCGCGCCCTCCTGGCCGCGATCGGCCGGCCCGACCATCCGACCGCCAAACCGAAAGCCCGGCAGCTGCGGAAAGCGAAGTCGGCTGCCGATCCGCGGGCGGTCAAGGACCACGCTCGCCGCGCCCGAGACCATCGCCGAGATCCCACCCCGCCGACCACCCACCACCGATGACCCACCGCCAGGTCGCCGCGATCGCCGCGACGGCCGCCGTCGTGACCGGCATGGCGATTGGCACTACGAAACGCAGCGCCGAGCCGTCGGCTGCACCGGCGCTCGTCGATCAGCCAGCGACACCACGGACGCTCGTGAGGGTGCGGTCCCGGCCGGCGTTGAGGCCCGCCAAGCGGGCGATTAGATGGCAACTCGCCGCCGAGAGCGGAACGCGGCGCACACCACCACCGAACACGTTCACCACCGGCCTCGAGCAGCAGCTCGAGCGCCGGCCACCACGCCCCGCACCCAGCAACACACCGGCACGAGTGGTCCGGGTTCGTGAGACCCAGCCGGTACCCGGCGCCCGCCGCGTCCTCGCAACAATCGCCCGCGGCACCAAGCGCTCGCAGGTGACGCTCAGAGTCATCTGCCGCCGCCAGTGTCTGGTCGCGAGCATCGAATGAGCCGCCCGATCCTCACCGCCGCCGCCGCGGTGATCGTCGTCCCCGTTCTGACGATCCTCCTGTTGGTCGTCACCGTCCTCGGCGCCCCCGACCAAGCAGGCAGCGCCACCACCGACCCGGCATACCCGGTCAGCGCGGAAGCCCGCGCAGACATCCCACCCGACTACCTGCAGCTCTACCTCCAAGCCGCAGCCAACGCCGGCCTCGACTGGTCGATCCTCGCCGCAATCGGCAAAGTCGAAACCGATCACGGACGTCTCAATGCCCTCGGCGTCACGAGCGGTGTGAACAGCTATGGGTGCTGCGGCGGGCCGATGCAGTTCTGGATAGCGCCACCACACCCGAACACCTGGGACAGCTACGGCGTCGACGGAAACCACGACGGCAGGAAGGATCCGCACAATCCGGCAGACGCGATCCCCGCTGCAGCCAAGTACCTCAAAGCATCGGGTGCCCCCGCGGATTATCGGCGTGCGATCTTCGCCTACAACCACGCCACCTGGTACGTCGACCAGGTCCTCGCCCAAGCCACCCGCTACCGCGGAACCAGCGACGCGCTGCAGCTTCCGGAGCTCGGCGGAGATCGTCTGCAGACGATCGTCGCCGCAGCCGACGCGATCGACCAAGCACGGATCCCGTACTGCTACGGCGGCGGCCACGGCACCACCCCGGCCCGCCCGACGCGCGGCCAGTACTGCTGGCACGCGAACCCCGAACGGAAGATCTACGACAGCCCCGACCAGGGCCTCGACTGCTCCTCAGCCGTCTCCCTCGTGCTCCAAACCGCCGGCTACCCGCTCACCACGATGACATCCGGCCAGCTCGAAACGTGGGGCGAAAAAGGGCCGGGGAAAGTCGTGACAGTTTGGGCAAACAACACGCACACCTACCTCCAAATCGGACACAGATTCTGGGGTACAAGCCAAGAGAACGACCGCCACGGACCCGGCTGGCACACCCCACGCAGCCCGACCGGATTCGTGGCCAGGCACCCACCCGGCCTCTAACGGCAACACCCACCCGACCAGGCTCCAAGACCCCACCGTGCGACCCACCACCAAGCCAACCTGCCGCCGCCCAGGCTGCCCCGAACCCGCCGTCCCGCCCCACGGCTTCTGCCTTCCCCACGACCTCAAATACGCAACCTGGCGCACATGGCGCGACGAGCTAGAAGCCGCCGATCTCCACGGCGCCGGCATCCCCGAAGGCCACGCGCCCGACCCCGCCACTGAGAGCGCTCTCGCCGCGCTCTACGAGCACCTCACGCCCGGCCCGTTCACCGGAGAACACCGATGACCCCCGCCAATCCAACCCCATGGCTAACCCATGGCCGCCCTATGGCTAACCCATGGCTGCCCCATGGCTCCGAGACACCCCCGAACCCCGGTACCCCTTGCAATCAAAGGCAAATGCGGGAGGTGTCCGTGCGGACACCTCCCGCTACGCGCTCGGTCTCGCACCCGAGACCCGGAACGGACCACCTACGGCGGTCCTCTCGCTCCGCTCGCCGGGCACGGGGCGAGATGGCCGGCCGGCCTCTCAACCGGTGCTGCGCACCGGTCCCAGCAGCTGACGCTGCCCCAGCAACACGTCGCCTCAACCACCTCACGGTGGCCTTGAGAGACCGGCCGGCACACACCCCACCAACGAGTGAACCGGCATGAGTACGACGAAGGCAGGCGGGCACGACCAGAGCCGCGACGCCCGACTCATCGCAACCATCCTCGCGACGCTCGGACTCTTCCTCGCCTACCGACAAGCCGCCGACAAACCGGTCCTGGCCTCGGCCACGCTCGCCGTCGTCCTGCTCCTAGGCGGAGCAGTCCTCTGGCTCCGCGCCCGCACCCGCGACCTCCTCGCTCGCAGACACGACCCACCACGCACCGGGCTCGTCATCGGCACGATCAAAGGTGACTGGCTCCTGGCCGCACGACGGCCGTACACGCTGACCTGGGACAGCTTCCGCCAGCACATCCTCATCACCGGACCAACCGGCCGCGGCAAGAGCTACGGCTTCATCTCCCCCATCCTGAAAGCGAGCCTCCGCCGCCCGCGAACCGGAGTCCTGTACCTCGACGGCAAAGGCGACCCACTCCCTCTCGACACGCAGTTCGATCACACCTTCGACCCCTCGAACCCCTCCGGGTCCGCACACTGGAACCCGCTCGCCGCAGACGACCCGATCGCTGGCGCACGCAGCTTCGCCGACGCGCTCTACCCGACAGCTAGCCAGCCCGACGCCGTCTTCTACGAAGTCCGCGGCGCCTTCGCGATCCGCGCCGTCGCACCCGCCATCGCCTACACCGGCCTCGGGCTCCCGGCCCCGCCCGCAGCCAGCGAGCAAGAAGTCCGCGCCGCATTGATCGCCTCCGGCATCGCGGCAAACGACGCAGACCACGTCATCGAACAACAAGGGCTCGGCGCCTGCGAAGACCAACTCCGCTGGCTCCCGACCCGAGAACGCCAAGACCCCGACGCGCTGCTGCGATACATCACCGCGAACAACCGTCCGTCACCCAAAATCGATGAGCAGCTCCTCATGCCCAAAGCCGGCAACGCCACCGTCGCCGCGCTCCACCACGTCCTCTTCACCGACGGAAAGCTCAAAGAGCTCGCCACGCTCCTCGAAGGCCACCTCGACCAGAACGCACCCGACATCGCCCGCACCCGCCTCGCGCTCCTGGCCTCCCAAGTCACCTCGCTCTCCACCATGCCCGCCAAAGAACGCGCCGGCATTCTCGCGAACCTGGAGAACCGCCTCACCGTCTTCCTCCAGCCACCGTTCGACCGACTCTGCAACACCACCGACTTCCACCTCAATGACATCTGCAACGGAGCGTCCGTCGCGCTACTTCTCCCGACCGGCACCTACCCCGGCATCGCAGAACCCTTGGGCCGCACCGCCCTCGCCCAGTTCCAACACGCCGTCCTCCAATCCGACCCCGCCATCACAAAGGTCGCGGTGCTCGACGAGTTCCACAACTTCGTCTCACCCGCCTTCACCAAGTTCCTCTCCCAAGCCCGCTCCCGCGGCGGGGCGGCCGTCATGAGCACCCAAACGATCGCCGACTTCCACCCCGACTACCGCGACCGTCTACTCGCCAACGCCTCCACCCAGATCCTCACCCCTGGCGCCCTCCCGTTCGACGCCGATCACTTCTCGAAAGCCTTCGGCGAAGAACCCACCCCGCAGCGCTCAACCTCGATCCAGCGGCGCACGCTCCACGACCCGAGCCCGATCGCCACGATCAGAACAGATCACCGACAGCTCCCCAGATACACGCCCACCCAACTCTCAGAACTCGCGCCCGGCGAGGCGATCATCCGCCAAGTCTCGCTCCGCACCCAGTACCCAGCAACCGTCGTTGACGTCGAACGCCGATGACCCACAGCCAGCAACGCCGCCCCGTCAGGCTCACCGGCCGCGACCTGCAGATCCTCGAGGAACTCGTCAACCGAAAAGCCGAAACGCTCGACGCCCTCCATCAACGATTCTGGACCGACAAGAGCCGCGAAACCGCTCGCAACCGCCTGACCCGTCTCGCGGCCTGGGGCTTCATCGACAAACACGCACTCCAGCACCAACACGACCGCCTCCTCCCAGAAGGCAAGGCCGACAACGGCTGGGTCACCGCCTACACACTCACCCCAAGAGGCACCGCAGCGCTCCGGCTCCGGACCCTTTCAGGCAGTGCCCTGCGCGGCCGCTCCATCAAAGGCGACATCGACGAAGCAGCCATCCCGCACCAGCTCGCCGTCAACCGCGTCGCAGACCTCCTCGGCACAACCCTCATCGCCGAACACCTCATCGAACTCAGCGGCGACCGCCGGCACCGCCCCGACGCCACCTACACAGCAACCCCCGACGAAACGGGCCGCTCCACGGTCATGCTCGAAATCGACCTCGGCCACTACAGCCGAAAACGCATCCTCGGAAAGCTCGCAACCTTCCTCGCAGACTCCGACGCCAAAGGCGTCCTGTTCGCCTGCCCCACCCAAGAACGCGCGGCCTGGGTCGCACGCACCCTAAGACAGGCCCGCGGGGACCGGATCATGGACCGCGTCCAAGTCCTCTCCTTCCACCAAATCCGAGAGGGAAGGCTTCTCCGCGATGACCTCCGACCAACAACCGCCACCACCAACTACCCGGACATCAACGACCTCTTCCCAAAGGCCGCATGACACAGGCCCCGGCTGCGGCGGCTGCTGGCAGGTCCGGCACCGTACGCCACTCGCCGCAGGCTGCAAGCCGGCTACGCCGGCCTTCCCTCCGCTGCGCTCCGGTTCCGCCCGCGGCTACGCGGCGATGGTCACCGGCCATGCCGCAGACGCTCGCACCCACAGACCTCCCAATCCCATCCGTCAACGACGTCATCGACGACTACATCTCACGACATCACCGCGCCGTCAAAGACCTGCTCGAACGCGGCCGCTTCGGCCACCCCGGTGAAGGCGCAACCGGACCACTCACGCCGGGGGTCACGCTCTGCAGCGAAGGCATCGAAGTCGAAACACCCACCCAAGAGCAATGGGACGCCCTGATCGCCTGGCACAACTACTGCCGAACCCACGGCTACCGACACGACACGCTCCCTGACACCGCACCGCCCCCACCCATCAGGCCAACCTGGCGCGAGATACCCAGAGTGACCGTCAAATGGAAGACGATCCAAGACCGCTACGCCCAAGCCGCCTGCGGACAAGACATGCTGTTCTAACCCGCCCCGCCAAGGAGGCCCTCGAACATTGCCCCGTTTTCTGGTATCAACCCGGGTCGATTTGCGGGATTTGCTGCCGGTTTGACCGACCGCAGGGGGCCCAGAGAACTCAATCGGGGGAAAGGGGACGACGGCAAGGATGCCGCGTACAAGCACACGCTTTTGGCGCGGCAACAGTCGCGGCAACACTCCTGCCCGCCCGCTCCAAGAAGGGGGCATGACGACCGCGTTGCCGCAGACGATCGCGCCGCCCTTCGCCTACCGCGAAGCCCCACCCCGAATCGGGAGGTTCATCCGCGAGGACGCCTCCCGCACCGAGGTCAAAGGGCGATCCCAGCAGCTGGCGTTCCAGCTGTTCGTTGACGAGAACCGCCACCTCTTTGTCGACTACATTCAGCGCCGCCTCGACGGCCCGCACAAGAACGCAGCCGAGGACGCACTCCAAGAAGGCCTCCTGAAGATTTGGCACGAGTGGGACGACTGGCCCGAAGACCGCGAACAGCAAATCCGGTTCGCCCGTCAGTCACTGAAGTTCGCAGCACTCGAAGCAGTCCGTAAACGCACCGGCCGTGACGGCTCCCCACGAGCAGGCGAAGTCGTCGTCGACTTCACAAACATCGACGCACCCATGGCGTCCACTCCGTCGGCAGAGCGCCTCGCGCGCGATCTCGGCCGAGCGATCGCCGAAGGCTCACTGGTCAAGGACCAGATCGGCTACCTCGAGAAAGCCTCGCTTGTTGCCGCGATCGCGACGCTGACCGACCTCGAGCAGCGCGTGCTGTTCATGACTGCCCGCGGCGACGACTGCAAAGAGATCGCAGAAGACCTAGGCGTCACCCACCAACAGACCCGTGAGGCCCTGATGCGTGCCCGGCGCCTCTGCCGGATGCTGATCGAGCACGCCGACGGCGCCAAGGTCTCAGAGAAAGAAGCGCAACTGCTTTGGCAGTACCGCGACGGCCAGCTCTCCGGAAAGCGTGCCCGCGAACTCAAACGACACGTCGAGCACTGCACCGCATGCCAGCGGCTGATCGGACTCGAAGACTCCGTCGAGAAGGCCGGCATGCACGTCGTGCTCCCGATCCCGCTGCTACTCCTGGCCGCAGGAAAACCGGCGGCTGCAGCGGCAGGCATCCTGCCTGGGTCCGCCGCTGGCACCGGTGCGGGGACTACAAGCGCGGCGAGCGCGATCGGCACCGGCGGATCCGGCGGCGTACAGCTCGGTCAAACCATCCTCGCCTCCCAAGTACCGACCACATTCACCGGATCGGTCACCGCAGGCCTCACCGCCAAAGTCGGACTCGCACTCGGAACCCTCGCAACCGCCGGATCCATGGGCGGCGTCTACAAGCTCGCCCACGACAAACAAGCCGAACGCGAAGCAAGCCGCCAGCCCCCGGCCAAAGTCATCGCGGCCCCATCGACCCCACGAACGATCACCGGCGGCATGAAACGCGCAGCCGTCACCTCGCCGACCCCCTCACGGAAAAAGAAGGGGTCAGCCAGCCAGCGAGCAGCCAAGAACCACACGGCCAAAGCCGCAACAACCGCCACCACCACAGGCCCCAAGAACAGCACCTCCACACCCGTTCAGAACCGCGCAACCACCTCAACCCAAACCGCACCCAACCCCCAAAGCACCAGCTCCCCGACCGGCTCAACCGGCGGCGAGTTCGTTATCGGAAGCCGCTGACCCCCCCACCCACCGGAACCATGAACACCAAGACCCTCCTCACCCTCACAGCCGCAACCATCGCCCTCGCGCTCCCGAGCACCGCGAACGCCGGCTACTACACCGTCCACTCCTGCGACGCAGCAGGAGGCGCCCAAAACGCGTGGGGCCCAACCGCCGACAGCTGGATGACCGCCTACTCCATCTGCCCATCACTCGGCGACTGGGGACGCGGCATCGTCGCAAGAAACGCCGTCGCGAACGTCAGCACCCCAATCGCAAACGGCGCCGCAGCACGCCAGTTCTTCACCTCCCCCGACACCACCGGCATCGTCAACGTCAGGTTCTCAGGCCAGATCTACCGCGCCTACGGAACCCGCTGGAACGTCGGCCTCTCCAACGGATCCACCATGCTCGCCGGCGTCAGCGCCGCCACCTACACCGGATACGAATGGAACCCCGTCGACCAAGACGTCGCGGTGCCATGGAACCAGACCGTCTACTGGGAAGCCGCATGCTTCTCCTCCAACGGCTGCAACGCACAAAGCACCGGTGACGCCGCCTCCCACTACGTTCGCGCCGGCATCTGGATCCGCTCCACCTCCGTCACCATCGACGACCCCACCCTCCCCAACGTCGCCTGGCGCGGCTCACTGCTCTCCGGCACCTGGGTCCGCGGAGACCAGAACTTCAACTGGGACGACAACGACAACTCCGGCATCTCCAACACCACCGCCACCCTCGCAGGCCGCACCATCGTCAACCAAAGCGAAGGCTGCGACTACAGCCGCCCACAGCCCTGCCCCTCCGGCGCCGCAGGCAACCACACCATCTCCACCACCGGCTGGCCCGACGGAGGACACAACGTCCACATCACCGTCACCGACGCCTCCGGAAACCAAAACGGCATCGACGGCGCCGTCTACATCGATAACACCGCCCCCACCCGCCCCTCAGGCCCCACCGTCCAAGGCGGCGAAAACTGGCGCCCCACGAACAGCTTCAAACTCACCTGGACAAACCCGGGCGGGCAGGCCGCGCCGATCACCACCCGCTACTACAAACTCTGCCCCACCGACGGCGGCGCCTGCACCACAGGACAAGCCGACGGCGGCCAGCAGGACATCACCCTGAGCGTCCCGAGCAAGGGGACCTGGAAGGCACAAGTCTGGCTCGGCGACCAAGCCGGAAACCAGAACCCCAGCAGCGCCTCAGACCCCGTGACCCTCCGCTTCGACGACACCGTCCCAGCCGCCACAAAGATCACCACCCCCGGCGAATGGATCGGCTCAGAAGCAGCCAAAGCACTACCCGTCACCCTCACCCTCACCGACGGCGCAACACCACCGATCTCCGGCATCGCCGGATACTCGACCACCACCAACGGCGCAGACCCCGACGCAACAACCGACACCGACAGCACCTGGAGCCCCGCCGACATGCCCGAGGGCACCCAAACCCTCAAGGCCCGCGCAATCTCCGGCTCCGGCAAAACCGGCCCCACCGTCACACGCACCGTCAAGGTCGACCGCACCGCCCCAACCGCCGACGCCACTGGACTCCCCGACCCCGGCCTCTGGCAAGACCAAGCCGTCACCCTCCAGCTCACCGCAGCAGACCAGCAATCCGGCGCCGCCGGCCTCCAATGGCAGCTCGACAACGGTCCCGCCCAAGACGCAACAGGCGACAAGACGCAGCTCACCATCAGCGACGACGGCAAACACACCCTCACCTGGGAAGCGATCGACAAGGCCGGAAACCACAGCAAGACCAAGCAAGCCGTCATCCGCATCGACCGCTCCGGCCCCGACACCGTGACGATGCTTCAGTCCGACCCCGCCAACCCCCGCAAAATCGTCGCCGCCGTCTCAGACAAAGGCTCAGGCGTCCACGCCGGCGTCATCCAGCTCCGCCCCATCGGCGGCGCCTGGCGCGACCTCGACACCACACTCACCGACGACGCAGACCGCCTCACCGCCCAGCTCGACGACACCACGCTCGCCAAAGGCAGCTACCAGCTCCGCGCCACCGCAACCGACAACGTTGGAAACAGCCGCACCTCATCCAACCAGGCAATCGAACTACCAATCCGCTCCAAGAGCACCCTCGCGCTCAACTTCACGGCAGCCAGCGGCACCAACCGTTGGGTGAGCGGTCGCGTCCTGGGCGCCGACGGCAAACCGCTCGCCGGCGCCCCCGTCACCGTCCTCGCCAAACCCCGCACAAGCACCACCTGGAAGACCGAGCGCACCATCCGAACAGACACGCGCGGACGATTCCGCTACCACGTGCCCACCGGACCCAGCCGCACGCTGCGCTTTACCTACCAAGGCACAGACACCGTCCGCCCCGACAGCGCCGACCACACCCAACTCACCAAAGCATCAACAACGATCCGAGCCAGCAGGCGATCGGCAAGAGTCGGCCAGACGATCACGTTCACCGGCCGCCTCAAGGGCAGGCCAATCCCCACCGACGGCAAAGTCCTCGCGCTCCAAGCATTTGACGGCGGACGCTGGCGCAACTTCCCGCAAGTCGTCACCACCAACAAAGCCGGACGATGGACCACCTCGCTGAAGTTCGAGCGCACCCAAGGTATCTACACCTACAAAATCCGAGCGCGAATCTTCCGCGACTCAAGCTACCCCTACGAAACCGGCGTCAGCAGAACAGTGCTCGTCACCATCCACGGCAACTGACGCGCAAAGTGGTAGCCGCACCGCAGTCTTGAAAGACTCGGTGCGTGTACTACCACGTCAGGATTTGGCCCAGCGGAACAAACGACAAGTTCAGCGGCGAGTTGTACGCCTTGAACATAAGCGAGAGCGACCTTCGCAGCCGGTTCATCCAGCCATACGAAAGCGGCACACCGGTCACTTGGGAAGGCCGCACCGTTGGCATCGAGAGAATCACAGTTTCGGCGACAGACGAGCCGTGGAGTGGCTCCGACGAGGAAACCGCTTTCGCCAAGGAGAATCAGGTGACGAACGACTGGATCACAGGCCCACCAGGAGCTCCTAACCCAGCTTCATCCTCGACGACCAGTGCTGCTACTCAGACGCCGGACCCGAGGCGTGTCATGGTCGTACACGGCCGCAACGACGCGATCCGCCGCGCCATGTTCACGTACCTGCGGGCTCTCAGCCTGAGCCCCATCGAGTGGGATGAGGCAATTGCCGAGACCGGACAAGGAACACCACATAACTTGCTAGCAGTCGAGGCAGCCATGGCCGCAGCGCAGGCCGTGGTGGTGGTCATGACCGCGGAGGATCAAGCAGGGCTACTTCCGGGTCTCGCCAGCTCGCCTGACGACGAAGACATTTCGCTGCGAGGCCAGCCTCGTCAGAACGTCATCCTCGAAGCAGGTATGGCCATGGGCGTGAACCGTGACCGAACCATCCTCGTCGAGGTCGGCCGCATTCGGCCCGCAAGCGACTTTGACGGACTCAATACCGTTCGTCTCAACAACAGCCCCTCCACCCGCAAGGCGCTCGCCAAGAGGCTGGAATCCGCCGGCTGCCCCACGAATCAGGACGGATCAGATTGGCTCGAGGCTGGAGTCGGCGGCGATTTCGAAACGGATGTCATCGGCTGGTCCGCCAAGCGATCCTCAGATAATCCCGAGCAAGCGAAAGACGATTCATCCCTCGCGACAAGTGACGATCGCGAATCTCCGCGCGAGCGGCAGACGCGTGCACCGTCGCCTCCGGGAACGCTGACCAGGGAAGAGCGGCATGCGGAGCAGGCGGCCAGATACGAGAACATTCTTGATCGTTTTCTTGAACGGCACGCAGGAATCGACCAGGCGTTCAGCTCCGGCGACCTGTTGGCGGCAATGGACTCCGCGAAGCTCGACGAAGTCTGGGCCCAACGCGCCCTTCGCGAACTCGAACAGGAAGGCAGGATCTACCGGAACCCGGACGGCCCAGGGTGGTACCCGACCATCACCGAGTAGTTCCACCGGCAACAGCTCGCTCAGAGATGACTTACCGTCAGCTCCGGGTCAAGCTCGCCGAGTGCCTCGACGATCACATCACGATGACACTCGCTGTGATCACGCTCGAAGCACATGAGGCACGAAGCGCCATCGTCCAGGCTCTCAGCAAGCTCCAATAGCGCCGGTCGCGATCCGTTGTTGAGGTACTTTCGGTATGCGGCGGCCCCGCCTTTGACGTCACCTGACCAGTAACGCTCGCGATTCGGCTTCGGATTGCCCAATGCGCGGACGTGCACATACTCGATCCCGCGCCCAGAGAGCGCTTCCCCGAGCGCGGTCTTGGAGAACCCACGGCGACGCGACAACGGCAGCTCGCGCACATCAACAAGGCGCGTCACGCCGGCTGCCTCAAGCTCCGAGAGGAACTCGTCGAGCGATCGGCCTTCGTAGCCCACGGTGAACAGGTCGGCATGCACCCGACTGGTATTCGCGGTCAGAACAGTCCCTCCTGCGGAGGGACGACGCGCTTGGGATGAACAAGCCCCAGGACCAGAAACGACGTCGGCTGGCTGAGCATGCTGCCGGTGATGAACCTCGTGTCGTTCTTCTCGCTGCAGTACTGAAGCAGGAACTTCTCGCGGATCTTCTCAAGGATCGTCTGCTGGTCGTCGCCCTTCGCCGCAAGCGTTCGGTACAGAGCACCCAGTTCCCAATCAATCAGGGACTGCTTGTGTCCGCGGCAGCCAGCGTCATTGCAGCGGTAGTGGAACTTCGCCTTCACCGGCAGAGGTTCGAGTGCCTTCCGGGTCGAGTCGCCTAGCTGACCGCCGAAGAACGAAGGCTGATCGAGCAGCGCTCTTTGCGACTCCGTGAACCCGTCAGGTGCGACGGTGACGACGAGATCCGAAACCTCCGCCGGCCGAAACACCCCAAGCGACGTGCCGTCCCTCTTCTGACGGGCATGGATCTCGCACATCGACGGGGCCTCGACGGCGTCAAAGAACGGCAACCGCCGGCGCCAATTCTTCTCCGGACCAATCAGCTCCCCTGTCACGATCGAACTGAGACTCGGCGTGTAACTCTCTGGCCGTGGGTCCTTACGGTTCTTCTTGGCTTCGACCTCAATCACTTCGTACTTCCTGAACTGCTGAGCGCGTTCCAAACCGCGGTAGTCAAGTGGGAACAACCGGATCCACTGGTGTGGTTCCTCCATCGAGATCCCAGCTACGCACACGCCCTCCGACCGAAGCTTCTTGTCGATCACGGGGTATGCCTTCACCACAGGAAGGATCTTGAGCGCCATCAGTTCACCGATCCTGACATCCGTACCTGTCGTCATCGCACGGGCCTCACCGGTCGAAGCTCCTGATCCGGCCGCTCCTCAGCAAACGCCTCATTAATCATCTCGACCTCATGCGGACTCGGCGAGTAATGCGCATAGATCTGCGTCGTCTTGATGTCCGAATGCCCCAAGAACTCCTGCAGCGCCCGAAGCGGCTGACCCGACGCAGCGAGGCGCGTCGCGAACGTATGCCGCAAATCGTGAAAGCGGATCTCGCGAACCCCGGCGTCGCGGCAGGCCTTCTTAAACCGCCTGGCAGCCTTGGTGCGATCAATTGGAGTACCGGACTGCGGATGTGCGAACACCAAATCCTCAGGTGACCCGTGGACGGTCCGCTGCGACCAGCGGTCGAGTTCCATTGCCACCCGGTCGGCCATGGGCACCGAGCGCCGCGTCGACCGATCGGACTTTCC
Source organism: Baekduia sp. (assembly GCA_037045385.1). GTDB lineage: Bacteria > Actinomycetota > Thermoleophilia > Solirubrobacterales > Solirubrobacteraceae > Baekduia. Next base: position 76,512 of record JBAOHN010000001.1, on the reverse strand, counting down.
CTCACCTGAGTGCTCACCGAGGACATAGGTGTTCCGGACCCGAACGCGCTGCGCAGTCCAATCGAGGTCTTTCCACCGCAGACCGAGCAGCTCGGACATTCGAAGCCCGGTCATCGCTGCCGTCAATATCAGGACGCGCAACACAGGGCCGAGCACGTCCGGCGGCGGCGGCGGGCCGGTCCCCGCCTTGCCCTTCCTCGTCGCTGAGGGCTCGTGGAAGATGGTCTCGTCGGGGATCGCACGGATCACCGCTTCGAGCTCCGCGACTGAAAAGAACTGCAAGTCCGGGTTGACGTCGCCAGCCCGCCGCCGTTTCGGCCTCGCCGCGTGGCGGACAGGGTTGTCGCGGCGGACGTCCCGCGCAACAGCCACCTCGAACACCTGATGCAGATACACGATGACGTTGCGAGCACTCTTCGGTGCAAGCCCCTTCCGAAGGAGCCCGGACACCAGTGCCTCGACATCGCGCGTGGAGACGTCCTCACACGGGCGGTCGCCGAGAACCGGAACGATGTGGCAGCGCTCCATCGACTCGCAGTTCTTCAGATACGACTTCCGCGCCCCTTCGATCTCGAGCCGCTGCCTGACCGCCTCCGACGCCAGGGCAACCGTGAAAGGCGGCTCGTCATGACGGCGACGCGGCGTCAGTTCCTCCTCCTGCTGGATCTCCACGAACCGGCGCTCAGCCTGCGGACGCGTCAAGCCACCTGACTCGCCGCGTATCCGCATGTCACCAACCTTGCGATTCAGCCTGCGGCCATCCAAGGTGCGCCAGCGTCCGTACCAAGCCCCGTGCTTCTCATAGAGCTGCCCGGTCCCAACCGGCCGGCGACTACTCATGAGCTACCCCGCGCGACGACGAGCAGACCGCTGCGGCCCTTCGACCTCGAGCTGCCTGAGCCACTGCTCGATCGCCTCGCGCCGGTACCGCCGGTACCGACCGAGCGACACCGTCGGGATCTGCCCCGACCGCGACTGCGCATACACCCACTGCGGCGTCATGCCGATCATCGCCGCCACCTGCTCGGCAGTCAGCAGCGGATTCTGCGACGACGTTTCCATGTCGTCTTCTTGGCGACAGTGCGGCTGAGTGTTGCCGACTTTTCTGGACCCCTTTGGACCCCGTTTGGACCCCGTGACTGGTTTCCGGTAGGCCCTGAAACCCGGCGAAACGTTGAGCCATAACGTTTCGCCGGAATCGGGGAGACAGGATTTGAACCTGCGACCGCCCGGCCCCCAGCCGGGTGCGCTACCAGACTGCGCCACTCCCCGTGGCTATGTGACTGACTCGAAGCGGGCGACGGGAGTCGAACCCGTTCCTAGAGCTTGGAAGGCTCGCGTGCAGCCGTTGACACCTCGCCCGCACTGTCAGCGCAGGCAGTCTAGCTCGCCTTGCGCCTCGCCTCCGGCCCGCGACCCTGCGCGTGGTCGAGTGAGCAGACCGGTCTGCGACTACACTGCCTCCCCGCCCCGGGGCACTGGTGTAGTGGTAACACGGCGGTCTCCAAAACCGCAACTCGAGGTTCGATTCCTCGGTGCCCCGCTTCGGTCACCCCGATCTGGGGCGTTTGGGCAAAGCAGTTGGCGGGGAGGCGAGCGAGCGGCAAGGGAGCGTGCTCATGCACGTGACCGAAGCCGCGAGCGAAGGATCGTCGCCAAATGCGCAGCCCAACACCCCAGATGCGGGCGGAGGGACTCGAACCCCCACGCTCTTTCGAACACGAGGACCTAAACCTCGCGCGTCTACCAGTTCCGCCACGCCCGCACTGGCGCCTGAGCGTCGCTGATTGTACGGTTGTCGGCATGACGGCCGGGGAGCAGTGGTCAGAGGACGACATCGTCGTCGAGCATCCGAACCGCGAGAAGGCGTCGAGCAAGGCGACCAAGGTCATCGTCGTGCTGCTGATCCTCCTCTCCGCGCTGCTGATGCTCGTCGTTCAGATCGGCGGCTGGGAGGTCGCGAGCGGAATGGCGATGCTGTCGTTCCTGCTGGTCGCGATCTACCTGGTCCTTGCGTTCTTCATCGCGAAGTGGAGCAAGGGAATGCTGCCCGTCGCCGCCGGCGCCGCCGCGATCGTGATGACCAACGCCCTCGTCGCCGTGCCGAGCTGGTCCGATCGCAACGCCGTCGGCTTCACGATCGACACGATGGACCCCGGCGTCCTGGCCGCGATCTGTGCCGTGCTCGTACCACTCCAGATCCTGCTCGTCATCTTCGCGCTGCGTGGCTTCCGCCAGGACTGGAACGTCGAGGTCGAGCGCCTGCCCGACGGCACGACGCGCAAGGCCGTGCGCTTCCGCGACTAGGCGGGCCTAGAATCGGCCGCGCACCTGCCCGGGTGGCGGAACGGTAGACGCGGGGGACTCAAAATCCCCTGTCCTTACGGGCGTGTGGGTTCGAATCCCACCCCGGGTACTCACCTCGCGTGGAGCGCGAGCCGCGCCTCAGCCGACAAGGGAGAGCAGCTCGCCGGCGACGCCCGGCGCCGCAGCGAGCACGCCCCACGGCAGCGGCGGTGCCTCGTCAAGCCGCACGACCGTCCTTCCGGCCTCGCGACAGATCAACTCGCCGGCCGCGACATCCCACGGGTTGACGCCGCGCTCCCAGTAGGCGTCGAGCCTTCCCGCGGCGCACCAGGCGAGGTCGAGCGCAGCCGCGCCGGCGCGGCGCAGGTCGCGCACGCGCGGGAGCGCCCGCGCAGCGACAGCGGCCTGCAACTCGCGGCGCCCGGAGTCGTAGCCGAAGCCGGTCGCGGTCAGCGCCATCCCGAGGTCGGTGACGTCGGAAGGCGTGAGCGGCGCCCCGTTCAGCCACGCCCCCTCCCCCGCGATCGCCGTGAACGCCTCGCCCCGGACCGGGTCGAGCACGATCCCTGCGACTCCTTCGCAGGCGACCGAGACCGCCCACATCGGGATCCCGTACAGGTAGTTGACGGTGCCGTCGAGCGGGTCGACGACCCAGCGCCGCCCGCTCGTCCCCGACCGGTCATCGCCTTCCTCGCCGAGGACCGCGTCGTCCGGAGCACGCTCCGAGAGGACCGCCCGGATCGCGGCCTCCGCCTCGAGGTCGGCCGCCGAGACCACGTCGGTCCGCGTCGACTTCGTCGCGAGCGCGGTCTCCGAGCCGAAACGGGGCAGCAGCACCGCTGCTGCCGCCTCGGCGGCCGCGACGGCCACATCGAGCAGGGCGCGGCCGTCGGGATCGGTGCTCATCACCGGCGAGCGTAACGGGGCGGCCTGCGTCCAGGAGACGTGGCGCCGGCTCAACGCTGCCCGCGATCGCGTCGATCACCGAGTCAGAACGAGATGGCCGGCCACCTGCGCACAATCGCGATTGGAGCACTCCTGCTGGCGCTCGGGCTCGCGGCAGCTGTTGCCGCGGCGTCGGCCTCCGCCCGCCCCGCCGGCGAGCATCGCGCCCAAGCGAGCGTGGTCAAGGCCGGCACGAAGAAGCAGGCGCGTGCGAGAGCGCGGCTCAGCGCTCGACGCAGCGCCGGAAAGGGCCACGTCCCGAAGGCGTTGCTCGGCCCACGTTGGACGCAGATCGGCGGCGCCGAGCCGGCCGCGGGCGCCCCGGCGACGACGTCGCCCGGCCCGACCTGGACCGTTCCGGCCACGACGACCACCACGACGACACCGACCACCCCCACCACCAGCTTCAAGGCCCTCGGCGTGACCACGCGCGACGGCGCCCTTCCGTGGCGGATCTCGCCCTCGCTGTCATCGATGCCGGCGGGCAGCTACTCGGTCCAGCTCCAGAACCTCGGCGAGGACCCCCACGACCTCAAGATCCAGCGCAAGGCCGACAGCGTGATCGTCGCGAGCTTCCCGCAGACCGGACCGATGAGCGGCGGCCGCCCCGGCTTAGCAACGCTCCAGGTCGACCTCGGCCGCGCCGGCACCTACGTGCTGTTCTGCTCGCTGCCAGGTCACTGGGACTCGGGGATGCACACCGAGGTCGAGGTCAGCGGCTGACCGTTAGGGTGGCCGGGATGGCCGCCCCGCGTCTGCTCTGGACCCCGACCGGCGACCGCGTCGCCGGATCGCAGCTGACCGCGTTCGCGCGCTGGGTCGCCGAGAACCGCGACACCCGCGGCAATGACGTCACCTCCTCCTACGCAGAGCTCCAGCGCTGGTCGGCAGACGACCTCGAAGGGTTCTGGTCTGCCGTCTGGGAGCGGTTCGGCGTGATCGCGCACTCGCCCTACGAGCGCGTTCTCGGCAGCCGCGCGATGCCCGGAGCCGACTGGTTCCCCGGATCGGCCCTCAACTACGCCGAGAACCTGCTGTCGGGCCGGGACGCATCACAGGTCGCGATCCACCACACGACCGAGCTCGGCTCCGGCACATGGACCTGGGGCCGGCTCCGCGAAGAGACCGCCCAGATTCGCGCCGGCCTCGCCGCCCGCGGCGTCGGCGAGGGAGACCGCGTAGCCGCCTACCTGCCGAACATCCCGGAGACGATCGCATCGTTCCTCGCGACCGCGTCGCTCGGGGCGATCTGGTCGAGCGCGGCGCCCGAGTTCGGCGCCAAGACCGTCGTCGACCGCTTCGCCCAGATCGAGCCGACGGTGCTGCTCGCCGTCGACGGCTACCGCTACGGCGGCAGGGACTTCGACCGGCGCGAGATCACCGAGCAGATCGCGCGCGATGTCGGCGCGCCGCTCGTCCGGTTCGGACTGCTCGACGGCAGCGGCTGGGAGGACGGCTTCCTCGGCGGCGAGGAGAGCGAGCTCGCGTTCACGCCGGTCGCGTTCTCGCACCCGCTCTGGATCCTCTACAGCTCCGGCACCACCGGACTGCCGAAGGCGATCGTCCAGAGCCAGGGCGGGATCCTGCTCGAGCAGCTGAAGTTCGGCCACCTGCAACTCGACGCCGCGCCCGACGACCGCGTCTTCTGGTTCACGACGACCGGCTGGATGATGTGGAACGTGATCGTCGGCGTGCTCCACACCGGCGCCGAGATCGTGCTCTTCGACGGCAACCCGGGCACGCCGACGCTCGACCGGCTCTGGGATCTCGCCGCCGAAACGGAGATGACGACGTTCGGCACGAGCGCCGGCTTCGTCAACGCGTGCATGAAGGCCGGCGTCGTCCCGCGCGGTGGACGCGACCTCTCGGCGCTGCGCGCGGTCGGGTCGACCGGCTCGCCGCTGTCACCCGAGGCGTTCGCGTGGCTCTACGACCAGCTCGGCCCTGATCTATGGCTCTTCTCGACCAGCGGCGGCACCGATGTCTGCACCGCCTTCGTCGGCGGCGTGCCGACGCTGCCGGTCTACGAGGGTGAGCTCCAGGGGCCGGCGCTGGGCGCTGCGCTCGAGTCCTGGGACGAGGACGGCCGCCCGCTGCAAGGCGAGGTCGGCGAGCTCGTGCTGACGGCGCCGATGCCGTCGATGCCGGTCTCGTTCTGGGGCGACGCAGACGGCAGCAAGCTGCGCGAGGCGTACTTCGAGCATTACCCGGGCGTCTGGCGGCACGGCGACTGGATCACGCTGACCGAGCGCGGCGGCGCCGTCATCAGCGGCCGCAGCGACGCGACCATCAACCGCGGCGGCGTTCGCATGGGCACCGCCGAGCTGTATCGCGTCGTGCTCACCGAGCCGGAGATCACCGACGCTCTCGTCGTCGACCTGCCCCGCGAGGAGACCGACGGCTACATGTGGCTGTTCGTCGTCCTCGCAGGCGGCGCCGAGCTCGGCGAGGAGCTGATCGCGCGGCTGCGACGGCGGATCCGCGAGGACTGCTCGCCGCGCCACGTCCCGGACGAGATCACCACCGTCGCCGCCGTGCCCAAGACGCTCTCGGGCAAGACGCTCGAGGTGCCGGTAAAGAAGATCCTCAGCGGCGTGCCGCCCGAGCAGGCCGCGAGCCGCGAGTCGCTGGCCGACCCGACGGCGCTCGACGCGTTCGTCGCGCTGGCCTCCGCGCACCGTGCCCTGTGACTTTCTGTCGCTGAGCGAGAGAAAGTCACAGGGCACGTCTGCGAGACTGAGCGAATGCGACGAGGCGATGCCGACAACGCGTTCGGAGGCGATCGGCCGCTGCATGCCGCCGAGGCGTTCGGCGCCCCGCGGCAGCGCTCGCACTGGTGGAACCGCGGCGGCTCGCAGCCCGCCCCGCGAACCTCGACCGCCTACCGCGAGCCGCCGCGGCGGCCCACCGCATGGCAGCAGACGGCCGCGCCGCCGGTCGTCGCGCGGACACCGACAACCTCGGCCGACCCGGTCGGCCAGGCGCTCAAGATGTTCGACCAGTGGGCGCAGACGATGAGCCGCCGCTAGGCGGCGATCGTGCCGGCGTGGCTTAGCGTCCACGCCCAGGCGAGGGCGAGCGCGCCGACGATCCCGCCGACCCACACCAGGCGAGTGTCCGGCAGCCGCGGCCGCCGCTTCGGCCAGAGCACGCCCGCGAGGAACCAGAGCAGGGCTGCCGCGACGAGCAGCACGACGACCGCGTTGTAGCTCGTCCAGCGCGCGTCGCCGTGCATCAGCAGGATGAAGGCGCGAGTCGAGCCGCACAGCGGGCACGGCGTTCCGGTCAGGTGCAGGAACGGGCAGAGCGAGCTGCTCGCATCGCCTTCAGCCATCGATCCCGGTAGCACGGCGCCCGCCGCGAACGGTGCCGCGCACGCCAGCAGCGGGATGACGGGGCGGCCCGGCACCCCTAAACCGGCGTCACGGCGCAGTGCTTCGCGGGCCACTCGCGCGGCCGGCCGCGCGCCTGCTCGAAGCGGCGGATCAGCTCGTCGCGCAGCACGCCGGGCTCGACCACGGCATCGACGACGAGCTCGGAGCCGAGATGGAGAATGTCGATGTCCTGCGCGTACTCGGCCCGCAGCTCGTCGGTCTTGGCGGCGCGCTCGGCGTCGTCCTCGATCGCCGAGAGCTGGTTTGCGAAGACGGCGTTGATCGCGGCCTGCGGCCCCATCACCGCGATCGACGCTCCGGGCAGCGCGATCACCGCGTCGGCGCCGAACGCGGGCCCCGCCATCGCGTAGAGCCCGGCGCCGTAGGCCTTGCGGACGACGACGCAGATCTTCGGCACGGTCGCTTCGCAGACGGCGCTGATCATCTTCGCGCCGTGGCGGATGATGCCCTGGCGCTCGACCTGCGTGCCGATCATGAAGCCGGGCACGTCGGCGAGGAACAGCAGCGGGACGTTGAAGGCGTTGCAGGTGGTGATGAAGCGCGTCGCCTTGTCGGAGGAGTCGACGAACAGGACGCCGCCCTTCTGCTTCGGCTGGTTCGCGACAACACCGACAACCTGCCCGTCGAGACGAGCGAAGCCGACGACGAGCTCCTTCGCCCAGCGCGCGTGGATCTCGAAGAAGCTGCCCTCGTCGACGAGCGCGGCGACCAACGCCTTGATGTCGAACGGCTTGTTCTCGTCCTCCGGGATCAGCTCGCCGAGGTCGTCGCCGCCGGCCGCGGCTGCTCCAACAACCGGCGGTGACTCGCACCAGTTGCCCGGCAGGTAGCCGAGGTACTGCGCGGCGAGATCGATCGCCTCCTCGTCGGTCTTCGCGAGCATGTGCGCGCAGCCCGAGACGCCGGTGTGCATCCGCGCGCCGCCCATCTCCTCGAGCGTCACCTTCTCGCCGATCACCATCTCGGCCATCCGCGGCGACCCGAGGTACATCGAGGCGTTGCCGTCACGCATGATCACGAGGTCGCAGAACGCCGGGATGTAGGCGCCGCCGGCCGCGCTCGGCCCGAACAGGACGCAGACCTGCGGGACGACACCCGAGAGCCGGACCTGTGTGTGGAAGATCTTCCCTGCCCCACGCCGGCCCGGGAACATCTGAACCTGGTCGGTGATCCGGGCGCCGGCCGAGTCGACGAGGTAGATCATCGGGATCCGGCGCTCGAGCGCGCGCTCCTGGCTCCGAATGATCTTCTCGACCGTCTTCGGCCCCCAGGAGCCGGCCTTCACCGTCGGGTCGTTGGCCATCACGGCGACAGTCCGGCCCGCGATGCTGCCGACCCCGGTGACGACGCCGTCGGCGCCGAGCCCGTCGTGCTCCCAGTTGGCGAGCCGGCCGTCCTCGCTGAAGGAGCCGTCGTCGAGCAGCCTGGCGAGACGCTCGCGAACAGGCAGCTTGCCCTGGGCGAGCGCCTTCTCGCGGTGGTGTGCGGGGCCGCCCAGCAGGGCGCGCTCGTCTGCGGCGTGCAGGTCGGTCATCGCCGCTGAAGCCTAGGGACGCCGGATACGGAGCGGCTCGGCGACCGGGCGATCCTCGTCCGGTGACGGCGGCGCCGGCGTCGACGGGCGCAGCCCTGCAAGCAGCAGCGGCGTCGCCGCGACCAGCAGCAGCAGCGGCCACCACAGCACGCCGCCGTCCGACTCGAGTGCGCAGAAGTGCAGCAGCACAAGCGCGCCGATCCAGATCGGGCCGCGCTCGCGATCGACCCCGCCGTAGCCGACGAGCCCGAGCCCGCCGGCGAGCAGGACGAACGTCCAGCCGGCCCCGGCCGTCACGTCGGGGACGGGCTGGAAGAACGGGAACAGCACCTCGGTCCAGGTGAACGCGAGGCCGACCAGCACGAGCCCGGCTGCCTCGGCGAACGCGACGGCGTGGCGCCGATGGCGGTCGCGGAGCCGGACGGCGTTCAGCGCATACAGCACCGCGATCGCCAGCAGCAGCCATCGCAGGCCACGCGGATCGTCGCCGGCGTGGAACAGCACCGCGTCGTACAGGGCCGCGACGACCGCCGCCGTCCCGGCGGCGGCGAGCAGCGTGCCGACGCCGCTCCCCCGCGCGCGCGAGAACAGCATCGCGTGCGCGGTCAATAGCGCGAGCACCCAGATTCGGGAGCCGTCGCCGGCCAGCAGCGGGTCGGCGCCGAACGCCTCGGCGAGCACGGCGAGCGCGAGTGCGGCGATCAGCAGGGCTGCGATCCAGAGGACGCTCTGGTAGGGGCGCGGCTCATCGCCTTCGACCGGCGAGCGCCAGGCGAGCGTGACGACAAACGCCCACAACAGGCCGAGCACGAGCGCGCGGATCGCCGGCTCGACATCACCCGCCGCACGCAGCTCGAACAGCCCGGCAGCGAGCAACAGGACGACGACGCCGGCCGCGACGACGTCGCCGCGGAACGGCTTCGGGGTCAGGAGATCCCTGAGCACACCCGCGTGTCTAGCGTCCTCGGCGGACGGGTTTGGTGCGCCTACCCCGCCTGCGAGAGCAGGTACGCGAGCGCGAAGCCGAGCACGGTCACGACGCCGACGGCCGGCCCACCGTCCTCGTATGCCTCGGGGATCATTGTGTCGGCGAGCATCGTCAGGATCGCGCCTGCCGCGAACGCCTGGAACACCCCGATCACGTTGCCGGATGCGCCGCCGAGCATCGCGTAGCCGAGCGCGGCCGCGACCGCCGAGATCAGGGCCACGCCCGCCCAGAGCCCAAGGATCCAGCGCGACGAGTGACCGGCCTTGCGCAGCCCGACCGCTGCCGAGAGCGCCTCCGGGACGTTCGAGAGGAACACTGCCCCGACGACCGCGGCGCTGACCGCGGAGCCACCGACGAGCGAGACCCCGATCGCCACCGATTCGGGGATCCCGTCGAGCACCGCGCCGAGCACGATCGCTGGAGCGCTGCCGCCGGCCTGCTGGCCACCCGAGCGCTTGCGGTGATCGCCTCCGCGCCGGTCGATGATCCAGTCGCCGGCCCAGAAAGTGAGCGCACCGCCGACGAGACCGAGCGCGAGCGCGTCGGTCCCGCCGCGGTCGAACGCCTCATCGGCCAGCTCGAAGCTCAGCGCGCTGATCAGCACGCCGGCGCCGAACGCCATCACGATCGCGATCACGCGCTGCGGTACAGGCCGCGCGAGCCCGAGCACAGCGCCGACGACGAGCGACGCGCCCGCGACGAGCCCCCAGAGCCCGGCCTCGATCACGGGCGCCATTCGATCTGGCCGGCGACAAGCGTGTGCGAGCCGAGCGGCCGCCCGAGCACGTCGCGAACGTCCCGCGCCGCGCCGAGCAGCGCCGCGAGGTCGACACCGGTGCTGACTCCCATCTCCTCGAACATCGAGACGAGGTCCTCGGTCGCGATGTTCCCGGTCGCGCCCTTCGGCACGGGGCAGCCGCCGAGCTCGCCGAAACTCGACTCGAAGCTCGCGCAGCCGGCCTGCAGCGCGGCGAGCGCGTTCGCGAGCCCCTGGCCGCGGGTGTTGTGGAAGTGCGCGGTCAGCTCGACGCCGGGCAGACGCGCGGCGGCGGCGGTGAAGAACTCGCCGACCTGGAGCGGGTTCGCCATCCCTGTCGTGTCGCCGAAGCCGATCTCCTCACAGCCGGCCGCGGCCAGCTGCTCGGCGAGGCCGAGCACGTGACCGGGATCGACCCGCCCCTCGTACGGGCAGCCGAACGAGACCGCGATCACGGTCGCGACGCGCAGCCCTTCGGCGCGCGCACGGCCGATCACGGTCGTGAGCGCTGCCAGCGACTCGGCGACCGAACGGTTGACGTTCGCCATGTTGTGCGACTCGCTCGCGCTCATGAAACAGCCGACGTGCTGGAAGCGATCCTTCAGCACGAGCGCGTTGTCGAGGCCGCGCTCGTTCGGGACGAGCACGCTCAGCTCGACGCCGTCGGGCCGGTCGATCCGGCTGAGCACCTCGGCTCCGTCGGCGAGCTGCGGAATCACGTCGGCGCGGACGAACGAGGTCACCTCGACCCGGCGCAGGCCGGTTCGCATCAGCGCGTCGACGAGCCGCACCTTGTCATCGGTCGCGATGATCTCGGGCTCGTTCTGGAACCCATCTCGCGGACCGACCTCGCGGATCCGGACCGACGCCGGAAGGGCGCTCATGCCATGGAGCCTACGATGATCAGGCGCCATGAACGGACCTGTCGTCATCCTCGCGGGCGGGACCGGGGGCGCGAAGCTCGCCGCCGGCATGCAGGACGTGATCGGTGACCGCCTGACCGTGATCGCCAACACCGGCGACGACATCGTCATCCACGGAGGCCACGTCTCACCCGATCCAGACCTCTGCGTGTTCTGGCTCGCCGGGCGGATCGACGCGCGTGGCTGGGGACTCGAAGGCGACTCCTTCGAGGCGATGGCGGAACTGCGTGGGGCAGGCGAGGAGGTCTGGTTCGACCTCGGCGACGAGGACCTCGCGCTCTGCCGCGCGCGCGGGGCCCGGCTCGCCGCCGGCGAACGGCTCACCACCTGCCTGCTCGACCAGGGCCGGTCCTACGGCACATCGGCGACCGTGCTGCCGATGAGCGACGACCCGGTCCGGACCGTGATCGTCAGCGGCAAGCGCCGGATCGGCCTGCAGGAGTTCCTGATCCGCGAGCGCGGAGCCTCGCCGATCGACCACGTCGAATACGAGGGGTCTGCGTCGGCGACGGCGACCACGGAGGTGCTCGCGGCGATCGCGGGCGCCGGGCTGATCGTGATCGGCCCCTCGAACCCGGTGCTCTCGATCGGCCCGATCCTCGCCGTCGGCGCCATCGCTGACGCGATTGCGAGATCACCCGCGCCCGTGGTCGCGGTCTCCCCGATCGTCGGCGGCAGGGTCCTCAAGGGGCCGACGGCGGCATGCATGGAGGCGATCGGGCTACCCGCCACCGGTTCCGGCGTTGCGACCCATTACGGTCAGCTGCTCGACGCGCTCGTCAGCGACGAGCCGGTCGACCGCGAGATGCCGACACTGATCTGCCCCACCGACCTCGGAGATAGCCGGTCACGCCGGACCGTCGCCGAGGCCGTGCTGGGGTTCGCCGCGACGCTCAGATGACCACGTTCGCCGTCCTCCCGGTCAAACGCCTGCCGCAGGCCAAACAGCGGCTGGGCGAGGCGCTGCCGGCCGGCACACGGCGCGCACTGGCGGAGGCGATGCTGACCGACGTCCTGATCGCGCTGCGCCGCACCAAGTCGCTTGACGCGGTGCTGGTCGTCACCGGCGACGAGACGGTCTCGGCGCTGGCGGGCGGATACGACGTCGCGGACGTCGTCACCGACCGCGAGGACAAGGGCCACAACGAGGCGGCGATGCTGGGCGTCAGGGCCGCGCGCGAGCGCGGAGCAGAGCGCGTCCTGCTGCTGCCCGGCGACGTGCCCGCGCTCTCACCGTCCGAGCTCGACGAACTGCTCTCGCGGCCACGGTCCGCACCCGCGGTCGTGATCGTCCCCGACCGCCACGGCACCGGCACCAATGGGCTGCTGCTGAGCGGCCCGGAGGTGATCACGCCCGCCTTCGGGCCGGGCAGCCGCGCCCGTCACGTCGACCTCGCGGCCGCTGCCGCGGCGAGTTGCGAGGTCGCGGAGGTGCCTTCGCTCGCGCTCGACGTCGACACCGGCGATGACCTCGAAGCCCTGCTCGAACGCCTCGGCACGGTCCACGGCGGTGCCGCCAACACGCGCGGCCTGCTCGTCCGGATCGGCCGCGGCTGAGCCGATGACCGCAAAGGTCGTTGCCGAAGCGCTCGCGCCACTGCCGGAGATCGCCCCCGGCGACGACCTCGCGGCCGCGATCGCAGGCGCCCACGAAGGCGCGGCGTTCGCGCCGGGGTCGGTCCTCGTGATCTCGCACAAGGTCGTCTCGAAAGCCGAGGGGCGGATCGCCGACCTCGGCGGTGTGGCGGTCAGCGCGGAGGCGGAGGCGCTCTGCGCCCAGCTCGGCCGTGATGACCCGCGTCTCGTCGCGGTCATCCTCGGCGAAACGCGCGAGGTCGTCCGCGCAGAGCAGGGCGTGCTGATCTGCCGGACGAGGCACGGCTTCGTCTGCGCGAACGCAGGCGTCGACCGCTCCAACGCCGGCGGCGAGGAGCTCGCGGTGCTGTTGCCGGAGGACCCTGACCGCTCGGCGCGTGCGCTGCGAGCCGCGCTGCCGGGGCGGCCGGCGGTCGTGATCGCCGACTCGTTCGGCCGTGCCTGGCGCAACGGCGAGTGCGACGTCGCGATCGGCGTCGCCGGCCTGACCGCGCTCGACGACCGCCGCGGGCGCACCGACCGCGGCGGCCGCGAGCTCCAGGTCTCCTCGATCGCGATCGCCGATCAGGCCGCCGCCGCGGCCGACCTCGCCCGCGGCGACAAGGCCTCCGGCCGCCCCGCCGTCCTGATCACCGGCCTCGATGCTTACGTCACGGACGACGACGGCCCCGGCGCCGCCGCCGAGCTCGCCCGCAACGCCGGCCTCGACCTCTTCGGCCCGACCCCCCAGCTGAACGGCGGAAAGTGATCGGTTAGCCGATCACTTTCCGCCGTTCACCTTCTGAAGCGGGAGACGAGCGAGTCGAGGTTGGTCGCCGCGCCGGTGAGCCGCTCGGCGGCGCCGGCGATCTGGCGGGTCGCGTCGGTCGACTCGTGGGCTGAGGCGGAGACCTGCTCGGACGAGGCCGACGACTGCTCGGCGACGGCGGCTACCTCCGCGATGTCGCGCTGGACGGCCTCGGTGTCGACCGCGACGCGCTCGGCGACGGCGGAGATCTCCTGGGCGCGAGCGGTGACGTCGTCGATCGCGGCGGCGATCGCGGCGAACGCCTGCTGGGCCTCGGTCACGACCAGAGCGCTCGCGTCGGCGCGCTCGCTGCCGGCGGAGACGGTCTCAACGGTGTGCGCCGTCTCAGACTCGATCGCCTCGGTCAGCTCGCCGATCGCGGCGGCGGCCTCCTGGACCTCGGCGGCAAGCACGCGCACCTGCTCGGCGACGACCGCGAAGCCGCGGCCCTGGTCACCGGCGCGGGCGGCCTCGATCGCGGCGTTGAGCGCGAGCAGGTTGGTCTGCTTGGCGATCCCGGTGATCGCCTCGGCGATCCCGCTGATCTTGCCCGAGCGGTCTGCGAGCGCAGCGATCGCCTGCTCGACGGCGGCCGACACCTCACGAACCTGCTCCATCGCCGCAGTCGCCTCGGCGGCGCGCGCCGCTCCGTCCTGCGCGAGGTCGCGGGCGCTGCGGGCGGCGTCGGCGGTTGCTTGGGCGTGCGTCGCACTGTCGCGGACGGCGTCCGCGACGCGCCCGGCGCCCGCGTTTGCAGAGTGGATCATCTCGACCTGGCGCTCGGCGCCGCGAGCGACGTCGGTCATCGCGCCGGCGATCTCCTCGGCCGACGTGCCGGCCTGCGCCGACGTCCCGGCGACCTGCTGCGAGGTCCCCGCTACCTGAGCGGCGCCCTCGGCGACGTCGCCGACCATCGCCGCTAGCCCGGCGCGTGTCTGCTCGTATGCCTCGGTCGCCTCACGGGTCCGCTCGATCACGTCGTTGAGCGCGATCGTCGCGATCGCGACGCCGTCTTGGCCGCGCACGTGCAGCGGCTCGGTCGACGGCGCGACCTCACGGGTGAGGTCGCCGTCGGCCATCGCGGTCAGGCCGGCGGCGAGCTCGGGGGCGTCGTCACGGGCAAGCGCGCGCAGGCGCTCGACGAGCGCGCCGAGTGGCGCCAGCAGCCGGTTGATGAGGAAGGCCAGCACGCCGAGCGTGACGATCAGCGCGATCGCGCCGATCAGCAGCAGGCGGTTGCGGAGTTCGGTGACCGGCGCCATCGCCTCGTCGCGCGGGGCGACCGTGACGAGCGCCCAGCCGCCCGGGTCGACCGGCGCCCAGGTGACGATCGAGGCGGCATCGCCGAACGGGTCGGCCGCCTCGATCTGGCCGGGCTTGCCGGCTGCGATCGCCTTGCGCATCGGCTCGAGGTCGTCGCGCTTCAGCCGCGCGAGCGTCGCCTTGCCGGCCCAGCCCTTCTTCTCGGCGGTGATGAACTTGCCACCGCCGGTGACGAGGAACGAATAGCCGCTGTCGAGCACCTTCAGGCCGCCGACGAACTTCTGGACGTCGGAGAGCGCGTAGTCGACGCCGGCGACGCCGCGGAAGGTCTTGCCGGTCAGAATCGGGTGGACGTACGACGTCATCATCACGCCGTTGTTCGGGTCGACGTACGGGTCGATCACGGCCTGCGTCAGTGTCGTCTTCGGGACAGCCCACCAGTCGTTGCCGTCGAGCGGATCCTCGCTGTCGTCGGCCGGCGCGTAGACGAGCTTGCCCTCCTCCCAGTACCAGTACGGGGCGAACATCCCGGTCGGCGTCTCCTGCCCGGCGTAGTCCGCGTCCTTACCGAACTGGTCGTGCTCGAACTGGTAGTAGACGCCGTTCAGCTCGTTGTGGGTCTTCGAGATCCCCTGGATCAGCTGCTTGAAAGTAGTGCGGTCGGCGCTCGGCACGGTCGCGGCCTGCGCGGCCATCGCGCCCGCGATCTCCGAGTACTTGACGTTCGTGCGCGAGACGTCGCCGGCACGCTGCTCGGCGAGGTCACCGAGGCTCTGGTGCACGGCGCTGCGCTGCGCATCGGCGGCGCGGGTAACGGCGAGCCAGGTCAGCGCGCCGATGGCGAGCGCCGTGACGGCCGCGATTGCGACCACGATCTTCGCGGACAGGGAACGGGAAAGCAGACGCACGCCCGGGTATTCGGACCGCCTCGGCCGGACTTGATGCCGGTTTGTCCGGCGTCGGTGGCAGCGCCACCGCCCGCTCTCCATCGGCCCCACACAGCCGTTGGTACCACCTGGCACCGCATGCGGTGGCTATCCGGTACCAACGCCGGGGTTGCGGGGGCCCCACACAGCCGTTGGTACCACCTGGCACCGCATACGGTGGCTATCCGGTACCAACGCCGGGGTGGCGCAGACGCACGCCCGGGCATTCGGACCGTGCCTGTCCGACTTGACGCCGACTTGTCCGGACTAGTGCAGCTTCTCGACGCGCAGCTCGCGGGCGCCGCTCGGCGTCTCGACGGCGACGACATCGCCCGGAGTCGCGCCGAGGATCGCCTTGGCGACCGGCGATTCGGCCGAGAGCCGGCCGGTCTTGATGTCGGCCTCGGTCGGGCCGACGATCGTGTACGTCGTCGTCCGTCCGCTCGCGACGTCGAGCACGTCGACGGTCGCGCCGAAGGTCACGTGCCCGGCCTCGTCGTCGGCTTCGACGACCATCGCGTTGCGGAGCCGCTCGGTCAGCCGCAGGATCTTGGTCTCGAGGTGCGCCTGGTCTTCCTTGGCGGCGTGGTACTCGGCGTTCTCTGACAGGTCGCCGAGCTCCCTGGCGGCGAGGATCCGAGCCGCGAGCTCCCTGCGCGCCGGACCCTCGAGCTCGGCCAGCTCGGCCTTCAGTTGGGCAAGTCCGTCCGCTGTGATCGCCTCAGGCATGGCGGGAGAAGGTAGCCCCTTCGAACTCGCGGTCGATCTCGCCGTACAACGTCGTCCGCTCCCGCGCCGGCCGCCCGGCCGCGGCGACCGCGGCGATCAGCTGCTCGGGATCGAGCCGGACGCCGTGGTCTCCCCCGGCCATCCGCGTGATCGACTCCTCCATCAGCGTGCCGCCGAGGTCGTTGACGCCCCAGGAGAGCGCCTCGGTCGCGCCGTCGAGGCCCATCTTCACCCACGAGGCCTGCAGGTTCGTGACCGAGCGCCCGAGCGCGAGCCGGAAGATCGCCGTGTGGCGGAGGTTCTCGGCCTCGGAGATCGGCTCGATCCCGTGCCGGCGGCCGAGCCGGGTCATGTACGGGACGAAGCTGAGCGGCACGAACTCCGTGATCCCGCCGGTCCGCGCCTGCAGCTCGCGGACGACGACCATGTGCCGCGCCAGCTCCTCGGGCCGCTCGATGTGACCGAACAGGACGGTCGCTGTCGAGCGCAGCCCGGCGCGATGCGAGGCCTCGATCACCTCGACCCAACGAGCAGCTGGCAGCTTG
This sequence comes from Baekduia sp., assembly GCA_037045385.1. Classification (GTDB taxonomy): domain Bacteria; phylum Actinomycetota; class Thermoleophilia; order Solirubrobacterales; family Solirubrobacteraceae; genus Baekduia. The sequence goes on along the minus strand of JBAOHN010000001.1, from coordinate 59,817 downwards.
TTCGGGCTGATCCGTTGGCGGACGCGATCATCGAGCAGCTCGGCGGCGGTGCCGGGCGTCGAGCCGAGGCCGGCGTCCGCGAGCCGCGTGAAGACCTCGTCGTCGGGCAGCCCCGAGACGGCGGCCATATGCGCGATCTCCATCGGCGAGTAGGCGTGGAGGTGCAGCTCGCGACCGGCGGCGCGCGACTCCTCCTTGGCGACCCGCAGCCAGCGCTCGTAGTCGGGCAGGTCCCAATCGGGATGGATGCCCGACTGGATGCAGAGCTCGGTCGCTCCGTACTCGACCGCCTCACGGACCCGTTCGCGGAAGCGATCCTCGCTGTCGGTGTGGGCCAGCGGTGAGCGGGCGCTCTGGCCGAAGCCACAGAACGAGCAGCCGACGGTGCAGACGTTCGAGACGTTGATGTTGCGGTTGACGACGTACGTGACGACGTCTCCGACGAGTTCGGCACGAAGTTCGTCGGCGGCGCCACGAACGGCGCTGACGACCTCGGTCCGGTCGTCGGCGAACAGCCGCGCCAGGTCGGCTTCACCCGGCGCATCGCCGTGCCGTGCGCGCTCGATCACGGCGCCGAGGCCGTCGGCCGGCGCGATCCGTCCCCGTACGGCCGGGACGAACGTCGGGTGGCGCTCACGCGCGACCGCGAGCACCCGCGCCTCCTGCCACTCGGGCACGAGGAACCGCCGGTAGGCACAGAGCCGCTCGCGGACGGCTACACCGTCGAGCGCGAGCCGGTCGGCGACCTGTTTCGGCGAGGGGAACGGGTGCTCGGGCGAGATGTGGTCGCCGTTCGCAGACAGCCCGCCGAGATCGGTCGCGCCGGCGCTGACGAGCTCGGGCCAAAACTCCGACAGGTTCGGTGGGACCTGGATCCCGACCTCGTCGCCGAACAGCTCGCGGGCAACGGCGACGAGCTCGCGCAGCTCCTCGAGCGTGACCGGGTTCGCCCACGCGGGCAGGCCGCCGGCCAGCGGCGCCGCCTCCTCGCGGAGTCCTGTCCGCCAGAACCGCTCCGCGGCCCCGGTCGCGATCTCCGCCGGCTCCTCGCCGTAGTACCTGCGGTGCGGGACGACGTTCTGCAGGATCACCTCCTGCAGATGGCCGTGCTCGGCGTGCACACGGGCGAGCGCCTCGAGCGCGGCGACCCGCTCCTCGGGCCGCTCGCCGATGCCGACGAGGATCCCGCTCGTGAAAGGGATCCGCAGAGCACCGGCGTCACGGATCGTCTGCAGCCGCAGCGCCGGGTCCTTCGTCGGCGACCCCTGGTGGACGACGAGGTCATCCCGGACCGACTCCAGCATCAGCCCCTGCGACGCGGTGACCGCGCGGAGCCGGGCGAGGTCGCTGCGCGAGATCGCACCGATGTTCGTGTGCGGGAGCATGCCTCGCTCGAGCGCCCGCTCACAGCACCAGGCGACGTATGAGACGAAGTCCTCGTGACCGAGCTCCGCGAGCCGCTCGCGGACGCCGTCGTGGTGACCGGGCTCGTCGCCCGTGAGGATCAGAAGCTCCTTGATGCCGCGCGCCGCCGAGCGGTCGAGCAGCCGCAGCACCTCATCGGGGGCGTGCAGGTGGGCCTGGTGCGTCTGAAACGCGCAGTACTTGCAGTGCGAGACGCACGTCCGCGAGAGCGAAAGCGTGACGTTCCGTGAGTAGGTGACAGTCCGGCGGCTCACTGAGCGTGGATCCGCCGGAACTCTCGGCGCACCGACTCGGGCCGGCCCCATCCGTGCGAGACCGGGACGAGCCCGCTGCGCACGCCGGTGACCTCGAACTCCCCGGCGATCCCGGATTCGTCGAGCGTCTGGAACGCCGAGATCGCCGCGTCGGTCGAGGCGGCGTTGCCGAAGCGATGCGCTAGTGCGATCCGCCAGTGCCAGTCGTGCTGCGAGTACGGCTGCGCACCGCAGACGGTGAGCAGCGCGCACGCCTCGACGTAGCGCCGCTCGTCGGCGATTCGCAGGTCGAGCTCGAGCGAGGACCAGTCGTCCGGCAGCGACTCGAGGACCGACTGCAGCGATGCGGCAAGCGCCATGAGCCGATGCTACCTGTCGTACCCGCGGTGGCGAGCCGGCCTAGGCGATCCCGGCGAGATCGGCGAGCAGGAAGATGTTGAGCCCGCTGATCAGTGCCGCGACCACCGAGGCGATGACCGTCGTGATCCTGCGATTGACGAGCGAGCCCATCACCTCGCGGTCCGAAGTCAGGATCACGAGCGGCACGAGCGCGAACGGGATCCCGAACGACAACACAACCTGACTGATCACGAGCGCGCGCGTCGGGTCGACCCCGATCGCGAGCACGATCAGCGCCGGCGCCATCGTCACAGCGCGCCGGACCAGCAGCGGCAGCGTGCGGCCGATGAAGCCCTGCATGACGACCTGCCCAGCGTGGGTGCCGACGCTCGCCGACGCGAGGCCGGAGGCGAGCAGCGCAAGCGCGAACGCCAGGCCGGCCTCCGAGCCGACGAGATCCTGGAAGCCCTGGTGCGCGTCCTCGATCGAACCGACTTCGACGCCGGCCGAGAAGAACAACGACGCGGCGATGACCAGCATCGACATGTTGATCAGCCCAGCGAGCCCGAGCGCCATCAGCACGTCGACGCGCGTGTAGTGCAGCAGCGCCTTCTTCTCGGCGTCGTCCTTGGTGTGGACCCGGCTCTGCGTCAGCGCCGAGTGCAGGTAGATGACATGCGGCATCACGGTCGCGCCGAGGATGCCTGTCGCCAGCAGGACCGAGTCTGTGCCGTCGAACGAGGGCACGAACCCGGCCGCGGCATCGCCGGCGTCGAAGCCGATCTTCAGCGTGTCGTAGAGGAAGCCGAGCATGATCACGCTGAGGAAGCCCATGATCGTCAGCTCGTAGCGCCGGTGGCCGCGGTTCTGCAGCGAGAGCACCGCGAACGAGACCAGCGCCGTGATGATGCCCGCGGGCAGCAGCGGGATCCCGAACAGCAGGTAGAGGGCGAGTGCCGCGCCGACGAACTCGGCGAGGTCGGTCGCCATCGCGACGAGCTCTGCCTGGATCCAGAGGAAGACGTTGGTCGCGCGCGGGAAGCGTGCGTGGCAGAGCTCGGGCAGGTTCTTGCCGGTCGCGATGCCGACCTTGGCCGACAGCATCTGGATCAGCATCGCCATCAGGTTGGCGCTCAGCAGCACCCACAGCAGCAGGTAGCCGTACTTCGCGCCGCCGGTGATGTTGGTCGCGAAGTTGCCCGGGTCGAGGTAGGCGATCGAGGCGACGAACGCCGGCCCGAACAGCGCGATCCGGCCGCGCCAGCCTGCCGCCTTGAGGTCGGCGAACCGCAGCGCAGGCTGCGGTACATGCTCGCCGCCTGCCGCCTCGCTCGCGGTGCTCACGCCGCCGCCTCCTTCGCAGCGACGACGCGCATCGCGCGTGCGAGCTCGGGGCCGAGCACGGTCCGTCCCGGCACGCCCTCGACCCGCGCGATCAGCGAGCCGCCGAACGGCTCGCGCTCGATCAGCTCGATCTCGCAGCCGAGCCGGACGCCGAGCGCCTCGAGGTGCCTCAGAACGGCCGGGTCGGCATCGGACACCCGGACGAAGCGCAGCACGACCCCGGCTCCGTGGTCGTCGAGCGCCGTCGTCGGCCCGTCGTCGAGCACGAGGTCCGCGCCGGGGATCGGGTCGCCGTGGGGGTCGACGCTCGGGTCGCCGAGCTTCGCGGCGATCGCCTGCTCGAGCCGCTCGCTGAGGACGTGCTCGAGCACCTCGGCCTCCTCGTGGACCTGGTCCCACGGCAAGCCGAGCTCTTCAGCGAGGTAGCGCTCGAGCAGCCGGTGGTGCCGCAGCACCTCGAGCGCGACGCGCTCGCCACGCGACGTCAGCCGTACTCCGCGGTAGGGGCGGTGCTCGGCCAGCCCGCGCTCGGCGAGCCGCTTGACCAGCGCCGTAACCGACGCCGGCGAGAGGCCGAGCCGATCGGCAAGCGCGTTGGTCGTCACGGGTTCACCGCCGGCGCGTTGAGCGAGCGCGTAGATCGCCTTCGCGCAGTCCTCCAGTGCAGGTGAGACTTCGGTCGACATCAGAAATGTAGTTTTAGCACAGACTAAACCTGGCTTTAGTGCTGCCCTCGGAAGCGGCCGTCCCTATGCTCGGCTAGGTGACCCATCCGGCCGCCACCTACGCCTCGGTGACCAGCCACGGAGCTGGCCTGCTGCCGCCGCGCGAGGACGGCAAGCTGCTGATCTCCGGCACGGACGCCGCGCAGCTGCTCGACGGCCAGCTCTCGAACGACGTCGCCGGACTCGACCAGGGATCGGGCTGCGCCGCGGCGCTGCTCACCGGCAAGGGCAGGATGCTGGCGCCGGTGCGTGTGCTCCGCCGCGCCGACGGCTACCTGCTCCTGACCGAGCGCGCGACGCTGCAGACGGTCTTCGACCGGCTCAGGTCTGGCGCGCTCGGCTGGGACGCGGAGATCGGCAAGCTCACGCTCGAGCTGGCCCGGATCGAGCTGATCGGGCCGGCCAGCGAGGCAGTCGCGGCGACCGCCGGGTACTCCGTTCCCGGCCCGGCCGTGCACGCCTGCACCGACGACAGCGTCCGCACCGAGGACGGGATCGAGCTGCTCGTCCCGGCTGCCGCTGAGAGCGATGCGCGTGAGCGCCTCCGCGCCGCCGGCGCGCTCGACGCTACGCGCGAGCTGGCGGAGATCGTGCGGATCGAAGCCGGCCGCCCGCGCTGGGGGGCCGAGCTCGACGAGCAGACGATGCCTGAGGAGGCGGGCATCGTCGATCAGCTCGTGAGCTTCACCAAGGGCTGCTACGTCGGCCAGGAGACGGTCGCACGTCTGCACTGGAAGGGCAGGCCGAACCGGCGGCTGAGGTTGCTCCAGCTGAACGAGCCGGCCGAGGCGGGAGCGGCGGTGCTGTCGGCGGACGGCGAGCGCGAGCTCGGAGCCGTCTCGAGCGCCGCGCTGTCGCCCGAGCACGGCCCGTTGGCGCTCGCGATGCTGCGGCGCGAGGCTGAGCCTGGCGACAACGTGCTCGCGGGCGGCGTCAGCGCGATCGTCGCTGCCGCGCCGGTTCCCCGAACCGGTACCGTCTGAACCGTGATCGCCGAAGGCACCACATCGGAGCGCGAGCAGGTCGTCGCGGATGCCTGGACGCACTACCGCGAGGTCCTCGGCGGGCTGACCGGGAAGGCCTACGAGCAGGCCGAAGAGACCGCGTGGGAGGAGCTTCAGGAAGCGCTCCACCGCGCCGGAGTTCGGGACAACGAGCGCCGGGTCGGTTAGGGTTCCTCGGGCGGCGCCGCCGCGACCGAGGAGATGATGCGCCCAATGCCCTTCCACGCACGCCCGCGTGCCGCCGTCGCAGCGGTGCTGGTCGGCGCCGCCGCTCTTGCCGGTTGCGGCGAGAAGCGCGAGCCGCGAGCCAATGTCGATCGCCCGGCCCTGCCGGTGTCGATCAGCGTGCTCCTGACCAAGGATGCCGTCCGGATGTCGCCCCGCAGCGTCGGCGGAGGCCCGGTCGAGCTGATCATCTCGAACCGCTCCGGCAAGCCGCGCGAGATCGTGCTCGAGACGGCCGACGCGCCCGGCGGTGACGCCGGCGAGGTCGCGCTGCGGACAACGCCGATCAGCGACGGCGAGACGAGCCAGGCCCAGGCACTCGTCGAGCCGGGTGCCTACGAGCTGCGCGCGGGAGACGGCCTGACCGCTTCGCTCGAGGTCACGGCAGCGCGGCCGAGCGCTCAGAACGAGCTGCTGGTCCCGTAGGACACCGGCACGAGATAGCCGGTATCGTTCCCGCGCGACTGCCGGTGACGCCGGTCGTCGCAGCGACACAACCCCCGGACGAAGGACTGCTGGTTCAACCATGGCCGTAGACGCAAGTCAGGTGCACACGATCGATGTCGAGCCCGGCGAACTGCCGGAGACGATGACCGCCTGGGTCATCCGTGAGGAGCGCCAGGGCGAGCCGATCGACGCGTTCCAGATCGAGGAGATCGAGGTCCCCGAGCCTGCAGCGTTCGAGGTGATCGTCCGCGTGATGGCCGCCGGCGTGAACTACAACAACGTCTGGGCGGCGCTCGGGGAGCCGATCGGCGTCTGGCGCTACGGGGATCACCCGGAGTACGGCCACCACATCGGCGGCTCGGACGCGTCGGGCATCGTTTGGAAGGTCGGCCCCGGCGTCACGCGCTGGAAGGTCGGCGACGAGGTCGTCGTCCACTGCAACCAGGCGTCCTACGAGGACCCCGAGGTCCACGGCCTCGACCCGATGGCGGCGCCGTCGCAGAAGATCTGGGGCTACGAGACGACCTGGGGCTCGTTCGCCCAGTTCACGAAGGTCCAGGCGCAGCAGCTGCTGCCGAAGCCGGCCGCGCTGACGTGGGAGGAGGCCGCTTCCTACGGCCTCGTCTACTTCACCGCCTGGCGGATGCTGATGACGCGCTGCAACCTGCAGGCCGGCAACCGGGTCCTGATCTGGGGCGCGGCCGGCGGCCTCGGCGTCTTCGGCGTGCAGATCTGCAAGGCGGCCGGCGCCGAGTGCGTCGGCGTCGTCAACTCGGCCGAGAAGGGCGAGCTGGTCAAACAGCTCGGCGCCGTCGACTACATCGACCGCAGCGAGTTCGCCGGGATGATGCGCAAGGGCGGCGAGACGCCCGAGGAGGAGAAGGCGCGCTTCAAGGAGTCCAAGCGCTTCGGCGCCGTTGTCTCCGAAATGCTCGGCGGCGCGCCGGACATCGTCTTCGAGCACGTCGGCGCGGCGACCTTCCCGACCTCGGTGCTGACGGTCAAGCCGTTCGGCAAGGTCGTGATCTGTGCCGGGACGACCGGGTTCAACCTCGACTTCGACGTCCGCTACCTGTGGATGAAGCAGAAGGAGATCATCGGCTCGCACTTCGCGAACGCGTACGAGTGCATGAAGGCCAACGAGCTGATCGAGTCCGGGCAGGTCCGCCCCGTCATCTGGAAGACTCTCGGCTTCGATGGCGTCGCCGAGGCACACCAGCTGATGCGCGACAACAAGCACGCCGGCAAGATCTCGATCCTCGTCGGCGCGGAATCGGAGGGGCTCGGCAAGACCGCCGACGGCCCCGGGGCAATCCACGCAGAGATCGGTTGAGTCATGGCTGCAGGCGTCGTACACATCCCCTTCTACGCAACGGTCTTCCGCGGCGACGAGCTCGCCGAGGCGCTGGCCGAGATCGCCCCGAGCGCGCGGCCATACGGCGCGACGAGCTGGACGGTCCACCGTCAGCTCGAGGATGCCTACTCGCTGCGGCTGATCGTCTCGTTCGACGACAAGAAGCAGTGGGAGCTGTGGTGGGACGGGCCTGAGATGCGGACGTTCCGCGCGCGCCACGTCGGCATGTTCCAGATCCCGCTGCTCTACAACTGGTGCACGGTCGTAACGGCCGGCCCCGACGGTGCGGTGGTCGCGGAGACCGAGGCGCCGGAGCAGGTCACGGACGACTCCGAGGCCGAGACGACGCCGGCCGAGGACGCCGCCAGCGCCGCCGGCACCGCCTGACCCGGGCGCGCCACACCCGCCCCGCGCGTCGAGTGGTCGGTTGCTCTCAAACGGTTGAGAGCAACCGACCACTCGACGCGCCCCAGCGCTCGATACGCGCGCAACTCTGGGGCCGCCGCCTCGTCTCAACGGCATGCACGCGATCAAGACCGTCCTCCCGCTGCTCGCCGTCGCCGTCGCCGCGCTGCCGACGGCCGCCGACGCCGCCTCGTGCGTGCCGGCCGGCGGCACCGTCGTCCAGACCACCGGCGGCACCACCGCCTGGCAGTACGAGGGCGGCCCGCTGATGGCATGCGGCGCATTCGGCAAGCCGCTCGAGCTGGGTCCCGGCCGGTGGTCGAACTTCTTCGACTCGAGCAACGAATCGACGCTCCTGGCGCTGTCGGAAACGTGCGCGGTCGTCAAGCGCGAGGGCGGCAACTACCGCTACGAGTCGGTCGACGCCACCGTCCGCGTCGTCGATCTCCGAGCCCGCGCATCGGCGTCGTCCAACACGCTGCCGATCGCGGCGTTCTCGTGGTACTCGATCCCGAAGGCTGCGATCGGACCTGACTGCACCGCAGCTTTCGAACATGGCTCGGCGATGTTCAAAGCGCACGTGTTCGGAGTCGACGCGCGCGGGCAGACCGAAGCGGGCGACGGCGTGTCGGTCGAGGACTACGCGGCGTCGCTGCAAGGACCGGCGAACGGGCTGGCGACGGTCAGGCCTTCGACCGCCGGCACGAAGCTCTCGTCGAACCCCCTGTTGGGCGGCGGCACGTCCAAGCTCACCCTGCGCTACGGCAAGCCCGGCTCGGGGGAGTACCCACAGGGGATCACGATCCTCGCCGCCGGCCGGACCGTCCGCGTGAGCACGAGCGCCTATGCGGAGACGACCAACCCGCAAAGGATCGCGGTTCCGGTCGGCACCACCGTCGCGCGCGCACTGCGCAAGGCGCGGCGACCGAAGGTCGAGGTCATCAGCTGCGCGTACGGCTGCCGGAGCGAAGCGCGTCCGGTGACGGTGGTGCGCTAGCCCTGCTCGAGGGGCGCCATCGTCAGGCCGTGCCCCTTGAGCTGGAGCCAGTAGTGCTCGGCGAGCTCCTGATGGCCCGACCAGACGACCGCCTGCCCGGCGGTGTGGATCTTGTCGGCCACACCCCAGGCCTGATCGAACGTCAGCCCCGGCAGCGTCGTCGACAGCGCGCGCGAGACGCCCTCGAAGGTGTTGTGGTCGTCGTTGAGGACGATGACCCGCCAGGCCCCACCGAGGGCGCTGCCGGGATCGCCTACGCGCGGTAGCTCGATCGTCTGGCTCATGTGCGGCGCACAGTATTCCTAGTTCGCCCCCGAATCGCCACCTCGCGGACGACCTCTCGCGGTGTGCGGTCAGGCGCGCAGCTTGGCCCAGTAGCGCGCCAAGCCCGCGTAGAGCGTCTCGGGCGGCATCGCCTTGAGGTAGCCGGCCTCGTCGGAGGCGCCGCCGAGCTGCTCGCGGACGGCGGCCTCGAACGTCGCCTCGTCGACGTCCCGCGCCAGCCCGGCCAGCCGGTCGAGCTCGGCCTCGAGCGTGTCGAGGTTCTCCGCAACGTCGCCGAACGTGCCGAAGTGCGTGAGCGCGAGCCGCCACGGGTCCCACTCGCGCAGCGTCGCGATCGACTCGTGCCAGGCGTCGACGTCGATGTCCGGCGGCGGCGTCGGCGGCAGGATCGGCCCGTCGCCGACGCGGATCCCGGCAACGTCGCCGCAGAACGCGATTCCCGAGTCCCCGTGCAAGAACGCGGCGTGGTGGACGGCGTGGCCGGGCGTCGGCGCCCATGAGAAGCCGTCGGGCGCCGGCTGGACTCCGAGCACGCGGATCGCCGTCAGCGGCACCGGTACGATCGTGCCCCAGAGCGTCTCCATCTGGTCGCCGTAGAGCCTCGTCGCGCTTGCGAGCAGCTTCGAGGGATCGACGAGGTGCCGCGCCCCGCGCTCGTGCACGTACACAGGGAGCTCACCGATCTGCTCCAGCAGCGCCCCGGTGCCGCCCGCGTGGTCGAGGTGGATGTGCGTCAACAGGATCCCCCGCGGCCGCTCGCCGCCGAGCCCTTCGAGCAGCGCAGGCAGCGAGGACGACGGGCCGGGATCGACGAGCCAACCGTCGATCATGTGCGCGCAGATCGCGCGGCCGGTGTCCTGGAACTGCAGGTCGATCTCGCGGTGGTCGGCCATCGGCCGCCGGATTCTGGCAGGTACTCTCCACCACATGGAGCCCCGCCTCGAGCAGCCCGATCGCCCCTGGATGATGCGGACCTACGCCGGCCACTCGACGGCCGCGAAGTCCAACGAGCTCTACCGCTCGAATCTCGCCAAGGGCCAGACCGGGCTGTCGATCGCCTTCGACCTCCCTACCCAGACCGGCTACGACGCCGACAGCGAGCTCGCCAAGGGCGAGGTCGGCAAGGTCGGCGTGCCCGTCGCCCACAAGGGCGACATGCACACGCTGCTCGACGGGATCCCGCTCGACGAGATGAACACGTCGATGACGATCAACGCGACCGCCGCCTGGCTGCTCGGGCTCTACATCGTCACCGCCGAGGAGAACAACGTCGATCACCGCCTGCTCCAGGGCACGACGCAGAACGACATCATCAAGGAGTTCCTCGCGCGCGGGACGTACGCGTTCCCGCCCGGCCCGTCGATGCGCCTGATCGCAGACATGGTCGCCTACACGGTCACCGAGGTGCCGAAGTGGAACCCGATCAACATCTGCAGCTACCACCTGCAGGAGGCCGGCGCGACCCCGGTCCAGGAGATCGCGTACGCGATGAGCAACGCGATCGCCGTCCTCGACGCGGTCAAGGCACGTCCGGGTTTCGAGGACGCGGCGCTGATGGGCAAGGTCTTCCAGCGGATCTCGTTCTTCGTCAACGCCGGCGTCCGCTTCGTCGAGGAGCACGCGAAGCTGCGCGCGATGTCGGTGCTGTGGGAGGAGATCGGCCGTGAGCGCTACGGCGTCACCGACGAGAAGCAGCTCCGCTTCCGCTACGGCGTCCAGGTCAACTCGCTCGGCCTGACCGAGGTCCAGCCGGAGAACAACGTCCAGCGGATCGTGCTCGAGGCGCTCGCCGTCACGCTCGGCCGCGACGCGCGCGCCCGCGCGATCCAGCTGCCGGCCTGGAACGAGGCGCTCGGCCTCCCCCGGCCGTGGGACCAGCAGTGGTCGCTGCGGATCCAGCAGGTACTGGCCTACGAGACCGATCTGCTCGAGTACCCCGACATCTTCGAGGGCTCGAAGGTGATGGATGGCCTCGTCGCCGAGCTGCTCCACGGCGCCCGCGCCGAGATGGCCGTCGTCGCCGAGCACGGCGGCGCCGTCGAGGCCGTCGATTACATGAAGGCGTCGCTCGTCGACAGCCACCGCGAGCGGATCCGCCGGATCGAGGCCGGCGAGCAGACCGTCGTCGGCGTCAACAAGTTCATTGAGTCGGCTCCCTCGCCGCTGATCGACGAGGAGGGCGGGATCATGACCGTCGACCCCGAGGTCGAGGCCCAGCAGCGCGAGGCCGTCCAGGCGTGGCGCGCAAGCCGCGACCAGGCGGCCGCGGGCGCTGCGCTGGCCGAGCTGCGCCGCGTCGCCGCGAGCGACGAGAACATCATGGCGGCGACGATCGCCGCCGCCCGCGCCGGCGTGACGACCGGCGAGTGGGCCGCCGCCCTGCGCGAGACCTTCGGCGAGTTCCGCGCGCCGACCGGTGTCGGCGAGGCGGCCGCGCCGATCGACGGAGCCGCCGAGCTGCAGGAGCTGCAGGGCGAGGTCGAACGCGTCTCGGAGGTGCTCGGCCGCCGGATCAAGATCCTGGTCGGAAAGCCCGGCCTCGACGGCCACTCGAACGGCGCCGAGCAGATCGCCGTCCGCGCCCGCGACATCGGCATGGACGTCGTCTACGAGGGCATCCGCCTGACGCCCGCGCAGATCGCCGCCTCCGCCGAGCAGGAGGGCGTCCACGTGATCGGCCTGTCGATCCTCTCGGGCTCGCACCGCGAGCTGATTCCGGACGTGATCGCCGCGCTGCGCGAGCGCGGCGTCGACGCGCCGGTCGTCGTCGGCGGGATCATCCCCGAGGCCGACGAGGCGCCGCTGCGGGAGGCCGGGGTCGCCGCGGTCTACACGCCGAAGGACTTCAACCTGACCGCGATCATGCGCGACATCGTCGCGCTCGTCGCGGAGCGCGCCGGCGCGCCGGCGATGCAGCAGGCGTGACGGGCGCCACCGAGCCCGGCACCGCCCTCGCCGCGCGACTCGCGAGCGGCGACCTGTCGGCAGCCCCGGCCGTCCTGAACCTCGTCGAGTCGACCGCCGAGCGTGATCGCGCCGCGCGTGACGCGCTACTGGCCGGTGTCGGACCGGCGGCGCTCGGCCGCGAGGCGACCGGCCAGATCGTCGGCGTGACCGGCCCGCCCGGCGCCGGCAAGTCCTCGCTGCTCTCCGAGCTCTGCCGGACATGGCGCGAGCGCGGCCTCTCGGTCGCCGTCCTCGCCGTCGACCCGTCGTCGAAGCGCTCCGGCGGCTCGCTACTCGGGGACCGCGCCCGGATCGCCTTCGACCCGGCCGACGCCGGGCTCTTCATCCGCTCGACCGCAGCCGGCGACCGGCTCGGCGGCCTCGCCCCCGCGACGCGGGCGGCCGCTCAGGCGCTGGCGGCCGCCTTCGACGTCGTCGTGATCGAGACCGTCGGCGTCGGCCAGTCGGAGACCGACGTCAGCGAGGTCGCCGACACCGTCTGCGTCGTCGTGCAGCCGGGTTCCGGCGACGTCCTCCAGTTCCTGAAGTCCGGGATCATGGAGATCCCGGACGTGCTCGTCGTTACGAAGTCCGATCTCGGCCAGCTCGCGCTGCGCGCCCGCCGCGACCTCTCCGCAGCGCTGCGCTCGGCCGGCTCGCGCGAGACCAAGGTCATCGCGGTCTCTTCGATCGCGCCGCCGCAGGGAATCGACGAGCTTGCGACTGCAATCTCAGCGCACGCCGCCGGGCTCGACCTCCCGGCCCGGCGGGCGAGCGCGAGGCGCGCCGGCGCGATCGCCGAGTTCGAGGCAGAGAACGGCCGCAGCGGGATGCGCGCCCTCGGTGGCCGCAGGGCAGCCGAGAAGCTCCTCGACGAAGCCGGGCCGGAGCTCGACCAGCCCGCGCTCGTCGCGATCCTGGAAGCATCTCGCCGGTGACGCTGACCCCTCGCCGCGCGCTGCTCGCGCTGGTCGCCCTGTTCGCGCTGTTCTGGGCCGTGACCGGCGGCGCGCTGCTGCTCGGAGCGCCCGACCTCGGCTCCGCGATGACGTTCGGCCAGATCGCGTTCGTCGGCGGCGTCGCGGCAGTGATGCTGCGATCTCGCTGACGGCCGTTCAACCCTCAAGCGCTCGCCCGTTGCGCCGACAAAATGGGTATGGATGTCTTGATCGAGCCGAACCTCGCGGTCGACGTGACGCTGGACGGTGGCTGGCACCTGCCGGCGATCGTCGCATCGGTGACCGATGACCACGTCGATCTCCGGATCGACTCCGAGACGATGGAGCCGGCGTCGATGCCCGGCGACATGCGCTTCTGCCGTGCCACGATCGCCTGGAGCACCCGTATGGGCACCGCTTCGCGCGACGGGATGCTGATGGCCGGCCCCGATGGGCTGCTCAGGCTGCACACGATCGGCGCCGCCCAGAACCTCCAGCGCCGCAGCCATGTCCGCGTCCCGGCCGACCTCGTCGCCGCTGTGATCGGCGAGGACCACCGCGTCGTCACGCGCACGCTCGATATCTCGGTCGGCGGCATGCTGCTGTCGCCGGTCACCTCGATCGCGCCCGATCAGCCGGTCCGCTTCGCGATCAGCCTCGGTGACGTGACGGTGACCGGTGTCGGCGAGGTCGTGCGCTCTACCGAGGACGGCGCGCCCGCCGTCCGCTTCTCCGGCCTCCACGACCTGGCGGAGCAGGAGATCTCGGCGTACGTCGAGCGCCGCCGTCGCGAGCTCGCCTACCCCTCCGTGGCGTAGCGGCTACGGTCCGCCACGTGGCGGACCTCCTCGACCTCCTCGCCGCGGAGATCCGCGCGCACCGCGGCAGCGGCTGCGGCTTCGAGCCGTGCGCGTCGTGCACCCAGATGGTCCCCGGCAGCGGCCCCGCCGATGCTGCGGTGATGGTCGTCGGCGAGGCGCCCGGCGCCAAGGAGGACGCCGCCGGCGAGCCGTTCGTCGGGCCGTCGGGCCGGCTCCTGGACGAGCTGCTCGCCGAAGCCGGCCTCTCGCGCGAGAGTGTCTTCATCACGAACGTCTTCAAGGCGCGGCCACCGGGCAACCGCGATCCGAACGCCGCCGAGGTTGCCCACCACCGGCCGTGGCTCGAGCGTCAGATCGAGCTGATCGATCCCGCGCTGATCGTCCCGCTCGGCCGGCACGCGCTCAAGCACGTCGCTCCGGGAAGGCCGATCGGCGACGTCCACGGAACCCGGATCGACCACGACGGGCGCGCGATCTTCCCGCTCTACCACCCGGCAGCGGCGCTCCACAACCCGCGGCTGCGGCCAGTGCTCACGGCCGACGCGCAGGCGTTGGGCCGGGCGCTGAGGACCATCGGTCCGGCATAGCCGGCCTGTCTGCCAAAGGGCGCTACTAGTCGATCTCGGTCGGCTTCGACACGTCCGGCTTCTGATCGGGCGCGAGCTCCTCGCCGGTGTTCAGCGCCGAGATCCGCCACCCTTCGGCCGATCGCTTGAGCGTGATCCGATCGACGCTCGCCTCCTGCCCTTGCGCCGAGGAGCGGACGGTCACGTACGCGCGGTCGCCCTCGATGCCGCTGCCGAGCACCTCGAGCCGCGGCTTGCGCACCGCCTTCGCCGACTCGCCGACCGCCTGCTCGCAGGTCAACCCTGCCGCCTCGACCGATTGCTGCAGCTCGGCGGTGAACAGGTCCTCGCAGATCACCCGTCCGTCGCGCGCCGCGAACGCGTCACCGAACCGCTCGGCGACCTGCTCGACGTCGCGCTTGTCCCGGCCGGCCTCGTCATCGCCGCAACCGGCCCCGCCGGCGGCAACCACTGCGAGCAGGAGCACGGCGACCGATCTCGTCGACCTTCTCACGGCCCGCAGGCTAGCCGCGTCTATCCTGCGGCCGATGGAACAGGCTGCGACGCCCCCTTGGCTCCGCTGTTACCGGTGCTGGTCGACCGACCTCGAGCTCCAGGTCCACTACGACGGCATCCATCGGATCGATGCGGCCACCGGCGAGCGTGCCGAGGTCGTCGACGAGGTCCAGGAGGCGGCCGTGCAGTGCATGGAGTGCATGCACGACCAGCCGCACCTCGTCTTCCGGGGCGAGCGTGTCGAGCCGGTCGAAGGGCGCTGGGAGCGGATGATCACAGGCGCGCCCTGGGTCGCGAGCTGCACCGCGACCGTCGCGGCCGACCTGGTCGAGAGCTGCTCGGGCCCGGAGGCGGCCGACGCCCTCTCCTACGCGGCCTTCGGAGACCACGGCACGCGCGAGTTCTTCACTCACGTCCGCTTCCACAACCACGCCGAAGACGAGGTCGTCATCCACATGCTCGTCGAGCTGTACGCGCGCTCGATCGACGAGGCGACCGACGTGCTCGAATCGGCGGCCCGCGGCCCGCTCGTGATCACGGCGCTCGCCGAGGAGTCGCGACCGCCGGCATCGGTCGACGGCGGCGCGCACTAGGCGCACCGGGCACGCAGGTGCTCAGGCGAGTGCTCTCAAGTGCCGGATCGCGAACGCCAGCGTCGAGGCGTCGGCGCTGCCCTCGCCGAGTGCACGCATCACGGTGACGAGCCGGGCTCGCTCGGCGGGGCGGGCGTCGAGATAGGCGGCAACCGCCTCCTCAGGCTCCCCTGCCGCTGACGCCAGCGCCTTCGCGGCAAGCTCGCGCCGTGCGGTCAGGGTGTCGTCGAGTAGCGCCTGCTGTGCCCAGCGGTGGACACTCGAGACACCGGGCAGCGCGAGGATCTCGTGCTCGAGCCGCTCGAGGTCGAGCAGCGCGCCGGCTGCGAAGAACGCCTTTGCGACATCCATCGCAGGCCGGCCTGTCTCACGCGCGACGAGCGCGATGTCGGCGGCGTGGTAGAGCGCCTGCTGACGCGCGTGCGAATCGGCCAGCTCAGGGGGCGCGCCACGCCCGGCGAGTGACTGGCGCTGTTCGTCGTACGCGGAGCACCACGAGCTGTCGCGCAGCGACGGCATCGCGGCGTCGAGCTCGTCGATGACCGGCGCGAGAGCCGCGGCGGCAGCGGCGATGTCGGCATCCGGGTCGTGGCGCAGATACCAGCGCGTGACGGCACCGACGAGCAGGTCGACGCCCTCCATCAGCGTGCCCGAGATGTCGGAGGTGAGCGTCAGGTCGTCCTCGATCGCCGCCCAGCGCCGCTCTGCCGAGACCGCGTCGCGGGCAATCCGGTAGCAGCGGACGACGGCGTCGCCTGAGACGCCGTGCTCGGCCGCGAGGTCGCTCGCGAACGCCGGACCCATCGAGTTGACAACGTCGTTGGCAACCAGCGTCGCCACCAGCTCGCGCCGCAGCGGGTGCTCGGTCAACAGCGGTCCGACACGCTCGACGACGGCCGGCGGGAAGTAGCCCCGCAGCTCGTCGTCGAAAGCCGCATCGGTTACGACGTCCGACTCGAGCAGTTGACCGGTGAGCAGAAGCTTCGCGCAGGCGACGAGGACCGCGAGCTCAGGACGGACGAGCCCCTGGTCGAGCCGCCGGCGATCGGCGACCTCGTCGCTCGACGGCAGCGCCTCGTCCTCGCGACGGGCGATACCCGCCGATTCGAGCGTCGTCATCAGGTCCTCGTAGAGGTACATCCGGTGCGACGCAGCCGCGACCTCCTGGCTGAGGATCTGCGCCTGCAGGAAGCTGTCGTGGAGGACGTGGTCGACGACGTCACCGGTCACCTCGGCGAGCAGCGAATCCCGTTCGCCGGGGGTCATCGAGCCGCGCCTGACGACGAGGTCGAGCAGGATCTTGAGGTTGACCTCGTGGTCGGAGCTGTCGACGCCGCCGGAGTTGTCGATGAAGTCGGCGAACAGCAGGATCCCGCGCTGCGCTGCCTCGATCCGGGCGCGGTGTGTGAAGCCGAGGTTGCCGCCCTCGCCGACGACCCGGCAGCGGAGCTGGTCGGCGCTGATCCGGATCGCGTCGCTGGCGCGGTCGCGGGCGTCGGCGTCGGACTCGTGCGACGCCCGGACGACGGTGCCGATGCCGCCGTTCCAGAGCAGGTCGACCGGCGCCCGTAGGACGGCCTGGATCAGCTCGGCCGGCGTCAGCTCGCTGGCCTCGATCCCGAGCGCCGCCTGGATCTGCGGCGTCACCGGCACGCTCTTGAGATTGCGCGGGAAGACGCCGCCGCCCTCGGAGATCAGCGCGCTGTCGTAGTCGGCCCACGACGAGCCCGGCATGTCGAACAGCCGCTTGCGCTCCTCCCACGAGCGCGCAGCATCACTGGGGTTCGGATCGATGAAGACGTGCCGGTGGTCGTAGGCGGCGATCAGCCTGAGCGACCGGCTCAGCAGCATCCCGTTGCCGAAGACGTCACCGGACATGTCGCCGATGCCGACAGCGGTGATCGGATCGGACTCGGGGTCCACGCCGAGCTCGCGGAAGTGCCGCTTGACCGACTCCCAGGCGCTGCGGGCGGTGATGCCGAGCTTCTTGTGGTCGTACCCGTTGGAACCACCGGAGGCGAACGCGTCGCCGAGCCAGAAGCCGCGCCGGACCGCGATCGCGTTCGCGGTGTCCGAGAAGGTGGCCGTCCCCTTGTCGGCGGCGACCACGAAATAGCTGTCCGCGCCGTCACGGACCCGGACGCCGTCCGGGTGGATCGTCGTACCGTCGGGATCGAGGTCGTCGGTGACGTCGAGCAGCGCCTCGATGTAACGCTCGTAGCCGGCCTTGACCGCTTCGCGCAGCTCGGTCGGATCGGCAGGGGGAGCCTTCAGGTAAAAGCCACCCTTAGCGCCGGCCGGGACGATCACGGCGTTCTTCGTCATCTGCGCGCGCATCAGGCCGAAGACCTCGGTCCGGTAGTCCATCCGGTCCGACCAGCGGATGCCGCCGCGGGCGATCGGCCCACCGCGGAGGTGGATCCCCTCGAGGTCGGACGCGTAGACGAAGATCTCGAACAGCGGCGCCGGCGCCGGCATCATCGGCACGTCGGCCGAGCGGATCTTGAAGGACATCGCGCCGCGGTCCGGGCGGTACACGTTGGTCCGCACGACGGCCTCGACGAGCGCGAGCTGGTTGCGCAGGATCCGGTCGTGGTCGAGCAGTTCGACCGCGTCGAGCTCCTCGACGATCGCAGCCTTCAGCGCCTGCTCGCGCTCGTCGTGCGCGGGCGGCGGGTCGACGGCGAACCGCAGCTCGAACAGTTCCTCGAGCCTCGCCGTGATCCGTGGGTGCGCGACGAACGCGTCGTTCCGTGCCTCCTCGGTGTAGCGGGACCCGACCCTCTGGCGGTAACGCTGCAGTGCCCGCAGCACCTGCACACGCGGCCAGGCGAGACCGGCTGCGAGCACGAGGCGGTTGAGCGAGTCCGACTCGGTCTGCCCGTGCCAGACCGCCTCGAGCGACTCCGCCAGGCCGGCTGCCTGCTCGACGTCGAGCGGCTCACCGCCGGTGGTCATCACGGAGAAGGCCTGGACCCAAAGGTCGCCGGCCTGCCCTTCGATCCGCGTCGGGTGCTCGTCGATGACCCTGAGGCCGTGGTTCTCCAGCAATGGCGTGGCCGCGGTCAGCTCGACCTTGGGGCCGCGCTTGTAGAGCGCGATCCGCGTGACGAGCCGGCCGGCGCTCGGCAGGCCGTCCTGAAGCCCGACGAGCAGCTCGGTGCCCTGCTCGGCGGCCGCGAGCCGCTCGAGCAGGTCGATGTCCTTCGCTGCCTGCTCGGGCGGCGTCTCGGCGCGGTAGCCGTCGGGCAGGTGCTCGATCCAGCGGGCGGCGAGCAGCGGCCCCCGCTCGGCGCCGTAGTCCTCGGCGAGCTGTTCGGCGAGGCGATCGGCCCACGTCCGTGAGATACGCCGGATCTCCTCCTCGAGCGGCGCTACGTCGACCTCCGGAAGCGGATCGGGCGAACGCACGAACAGATGGACGAGCGCCCGTCCGTCGTCGCTGAAGACCTCCTGCGACTCGACGTAGGTCGTGTTGAAGGCGTCCGAGATCAGTGCCCGGATCTGCTGGACCAGATCGGGCGTCAGCCGCTCGCGCGGCATCGAGGCGACGAGCGCCGCCGCACGCCCGTGGCGCGCGACCCGGCAGGTGAGCCGAACCTGGTTCGGCGCCGTGCCGATCAGCGTCTTGACGATCCGCCGCAGGTCCTCGACCGGGGCGGCGAGCAGCTCTGCCTTCGGGAAGCGGTCGAACAGGGCGATCGCCGCCTTGTAGTCGTGCGAGCCGTGCACGAGCCGCTCCGACGAGAGGATCCGCGCGAGTTTGTCGCGGAGCTGGGGGGTTCTGCTGGCCGGCTCTGCGACGGCCCGTGACGAGAGGATGCCAAGAAGCCGCGCAACCCCTCCGCCGGGGCCGTGGATACGGACCAGCAGCGTCTCCATCGGCTCGCGCCGGTGGACGGTCGAGACCGCGTGGCTACGCAGGAAGCGCAAGGCCCGGCGGTCGTGGCTGTCGTCGCCGATGTCGAGCTCCGCTTCGAGCCCGAGCCCGCCCTCGGCGACGTCGCGGAGCAGCCCCAGCGCGGTCCCGGGAACCGCCTCGGGCCCTGCGGCCCCCTCGCGCTCCTCGCGGTAGCCGAGGAAGACGAAGTTCTCGTCGAGCAGCCACTGAAGCAGCGCCTCGATCTCCTTCGGGTCGTCCTCGACGAGGTCGCCCTCGGCAGCGTCCTCGCGCACGATCCCGATCAGACGGTCGATCGACGCCCGCATCGGTTCGAAATCGGAGACGACCGCGGTCACGTTGGCGAGCACGCCGCGCACGCCGCCGGCGAGGTCGGCGAGCTCCGCGTCGGTGAGCCGCCGGCCGAGCTCGAAGTGCATGATCGACTCGGGACGGCCGTTCTCCTCGTCGCCGAGCGCCACGATCCGCCCCTCCTCGTCACGGACGACCCAGATGATCGGATGGACGACACGGACGATGCGGATCCCGCGGGCGACGATCTCGGCCGAGACCGAGTCGACGAGGAAGGGCAGGTCCGGCGTGTTCGTCTCGAGCGCCGACCCCGGCGATCCGTACCCATCGGTATCGGGCTCGGGGTTGAACGCCCGCACGGTGATTGCGTCGGTGCCGCGGCCGGCAGCCAGGCCGAGAGCACCGCGGGCCTCCTCGAGCGCGGCGCTGCCGCCGCCTGCGTCACGGACGGCCGCGCCGGCGCTCTGCCCCCAGTAGCCGCCGACGAACGCGGGCAGCAGGGCGTGGTACTCGGGCGGGGCCTCGCTCATGCCCCGACCCTATTTCACCCCCAACCCGGACAAGGGCGGAGCCTAGGTCCTTAAGCCCAGCGCGCAGCGCTGGGCGACGTCTAGCTGAGGTCGGACTTCAGCGCCTCGAACTGCGCCCGAACCTCGGCCGGAAGCCGCTCGAACTTCGCGAGGTGCTCCTCGACCTGAGGCAGCTCGGCCTTGACGGCCTCGGTGTCGACGGTGAGGAGCTTCGTGAGGTCATCGGCCGACAGGTCGAGCCCGTCGACGTTCAGGTCCTCGGCGCGCGGAACGATTCCGAGCGGCGTCTCGATGCCCTCGGCCTTGCCCTCGACGCGGCGCACGATCCACTCGAGCACGCGCGAGTTGTCGCCGAAGCCGGGCCAGAGGAAGCGGCCGTCCTCGTCCTTGCGGAACCAGTTGACGTAGAAGATGCGAGGCAGCTGCGCACCCTCCTTGGCGCCGATGTCGAGCCAGTGCTGGAAGTAGTCGCCCATGTTGTAACCGCAGAACGGCAGCATCGCGAACGGGTCGAAGCGGAGCTGACCGACGGTGCCGAAGGCGGCGGCGGTCATCTCCGAGCTCATAGTCGCGCCCAGGAAGACGCCGTGCTCCCAGCTCTTGGCCTCACGCACGAGCGGCACGACCGAGCCACGGCGACCACCGAAGAGGAACGCGTCGATCGGCACGCCGGCCGGGTCCTCCCACTCGGCGGCGAGCGTGTCGACCTGGGCGGCCGGGACGGTGAAGCGCGCGTTCGGGTGTGCGGCCGGGTGATCGGCCTCGGGCGTCCAGTCCTCGCCGTGCCAGTCGATCAGGTGCGACGGGACCTCTTTGGTCATCCCCTCCCACCATGTGTCGCCATCGTCGGTCAGCGCGGTGTTGGTGTAGAGCGCGCCCTTCTCGAGCGCCTTCATCGCGACCGGGGTGTTGCCCCAGCCGGTGCCCGGGGCGACCCCGAAGAAGCCGTACTCGGGGTTGATCGCGCGCAAACGACCCTCGTCGTCGAACTTCATCCAGGCGATGTCGTCGCCGATCGTCTCGACTTTCCAGCCCTCGATCGTCGGAACCATCAGCGCGAAGTTGGTCTTGCCACAGGCGCTCGGGAACGCCCCCGTGACGTAGCGAACGTCGCCCTCGGGGCTCGTGACCTTGAGGATCAGCATGTGCTCGGCCATCCAGCCCTCGTCGCGGGCCATCACCGAGGCGATCCGCAGTGCGAAGCACTTCTTGCCGAGCAGCGCGTTGCCGCCGTAGCCCGAGCCGTACGACCAGATCTCGCGGGTCTCGGGGTAGTGGACGATGTACTTCGTCTCGCGGTTCGTCGGCCAGGAGACGTCCTCCTCGCCGGCCTCGAGCGGTGCGCCGATCGAGTGCACGCACGGGACGAACTCGCCATCGGTGCCGAGCAGGTCGAGCGCCTTCTGCCCCATCCGGGTCATGATCCGCATCTGCACGACGACGTAGGGCGAGTCGGTCAGCTCAATGCCGATGTGCGACTTGTCGGAGCCGAGCGGGCCCATCGAGAACGGGATCACGTACATCGTGCGGCCGCGCATCGAGCCTTCGAACAGGCCCTTCATCTCGGCGCGCATCTCGGCCGGGTCGCGCCAGTTGTTGGTCGGGCCGGCGTCCTCCTCGCGCTCGGAGCAGATGAACGTGCGGTCCTCGACACGAGCGACGTCGGACGGGTCCGACCATGCCAGGTAGCTGTTCGGACGCTTGGCGTCGCTCAGCTTGCGGAACGTGCCGTGCTCGACGAGCAGGTTGCAGAGCGAATCGTACTCCTCGGCGGAGCCGTCACACCAGTGGATCGCGTCGGGCTGCGTCAGCGCCGCGACCTCCTCCACCCAAGCCACGAGCTGGGCGTGGTCGGTCGAGGCGTCGTTTGAAGGGGCGGTCATGGTCACTGTTCTCTTGCTCCGGTTCTGGAATCAGAAAGGGTGGCCACCGCGCTGCGGTGACCACCACACCTGTGAACGGTACTCCTCTGCGGCGGCTCGGGGATCGTTCCCGCCACGGTTCTGCAGGAAACTACGTACCGGGGTTCTTGCGCGGCACGAGCACCAGGCGCTTGAACTCCGCGACCAGCGTGCCGTCCTGGTTGCGGACGCGGGTGTGCACCTTCACGACGCCGCGGTCGGGCTTGGACTGCGACTCCTTCTTCTCGAGCACCTCGGTCTCGCAGAACAGCGTGTCGCCGTGGAAGACCGGCGCCGGGTGGCTCAGCTCCTCGGTGGCGAGGTTCGCGATCGCCTTGCCCGAGATATCCGACACGGTCATGCCAAGAGCCAGCGAGTAGACGTACGGGCCGACGACCACGTTCTTGCCCTGCTGGCTCTTTGACGCGTACACGTCGTTGATGTGCAGCGGGTGGTGGTTCATCGTGATCAGGCAGAAGAGGTGGTCGTCGGCCTCGGTCACGGTTTTCGCGGGCCAGTGCTGGTAGGTCGCGCCGACCTCGAACTCCTCGAGGTAGCGGCCGTAGCTGTGGGCGCCGCTCGCTTCGCGCTCGGCCTGGTCTGTTGTGAAGGTGGTGTCGGTCATTCGGCCGGGGAGGATGCCAAACGGCGACTCAAGAAGCGGGAGCAGAGCCCGATTGCATGGCCAGACCCCGACCGGAGAGCTCCGCATGAACCCGTTCCGCCGCAACACCGACGCCACGACCGCCGAACCTGAGCAGGCCGTTGTTGCCGTTGCCAATCCCGACGCCGGCGGCACGCCGCTGACCGCCTCCGATGAGCGCTGGGCCAACCTGCTGAAGTTCTGCTCGCTGACCGACCGCGACATGGAGCTCCTGAGCGAAATGCACGAGGTCGGCGCGATGGCGCACGAGTACAGCGACTCGTTCTACGGTCACATCGGCCAAGAGTCCGAGCTGATGGCGATCATCGGCGAGCACTCGAGCGTCGAGAGGCTCTCGCAGACCCTCGCCGCATACATGGAGGGCATGTTCAGCGGGTCCTTCGGTGACGACCGGATCGAGCGCGTGCGCACGATCGGCCGCGTTCACGACCGCATCGACCTGCCGATCTGGGCCTACATGGGCGCGACGCTGCGAATCGAGCGCGTCGTCGTGCCTGAGCTGCTCGCCCGCTCCGGCGGAGACGCCGAGCTCTTCCTGCAGCGCCTGATGGCGTTCCGCAAGGTCCTTGTCGCCGACATGGCGATCGTCATGCAGGAGTTCCTCGACTCGCGCGACCACACGTTCGAGCTGGTCGGCGAGATGGAGCAGCAGAACGCGACGCTGACGAGCCAGCAGACGCAGGTCGACGACCTCTCGCAGCAGCTCGCCGCGGCCGCCGAGGAGTCTCATGCTTCGGCCGCCGAGCTCTCGGAGCTCGCATCCGGCATCAGCGCCCAGTCCGCGCAGGCGACGTCAGAGGTCTCGCAGACCGTCGAGCTCGCCTCCGAGGGCGAGAGCGTCGTCGCCGCCTCCAGCGACGCGACGCAGCAGATGATCGGCGCCGTCGACGAGATCCGCACCGAGACCGAGGAGCTCGCGGGTCGCCTGCGCTCGATCGAGACGATCGTCGCCGAGATCGGCGGCATCGCCGAGCAGACCAACCTGCTGGCGCTCAACGCCGCGATCGAGGCAGCGCGCGCCGGCGAGCACGGCCGCGGCTTCGCGGTCGTCGCCGAGGAAGTGCGCAAGCTCGCCGAGTCGACGGCGTCGGCGCTCGACGGAATCACGAAGCTGAGCGCCGACTCGCTGACGGCGATCGACGAGGTCCAGCGTTCGGTGTCGGCCACCGGCGAATCCGCCACTGCCGTCGGCGATCAGGCGACCGCGGCGCGCGAGAGCTTCTCGTCGATCGTGGCGGCCGTCCGCGCCACCGCTGACGCGCTCAGCCGGATCGAGACCGACGTCCACACGATCTCCTCCACGGCCGGCGGCCTGCGCGAGATGTCCGAGGACGTCGCGACGACCGCCGAGCACCTGACGACGCTCTCGAGCGGGCTGGCGACGACGATTGGCCAGACCGGCGAGATGGTCGCGCAGGTCAAGCGGAAGTAGGCGCAGCTAAGGTCACGGGCCTATGCGCAGCCCCCGTGACTTCCTCAAGCCCCAGGCCGCCGGAGCCCCTGAGCCGCTCCGCGAGATCCCGTTCCCGCCCTCGCGGATGATCGCGTTCTTCGATCCGTCGAACCCGAAGATGGTGGCGAAGGTGCCGCAGATCGCCGAGTCGGCGGACATCGTTCTCGGCAACCTCGAGGACGCGGTGCCGGTCGACCGCAAGGAGGCGGCGCGGGCCGGGCTGGTCGAGATCGGGCGGGCGAACGACTTCGGCGACACGCAGCTGTGGACGCGCGTCAACTCTCTGGAGTCGCCGTGGGTGCTCGACGACCTGATCACGCTGGTGGGCGAGATCGGCGACAAGCTCGACGTGATCATGGTTCCGAAGGTCGAGGGCGCCTGGGACATCCACTACGTCGACCGCCTGCTCGCGCAGCTCGAGGCGCGCGCCGGGCTGGATCGGCCGATCCTGGTGCACGCGATCCTCGAGACGGCGCAGGGCGTCGCGAACGTCGAAGAGATCGCGGCCGCGTCGCCGCGCATGCAGGGCATGTCGTTCGGCCCGGCGGACCTCGCCGCGTCGCGGCGCATGAAGACGACGCGCGTCGGCGGCGGCCATCCCGGCTACCTGTCGATGAGCGACCCCGAGCTGTTGGAGGACGGCTCGATCGCCCCGGACCAGCTGCGCGTGACCGCGCAGCAGGATCCGTGGCACTACTCGATCGCGCGCATGGTCGACGCCTGCACGATGAACGGGCTGCTCCCCTTCTACGGCCCGTTTGGCGACATCAAGGACGTCGCCGCATGCGAGGCCCAGTTCCGCGCCGCGTTCCTGCTCGGCTGTGTCGGCGCCTGGTCGCTGCACCCGGTCCAGATCGATATCGCCAAGAAGGTCTTCTCGCCGGATCCCGACGAGGTGAAGTTTGCGATGAAGGTGATCGAGGCGATTCCGGACGGCCGCGGCGTCCACATGATCGACGGCAAGATGCAGGACGACGCCACGTGGAAGCAGTGCCAGGTCATGGTGTCGCTCGCCAAGCAGCTGGCCGCGAAGGACCCGGCCCTGCGCGAGGCCTACGGGCTTTCGTAGCGCCAGCGCCTGCGGTCTGCCGCAGACGCGTCTGGATTCTCCGCAGGCGCCCGTGATGCCATCGGCGCATGCGCCCGCCTGCCTCCGTCGATGGTCATCAGATCGCGCACATCGCGCGATCTGATGACCATCGACGGCTCGTTGTGCTGGCGGACTCCCAGGACGGAGTGGTCGGCGGGGCGCAGCTGCGCGCCCACGGGTTCGCGGAGTCGACGGTCCGGCGCTGGCTCGACAACGGGCGGCTCCACCGCGTCGAGGTCGACGTGTACGCGCTCGGGCATCGAGCACTCAGCGAAAGGGCCGTCCATCGCGCCGCGCTGCTGTCGTGCGGTGAGCGCTCGGCCCTGGCGCATGCTTCGGCGCTCCGCCACAGCGACATCGTCGACCTGCACGACAAGCACGTGCACATCGTTGTGCCACGCGGGAGCTGCGCGCCACGCTCGCGCTTCACCGTCCACCGGGCAGTCCTCCTCGATGAGCGTGATGCCAGGCTGTTCGCAGGGCTGCGCTGCACGACCGTGGCGCGGTCGCTGATAGACCTCGCCGGCACAGGCAACGTCGGTGCGCTGGCGTACGCCTGCCGCCAGGCCGAGTTCAAACGGCAACTCGACGTCATCGCGATCGGTCACACGCTGGCGCGGATGAACCGGCCGCGCGGCGTGAGGCTGCTGCGAGAGGTGCTCGCGCCGGCCGGCATCGACGGCGCGATCATGGAAACAGGACTTGAGCAACGCGGGCTGACGTTGCTGACCGGCGGCGACCGGCCGCGACCCGAAACGCAGGTGTGGTTCGACCTTCGCCCCGACCACCCTCGCGTCCGCGTGGACCTGTGGTACCCGGCTGCGCAGCTCGTCGTCGAGATCGACGGTCCACACCACCGGTTGCCTCTGCAGCGCGCCCGCGACGAGCGGCGCGACGCCGAGGTCGAACGCCGCGGCATCGAAACGCTCCGGATCACCGATCTCGACCTCGACTTCGCCCCGGCCGACGCTCTCACCCGCTTCGACCAGACCCTCACCCGTCGATGGTCATCAGATCGCGCACACCGCGCGATCTGATGACCAACGACGGGCGGGGGCGCGCGCGCCCGGGCTCCGGTAGCGTCGGCCCATGGCCACCGCAGCGATCGAGCCCCTGACCAACGGGAACGTGCCCACCGACCTGCCGCGGGTCGACGGGGTACGCCACCAGTTCGTGCAGGCGCGCGGGATCCGCTTCCACGTCGCCGAGGCCGGCGACAAGGACGCGCCACCGGTCGTGATGGTCCACGGGTGGCCGAGCAACTGGTACTGCTGGCGCGACCACTTCGAGCCGCTCGCGGCTGCCGGCCTGCGGCCGATCGCGATCGACCTGCGCGGGTTCGGTTGGAGCGAGGCGACGAAGCGCGGCTACCGCAAGCACCAGCTCGCGCTCGACGTGCTCGCAGTGCTCGACGCGATGGGCGTCGAGCGCTTCCGCCTCGTCGGCCACGACTGGGGTGGGTTCGTGACGTTCCTGATGGCGCTCAGCGAGCCCGAGCGGGTCGAGAAGCTCGTGCTCGTCAACACCGGCCACCCCTACACGCCAACGGACATGGAAACCCTGAAGGCGCTCGGCAGCTTCTGGTACATGCTGCTGATCGGTTCGCCGCTGCTCGGGCCGGCGCTGACGCGCGCCGGCGTCATCCCGAACCTCGTGATCAAGCAGTGCGTCGCCGACGGCTCGTGGACCGAGGAGGAGGGCCGGCTCTACTTCGACCACATCGACCCGGTCGCGGCCCAGCAGGTCTACGGCTCGTTCGTCTACGGCGGCGAGCTCGCGAGCAGTATCGGCGGGAAGTACGTGGGCACCCGACTGCGGGTGCCCACGCTGTTCCTCTACGGCGACCGCGACATCGCGATCAAGCCGCCGATGCTGCGCGGCCTCGAGGATCACGCCGACGACTACCGGCTGGAGGTCATGCCAGGCCTGACGCACTTCTGCATCGAGCAGTCGCCGGAGATCGTGGTGCCGAAGATCGTTTCGTTCGTGCGCTAGAAGCGGCGCACGCTCACGGTGGCGCGGCGGGCATTCTTCCCGACGTCGCCGCCGACGATCGCCCACGACCCGCCGGTCGCGGCGTTGAACCGACCGTCGTTGATGAGACGGCCCAGGTTGAGCGCCGGTGCCTGCTTGTCGTTCTCGGCGATGTTCACCGTCTTTGCGGAGACGCTCTTTGCCGTTCCGAACGTCGCCCAAGTCATGAAGACCCGATTGCCGGAGAGTGGCAGCGGATCGGCTGCGGGCGCGGGGTAGTCACCGGTCTCGCCCAGCGCGTACGCGTCCGGCGCACGACGCGGATGCGTGGTCGAGATGAACGCGTACCTGCGACCCGCGAAGGCTCGCGTCTGCCGGTTCTTCGTGTCCCAACTGACAACGATCTTGTCGAGGCTGAGGAAGGTCACCGCCGGGTTCGCCTGAAGGCGCTTGGCCGAGGCGCTGTCGGTACTGGCGACCTGACCGAGGTCGAGGACCTGCCCACCGCTGGTGATGCGGTAGTGCAACGTTCGACCGACACACTCGCCGACGTCCTGGCAATTCGCCGGGTCGGTACCGACGATCGCACCGGTGCTGACGCCCGCCGCGACCGCCGCGTTTGTGATCGGCAGCGGAGCCGAGATCGCCTTGGCCTTGCCCTTGTCGTACGAGTAGACGACGGTCGTGCCGACACGCTGCTCACCGGCCACCGAAGGCTTCTCGGTAAGCAGGTACTTCGCGCCGGACTGCGTGGCGGCCAGTCCATGCAAATTGAGGGAGTTCGGGATCGGATTGGACTTGAAACGGATCTCGCCCGTTGCGCTGACCTCGTAGACGACGGTTGTGATGATGTCCTCGTCGGCGTCGTCCGGCGTGTCGTTGCCCTGCGCCTGCGTCGCCGCGATGATCCACCTGCCGCCGGGAGTGCTGACCAGCTGCGGAGCTTCGCGCCAGTACGCACCGGGATCAGCGGCGAGCTTGACCGTGCGCCAAGCGCTTGACGCACTCGGCCGCAGACGGAGCACGATGTCGTCCGCGCCGCTGCTGGCGAGGATCGCCTGGCCGCCCGATCGGATCCCGGCCACGTAGTCGGCATACCCGTTCAGCTGAAGCTGACGTGTGAAGCGACTGCCGGCCGTCTTCGTGTAGACGGCGTGCCGCTTGGCGCCATAGTCCACGTGGAGCTGCGAGCCGACCAGCGCGAGGGCCGAGCCATCAGGCGCGATCGCGGTCTGCTCGACGTTGGTTTCCGGCGAGCCGAGCGTCTGGGTCGTCCAGTCAGCGGCCTGAGCCGGTGCCGCCACGGCGCCGATCGCAAGGGTCAGGGCGAGGATTTTCGGGTAGGCAGTCATGTTGGTCCCAACGCAGAGAGCGCGGGAAGGTAACAGCGATCTCGATCTACCGTAAATCCCGATATCGGATCGACGAGGCATCGCACCACTCCTCCCGGTAACCTTCCCCGCCGCCGCGCGCCCGCGCCCGTTCGCACGAGCGCCGCTGGCATCGTCCCTCACCGACAGAGGCAGTTCACCTTGAGATTCTTCGAATACGAGGCGCGCGAAATCGTCAAGCGCGCGGGCATCCCGGTCACCGACTACGGCTTCACCACAAGCGCCGACGAGGCCCGCGAGATCGCGGCCCGCATCGGCGGCGAGACCGTGATCAAGTCGCAGGTCCTCTCAGGCGGCCGGATGAAGGCCGGCGGCGTCAAGTTCGCGACGACGCCCGAGGAGGCGCAGGCGCACGCCGCCGACATCCTCAAGCTGGAGATCAACGGCCACATGCCGCGCGGCGTGCTCGTCGACCCGAAGGCCGAGGTCGACCAGGAGTTCTACGCCGGCGTCGTCTGGGACGGAACCAAGAAGCAGCCGGTGATCATCTTCTCCCCGGTCGGCGGCATCGACATCGAGCAGGTCGCCGAGGAGCAGCCCGACAAGGTCGGCCGCCGCCACTTCTCGAACATCCACCCGTTCAGCGACTACATCGCCAAGGAGGTCATCGCCTCGACCGGCGTGACCGGCAGCGACCTGAACCGCCTCGTCCCGATCGTCACAAAGCTCGCGAAGCTGTTCGTCGAGAACGACTGCACGCTGGCGGAGATCAATCCGCTGGCCCGCATGAAGGACGGCTCGTTCATCGCGCTCGACGCGCACATGGACATGGAGAACGAGGCCCGCGGCCGCCACAAGGCGCTGCTCAAGGACCTCGGCGTCGGCGACGAGGAGACGCGCGAGGCGCGCGAGCCGACCCCGTTCGAGCTCGCCGGCGAGGAGGTCGACGCCCAGGACCACCGCGGGGTGGCCGGAAACGTGACCGAGTTCGACGGCAACCTCGGGCTCGTGATCGGTGCCGGCGGCGGCTCGCTGACGCTGTTCGACGCGGTCCGCAAGTACGGCGGCGAGCCCGCGAACTACTGCGAGATCGGCGGCAACCCGTCGGTCGCGAAGGCCAAGGGACTCGCCAAGCTCGTGCTGCAGAAACCGGGCGTCGACAAGATCGCGGTGATGATGTCGATCGTCTCCAACACCCGCGTCGACATCGTCGCCCGCGGCGTGATCGGCGCGTGCCTCGAGCTCGGCATGGACCCCGCGGAGAAGATCGCGATCTTCCGCATTCCGGGCGCCTGGGAGGAAGAGGGCTTCAAGATCCTCGAGAAGTACGGCGTCGAGTACGCCGACCGCTCCACGTCCATGCACGAGGCCGCCAAGCGTGCGGTGGAAAAGATTGGAGCAGCGGCATGAGCATCCTGATCAACGAAGACACCACCTTCATCGTCCAGGGCATCACCGGCCGCGAGGCCGTGAACCTGACCCGCGAGTGCCTCGACTACGGCAAAGGCGCGAAGATCGTCGGCGGCGTCACCCCCGGCCGGCTCGGCCGCGAGGTGCACGGCGTGCCGGTCTTCGACACCGTCGCTCAGGCGGTCGAGCACCACGGCGGGCCGATCGACGGCTCGGTCGTCACCGTCCCGCCGGCCTTCACCAAGGACGCGGTGCTGGAGGCACTCGAGAACGGGATCAAGATCATCGTGATCGTGACCGAGCGGATCCCGCGCGGCGACGTCGCCCAGATGGTCGAGACCGCGAACGAGCACGGCGCCCGCATCATCGGCCCGAACTGCCTTGGCATGATCGTCCCCGACGTCATCAAGATGGGCGGCATCGGCGGGCCCGCGAAGGACGCCGCCAAGAGCTACCAGCGCGGTTCGATCGGCGTCATCTCCCGCTCCGGCGGCATGACGACCGAGATGAGCTCGACACTGAGCGCCGCCGGGCTCGGCATCTCGACCGCCGTCTCGATCGGCGGCGACGCGATCATCGGATCGAGCTACGCGGAGCTGATGCCGTTCTTCGAGGCCGACGAGGAGACGAAGGGCATCGTCATCTACACCGAGCCCGGCGGCCGCATGGAGGCCGAGCTCGCCAAGTGGGTCACCGACCACAACTCGCGCCTGCCGATCGTCGCCTTCATGGCCGGCCGCTTCATGGACGAGATGCCCGGCATGAGCTTCGGCCACGCCGGCACGATCGTCGAGGGCAAGGAAGACACAGCGACCGAGAAGATCGCCCGCCTCGCCGAGGCCGGGATCACCGTCGCCGAGGAGATCTCCGAGATTCCGGAGATCATGAAACAGAAGCTCGCCGAGCGCGGCGTGGAGGTCTGAGCAATGCGTACCGACGGAACGTTCATCGGGATCGAGGTCTCGGACGAGATCGCAAGCGACGCGAAGATCGCCGCCAAGCTCGAAGAGGTCTGCCCGGTCGGCATCTACGCAGACGCCGGCGGCCGCGTCGAGATCGTCGAGAAGAATGTCGACGAGTGCGTGCTCTGCAGGCTCTGCCTCGACGACAAGGACGTGCCGGACGGCAGCGTCAGCGTGCTCAAGCTGTACGACGGCGCGACGCCGCTGTAGCGGGCCTGACGGCTGGCCTCGGCCCTATGCAGCTCGACGTCTGGTCCGACATCGCCTGCCCGTGGTGCTACGTCGGCAAGCGCCGGCTCGACGCCGCGCTTGAGGCCTACGACGGTGACGTCGAGCTGCGCTGGCGCAGCTTCGAGCTCGACCCGAACGCCCCGGCGCTGCCCGAGGGCACGGCGCCGGAGCGGCTCGCCGCCAAGTACGGCACCTCGCCGGACGAGGCGACGGCGCGCATGAGGCAGCTCGAGCAGATGGCCGCCCAGGACGGACTCGACCTCGACCTGGCGAACGCGACCGGCGGCAACACGTTCGACGGCCACCGGCTCATCCACCTCGCGCGCGAGCATGGCCTCGACGGCGAGCTGACCGAGCGCCTCTTCCGCGCCTACCACGCAGAGCGCGCGCCGGTCGCCGACCACGCCGTCCTCCGCGCCATCTGCGCCGAGGTCGGCCTGCCCGACGACGAGGTCATCGCCACGCTCGAATCGGATCGCTTCAGCGACGAGGTCCGCGCGGACGAGCTGCTGGCCCAGCAGCTCAAGATCACCGGTGTCCCCTGCTTCATCGTCGACCGCGAGCGCGGTGCGATCGGCGCCCAGCCGGTCGAGGAGCTGCTGGCCCTGCTCGACGGCTAGCTGTCGTCCAGCTCGATCCCGGCGCCGTCGGCCACGTGCGTGTACCCGTTGAGCGCGATGTCGGCGATCGAATACGAGCCGCCGACGAACCACTCACGCTCTCCGTCCCGGAGGTGCCGCTCCATCCTCCGCAGCGCGTGGCGGCTCGCATCCCGCATCTTCGCGATCCGCGCCTCGTCCCTCTCCCCCGGCCACATCTGCAGGAAGAAGCGCGCGACCGCGATCTTCGGCTCGACCTCGTACTGCTCGAAGAACAGCCACTGCGCGACCTGCGCGCGCTCGAAGCGGTCTGCCGGCAGGAAGTCGCTGCCCTCGGCGAGGTAGAGCAGGATCGCCCCTGACTCCGCAAGCGGCCGTCCGTCGTCCAACACCAGCGTCGGCACGCGCAACGACGGGCTCAACCCGCCGAGCACCTCCAGCCGGTCCGACCGATCGACCACGTCCATCTCGCGGCCCGCACTACGTCCAGATCACGGTCGCTGCACAGGCGGCGCTGAACGGGCACGCCAAGAACCACGACCTCGACATCATCCCCCCGTTCCCCGGCTTTGCCGGTCAGAACTGGGACGGCGACGGACAGGAGACCTGGCAGAACGGTTGCGTCCCAGCCCCTGAGCCGGAGCCGATCGCCGTCTTCGTCACCTGCGTCGAGCCGGGCTCGAACGGCACCTTCACCGCCCGCTTCGGATACGAGAGCAACAACGCCGAGCAGCGAACGATCGCGATCGGCGACGACAACGCCGTCTCCCCCGGCGGGCCCGGCCGCGGGCAGCCGACGATCTTCGAACCGGGACGGGTCGCCGAGGCGTTCACCGTGAGTGCGATCCCCTCCGGAACCACGGTCACGTGGTCGGTTCGCCACGCCGCGGTGACCGGCACCGCGACCGCTTCAGAGTCATCGCCACGCTGCGCCACGACGCCCGAGCCGAAGCCGACGACCGGCGTCTTCGTCGACTGCATGCAGCCGCAGCTCGACGGCACCTACAACGCAACCTTCGGCTACCAGAACGACGAACAGGTCACGATCAAAGTGCCGGCGGGCGCCGACAACGCGGTCTCGCCCGGAGGGCCCGACCGCGGCCAGCCGACGACGTTCCCGCCGGGCCGCGTCGAGCATGCGTTCACCGTGACCGGCATTCCCCGCGGGCGCGGAGTCGCAGCGCGCGCGGCAGCCGGTCGGTGACTGTCACGCCGATTGCCGCGGCGGTGCCGGTGTTGCGCTCTCCGCGCCCGGCCTGCGCTGCGCACGCGCCCGTGTGGTGCGCTGCACGTCGGTACGCCTGTTACCCGGCCGGCGGCTTTCGGTCCGGCTGACCGCGGTAGCCACTCGCACAGGCGTGGTCGTCAACGGCGGGTCGGTCGAGGGCGACGGCTCGACGGCCGACGACAACGCGACCGTCTCGGTCACGCTCCCCGCCGCGCGGCGCCTCACCGGCTGACCCCACTGCATCTACCCTGAGGCCATGGCCGCCACGACCAAGCAGCCCAACGTCCTCCACTTCACCGAATCCGACCAGGCGAACGCGCTGATCGCGTCCGATCCGCTGGCGCTGCTCGTCGGCTTCGTGCTCGACCAGCAGGTCTCGGTCCAGAAGGCGTTCTCCGGACCGCTCGCGATCAAGGAGCGGCTCGGCGCCTTCGACGTCGACACGCTCGCGAACGCCGAACTCGAGCCGGTCTTCCGCGAGAAGCCCGCGATCCACCGCTACCCGGGCGCGATGGCCGAGCGGGTCCAGAATCTCGCGCGCCACATCCGCGACGAGTACGACGGGGACGCCGCCGCCGTGTGGATGAGCGCAGCCGGCCCGGACGAGCTACGGGCGAACCTCGCAGCGCTGCCCGGCTTCGGCGAGATGAAGGTGACGTCGACGGCCTCCGTGCTGAGCAAGCGCTTCGGCGTCAAGGCCGCCGCCGAGCTCGTCCCCGATCATCCGACGCTCGGTGACGTCGACTCCGGGGAGGGGCTCGCCGCCTACCAGGCGCACAAACGTGCGCTCAAGCAGGCGACGCGCGCTCGTCGCTAACCGTCCGCGTCCGAATCCTTCGCGGCGCTGAGCGAGCCGCGGAACTCCCGCAGCCCGTCACCGACCGAGCGGCCGACCTCGGGCAGCTTCTTCGGTCCGAGCACGATCAGGGCGATCACGAGCACGACAATCAGTTCCATCGGTCCGATTCCGGGCATCGTCGTTCCCCCTAACCGGCGATCAGGGGTTTGACCTTGGCCAGGATCGAGTCCATGGCGAGGGCGAGGTCGAACGCTCCGTCCGGCGTCGGCGAGCGATCGGCGAGCACGCCGATCTCGGCAGCGTGCCGCGCTTCGATCTGGACGATCGATCCGGCGGCGCCGAGCAGCTCGGTGCTCTTGATCGACGGACCGGCCCCGTTGTAGGCGCTGACGCCCGCGTTCTCGAGGTCGTAGGCGAGCTTGAGGAACGCCGCCTCGTTACCGACTGGGAACGTGAACGTCGGCTTGGCGGCCGGCTTGCCTCCTGCCGACTTGATCGCCGCGGTCAGCGCGTCGACGTGCGCGCTCTCGTGATCGCCGAACCGGCTCGCGACCTTGCGGACATCCGCAGACAGGCGGGTTCGGCGCGCGTGACGCTCGTAGAACTCTGCCTCGAGGTACTCGAGCGTCAGCGCGAAGTTCAGGATCTCGACGTCGCCGCCGGCCTGGGCCGCAGCCGACCTCGCGAACGGGCCGACGGCCGCGGCGCCCGCAAGCGCACCCGCGGTCAACGCGCCGCGAAGCATGAACGCGCCTCGCGACAGGCCTTCGACCTCGATCTGGCCGAGGGTGGTGGGGTTCTCGGTGGTGCTCATCTGAATCGGTCCTTTCGTGGTCACTGCTGGATGAACGGTTTGACGGCGGCGAGCACGTCCTTCATCGCCATCGGCTTGGCGAACGCGCCGTCGGGCGTCGTCGACTTACCGACGAGCCGGCCGAGGACCGACGCGTGGCGGGCCTCGATCGAGTGGATCGAGAGGGCAGCGGCCAGGATCTCGGGGCTCTTGATCTTGCCGGCGGCGCCGAGGTAGGCGGCCGCGCCGACGTTCTCGACGGTGGCGGCGAGCTCGGAGACCTGCTTGGCGCTGTCGAGCGGGAACGTCGTCATCGGCTTCTCGGCCGGCGTTCCCAGGCTCTTCGCGGTCTTCTCCAGCGCGGTGACGTGCGCCCGCTCGTGCTCGCCGAAGCTCTTGAGGGTGCTCAGCACCTTGCCCTTGAAGAGCCCGCTCTCGATCACGCGGTCGTAGAAGTCCGCCTCGATGTACTCGAGCGTCAGCGCGTAGTTAACGATCTCGAGGTCGGCCGCTGCGCTCGCCGTGCTCGTCGTCGGCGTGGTGCTCATCGCCGAGTCGCCGTCGTCGCCGCAGGCGGCGAGCACCCCGGCGAGCGAGGCAGCGGCGACCGCGCCGCCGGCGGTCCGGCCGCTCATCCGCATGAACTTGCGTCGGGTTCCGCTGTCGCGCCGGATGTCGTCGAGCGCGCTTCCTGGCACAACGTCGGTGTCGATCGTGGGTGGCTCGGTCATCGTTGTTACCTCCGGGTCGGGCGGCAGGGGCCGCGGTTGACCCCCTACTACGGAGCGAGCCGCAGGCCGGATCACTGCCGAAGTGATCCGGCGGCGGGCCGCGGTCCGTAGGGTCGGTCGAGATGGCACGAGCCCGATTCAGACGCGGCGCGGGGACCGACCTCGCGACGCTCGCCGACGAGGAGCTGATCGAACTGGTCGGGCATGCCGACGAGCGAGCGTTCGAGGCGATCTACGACCGCCACTCCGCGGTCGCCTACTCGCTCGCCTACCGCATGACCGGCGCCCCCGGACCGGCGCAGGACATCACGCAGGAGGCGTTCCTGTCGCTCTGGCGCGGATACATGCGCTTCGACCCCTCTCGCGGGAGCCTGCGGACCTGGCTGCTCGGAATCGTGCGCAACCGGGCGATCGACGTGCTGCGCAAGCAGGCGCCGGACCGGCGCCGGCTTGTGCACGGGGACGAGATCGCCGAGCGGATGCCGTCGCAGGCGAGCACCGAGGACGAGGCGGTCGCCCGGATCGGCTCGGCCGAGCTCAGGAGCGAACTCGGCCGACTCCCCGGTGAGCAGCGCCAGGCGCTCGAGCTCGCCTACTTCGGCGCGTTCAGTCAGTCGGAGATCGCCGAGATGCTGAACGTGCCGATCGGCACGATCAAGGGCCGGATGCGCCTCGGCCTGACGAAGCTCAGAACACGGGTCCCCGAGGAGGCCTACGACCGATGACCGAGTGCCCGCACCGGCAAGACATTCCCGCGCTCGTACTGGGAGCGCTCTCTGGCGAGGAGCGGAGCGCGCTCGACGCCCATCTCAGCGCCTGCGCCGACTGCCGCCGCGACCTCGCCGAGCTGCGCGAAGACGCGTCCGCACTCCCGCTCTCGGTCCCCCAGCACCGGCCGCCGCCGGAGCTCAAAAAGCGGCTGATGGCGACGGTCAGCGCCGAGGCCGAACTGCTCCGAGCCGCCGGCCCGGCCGCGGACCGGCCCCGCGCGCCGGCCCGGCGCCGCCGTTCGCGCTGGCCGGTCGGCGCCGGCCTCGTGGCGGCAGCGGCGCTCGCCGCCGGGTCGATCGTCGTCGTCGCTGGTGACGAGGGCCCGGCGAGCGGCGTGCGGACGGTCGAGGCGTCGCGGTCGATCGGCACGAGCAGCGCGCGGATCGAGGTCAGCGGAGATCGCGGCAGGCTCGTGATCGAGGGCGCGCCGCCGCCGCCGAGCGGATCGGAATACGCGCTGTGGACGGTGCGGCCCGGCCAGCAGCCGCGCTTCGCCGGCGCGATCCGCGACGTCGCCGGCGGCCGCGCCGAAGCGGCTATCGACGGCAACCTCGACGGGGTGGCGCAGGTGCTGATGACGATCGAACGGAGCCCGAGCGGGGCCGCGCCGACGTCCGAGCCGGTGCTCGCTGCCGACCTGTGATCAGACCGACGGCGGGACCTGACGCCGGCTGCTCGGCAGCCGGTCGACGAACCGCCCGACCCGCTGGCTCGCACCCTGCAGCGGGATCACCGTCTCGACGAGCCGCGCAATCGCCCCGTCGAGACTGGAGATGCTCTGCGTCAGGCGCGAGGTGTCCTCGACGAGCGGTTCGAGCTGGAGCGAGGCGATCTCGAGGTTGTGGACGATCTCATCGAGCGGCAGCGCCGCCAGCCGCGCGGCGGCAGGAGTGAGTTCCGGCAGCGACTGCGCGGCCTCGGCGAGCCGCTTGAGGTCCGGGGTGATCGCGGAGATCGTCGACAGCGCGTCGGCGTGCTCGCCGATCTGATCGATTGCACCGCCGCTGCGGCCGAGCTCCTCGACCGCGGCGCGCATCGACGCGATGTCGCGGATCGCGGGCGTCGTGTCGGCGAGCTCAGCCAGTGACGGCGTAACCGCGCCGAGCTGATCGATGGCCGGCGTCGACGCGGCAAGCCGGTCGAGCGCTTCGACAGCCTCCGACAGCCTGGCGATCGCGGGCCGTGCGCGCGAGAGCTCCTCGATCGCCGGGGCGGCATCGGCGATCCGGTCGAGCGCCGTCCGCGCCTTCGACAGCTCCTCGATCGCGGTTCGGGCGCCGGCGAGCTCCTCGACGGCGGGCCGCAGCTTTGCGACCTCCTCGATCGCCGGGACGGCGGCGGCGATCCGGTCGAGCGCGGGGACCGCCTTGGCGATCGCCTCGAGCGCCTCGACGAGGCGCACGACCAAGCGGACCCCGGCCTGTGCCGCACCGGCGGCCTGGCCTGCAACCGAGATCACGATCGCGCCCGGCCCGAACGCCGCGCGGATCAGCAGCTCTCCCGTGTCAGCCACGGGAGCAGCCTACACCGCGTTCTGGAGCAAGGCGGGCCGCTCAGCGCCAGAACTTGTTCATCATCGGCAGCAGCGCTGCGCGCGGCGTGTAGCGGCCCGAGATCGTCGCGACCTTCCAGGCGAATCCGGGGACCACGACGCGGCGCCCCTTCTCGAGCCCTTCGATCGCCTGCTTGGCGACCTCGGCCGACGAGAGCACGGTGAAGTCGGGCGCCTTCTCGAACAGCCCCTCGATGTCGGCGGTATCGGCGAACTCGGTGTGGACCGGGCCGGGGCAGAGCGCGGTCACGGCGACGCCCTCGCCGCCGAGCTCGGCGTGGAGCGCCTCCGACCAGTGCAGCATGAACGCCTTGGTGCCTCCGTAGGTCGCCTGATTCGGAAGCGGCTGGAAGCCGGCCGATGAGGCGACGTTGAGGATCGCGCCGGACCGGCGCTCGGCCATCTTCGGCGCGTACGCGCTCGCAAGCGCGACCGGCGTCTCGCAGTTGAGCCGCACCATCATCGCCTCGCTCTGCGCGTCGAGCGAGACGAACCGGCCGCCGCTGCCGTAGCCGGCGTTGTTGACGAGGATCGTCACCGTCAGACCGAGTTCTTCGATCCTGCCCGGGAGGGCGTCGCGCGCGCCGGGATCGATCAGATCGCAGTCGAGCGTCTCGACGCGTACACCGGTGGCGCGCAGCTCGGCGGCGACCTCGTCCAGCTTCTGCTTACGACGGGCGACGAGCACGAGGTTGTGACCACGCCGCGCCAACTCGCGAGCGAGATCGATGCCGATGCCCGACGACGCGCCGGTGACGAGTGCGGCCGTGTCTGCTGACGGAGCGGGAAGAGCCATAGGCTGACCCTAATGGCTGCGGCATCTGCGGAACGGTTGCTCGCGCTCGATGCTGCAGACGCCGAGCGTCGCCGCGGGCTCAGGCGGATGCGCTTTCTCGCAACCGCGCTGCTCGCGCTGGCCGCCGTCGTCTACGCGTTGACGACCGGCGAGGAGGGTGCGCTCGGCTACGTCAACGCCGCCGCCGAGGCAAGCATGGTCGGCGCGATGGCCGACTGGTTCGCGGTCACGGCGCTGTTCCGCCACCCGCTCGGGATCCCGGTCCCCCACACCGCGCTCGTGCCGAAGCGCAAGGACAGCTTCGCGCTCAGCCTCGAAGACTTCTTCCAAGCCCACTTCCTCACCGGTGACGCCGCCCGCGAGCGCTATCTCGATGCGGAGATCTCCAAGCGGGCGGCCGACTGGCTCACGCACGAGAAGAACGCGAGCCGGGTTGTGCACGAGGGCTCGCGGGTCGGCCGCCGGGTGCTCAGACGCGTCCGCGACGACGAGGTCGAGGCGCTGCTCGAAGCGGTCGTCCTCCCCCGCCTCGCCCGCGAGCCGGTGGCGCCGCTGGCCGGCTCGCTGCTCGAGCAGCTCGTCGCCGACGGCGCCCAGGAGGACCTGATCGATCTCGGCTGCGACGAGCTCGGTGACTGGCTGCTCGGCAACCGCGAGATGTTCGAGTCGCTGCTGCTCGAACGCGCCCCGACCTGGACGCCGGACTGGCTGAACGGACTCGTCAGCGACCGCGTCCACGCCGAGGCGGTGTCGTGGCTGCGCGACATCCGCCGCGACCGCGACCACCGCGTGCGCCACGCGATCGCACGCCTCCTGGGCGATCTCTCGCAGAACCTCCAGCACGACCCGCGGACGATGGCGCGGGCCGAGGCGATGAAGGAGCGCTGGCTCGAGCACCCGCAGACGCGGGCGACGGCGATGGCGCTGTGGCAAGTCGGCCGCACGACGCTGCACGACGCGCTCGACGACCCCGACGGGCACGTTCGCCGGCGACTGACCGAGGAGGTCGTCCGAGCCGGGCAGCGGATCCGCGAGGACGACGCGCTCCGCGCCCGGATCGACCAGGACGTCGGCGACGGCCTCGCGTTCCTGGTCGAGACGTACGCGAGCGAGCTGACCCCGGTGATCACCCAGGTCATCAACCGGTGGGACGGCCGCGAGGCATCCGAGCGGATTGAGCTCCACGTCGGCCGCGACCTCCAGTTCATCCGCATCAACGGCACGCTCGTCGGCGGGCTGGTCGGCCTGATCATTCACGCCCTGACGCAGGCCTTCTGAGGTCGAGTGTCGCGCTACTGGTTGCCGGCAACCAGTAGCGCGACACTCGACCTGGCTCAGCCGAGCAGGTGGCGGCGGCCGAGGGCCACGAAGTCGACCGGCTCGATACCGACCGGCTCGCCGTCGACGCGCACCTCGCTGCCGTCGGGGCTCACGGTCACGTCGGCGCGGGTGCTGTTGCGGACCATGTCGGCGGCCGTGAGCTCGCGGCAGCCGCAGACGATCGCGCGCTCGCGGGTCGTCGGCAGCTCGGTGTCGGCAGCGGCCGCGCTGGTGAAGGCGAGCGAGACGCGCGGCGGCGCCGCCCCAAGCGCGGCGACCTGCGGCGCGACCCGCGTCGGCTCGCACAGCATCGTCGTCGCGTTGCCGTCACCGGAGGCACCCCAGGCGGCCATGCCCGCCTTGACGACGAGCTCGGGGCGGACGCCGACGTTCTCGGGTCGCCAGAGCACGCAGTCGGCGAGGCGTCCGGGCGTGAGCGCGCCGACGTGCCCGGCGAGCCCGTGCACGATCGCCGGGTTGATCGTCGCCTTCGCGACGTGTCGCAGCACCCGCTCGTTGTCGGCCGCACCGGCGTACCCGCTGCTGCCACGGGCCCGCTTCATCACATCGGCGTTCTGAAT
Organism: Baekduia sp.; assembly: GCA_037045385.1. Taxonomy (GTDB): domain Bacteria; phylum Actinomycetota; class Thermoleophilia; order Solirubrobacterales; family Solirubrobacteraceae; genus Baekduia. The sequence continues at coordinate 19,725 of JBAOHN010000001.1, read as the reverse complement.
CGCGCGCCGCAGCACTTCACCGGCCCGGCCCATCCCCTGTGAGTCCGAGCTCATCATGTGGATCACGCCGAGGTCGTGGAGCACACCCTCGGCCGCCATCGTCGCCGCGCGCACCCGCGCCCGGGCCGCCTGGCGGTCGCCCGGAATCCGGCCCGGCTCGAGCACGTGGACGGCGGCGACCATCGCCTCGTGTTCGGCGACCGTGTCCCGCCCGAACGGCACCGTCGGCGTCGTCGACGACGTCAGGATCCGCTCGCGCCCGGCGAGCGCGAGCAGGTCTGGCGCGTGGCCGCCGCCGGCACCCTCGATGTGAAACGCGTGGACGGTTCTGCCGGCGAACGCCCGCAGCGTCCCCTCGACGTCGAGCACCTCGTTGAGCCCGTCGGTGTGGATCGCGAGCTGAACGTCGTGCTCGTCGCAGAGCCTGAGTGCAGTGTCGATCTGGGCCGGGCCGGCGCTCACGTCCTCGTGGATCTTGAGCCCGGCGCCGCCGGCGCGCAGCATCGCGGCGACCGGTTCCGGGTCACAGGACGATCCGCGGACGAGCAGCGCGACGTTGATCGGCACCGCCTCGAGCGCGGCCATCGCGAGCGCGATCCCGGCCTCCGGGTTCGTGCCGAGGTTCCAGACGGGCCCGTAGTCCTGGCTGACCATCGTCGTCACGCCGCCGGCGAGCAGCGTGTCGGTCACCTGCGGGCTGAGCCAGTGGACGTGCGTGTCGACGGCGCCGGGCGTGACGATCATGCCGGTCGCGTCCAGAACGGCGGTGGCGGGCCCGAGCACCACGTCTATGCCATCGGTCGTGTCGGGATTACCTGCCCGCCCGACCGCCGTCACGCGGCCGCCGATGACCCCGATCGACGCGTACCGGACGCCGAGCACCGGATCGACGATCAGTCCGCCGACGATGGCCACGTCGACGCCGCCGCGGCCGCTGCGGACACCGAGTCCGTCGCGCATGGTGTTGCCGAAGCCGGGAACGAGCTGATCGGGACCGTGGACGTCGTCCTGCTCGGCGACGACCTCGAGCGCGCTGTCGCCGAGGCGGACCGGCTCAGCCATAGCCGAGCTCCTGCGCCCGTGCGAGCGCCGCTTCGCGCGCGCCGGGAGCGTCGAGCGGCCCGTCGCAGAGCTCGCCATGGCCGCGGACGATCCGGGCTCCGCCGATCGGCCGCATTTGCACCTCGCGCTCCTCACCGGGCGCGATCCACACCTTCGAACGGGCTTCGAGCGCCAGCCGCATCCCGTAGGCGGCGGCGCGATCGAGACGGAGGGCGCGGTTGACCTCGAAGAGATGGATGTGGCTCGTGAGGGCGACCGGGACCGATCCGGTGTTCGTCATCGTCAGGGGCGCGCAGCCGTCGAGCCAGACCGGCTCCGGTTCCGGCCCGTCGGACACCGGCCCGGCCGAGCCGATCGGATCGTCGACGACGACGAGGTGGCGACCGTCCTCGAACAGCGCCTCGACCTCGACGCGCGGCACGAGCGCAGCCACTCCGTCGAGCACGTCATCGACGCCGAGCACCCGGTAGGCCGCCGCGACGACCTCGTGGTGCCGCAGCCCGTCCCGTGCCGCTTCGCAGACCGCATCGGCGATCAGCGCGGTCGCCTCGGCCTGGTTCACCTTCAGGCCACGCGCCCGGCGGGCACGGGCAAGCTCAGCAGCCTGGAACAGCAGCAGCCGGTCTTGCTCCTGAGGCAGCAGGCGCACGCAGGCGAGCCTAACCGGCTGAGTCGGCCAGGTAGGCCTTGACCAGCTTCTTCGGCGCGCGGCAAAGCCAGCCCTCGATGATGACCTCTTCGAGCTCGGCCGCAGTGAGCTGCCCGATGTCGCGGCGGCGGAGGAGGACATCGTTCGACCGGTCGAAGTGCGGGATCGTGAAAAACGGGGAGTCGTCCCCGACGAGCGCCGCCTTGGCTTCTGCGGACGGAGTGACGAACACGATCACGTCATCCATCGGCTCATTGGTCTCTGGGTCAATGCAGTCCGCCGTCGGCGGGCGGAAGCGAACGAACCCGCGACCGCGGACCAGGAATGTCGGCCGGTCACCCCAGGTGATTCCGAACTCGGCCTCGGGAAGACCGAGCGCGAACCGCTCGATGTCCTCGAAGGTGGCGAGAGTCACAGGATGGGACTATCGCCCATCCTGTCCTGGCAGGGGCCGTTACCTACCGCGGCTTGAGGTCGATCTGCAGCTCGCAGTCGAGCGCGTCCGCGATCCGCAGCAGCGTGTCGATCCGCGGCGGACGCCCGCCGGACTCGAGCCGGGCGATCGCCGACTGCGTCGTCGCGACCTTACGTGCGAGATCGGTCTGCGAGAGCCCGAGCTGCTGCCGCCGCGCTGCGACATCGTCAGCGATCTGGGCGAACAGCCAGCCGCCGTCCATGCCGCGCGAGCGCGGGTGGATCAGCTTGACCTTCTCTGCGTTCGGCCGGGCAGCTGGCATCGCAGGAATGATATGTCATCCTCGCGACTGTAACCGCCATCTCATTTTTGCGATATAGCAAGTATGAGCTTTCATGAGGAGAGAGTTGACAACCTGGAGCGCGCCGTCGTCGCGCTCCGTGAGCGTGTCTCGGTGCTGGAGACAACGAGCGGTCGCGTCGCCCCGCCGCCGGTGCCGACACCCCGGCCGTGGACACCACCACCGCCGCCGCCACCGCCACCGCCGAGGCCGGCCCAGCCAACCGTGCCGCGCAAACCGGCGAGGCCGAGCTTCGACCTCGAGCAGCTATTGACCGGACGGGTACTGGCCTGGGCCGGCGGCCTCGCCGTCTTCGCCGGGCTGATCTTCTTCCTCGTGACCGCGATCAACCGCGGCTGGATCGACGAGCCGACCCGTGTCGCGCTTGCGTTCGTCGCCTCGACCGCGTTGCTGCTCGTCGGATACGTGCTCCACGAGCGCAAGGGCCGGACGCAGGCGTCGGTGGCGACGGTCGCAACCGGCATCGCCGGCCTGTTCGCCGGGGCGACCACCGCAACGACGATCTACGACCTGATCGCTCCGCAGACCGGGCTGCTCGTTGCCGGGCTCGTCGGCGCGGTCGCCGCCGCGGTCGCGGTCCGCTGGGAGTCGCGTGAGATCGCGGGGCTCGGCATCGTCGGCGCGCTGCTCTCCCCCGTGCTCGTCGGCGCGGACCCGTCGGAGACGACGCTCGCGTTCATGCTGGTCGCCCTCGCCTCCTCGACGGCCGTCCTGCTGTGGATGCGCTGGGACTGGCTCGCGGCAACCGCGTTCCTCGTCAGCGCGCCGCAGCTCCTCCTCTGGCTCGCAGATCCACGGCCCGAGCTGACGATCGCGCTCGTCGCGATCTCGATCTTCTGGATGATCGGTACCGCCGGCGCGATCGGCTATGAGCTGCGCGTCCCGACGGCGGAGCTGCGCCCGTCGTCGGCGAGCCTGCTGCTGGCGAACGCGCTGCTGATGGCCGGCGCCGGCTGGTGGCAGCTCGACGCCGCCGGCCACGGCGACGGCGCGACGCTCTGGATCATCGGCGTCGCGATCGTCCACGTCGCGATCGGCGCCGGCGTCTTCGGCGGGCGCATCTCGCGTGAGGTCGCGCTGCTCGAGCTGGCGGTCGGCATCGGCCTCTCGGCGATCGGTCTCGCGATGGCGCTCGAAGGCCCGGCGCTCGTCGCAGCCTGGTCGGCCGAGGCTGTCCTGCTCGCCTGGATCGCTCGCCGGACCGGGATCGAGCGCGGCTACCTCGCCGCGACCGGGTTCCTCACGGCCGCGATCATGCACACGCTTGCGTTCGACGCCCCGGTCGATGCGTTGGGCGGCGTCGCCACCGGCGGCGCGATCACGGCGATCGTGCTCGTGACCGTCGCTGCCGGGCTGATGTCGCGCATCTACGGCGGCTCGGTCGACCACGCCCGCGAGGCGCTGGAAGTGATCGCGCTCGCGGGCCTGGCGTACCTCGTCCCGGCGATCACCGACGACGTATGGGTGCCGGTCGTGTGGTCGCTGCTGGCGGTCTGCGGCGCGGAGGCCGCGAGGCGGGAGCTGCTGCTGACCGGCCCGGTCGCCGGGCTCGGGTACCTCCTGCTGGCAGGTGCGCACACGATGGCGCTCGACGCGCCGCCGTCGGCGCTGATCGACGGCATCGAGCGTATCGGCGACGCCGTGCTCGCGCTCACCGCGCTCATCGGCGCGACGGCGTTCGCCTCGCGCCGGGACGACGAGCTGCGCCGGCCGCTCGAGATCGCAGCCGCGATCCTCGCCGTGTACCTCCCGTCGGTCGCGATCGTCGAACTGAGCGGTGGCGGCGGCGAGCCCGGGCAGACCTCACAGGTGCTGCTGTCGGTGTTCTGGGCCGCCGTCGGGCTCGCCGGGCTCGTCGGCGGGCTCCGGATCGGCCGCCGCGACCTGCGGATCGGTGGCCTGTCGCTGCTCGCCGTCGCCGCGGTGAAGGTCGTGATCTACGACCTCGCCGAGCTCGACGAGATCTTCCGCGTGCTGTCGTTCATCGGCCTCGGGCTGCTGCTGCTCGCCGGTGCGTACGCCGAACAGCGGATGCGCCAGGAGCTCGACTCTCCCCGCGAGGACGCCGAGGTGCGGTCGTGATCGCCGCCGCGATCACCGCGCTCACGCTCGCCGGGCTGCCGGCGAGCGAGTTCCGCGCCACGCGCCCGCTCCCTGCCTCGGTCGCAACAGGCGCCGTCGGGTTCGAGCCCGACGGAGCGATGCTCGGTGGCGCCGGCACCGATCTCGCGAGCCTGCGGATCGCAGACGCGGACGGCAACCAGGTGCCGTGGCGGTTCGTCCCCGATGCGCGCCGGCGGGTCGGCCGCGAGGCGCGTGTGCTGAACGCCGGCACGCGCGATGGCCAGGCGGTCGCGCTGCTCGACACCGGCTCGCCGCGACGGATCTACGAGCGGGTCGCGCTCGAGATCGACGGCAGCGACTTCGTCGGCACGGTGACGGCCTACGGGGCCGATCGGCGCGGCGGGCCGTTCACCCGGCTGTCGGCGACGACCGTGTACGACCTCCGCGGCGCCTCCTCGGCGCGCAGCACGACGATCGTGCTGCCGGAGACCGATGCGCGCTACCTCGAGCTGCGCGGCCGGGGTGTCGGGGCGATCACCGCGGCGACGGTGCTAGGCAGCGAGGAGCGGCCGAAGCTCGTCGTGCGCAGGCCGGCGGCGACAAGCCCCGCCCGAACCGCAGGCGGCCGGACGACGGTGACGCTCGACCTCGGCGCTGCCGGCACACCGGTCACGATGGCGGAGCTCGACGCCCGGCTGCCGCAGCGCTACGACCGGCCGGTGACGATCGAGGGCGCCGACGACCGCCGCTACTTCACGCCGATCGCCTCCGGGACGATGCGCCGCTCCGGCAGCTCGCTGCGGCCGCAGATCGAGCTGGAGTCGGAGTACCGGTTCCTGCGGTTCACGGTCGACAACGGCGACGATCCGGCGCTGACCGCGCTCTCGATCCGGGTGCTCGGTCCGAGCCGTGCGGTGATGGTCGAGGGCGGCCGCCGGCCGCCGCTGACCGCCTACTACGGAGCGCCGGTCGGGCCGCCGAGCTACGAGTTCGCCCGGTTGCCGGTCACGGCCCCGGTCTCGACCCTGCCGCCGTCGGCGCTCGGGGTCGAGCAGATCCAGCCCGGCGAGGTCGCCGAGCGGCCGTGGGGCGAGCGAAACCGCTGGGTCGTGCAGGCGGCGATCGCACTCGCGGCGGTCGCTGTCGGAGCGGTCGGCGTGATGGCGGTCAGGCGCAGCGCGTAGGCTCGCGCCCATGAGCGCGACCCCTGCCGAGCGCGGGCTGTCGATGCCGGCCGAGTGGGCGCCGCACGAGCGGACGCTGATGGCGTGGCCGTGCCGGACGTCGCTGTGGGCGAACCGCTTCGACGCGGCGAAGGCCGAGTACGCAGGCGTCGCGAACGCGATCGCCGCGTTCGAGCCGGTGACGATGGCGGTGAACGGCCCCCGCGAGGCCGACGAGGTGCGTGCGGCGTGCTCGGAGAACGTCGAGCCGCTCGAGCTTCCGACGAACGACTCGTGGATGCGCGACCACGGCCCGGTGTTCGTGATGTCGGCCGATCGCCGCGAGCGGGTCGGCGTCCATTTCCGCTTCAACGCCTGGGGCGGCAAGTTCGCGCCGTTCGACCGCGACGAGCGCTCCGGCGGCGTGCTCGCCTCGCGCTACGGCGACGAGGTGGTCGCAGCGCCGATCGTCCTCGAGGGCGGCTCGATCGCCGTCGACGGCGCCGGCGTCCTGCTGACGACCGAGCAATGCCTGCTCCACCCCGGGCGCAACCCGGAGCTCGGTCGTGAGGAGATCTCCGGCCATCTCCACGAGCTGCTCGGCGTCGAGCGCGTGATCTGGCTCGGCAAGGGACTGGTCGAGGACCGTGACACCGACGGCCACGTCGACCTGATCGCCGCGTTCATCGGCGCCGGCCGGCCGCTGATGCAGTCGGTCGACGCGAAGAACGTCAACCACGAGGCGCTCGCTCGCAACCAGGAGATCGCTGCGGCCGCAGGCCTCGACGTCGTCGACTTCCCGGTGCTCGCGTACGCGACCGTCGAGGACGAGCCGGTTGTCTGCTCGTACCTCAACTTCTATGTCGGCGAAGGCTTCTGCGTGGTGCCCACGTTCGGTCAACCGACCAAGGACGGCGAGGCGCTGACCCGCATCGCCGAGGCGCTGCCCGCCCACGAAGTGGTCGGCGTGCCGGCGCTGACGGTCGCCTGGGGCGGCGGCGGCCCGCACTGCATCACGCAGCAGGTGCCGGCGAAGGCGTAGGGTTTCGGCGATGCGCCGCTCGCTCGTCCTGGTCCTCGCGTTCGTGCTCCTCGGTGGCGGTGTCGCCGCCGAGGCAGCGTCCGCCAAGAAGCGCTGTCCGAAGAACCGGACGCTGGTCGGCAAACGGTGTGTGGTCAAGAAGAAGAAGCGGCCGGCGACGACGAGCACGCGTGGCAAGGCGGTGTCCGGGCAGGCCGGCGGGGTCTCGGTCGCGGTCGCTCCTGACGCCACCGGCAAGGCGGCGACGGTCAAGGTGACCGTCTCGTGCACATCCGCCGAAGGCGTCGCGATCTCGCAGCCGAACGGGAGCGGCGAGACGGTGAAGTTCACCGCAGTGGTCAACCTCCAGCAGACGGTGAAGGGCCAGTTCGTCAACCAGGAGACCGGCGAGATGGTCGACTGGCAGCTGAGCGGGCTCTACAGGACCCCGTCGCGGTTCGAGGGCACCGTCTCCGGAGCCGCGACCGGCCCGTACGCGCCGACCGGATTCTCGGGGCCGTCGTGCAACGTTCCGCTGACGAAGATCGTGCTGACCTGAGCCGCGCTCAGCCGTGAGCGCGCTTGAGGCGGTTGCGCTCCTGCTGCTTCTCGACGACCTTGCCGACGAGCTGGAGGTACTGGCGCATCCCGCTCGCCTTGAGCCGGCCCTCGTGCAGCGCCTGCTCCCAGTCGGCGACCTTCGCCTCGTGCTCGACCATCAGGTTGAAGAAGTCGCGCCGCAGCTCCAGGTTGACGCGCTCGTCGCCTGAGAGGCCCTTGACAACGTTGACCTCCGGCAGCTCGAGCCGGAACTGCTGGATGTCGCCGCGCCCGTGCAACTCGATCGCGACCGCGAGCTTCATCGGCTTCAGCGCCGGCACCTCTTCGAGCACACGCTTGACAGCGGTTTCGATCAGCGGCGGGGCGTCGGAGCTCATGGTCGAAACCTTAGCTCGGGAACCATTGTCGACTTCAGGTCGGAATCCGACCTGAAATCGGCAATGAGGAGCGGGGAGCCGAAGCGCTACGCCGTCAGGATCGCGGCGTAGCTGGCGCCATGTGATTCTGATGACGGTCCAGCCTTCGCTCGCAAGCCTCTGCGTGCGCAACGCGTCCCGTTCGAACGAGGCGCGCGAACGGTGGAACTGCCAGCCATCGGTCTCGACAACCACGCCCGCTGCGGGCCAACGGAAGTCGACCTCCTGCGTGCCGTCGTACCGGTTCACTTGCGGTCGCGGGAGGCCGTAGCGAAGGCAGAACTCGATGAACTCGGATTCGAGCAGAGAGCGCGTGGCCGGCAAGCCGTGCGCCTGGGCGTCGAGGAGCAGCGACTCGATCGCCGCCACTCCCGGTCGACCGCGACGTCGGTCGATGATCGGCCACAGCCTGTTCCCATCGAACAGCTCGAGCTGTGCTCCACATCTGGCAGGTCGCGCGTCCGGATCAGATGCTCCCCGGGGAAGTCGAGACGACCGGCCGCGCTGGCGACGACAAGCGTCGTCTCGCCTCGATCGTCGAGATCGAGCTGCCACAGCGCCGCGCCGCTCAAAGCGCCGAGCATCGACCCTGGCCCGCGGGCGAGCGTCGCCGCCTGCCATCGCACCATGTCTCCCGATTGGCGATGGCCAAGCGCGTACACCCCGCGACGAACGGCGATGAGCCGTCCAGCACGCACCCAGCGTGAGATACGCCCGGGCGTCAGCCCGGCCGTGAGCAACTGCCTGCGGGACACCAGTCCATGCTGTGCCTCCGCGAGCTCCACGAGCGCTGGGTCGATGTCGCTTTTCGGTCGCACACGGACCAGAACACGACATCGAGAAGCGCCCGTGGGGCACCGTGGCCGGATTGCGACAGGGGCGCCGCCGTTCCGCTACGAACGTTGCGACTTCGAGAGCTACCCCGAGTAGCGCTGCAGGAGCTTCTTGCCGATCACCATGCGCTGGATCTCGGACGTGCCCTCGCCGATGAGGAGCAGCGGCGCGTCGCGGTAGATGCGCTCGATCTCGTACTCCTTGGAGTAGCCGTAGCCGCCGTGAATGCGCAGGCACTCCTCGGCACAGAAGCGTGCCGTCTCCGAGGCGAACAGCTTCGCCATGCCGGCCTCCATGTCCGAGCGCTCGCCGGCATCCTTCATCAGCGACGCACGGCGGACCATCAGCCGGGCGGCGTCGATCTGGGTCGCCATGTCGGCGAGCTTGAACTGGATCGCCTGGTGCTCGTTGATCGGTTTGCCGAAGGTCTTGCGCTCGAACGAGTACTTGATCGCCAGCTCGAGCGCGCGCTGCGCGAGGCCGACGCCACGCGCCGCGACGTTCGCACGGCCAACTTCCAACGCGTCCATCATCTGCGCGAAACCGCGGTTCAGCCCGGCCTCCTCGCCACCGAGGATGTTCTCGGCTGGGCACTTGTAGCCGTCGAAGACCAGCTCGGTCGACTCGACGCCCTTGTAGCCCATCTTCTTGATCTTGGGCGGCACCGTCAGGCCGGCGTACGCGCCGGTGTTCTCGGAGACCCCGCCCTCCTTCTCGGCGATGAAGCAGGTGAAGCCCTTGTGGCGCGGCGAGGCGTCCGGGTCGGTCTTGACGAGCACGAAGACCATGTCGCTCATGAGGCCGTTGGTGACCCACATCTTCTGGCCGTTGATCTCCCAGGCGCCGTCAGCCTGCTTGGTCGCCGACGTCTTGATCGCCTGCACGTCCGAGCCGAGCTCGGGCTCCGACAGCGAGAACGCGGCGCGAATCTCCCCAGTAGCCATCCGCGGCAGGTACTTGTCCTTCTGCTCCTGGCTGCCGTACTTGAGCAGCAGGTAGGAGCCGATGAAGTGCGTGTTGATGACGCCGGAGATCGAGATCCACCCGCGCGAGAGCTCCTCGACGACCATCACGTAGGTCGTCAGATCGAGGCCCAGCCCGCCGTATTCCTCAGGGATCGTGATTCCGAACAGGCCGAGCTCCTTGAGCTGCTCGACGATCGGCTCGGGGTACTCGTCCTTGCCGTCGTAGTGCTCGGCGTTGGGGATGATCTGGGCGTCGACGAACTCGCGGACCATCTCGAGGATCGCCTGCTGCTCCTCGGTCGGGCTCATCGGGGTTGCGGTAGCGGACATGGCTTGAAGAGTAGCTGCGAAGAGGCTCTGGACGACCCCTGGACGTTCGTCCGGATCAGACCGGATACGGACAAGAGGGTGCTATCGGACGCCGATCAGTTGTCCAGATTCCCCTGTGACCGATCCGACCTCGACCCAGGCCGCAGCGGACCGTCTCGGTCCGCTGGGCGAAAGCCTCGAAAGCGCACTCCTCCCCGCCTGCGTCCGTGACGCCGGCGGCCGCTACGTGGCGGTGAATACGGCCTTCGCCGACCTCGTCGGACTGGAAGCGACACGTCTCGTCGGCAAGACCGACAACGCGCTGCAGCCTGCCGACGTCGCCCACAAGGTCGCCGAGCTCGACGCGCTCGTTCTCGAGGCCCACGGCCACCTCGACGCGAACGAGACCGTCCTCGCACGTGACGGCCGCCGCACGGTCCGCGCATGCCGGTTCCCGGTCTACCACGACGGCGAGGTCTGGGGGGTCTGCGTCGTCATGTCGCCGGGCGACGACCCGGAGGCCGGGCGGATCGCCCGCGAGGACCTTCAGTCGTCGGTCGGCCAGGTCGGCGGCTCCAGCGTCGCCGGCTCCTCGGAAGAACTGGTCGCCGAGCGCGACCGGGCGAAGACCGCCGACGCCGAGGCGGCCGCCGCCCGCGAGGCGCTCGCCGTCGAGCGCGAGGCGCGGCTCGAGGCCGAGCTGCAGGCCCGGACTACGGCCGAAGATCTCAGCGCAGCCGAGGAGCGACTGGCTCGCGTCAGTGGCGACATCGACCGGCTGACCGGCGAGCGCGACGAGGCCGCCCAGCGCGCCGCCGAGCTGGCGACGTCGCTCGACGCCGTCGGCGACCACCAGCAGCAGCTCGACGCCGAGCTCGACGATGCCCGCCGGCGCGCGGAGCACGCAGAGCAGCGGATAGCTGAGCTCGAGGAGGCGGGCGCCGACGCCGGCGAGACCGCCCGCGACCTCGCATCGCTGCGCACCGCCTACGCCGACCTGCAGTCGGCCGGCGAGGAGGCCGAGGCCGCGCGTGAGCGTTACGGCGACGACCTCGCGAAGGCGCTCGCCGAGCAGCAGGACCTGCAGCGGCTGCTCGACGAGGCGATCGCCTCGCGCGAGGAGACCCGCTCGGAGCTGAGCGGGCTGCGCGAGCACTTCGACCGGATCGAGAAGGAGCTCGAGGAGGAGCGCAGCCGTGGCGAGTGGCTGAGCGTCGAGCTGCAGGCGGCCCAGCACCGCGAGCGCGACGCCGGCGAGGCCGTCGATGACGCCGAGGTCCGCCGTAACCAGCTCGAGCATGCGCTCGAATCATCGAACGCGAAGGTCGCGGCGCTCACAGCCGAGGTGCTGGAGCTCCGCACCACTGCCGACGTCAACGAGGAGACCTTCGCCGAACTCGAGAGCGCGCGCGAGCGCGCCGAGGCCGCCGAGGGGGCGCTCGCCGACGCGAAAGCGCACGGCAGCACGCTCGCTGAGCAGCTCGCGCTCGCCCAGCAGGCCGTCGCCGACGCCGACCGCCGCGTCACCGAGGCGATCGAGCAGGCCGGCGGACGGACCGCCGAGGCGAGCCAGCTGATCGCCGAAGCGCAGCAGCGTGCGGCCGCCGCCGAGGAGCAGGCGTCTGAGGCGGAAGGCCGGGCGGCCGACACAGAGATCCGCCTGCAGGCAGCTGAGACGCAGGTCGAGCGTCACGCCGCTGCCGCCGAGGCCGCCGAGCAGGCACGCTGGGAGGCCGAGCAGGAGCTGCTCGAGGCGCGCCAACTCGCGCAGGCCGCCGCCAAGGCTCAGGGCGGGGCGACGACCGAGGCCGTCGCAGAGGCGCTCCAGCGTGTCGAGGCCGCCGAGGAGCGCGTCGAGTTCGCCGAGCAGCGCGCCGCCGCCGCCGAAGTCCGCGCCGCCGACGCCGAGAACGAGCTCTCACGGGCAGAGACCGGCCGGATCGAGGCGGAGTCGCGGATCGCCGCGACCGAAGCCGCGCGGGCCGAGGCCGAGGAGGCGCTCGCCCACGCCGGCCGGGCGACCCACGCCGAGGCGAACCTGCTGCGCGAGGAGCTGACGAACGCGTACGCGACCGTCGACCAGCTGCGGCTCGCGCTGGCGGCCGCCGAGGCAGAGCGCGACGTCGCTCTCGCCCGCGTCCATCAGCAGGCCGCGATGCACCAGACCCAGGCGATCGAGGTCCCCGCCCAGCCGGCCGGACCGACCTCCCTGCCGCCGCTGTCGGTTGCGGCCGAACAGGCCGCCGAATTCGCCCACGCCGCGGCGCCGGTCGACGCCGGGCCACCGCCCGGACTCACCGACGAGGCGCTCGGGGACTTCAGCGAGGCACTCGCCCGCGCCGGCAGCATCCGCTCGGCCGGCAAGGCGCTGCTGACCACGCTCGGCATGTCGACCGGCTGGATCGGCGGCGTGCTCTGGGAGCCCAAGGACGACGGCCGTGTCTTCACCTGCGCCGAGACCTGGGTCGCCTTCGGCCAGCCGCTCGCCGCCTGGGAGACAATGGCCTGGCGCGCCCACCTCGAGGACGGCCTCGTCCCGGCCGCGGCCGGATCGGGCGCAGCGCACTGGGCCGAGACCGAAGAGATGCTCGCCTGCCCGCGCTCGCGGTCGGCCGACTGGGCGAGCCTCGGAACACTTGCGACCGTCCCGGTCGCAGATGGGGAGGGCACGGTGCTCGCCGTGCTGGAGCTGGTGCGAGCTGAACGCTGCGAAGCAGACGAGCAGCTCCTCGGCTCGATGATGAGCCTGGCAAGCCGCCTAGGGGGGCGGCTTGCCGAACTCTCCTCGCAGTCGGTGGCTTCGACTGCGGGGCGGATGTAGGGGCGCTTCGTTGCGCTGGTGGTAGGGGCGAACGCACGCCGCGCCCCAACCCACCCCGCTCGAAACGCCGCGCGAGGGTCCCAGATCCGCTGAGATCATTCGCCGAGCAGGAGCGCTGGCGCTGCCACTCGGCGTCCCATCAGCGTCGGCGAGCTCGCCGGGGCTCGGGCGCACGCGAGGTTCGCGAGAGCCGGGGAGTTCGACGTCCCGCCGGGACGATGGAGGCGCCGGTGCGGTGGGGCCAGAGGCGCACTCCGCATCCCGACGGGATGGAGGGATGCGGCGCCGACGGCCCCACAGCACCCGCGCCAAACCACCAACGCTCAACACATCACGACGTCAAATCCCCCGCCATCTCGTCGAACACCTCGACGTACCGGTCGACCGCCTCGGGGGTGTGCGTCACCGACAGCGTCCACTCTTCTTCGCGCCCGGGCGTCATGAAGATCCCGCGGTTCATGTTGTAGAGCCAGGCGAGGTCGGCCATCTCGGCGTCCTGCTGCTCCTTGAACGTCGGGTAGTCGATGATCTTGGTCGTCGCGAACGTGACGCAGCCCTTCGAGCCGATGCCGACGGCGTAGCCGGGCAGCCCGTACTTGGCGATCACGCCCTCGCAGCCGGCGACGATCCGGTCGTTCAGCATCGCGAGATGGTCGTAGGCGTCCGGCGTCAGCACCTCGAGCAGGTTGGCGCGGGTCGCGGCCATGCCGAGCGGGTTCCCGTTGTACGTGCCGACCTGGTAGACGAGCCCGGACTCGACGCTCTCCGACAGCTCCTCGCTCATGCCGATCGCGCCTGTGGGGAGTCCTCCCCCGAGGCACTTGGCGAGCGTGACCATGTCGGGCATCACGCCGAACTTCTCGGTCGCGCCGCCCGCGGCGATCGCAAGGCCGGTCTTGACCTCGTCGAAGATCAGGACGACGCCGTAGCGGCTCGTGATCTCGCGGACGGCCTCGAGATACCCGGGCTCCGGAAGCACGACGCCGAGGTTCATCATCGCCGCCTCCATGATCACGCAGGCCGGGAGCCGGCCCTCCAGCTGCAGCTCGCCGAGCCGCTTCTCCATCGACTCGGCGTTGTTGAAGTGGACGGCGTGGACGAGGTCGACCGTCGACTGCGGGATGCCGCCGCCGTACGGAAGCGACGATGGCGCGTCGGCGTCACCGATCCGGTCGTACTCGACGCCGATCGAAACCATCACCGTGTCGTGGTGGCCGTGGTAGGAGCCGAAGATCTTCATCACGTCGTCGCGGCCGGTGTGGGCGCGAGCGATCCGGATCGCGTCCATCGTCGCCTCCGAGCCGGAGTTCGTGTAGCGCCACTTCGGCAGGCCCCAGCGGCGGGCGAGTTCGTCACCGACGACGATCGCGTCCTCGGTCGGCGCCGCGAAGTGCGTGCCCATGTCGTAGCGCTCGCGGATCGCGTGGCCGATCGCCGGGTGCGCGTGGCCCTGCACCATCGAGCCGAAGCCGTTGTGGAAGTCGTACATCTCGTTGCCGTCGACATCCCAGACCTTCGCCCCTGCCCCGCGTTCGAGGTAGATCGGCCACGGGTCGCGGACCTGGTAGCTGGAGGCGACGCCGGACGCGAGGTGGCGCTTCGCGCGCTCGTACATCTCGCCGGACCCTTTCGTGGCCTCGTTGAGGCGCGCGGTCTCGCGTTCTGTCAGCTCAGCGATCCGCTTGCGGTCGATGACGGTCGTGTCGGTGGCGCTCATGGTCCGATCCTACGCCTCCCCCACCCGGCCGGCGCAAGGCTAGGTCGACGCGACGTGCACGATCGGCCGCACCGACCAGTACGCGGCGATCGCTGCCACTCCGACCGCGGCGATCGCAAACGCCTCCCGTGAGCCAAGGACGGTCGTGAGCACGCCGCCTGCGATGAACGCTGCGCCTGGGACGACCTCGGCGACTGCCTCCAACAGCCCGGACGCCCGTGCGTAGAACTCTCGCTCGACGGCTTCCTGAAGCGCGGTCATGACCGACACCCATTGCATCCCGTTTCCGATGCCGCCGATCACACTCGCCCCGCACGCCCAGACCAACGTCGGGGCGAGGGCGAGGCCTCCGTACCCGATCGCGATCAGGCCGGTCGATCCGGCGATCATGACGGCGATGTTGTAGTCGTGGGCGCGCGTGAAGATCGCAGACCCGATCACGATCCCGAGCCCCCACGCCGCGAGCAGCCAACCGAACGCGTTTGCGCCAGCGTCGATCGCATCCTTGGCATAGACGACCTCGATCGGGACGACCATCGTGAAGAACGCGATCGCGGCCGCCTGCCCGACAATGAGGCGGCGTGCCGCCGGTCGCTCCCACACGTGGCGCAGGCCTTCGCGTGCTCGAGATCCTGAGCGCTCAGGGCGCTCGTCGACCTCCGCTGCCGGTAGGTGCTCGCCGCCTGCGACCAGAACCAGCGCCGCGAGCACGAACGAGGCAGCGTCGATCCACAGTGCCGCCGCGGGCGAACCGATCGTGAGCACTCCGACGGCCGCCACGGGGCCGGCGACGCTGACAACCGCGAACACGTTGTTGAGGATCGCGTTGCCCTTGCGGAGCATCCCTTCAGGCGTCAGCACCGTCGCCAAGACCCCGCGGGACAGGCCGCGGCCTGTCAGTGCAAGCACGCCGTCGAGCGCGGCAAGCGGCAGCAGGTAGCCGAGCCTCGGGTGATGCATCGCAAGGGTCGCAAGACCGGCGAAACACGCCGCCTCGAGCAGGTACAGGACCGGCAAGGTCCGAGCGACGCGGATCGGGGCGAGGCGCGCCGTCAATGCTGGTGCCACGAGTGCCGGCAAGAACTTCGAGCAGATGAAGACGGCGGTCACCGCGAGCGGTGAGGATGTCTTGTCGTAGATCAGAACCGCGAGGGCGATCAGCGCGAAGTTGTCGCCGAACTCGTTGATTCCATAAGTGATCAGCAGCTGACGAAAGCCGGGGTTCCTCAGGACTTCAGCTGCGGGCGCGTCTGCCGTGGGCGGCGAAGGCATCGCGCCAAACTACCGGGCGCCGCCGCGGGTGTTGGACGACCGTCCGGGACTAAAGGTTCGTCGCCGAACTGCCGATAACGACGGAAGCGCCCCGTAGGGCGCTTCCGTGGTTGCCGCTGGAACGGCAACCTAGTGCTTAGTGACGAAACGCCATGCTGGCCTCCCTCATGTGCTGGGGTGTGGGCCCACAAGCACAGAAACGGCGCCGATCTGAACCCCCGGTGCCGTTTCGGTGCGCCTGCAGCGTAATTCTTGACTACCGGGCGGTCAAACCCGGGTCAAGCTTTGACGGCCGTCATGCAGCAGCGCGAAGGACCTGCGGCCCCGGTTCGGGGGGCGCAACCGGTATCGCCGGCTGCCCGAGGAGAAGACTGAGCTCGTCCTCGAACTCCTCGTCGCCGGCGTGGGCGTAGAGGATGCTCGGGTCATCCTCGAGCATCTTGATGAACGGCTCGACCAGGTCCGGATCGAACTGGGTGCCGGAACAACGCCGAAGTTCGCTCGCAGCGTCGGCGTGACTCTTCGGGTCGCGGTAGATCGCCCTCGCGGTCATCACGTCGTAGGCATCAGCGATGCCGATCATCCGTGAGCACAACGGGATCTCCTCGCCGCTCAGCTTGCGCGGATAGCCGCCGCCGTCGAAGTACTCGTGGTGGCAGCGGATGATCTCCGCGACCTCCTGGAAACCGTCGATTCGCCCTGTGATCTCCGCGCCCTGATCGGGATGAGTGCGCAGGATCTCCCACTCTGCGTCCGTCGGCTTCCGCGGCGCCTGGAGGATCGCCTCGGGTACGGCCATCTTGCCGATGTCGTGGAGCACCGCAGCACGGTGATAGGTAGGCCACTGATGCTCGGGCACATCGAGGTGCTGCGCGAACTTCCGGACATAACGACCGACGGCGGCCGAGTGGCCTGCGGTCAGTTCGTCGCGCATCGCCAAGATCCGTAGCGAGTGCACGACCTGCTGAAGGTTGCTCAGCTCCAGCCGCGCGTTGACCTTCTCGAGGTCCGCGTTCGCATCGCGCAGCTTGAGGTTCTTGAGGGTCTGCCACGAAAACAGGAGCAGGGCAGCGCCGGCCGCAGCGAAGCCCGCCACGCCGAGTTCGAAATACACCGCAGCCGCAGCACAGGTGAGGAACAGGCTCGCGGCCTCCGAGCTGAGAATCGGCACCAACAGGCCCTCGAACTGCTCGCGGACGCCGATGCCCTTGAAGACCTTGACGTCGTAGGCGTGGAAACAGAAGTTGAGCCCCGTGGCGACCAGATAGGCGACGATGACGGCGGCCACCGTCGCCATCGTGGTGTCGTCCGCTGTCAATGCAACGAGATGCGCTGCGAGGCCGGCCGCGAAGCAGAACGCGGCGTACCAGGCGACGTTGGCGTACAGCATGATCAGCGGCGGCCGGTCAGCCGATCGCAACCGCGCCGCACCGCTGACCGTCATCGCGGTCACGCCGGCGACGACGGTCGGAGCTGGCCCGAGAATCACGGCGGCTAGCACCAGACACACCATCGCGCCGGAGAGCCAGAGGTTTTCTGTCTCGATCGCGGTGAAGTCAGCGAGCACCGCCCCGGCCGTCAGGAGCAGGAGCGTGGTCCAATCCCACGTGTTGAACCCGTGCAGCGCAAACGACGCCACCACCGACGTGGTCAGAACGACGGTCAGGAGCAGCGGCATTCGCTGGGCGTGACGCTCCATTACTTCCCGGGAATCGGCAGGTCCGCCGCGTCCTTGACCTACCTCAAGGTCAGTCTGATGATGCCGACTTCTAGGACACCCATGACCGGCCCCTTCTACACGCGCACGAGCGATGGTCGAATCGAGCACGTCGACATCAGCGGGCAGCGGTCACCGATCGCTCCGGCGATGATCGAGCATGTGCCGCTGGCCGACTGCGAGAGCTCCGCGATCCTGACCGACGCCCTCGGACGCGCCAACCACTCGGCAGGCACCTACCGCAACCGCTGCATTGTCATCGGCCGCAACTTCCCACTCCCAGAGAGCCCCGGCCTCCGAGTCACCGAGCACGAGGTTCTCAGCTGGTTCGAGGACAACCGCGGTGAGGCCGAGCTAGCAGAGCACGAGGCCGCAGAGCGGGCGCGACGCGAAAAGGTCTTGGCCGACGCATTCGACGTCATCGCAGCCCGCAACCACTACGCGCACGTCTCGCGGCGCGTGTTCGAGCCCAGCTCGATGGCTGTCGTCCGCAAGCTCACCCAGAGCGAACTCGAAGCCCACGCCCGCCGCCTGGAGAACGTCTACAGGCGGTTCGGTGCGCGATACACGCCTGAGGATGTCGTGCTCCACTACGAGCGCAAGTTCAGCCGCCGGTTCGGATCGAGGCGGGTCGCCCCAAAGCTCGCAGCGGTCTTCGGAACACCCTTCGCCGCCCCGGACGGGCACTGTTGGACCGGGATCTCCTTCTTGCGGTGGGGTTCGAACACCTTGGTGCCGATCGAGCGGTGGAACGACCCCGACTGGGCCGTGCCGCCCGAGAACGTCTGGCCCGCATCCCGAGCACGGGATTTCTCGGCTGGCCAGTACTACTCGATCCCAGACTGACCCCCGCGACCGCGTCCGATCCTACGCCTCCCCCACCCGGCCGGCGCAAGGATGTAGCGTGCGCGGGCGATGACGCTCGACGAGCTCCGGGAGGCCGCAGGCCGCGGCGAGATCGACACCGTCCTGATCGGGATGGCAGACATGCAGGGCCGCTTCCAGGGCAAGCGCATGCACGTCGGCCACTTCCTGGACACGGTCGCCGAGCACGGAGCGGAGGCCTGCAACTACCTGCTGGCGGTCGATGTCGAGATGAACACGGTCGGCGGCTACGCGCTCGCTTCCTGGGATCGCGGCTACGGCGACTTCGAGCTGGTCGCCGACCTCTCGACGCTCTGCCCGATCCCCTGGCACGCCGGGCACGGTTGCGGTGCTCTGCGATGTGAAGTGGCCAGATGGCTCACCGGTCGCACCGTCGCCGCGGCAGATCCTGCGCGGCCAGCTCGACAGGCTCTCAGAGCGCGGCTGGATGGCGAACGCCGGCTCGGAGCTCGAGTTCATCGTCTTCGAGGACACCTACGAGCAGGCGTGGGACTCGAACTACCACGGACTGACCGGCGCGAACCGTTACAACGTCGACTACTCGATGCTCGGCACCGCCCGGCTCGAGCCGCTGATCCGGCGGATCCGCAACGAGATGGCCGGCGCCGGGATGGTCGTCGAGGACTCAAAGGGCGAGTGCAACCTCGGCCAGCACGAGATCAACTTCCGCTACTCGGACGCGCTCGCGACCTGCGACCGCCACACGCTCTACAAGAACGGCGCGAAGGAGATCGCCGCCCAGGAGGGCTGCTCGATCACGTTCATGGCGAAGTACGACGAGCGCGAGGGCAACTCGTGCCACCTGCACCTATCGATCGCGCAGCAGGACGGCGGCAAGAACGTGTTCGCCGCCGACGACAGCGTCTTCCAGGCGTTCCTCGGTGGCCTGATCGCCGGCGCGCGCGAGCTGACGCTGTTCTTCGCGCCGAACATCAACTCGTACAAGCGGTTCGCCGCCGGGTCGTTCGCGCCGACGACGATCGCCTGGGGTGACGACAATCGCACCTGCGGCTTCCGCGTCGTCGGCCACGGCGAAGGCAGGCGCGTCGAGTGCCGGATCCCCGGTGGTGACGTCAACCCCTACCTAGCGATCTCGGCACTGATCGCGGCCGGCCTCGACGGCGTCGAGCGCGGCCTCGAACCCGGCCCCGCGCTCCCGGGCAACGCCTACGAGGACACCGACCACGAGCGTGTCCCGTCGACCCTGCTCGAAGCACGTGAGGCGTTCGCCGCCAGCACACTCGCCCGCGCCGCCTTCGGCGACGAGGTCGTCGACCACTACGTCAACAACGCCGACGTCGAACTCGCCGCCTTCAACGCCGCCGTCACCGACTGGGAGCGCGTGCGCGGCTTCGAGAGGCTCTGAGCAGGCCGCGGGCGTCGCATCTGGCGACGAGGCTCGTCGTCGCGATGCGGTCACGACCCGTCAGGTCGCTCCCTTTCGCTCCTCCGGCCTCCTCACCACCTGCTCGCCCGGGGCCAGCTCAGCGCTA